>NZ_OLMI01000002.1:0-1578750 GCF_900290215.1 Dorea sp. Marseille-P4042 | reverse complement strand
GGTCAAGAAAACTACTAGCTTTCTTATCCCTTTTACTGTTTTAAGGTCGACATTGTCATTCAATGTCCGTTCTGAATTTTCTCTTAAAGAATCTTCAGGGTTGTTGTCTATTATTTAATTATCAAGGTTCTTTTTCTTGTTGTCATCTCAGCGACAGCTTATTTATATTATCACATTCGCAATCGCTTGTCAACAACTTTTTTATTTTTCTTTTTTGCTGTTTGTTCCGATTATCTCTGTCGTTCGGAACAGCTTATCTAGAATATCATAATTATTAACTCTTGTCAATAATTTTTTATTCTTTTTTTGATTCTTAAGAATTGTTTTCTCGCGAATCAGCTTAGTTATAATATCATTTGGACAACCATATGTCAATACTTTTATTCATCTTTTTTTACATCTTTTACTCATTAATTTTCCGCATCTATACTTAGTGTTTACACGCATATAACATACAAAATATAGTGCCCATTATTACAATCTTATCTATAATAAATAGGTCCCATTATTTTTGCCAGATTCTCTTCTTTGATGTTCTTTATGATATTTTCTTCTACATATTCAAGAATGCCTCGGCATTCTTGCTGCGAGGTGCGCGTCATGCAATTGCATGACATACTTCTACTGTGCACCTCTGCAATCAATTCTTCTATTGCATCTTCCTCAATATCTACCTGCTCTATTTGATACTCCTTGATCAGTTTTGGTCAAATGTATCCTTTCACAAGTTGCTTTTTGTCTCTTATCGTATATGGAGGTAATCCTACAATGTCCAGACGATCCTGTAATATCGGCGACAACGGTTCAAGACTATTAGCTGTTGCCACAAAAATTACATTTGACAGATCCAGTGGAAATCCCAGATAGTTATCTACAAATTTTGAACGGTCACTGTCTAATATGTCAAGAAGTACATTTTCCGGGCAGCCATGTTCGATGGAACTTCCCATTTTGTCAATTTCATCCAATACGATCAATGGGCAGAAGCTTTTCCAATGTACCAGAGCATCCACAATCCTTCCCGGCTTGGCATGATTGAATACTGTCTGTGTTCCTCGTAGAAATAATGCATCCGAAACACCTGCCAGTGATATTTTCACACAAGGTCTTCCCATCGCCTTTGCAATCGAAACTGCAATGGATGTCTTGCCTGCTCCGGGAGATCCAGCAAGCAGCATAACTGCCCCGTAGTTCTTTCCAAGGTACTTCTGGCAAGCCATATAACGTAATACCTTCTCTTTTACCTCCAGCATAGCATAATGGGCACTATCCAACATCGTCTTGGCTTCTTTTCTTCTATACGTGTAGTTTATTTAAAAAGATAGTACCCCAGTCAAATGTAAATTTCAAGTAGCGGTCTTTGCTTAGAACGAAAAAAAGAGATTTGGAATTTCTTCCAAATCTCTTACCTACGGAGAAAGAGGGATTTGAACCCTCGCGCCGGTCACCCGACCTACACCCTTAGCAGGGGCGCCTCTTCAGCCTCTTGAGTATTTCTCCAGCAAAAATGATTATACTAGAGGTTTACCCTAATGTCAATCATTTTTTTACTTTATTTTTTCAATCTCTTACTTCACATTTGCACTGGCACTATTTCCTTCACTCTGAGTACTCTTGTGCTCTTTTGTCAATGAAAATCCACGACCGCTGACTTCTCTGACTTCACTTACAATCACAAAGCTTTCCGGATCAATATTCTTTACAATACGCTCCAACTGATGCAGTTCACGGTTTGACACAACAACGAGAAGCACCTGGCGGTCTTCCTGTGAATATCCACCCTCTGCACGCAGAATTGTAAGTCCCCGGTCCAGATGCCCGATAATCGCCTGACGGATTGGCTCCGGATTTCTGCTGATGATTTTAACCTCCATTTTCGAGCCACCAAGGAGCAATACCTTATTCAGCACTGTTGTATAGGTTATAACAAGAATAACTCCATATAACAGCATCTCAGGAGGTATGAGGATAGCCTGACCAAGCAGTATACATATATCAAATACATTCAGGCTGACTGACACAGGTATCTTAAAATATTTATTCAAAATCAACGGAGGAATATCCATACCTCCGGTGGATGCTCCCATACGAATGACGCTTCCAAGTCCCACTCCGATTCCCAGCCCTGAGAATATCGTATTCAGCCAGATATCGTCTGTAAAATGTACATTTGCAAAGATCTGTCCGAATAACTCCAGGCAGATTGGATAGGTAAATGTACTTACAATAGTTGTAAATGCGAATTTCTTTCCAAGAAAAATAAATCCGACTACCAGCATCACAATATTAAATCCCAGCACGAATATCGAAACGGATAATCCGGTCAATCTGTTCACTAAAAGTGCAATACCTGTCGTTCCTCCGGTCGGCAGTCCTGACGGAAGCAGAAATAATACTGCGACCGCTGCGTACATAGCATTTCCAATAATAACTGTCAACAATGTTATTCCCCGCTGTAACATTGTCTGATTTTTGTTTTTCACAATTTTCTTCCTCCGAAATCACATACTTATATTCCGGATACTGCCAATTCTCCTACATACACTGATGGAGCAATTACACTTGCGCAATCCGGATATGTAGATATGTAATCATTTGCGATTCCCTGAATCTGACCAAGCATGTCAAAGAAATTACCTGCAATCGTCACCTGACAAAATGCATCTGTTTCCTGGCCATTCTCAATCTTTCTTCCTTTTACAATTAATGAAAATGTCCCCGTCATTACATTAATTCCTGCAAATACACCATCTACATCGGTTACAAGGATACCATGACACATTTTTTTCTTCAAGTCCAAAATTGAGGATTCTGTTTTCTCACCCAGATCACATTCAGATTGCAAAATAACATTTGTAATCCCAATTTCCACATCAGATTTTGGCGATTGTTTAAAACCATTTCCTGTAGGTTCGATTTTTAATTTTTTCGCAAGTTCTTTATTTACAAGTTGTGTTTTAAATGTTCCTTCTTTTATCAGGTATTTTTCTTTCACAGGTATTCCTTCATCATCAATTCTACGGCATACTCTGCCCTCTTTCAAATCTGGCACCTCTTTTAATGAAACATTTGCAGATGCAATCTTATCACCCTCACGTCCTGCAAGCGCACTTCTTTCATTTTTAATCCGGTCTGCATAAAATGCCGGAATATACGCTTCCAGTAATTCTGCCATCACGGAGTTTTTCAAAATGACCGGATACTGCCCAGACACAATCGGTTCTGCACCAAGGCCGGCTCTGGCTTCTTTAGCTGTCTCACACGCCAGCTTCTTTGCACTGTCATCTGCCAACTCACTCACATAACAGCATCCTCTGGCATAAGATGCCTGTCCATCCTTCTCCGCCTTTAAATCTGCACGGAGACTGTGGTATCCTGTAGCATCCATGAACCTCTTATCTCCCGGTCCCAATACATAAATCTCTTCCAAATATTGCTCATATCCAAGATAATCCACAAGGTCTATATTCGGGACCTGATAAACTTCTTCCTTTGCCTCTGCAAGCTTTTTCATCACAGTCTCATGGTTCTCCCACATGAACTGCACTTTTTCATCCTCTCCACATGCTTCTTTTGAATTCTTAGCGTTATCCACATCTTCTTCATATTTTTCACCCAGAGCTTCCATATTCTCTCTCAGCATTGTAATTAAAGCTTCTGCTCCCGGAAGAACTGTCCAGTAAGACTTTTCTTTTTTCCCGTCATGAGCAGCCTCGATTACATAGACTGCATCCTCGCTGTCCTGTTTTTTTACAGACTTGTGGCCACGTACACTTGTTGTTCTTGACTTCGTATGAACGACCTGGAAAGAAATGTGAGTATAGCCAGCTTTTTCAAGCTCCTCAGACAGCTTTTCTATTGTTTTCTGCTCTCTGCAATCTAACATATCTCGTCTCCTCCCACTGTCATCTCTGATACTTTTACGGTAGGCTGTCCTGCCCCAATATAGATAGCTCCGCTTCCGGCATAGCAGAACCCCTGACCAAGCTCATAATCCTTTCCTACCTGCTCGACTTTCTGAAGGATATCCCCTCCTGTTCCAATCAGAGTGGCACTGTGAACCGGCACCGTAATCTCTCCGTGTTCAATCAGAAATGTTTCTCCCGTATTAAAGTTGAACTCGCCGGTAATACTGTTGACCGAACCTGCATTGATACTCTTTACATAGATTCCACGGTCTACAGACGCAATCATTTTCTCTACGTCATCACTGCCCGGTGCAATATAAGTGTTGCTCATTCTTGCCACCGGCGCAAACCGATAGCTCTCGCGGCGACTGCTTCCATTTGCAGACAGACCAAGTTTCTTTCCATTCAGGCGGTCCACCAAATAATTCTTTAAGATTCCATCTTTAATCAGCACATTTTTTCTTGTCAATTCACCTTCATCGTCGATATAGCCAGATCCCCAGCCATCACGAATACTTCCGTCATCAATCAGTGTCACTTTCTCAGAAGCGACTTTTGTACCTAATTTTCCCGAAAATTCACTTCCATTGTCAGAAACAGAAGTCGCTTCCAGAGAATGACCGCAGGCCTCATGGAAGAACAGTCCTCCGAATCCATTAGCAATAATGACTGGCATTCTTCCTGTCGGGCAAGCTCTGGCTCCCAGACAGCGGATGGCATTCTGTGCGACCTTTCTGGCACACTCTTCTACATTTATCTGTTTCAGGAACTCATAACCTCCCATTGCCCCAGGTCCATAATAACTCCGCTGCACGTCCTGGTCGTCACGGACAACCGCCTCAATAGAGAGTCTTGTCTTCATGCGGTGGTCTTCCATGTAGCAACCTTCCGAATTGGCAATCTGCACATGCTGATCCATATCCAAATATTTCAGATACATCTGCGAAATCTGACTACTATATGCAAGTCCTGCTTTGTCGCATTTTTCCATAAGTTTCATCTTATCTTTAACAGAAGCACTTTGGAAATATTCTGTCGTGCTGTCATATATTTTCTGATCTGCAGACAGCTTCTCCCAGTCCGGTCTGACTGGTTCCCCTGCTTTCCAGTTTTCTTTTAACAGACGGAAAAGATTCTCTTCTCTCTCATCTTCTGTGTAGAAATATGCACACTGGTCGCCGGAAAATATACGGATTCCTACTCCTGATTCAATTCCTGCCAGTGCCTCTAACATATTTCCACCTGTCATGGCAAGCTGATTCCGTCGTGTATGCTCTGCGAACACTTCTGCAAAATCCCCTCCATGAGACATGATGTAGTCTATGATTTTATCTGTCATATTCTGACTGAGCATGTCTTTTCCTCCTTAACATGTTACATTCAGACCTTTTAGACATGGTCTGTTCAAAATAAATTCAAAAATTGTGAATCAAAATCTTATTTTTCTCCGTCTTTATCAAACAGGTGGCACGCCACAAAATGATCCGACTCTATCTCTCTGAACACTGGGGACTCCTGCGCACACCGCTCGGTCGCATATTTACACCTGGTACGGAATTTACATCCAGATGGTGGATTCAATGGACTTGGAACCTCACCTTCCAGTTTCGTCTTTTCCTTCTGGCTCTCATAATCAGGATCTGCTTCCGGGATTGCTGAGATCAACGCCTGTGTATACGGATGCTTCGGAGATGAATACAGCACTTCATTGCTTGCCAGCTCCACGAAGGATCCAAGATACATAACTCCGACACGGTCGGAAATGTGTTTCACCATGGACAGGTCATGGGAAATGAACAGATAAGTCAGTCCCATCTCTCTCTGCAATTTGATCAGAAGATTGACGACCTGTGCCTGAATAGAAACATCCAGCGCAGAGATTGGCTCATCACACATAATAAACTTCGGTTCTACCGCCAGCGCGCGGGCAATACCGACACGCTGTCTCTGACCACCGGATAACTCATGAGCAAAACGGTTGGCATATTCAGCATTTAAACCTACTTTATTTAACAGATCTGCGACTCTTTCATCCATTTCTTTCTGAGAAAGTTTCAAATGTACATGCATTCCTTCACTGATAATCTCTCCGATTGTCATACGTGGGTCCAGAGATGCATACGGATCCTGGAATATGACCTGAACATCCTTTTTGAAAGATAACAGTTCCTTTCCATGAAGTTTGGATACATCTTTTCCTTCAAAAAGAATCTTTCCCTTTGTCGGCTCATACAACTTGATAATCGTTCTTCCGCAAGTTGTCTTTCCACAACCAGATTCTCCAACAAGACCAATCGTCTCGCCTTTTCGAATCTTCAGATTAATTCCGTCTACAGCCTTTACGACCTTTTTCTTTCCTGCCGGAAAATATTTACAAAGGTCTTCTACTTCAAAGATATAATTATTCTGATCCATTATTTTGCCTCCTTATCATAGAAGGATTCTACCTTCGGTGCTTTTGGATGCTGCAGCCAGCATGACACCTTATGTGTATCACTTAAGGATGTCTCTCTTGGATTTCTCTCTTTACAGATTCCCATGCAGTACTCACATCTGGATGCAAATGGGCATTCATGTAATGGAAGCAGGAGATCCGGAGGTGTTCCCTTTAACGCATATAATTCTTCTTTTGATTCATTGGTAACCTTTGGCACGGAACTTAAAAGCGCCCATGTATACGGATGTTTGCTTTCATAGAAAATCTCACGGGCAGTTCCCCTCTCTACGACCTGGCCTGCATACATAACCTGAATACGGTCCGCGAAATTAGCCACAACACCAAGGTCATGTGTTACCAGAATAATAGCTGTATTAGATTTTTCTTTTAATTCGCGCATCAGATCCATAATCTGTGCCTGGATTGTTACATCAAGCGCAGTTGTTGGTTCATCTGCAATCAGAATTTTCGGATTACATGCAAGTGCAATGGCAATCATAACACGTTGTCTCATACCACCGGATAATTCATGCGGATAATTATCAATTCGAGATTCCGGGCTTGGAATCTTGACCATCTCAAGCATACGGATAGCTTCTTTTCTTGCCTCTGCCTTATTCATGCCACGATGAATGATCAGACTTTCCATAATCTGCTTACCAATGGTCATCGTAGGATTCAGTGAAGTCATTGGATCCTGAAAAATCATACTGATTTCGTCTCCGCGAAACTTATATAATTCTTTGTCCGTCATTTTCATGACATCTTTTCCATTACAGACAATCTTCGACTCCGGTTTAATCTCTGCGAATGGCGGTTTTAAAAGACGCATGACAGCTTTGGCCGTTACGGTCTTTCCACATCCTGACTCTCCTACGAATGCAAGCGTCTCACCTTTTTTTAATTCAAAGCTGACACCACGGACAGCTTTTACTTCTCCTGCATAAGTCTGAAAAGAAACATGCAGATTATCTACTTCTAATACTTTTTCATTTTCCATCTTCATCTACCTCCAGACTATTTTCTAAGTTTCGGATCTAATGCGTCACGAAGTCCGTCACCAAGCAAAGTAAAACTCAGCATTGTAAGGGCAATCATAATTGCCGGGAACAAAAGCTGTGTTGGATAGAACATAAAGTTCTGCTGAGCGGCAGATGCAAGAGCTCCCCAGCTTGTCTGTGGCGGCTGGATTCCAAGTCCTACATAACTTAAGAACGCCTCTGAGAAAATGTATCCTGGAATATCAAATGTAATAGCTACGATAATCATACCGAGTGTATTTGGAATCATATGTTTCATAATAATTTTCATCGGCGATACACCGAGTGCATTTGCTGCAAGGACAAATTCCTGTGATTTCAGCTGAAGCATCTGTCCACGCACCAGTCTGGCAATTCCACACCATCCTGTCAGTGTCAAGGCAATCAGCATCGTTCCAAGACTCTTGCTGTCCGTCATCACAGAAATCAGGATAACAATCAAAAGATATGGAATACTTAAAAGAACCTCTACAATACGCATCATGATATCGTCCACAATTCCTCCAAAATATGCTGCGATACCTCCATAGATACTTCCGATCAAACTGGCTACAAGCGCTCCTGTAATACCAATCAAAAGAGAGACACGTCCCGCCTGCCATACTCTGGCAAACAGATCACGTCCAAGGTCATCTGTTCCGAACCAATGTGCTGCACTTGGTCCCTGATTGATTGCACCCGAATCAATTTTCTCATATCCATATCCACTGATGGCCGGTCCGAATATAATGAAAAATATAAGAACAAGAAGGATAATACCTGCCAGAAGCGCTACTTTATTTTCTTTAAATCTTCTCCATGCATCGGCCCAGTATCCGATTCTCGGACGAGCAGGAACCTCTTCATCTTTCTCAAGTCCGATGATTTCAAACATTTCATCTGGGATATTTTCTGTCATATCAAATGTATTCTGGTTTTCCATCATGTATCTTCCTCCTAATCAACCCGGATTCTAGGATCCAGAACTGTATATGCAATATCTACGATCAACTGTACAAATACAAATAAAAATGCTGCAAATACAGTGGTTCCGATAATCATCGTGTAATCTCGGTCATTAATTGAATTGATGTAATAAAATCCAAGTCCTGGTATTCCAAATATTTTTTCTACAACGAAAGAACCTGTAAAGATTCCGGATATCTGGCCTACGAGAAGTGTCATACATGGGAGAAATGCATTTTTCATAACATGTTTGCGGATCACATTGAATCTGCTGACACCTTTTGCTTCCGCTGTCAGAATATAATCTTGATTCATAACATCCAGCATATTGGACTTTACATAACGAGCATAAGTGGCAATCGTGCCAAAACTCAATACAACGGTCGGAAGAACCACATTCTGCCAGCTTCCCCATCCTGTTGTTGGCAACACTCCGAGTTGTACACAGAATACAAACTGAAGAAGTGATGCCAGTACGAATACTGGAACCGTAATACCCAGTATTGCTATGAACATGACTATGTAATCAGGCCACTTATTTTTATGAAGTGCGGCCACGATTCCAAGAATAATACCTAAAAATACTCCAACAATCAGCGCCAGTCCTCCCGGAGTCGCTGAAACTTTGGAATTTTCAAGAAGTGTGTCTGTTATATAAGTTCCAGGATATTTTAAGGACTCACCAAGATCACCTTTCGTAATCAGATTCTTCATAAAAATTCCATACTGTTCCGTTGTGGATTTGTCCAGTCCATATTTTGCATAATAATTTGCTTTTGTCTGCTCAGGAAGATTTCTTGCCATGTGGGCAAGCGGATCTCCCGGAATACTGTGCATCATATAAAATGTGGCTGTAATGATGATTACGAGAGTAACAATCATATAACCGATTCTTTTTACAAGAAATTTTTTCATATTATCCACTCCTGTTAAAAATACCGCCGCTCTTAGATTAAGCGGCGGTAAAATTCTTATCTTTTACTATCTTGCACTTGTATCTACATATTTCAGTCCACTTGTTGAACTTGCCAGTTTATTGTAATTCTTCACATACTGATAATAATAAGAATGTGTACATTCATTTACGTTCGGGCTGATAACACAGTCATCTGCCAGAAGAATATTTTCTGCCTGTTTGTAAAGGTCAACTCTTGTCTTTTCATCCATCTCTTTTCTTGCCTGAGCAATAAGACTGTCATACTGCTCATTCTGCCAGAATACAGGAACCATGTTAGAACCACCGGCAAATACTTCCATCATAGCCATTGGATCATCATAGTCGATAGTCCAGGTCATCATAGCAATCTGGAATTCACCATTATTCGTCTTACTCTGGAATGTTCCCCACTCATTGAAGTCAAGCTCAACTTTTACTCCAAGAATTTTCTCCCACATCTGCTGACAATATGCTGCATAAGTTCTTGTCCACTCAGTTGTACCACTTAATGTATATGTAATATTTAATGTAGATGGATCACTTCCGAGTCCTAATTCCTGCATACCTTTAAGAAGTAACTCTTTTGGATCTTCTGTAATAGATTTTAATGGCTCTTCTACCTGATTACGATACTCTCCAAGTTCACCCGTTGATGTAGAATATGGAACCCAGCCGTATAATGGTTTGTGGATATCATTGTAAATAACAGAACACATATCTTCACGGTTTACTGCCATTGTGAAAGCTTTTCTGATGTTTACATTGCTGAATATTTTGTCCTGGCAGTTAAAGAAATCGTATCTTACTGTCGGGATTAGTGCTTCAACAACATCAACTTTGTCTTTCTTATCAAATCTTTCGATCCACTCTTTATCAGCACATGCAACATAATCCAAAGATCCACTGTCGAAGGAGTTGAATCTTGCTGTCTGGTCTGATACAATCTGATAATTTACTTTATCTAATTTTACAGAATCTTTATCCCAGTAATTTTCATTTTTCTCTAATTCGATTTTAGAATTACGTTTCCAGCTTGTCATCTTGAATGGTCCACATCCGACCATAGATTCTACATTTGCGCCATAGCTCTCTCCGTATTTTTCTACCAGATCTTCACGAACCGGATACATAGCTCTTGTATCTGTCAGAGAAAGGAAATATGGTACCGAGTACTCTAATGTAATCTCAAGTGTTTTATCATCGACTGCTTTTACGCCAAGTTCAGACACATCTTTTTCTCCATTGTAGATTGCTTCACCGTTCTTAATACATGTAATGTAAAATGCATTTGGTGAACCAGCTTCCGGGTCAAGTGTCTGCTTCATTCCGTATACGTAATCATCTGCTGTAACCGGCTCGCCATCAGACCACTTATTATCACGAAGATGGAATGTCCAGACGGTACCGTCATCATTAGATTCCCATGATTCTGCTCCGGCACCTTTACGTTCCTGCTTATCTCCATCTTCTTCCAGACGCGTCAAAGGCTCCATAATATTTCTCAGGATTCCCATACTGTAAGTATCATTACCTTTGACCGGATCCATCGTTGTCGGATCTGTGTCCAGATACGTGTTGTAATACGTTCCGTCTGCTGACTTTTTGTCACTTCCACCACCACAGGCTGTCAGGGAAAATACCATAACAGCTGCGAGAAGTGCACTTATGATTTTCTTTTTCATAGATTAACCTCCTTTTTCCGTTGCATCTATAATATTTGTCTATATTATATCAAATGCTTTAATTTTGGTCTATCTTTTTGTAATAAAAATTGGTGCTATACTACACCTTCAGTAATATTGCACCAATTTTCTTATATCTTCACTTTATTTTCGCTTTATTTTCAGTCTATTTTACTAATCCGTTATTGTTCTTTAATTCTTTTTTTGCACGCTAATTCTCATTAAGTTCTGTCTTGCCCTGCTTTAATTTTATAGCGGAGGTCAACAAATTCAGCATAAGCATCGGTGATGTCAATGTATTCAGAAAAACACGCGTCATAGTCGGAGCTGTCAATGTCAAGTCTGCGCACTGCGCCACTGCTGTGTCCAGACGGTCAGTAATTGCCAGTATTTTTGCATTCTGCATTCTTGCCCGCTCTGTCACTTTCGTTGTCATAAAGTAGTAATCCGGAAATGAAATCGGTATGAGCAGAGATTCTTCTGTCAGTGAATTCAACATTCCATAAACATCATCATTCAATTCTGTATTTGCAGTAATTCCAAGGACCTCACAAGAAGAGAGTCTGTTTTTCATATATTCCGCCAGCGTCCAGGAAATGCCTCTTCCACAGATAAAAATCTGCTTACTATTCAAAATCAAATCTGCCGCTTCAAAATATTTTTTTAAATCAATATTTTGCCAGTAATCCGTAATAGCTTTGACCTCTTCATCTCCAATCTCTGACAGAACCTTTTCCCGGTTATCATGTTCATATTTGGGAACTTTCTCTGTATAGACACTGCTATCGTCCAGAACATCCGTCTTTTGTTTCTGAATTATATCCTTGCGAAATTCATATTTAATCTGGGTAAAACCTTCATAGCCAAGTGATGCACATGTATTAAGTATCGTAATCTCTGTTACTCCGATGTTCTGACTCAACTCTTTCAATGTAATATATGCCATCTCATCCGGATGATCAATCATATACTTTGCAACCATGTACTGTTTTCTTGTAAGCTCTGTGCTTCTCTTTTTGATATTTTCTATAATGACCATGATTTCTTCTCTCTTTCCATCTGACCGCTTTGATTTTTCTTAGTATACCTTACTTTGATATCTCTGCGCAACTATATTACTATAAAGTTATTATAAAATCACTATATTTTATTTTTACCATATAGTATTGTATCACTTTAACGTGACGAATTATAAAAAGGATATAGTTCCCCTTCCCCCATATGAATGCTATTATGAAATTCTATGCGGCAGTTGCAACTTTTTTCTGTTTGTTACGATATTTATAAAGACTCTGTCCGATAGAAACGAGAAATACTTCAATCAATATGTCTTGAAATATTTCTTCAATGGAATCAGCAAGTACTTCGTTGATGAAGTAGCCGAAAGTACGGTAAGAAGGTGCTTGATGATCCATAAGATATATGAAGCGGAGATTAACTTTACACTGGTTCTCCAGTGCGATTTCTCCCATAAATCTGTCAAAAGTCAGCACTGGATCACAGATGTCCAAATAATCTTGAATTAGCATTGGCAAAACTGCCTGTTTTGGGTTAGAATAGATTATGTTATTAATTTTTTCACAGCCCCTTCAATCATTTACTTTATGAATTTTTTCTTCTGCGAAGTACGATAATCACAACTACAATTGCTGCAATAGAAAGAATTGCAAATAATCCAATCTGGGCTGTATCTCCTGTTTTCACAGTTTTTACTACATCCACAAGTTTTTGATTATGATTTTCCTTCGTATTTTTGGTAACTTTTGTCACGCCCAGTTTTTTATCGTAGATTCTTAAGGCTGTATCACTTGTCTTCTCCGCATCCGGACCTGATGTAATGCTCAGAATTCCATATGCATCAATTATAAATTCTGTATCTTCAGCAAGATCATATCCTTCTGGTGCAGATACCTCACATAAAATATACGATGTATCAACATTCAATTTTCGCTCAAATGACTCGGCTGAATCTCCTGTCGTCCACTCTGCTACAATCTTACCTGCTGGAGATGAAACTTCTTTGAAGTAATAAGTTCCTGGTTCTACATTTTCAAATGTCATATAACCATTTTCATCTGATATCCGTGTGCCTATCAGAATGTCGCGGCCTTCACCACTAAGTATTTTATACAGTGCATAAGTTGCTCCCTTAAGCGGATCTTTACTGCCGTCTTTAGATTTGTCTCGAATCTGACGGAATCAATTCTTTAATTGTGTAATTATAATCTCCAACTTCATCAAATATAATGGAATCAAAGAGTACAGAACCATTGTCTGTATTTTTCTTAGTATCGATCAAGTTATTATTCCCATCAAATAACTGGAATGTAAATTCTCCCGGCTGATGTTCAGCATTATTTAATACTTTCTTAGCCGCTGGATCAATAGCTGCTGCTGTTACAGACATCTTATTTTCAAATGAGATTCTATCTACACTCTCGGATGAGTTCTCCACATTTGTTCCATTTTTTATGTAAGTTATAGACATATCCATGTTTTCATCCACATTTACCATAACGGTATATACAGACGGATCATATTCAATATCGCTAACGGTATTTTCCCCCTGCTCATTAATCTCTTTTACAGTGTAAGAATAAGTTCCTGCTGTATAATATGGAATTGTACGGAATGTAATATTACCGGAAGCATCGTTTGTTTTTGTTTCAATCAATGTTCCACTTGAATCATACAGTCCAAATCGGAATTCTCCGGCTTCCAGATTACCACCTGTCAATGTCTTAGTTCCTGTAATCGTGGCAAGAGCATAATCCATGCTCATCGTCATAAAGTGATAGTTATTAAATATCAGGAATTCATCGTCCTCTACTGGCTCAAATGTATTTCCAACATCACCTTCGTATCCAACATAACTCCACACACTCCGACAGGCTAAATGGAATCATGGATCGTTTTCTGGATCTGACTTCTTACAAGTTCCGCGATATCATTCGTCTTCATGTCTTTATAATCATCATAGTACAGCGGTTTTAAAAAATGTACCTGCACTGTGACCGGTGCGATACTGTTAGTGTCAAATGGCTTGAAAGAATCGATCAGTGCAACCGGCACGATCGGACATTTTGCTTTCGTTGCTGCTTTAAAGCTTCCGCCTTTAAACTCCAGCATCTCATTTCCCATCTTAGATCTTGTTCCTTCCGGGAAAATGAGATAATTTCTTCCGTTCTTTACCTCATTTGTCACATTTACAATGACCTGCAGTGACTGACGGATATCATTACGATCCATCATATATGCTTTCATACATTTGAAAACTTGTTTTAAAAATGGCACATTTTCCACTTCTTTTTTGGCAACTACGGAAAATGGCTTCGGGCAGACATCTACAAGTGCCAGTACATCGTAAAGTCCCTGATGATTTGGGAAGAACATAAAGCCGTTTTCTTCTGGGATATTCTCAAGCCCGTGGGCATCTATGGTCACATTTCCACCCTTATTAGCTCGGTGTGTGATGAACTGGAGCATCCGGTAATGTTCTTCTTCTGTGTATTTGTCTACGTGGGATGCATGATAACATAATTTTGCCCACATCCACGGAACAAGTAAAATGTTCCGAAGAACCATCATTATGATTCGTTTCATATCTTCTTGTACTCCTTTATGGCACTTTCGTACAGATAACCGCCCTCGCAATCAGCGACTACGATCACCGGGAAATCTTCCACATAAAGCTTGCGGATAGCTTCCGTTCCAAGATCATCATAAGCTACGACCTCAGAAGTCTTAATACATTTTGAAAGAAGCGCTCCTGCTCCTCCCACTGCCGCAAAGTAAACACTTCCGTTTCTTTTGACAGCATCCAGTACTTCCTTACTTCTCTTACCTTTTCCAATCATGGCTGTGAGGCCAAGATCCAGAAGCTTCGGCGCATAACGGTCCATACGGCTCGCAGTTGTCGGACCTGCAGAACCAATCGGACGCCCTTCTCTCGCCGGAGATGGTCCCATGTAATAAATCGTCTGTCCAACCATATCTACCGGAAGATTTTCTCCATTTTTAAGAGCATCATCCATTCTCTTGTGAGCGGCATCTCTCGCCGTGTAGATAGTTCCTGTAATGTATACATAATCTCCTGCTCTGAGCTTACGGGATACTTCTTTGCTGATTGGTGCTTTTATATGCTTCTCCATGACTATACCTCCCTCACAATGTGTCTGTTGACGTGACAGCAAATATTGATTCCTACCGGAAGTCCCGCAATGTGAGTCGGGTATGTATTAACATTTACCGCAAGAGCTGTTGTTGTTCCTCCAAGACCTCCAGGTCCGATACCAAGCTTATTGATCGTCTCAAGCATCTCTTCTTCCAGATCCTTGACCCACTGGATGTCTGAGTGTGTGCCAACTTCACGTGTCAGGGCATCCTTTGCCATAAGAGCACATTTTTCAAAGGTACCACCAATTCCGACACCGACTACCATCGGCGGACAGGCATTCGGTCCCGCATCCTGAACAGCTGTCAGAATTGCATTCTTCACACCTTCAATCCCATCTGCAGGCTTCAGCATAAAGACACGGCTCATATTCTCGCTTCCAAATCCCTTCGGAGCAACTTTAATCTTTACTTTATCCCCCGGCACAATGTTATAGTGAATAACTGCCGGTGTGTTATCTTTCGTATTCTCACGGATGATCGGGTCACCTACAACAGACTTTCTAAGATATCCTTCCACATATCCCTGGCGCACACCCTCATTGATGGCATCCGTAAGACTTCCACCTTCAAAGTGTACCTCCTGACCAACTTCTATGAACACGACCGCCATACCGGTATCCTGACAGATTGGGATCATATCCTCTCCTGCAATCTTTAAATTCTCCTGAAGCTGTGTCAGAATCTGCTTTCCAAGCGGTGCTTCCTCCGTCTCCACAGCCTTTTTCATCGCTATATCCATATCCTCAGACAGAAAATGATTCGCCTGAATACACATTTCTTTAATATTTCTCGTAACTATACTTACATCGACTGAACGCATAATGATCTCCTTTCATCTCTTTTTTCATTTTACCCTGTCCCTTAGTGATATACAAGACAAAAAAATCTGCAGCCTCGGATTTTCATGTCCTGCAGCTGCAGATTTTTTTATAGTCTTATTAAGTTTTCTTTTCTCAGACAGTATAACTTTTATTCTTCGTCACTTTCTAATGCCAGTGATTCTACGTCTAGCTGGTCCACTTCTACTCCGTCTTCGCCGAAGATTTCTTTCTTTTTGGCTTCTTCTTTTTCTTCGTCTCTGACTTTTGCGATACTTGCTACGGTCTCTTTATCTTTCAGGTTGATGAGTTTGACTCCGGATGTGATTCTTCCGAGTAAGGAGATTCCGGAACACAGCATACGGATGATGATTCCGTCCGTATTTATGATCATAATCTCATCGTCTTCGTCAACTGCCTTGATTCCGATGACATTTCCTGTCTTTTCGGTAATCTTGTAACACTTCACTCCTTTGCCGCCACGGTTCTGTGCTGTAAATTCACTGATGTCTGTACGTTTACCCATACCTTTTTCAGATACGATCAAAAGGTCATGTCCCTGGGTCACAAGCTGCATTCCAATCACTTCGTCGCGGTCTGCAAGGTTGATTCCGCGTACTCCCATGGAGTTACGTCCTGTTGCTCTTACGTCGGTCTCATTAAAGCGGATACACTGACCATACTTCGTTGCAAGAATGATTTCCTGATTATTGTCTGTGAATTTTACTTCGATCAGTTCATCCTCATCACGCAGTGTAATTGCGGCAAGTCCTGTCTTTCTTACATTCATGTACTCGCGAAGAGATGTCTTCTTCACAAGACCTTTCTTTGTTGCCATGATCAGATAATCCTGGTCGCGGTAGTAATCAATCGGAATTACAGCAGTAATCTTCTCGCCCGGCATTAACTGGAGCAGGTTGATGATCGCAGTTCCTCTTGATGTGCGGCTTGCCTCCGGAATCTCGTAACCTTTCAGTCTGTAGACACGTCCGGTGTTCGTAAAGAACATAATGTAGTGGTGCGTATTCGTCATGAAAAGCTCTTCCACATAGTCTTCATCCAGAGTCTGCATACCTTTAATTCCCTTACCGCCACGATTCTGTGCCTTAAATGTATCATCAGACATACGCTTGATGTAACCAAGCTTTGTCATGGTAATTACAATATTCTCCTTCGGAATCAGATCCTCCATGGAAATGTCATACTCGTCAAATCCGATGGATGTTCTTCTGTCATCACCATATTTATCCTTAATGACAAGGATTTCTTCACGAATCACTCCAAGAAGTAATTTTTCGTCTGCCAGAATTGCCTCCAGTCTCTCAATCTGAGCCATAAGTTCTGCATATTCTTTCTCAAGCTTCTCTCTTTCCAATCCGGTCAGAGCACGCAGACGCATATCTACGATAGCCTGAGCCTGAACATCATCCAGTTCGAATTTCTCCATGAGTTCTGCTTTTGCAGCCTGTACCGTACTGGAACCACGGATGATTCGGATAACTTCGTCAATATTATCAAGCGCGATCAATAATCCTTTTAAGATATGCGCTCTTTCTTTTGCTTTGTTCAGTTCGTACTTTGTACGACGTGTCACAACATCTTCCTGATGCTTCAGGTAATATCCAAGAAGCTCTAAAATATTCATGACTTTTGGCTGTTTGCCGACCAGTGCCAGCATGATCACGCCAAATGTATCCTGAAGCTGTGTATGTTTGTAAAGCTGGTTCAGCAATACATTTGCATTGACATCTTTACGAAGTTCAATAACAATACGCATACCTTCACGGCTGGACTGATCACTTAAGTCTGTGATTCCATCCACCTTCTTGTCACGTACCAGCTCTGCGATCTTCTCGATCAGACGGGCCTTATTGACCATGTACGGAAGCTCTGTAACAATGATGCGGCTCTTTCCATTCGGCATCGTCTCAATGTTCGTTACGGCACGTACACGAATCTTACCACGTCCTGTTCGATATGCTTCCTCGATTCCTCTTGTACCAAGAATCTCTCCACCGGTCGGGAAATCTGGTCCCTTAATGATCTCAAGGATTTCTTCCATTGTTGTCTCGCTTTTATCTGCAATCTTGTTATCGATAATTCTGACTACTGCGTCAATGATCTCACGAAGATTGTGCGGCGGGATATTTGTTGCCATACCTACGGCGATACCGGATGTACCGTTCACCAGAAGGTTCGGGAATCTTGCCGGAAGTACAACCGGCTCTTTCTCCGTCTCATCAAAGTTTGGCATGAAGTCTACCGTATCTTTGTTGATATCAGCAGTCAGTTCCATGGAAATCTTACTCAATCTTGCCTCTGTGTAACGCATAGCCGCTGCTCCGTCACCGTCCACAGAGCCGAAGTTTCCATGCCCGTCAACGAGCGGATATCTGGTAGACCATTCCTGAGCCATATTAACCAATGCTCCGTAAATAGAACTGTCACCGTGAGGATGATATTTACCCATTGTATCACCGACGATACGGGCTGATTTTCTGTGCGGTTTATCCGGTCCATTGTTCAGCTCGATCATGGAGTAAAGAATTCTTCTCTGTACAGGTTTCAATCCGTCTCTTACATCTGGAAGCGCACGGGAAGCAATAACACTCATGGCATAATCGATATAGGAGGTCTCCATCGTCTTCTTTAGGTCGACCTCATGGACTTTATCAAAAATATTGTCTTCCATTTATCTATTTTCCTTTCTGCAAAGCGAACATATTTCGCTGATATTTAAATGTCAAGATTCTGTACATACTGTGCATTTTCTTCGATGAACTCACGTCTTGGCTCTACCTTATCTCCCATCAGTGTTGTAAATGTGAGATCCAGCTCGCTTGCTGTCTCATCATCCATTGTGACACGAAGGAGTACGCGGTGCTCTGGATCCATAGTGGTATCCCAAAGCTGCTCTGCATCCATCTCTCCAAGACCTTTGTAACGCTGAATTTTATTATTGTTATCACGCCCAACTTCCTGCAAAATGCTGTCTAGTTCTTCGTCGCTGTATGCATACCAAACTTTTTTATTTCTTTCGAGCTTATAAAGTGGCGGCTGTGCCAGATACACGTATCCTTCTTTGATCAGATCTGGCATAAATCTATACATAAATGTCAGAAGCAGTGTACTGATATGTGCTCCATCCACGTCGGCATCGGTCATGATGATGATCTTGTGATAACGTAATTTGCTGATATCAAAGTCTTCATGGATTCCGGTTCCAAATGCCGTGATCATGGCTTTGATCTCCGCATTTCCATAAATTCGATCCAGTCTTGCCTTCTCAACATTGAGGATCTTACCACGAAGTGGAAGGATGGCCTGTGTTGCACGGTCTCTGGCTGTCTTTGCGGAGCCACCGGCGGAGTCTCCCTCTACGATGTAGATTTCGCATTTTTCCGGATTCTTGTCAGAACAGTCTGCAAGCTTACCAGGAAGTGACATACCGTCAAGGGCTGATTTCCTTCTTGTCAGATCTCTCGCTTTTCTTGCAGCCTCTCTCGCACGCTGTGCCATCACAGACTTCTCAACGGTTACTTTAGCGACCTGAGGATTCTGTTCCAGGAAAATCTGAAGCTGTTCACTGACAACACTATCAACTGCTCCTCTTGCCTCACTGTTTCCAAGTTTCTGCTTTGTCTGACCTTCGAATTGAGGATCCTCGATCTTGACACTGATAATTGCAGTCAGTCCCTCACGGATATCCTCACCTGTCAGGTTCGGCTCATTATCTTTTAAAAGTTTATTCTTTCTTGCATAATCATTAAATGTCTTTGTTAACGCATTTCTAAATCCGACAATATGAGTTCCGCCTTCCGGAGTCGTAATATTATTTACAAATCCGTAGCTGTTCTCATTGTAGGAATCATTGTGCTGCATTGCAACTTCAACAGATACATTGTTGACGATTCCCTCACAGTAAATAATCTGCTCGTAAAGCGGAGTCGTACTGCGGTTCAGATACTCAACAAATTCTTTGATTCCACCTTCATAGTGGAAAGTCTTCTCAATCGGCTCTTGTGGTCTTTCATCGCGAAGAACAATCTTCAGTCCCTTTGTCAGAAATGCCATCTCACGGAATCTCTGCTGTAAAATGCTGTAATCAAAGATTGTTGTCTCAAAAATCTCTCCATCCGGCAGGAATGTGACCTTTGTTCCTGTCTTTCCCGGCTCACATTCTCCGATGACTTCCAGCTTCTTTGCAACTTTTCCTCGCTCATAGCGCTGTCTGTATACTTTTCCTTCGTGACAGATTTCAACTTCCAGCCAAACAGAAAGCGCATTTACAACAGATGCACCTACTCCATGAAGTCCTCCGGATACCTTGTATCCTCCACCACCGAATTTTCCTCCGGCATGAAGCACCGTAAATACGACTTCAACTGCCGGAAGTCCTGATTTATGGTTGATTCCGACCGGAATTCCACGTCCATTATCTGTGACAGTAACGGAATTATCCGGATTGATCGTTACGTGAATGGTATCACAGAATCCTGCCAACGCCTCATCAACCGCATTATCAACAATCTCATATACCAGATGGTGAAGACCTCTTGATGAGGTACTTCCAATATACATTCCCGGACGCTTTCTTACAGCTTCCAGTCCTTCCAGTATCTGAATTTCGTCTGCGCCATATTCGTGCTGTACCTTTTCTGTAGCCATGCTAATCCTCCTAGTTTTCCTTTATCACTTGTCCGTTCTGGACATGAAATACTTTATTGACTTCAAATCTATGATTTACAAATTCATCCACTCCTGTACAGGTAATGAGTGTCTGTATATCATGAATACTGTCTAATAAATAGTTTTGCCTGTGTTTGTCAAGTTCAGACAACACATCGTCAAGTAACAGAACCGGTGTGTCTCCGATCACTCTTTTCACCAGCTCGATTTCTGCCAGTTTCAATGACAATGCTGCGGTCCTTTGCTGTCCCTGGGATCCGAATCTCCGGATGTCCAGATTCCCGACCATAAAACAGACGTCGTCTCGATGAGGCCCTACCGAAGTACTCTTCATCCTGATATCTCGCTGTCTGTTCATCTCAAGAGCCTGCTCAAGAGACATGTTTTTCGTACTCGGTTCGTAGATCAGACGGATTTCTTCCTTACCGCCAGTCAGTTTCTTATGTATTCCGGAAACAATTTCGTTCATTTCGTCAACAAATTGTTTCCTCCTCGCAATGATTGCATTGCCATACTGAACAAGCTGGAGATCCCAGATGTCCAGAGTCTCCATTGCATCTTGCCGGTATGCACTGTCTTTTAGTAAATGATTTCTCTGATTTACGATCCGACTGTAATTGGATAAATGATTAAAATATACTTTATCAAGCTGTGACAGCTCTAAATCTATGAACTTTCTTCTTCCCGCCGGACCATTTTTTATAATGTTCAGATCTTCCGGTGAAAAAAATACGAGATTTACAATGCCAAATAATTCTCCGGCTTTGCGTATCGGAATCTTATTAATAGCAACACCTTTCGGCCGGTT
Source organism: Dorea sp. Marseille-P4042 (assembly GCF_900290215.1). NCBI lineage: Bacteria > Bacillati > Bacillota > Clostridia > Lachnospirales > Lachnospiraceae > Dorea > Dorea sp. Marseille-P4042. The sequence goes on along the minus strand of NZ_OLMI01000002.1, from coordinate 1,557,310 downwards.
CTTCTTCAGATGCATGTCAATCTGATCCTGAATCCCGCGTTTTTCAACAATCACCTCAATGTGTGATTCCTCTGCCCCAAACCGGATCATATCCCGGTCTTTGCTCCCTCTGTGGGACTTCGTCGTCCCGGACAGATAGACAGCCTCCAGAATATTCGTCTTTCCCTGAGCATTATCCCCGTAGAAAATGTTGGTGCTGCCGTCAAATTCCAGATTCAAAAGCTCGTAGTTTCTAAAATTTTTCAGTTTCAAAGATTTAATCTTCAATTTTGATTTCTTCTCCGCCAAATGATACAACATCCCCGCCGTATAATTTCCTTCCACGGCGAGTATCGATTTCTCCATTTACAGACACCTGTCCGTCCTGGATGACTTCTTTTGCCTCAACGCCCGATTCAACAAGACCGGCTGCTTTTAACGCCTGCCCAAGCTTTATAAATTCATCACGCAATTTGATTGTTTCCATAGTCGCTCCTTTATATTTACAAAAAATGAATAAATGTATAATTATTCATGCATTTTTATGAATAATATTAGTATTTTCGTATAATTATGCACTTATTATACATTTGCATTAAAGTTTACAGGAAGGATAAGATAAATATAGCTTTCTGTCTCATCCTTGATGAAGCAAGGTGCTTTCGCATTCATCAGATAAAGTGTAACCTCTTCATCATCAATAACACGCAGTGCGTCAATCAGGAATTTCGGATTGAATCCGATCAGAAGATCTTTTCCATCCTTGGAAATCATAATCTCTTCATTCATGGATCCGATCTGGGATTTGATTTTTAACTCCATCATTTCATCCTGGATGTCAATGATGATCGGTTTTTTATCTCCCTCTTTGATGAGAAGTGTTGCGCGGTCAATACAGTTTAAGAATTCTTTTTTGTTAATTCTTACTTTTGTATCGTAATCACTGGACAGCATCTGATCAATTTTAAAATATTCGCCTTCAATAAGTCTGGAAACAACGATTGTATTGTCAAATTCAAACACAATATGGTTATTTGTATAAGAAATTTCGACCATACTCTCAGCTTCTCCGGATAAAATTTTACTAATTTCAATTAAAGTTTTACCAGGTACAACCATCTTATAATCACTTACTGGATTTTTCAATTCAATTTTACGGATAGAAATTCGATGTCCATCCAAAGATGCAACTCTTAAAACATTATCTTTTATTTCAAATAATTCTCCGGTCATTAATTTGTTGCTTTCTGTGTCAGCAATAGAAAAGATAGTCTGACGAATAACTTCTTTCAAAGTAAACTGTGAAATTGCTATAGAATCATCTTTCTCAATAATTGGAAGATAAGCAAATTCATTGCCAGGTTTTCCGGAAATATCAAATTTTGCTTTTTCACACACAATAGTTGTCTGAAGTCTGTCATCAGTTTCTATAGAAACTTCATTATCCGGAAGTTTTCTAACAATTTCAGAAAAAATCTTTGCATCAATGGCAATCATACCACGATCAATGATCTCACCTGCAATTTCTGTCTGGATGCCAAGTTCCATATCGTTGGCAGTCAACTTAATAATGTCAGTAGTGGCATCAATTAAGATACATTCCAATATTGGCATTGTTGTTTTTCCAGGAACAGCTTTAGAAACAATATTAACTCCTTTTACAAGGTCTGATTTGTTACATACGATTTTCATATGTGTAAAACTCCTTTCCCACGTTACGCATATATAGAAATAAATAAATTTTTTCCGCCTTATTCGCCTTAGGGGCTGTGGATAAGAGGAAAACCCCTGCGCGCCCAGTAAACTTAGGCGTTTCGCGCTTTGATAAGTCTGTGAAATTAAACTGGAAAATGTGTGGAACTGCTTTGGAAAACATTTTTGTTGCTTTTTGGAAAAATGGACAAAAAATCACTTCTCCACACCATATCCAAATAAATCAGAGGATTTTCCACGCACTGTCCACATACTATCCACACAAGTAACCAAAAATGTGGATAATGTGGATAAATTGTGGATAACTATATGGAAAATCCTAAGCCGGGTTGATTTTCTTCTTTATTATATTGATTGTATTCGCCATCATCTCATCTGATTCGATATCCTTGGCGATCTTTTCTACTCCATATTTGACAGTAGAGTGGTCTTTACCTCCAAGAACTGCACCAATTCCCTTCAGGGCAGTATCGGTCATAGTACGCATCAGATACATACAGATCTGACGTGGAACGGCAATCTCCGAATCACGTTTTTTGCTTTTAAGGTCAGCAACGGTGATACCAAAATGATCCGCAACGATATCAAGTATCAGTTCCGGAGTAACTTCTCTTCTATTATCAGAAGAAATAATATCTTTTAATGCTTCTGCTGCAAGAGCAATATCAATCGGATTATTATTGTTGTTGAGCTTATAGAGGGCAATGAGTTTATTCAGAGAACCTTCCAGCTCACGGATGTTGGATTTGACGTTGGCTGCAATATAGTCCAGTACATCATTCTTAATGTTATATTTTTCCAGATGATCCAGTTCAATCTTCTTCTGGAGAATTGCCATACGTGTCTCATAATCCGGAGATGAGATATCAGCAATGAGACCCCACTCAAAACGTGTGCGGAGTCTGGATTCCAGTGTCTCGATATCTTTCGGAGGTTTATCACTGGAGATTATGATCTGTTTTCCAAGTGTATGAAGGTGATTGAAAGTATGGAAGAACTCTTCCTGAGTACTTTCTTTACCTATTATAAACTGGATATCGTCAATCAACAGAACATCAATGTTCCTGTATTTATCACGGAAGTTCAGCATGGCAGATTCATTACCGGCTGTTTTACCATTCCTCAGGGCATCAATCAGTTCGTTGGTGAACGTCTCACTGGTTACATATAATACTTTTTTCTTCGGATTCTTGTCCAAAATGAAGTGTGCAATGGAATGCATCAAATGGGTTTTTCCAAGTCCAACACCTCCATATAAAAAGAGAGGGTTGTACACTTCACCGGGAGATTCGGCAACGGCCAGTGAAGCTGCATGAGCGAAGTTGTTATTTCCGCCTACAACAAAAGTATCAAAAGTATATTTTGGATTCAGCCCTGCTTTCTCTGCTAAGGACTTCGTCTTTTTCTTTTGACCGTTATCAATAGATGCATTATGAATTTCATTCAGTTTATCGTCATCTTCCGATACAAACTGTATCTCGTACTCTTTGCCTGTAATCTCAGCAATACATACCATGAGTGGGAGACGGTACTTCTTATCGATGTATTCAACACTGGAATCCTTGTTCACAAGAATATAAGCAGTGTCATCGATGACATCGTAAACTTTCAGCGGCTTTATCCACGTATTAAAGGATACATTCAGCAGCTCGTGTTCCACTCGTAAATGTTCGATGATCTCAGGCCATTTTTCTTTCACTTCGTTCATTTTAAACAAACTCCTACTTCCCAAGTCTACTCTTTATCTATTTTACATCAAAATATGTATTTAAGCAATTAAAAAGTAAAGAAAATCATCGGTAATGCTTGACGTATCAAGATTTTTTTTATATAATCAAAGCTGATGTCTTAAGAAAAAAATATGGGGCAACCCTTGGAAAAATATAAGGAGGTGGATATCTATGAAAATGACATTCCAGCCAAAAAAGAGACAAAGATCTAAAGTACATGGTTTCAGATCAAGAATGAGTACTGCAGGCGGAAGAAAAGTACTTGCAGCAAGAAGAGCAAAAGGAAGAAAGAAATTATCAGCGTAGGCCGCATATATGTGGCCTTTTCTTCTTTCAAAAAATAGGAGATTAAAGCATGAAATATTCCGAATCATTGAAAAAACATAAGGATTTTCAACATGTATATAAAAAAGGAAGTTCTTATGCGAACAAGTATCTTGTCATGTATGTACTGGAGAATCAGACGGAAGGTAATCGATTGGGAATATCTGTAAGTAAAAAAGTGGGAAACAGTATCGTAAGACACCGATTAACTAGGTTGATCCGAGAAAGTTACCGGCTACAAGAAGACATGTTCAGCAGTGGGCGCGATATCGTAGTTATCGCAAGAGGTGCAGCTAAGGGTAAGAATTACCGCGACATAGAGAGCGCACTGATCCACCTGGCACGTCTTCATAATATATATAAGGGGTAATTGCGTGATGAAAAAGATTCTGCTTGGTATCATCAGATTCTATCAAAAGTATTTATCAGGAGCAAAGGGATATTCTTCCTGTAAGTATTATCCGACCTGTTCCAAATATGCGATAGAAGCAATTGAAAAGTACGGGGCCTTTAAGGGAGGTCGTCTTGCTGCCTGGAGAATCTTGCGTTGCAATCCTTTTTCAAAAGGAGGATATGACCCTGTTCCTTAAAAAGAATTACAAAATCCGATGGAGGAAAAAGAGATGGTAGGAAGTTTACTAAGTGCAGCAAATTGGCCGATTGTCGGACAGATCTGCTGGGTATTAGGTAAAGTCATGAATTTTATCTATACGATGTTAGATGGCGCACTTCCAAGTGACACCGGTCTGGTTGGTATATCTATTATCCTGTATACGATTCTTGTATATACCCTGATGCTGCCGATGACAATTAATCAGCAGAGATCATCTAAGATGCAGGCCGTTGTACAGCCGGAAGTCATGGCTATCCAGAAGAAGTACAAGAACAAAAAAGATCAGGCTTCAATGCTGAAACAGCAGGAAGAGATACAGCAGGTGTATGACAAGTATGGCGTATCCATGATGGGAGGATGCCTTCCGTTACTGATTCAGATGCCGTTTTTGTTCGCATTGTATCCGGTCATTTACAGAATTTCTGATTACGTACCAAATATTACAGCTCAGGCAAATAAGTTTCTCACAATTCCGGATATGACAATCACTCCGGGTAACATGCTTAGCATGGCAAAAAGCGGAGAGACAATGGGATATTCAGCGGTAGCGCTGGTTATCACAGCAATTTTACTTCCGGTATTATCTGCATTTACACAGTATCTGAATATGAAACTGTCTATGGCAGTAAATGGTTCTAACAGACCGGCAGATAAAGATGACCCGACAGCAGCAACAATGAGAACTATGAATATGACAATGCCTCTGTTCTCACTGGTTATGGTATTTACATTACCGACTGGTATCGGTATATACTGGATCGTCAGTGCAATCGTACGTATGGTTCAGCAGGTATTTATCAACAAACATCTCAGTAAGATGTCAGTGGATGACATGATCGAGAAGAATAAAGAAAAAGCGCAGAAGAAGAAAGAAAAACGTGGCGAAAAAGCAGAGAAGATCAACGCTATGGCTCAGACAAATACAAAGAGTATCAAATCTTCTGCAACAAAGAGTTCTTCTATGTCTGATATAGAAAGAGAAGAAAAGCTCGAAAAAGCAAGAGCAAATGCGAAACCGGGAAGTCTTGCTTCAAAAGCCAACATGGTTAAGAATTTTAATGAGAATAAGTAAGGGGGCATATATTCATGGATTACATTACTGTAACAGCAAAGAATCTTGATGATGCGATTACAGAAGCGTTAGTTCAGTTAGAAGTAACAAGTGATCGTCTTGATTATGAAGTTATCGAAAAAGGAAGCGATGGTTTCCTTGGATTCGGTAGAAAACAGGCCGTTATCAAAGCCCGCAGAAAAGAAGAGCCTGTAGTCGAAGTAAAAGCTGAGAAAAAAGAAGAGAAACCTGTAAAGGTCGAAAAGGCAGCAAAAGGTGAGAAGACAGAGCATGCAGAGAAAAAAGAACCAGTAAAAACTGAGACTAAGAATGAATTTAAGAAAGAGCATAAGAAAGAGAAAGATTTCAAAAAAGCTCCGAAAAAAGAAGTAAGAGAAGAGACAGAACTTGCAAAAGTTGAGCCGGCTACAATTGAAGCTTGCGAGAAATTTGTAGAAGATGTTCTGAATGCCATGAATATGGAAGAGGTAAAGGTTACTTCTACAGTTGATGAGGAAGGTGCACTGAGCATCACTATGGAAGGTAAGAACATGGGTATCCTGATCGGTAAGAGAGGACAGACACTGGATTCTCTTCAGTATCTTACCAATCGTGTAGCTAACAAGATGCAGGATGGATACGTTCGTGTAAAACTTGACACAGAGGATTATAGAAGAAGAAGAAAAGAGACTCTTGAGAATCTTGCAAAGAACATTGCAAGCAAGGTAAAGAGAACAAGAAGAACAGTTGCACTTGAGCCAATGAATCCATATGAGAGAAGAATCATTCACTCAGCACTGCAGTCTGATCCGGCTGTATCTACACACAGTGAAGGTGAAGAACCTTACAGAAAAGTCGTTGTAACACTGGCAAGAAGATCCGGTGGCTCTCATAATTATGAGAAATACGACAAATAGAAGATAAAATTACAAAGCAGGGGTTTAAAAAACCTCTGCTTTTTTGTACAATAAAATAATGATGCCAGGATAATTCTACGATGTAGCCTCCGGCAGAATTGCAGAGGTGAGCAGTAGAAGTATGTCATGCAATTGCATGAAGCGCACCTCGCAGCAAGAATGCCTCGGCATTCTTTAATGAGGTAAAGAAGTGCGAGAGTGCACAGCACGAAGCAGTTCGTAAGGCATCATGTGTACAGGTGAAAATAACAGGGAGGATATAGAATGAGAAATGAGTCTGGCACAATCGCAGCCATATCTACCGCCATGAGTAATTCCGGAATTGGAATTGTCAGAATGAGTGGAGAAGAAGCTGTCGAGATTGCAGAGCGCATATATAAAGGAAAAAATGAAAAAAAGCTGTCAAAACAGCCTACGCATACCATTCACTACGGGTATATTGTAGACGGAGAAGATACGATTGATGAAGTGCTTGTGATGCTGATGCGTGGACCGCACAGCTATACAGGAGAAGATACTGTGGAAATCAATTGCCATGGTGGTGTGTATGTTGTGCGAAGAATTTTGGAGACGGTGATAAAATATGGCGCAAGACCTGCAGATCCAGGCGAATTTACAAAGCGCGCATTTTTAAATGGAAAGATGGATCTGTCCCAGGCAGAGGCGGTAGGAGATCTCATTTCCTCAAAAAATGAGTATGCACTTCGAAGTTCCGTCAGCCAGTTGAAGGGGAATATTAAAAAAGAGATCCAAAAAATACGTGAAGAAATTCTGTATCATACAGCATTTATCGAGACAGCACTAGATGATCCGGAACACATCAGTGTGGACGGTTATGGCGAGAAGCTTGAAGTTGTCGTGGAAGATCATATGAAGAGCTTGAAACATTTATTATCCACTTGTGATGATGGAAGAATGATCAAAGAAGGAATTAAGACAGTCATCGTAGGAAAACCAAATGCCGGAAAATCTTCCCTGTTAAATGTGTTATTAGGTGAAGAGCGTGCAATTGTAACTGAGATTGCCGGAACAACGAGAGATGTACTGGAAGAGCATATGAATCTGCAGGGAATCTCATTAAATATCGTAGACACAGCAGGAATCCGTGATACCGAGGATGTGGTAGAGAAGATTGGTGTAGACCGTGCAAAGGAAAATGCAAAGGATGCCGACCTTATCATGTATGTCATTGATGCATCAGCGCCACTGGATGAGAATGACGATGATATTATGCGTATGATCTATGGTAGAAAAGCTATTATTCTGTTAAATAAAGCGGATCTTAATACAATTCTTGGAAAAGACGAGATAAAGAAGAAATATTCCGAGATTAATCAGTTAGAAAGTTGTGAGATTTTTCCTGCAATTATAGAGATATCTGCGAAAAACGGGCAGGGAATCGGTGAATTGGAACAGACATTGAAAGAGATGTTTTTTGAAGGAAAAATATCTTTTAACGATGAAATTTATATTACAAATGTGCGACATAAAACAGCATTGAACAATGCTTATGAGGCATTAAAAAAGGTAAAAGAAAGCATAGATATGGGTATGCCGGAAGATTTTTATTCTATTGATCTGATGGATGCCTACGAAGAACTTGGAAGTATAACCGGAGAGACGATAGGAGAAGATTTGGTCAATGAAATATTCAGCAAATTCTGTATGGGAAAATAAAGACGAATATGATATTGCAGTAATTGGAGCAGGACATGCAGGCTGTGAGGCAGCTCTGGCGGCTGCAAGAATGGGATTTAAGACAGTAGTATTTACCGTCAGCGTGGAGAGTATTGCCATGATGCCTTGTAATCCGAATATTGGAGGAAGTTCAAAAGGACATCTTGTCAAAGAAGTTGACGCTCTTGGCGGTGAGATGGGCAAGGTCATTGATAAGACATTTATTCAGTCAAAGATGTTGAATCAATCAAAAGGACCGGCAGTACATTCACTGCGTGCCCAGGCAGATAAGGAACAGTACAGCAGAACAATGAGGAGAGTGCTGGAAAACCAGGAAAATCTGGATGTCAGACAGACGGAAGTGGTAAATATCCTGACTGAAGAAGTTTGTGAAAGTGGGAAGAAAAAAGTAATTGGTGTTCAGATACTCTCTGGGGGTATATATCGAGTAAAAGCAGTCGTATTGTGTACCGGAACATATCTCCGTGCGAGATGTGTATATGGTGAAGTCAGTAATGCAACCGGTCCGAATGGTTTGCAGGCTGCAAATCATCTGACAGAATGTCTGAAGAATCTTGGAATTAACATGTACCGTTTTAAGACAGGAACTCCGGCAAGAATCGATAAAAGATCTATAGATTTTAGTAAAATGGAAGCGCAGTATGGTGATGAAAGAATCACACCATTTTCATTTACCACTAATCCGGATGATATTCAGATTGACCAGGTGCCATGCTGGTTAACCTACACTAACGAAAAGACACATGAGATTATCCGTAATAATCTGGATCGTTCTCCATTATATTCCGGAATGATAGAAGGAACAGGACCGAGATATTGTCCATCTATTGAGGATAAAGTAGTAAGATTTGCGGACAAGAACAGACATCAGGTATTTATAGAGCCTGAAGGAATTGATACAAATGAAATGTACATCGGAGGTATGTCCAGTTCTTTACCGGAGGATGTCCAGTATGATATGTATAGATCTGTTGCAGGTCTGGAACATGCCAAGATTGTAAGAAATGCATATGCAATTGAGTACGATTGTATAGATGCAAGACAGTTAAAGCCATCACTGGAATTCAGAGAGATTGAAGGGTTATTTAGCGGAGGACAGTTCAATGGAAGTTCCGGTTATGAAGAAGCTGCATGCCAGGGATTGATTGCAGGTATCAATGCAGCAAGAAAGCTTCAGAAAAAAAAAGCAGTTGTGCTAGATCGATCTCAGGCATATATTGGCGTTTTGATTGATGATCTGGTGACAAAAGAAAGTCATGAACCATATCGTATGATGACATCCAGAGCGGAATACCGGTTACTTCTAAGACAAGATAATGCAGATCAAAGACTGACGGAGATAGGATACGAAATCGGATTAATTTCACAGGATAGATATGAACGTTTAAAATTAAAAGAAAAACTGATTGAAGAAGAAGTATCACGTGTAGAGCATGTGCATGTAGGAACAAGTGAAAAGGTTCAGAATTTACTTGCGAAGTACCAAAGCACGCCGCTAAATTCAGGAATTTCACTGGCAGAACTTATCAGAAGACCGGAATTAACTTATCAGGTACTTGCTACAATCGATGAGGCAAGACCGGAATTTCCAAAAGATTTGTCAGAAGAAGTCTCTGAACAGGTAAATATATCAATTAAATATGATGGATATATTAAACGCCAGAAAAAACAGGTAGAACAGTTCAAAAAACTTGAAAATAAGAAAATACCAGAAAATATAGATTATGATCAGGTGAAGAGTCTTAGAATCGAAGCAGTTCAAAAATTAAAAAAATTCCGTCCGGTTTCTATTGGACAAGCTTCTAGAATTTCCGGAGTATCACCTGCAGATATATCTGTATTACTTGTATATCTAGGCGGCAGGTAAAATAATTCGAGATCAGTATATTGTGCGTATTTTGCAAAAAGAATGCCGAGAATATTTTTAAATTAATATATGAAGAACTGAATTAATATGGATAAATAGAAGAATATAGAAGAATGAAAATAGTTAGGAACAGATATGAAAAATAAAGAACAGAGATTAATCGAAAATATGAAAATGATATCTGTAGAACTTACGGATAAACAGGTATCTCAGTTCATCAAATTCTATGAAATGCTTGTAGAGTGGAATAAGGTTATGAACCTCACAGGAATTACAGAATATGATGAAGTAGTTATGAAACATTTTGTGGATAGCTTGTCTATTGTGAAAGTAAATGGATTTGATAATGTAACGTCTATTATTGACGTAGGAACTGGAGCAGGATTTCCGGGTATTCCACTAAAAATAGTATTCCCAGAGATAAAAATTACATTATTAGATTCATTGAACAAGCGAATTAAGTTCTTAAATGCTGTTATAGATGAACTTGAGCTGGAAAATATAGAAACAATACACGGAAGAGCAGAGGACTTTTCGAAGAAAGAAGATTACCGTGAACAATATGATCTGTGTGTTTCCCGTGCAGTAGCAAATCTGGCGACTTTATCAGAATATTGTCTTCCTTATGTAAAAGTAGGTGGATGTTTTATACCTTATAAATCCGGAGAAATTGATGAAGAGTTAAACAACTCAAAAAAAGCAGTACAGATATTAGGCGGAAAAATCGAAGAAGTGGTAAAATTCCAGTTGCCAGATACAGATATCGGAAGATCATTTGTAAAAATAAAGAAGAACAAGAATACTGCAAAGAAATATCCACGAAAAGCAGGCTTGCCGGCGAAAGAACCATTATAAGATTGAGATGTTTCACGTGAAACATTATATAAAAGTATAATAGTAATAGTAAATAGAAAAAGGACTTTCTCAAACAGGTCATTTCAATTCATTGCTGCGTCGTATATCAGCTGGGAGTCAATCCCTCAGCTGATATACCCTCCGGCAGGATTGCAGAGGTGCTCAGTAGAAGTATGTCATGCAATTGCATGACGCGCACCTCGCAGCAAGAATGCCGAGGCATTCTTGAATATTATATCAAAAATTAAACTCGTCTCAAAGAGACTCAGACAATAATTTTTGATATAAAACTATACTCGCAATGAATTGAAAAACAACCTATGTTTGAAAAAGTCCTTTTTCTATTATATATCGTAGTCACTACTTATATATAAGAATGTTTCACGTGAAACGTTGAAAAGAAGTGAAGATAAGAATATCCATTTCAATCCTGTGTTAAAGGCGTATATGATTATATCAAAATTAAACTTGTCTCAAAGAGACTCAAACAGTAATTTTTGATATAAAACTATACTCGCAATGAATTATAAAAACAACCTAAGTTTGAGGACTCTCTTTTTCTATTTCATATCCATAACTATTTTGTATATAAAAATATGTTTCACGTGAAACATGAAAAGAAGTGAAGATAAGAACGTCCATCTTAATTCATTAGTGCGTTGTATAAATTATATCAAAATTAAATTCGTCTCTACGAGACTCAGACGATAATTTTTGATATAACACTATACTTGAAATGGATAAAAAAAACAACCTAAGTTTGAGAACTCTTTTTTTATTTCATATCCAGAACTTTTTTTATATAACTATGTTTCACGTGAAACATTAAAAAGAGTAAAGCACAGATTCGTTACTCTCGACGCGAGAATAAAAGTAATGGGAGCGTAGTAGAAATATGTCATGCAATTGCATGACGCGCACCTCGTAGCAAGAATGCCGAGGCATTCTTGAATCTTATATCCTTATTTTCACAAATTCAGACAAAAAACTATGTTTCACGTGAAACATTTGTGGTATACTATAACTTGTAACGAAATGTAGAATGAAAGGTGAATTAATAATATGGGGAGAATTATTGCCGTAGCTAATCAGAAAGGCGGAGTTGGTAAGACTACCACATCTATCAACCTTGCAGCTTGCCTTGCTGAAAAAGGGAAAAAGGTTCTTGCTGTTGATATGGATCCACAGGGAAATCTCACCAGTGGTCTGGGTGTAGATAAAGATTCTGTGGAAAAGTCTATTTATGAACTGATTATTGGAGAAGTTGATATCAAAGAAGTAATTAATAAAGAAGTTCTTGAAAATCTTGATATTATTCCGACCAGTATTGATTTGTCAGCAGCAGAAATTGAATTGATTGGTGTAGATGATAAAGAATATATTCTTAGAAATGCAATTGATCAGGTAAAAGATCAGTATGATTTTGTAATTATAGACTGTCCACCATCTTTGAGTATGCTGACGATTAATGCTATGACTACGGCAGACTCTGTTATTGTACCGATTCAGTGTGAGTACTATGCATTGGAAGGACTCAGCCAGTTAATACATACAGTTGAATTAGTAAAAGACAGATTGAATTCAAAATTAGAAATAGAAGGTGTCGTATTTACAATGTATGATGCCAGAACGAATCTGTCTCTTCAGGTAGTTGAGAATGTGAAAGACAATCTGCAACAGAATATATATAAAACTATAATTCCTAGAAATATTCGACTGGCAGAGGCACCAAGTTACGGATTGCCAATTAATAAGTATGATCCAAAATCAACAGGAGCAGAAAGCTATATGAGATTGGCTGATGAGGTTATCGAAAGAGAAGAATAAAAAATAAGGAGGTTCCCATGGCTGTTAAGAAAAAAGGATTGGGAAAAGGACTTGATAGTCTGATTCCTGAGAAATCAAATAAGCCATTAGCAAAAGAGCCGGCTGAAGAAAAGAGGGAGTCTGAGTCTGGTTCTGGTATTCAAATGATGAAAATCAATATGGTTGAGCCGAATCGAGATCAACCGCGTAAAAAGTTTGATGAAGATGCAATTCTTGAACTGGCAGATTCAATTAAACAATTCGGAGTACTGCAACCGCTTCTTGTAAGAAAGAATAAAGATTATTATGAGATTATTGCAGGAGAGAGACGTTGGAGAGCTGCCAAACAGGCCGGAGTCAAAGAAGTCCCTGTTATTGTAAAAGAGTATACAGAACAGGAAATAGTAGAAATCGGTTTAATTGAAAATATCCAGAGAGAAAACTTAAATCCAATTGAAGAAGCAATGGCATTTAAGAGATTGTTGGAAGAATTTAATCTGAAACAGGATGAAGTGGCCGAGCGTGTATCAAAAAGCAGAACTGCAGTCACAAACTCTATGCGACTTCTGAAATTGGACGAGCGTGTTCAGCAAATGATTATTGATGACATGATCTCGACCGGACATGCAAGAGCATTACTTGCAATTGACGATAAGGATGAACAGTATAATCTGGCAAACCGGATATTTGATGAAAAATTAAGTGTACGTGATACAGAAAAGCTTGTAAAAGAAATCAAAAATCCGAAAAAGCCAAAAGAAAAAGTAAAGACCGTAAATGATTTCATTTATAAAGACCTTGCGAATAAAATGAAAGAAGTTATGGGTACAAAAGTTAGTATAGCATCTAAAGGAAATGGAAAAGGTAAAATAGAGATAGAATACTATTCTGATGAGGAATTAGAACGAATGTTCGATATGATTATGAGCATTGGAAAGGAAGAATAATATGGAAAGCAAGATACTGAATGCACTGGGGATAGATCCAGCATTTATTTTCCTGTTTATGCTGATTCTATTCGTAGTTTTGTTTATACTATATGTAAATGTAACCATGAAATACAATCGTTTGAAAAACAGCTATGCAACATTTATGAAAGGGAAAGATGGAAAATCCCTTGAGCAGAGTCTGAAAGATAAATTCGAGGAAGCAGAGGCGGTTCTTAAGTTTACAAAGCAGAACAGAACAGAAATCCGTGAGTTAAACCGTAAATTAGAGACAAATTACCAGAAAGTCGGAATTGTAAAATACGATGCATTTAACGAGATGGGTGGAAAACTGAGTTTTGCACTTGCTATGCTGGATGGAAATGACAGCGGCTGGATCATCAATGCAATGCACAGTCGTGAAGGATGTTACACTTATGTGAAAGAAATCGTAAAAGGTGAAAGCTATGTAGAGCTTGCTGAGGAAGAGGCAGAGGCACTGGATAAAGCCATTTTCCATGATATAGAAAAGATTGAAAAAAGCGAGATTATTGAAAAATAAGGAGGATATGAGAGATGTTAGATATCAAATTTGTCAGAAATAACCCGGAGGTCGTAAAACAGAATATCAAAAATAAATTCCAGGATGATAAGCTTCCACTGGTTGATGAAGTTATCGAATTAGATCAGAGAAATCGTGAGATTAAACAGGAAGTAGAGGCTCTTCGTGCTGATAAGAATCAGATTTCCAAACAGATTGGTGCATGTATGGCACAGGGAAAGAAAGAAGAAGCAGAAGAGTTAAAGAAAAAAGTTCAGGAAAATGCAGAACGAGTAGAGGCTTTATCTAAAGAAGAAAAAGAAGTAGAAGCTAAAATCAAACAGAATATGATGATTATTCCAAATATTATCGATCCTTCTGTACCAATTGGAAAAGACGACAGCGAGAACGTTGAAATTGAAAAATTCGGTGAGCCGGTCGTACCTGATTACGAAATTCCATATCATACAGATATTATGGAAAGCTTTAATGGAATCGACCTTGAAAGTGCCGGAAAAGTAGCCGGAAATGGATTCTATTACCTTATGGGAGATATTGCAAGACTTCACTCTGCAGTTATTTCTTATGCAAGAGATTTCATGATCGACAGAGGATTTACTTACTGCATTCCTCCATTTATGATCAGAAGTAATGTAGTAACAGGAGTTATGAGCTTTGCAGAGATGGATGCCATGATGTACAAAATAGAGGGCGAAGACCTGTATCTGATCGGTACAAGTGAGCATTCCATGATTGGTAAATTCATCGATACAATGCTGACAGAGGATCAGCTTCCACAGACACTTACAAGTTATTCTCCATGTTTCCGTAAAGAAAAAGGAGCACATGGTATTGAGGAAAGAGGAGTATACCGTATCCACCAGTTTGAGAAACAGGAAATGATCGTTGTATGTAAACCGGAAGAGAGCAAGATGTGGTATGACAAATTATGGCAGAACACAGTAGATCTGTTCCGTTCTATGGATATCCCGGTCCGTACACTTGAGTGCTGCTCTGGAGATCTGGCAGATCTGAAAGTAAAATCCTGTGACGTTGAGGCATGGTCACCAAGACAGAAGAAATACTTCGAGGTCGGAAGCTGCTCTAACCTTGGAGATGCTCAGGCAAGAAGACTTGGAATCCGTGTAAAAGACGCTGATGGAAACAAATATTTTGCAAACACACTGAATAATACTGTAGTAGCACCACCAAGAATGCTGATTGCATTTCTGGAGAACAATCTTCAGGCAGATGGTTCTGTAAGAATCCCAGAGGTACTTCGTCCATATATGGGTGGTATGACTGAAATCAAAAGGAAATAAAAATGCATCAATATCTGAATGCCATAGGATTTGGCAGCATGAAGTCAAAAAAAGAATTATATGAGATACTGGATAAAGTAGAACAGCAATATACGTGTCATGAGCTTGTATATCAGGACGAAGAATTAGATTTTTGTGAATATCAGAAGGAATTCGGACCTGGAATGGGGATATGTCTGTGCGGAGACATGGATTCTGTGGATAACTTTACGAAAAGATATTATTATCCATATTTTCTTGGAACAGGAATCACGTCCTATGCAGATATCACGATTGAGCGCAGAATGGACAGAGAGGCCTATGTAGGAATCTGTGAAGATGCAAAAATCGGAATTACGATTATATTTTATCTGCAAAATGTGCCACAGTATTTGAAGGAAAAGCAATTGAGCGGTAACAAGATGAACTATACATCTGTAACGCTTGCAGGATTATGCGAGTCAGGGACTATATTGCTGCCGGTAAAGAAAGATCATTCACAAAAAGAACGACAGAGAGAAGAGGTGTATAACCGCATGCAGCTTCTCTCTGCTGCAAAATCTGGAGATCCCAATGCAATCGAGACGCTCACACTGGAAGACATTGATACTTACTCAAAGGTGTCAAGGCGACTGGTGACGGAAGACGTATTCAGCATTGTGGATACATACATCATGCCGTATAGTGTGGAGTGTGACCGATATTCCATATTAGGTGAGATCCAGGAACTCCATGAAATCGTGAATGAGTATACAGGGGAAAATGTTTACGTGATGAAATTAGACGTAAATGGCCTCGTATTTGACGTTTGCGTGCCGAGACAGGGACTTCTTGGGGAACCGGCAGTAGGACGCAGATTTAAGGCGAATATGTGGCTTCAGGGCTATATTAATTATTAGTATCTGACTATAAGATGATTATAAGACTGAAAATGTAAGATAACAAGAGAGCAGGGGATTACCTGCTCTCTTGTGTATTAGACGGTTATGTATCACACACTAAAATCATGAAACATCATCAGAAAACAACTTGATAAAATATAAATATACAGAATATTCTATGGAAATAATACAATTATAAATTAATTAAAATAAATATCATAAATAGTATTGACAAAATAAAACCTAGATGGTATTATATAGTCAATCCAAAGGAAAACAAAATATCAAATCAAAAAAGATTTAATATAAGATATGATCAAAAAAATTAAATGATAAAGAAGAACCAAAAAAGTTCAGTAAAAAAATTTAATGAAAAGATTAAATTGAAAATTAAATCAACAAATTTTAGATTAAGATAGAATAACCTAAAATACCCCAAAAGGTTAAATCGAAATTCGTATAAGAAGATTTGATAGAATAATTCCTTAGGAATCATCGATAGAAGTCCTGACGAGAAAGGGACGAACGAAATAGAAAGGAAGGAGGCTTAAACCGTTGGACAATTCAGAATCTATAAATAGTCAATATGTTGGTGGTATGGCAAATGGAAGTTCCCACAGAATAAGCCTTAACCATAGATCATAAAAATCCGGTAAGAAGATTGAATAAAAAAAGATAAATCGGAGAAGAAAAGATAACCGGTATAAAAGAGAAAACATTTGCAGAACATATTGAGGATAAAGATACCGCAGTAATTCAAGGAATTAGAAGATGTGTAAAGAAACATCGAACTAATCGAGATTTATATAAAAATGAGTTCTATAAAGAAGAGATGCTATAGACGGAATAGCTGGATGGTCGTAGAGTATATTGAAGAATCTCATGGAAGAGAATGATAGCGATAACTACTATGAGAAAGTTATAGATAGGGAATAGTAAGGAACTTCAATATAGAAGATGAGGGTTATATAAATCAAATCAATGAAGCGTAAATCGGCGACTTTGAATTACATGTTATAGTTCTAAAAGAAAGGAAAACAGGCAGGGAACAAGATCAACAGAAACCTCCGATAATAAAAAATATGAATATAATGAAATTTAATATAAAGTAGCCATTATAATTAAGGATAATTATAATGGCTACTTTAATGTGGAAAACTTTTCAGAAATCCTGGATGAAGTGGAAATCATATATAATAATAACAAAGTGACTTACAGGGAAAAAGGTTATATTAAAAATAACGATAGGCGGAGTTTTATGCTTACTATTGTATATGGTGATGAGCCAAAATGTATTTACAATACAAATGTTTATTTTAAAAATACTTATGAATCGGAGTGGATGGAATCCAGTCTGGCTAAAGAGATGATAAAAGATATTGATAAATCAGAAGTTGTCAGTAGTGAGTGTATTGTAAGCCCGGTTTTAGGGCAGATACCACCAGAAAGATTATCAGGTGGTGTAAAAACATTATTGCTGATTCTGAACGAACCAGATAAGATATTCAATGCATCAACATGTGGAGATAACTGTGCAAAATGGATATTGGAAATCGGTAAAAGAATTGACGTGACAATTAATCTCAGACATATGATGAGCTTTGGAAAAGACACCCAATTTGATATAGAGGTTCAAAATGGTGGAAAAATCGTACATTCTATGAGGGAATTATTACCTTTAGCAAGTAAATATTTAAATGAAGCAGGAGTAAGATAAATGAAAGGTTCACATAGAGTAATTGTAGAATCAAAGAAAGTAAAATATGATTTTGTTTTGAAACGAAATATTACAATTTTAACCGGCGATAGTGGTTCTGGGAAAACGGTATTAATAGATCTTATTCGTGATTATAACAGATATGGAACGGACAGTGGAGTTTTTCTTTCTTGTGACTGTGAATGTAAGACGATTAATAATGAAGATTGGGAAAGACAGATTGAGGAAACATCAGGAAACATTATATTTATCGATGAAGGAAATCGTTTTTTAATTTCGAAAAGATTTGCAGAACTTGTAAAGCAATCAGACAATTATTTTGTACTTGCAACGAGAGAAAAACTTCCTACACTTTCTTATAGCATTAATGAAATCTACGGATTCCGTGAGTCAGAAAAATTTCGTGAGGCAAAACAAAAGTATAATGAGATATATCATTTATATGGGGAGATATCTGAAAACAACCCTGTGAATCCTGAGTACGTAATTACAGAGGATTTGAATTCAGGATATGAATTTTTTGAACATTTGTGCACAGAAAAAGGTATAAAATGTGCTTCTGCTTAAAGCAAATGTAGTGCCTGAATTAAATGTGAATGTTATTCTCAAACAACCGGAAGATTATGTAGACAGTAAGAAATATGTAAGCTGGGAGAGATATTTTACGGATTTATTAGTGGATAATACAAGGAATAGTCCAATATGGGCGTATTCTAAGAGAAAATTGCAGAAAATGTATTTGTCATCAAAGGTGGTAAATGCTGTGAAAAAAATTATGAAATTAATTGAGTGGGATAACTCTTGATGATAATGTGGAAAAATACATGAATCAGAGACTATAACGTGGAAAACTAACAGGAGAGAAGAAAAGGAAGAATCTTTGCGGTTGTATCATAGCCATTCAAGATTGGCATCTGAATATCCATAAGAATCAGATCATAGTATCCTTCATCCGATTCTTCCAGTTTATCAAAACATTCCTGACCGTCTTTGACCCAGTCAATCAGAAAACCCTCTTCTTTTCATAGCTCTATCACGATTTCAGCATTTAATTCATCGTTATCTTCAATAATTTAAAATTATGTTAAGAACTAATTGCATTTTACACCAACATTTCCATTGTACGCAAGGAAAACGTTATCAGTACAATGGAAAAACGTCCTATAACTTTTTGGCAAAATCTATTCAAATTTTTAACTTCTGTGATATAATGCTTTATTATAAAAACATCAGATAGATAAAATGAGGTAAAATCAGGTGAAGAAAAAAACGCTTGTTCCTCTTATCGTTTTTTTACTGGGCATATGCCTTGTTAGTTTAGTTGTATACAAAACAGATACCCATGAAAAAGAGCAGAGCCGCACAACAGCACAATTAAATGCAACAACCTATGGGGAACGTATAAAGAATGAGATTACAAATGGAATAGAGATTACAGATGTTCTGAAACAGCTTTTGATCAGTGAAAATGGAGAAATCAATCAATTTGACACAATTGCAGAAAATATTATGTCGGATTCTGTTGAAAGCGTACAGCTTGCTCCGGCTGGCATTGTAACGGATATTTATCCGGCCGAGGGAAATGAGACAGGTAAGATTGATCTGATTCATGATAAAGACCGTGGTGGAATTTCCATATATGCAAGAGATCATCATACAATCGTTACACAGGGGCCTTTTGAATTGAAACAGGGGGGATATGGAATTGCTGTCCGCAATCCTATTTATCTGAAAGATGAAAACGGACAGGAATATTTTTGGGGATTTACCATTGTTATCCTTCGTGTTCCGGAAATTTTTTCAGACGCAACAAGTGCACTTTCGAAGTTTGGATATGAATATAGTCTTTCAAAAACGGATAATCCATGGAGTGATAATTATAAAGTTGTTTATCAGTCAGATCGTCAGTTAACGAATCCGGTTTCCTATGACTTTACGATAGGAGAGGAGAACTGGAAGTTTGAAGTAACGCCTGAAAATGGCTGGGGAAACAATACATTAATAGCAGTAATCGGTGTTTTCTTTATTGCGATTACCTTGCTTTTGGCAGTTCTTACCCGGGTATGGCTGGTATCAAAAGAAAATAAAAACAAATTTCAAATACTGGCGTACACAGATTCTCTTACAGGTATTTACAACCGCTATGGATTCGATGAACTGGCAGAACAGATGATTACTAAAAATCCGGAAGCAAAATTTGTGGCTGTACTCCTTGATATTGATGATTTTAAGTTTGTTAATGATATCTATGGGCATGTCTGTGGAGACAATGCATTAAAGAGTCTGGCAGACAGTATGAAAGCTTTTTTCCCGTCTGGTGCGTTATTAGGAAGAAACGGCGGCGATGAGTTCGTTATTCTTTTAAAAGATTATTCCTACGATGATGTAAAAGAGAAGCTACAGCAATTCACTATGGCTCCAAAGACATTTTCATACAAGGGAAAAGAACATCAATTTTATATTTCTCTTGGATATGCGGAATATCCGACATTTGCGTCTAATCGTTCACAGCTTATGCGCTGTGCAGATGCAGCCCTTTACGAAATAAAACTTCATGGGAAAAATGGCTGTATGGCTTATAAGGAAGGGCTTGAATTAATGGCTCGTAAACAACTTGGATTTGCATTCAAGGATATCTCCGAGAACCTTCCAGGAGCATTTATCATATACAGAGCAGACAAAGAAGATGACGAACTCTTTTATGCAAATCAGGAGTTTCTTCATATGGCCGGATATAAAGATATGGATGAACTATTCAGACTTACAAAGAAAAGTTTCCGCAACCTGATACGCGAAGATGAGCAGAAGAAGATAGAAGCAAGCATTTGGAAACAGATTGATAATGGCAATGAAAATGATTATATCCACTTTCATTTACGAAGAGCGGATGGAGCGTATCTGCCTGTGCTTGACCATGGGAGAATTGTTGAGAGCCAGCAATATGGCAAAGTATTTTATGTATTGTTCATGGACTGGGAGGATATGAATAGTCATTACAGTGAAAAATTTTCCGGATAATCAAAGGAAATATTGTAAAAAATATTGTTGTAAATAGAAAAATCCTGCTCATATTCATATATTGAACAGGATTTTGTCTTTTTGATTTTGTTAAAATTAGCTCCAGAAATCTGTTTTTTGACGAAGACCGATGTCTGCACTTTTAAAAACCGGGTTGATTCCTTGTTTTAGCTGTGCTTCATAATCTTGGATTGCTTTAAATGCAATCCCTGATAAGATCAGGATAACCGGAATGTTAATGAGCGCCATAACCCCCATCAGTACATCGGAAAGATCCCACAAAAGAGACATCTCCATTCCTGCGCCCAGAAAGATTACAAGTGCCGATACCAGTCTGAAGCCTTTCATAAAAGCTTTTTCCGGCTGTTTTTTGTGAATATAGATTAAAAGATTGTCACAATAGAAACAGTTTCCGAGCAGAGTTGTAAATGCAAAAAATACCATTGCAACTGTAATAAAGATCGGCCCGAAAGAACCAAGTGATTCCTGAAGTGATGCCTGCACCCATGGTGCTCCCTGCAATTCTTTTGCCGGATCTATTCCGGATGACATACACATCATAGCTGTTGCTGTACAAAGCAACAAAGTATCAATAAATACGGATAACATCTGTACCAGCCCCTGTTTTACCGGATGGCTGACATTTGCCGCAGCTGATGCATTCGGAGCCGAACCGATACCTGCCTCATTGGAATAGAGACCCCGGCGGATTCCCTGCATCATGGCCGAACCGGAAAATGCTCCGAAAATTGCTTTAAAATCAAATGCTTCTTCAAAAATGCGCACAAACATTGCAGGCACATTCTGAATATTGATAATTACTACCAGAAGTGAAATCCCAATATAAGCAATCCCCATTACCGGTACAACCATTGACGTTACTTTTACGATACGTGATCCGCCGCCAAGCAGACACCAGCCCGTCAGCACTGCCAAAATTCCACCGATGATCCAGGGACTCATCTTTGCATCATAAAAAGAAAATACTGAAAATGTAGACTGCAGATTATAAGATGCCAGCATATTAAAGCCAAATGCGTAGGTTAAAATCATTGCAACGCAGAAAACAATTGCCAGCGGGCGATAATGAAGTGCCGCTTCAATATAGTAAGCCGGTCCTCCATAACAGCTTCCGTCTTTTCCTTTTTTCTTATAAATCTGTGCCAATGTACTCTCGATCAGTGCAGATGCACTTCCGATGATCGCAATCACCCACATCCAGAATACAGAACCAAATCCACCTATACAAATCGCCGATGAAACCCCGACAATATTTCCCGTTCCCACACGGGATGCTGTTGAAACCATAAGTGCTTGAAAAGAGGAAATTGCCCCTTTATCCTCCGGCTTTTCCATCACGGATCCACAAGCATTCTTAAATAATCTTACCTGCGGAAATCTTGTGCGGACTGTAAAATATACTCCCGCACCAATCAGTAGAATGACCAGCAGCTTGCTGTACATAAAAGAACTGATTGTACCAATAATTGTTTGAAACATACCTTCTTTCCTTTCCCTGTTTGCTGTCAATATATTAACGGAAAGAAGATGAATTTGCAAGTTTTTTTACATTTAAAATTGTTGTTGACGATAGGGAAAGATATCAGTTTTGTTTTGAAAAAATTAAATATTCTCCATAACTAGATCCTTTATAACATTGTTTATTTTTCAAGAATTTGCGGATCAAGGAGGAAGTCATAAATGTTTACAGTCAAGATACCATAGTCATCATAATAGGGCTGTACAATATCTTTTGTGATAACAATCTTTTTGAAGGAATCATCAATTTTCCTGAACGGTCTGATTTCCTGAATGCGTTTCGTTTCATCTGGCAGCGAGTAAGCCGACTGGATATAGTATCTGGATGAACCAAGATTGCATACAAAATCAACTTCAAGTTGTTTACGGATAACCTTACCTTCCTGATTTCTTTCTGCAATTGGTATTACGCCCACGTCCACACTGTAACCACGCATACGAAGTTCATTATAAATCACATTCTCCATAGAATGAGTCTGCTCAAACTGACGGAAATTGATTCTAGCATTGCGAAGACCAAGATCGGAAAAATAATATTTCTTAGGTGTTTCAATATATGCTTTTCCTTTAATGTCATATCTTTGTGCTGATTCAATCAGGAAAGAATCCTCAAAATAATCCAGATATTTCTTAATGGTAGTGGAAGTGATTCTGGATTTCTTTACCGTCTTGAAAGTATTCTTCAATTTTTCCGGGTTGGTCAGCGAACCGATGGCAGAGGAAAGAATATTCAGAAGATCTTCCAATTCTCCGATATTCCTCACTTGGTTACGTTTGGTAATATCTCGAAGATAAATCTCATTGAACAGATTCTGCAATGCAACTGCCTTATCGTTTGCTCCCTCACGAAGAACAACTAGAGGAATACCGCCATACAGCATATATTCAGATAATCCCATGTACTTATCACCGCTGTAAATGGTCATAAACTCAGCAAAACTCAGGGGATACATATGAACCTCGTCACCACGACCGGCGAACTCGGTGGCTATATCTTTAGACAAAAGTTTTGCATTACTTCCTGTCACAAATACATCCATATTATCTTTGCGAAGATAGCCATTCAAAACAGCTTCAAAACAATCTAACATCTGAATTTCATCAAGCAGCAGATAATACATTTCTTCACCTACAACTTTGGAACGGATATAAGCCATAAACTTTTCGGGGTCAACTCCACGCTTTTCCTTTTCAATCTGAATCAGGCTTTCGCCAATCAGATAAAGATCATCGGCTGAATCAAAAGCAAAGCGAATGATGTGGTCAGCATCAACTCCGCTTTCTAATAAATGATGATAAAACAGATTATTCAGTAAATAGGATTTTCCACATCGACGAATACCAGTAATTACCTTAATCAATCCATTATTCTTTCTTTTTATCAATTTATCCAAATAAAAATCTCTGCGAATCTCCATCTTAAAACCTCACTATAAAAGATTTTTGCAACATGTTGCATTTTTCTATTCTAGTATATCCGGATGGACTTCAAAAATCAATATATCAGCCGGACATTGAAATAGATTTTTGTAACTTGTTGCGTATTTCTATTCCACAATCATATTATATTCTTCAGAAGCAGTGTTTATCCCGCATTTTAGTCGTGTTTTTTCATTACTTCATCGTCTTCGCCAGTGAATTGAGCAATGCCCGCAGGGATTCTCGTATGCTCTCAATAGTCTATCTCTTATCCCATTTTCTATTTTTGTTTCCATAGCATGGTGTACTCTTTTTCACCAGTAGCTTCATCCAAATCTTCACATTGAATAATGAACCCTTCTCTTTGGTAAAAAGAAATTGCTCTGGCATTCTTCTGGTATACATTTAATCGTATGTGGCGATGGGAGCAACATGGCTCTCTACCATACTTCCATCTGCCGGAATTGGCATGCAGAACAATTTCCTTTCTCAGCTTGCAGATTTCAATTATCTGAATATCGGTGGAACGAGTTTCTGGACACCGCATGTTATTTTGATTTCCAGAGCCGCCGTTTCTTTGTATTTGCACAAACATATGATGAATTTTCCGGAAATATTGTGGTTAATAGCGATTTAAACTGTTGTATTTGTTTAAAAATTAAAAAATATCTAATGAGTCTTCTGCATCTACCCACATCTGCAAATTTCCATCAAGATATAATTTTGCATATTCAAGAGGTTCATCAATGGCGAGTGCGTTTAATGCACAGTCTGATCCTGGTGTGGTTTTTAAGTTCTTTTCAGCTTCCCAACAGTCAATAGGGGAAATGTACCCACTCGTGTCATTTTCCCACTTGCTAGACGTTGCACTGGGGCAGCGCCCCCTAATACCCCCACCCGTACCATTTTGCAAAACGACAAAATGATTGCCCCACAGACGGCGCAACAAAACTAAAACCACTGACGAACAATTTTGTAATTTCTTCACGGTGAGGAAGTTTTGAAAGGAGAAATAATAAATGGCTGAAAAAGATAGAGTTCGCACAAAGCAATTCCGTTTTACTTTGCTTCCAGAGGAAAATGCTATGCTCACAAAAAATGCTTTTGAGTACGGCTTATCGAAATCGAAATATTTAAGAAAACTGATTCTTGCAGAATCGTTGGCAGGTAAGCAGTGGCACATGGATGGAGACCAGGCAAAGCAGTTGAAATACGATGATGCAACCTGACTTTCAGAGTTGAATAGTAAAATATGGTGCTAAGCCAAGGATTAAAACCTATGGCTTAGCATTTTTTTGATTTCTCCATCGCTCAGAAAATAGGGCATCAGTGGCAGGTTGCAAAGTATTAAGCAGTTAAAGACAAAAATCCAAGAAGATATTTACTAATCTTATTGACATAGAACAAAAAATGAATATAATCATAGTTGAATAACTATTCAACTGTGATTATACGAGGTGAGTGTATGTCTAAACCGTCTTATATTTGTAATTGTGATGTGATTCATGAGGATATTGTGAATGATGTGAAATCCAAGATGCAACCCAAAGATGATTATATCCAGTTGGCATCTTTATTTAAGCTATTTGGAGATGGTACCAGAGTACAAATCTTACACGCTCTGGAACAGAGTGAGATGTGTGTATGTGATCTTGCTGTGCTACTGGGGGTAACAAAATCTGCAATTTCGCATCAGTTAAAGGCATTACGCCTTGCGAATCTGGTAAAATTCCGTAAAGAAGCACAGATAGTTTACTACTCGCTGGCAGATGATCATGTGAAAGAGATTATTGACAAGGGATTTGAGCATCTTTGGCAGAAATAATATTTTTTAACATTATAATTGAGTAATTGAACAACTAAACAAATTATAAGGAGATTATCATGAAACGCATATTTCTATTAAAAGGGTTGGACTGTCCAAATTGTTCCGCAAAAATTGAAAAAGAAGTCGGAGAGTTGGATGGAGTGCAATCCTCAGTGGTAAATCTGATGAAGCAGACGCTTACAATCAATGTTGCCCAGACAGCCGCAGATACGATAGCCAGTCAGATTGAAACGATTGTCCACAGCCATGAGCCAGATGTAGAAGTTTCCGAAATTGTACAGGAATACTATATACCTGCAAAAAAACAGGATACCAATACATCCTATAACAATGAAGACAAGAAGTTGACGATTCGTTTAGCGATTGGCGCAGCAATCTATGGTATTGGTATGGCATTGACAGTTTTTGCGAAAGTGCCACTGCCTGTCGAGTTAGCTTTTCTCATTGTTTCTTATGTTATTCTTGGTGGAGATGTTGTATGGCAGGCTGTGAGGAACATTTCAAAGGGGCGTGTATTTGATGAACATTTTTTGATGAGTGTTTCTACGATTGGGGCTTTTGTCATTGGTGAATATCCAGAAGCAGTTGCTGTTATGTTATTCTATCAGGTAGGTGAATTTTTTCAGTCATTGGCTGTTAAGCGTTCCAGAAAATCTATATCAGACTTAATGGATATACGTCCAGATTCTGCTACAGTAAGAAGAAATGGGGAATTGATTACAACATCTCCAGAAAATGTCTCCATTGGTGAGATTATTATTGTAAAGCCTGGTGAAAAAATTCCATTAGACGGTGTGGTATTGGATGGAGATTCTATGCTGGATACAAGGGCCTTAACAGGAGAATCAGTTCCGAGAAGTGTTCATAAAGGAGACGAAGCACTTTCCGGTTGTATGAATCAGACGGGTGTCTTAATGATTAAGACAACAAAAGCATTTGGTGAATCTACGGCTTCAAAGATTATTGATCTTGTGGAAAATGCGTCAAGCCGAAAAGCACCAACAGAAAATTTCATTACTACATTTGCACGTTATTACACTCCTGTTGTTGTAATCTTAGCAGCTATTCTGGCAATTCTGCCACCGATCCTTTTTGGTGGAGGTTGGACAGAGTGGATTCGCAGAGGATTTGTTTTCCTTGTGGTATCTTGCCCATGTGCATTGGTCATTTCAATTCCGCTGACTTTCTTCGGAGGTATTGGTGCGGCATCTAAACGAGGTGTTCTTGTAAAAGGAAGTAATTATTTAGAGGCGCTTAATAATGTCAGCATTATTGTGTTCGATAAAACTGGAACACTTACAAAGGGTGTTTTCAATGTGACTGATATTCTGCCTGCAAATGGATTTTCAAAAGAACAGGTTCTGGAGTATGCGGCCCAGGCAGAGAGCTTTTCTAACCATCCTATTGCAAAATCCATTCTTGCTGCTTGTGGAAAAGAAATTGATCAGTCAGTGATTTCTGATTATAAGGAAATTTCAGGATATGGAATCAGTGTAATGGCAGGGGAAAAGAAAGTTTTTGCTGGCAATACGAAACTTATGGATTCAGAGCATGTGAAGTACACAGCCTGTGAAAAAGTTGGTACAAAGGTTTATGTAGCAGTAGATGGTCAATATGCCGGATGCATTTTGATAACAGATGAAGTAAAGCCGGACAGCAAAAAAGCAATTTCTGATTTGAAACATATCGGTGTGGAAAAAACAGTCATGCTTACTGGTGATGATGAAAAAATCGGAAAGGCTGTTGCGGAAGAATTGCAGTTGGATGAATATTATGCACAACTGTTTCCTGATCAAAAAGTGGAAAAGGTTGAGCTTTTAGACAGTAAAAAGAGACAGGGAAGCAAATTAGCTTTTGTTGGTGATGGTATCAATGACGCTCCTGTCCTTGCTCGTGCGGATGTTGGTATCGCAATGGGTGGTCTTGGTTCAGATGCGGCCATTGAAGCTGCAGATGTAGTTCTGATGACAGATGAACCATCTAAGCTGGTGGATGCGATTGATGTGGCAAAAGCGACAAAACAGATTGTCATGCAGAATATAGTGATTGCTCTTGGGATTAAGAGTGTATTCCTGATTCTTGGCGCTCTTGGTATTGCGGGAATGTGGGAAGCTGTATTTGGTGATGTAGGCGTTACCATAATTGCTGTTTTGAACGCAATGAGAATTTTGAAAAAATAGGAAATGAGGTGGGAATGTGAAACGAAAACTGATTCTGTTAGTTGTTACGATTGTTTTTCTTGTAGGTTTTGGTGTCATATTACATTCACCGCCTTCTATGATTGATGCAGTCACAGGAGCAACACCGAAGTCAAAAAAGGCGGCTCAAGCCTCCGCACAGTTGGAAGGCTCTTATGTTCTCGGTATTAATATGATGTCAGATGGTCTCGACAACGAGAACGCCCGGAATAAATTAAAAGAATTGGCACTGGACGATTCGGAAACAAATGAAACAGATCTCATGAAAACGGACATTAGTTTTCGGTTATATGTATCTGAGACGGATTATCCGCTTGTCAGTTATGCTAAGAAACTCTGTGACAGGTTGAAACAGGCCGGTTTTTCCGTAGATCTGAAAGAGTACAGTAACACAATGATGCTATCAAGAGTGATAAGTGAAAAGTATGATGTATTCCTGGCATCGGATGATTTTATTGACGTTACAACGCTAACACAGATAGACTATATGATCATGGACAGCGAAGAAATGAGGTGAGCGGGAATTTATGAGAAAATGGAATACGATTTTGTCTGTTTTAATGCTTCTCATTTTTATGATTCATGGAATCATGGGCAGCTTTATGCTGAACGGAGTTGGAAGTAGTGCAGGGAAACTTCTTGCATGGATTGGTGTTGGTATTCTTGTTGTGCATACGGTGATGGGTACCGTCCTGACAGTTCAGAGTTTACGGGCAGCGAAACAATCCGGAAAAATGTATCTGAAACAGAACGCCATATTCTGGGCGAGACGAGCCAGTGGGCTGGCAATACTGATCCTGCTGTTCTTCCATATTGGCTTGTTTGGAAAGGTGCAGAATGGGACATATATTTTGTTCCCTTTTACAACGGTAAAGATGGTAACTCAGCTTTTGTTCGTGGCGGCAATCTTTGTTCATATTTTTATCAATATCCGCCCATTGCTCGTATCGCTGGGAATCATCAGTTATAAAGAACGAAGGGGTGATATTTATTTGATTCTTTCGGTGCTCCTTCTGTTTATAGCGGGCGCAGTTATTTTCTATTATATTGGGTGGCAATATCTATGAGTAAGACAATTATTATTATAGGTGCAGGACTGGCAGGACTTTCAGCGGCTTTGCAGGCAGCGGAAAATGGATGCAATGTAAAACTGGTTTCCTCATTTCCATCAGAGCGGGCGCAGTCTGTTATGGCGGAGGGCGGTATCAACGCAGCTTTGAATACAAAAGATGAAAACGACAGTCCCGAAGAACATTTCACAGATACAATAAAGGCGGCTTGCGGTCTGGCAGACCCAAATGCAGTTTGGGGAATGACACAGGCAGCACCGGAGCTGGTGCACTGGCTGCTAAAACTTGGAGTTAAATTTAACATGAGTGGCTATGATGATGTGGATCTGCGGAATTTTGGCGGGCAGAAAAAGAAACGGACTGCTTTTGCACAGAGCGATACCGGGAAGCAGATCATGACAGCTATGATAGACGCTGTTCGCAGGAAAGAAGCATCTGGTATGGTAGAACGGTTCAGCCATCATTCTTTCCTAACACTTCGTCTGTGTGGCAATATTTGTTGTGGCTGCGTAATCAGGGATGAATACAGTCAGGAGACTGTGGAATTACCGGGGGATGCGGTTATTGTTGCCACCGGTGGTATGCACGGATTGTTTGGGAATACAACAGGTTCGCTGTTCAATACGGGAGAAGTAACCGCAGAATTGTTCCGGCTTGGTGTTCCTCTGGCAAATGGTGAAATGATCCAGTATCATCCGACTACTGTGGAATGCGGCGGGAAACGTATGCTTATCAGCGAGGCAGCTAGAGGGGAAGGCGGCAGGCTGTTTGCTCTCAGAAACAATCAGCCGTGGTATTTCATGGAGGAAAAATACCCGGAGCTTGGAAATCTGATGCCCCGTGATATTACCGCCAGAGAAATATGGAAGGTCAGCCATGAATCCGAGGTATTTCTTGATATGACGGAAATATCGAAGGAGGTCATTTCAAATAAGCTGTCTGGCTTAGCAGATGACTGCATGACATATCTGCATAAGGATATCCGGAAGGAACCGGTGCCTGTTTTGCCAGGAATCCACTATTTCATGGGTGGTATTCTTGTGGATGAACAGCACAGAACGTCGATTCAGAATCTTTATGCTGCCGGGGAATGCTGTGCCCAATATCATGGTGCAAACCGTCTGGGTGGTAATTCCCTGTTGGGCGCATTGTACGGAGGACGTGTTGCGGCAAAGTCAGCCTGCGAACAAGCTGACGGCGTAGTTTTATCTTGTGCGGCGCAGATAGATATTCCACCAGTGCAGAAAATTGTGGGAACAAAACAATTAAATCAGGCTATGCAGGATTCTCTTGGGGTTGTTAGAAATGGAAATTCCCTGTTAAAAGGGATTCGGAAAGTGCAGGAACTAAAAGGAACTCTGCCGTTGCTTGGTCTTGCAGTTCTCCAAAGCGCCTTTGCCCGAAAAGAAAGCCGGGGAGCGCACTGGCGGGAGGATTATCCTGAATGCAACAACAGGGATTTTCTCAAAACGACGGTGGCACGATTTGACGGAAAGCAGATACAAATTTCCTTTATGTCTGTTCCAGAGAGGCGGTGATTAACTTGGTATATAAAGTACGGATTCGGCGACAAGAGAATCAGAAATCAGACAGCTATTGGCAGGAATTTGAGTTTGGTGGAAGTGAAAATAGTTCTATTGCCGCTGTCTTAAACGAATTGAATAGTCGTAGCCCACTGACAGATGCATGTGGGAATACGGCTGCTCCTATTGGATGGGAATGCGGTTGTATGGTACGGAAATGCGGAGCGTGTGCCATGCTGATCAACGGACTTCCCCGGTTGGCCTGCTCTACATTTCTGAATATACTAAAGAGCAGTACCGTTACGCTAGAACCACTCAGTAAGTTTCCTCTTGTCAGGGATCTGATTGTTGACCGGTCATTCCTGTTTGAGAACTTGAAGAAACTAAACCTTTGGTTGGAAAGCGAAGCCTATATGATTGAATTTACACACGAACCGAGGTATCAGTCGGCTCGCTGCCTGATGTGCGGGTGCTGCCTTGAGGTTTGTCCAAACTTTTCTTCAAAGGGTACTTTTGCTGGAGCGGTTGCAGCGGTCAACGCTTTTCGGATTCTGAATGAAGAACAGGAAATAGGCCATCGAAACGATGTTTCAACTCAATATAAGGAAAATTATTTTGAGGGATGCGGGAAATCATTAGCTTGCCATAACATTTGCCCAATTGGTCTACCTGTCGAAGAATTGATCGTGAGGTCAAATTCGGTAGCTATTTGGGGAAGACAGTGAGTATCAAAACGCTGATTAAAAAAACATGATTAACCTACATCAATCAAATTGCTTATAACACAAATGTTGTTCGATTTTCTTCTAATAAGGATTGGGGAGAACTACAAGCAAAATATTTTGAGTTAATGACACTGTTTTGCCAGTTTGCGTTGCGAGAGAACGGAGAGGAAAGCTCTGGTATAAAAAGATTCTGGAGCTGATGCCAAAGGATGATTCCTCAAGTGTATAATGATTAGTCTTTCCTAATACTGATAGAGCGTACAGTTGAAATACGATGATGAAATATGATAAAGTAAAATTGAAAAATCGGTATTTGGAGGTAATATGCTTATGAAAAAATTTCTTTCTTTGTTTTTGTGTCTTACTTGTGTGCTGACTTTAGTTGCGTGTGGAAAAAAGGTAGCTCCTATTACGTTACCTCAAACCGATGAGATTACATCTATTGATATAACTTTTGGGGAAAATACAGTAAGTCATTCAGACAAAACTTGGATAAGTGAAATAATCGCCGATATTTCCAGTTCTGAACCGACTAAGAAGGAAAGTGTTCAAGACTGTCCACAAGTGGAAAGTTATATCAAAATTGACTTCCAGTTTGAGACAGGAACAAGTACTATCTTTGCGTATGAGGATAGTGGTAAATACTATGTTGAACAGCCTTATCAAGGAATTTATAAAATTGATAGCCAACTATTCGAAAGGTTACAAGAAACTGATTAATTCCAGTTGTGCGCCCAGCTAAGGGTGTGTAGTCAAGCCGGTGGGATTCCGGTTTATCCAAGGTTTAGCCAACCAGATAATAGCGAGTCTTGGGATGGTGCCGGTAACGGCATCTGACAAGCGTAGACAGCAAGAAAGCAGGGTTGAATAGTGATTTCAAATGAATGGTAGGTGGTCGGACAATCCCATAGTACTGTAGAAATCGGGCAATGCCGATGGAGGGAAGGGGATTGCATAGTAAAGGTCTTACTGAGGACACATTATCCGTACTCAGGGACGGAGGAAATAATGGAAACGAAATTAGTAAGAATAGCTGAGATATCGGCAACATCAAAACATCCTATATTTACATCAGTGTACCACTTGATAAATGAAGATATGCTAAAGCAATGCCATAAGGAATTAGATGGGAACAAAGCAGTCGGAATTGACAAGGTAACTAAGGATGAGTATGGGAAGAAGGGAGCATATCATTTACCGACAGCCCCCTTTATTATATCGCCTATTTTGTTCTTCTCCAACTCTTTGACAGTAAAAATACTCCGTTCGACAATAAATTTCTATCTCTCTGATATTGTATATCCACTATAGTTTTAGATGTATCATCTTTACCATTTTGAATTGATCAGAAACTGTCATACTGACCTTTGTGGATAGCTTTAAGCCATTTTTAGGAATGTAACGATAGTATGGTTCCTCCGCAATCACCTTCACATTACCCCCGATCTTTGCTGCCAGTTCTTCCGCTGAATCCACATAAAAGAACATTTGTGCATCGGCATGGCCGACCTGTTTCATATATTTTTTCTTCATCATGGTCATTCCTCTTTTGTTCACCGTATCAAAAACAACTTCCATATTTCCAAATTGCCCAATCATACGCAGAAGGGCAATGACCTTATGTTCCTCAAAATAATGAAACAACCCGCCTGCAGTAACGAGAATGGGAGCATCAAGTACATCATTGCGAACTTTTATAATCCAGTCCTTCACAAAGGCATCCCCGGAAATATAGAATTCCCTCTCTGGTTCGGGAAGAAGTCCTCGCCGGTATTCGATTACATGAGGCAGATCCACGGCATACCAGTGTGTCTTTCCGTTATCACATCGGTGATAGGTTGTCTCCAGACCACAGCCCAACTGGACAATCACACCGTCCGGTCTGCGTTCCAGAAAAGTCCGAATAATCCGATCCATATTGGCAGACCGGGAAGCAGAGGCCAAGAGGGTGTACTGGTTCTGCATATTCTGTTTAATCAAGTCTGAAGGCAGCCTGTTTTTCAATTCTAATGTTTTTCTATCATATAAAATTTGTGGGCAATGCTCACTGGCATAGATTCTGCCCATCATAGGGACAAACAGGGTATCCTCCACAACGCCTAATGTTTGCATAACCAGCCCTCCTTTTTCTTTATGCAAGTTTCCAATTCTGGCTTTCTGTCTGCAGTTTTACCATATGGGCATATACACCATTCTTTTCTTCCAGATCCTTTGGTGATCCTTCTTCTGCCACGGTGCCATCAGAAAGGACAACGATCTTATCCGCTCCGGCTACGGTACGCATTCTGTGGGCGATAACCAGAACAGTTTTATCTGCGATCAGACGGGAAAGGGCTGTCTGTATCAGAGTTTCATTTTCCACATCCAGGGAAGCAGTCGCTTCATCCAAAAGAATGATCGGCGCATTTTTCAGAAATGCACGGGCAATAGAGATACGCTGGCGCTCTCCGCCGGATAGTTCACAGCCATTTTCTCCGATATTGGTATGCCATCCATCCGGCAGTTTTTTGGCAAATTCATCCACATTGGCAAGTTTCGCAGCCGCAATGACCTGTTCATCTGTGGCGTCTTTGTTTCCGATTCGAATATTCTCCATAATCGTATTGTCAAACAGTGTGACATCCTGGAATACGATGGCATACAGAGAAAGCAGTGTTTCCGGGTCTATTCGGGATACATCCATACCTCCCACGGTAATCTTTCCTCTGTTAATATCCCAGAATCTTGCAGCCAGCCGGGATACGGTTGTTTTCCCGCCGCCAGATGGGCCGACCAAAGCCGTAACCTCTCCCTGTTTTGCCGTAAAGGAAACATCTTTCAATACGGTTTCTCCGGTATTGTAGGCAAACCCAACATGGTCAAAGACAATATCATACCCCTGATTGGAAAGCCTGTCACTGCCTTGCTGGATCGGATGATCGAGAATCTCATTCATTCGGGCAATGTTGGTTCGTGTACTGATGACTGCCGCAAGATTCTGGAGCGCGCCCTGCAGAGGGTCATACAAACGGGATACTACCAGAAGGAACATAAAGAATGTAAGCACGGAGAGGCTTCCTCGCATGAGCAGAACAGCTCCCACCAGCGCAACCGTTGCAATACCAAGCTTCAGCACCAGCGATGCGGAAACCACAAAAGCAGCAAGACCAAATTCATTGAGGATGGAACGATGCTCCACAGCACGGATCTTCTTTTCCAGCCCTTTTAAATATGCCTGCTCCGCATTATTTGCTTTCAGGTCACGTACCGTTTCGATACACTCCTGTATCCCGTCTGCGCAGGCCATCTTTACATCCATGGCTTTCTGATTCAGATTTTCCTGAATCTTTGCGGAAAATCCCACAATCGCAAAGGCAACCGGCAGAACCCATAAGGCAGCCAGCGCCATTCTCCAGTCTGTAAAGAGCAGACCGATGGAAATCAGGATCGTAGAAATGATTGAACCTGCAAGCTCAGGGATAAAATGTGAAAAACTCTGCTCCAGGAAGGTGCAGTCCGCCATAATGGTACTGGTAAGATCGGCTAAATCCTTTTTCCCGAAAAAAGAAAGGGGGATTTTGCGCAGATGCTCTGCCAGAGTAATACGGCGGATGCCGCTTTCTTTGTAAGTGGCAAAATAGGTGGCATTGTATTGAAAGAAAGTGGTCAGCAGTATCAGGCCGATACACACCACGCAGCCTGCCACATAAAATGGAATTTTCCCACCGGGAACACCCCCGTTCATCAGATCGCTGACCAGGTAATATAAAAGTCCTACCGGGAACATAAAAGACAGATTCTGAAGGACACAGGCCAGGCATCCTTTGATCAGGTCTTTTGCCCCCCGTTCAGACAGGGCATATTTTTTCTGCAGTTTTTTGATCATATCACTGCACCTCCTTTGTTACCTTCCATTGCACGGAAGTCTGGTAATTTTTCCACATACGGCTGAAAATGCCGTCTTTTGCAAGCAATTCACGGCTGTTCCCGCACTCGGCAACCTGTCCGTCGCAAATGACAAAGATCTGATCCACATTTGTTACGGTAGAAAGCCTGTGGGCAATCATAATCACCGTTTTTCCCTCGGAAAGTTTTGAGAAAGCAGCCTGTACGCGGCTTTCGTTATCCGGGTCAGCAAAGGCAGTGGCTTCATCCAGAATGATAATCGGAGCATTTTTCAGCATCACACGGGCAATGGCAATTCGTTGCTGCTCGCCGCCGGAAAGATAGACACCCTTTGTACCAATGACCGTATCCACACCCTGTGGGAGTTTTTCCAGAATATCATCGCATTGTGCGTGATGAAGGGCAGCCAGAACTTCCTCACGGGTAGCTTCCGGTTTTCCCATACGCACATTTTCCAGAATGGATGCCTTGATCAGACGGCTATTCTGAAATACGAAAGACACCGTGTTCATGAGTTCCTCTTTCGGGATGTCTTTCACATTAACACCACCGATTTTTACCATTCCGCTCTGTGGATCAAAGAATCGGGAAATCAGGTTGGCAAGGGTTGTTTTTCCACCGCCGGATGGGCCTACAAAAGCTACCGTCTGTCCTGCAGGAATGGTGAGTGAAATATCTTTTAATACTTCTTTTTCTCCATCATAGCTGAAATGAATCGATTTCAGCTCCACGGAAGCATTTTGCGGATGCATAGGATGTCTGGTTTCCTCCAGAGGCTTCAAATGCAAAACGCTGTCAATTCTCTGTAAAGCGTCATCTACGATCATGGCATTTTCACTTTGGAACATGATGCGTGTCAGTGTAACAGAAATAACCGGTGTAATGATAATATAGAAAATGAGATCCAGTAAGAAACTGGAAGTCACACCCTCTTGCGTAAGCAACAGTCCTCCGGCGATCAGTGTGGCAAAAACTCCGTTAATTGCAGCTGTATAGAACATCATCGGCGTCCGAAGCTGCTTGGTATAAGCGATCACCCATACTTTATACCGGTCAATGGAGTCTTTAAACTTCTTAAAGGAAAAGATCGTCTGGCCAAAGGTTTTTACCACCGGAATCCCGCGGACATACTCTACCGCTTCATTGGACATATCATCCAGCGCATTCTGGTATTCTTTCATCTTTTCCTGCATCTGCTTTCCGGTCATTGTCATCATGATCAGAAAGCCCAGCACAACCGGAACAAGGCTCAATAGTCCCAGTCTCCAGTCAAACACGAACAACAGCACCAAAAGACCGCAGGGGGTTGCAATG
Source organism: Dorea sp. Marseille-P4042 (assembly GCF_900290215.1). NCBI lineage: Bacteria > Bacillati > Bacillota > Clostridia > Lachnospirales > Lachnospiraceae > Dorea > Dorea sp. Marseille-P4042. The sequence continues at coordinate 1,520,872 of NZ_OLMI01000002.1, read as the reverse complement.
GCATTGGCTCTGTCGGGAAGCTGATGAGCGAGATAGGTTTCGGTGGCTGCGCTGGATTCGTTGACAATCTTGCGCAGTTTTCCGCTGCCAAAACTCTCGGCAAATCCAAGAGGAAGCTTAACAATATGCTCCATGGTCTGGATACGCAGGTTTGTGGCGATACGAAATGCTCCCAAATGGGAACACATCAGCCCGGCTATGTAGACAAGCACCGCTATAACCGCAAACAATACTGCCATCCAGCCATTACCGGTCAGGTTCTGTGCCTGGGCAAAATTCGGTGCCACCTCCAATACTTCCTTGATCATTTTCCAGATGTAATAGAAGGGTACCAGAGCAATCAGGGCACTGATTGCAGAAAGCACCCAGGAAGCATAGGTCAGGTACTTATGGCTGCCTGCAATTTCCAGCAGGCGTGATAAATTAGATTTTTTTTTCAAAAAAATTCCTCCTTTTCTTTGTGTTTATGATAAAGAGAACACGTCTATGTTCTTACAATATCCGAATTTAGATTAGCTATAGCTAACTGCTGAACAAAAATTATAAGGCATTATTGCCCCATAATTTTCATCCATCCTGCTGTATAAAAGGCGCGCATTTCTCTAACGTAGTTTTCGGCATCTTTGAGCGGCATTTCGTGGATGATCAATTCAAAAAAAGTATGAAACATTCCGGTGATTAGAATATGCTCCAGCGAAGGATCGATATGCGGAGAGGGCCGTCCAAGCTGCCTTAAGACATCCTGATAGGCATGCGTCCCATCTACCTCAATCTCCACCATTTCATCAATTAGCCCGGCAAATTTTGTTCCTTCCGAACAGCAGAGGATCAGTTTACATTCCTCTAAATGTTCGTACGCATAATAGAGAATATCGTACATGCAGATTCCCGAAATATCACTCATGACTTCCGGCTGCTGGGCGGCTGGTAGTTCGGCGAACTCCTGCTGTGCCTTTATAAAACGGTTACGAATATATTCATAATGTTCACCAACGATGGATTCAAAAAGTTCTTCTTTGCTTTTGTAATATCCGTAAAAGGCTCCGGTAGTCATTCCCACGGATTTCACAATATTCCGCAGAGAAGCGTCTTTATATCCTTTTTCTAAAAATTCCGCTTTCGCTGCCCGGTGGATATTTTCTAAAGTCATTCCATTTCCGTTTATTTTTCACACCTCCTATATAACAGTGCTATATAACACTGTTATAATTTTAATCTCTAAAAAAGATTTTGTCAAGAGTAACAAGAAATAATTGCATAAAAACAGTAATCCAAACATCCTTCTGCACTTTATTACTGATAAAATTTTTAAATACTGGTTTTTATAACAGTTTTATTTTTTCTAATAAATGATAAGCAGGGTGGAGAACGGCAGCCGATACCGGAAGAAGGCTTGTCCTTTTCCCGACAAATATCGACAAACAAAAAACCGCAAAGGCTGTTAAACCTTTGCGGCAGTAAGAAAAATAAGAGCTATGTTGTAGAGCTAAAACTTCTACATTAGGGGCGTGAGAGTGCCACCAGCAGCAGAATATTTTTTTGAGAGACTATCTTCATTCCTGTATGAAATTATGTAGGTAGTTGCTGCTTTGAATAAGCAGTGACACTCATAGATTTTCTTGGCCGTTTCTTGTTGTAAATCGGTAAGACGAAGAAAACCGTGATTGTCTATTGTAAGGTATCTACCATTTTTCAAGACAGTCATTGCTCTTCAGATGATTAGCTTGCTAACATCTAATTATCGAGCTATATCAGTAGAGCAGACCTCAACTTTCTTTTTAGCTACTATTAAGATTGTCTCCAAATAAGCCTTCATCGCAGGGGGATAAATTCATTCATGAGAACAGGTTTTCACCGATCTGTCTGCCATTCTCCTCTAAATCAAGCACAGTTAATTTCCCATATTACCACCACCTCATTTATTCCTCAAATATTCTTATAGGTTGTATCATTAAAGATAAATTACATTAGACGTTGAAATACTCGGACACAAATCGGATGTTTTCTTCTGTCCAATTACCGCTATACATAACTTTTCCGCTCTCCATGAATATGAAATAATCACAGCAAGACGCTACTAGTTCGGGATCGTGAGTAATAATAAATTGTGTCTTTCCAATAGACCTAAGCCGATTGATACTTTTTGCTACCTCTTTCATGTGGCGATAGTCCAAACCGCTGGTCGGTTCGTCAAATATGATTATTTCTTTGTTTGAGGCAATAGCACTCGCAATAGCTACTCTTTGCCGCTGCCCGCCGGAAAGCGACATGGGATGAGCATCTCTGTAATCAATCAAATCAAGAACAGTTAATATTTCTTCCGCCATAGAAGTTTTTTCCTCTGCTGGCAAATTATTTATTCCTAGCAGAACTTCATCTATGACACTCTCTGTGAAAAGCTGGTGATTAACATCCTGCATAACCAAATAGCAAAGACGTAGCCGTTGTTTTACCGAATATATCTGTCCATTATAATTCAAGGTCCCTGCCGCTTTCTTTTCTAAACCACATATACAACGGGCAAAAGTGGTCTTGCCAGCTCCATTGTCCCCTAAGATGGCAACACATGTGCCTTTAGGAATATCTAAGCAGTCAATATTTAGCAGTTCAGTTCCATTAATTGAAAAATGAAAATTCTGAAATTCCAGTGTTTCCAGTGTATTTATAGATTTTCTGCAATGTGGAATAAAGCTATAGGCTGCCCTAAGCCCCATTTTGTGGAACTCGGCAGGCGGTTTCTTCCAAAAAATAGAGGCCTCAAAATCCCCGGTAATTCTTCCACCCTGAAAGAATAGAATTCTGTCTGCAATATTACGCAGCCATGCAAGTCTGTGTTCGGCAATAATAACTGTTTTCCCCTGTGCTTTCCAGCCGATTAAAATTTCTTGCAAATCACGTATTGTTCCAATATCGAGATTGGAAGTAGGCTCGTCCAAAACAAATATATCTGGCAGTAGAGCATTAACTGAAGCACAGGCAATTTTCTGTTTTTCCCCACCAGAAAGGGCAAACAGGCTTTTCCCAATCAGTTTTTCAATATGGAGAGAGTCCACTGTACTGTTGAAACGACCTAAAATATCTGTTTTTTCCATTCCAATGTTTTCACAGGCAAATACTATTTCCGTATCTGTCAGAAGTGTATAAAATTGTGACTTTGGATTTTGAAATACAGAACCAATAACAGGCGCTAACTCATGCAGTTCAACCTTACTGGTATCTTTTTGTGATACCATAACACGCCCATTCAGATCACCATCGTAATAAGCTGGAATCAGGCCATTTATAAGTCTGCTGAATGTTGTTTTGCCGCTACCGGATTCTCCGCAAAGAAGAACGATCTGTCCCTTTGGGATTTGGACGTTTATATCTCGTATAGCAGTTCCATTTGTTGCATTGTCGTAAGTAAATGATACCTGTTTGATCTCTATCACATTTTCACCTCCTACCACCCAAATGCAGAAGATAAGGCATACAGAGTTATCACGATGGTGCAAAACAACATTGCAATTGCATCCTGCCAATGAAAACCAATCGGGCACACATTAGTACGCCGGTTAGGCGCATCCAGCCCCCTTGTTAAAGCGGATGCTGATAACTCATTACCTATGGAGAGCAGTCCCGTCAATAAAGGAACCATACGATATTCCAGCATTTTCGTTGGATTACGCCATGAGCCAACATTTCTTAGCCGCATTGCATCACGAATCGCGGAATATTCTTCTTTGATTGTAGGGAAGAATCGGAACATCACTGAAACCGGAATCGTAAAACTTTTAGGGATATGTAAGCTATCCATAGCAGCAACAAATTCACTTACAGTCGTAGTTAATATCAAAAAACTAAACATCGACATACCCGGCAATATTTTTGTAAATATTGCTATAATTCCGGTAAAAAGAATATTTACGATTGCCGGGAAATGCTCCATTGCATAATCCGGGAGAATAATGGAAATCATATACAGTACAGCATAATAAGTCGCTATTGCATATTTTTTCAAAATAATAAATGCTGCCAGCGGGATTAGTGCCATACAAGGAAGCACATAGCGCATAACCCCTGTATTGTCGCTTGCAATCATCACAAACGAAACCGTAACACAAAGCAGGATTTTCGTGCGCGGATCAAGATACATCTGCCTGATCGTGGGTTTTGTGTCGTATAATATTGATTTCATTTCGTTAAAGTACCCCGCTCCTGATAAAATGTTTTTTGAAGACAGACTTACCTAACAGGCCACCCAGTAATCCGCCAAGAAAGGCTGATAGAGCAAGCAGGGGAAGTACCCACCATTCACTGAAATAGCTCTGCATGAGCTGCATATACTCTGATCCGTATGTAGCCGCCTTTCCTTCAAGATATTCTGTACTTGCCAACACCATAGAGAGGACATTCCCATTTGCACCAATGCTGGCAATCGCAAAAGCAAGAATCGCCAGATTCGGTTTCTGGTATTTTCCCAAACGCAATAACAACTCTGCAATCAGTGCAAAAACAATCCCAAGAACCAGCGTATAAATTCCAACACCTGCCAGTGCAAGCAAAACGCCATATACAATATAGGTAATCAAAACCATGCCAAATTTTTTTATCTTCATAAAATACAGCATCATTGGAATCCCTAAAATAAATGAACTTACTAACGGCACCAGCATACTGACTGCCGGTATTAGTCCAAGTACGGCTGCCACAAGCAGGTTCAACACGAAGTAGACTGCGGTAAAAATCCCGACATTTAACAAGTCTTTTCCATTCAAACGTGTGGTATTTTTTTCTTTCCTCATGTTTATTTCCTTTCTTTGTCCTCTAAACTTTTATATTTGTGCTTTGACAGTCCAATCCATACTTTCATTTTGCAAAGAATACAAGCGGTGATATAAGCCGGATTGCCTCAACAACTCATTGTGTGTGCCTTCTTCTACTAAATGCCCTTCCTTCAAAACGACGATTTTATCGCACTCTACAATGGAACGCAGTTTATGGGCGATAATTAGTACTGTCTTGTCTTTAATTAATTTGCCAATAGCCTCTTGAATTTTCGTTTCATTTTCCGGATCAATAGAGGCGGTACTTTCATCCAATAAGATAACAGGAGCATCTTTCAAAAAGGCACGAGCAATCGAAAGCCGCTGTCGTTCACCTCCGGATAGGGTTTTTCCATTCTCACCAATGATCGTGTCATAACCCATAGGCAGCCGGTCAATAAATTCATCACACTGGGCGAGCTTTGCGGCGGCAATGACTTCTTCCCGTGTTGCATTTTCTTTACCGATTTTAATATTGTTGTAAATGGTGTCGTTAAACAACACGACATCCTGAAAAACAATAGAATAGTTCTTAAATAATGTTTCAGGCACAATCTCGTTTACATTGATTCCACCAATCTGTACCTCTCCATGTTTTACATCATGAAAACGTGCAGCCAGTTTGCACAGGGTACTTTTCCCACAACCGGATGGGCCTACAAGTGCCGTGATTTCCCCCTGCTTTGCTGTAAAAGAAACATTGTGAATGACATCTTCCTGATTATAACCAAAACTCACATGATCGAAAGTAATATCATACTGTCCGATTTGAATGTCCTCCTGTCCCTGTTGTTCCGGGCCATCCAGCAGATCCCGGATTCTTTTGGCGCTGACAAGAGAATATATCATTTCGCCAAGCATCTCACACGCTTTTGTAAGCGGCTCATAAATTCTGACAGCCACGAACAAAAAGATCAGAAATGTAATCAGGCTGATTTTGTCAGAAGCCAGCAGCATCGAGCCGGAAATAATAACAAAGCCAAGACCAATACGCATAACATTGTAGGAAATGGAAATGGACAGCCCCGCTAAAAGTTCATGCAGAACAAGTCCCGGTATAATCTTCTTTATTTTGGCAGCAAGCATCTTCTGATAATTTTCCATCTTTGGAGATGTACGCAAAACTTTTATATTTTCCAGGTACTCCTGCAGGCCGTCGCTGATCGCCAGTTTTTTTTGCTTGTTTTTTTTGTTTGTCCCCTCTGAAATAAGTTTGCACAGAGACATAGCAATTACCGCCAATGGCAGGCAAGCAGCTAAACTAAGCGCCAAATACCAGTTATAAACAAAGAGCAGTACAAGAGCTATCATGCCGGAGCAGAGGTCGCTAATTAATTCTGTTAATGTGTTTGCAAGCGTATTAGCAGTAGTTGCAACATCATCCATGATAACGGAAGTCAAATCGCTTAAGTCTCGTCTTTCCAGATAGGACAGAGGAAGTTTGCGTATTTTATCTGCTAATTCCATACGCAGGCGCATATCTTCTTTTCCTGATGTGTAGTATTTTTTACGGTATGTCAGCCGATATGTAAGAAAAATAATCACCATTAGGGCCAGCGAGACACCAAAATACCACCAAAGAGAAATATACGCCTGCGTGTAACCAAAATAGCTGTTCAGCATCTCATTTGTTACCATTGCCAGCAGAATAATCGGAAGCAAAGTGGCAAGATTAAAAATTGTCATGCAAAGGCTTGCTTTCATGACGGCTTTGCTTCCTTCTTCACTCAAATGAAATATTTTTTTAAGCATCCTTTTTCCCTCCAATCCGCCATGAAATACTGTTCTGATATTCATGGAACATGTGGGCATACACTCCGTCCAATTTCAATAATTCGTTATGAGTTCCTCTTTCTACAATTGTTCCACGCTCCAAAACACAAATCTGATCTGCATGAACTACTGTGGACAAACGATGTGCAATCATCAAAACAGTCTTTCCACGCAACAATTCGTCCAGTGCCTTTTGAATTAAGTGTTCGTTTTCTGCATCAGCAAAAGCTGTCGCTTCATCAAGAAGCACTACCGGTGCATCCTTCAAAATTGCACGAGCCAATGAAATGCGCTGCATTTCTCCCCCTGAAAGATAAACGCCCTTTGTTCCAATCACCGTATCTGCGCCATCCGGCAGCTTTTCCAGTATGTCATCACATTGTGCTAAATGGAGCGCCCGCAGTATATTATCCCTTGATGCTCCAGGCGTATAAAATGCCACATTATCCGCAATGGACATTTTGAAAAGGTTTGTGTCCTGAAAAACAATGCTGACCTGATTCATCCATTCGTTATAATCCATATCTCTGACATCAATACAGCCTACTTTTACAGAACCGCTTTGTACATCCCAAAATCGGGCAATCAGATTTGCTATCGTACTCTTTCCGCCGCCCGATTCCCCAACCAAAGCAGTAATTGTGCCTTGTTTGATCGTAAGAGAAATATCATCCAACGCTTTCTCTGCTCCTTCCTCATAAGAAAAGGAAACGTGGTCTAACGTGATATTATAATTGTCAGGACGCTTTGTAACGGCAGCTTGCGGTAATGGCTGTTCATTCAATATTTTTTCAATCGCATCCAGCGAGGAACTTGCAACCATCATGTTAGAGGAGCTTTTCATAATCCGGTTCAAAATAGTAACTACAGCGGGAATCAGTACCGCGAAAAAGATAAAACTCAATATCATGCGTTCCGGGTCGCGGCTGCCATTAAATAGAATTATGCCTCCCGGTATCAAAAAGAAGAAAATCCCATTGATAACGGTATTGTAAATGCTGTCGCTGTTTTCCATAGAAAGTGCATACTGGATCACATAATCGCTGTATTCTTTTACAGCTGCCTTATAGCGCCGAAAGGAATTAGCCGTCTGCCCGAACACTTTCACAACAGAAATTCCTCGGACATATTCCGTAGCCGCATTGCTAATATCCTCCGCAGACTTTTGGTATTGCTTTGCAAGCCCTTCACTTGTGCCTTTCAACATAGTCGCAAGAACGCCGAAGCCAATCAGAATAGGGAGCAAGCAAATCAAAGATAACCGCCAGTCATACATGAACATAAAGACCAGAAATGCAACTGGAAGAACCGCCGATTGTACAAAATCCGGTATCTGATGGGAAATTAGTGTTTCCATGTTATCGGTATTCTTTTCAATAATCTTTCTTTGCTTTCCACTTGGATTAAGCGAGTGATAGCCCAATGGAAGCTGCCCAATATGTTCCACTAAATGAATTCGGATTTTCGCCACAGTATTAAACGCTGTAATATGGGAAAAGAGCAGTGAAAATCCATACGTTCCAAATGATGCCGAAATCAGAAAAACGGCCTGCCATCCCAATTCTTTCATGTATGCCTGATCCAGCTTAGAAAAATCTCCTAAAGACTGGACAATTTCTTTTCCAACGTTATAAACACAAACAAATGCACTCAAATTCAATACAGCAGCAACAGCCGCCAATATGATTGAAAGTACCATTGTGATTTTGAATCTGCCCATATAACTGAACAAACGGGCAAATACGCCTCGTTTTTTCATCGTATCATTCCTCCTTATAGCAGTTAGCAACTTCTAACCCTCTGTCAAAAATAAATGCCGGTAAACGGCACTTATTTTTCTAACGGAGAATTTTATCCCACCCAATATCGAAAAAGTATTTTAATTGTTCAACATAGATCCTTGCATCCTCGCGGTTCATGCCGTGTGTAATGGGTTCAAAATAGCCATACAAATTTGAACTCACCAAAATATGCACAAGTTCCGGCGTTACCTCTTTCCCATGAATCATGATCCGGTGTCCCATTTCGCCCATGAGCTGCATCATGGATTCTACAACAATGTCAACTAATTCATCCAGATAATTTTCATAAAAAGAACCGCCAGAACAAACGATCAATAATCTAAATTCATCAAAGTGATCATAAATATAGTCAACGAAGTTTACCACGTTTTTCTCAGAATCAGGCAATATAACCTTCTTATCCTGTTCTGGCAAAGAGTGAAATTGAACCTGCTGTGTTTTTAGTGTTTCTTTGAAGCTCTCCGCAACTGGAGATACCAGAGCACAAAATAATTCATTTTTTCCTGCATATCTTTTCGCCAATGCTCCCCATGTTACACCTGCGTTTTTACAAATCACATTCGTAGATGCTTTTTCATATCCACGCAGCAAAAATTCTTCTTTTGCGGATTCCAAAATGCGTGGATCAATACTTGTATCTGGCTTAGACACAATCTCAATCTCCTTTCTCCTTTACCTAATACTGAAAGCACCACTTTCGATAGTGGTGCTTTCAGTATAGTGCCTTAATCGCTATTTGTCAATAAGAACTTTATAATGGTTGTAATAAAAAGAATTGACCAGGAACAGCACCTGCTGCGATAAGCTGTTCCGTAAAGAAGCAATGACGTTCATAAATCTTTTCGGCAACCTCGCGGCCTACATCGGTCAAATGGAGAAGGTGATCTTCATCCATTGTGAGAAAGCCGCCGTCTTTCAGGGTGTTGACCGCCACACAAACACTCGGTTTTGACACTCTCATGTGCCGGGCCACGTCTACGGAGCGCACCATGCCGAGTTTCTTTCGGAGAACAAGGATGGCCTCCAGATAGTCCTCCCCGGACGGAGTTATTGCTGACTTCATAAACTCTTTTTGCTCTTGTTCCTGCCTTTTTTGTATTTCCGTAATCGCTTCACGGACAATGAAAGAGAAAATCTTGGTGTGCCCCTTTCTTTGAACTCGATTTCCTACATTTCTTGAATTACGGAGAAGAAATCCCGCAAGCGTTGTCGGTTATCAGCAGACCATCCGCCGCTCCATTTAATCCTCCCCATCTCCATGAAAATAAAGAAATTGCAGCACTCGGCAATCAGTTCTGGATCATGTGTGATGATGAACAGCGTCTTACCCATCGCAGAAAGTTGGCGGATATTTTCCGCCACTTCAATCATGTGGTGATAGTCAAGTCCACTTGTCGGTTCATCAAATACTAATATTTTCTTTCTCGACGACAATGCGCTTGCCACAGCAACACGCTGTTTTTGGCCGCCGGAGAGAGAAAGTGGATGCAACTCCTTTAGGGGAAGTAAATCCATACTTTTTAAGATGTTTTCAGCTTCTGGTCGATTTTTTTTCCTCACTTCCCGGCATACCAATCAAGACTTCTTCTTCCACACTCTCTGTAAAAAGCTGGTGGTTCACATCCTGCATGACAAGGTAACTGTTTTTCAATCTCTTTTTGCGGTTTAATACTTCACCTTCTATACTAATCTCACCGGTAGCTTTCCTCTCCAATCCGCAAAGGCACCGGGCAAAAGTTGTTTTCCCGGTACCATTGTTACCGATAATTCCGACAACAGCTCCCGCAGGAATAGATAAAGACGGTATATCCAAATCCAGTACGCCATTATAGGAAAAATGAAAGTTTTTCACTTCCAATATGCCGTTTCCATGACACAGGGGTGGCACTCTCTCGAATGTTACTGGCACAATGGAACGAAGTCCTCTCTGCTTAATTACCTCTACCGGAAGGTTCCAAAACTGCTTTGCGGGAACATCCTCCACAATTTGCCCATCCTCCATATAGATCACCCTATCAGCAACCGCTTTCAGATAATTCAAGCGATGTTCCGCAATGATTACAGTTTTTCCATTGTTCTTCCACACAGCGATAATATCCGCAAGTATCTGTATAGAACGGCAGTCCAGATTTGAGGCAGGCTCGTCTAAGACCATCACATCGGGGTCGGGCATTGTAACAGAAGCACAGGCGATTTTTTGCTTTTCACCGCCGGAGAGGTGAAACAAATTCCGTTCCAGCAAATTATCAAGGTCAAAATCATGAGATATTTGTTCCAAACGCTTTTTAATATCGGGAACAGGCCAGCCCATATTCTCGCAGCCAAATACGATCTCACTGGTAGAATCCACATTAAAAAACTGAGAGAGCGGATTTTGAAATACCGATCCTACCAGCTTTGCCGTTTCGCAAACAGGCTGTTTTTCTGTGCGCTGTCTTTATAGCCAAACGATACATTCTGAAATTTAATCATAGCAGACCTCCCTAACAGATAAGATAGACAAGAAATACGCCTGTCATTAAAAGTAGTAAGCATATATCACATGCCTTGAATCCAATTGTACAGTAATTGCTTCGCTCATTCTGACGGCCAAGACCTCTCGTAACAGCAGCGGCAGACAATTCATCACCGATTTTTACCAAAGAAATGATCAATGGCACAAGGCGATATTCTGCCATCGCAATAGGGCCTTTTCGAATTCCAATTCCCCGAAGCCGCATAGCATCTTGAATGGAAGCATATTCATCTCCTACGGCTGGGAAAAAGCGAAACATGATGGAGATGGGAATGATCAATTTCTGACTGATGTGCATTCGTTTCATAGCCGCAATAAATTCGCTTACCCGTGTTGTTCTGAGCATATAATACGCAAACATAAATCCGGGGACAATTCGGGTAATCATGTGACTGAAAAATCGAATCAGAAACCCGCCGAGGCTCATGCCGGATATATACTGTAAGAAAAATTCCGCATTCCACGAAACCACATATAACACAAGGTAAATAACCGCTGTTTTCGTCATTCTTGCATTCAGTAGAAACAAGAACGCAAGAATGGCCAGAAATGGTTTTAAGTAGACAGAAACACCTTCTGTCAGCGATGTCAACATGACAATATTGAAAATCAGCAGAGCATAGAGCTTTGTCCTTGGGTCGAAGGAAACAACGGATAGTTGACTGTGTTTTCCCGCTTTGTCTGCCATCATACGATCCCCGCACGTTTGAAATGCTTTTTTAAGATAGCGCGGCCAATATACGCGCCTACGATTGCGCCCACAATCACACACACAATGTCAACGGGAATCATATAGCTTTTCACTACGGCAGACACGGCCTCCACATAGGCGTCCCCCTGACTGGCGCGGTAGCTTTCCAGATAAGCATCTTTATAAAGGAACAGGATAACCTGGGAACCAATGACCCACTCGCTGAACACGCAATAAGCAATCAGCATATGTTTCCAGCTTTTGTATTGCCCGACTCTCAGGATAAAATCAGCGGCAAGCCCGCAGATCAGGCTCGTGCCAATGGCGTAAGGCCCATATCCCATCATGAAAGTCGCAATTCCCATAAGCAGACAAAGAATCGTGACCATTCCGAATTTATCTGTCTTAGTAAAAAACAGGATGCAGGGGATTCCTCCGAGGACGGCAAGTACCACCGAATAAAATACCGTCATGACTGGTATAAATCCAGTAATCCCGGCAATAAAAAATGCGATGAAATAAAGTACTGCAAAAATACCGATATTGACAAGATCCTTAACTCCAATTCGTTTCTTTTCCATTTTCGTTGTCCTTTCTATTGTTAATTATATTTTCCATCCGATTGCCTGTTTGCGTCGGCCAATGAAATCGGAATAGATTCCGCCTTGTTCCATGAGCTGCTCGTGCGTACCCTGCTGGACAATCTTTCCTTTATTCAGTACAACGATCTGATCCGCGTTCCGAACCGTTTTCAGTCGATGGGCAATCATAATGACCGTTTTATCTTTTGTAAGAGCTTCAATCGCCGCCTGCAAACGGTCTTCGTTTTCCGGGTCAACGTTCGCCGTTGCCTCATCAAAGATAACAATGGGGGCGTCCTTTAACATGGCTCTGGCAATGGAAATCCTTTGCTTTTCACCGCCGGAAAGAGAAGCGCCGCCTTCGCCGATTACGGTGTTATAACCATCCGGCAGAGTTGAAATGAAATCATCACAGCAAGCCTTCTTTGCGGCTTCAATAACCTCCTCATGGGTGGCTTCCAGTTTTCCAAACTTGATATTATTCTCAATCGTATCATCAAAGAGATAGACATTCTGGAATACCATACTGATGTTTCTCAGCAGACTGTCAAAGGTATATTCCTTCACATCCTGTCCGCCGATGGAGATGCCGCCGCTGTTTACATCCCAAAAGCGGGCAATCAGATTGCAAAGTGTCGTCTTGCCGGAACCGGAAGGCCCGACAATCGCAGTCAAACTCTTATCCGGGATTGTCAGAGAAACCGATTTTAGAACAGGCCGTTTCTCATAAGAGAATGTTACGTTATGAAACTGAATGTTGTGGGAATCCGGTGTAATGGTACGTCTTTTTTCATCCATAACCGGAACATCATCAATCTCGTTTGCCCGGTTGATGGAATTTTCTGTAATACGCAGATTTGCCATGCTGCTGCCTGCGATTTTAAGTTGTTCATATACCATAAAGGACGCAACCATCATCATCAAACAGTATACCAGCGACATACTGCCATCCAGATAAAAGCAGACCGAAGCAAATATGACCAGCACGCTGAACAGATACAGAATTACCTGTTGGATTGCTACATATGGATTCATCGCTTTTTCCAGTACCATGTTTTTACGGAAGCTTTCATCAATGGCATTGTCAACCTTTTTCCCTTTGTTAAAATCAAGGTTGAAGGCTTTTACAACGCTCATTCCCTGAATCGCCTCCAGAACCGTTTCCACAAGCATGGCCTGTGCTGCCTGTCTCTTCGGCACGTCTGATCTGGATTTCTTCTCCATGAGAGAGACCACGACAAGGAACAGGATAATCCCCACAAACACGATCATACCGATACGCCAGTCAAAAATGAGAATCGCAAGGCAGAAAACAAACGAGGTCAGAAAACCACCAAGAGAAGTAACCAAAACAACAGGTGCGGCATTTTCTACATCACTCAAAATCGTGGTGGCGATTGCCGTGATATTGCCCAAACTGTTTTGGTTGAAATAGCCCATAGGAACCACTTTCAATTTATCACCAATCTGCACACGTTTATCAGCAACCATAAAATATCCGGCATGGGTACGCTGAAGTTGCGATATGTACTGTGTCACGATTCTGCCGGCAATGCTTAATACCATAATCCCAAATGCAGCCAACGAAGCAGAGTTATCTGTATTTCCTGTTACCAGTGCATCCAGAATCATGAAAAGTGCGCCAAGTTGAGCCGCATAAAAAACTGCATTGATAAATCCCCAAATAATCGAATTGCGGATATTCTTTTGCTCAGAACCAGAAAAGCTCCAAATTTTCTTAAATACGCCAATCATTCTTAATCACCATCCTTTGCTCCAATATGCGCGTTCCACATCTCCTGATATAAAGGAGACCTGTGTAGCAATTCATCATGCGTTCCTATATCTTCAATTCTGCCCTCTTTTACAACAACAATCTGATCGGAATCGGTAATGGTGGAGAGCCGGTGTGCGATTACAATCAAGGTTTTTCCAGAAACCAGCTTTCCAATGGCCGTCTGTAAAACAGCCTCATTTTCCGGGTCAAGATATGCGGTGGCCTCATCCAAAATTACGATAGGAGCATTTTTCAGCATAGCGCGGGCAATGGCAATTCGCTGGCGTTCACCGCCAGATAAATGACCACCGGCGCTGCCGACACGAGTGTCATATTCCTGTTCCAGTTCCTGAATAAATTCATCGCAGCCCGCATCTCTTGCGGCCTGTTCTACTTCGGCATCCGTAGCACCTTTCCGTCCCATGCGTATATTTTCCCGCACCGTATCATCAAACAGATAATTGTCCTGTGATACATAGGCAATATGATCTGCAAGCTGGTTCTGCGGTATTTTTTTCAGGTCGCAGCCGCCAAGCGTGATCTCGCCTCCGCCCACATCCCAAAATCCTGCAATCAGCTTTGCAATGGTGCTTTTTCCGCTACCAGACGGTCCAACCAATGCGGTCACAGTTCCGGGTCTGATTTTCAGCGTAATTCCATGCAAAATCTCTTTCTTATCCGCACGATAGGAAAATGTCACCTGATTCATTTCAATGGTCAAATCCTTCAACTCGACTTCTTCCATCGGGCGAACCAGTTCTTCCTTATCCAAAATTCCGCAGACCTCGCCGACTACCGTTCCCATTGCGGCGATACTGTCCATATAATTGCTGGCGGCGAGGATAGGGCCGATGATTCCTAAAGAAATAATAATAACTGTAATAAAATCCGTCATAGCAAGACTGCCACCCGCATAAAATAGGAACCCAATGGGCAGTACGGTTAAAAGCGTTGCAGGACAAATGGCAGTATAAGCAGACATGGGCCACTGGCAGCTTTTCATCCAGTTATAGAAATAAGACGCATCATAATTTACTGCATCTGTATATTTTTGATATGATTTTGCGCTTTGACTGAATGCTTTTATCACCTCAATACCGTTTACATACTCTACAACGGCATTATTCATCTGCTGGCTTGCTTGAACGGAACCCTCATACTTTGCCGGATAGGTGCGAAACATAATCATTACAAAACACATTCCCAGGGGTAGAGTAATCAGAGTAACTAAAGCCATCCGCCAGTCCAAAACAAAAACATAAATCAGCAGGATAACGGGAATCAACATATTCGCCGATATTTCCGGTATCATATGAGCCAATGTTGTTTCCAATCCCTCGACACGGTCAACAATGGTATCCTTCAGCCGCCCGGAAGGGGTGTCTAAAATCACACCCATAGGCAGGCGGGAGAGTTTTGAAAGCAGTTTTTTGCGAATTTCTTTCAAAACCTCAAAGGTGGCGGTATGCGATACGGATGTTGACCAAATGGAAAACAGCACTTTCAGCAAATATCCAGCTGCCGCCATCAGGCAGTATGCGGCAAAGAATGAAATCTCTTTTGTGCCGCCAATCAGTGCGATCAGCATTCTTGCAACAGCAAAATAAGGAATAATTCCAGCCGCAACACCCAAGATTGCCAGAACGATTGATAGTGCATATTTTTTCTTTTGTTTTCCGGCCAATCCCATTAACCGGGATAACGGATTTTCTAATTTCCTTTTGTCCATAATAAACCTCCTTGTTCTCACTGTAGTTAGATTTAGCAAACCGTTTTGCAAAAAAGAAAAGCCGATAATTTGAGGAATTACGTTCCATCAAATTATCGGCTCGGCGTCGCTGCGTCTGGCTCGGATGATAATTGAATGACCATATTTTTAATATCTACAATGCTTTCCCGGTTGCACTTCCGGCAATATAACGGCCATCGGTGCGCCTCGGTATCCGGGTGGATTTTTGTACGAGTCTTTGCTCCGCAAGCAGGGCAATAAACCCATCCATCGGTGTCTACCCAAGTTTCAGTGTCAGTCAAGAAACACTCCCCCTTTCTCCATTCACTTGCTCTGCTTCATCACCCTCAAAAATCGTTTTCCAACCAGTGTTGTAAAACTTTCTTAACTTGCCGATATGCTCAGATGCCCGTTCCTGCGGCATGTTATGGATCACGATTTCAAATAAACCTGAGTAAAAGGCGTATGATAAGATGTGTGCTAATTCTGGTGTTAATCTTCCAGAAGAAAAAGCATCGTTATTCGTTTGCTCAATGAATTTCGTGGTACAATCTGTATCAATTTCAACAAGTCTGTGTAAAAATTCCTGATAGACTTTCGTTTCCCCACTCATCAAAAGGATTTTGAATATATCAAAATTTTCATAGATATACCCGAAAAACTTTTGAAATCCTTCGTCTGCATACGACCTTTCATTCACTTTCTGCACTTCGCCCGGCAGAGTTTTGAAGCCTTCCAAAGCATTTTTTAAATAATTGCAAAGACCATCTGCCACAGGTTCTACTAAAGCACGATACAGGCTTTCTTTGTCGGGGTAACGGATGTAGATGACACCTTTGGTATATCCGGCCTTTTCCGCAATGATGCGCAGAGAAGTATTTTCATAACCGTTGGCTAAAAATTCTTCTTTTGCACACTCCAACAGTTTCTCTGTTACACCTTCTATGCGCTTTGCCATTACATCACCTCCACAAATTAATTCTACTGGTATCAATTCCACCGGTATCAATATACCATGAAGTACTTTCGCTGTCAATAGGGCAGTTCAAATTGTTATTACAATACCTAACAAAAAACAATATGGCAGATTAAAAAACTCTGTAGGTGCTTTCCGTGTGTTCACCAGCTCACTCAGCCCAACCGGTTTGCTGCCCATAACTAATGGCACCATCTAACACTTGGTTCACTATATAACAATCAAGTATAAACTTTCTGTTTTACAAACAACTTATTTAAAGATATTGTAAATTAAGCATCAAACTTCTATTAGGTGGCTAAAATCAAAAGGCGAAAAAGCACGAGAAATTTTGTGTGGAAATGGAATCCCTTTATTTTATGAAAAAGAGTATTGAGAATCTGAACTTTTATCTCTATATACAAGATATAAAATCTCTCATCGCAAGAAATTTTACATTATTTCATAAGAATTCAGACCTCTGTAAAATATAAAAACAACTACATATGTAATAATTGTACCGATTCATTATATTTCAAATCACAAAGCAGGGTGGAGTTTGTTCTCACACCCTGCTTTGTGAATATCATGAACTACTCGAAGATCTTTTTCACTTTTTCTTTCAGCCTGTCCATACGTCTGTAAACCGCCTTTTCGGTAATCCTCAGATACCTGGCGATTTCATGAGTGCTATACCCCTGGATCTTCATCAGAACGATTTGAAGGGTAAGCCTGTCCACGATGATCAGTACATGATACAATTCCTGATTCTCAATATGATCCGGGAAGTCCTGTACTGTTTTCGGTTCTGCCTGATCTGTGGATGCTGCTACCGTATCCAGATATGTACCTGTTTCCTGCACACGCTCATAATAGCGTCTGTCTGAATTAAATGCCTGACGGTCATAGAGACGGATTGCTTCAATTATATCTTCGGAAACACCGCTGTCTCTTAAAATCTTTTCTTCTTTCTCTTTCCAGAGCTTCCATTTGCGCTCTGCTTTTCCATGGTTCCTGTCTTTTTTAACATTAGATTTTTCAGTAAAGAAAAAGAGCATATGGAATTGAATCCATACACTCTATGATTACTGGAACTTTATTTCATTTTTAATTCAACAAACTTTTGTTTATCTCGTTCTTAAGTTCATCTTTATTCTCGTATGTTCTCACTATCGGAATCGTACTCTGTCTGTTCTACATAATCTGCGGAACAGTCTCGTTTGTACGGATAAAAAAATAATCTGAGCCACGGCTGTTCCAACATGAAATCAGCCGTGGCCTTATTTATATCATTTCACTCTTTTTTGAAATAGAACAACACCACAGCAACAACTCAAATCGACTTAAAATTCCAGACTATTCGCATTCAGCAAGAAATACTTCATTCCCATGATGACAAAACCTTCATCATTTCTCCAAGGCTTTTTGCTGCCATTTACAATGACGATCTTCTTGAAAGAGTCCGGGATATTACGCAGAGAATTGAACTCCTGCGTCTGTTTTTCTTCCGACGTCATGTCATATGCAACCTGGATATAGTATCTCTGGTTTCCTTGATTCACCACAAAGTCAACCTCCAACTGCTTGCGAACACGTTTGCCATCTTTATCCTTATCGAAGATATCCACGACACCCACATCAACATTGTAGCCCCGGATCAACAGCTCGTTATAAACAATGTTCTCCATAATATGAGTAGGCTCCTGCTGTCTGAAATTCAGACGTGCATTTCTCAGTCCCAGATCAGTAAAGTAGTATTTCAGATTTGCACCGATATACTTTCTGCCCTTAATATCGTATCGGCTTGCCTTGGAAATCAAAAAGGCATCTGTCAAATGGTCGATATGCTTGGAGATGGTTTTATTAGCATAAGTCATCTGGCGCTCACTGGCAAAGGTATTGGCAATCTTTGAAGGGTTGGTCGGTGCGCCGATTGCAGATGCAAGCACATCAACCAGAATCCCAATCTCATCCACGTTCTGAATCTTATTTCTTTCAATAACATCCTTCAGATAGACATTTGCAAAGATGTTCTTCAGATAGTCCGCTTTCTGTCGTTCGCTCTGGAAACTTATAATCTGCGGCAATCCTCCGTAAATCATGTAGTCATCCCAGGCATCATCATAATCGCCGTCATAGACAGAATAAAACTCTGCAAAGGAGAGAGGATAGATTCTAATCTCATCACCTCTGCCACGGAACTCGGTCACAATGTCGCTGGACAGGAACTTGGAATTACTTCCGGTGACATACACATCAATATTGCTCATGCGGAGCAGGCTGTTCAGCACTTCCTCAAATCGTGGCATGAACTGCACTTCATCTAAAAGGAGATAGTACTTCCCGTCGTCTTTCATGGCATCCTTGATGTACTTGAAGCATACCTTGGGATCTCTTAATTCTTCGTTCTCAATACCATCCAATGCAATTTCAATAATATGATCAACATCAACGCCGTTCTCCAGTAAGTATCTCTTAAAGATGGTAAACAGCAAAAAGGATTTGCCACATCTACGAATGCCGGTAATCACCTTTATCATTCCATTATCTTTTCGCTCAATCAGCTGCTGTAGGTAAGCGTCTCTTTTAATCTCCATCGTTACACTCCCCATTTCTGTGCATCTGCACACTTTTTAGTAATGAAATTCTATCACAGAACGACCTGAATTTCAATATGTATTCCCATTTTATGTGCATCTACACACTTTTATGTAATGTTGATAAATATATTTTCAGATTTTTTTGATTGCAGTGTCTATAATCGACTACGTAACGTGGTACAAGATCAGGATATTTCCCGGCGATATAATCCATAATTGTCTTTTTGAAACCGCCTCGAAGATTGAGGTTTTCGAGCCAGAACAGATCGCACTGATCCTTTACCCGCTCAAAGATTGCTTCAAAATTCGTGATACCGGGGATACGAAACAAACTGTACGGATACCTGCCTCATATACCTGCTTCATAGCAGCGATACGGTGCTCAATGCTCGAAGCAGAATCCATATCGTTCTTGAAATTTTCATCTAGTGTGGCTCGGCTGGGTTTGCTATTTCTGAATGGTAATTGCAGATTTAATTCTTGCGACTATATCCAATGATGCTTATTATGAGGGAAATTCCAAAAATCAAAATTGCCGCTATCCCTGTGATTAGCACATATGAATGAACAGAATTTACCATAGCAGCCATTCCCGGCCCATCTTCAAAATATTTTACAAAGTAAAACATTGGAATTACCACAATCAATCCCATAGTTTGCGCAGAACGAAAACCAAACCAATAAGTTAATGGCAAGCAAATTCCTGTCCATAATAATGGGATAATAATTGCTGCTGCAATCGAAAATAACCAGATAAGCATATCAAAGTTTTGAAAAATTATGATGGATAAACTATTGAACGCAATGCTTCCCAAAATGCTGATTGCAACAGTATATATTACGGAAACATATTTACTTGCAACAACAGTAAAATTGCTTATCGGCATAGCTAATTGATATTTTTTCCAGCTTGCCTTTTCATCACTTGCGAAACTCATAATATTTTGCATACCGATTGTCATGGCAAACATAACGGAAGCAAATAAGCCAGCATAAATTCCAGCATTGAAAATAAGCAGAACAATAGCTGCTGCAATCAGAATAAGTTTCTTATCAATACTCTTGAAGAAAATGGATATGTCTTTATATATCAATCCTCGCATGATGTACCTCCTTTAACATAGAAAAGCATAATATCTTCTAATGTGGCATTATCCACAATGATGTTTTTGTATTTTCGTTTGAATGCTTCCTTGTCATGAACAAGACACTCCACGCTCATATTTGTAGTTCGGTGTATGATATAATCATCAGAGGAAAGCTGTGCAAATTTTTCTTTTCCGCACTTTGCCACGCCATAATTATAAACAAGATTATCTTTCTGTTCCTCGAAAATGATTTTTCCCTGATGAATTAAAATCACATAGTCTGCAATTTTTTGTATGTCCGAAGTAATATGCGACGAAAAGAAGATAGAGCAATCTTCATCTTGGATAAATTCCAAAAATAGGTCTAATATTTCATCACGCACAACGGGGTCAAGACCTGTTGTTGCTTCGTCCAAAATCAACAGTTTAGGTCTATGTGCCATAGCACAAATGATAGACAACTTCATTTTCATGCCTTTAGAAAATGTGCCAATCGTTTTCTTGGTCGGGATTTTGAATTTTTTCAAGTATTGTGAAAAAAGGTTACTATCCCATGTCTTATAAACTTCTTTCAAGATTTTTTCAATATCTGCGGCTGTAAACACATCATGAAAATTACATTCATCAAAAACGACGCCAATATTTTCTTTGACAGTTGGAATTGTATGGTCTATTCCAAAGACTTGTATCTGTCCGCTATCTTTGCTTAGTTCATTTAATATCAGATTGATAGTAGTGCTTTTTCCTGCACCATTCTCGCCAATAAAACCTACAATCCTGCCCTTAGGGACTTTGAACGAAACATTGTCCAAAGAAAAATCCTCGAATTGCTTGCATAAATTCTGCACCAAAATGTTGTTATCCATGCCTGTCACCTCTCGTTATTCCTCGTAAAATAGTTTTAGAATATTCGTCATTTGCCCAAGACTAATGCCATGTGCTCGACCAATTTCTGCGACCTTTTGTAAAAGTTCTTCAGCAATTCGTAACTGTTCCTCTTGAATAAATTCCCTGTTCTGTGATGCTACAAAACTGCCTTTTCCAGATACAGTTTCTATAAATCCATCTCTCGTTAAATCTTCATATGCTCTCTGAACGGTAATAACACTGATATGTAAATCTTTTGCTAAAGCTCTCATAGAAGGGAGGGCTTCGCCAGCAGATAATGTGCCGTCCATAATAAAACTTTTTACTTGCATACAGATTTGTTCGTAAATAGGCTTATCACTGCTATTACTTATGATAATCTCCACTTGCTCACCTCACCATGCGTACTTATCGTAATAAGTGTACTTATTCGATAAGCACAGTATAGGCGGTTTGTGTGAACCTGTCAAGAGAAAAGATGTAAATACATTCGGAAAAGCGAGTGGCTGTCTATCAAATTCAATTTTGTTTATTTAATACTGTTTCGGAAGAAGATATGCTGGCTTCAATGATAACTTATTTAGAAGAAGAAAATAAAACAGAGCTTTCGTCTATTTTGCAAGTATCAAAATTTGTATATTCTCCACAATGGGAATTTTCTGGGATTGTTTCATAGCAGCGAAAACTATATGCAAGTTTACGGGTGCCGATACGGTGTCGGAAAATCATTGAGGACAATTTGCAAGAATTGTCTAAGATTGCTTGTTAAATCTATATCGACGATGATGAGTATTATTTTTTAGGTATAAATGGAGTTGGTATGCTTCCAATTCAAACGGAATCACTTGAATTGGAGCACAAACATATTGTTAGTTGCGATTGGTTTTTGTCTTGTGTTATCAAGTGCCACAGAACCTTATTTTAAAGGGTTCTGCGGCTTTGACGTTTTTATCTGGGTGCATCTTAATTCATCAATTTATGCGGAAATAGTGTAAAAATTGGTGTAGTACACCGCTATTTATCAATAAGGCAGCTTATGGCTAAGTGAACACTATCTGAGAGAACATAAGAAAGCGGTTTATATTATTCTGCTTACAAGTGGCAGGCTGAATAGTTATCTTACAGATAGAGAAGAACCGGCACAAGAACGCTTTGAAAGGATTGTAGAATTGATTTGTAATTAACAGAGGAATGTTTTTTGATAAATGCTTGACTGTAAACCTTGTTTATAGCTTATTATTAAGTAAAATAGAGTTGCTCGAAAGGGAGGCATAATATGACTATAAAAGACGTAGAAGAGCGAACAGGTTTATCCCGTTCTAATATCCGTTTTTATGAAAAGGAAAAACTTATTGAGCCTTCGAGAAATGAAAGTAATGGTTATAGAGATTATTCTGAAAATGATGTGGAAAATATAAAGAAGATTGCATATCTACGTACATTGGGAATTTCTATTGAAGATATACGAAGTATTATATCCGAAAAAGTAACATTGCAGGAAATGCTTGAGAAGCAAAAGGAAGTATTAAAAAATCAGATTACTGATTTGAATAAGGCGAAACTCATGTGTGAAAAAATGCTGGATGAAGAAAGTATTAGTTATGAAAAATTACAGGTAGAACAGTATATAACAGATTTGCATGACTATTGGAAAGATAATCGAACTGTTTTCAAACTGGATTCAGTCAGCTTTTTGTATATATGGGGAAGTATGCTTACCTGGACTATGCTTACCGCACTATGCTTGATTATTGGGGCTTTGTCTTATTCTAAGTTGCCGACAGAAATTCCAGTACAATGGAGTAAAGGAGTGGCAACATCCCTAGTTAATAAAAACTGGATTTTTATTTGTCCTGTTATATGTATCATAATCCGTTATTTATTAAAACCTTTTATCTATGCGAAATTGCAGATGAACAATTATTATGGAGAAATTATAACAGAGTATTTGACAAATTATATGTGTTTTATTGTGTTGTCAGTGGAAATCTTCTCCATACTTTTTACTTTCGGAGTGGTAAAAAGTGTTGTTGTACTGTTATTTGTGGACACGGCAATTTTTATTGGATTGTTAGTAGTTGGTTTGGTAAAAATGGATTTGAGAGGGAAAGAAGTTTTATGATTCAAATTTTATATTTCAGAAATAACAATAAGATACTATTTTTCCCACTATGAGAACGGTGGCTATGAGATAGAAATTGCATATACCGGCGAATAAAAGAACCGCTGTTGCATGGTTTATTAGCTTCCATGTAGCAGCGGTTTGTGCTATGGTTATTCGGTTAAATTCTCAGAACGACAATTAGAATTTTCTTTTCTATATGATACCTAACGCAATATTTTCTGCCCAGAACCAAAACGGTGACATAACAATCCATGTAATCGCTAAAATAAAAATTCCCCTACTGCTCATGATTTTCTTCCTGAAACTTCGATTGTTGCTTACATTATACTTCGTCCATCTCTCTAAGGACAGTGGGATGTTGTGATGAAAGTGAGAGAGATCGCTTACCTGTCAGACAATTTATCTTACTATATTTTTTGCACGATAAATTTACTGATTTAATATCTCTGCAATCGTGTTTGGTGCATATTTATTGAGTTCATGTCCTGCATTTGGAACGATGTGCAAAGTAGCTTGGGGTAGCAATTCTTTTAGCCTTTTAGAAGCCTTTAGATTGGCAGTATCCTTTTTGCCACACAAAATTGTTACTGGACAACGAATATTATTTAATTGCAAAGTAAAATCCAATGACCGCATAGAGTGAGCCAATTTTATGGTGCTGCTTTTTGATAGTCCCATACTTTCAAAAACCTTGTTTGGCATACAACGGAAGATAAGATTTTGAAAATCTATCAGTAAACTTGGAACTTTATATTGTGCGCCAATCAAAACCAGCGAATCCACTTTTTCCTCATGTCGAATAGCAAAATCAATCGCAAGAAGCGCACCTAACGAAAGACCGCAGATACGAAGCGGCTCTTTTACTTCTGAATACCGCTGTTCTAAATCACCCAAAATCTGCGAATAGGATATTTCATCTTCTGTTGAAGAAAAAAGTTCTGGGCAATCGACATCAGAAATTGATAGTTGTTGGACTACTTCTTTCCAGTCCTGTGCAGTTTGTCCCAACCCATGTAAAAAAACAGTTTTCATTAAACGCCTCCTAAGCTCAAGATAACCATCAATGCACAAACAAACTGGAAGTTGGTTACTTCTTGTAATTCATTTTCTTACTTAATACCCCAAACAAAGCCAATAAAAATATTCCTATTCCAAGCAATACGCCAGCCACTTTCATTAATTCATTGTTTGTATACTCTGTATCCGGAAGAATCCCATACTTGTAATAAGAATAACTAACATGGTCTGTGGTATATGCAGCTATGGAATCTCCTACATTATATTCCGAATATACAAATCCCGGTACTTGCATTCGCTTGTGATAATCATTCACTTTTCCATTGTTGTAGTAGAAGAAATAATTCTGAGATATCGTATCAGCCGAGGCATCTTCAGCCCTTTTACCTGTAATCACAATATCCTCCATATAGTAATCTTCTCCCAGTACCATCTCTTCCATTTGTGTATTAAATGCTTTAGATGTCAAAAGTATATTTATCCAGACTGTAATGAAAGCTATACTTAAAATAATGAAACAAATCCAAAACAAAATTTTCTTTTGATTTCCAGTTAATATTTCTTTTGATTCTTTGTGCTCAACCAATTTATTACTCATTCCATAATACCTCTAAAGTACTTTTTTCTTCTTCCTTCCCTTCGTCCAAGAAGTGTATCTCACTCAAAGAACTCGGTCAATCCCGATTTTACTTTGTAACTATGATTTTTCCTTCTGAATCCAGAAGAGGTGTAATAGCCGCTCCATATCCAGATTTCCAACAAAGATAGTTAACCCCAGTCTCCTTATCTACAAGGATTTGGCGAACTCCTTCATCCTTAAGCTGACTTCCGTCTCTAAATGTAGCTTCAAATCTTTCTTCTTTCTTTGCCAGGTTTATTTCTCCTTTTTTCAAGCGTTAAATTCAAAATTACCTTCGCTTTACTATTTCTAATAGTTTTCTCACATAATCATCTGCGTGGTTTATTGAAAACTCTCCATGATACATATTAGGAAGAACTTGTATAAAACTATCCTGCAATTTTTCATGAATGATTTTAGCAGATTTTTTCATTGATTGCTTTTCTTTTTCTCCAACATAAATTTGAACGGTTGCTTCACACTCTCCAATGCCATCTTTTAGTGAATATACTGAGTTTTCCTGTAAAAAGGCAATCATATCACTCTTTCTAATAGCACAAGTATCTTTGTAATATTCATCAAACAAATTCGACTTTATTCGTAGTGATTTGAATTGCAATTTTGAAAACCACTTATACTTTATTAAGCCATAGCAACTTCCAAACGCCGGTTTAATCATAGAATATGTAAATTTTGAAGGTATCACAAGTACACTTTCCACTATTGCATACTTACATATATCTTTGCGTTGAGATAAAATTTCAAGCAAAATCTGCCCTCCAAGCGATAGTCCTCCCATCATTAAAACAGAACCGCCCAATTTGCTATTTACAAATTCTATAATATCCAAAGCATTATTCTCTATCGTTGTAAACTGCTTATCACATCCTGCATGACCATCTAATATAGGCAAAACCACATGATAATCTGTTTGAAGTCTTTCAGCAACCTCTTTGTAATTCCACCATGATAAACCGCCTCCGTGTAAGAGGATAATTACATCGCTGTTTTCTTTTCCATATTCTACATAATTCAACCTCTTTCACCTCGCTGTAAACTTCCGATTTCTATTTTCGTTTCCATAGCATAGTGTACTCTTTTTCACCAATAGCTTCATCCAAGCCTTCACATTGAATAATGAACCCTTCTCTTTGGTAAAAAGAAATTGCTCTGGCATTCTTCTGGTATACATTTAATTGTAAGCTAACTTTTTTATCCTTAACATAATCTAATAAAAGCTTACCTATGCCACATGACTGCATTTCATCAGAGACAAAAATACCTTCTATATATTTATCATTTAGTCCTACAAATCCTTGTATCATTTTATCTGCTTCAAACACATAAACTTCGTATTGTGACATCATTTCTTTTACTAATTCATAATTACTTTTCCAGTATTGATTGGAAATAAAATAATGTGCTTTCAGATTTGTCTTTAACCATATGTCAGCAACTCTATCGATATCTCCGTTCAGCAACTTTCTAATCATAACAAATTTTCTCCACAACTACATCCTTTATGCTTCTCTCTTTTTTCCATTCTACCACAAGCTCATCATTAATCATCATTTTTTTGATGTTTTTTCTTTTCCCCCACTGTAAAACAGCCTCTGAGCGTTTCGTTATATAGAGGGGTACAAATAAGAGCAAGATCCACCCAGGTATTACCGTATCGCCATTTTATGGCTACGGCATACCTCCGGGTAAGTCTCTTGATGGGGATTCCGATTCCCCATACCCTCGTACGGATATCAAAGATATCTGTAGGCTCTCTATCAAAGATAGTCAGCTAATTTATGTTTGCAGGTTTGGGAGAGATTGTTTCTTTTCCCGCCTTTTCTCTGATTTACATCCCCGAATAAGGGGTGACAACGGAGCGGAACCCAAATGTTAGCTGGAAATTGATCATTTTGAATGGAATTTTGTGTCACGAACGTGATTAGAAAATAACAAAAGCGTTCGCTGTCAGCTAATCCAGCTAACAGCGAACGCTTTGAAGTCCGTCGCCAAGAGGATTTGAACCTCCGATCCCTAGCTTAGGAGAGCTCCAACCTATTGTCACTCTCTGTCAATCTGAGGTAAGGTAAACCCATATGGGACACTATTAAAAACTGTTTCCGATTCAATTTGAGTTATTCTGAATACCCCCTCTGTCAAGCTCTGAAAGTTAGCTGATTGTTTGCTCCAGCTAATAATTGGGGAATGCCTTGATATTACCATCGACATCTGTTATATGACCACCATGCTTCGTACGTTCGATCATGGTAAACAGTATTCAATTAAACTTCCTATCGAAAGCACAAGATATTTTCTTGTCTATAAATAATATAACGCATACGAGACGGTTTGTTTATGCGTTTTTGACTGGCAAATTTATAGAATTTTCCAGTAACCATTTTTCTTGCACCCTCTCGATAGAGTACTTTTTTCCCTTGTAAGACCTTTAAAATTCTTTGAATTTTTGATCTTGAAAATCCAGATTTTGTAACCATTTCTTTTTGACTTATTTGTGGATTCGATTTAATTATATTTATTATTACTGCTTCATCTGAATTTAAAGATTCACTTATTGATTCATTTATTGATTCATTTGAAGCTTTATTTGTATTATTCCGATACATATTCACTCGAAAATCACCATCAAAATCAATAAGTTCTGGATCAGGCAAACCATAGTCTCTGCATTCACGGAATATTCTTGGAATACCGGTTCCCCATTTTTCAATAATCTTCATGTATGCAAATGCATTTGCTATCGCCGGATTTCTCGGTTTGGAGTATCCTTCTATCATTTTTTTGATTGAAACATTATTTAACAGCATTCCTGGTGAAGTAACTTCCAGACGATCATCAAATATTGCTACTTGTATATTTCCAGGCTCCAGATAACTGCGGTGTGCGACAGCATTTGCTATCAACTCTCGCACACTGTCAGTTGGTAATTCATATTTAGGTAAAGAAAAAGAGCATATGGAATTGAATCCATACACTCTATGATTTCACGAACTTAAATTCATTTTTAACTCAACAACAATTTTCCCAAACTAAAAATTATTCATTTAATTCAGCCTCAATCTCTTCAATAGTAGGCATACTACCTCTAAACTCTTCTGGTATAAGTTTTGATAATTCATAGCTAGAAATACCAAGTGGCTGGCTAGTAGATTCTAATGCATACTGGGCTTCTACTTTATCCATATCTTTGCAAATCAGAAGTCCCAATGTAGGATTATCGGATTCTGTTTTCATCTGATGATTAACAGCCACAACATAGGTTCCCAATTGACCTGCATAAGAAGAATCAAATTTTCCTGTTTTTATTTCTACAACAACATAGCAATGCCTTTGAGTATTGTAAAATAGCATGTCTATAAATTTTTCAGTATCTCCGACCTCAATTCTCACTTCCCTGCCCATATAAGCAAAGCCAGTACCTAACTCCATAAGAAAATTATTAACTTTCTCTATAAGCGCATCCTTTAGTTCCTTTTCATCATACCTTTCACGCAAAGTCAAAAAATCAAAATTATATGGATCCTTCGTAATTGCTTGTGCTAAATCGCTCTGTTCTATCGGAAGTGTATTAGAAAAGTTAGTTATTGCCTTGCCCTGGCGTTCATATAAATCCGTTCCTAAGAAGTTTAGTAAAACATCTCTTGACCAATTGTTTTCAATAGTCTTTCTGATATAAAACAATGCCTTTGCAGAATTTCCTTTGCATTTATCAAGTATTATTTTGGTATGTCCCCATGGTATTCTAAAAATGATTTGTAAATCATCCCCAACTTGGGGACGATTTGCATCTGTAATCAATTCGTCCTCAGCTTGAGGACAAATTACTGCGTCAGGATACATCTCATAAAAGTATCTCATATATTTCAAGTTAGTTGGAGAAAATGATTTCACATCTGGCAAAATAGATTTCAAATCGTCACTCACCGTTTTATAAAATCTTGTTCCATATCCAAACTGTTCACTCATAGATGAAATGCCCTTACCAAGTTTCCAATAAAATCTTAGCATCTCATCATTTATCTTCATAGAAGCCCTGATTTGGCTTCTTCTAAAATCAGTGGATATTCCGGCAATCCACTCTTTATATTCATTATCAGCCTTAAACAATTCACTCATATATAATCCTTTCTACTGTGTCAGTTCGACAATTGCCGAGTTTACAGTTTCTTTATAGGATGTCTAATGACCGTTTTCCATTTTTCTGGGGCAACCTTTCTTGCATCAGACAGATATATTTCATGATGTAATCTTTCCATATTCATATCATTAACATATCCATTCTGCTCCAAATACGCATCCATAAGTGCAACAGTTGCCGGTTCATCATCAAATGCTCCCAAGTGCATTATTTGAACACACAATTCCTCGTCAATGGTCACAAACTCTGCAGATGAACAATCTATTTTTTTCTTTTTGGTTGCTGTTTCAACAGCCCATTCAAAATCCTTTTGATTTACAAAATCAGGCAGGCGTATAACTGAAATCCAATTAAAAGAATCTTTATCTGCATAATTTACACCATGCATATTTTCCTGCCACCAGAATCCTTCAAGTGGTGGAACTACATATTCAAAAAATCCTGCAATTTTATGATCTGTCTTATAACTCATTCTCAAAGTATATGCAACCGCATATAATACACTAATTGCCTGCTGATATGCTCCACCTTCTTCGTTTGGATTACCCTTTCCTCTGACCGCAATATAATTTGCTTTAGGAACAGTCACGATCTCCGGTTTATTTTTAGGCATATAAAACTCTTTATATTCTTTCTTAAAATCAAAAGCCATAACTAACTCCTTAAATTTATAATTTATGAACTCAAATTCGTTACCAGTGACGAATATCTTTTTGTCTTGTTTTTAATATCTTCCTCAGTAACACCATAATAACTGTATAAATCTCTGGCTATTTTCTTAAATTTTTTCATTACCGCCTTATTTCCTGAATAAGACATTCCAAATATATTCCAAGTATATTCTATCTCCATTTCAAGAAAATCATCATCGATTCTTATTTTATACAAATGAAAATCCATAGGAATTATACTATCGGGCATTTCAGCAATCATTTCACTTCGAGTCTTTATTTTACCCAAATACTCTTTGACGGATGCTTCATTAGAAAAATCCGGTACCGGAATATCCTTCATTTCACCCAAAAGTTCTGGTTCATACTGCAAAATCAAACTCTCTTTTAGACATTTTATTTGTTCAATATATTCTCTATCAGCGGGAGCAGTTTCGGTCAATTCGTATTTATCTTTTGCATACTGCACTGTTTCAGAAAGAGAATGCGGATTTGCAACTATTGTCTTCTCTACTTTTTTTCTCTTATATCTATATATGCTATTTTTGATTCTAATCTTTAATGGTTGCTTTTTTGAATGTCCTGCTATAAAAATGCTTGTAGGACCATCTGCACCACCTATGATTGAAATCGCATTTTTACTTGTTTCCTTCATTTGCCTTTTCATTCACCTTTTCCTCACAAATTCCGATTGAACAAAATCGCTGCGCGATGGCCTGCCAAGGCTGTTACACCAGCCTCATCGGCAAATAAATCATTTTCGTTTAAAAAGAAATCCATATCCAGAAGTTCATCCTCGCTCATATTGCGAATGTCCTTAGATGTCATTCCTTCTGGTGGATTGTCCATGTATTTTTGCGTAATTCCTCGATATTAGATTTCATGGTAGTATTCCTCCTTTTAGAGGATTATATCATAGAACGTGAAAAAAGAAATCATGCAGAAGAACGCTTTCCGAAAGATTTGGACATTGCTCTCTCATAGAGTTCTTCGAGGGATACGCGCTTATGATTATAATAGAGTTCCAAAAGCTCCATTTTGTGTTTGCAATTCGGACACTCTAAAGGATCATAACCAAAAGAAGAAAGAATGGCAGTGCGCCATTGGTTGAAACTCCGGCAAATACGATGTTTGCTTTTCGAGATCGCACGATAAAGTTTTTCGTCTGTTTTTCGATGTCTGGCATATAAGCCACCATATCGAATCATTTTGAAGTACTTCTCAGGGATATGACGAATTAATCGTTTGATAAAATCAATTGCCGGGAGAGTTTCTACAATATATTTATTATCTTCATGCCGATTGTAATGGAAGGGAACAGTATCACCATCATAGCTGTCTATTCTGGACGTAGCAATTACAGGGCGACCAAGATAACGCCCAATGTATTTGATGACTGTTTTGGAATCAGAAAGATTCGGTTTGGCATAGACATAGAAGCCCTGTTTATGGTCGTTGTAACATTTGGACTTGATTTTTTTAAAAGAAGGTCCAATTTTAGAATGCATTTCATTCAGGAGTGCAGTGCGGAACGCATTGCGAAGGTAAGAATAATTAAAGTGACTGACATGACGCCAGAAGCCATCATCACTAAACCCACCTTCTGAAAGAAGGCAATGGATATGAGGATTCCATTTGAGGTCTCTGCCAAAGGTATGTAAAACCATGATAAAGCCAGGAGTGAAGTTTTTGGATTTATTAAGTTTGAAAAACATACGGGAAATGACGCTGTTAACTGCATGAAAAAGACAGTTAAGAAGGGAGCGGTCATGGAGGAAAAAATCACGGAGATTTTCATCAATGGTAAAAACACAGTGGCGATGAGCAACATTGACCAGTTTAAAAGACATATTGGCAGTGCGTTCCATGGCATATTTGTTACCACAAGCGGGACAAAAGCGGCTGTGACAACGGAAAGGGACAAATTTAAAATTGCCACAATGGGTGCAGACATACATAGCTCCGCCAAAGGAAGGATCGCCACAGCCCAACATCTTATCGATATTTTCCATCTCAGTCTTTCTGGGATGAAGGGTATATTTTATTTCTTCATAATAGTCGGTAAAGATTCTTTGTAAGATATTCATAAGTCTATTATGCAGGAAAAAGGAAGAAAAAGAAACCCCCTGACCCCTCAAGATTGAGGGGAAGGGGAGCTGAATAGGCGAAGCCTATTTTTATTTTGAAAAAGGTGGAAAGAAATGCGAAATATGAAGTTGATGGTGTCAAAACGGTGCAAAAAACTTGCATATTATGGAATACTTTGGAAAAAATAATATATAAAAAATCCATGAGATGATAGACTTGTTAAAAAAAGTATGGTAGTATAAATATGAAAATAAGATGGGGTTGTTATATGCAAAATAAGATATGCATACGGAGGATGGATATGCTAATTAAAAACACTTCTATTTCGATAAAATATAAAAAAATAGATAATCTTAAAAAGAATTATTTCTTAAATGAGAATATTTTAAAGGAGCATTTTAATGAAGCGACGGTTTTGCCTATTCCAGATGACGCTCCATTAGAAATACCAAGGATTATTATAAAGTCGTCAAATGAACATTCGCAAATGAACATATCGCCCATTGCTTCTACATTGCAAATTAATTATAATGATGGATTTGAAAAAAATTGGAAGAATTGTGAGCAGTATATTCAACAGAAAATGAAAACAGTTTTTTCTTTTTTAAATATTTTGACTAATAACGAATACGAATATATTGGTGCTATTACGGAAGTTTTATTAGATGAGTACATGAAAGATGGAGCTCAAATTTTAGCACATAATTTATTGAAAAACAATGATGATTCCTCAATTTATGATTTAAACATAAGATATACTTTCGTTGAAAATGATAATATTTTTGTTAATATCATGTTGCAGAACGCAAGACTTTTCAAAAATGGAATAGATGCTGATGTCGCTGGAAGTTTATCAATAGACAATCAAGTGTCAGAATCTATTGGAGTAGTGATTGATATAAATGATAGATATGGGTATAACACTTGCAATGATTATAAAACAGATAGTAGTAAGTTAGATTTTATTATTACTAAAATGACGGATGTAATGGATAGTAAATTGAAGGGACTTTTAGAGAAAGGAGCGTATTAGTATGGGCAATGTTATTAAAAATATTAGTACAACAGTTGCTGTATTAGGTATAGCCTTTTCAGTAGCTGGAAATAGTAGTATAGTTGTATCTGGAAACTATGCCGTTCCTAATTATGAGTTGTTTGCAGACGCTTCTAAAAAAAGTGAAAATAGTAGTATAATTGGATATAGTCAAAATAACATATATATTGATAAAAGAAGTACACGCCTTGAAAGAATGTCAGAGGAATCTTTTGGAGAAATGAGAGACGCTACAAAAGAAGAACTTGAAGGAGTAGATCAATATATTAAATCTATTTCAAACTCTACGGGAATAGATTTCTTCGATTTATGTTAAGAGAATTTATTGACTTTGTAGATAGCGTTTTACCATCAGTCTCTCCTGATTTTAGAGATGGAGCAAAAAATGCTGTTTCACAATTCGAGAAAGACGGGCAACAAATTAATTATCTTACAGCAACTTTATTGCCAGAGTTATCCCAAGGTGATATTATTTCACAAGTGCCATTTACATATTTTGAAGAGGATGGTAGACAAATGATATTTACCGCTGATGCTATGGTAATATCTACGTCATGTCATATAGATCAAAAAGATAAGCTGTTAATGGTTCCGGTTCTTCCAATCGATTCATTTACTGGGAATTTAGTGGAATTAAAAAAGAATATGGTATTTGATTTTATGTATATACCAGATTCCTCTATGAGTAAAAGATATGTATGTTTTAATTTGATGACATCGTATAACAAAAAACTCATTTGTGGTGGAATTGAAAACGGAAGAATTAGAAGAATTTCTTCTTTAAATCAGATAGGTTATTACTTTTTTATTATAAAATTATCTGTATATTTGATGAGAAAAGAAGATCCTACTACTCTGGATTTTAGAAAATGTTTTGCAAAAGCCGTATAAATAACGTAGGGGATGTGAAAAAACTCGATTGAGTTTTTTCGCATCTCCCTTTTTGTACCTGTTGTGTATAAATGACTGAAATCATGCGCAAAGAAAGCGCACTTCCCCTACCCCATAGAAATTCTTTTTTTGAATCTATGCGGCAGTTCTGTTTCTCATCCTTTTTTTCTGATATTTATATAGATTGTGACCTATCGCCACGAGTAAAACTTCCAGTTGTAAACGGTAAAACCCGAGTACCTTTTTTATATGTTCAGCTTATGTCATAATTACACTCAACAAAAACTACAGAGTCAAAAGAGTTAAGTATTCAACTTTTTTGACCGACTATGCAAGGAGTGGTGATTATGTCTACATAAACGAGTCTGATTGCACAGCAGACTAGAATCCGGGAATGGGCAGAACAGGTCCGTGACTGTCAGAGCAGACCAAAGGGAATGGATGTTGAAACATGGTGTGCCCAGAATAATCTTACAAAAGCGAACTACTATTATCGGCTTCGAAGAGTTCGGGAAGTATATCTGGAACAGTTCCGGGAAACCTCACCTGAGTTTATCGAAATATCGAATCCAAAGCCTCAAATAGCAGAAGCAGAAAAACTTTCATCTTCAGATAGTACAGGTGCAAGACCAGTGATCAAACTGACGAATCCACAAGGCTTTTCAGCAGAAATTTTTTCAAATGATTTGGCTGAATTGTTACAGCTTTTCATCAAGGGATTTTGCCATGCTGAATGATGGAACTGGATTTAAAAAGATTTATTTAGCGATGGGATTTACAGATTTACGCCGGGGAATTGATGGTCTGGCAAATATTGTCCGATTTCATTTTCGTTTGGATTCTTATGATAAAAATACTCTGTTCCTTTTTTGTGGCAAACGTAGCGACCGGATTAAAGCTTTGCTCTGGGAAGGGGATGGATTTCTACTTTTGTATAAACGATTGGATAACGGAGCATTTCATTGGCCAAGGTCTGCAGATGAAGCATTGGAGATTTCAGAAGAACAGTATCGTATGCTGATGCAAGGTCTGGAGGTGGTTGCAAAACATCCAATCAGAGCATTAGAAGAGCCACCTGACCTTATGTAGATTGTGCAGAATGCTGAAGATAAAAAATGCAAAAATCGAACCAATAAAAGAAATATCCACAATCATAGAAGATGTATCCACAAAAGACTTGTCTGAAAAGCAGTTCTGATTTTACCAGCCAGGTCTATGTGGATAATCCATCTGAGGTGTCAGAAAATCCTGACATTTCAGATGTGTTATCCACCGTCATAATGCTGAATCCTGAAAGTGACGGATTAGCGGTAATACAGGAAATCTGTTATAATTAAGTCTAGCAAAAAAAGACTGGAGTTCTGATTATGGCAGTAAAGTACACAAAAGAACAACTGAATAAACTGGACAAGGACTTTATCATCGAATTGTTCCTGGGACTTCAGGAGCAGTTAGAAGGACTGAATGGTCAGACACAGGTATTAAATGATAAGATGCAGTTATTGATGGAACAGGTCATCTTAGGAAATAAGAATCGTTTTGGAAGAAGCAGTGAAAAAATGTCCGATCCTGAGCAGTTCTGTTTCATGGAAGTAGATGGAAATATTGTATTTTTTAACGAAGCGGAAGCCGTCTGTGATCTGGAGACTCCGGAACCAGACAATCTTGAATTAAATGTATCGAAAAAGAAAAAGCAGTCTGGAAAGAAAGCTGCTGATATCTCAGGACTTCCAGTACTGAGAATCGATCATTATCTGAGTCTGGAAGAGCTGACAGAAGAATTCGGCGAAAACGGTTGGAGACAACTTCCGGATGCAATTTCAAGATGTTATAAGTTCATTCCTGCAAAAGTAGAAGTCGAAGAACATCACATCGGTGTTTATGCCAGTAAAAAAGATGAACACATGGTAAAAGCACCTCATCCAAAGAACTTACTTCATGGAAGTCTTGTTTCGCCGTCTTTAGGTGCTGCTATTATCAATGGAAAATATGTGAATGCTGTACCGCTCTATCGTCTGGAAAAAGAATTCGAACGATATGGGCTTGCAATCTCAAGACAGAACATGGCGAACTGGATGATTCGATTAGGGGAAGAATATCTAGGAGTTATGTATGATTATCTTCATGAGCTTTTGTACGATTATCATGTGATACAGGCAGATGAAACTCCAGTCCTAGTGAATAAAGATGGACGGAAAGCCGGAAGCAAGAGCTGGATGTGGGTATATCGTTCCGGATATCTGTATAAAGAACGACAGATAGTCCTATATGAATATCAGAGGACACGAAACCAAAGTCATCCCCGGACATTTCTGAAAAATTATTCTGGGATTTGTGTTACAGATGGTTATCAAGTCTATCACAGCCTGGAAAAAGAACTGGAAGATCTGAGGGTAGCCGGATGTTGGGTTCACTGCCGTCGAAAATTCAACGATGCATTAGAATTGATACCGAAAGAGCATCAGAAAGAATCCATCTTATTCCTGATTATGAAACAGATACAGGCAATCTCTCGGGAAGAAAAGAAATTGTCAGAACTATCATCGGAGGAACGATTTGTTCAGCGTCAGCTAGTGGTAAAACCACTGGTAGATGCTTTGTTTGTGTACCTGAAACAAAATCAAAATAAAATCTCAAAGAGTAATAAGATGCACGAAACATTCACATATGCTTTGAATCAGGAACGATATCTGCGGGTATTTCTGGAAGATGGGGATGTTCCGATGGATAACAATGCCAGTGAACGGGCAATACGTGGATCCTGCATTGGCAAGAAGAATTGGGAAATGATCGACACCATCAATGGTGCAAATAGTTCAGCAATTATTTATAGCATAGCAGAAACAGCGAAAGCGAATAATCTGAAACCGTATGATTTTTTGAATACCTGCTCACAGAGCTTCCAAAACATGCAGATGATACAAACCGAGATTTTCTGGCATCACTTCTGCCATGGTCAGAAACATTGCCGGAATATATCAGGAAACCTACGAAAATAGAGAATAAATAGAATGGTCGCAAAAAGCGGCCACATAATATCAAGGTACTCGGAATTTACCGTTTACAAAACAACAGTGAACTATGAGAAGAATAAGAGATAAGGCGGTGTGCTATGAAGTTCATGCATATATCGGATCTTCATCTTGGAAAACGAGTGAATGAATTTTCTATGCTGGAAGATCAGAAGGATATCTTAAGAAAAATATTGAAAATCGCAGATGAAGAAAAACCGCAGGCACTTCTGATCGCGGGAGATGTCTATGATAAGTCCATACCTACGGTGGAGGCAATCCAGCTTTTTGATGATTTTCTGTGTGAGTTGTCGAAGAGAAAAGTGCAGACATTTATTATAAGTGGAAATCATGACAGTGCGGAGAGAATGGCATTCGGTGGACGTCTTATGAAAGAAAGCGGTGTATATGTTGCACCGGTGTATGCGGGGAAAACACAAGCAGTTGTTCTGGAAGATGAATGGGGAGCGATAAATATTTACTTGCTGCCTTTTGTGAAGCCTGCAAATGTAAAGAGATTTTTTGAAGATGAGCAGATAGAAAATTATACAGATGCCATACGAGTGGCTGTGGAGCAGATGAAATTAAATACTGACGAGAGAAATGTATTAGTGATGCATCAGTTTGTGACAGGAGCAAAAAGAAGCGAATCGGAAGATATTTCTGTTGGTGGAACAGATAATGTAGATGCGTCTGTTTTTGATGAGTTTGATTATGTGGCGCTCGGACATATACATGGACCACAGAAGATTGGAAGAGAGACGGTACGTTACTGTGGAACTCCTTTAAAATATTCTTTTTCAGAAATTCATCATAAAAAGTCTGTGACGATTGTGGAGATGAAAGAAAAGGGAAATGTAGAGATTAGCACAAAAGAATTAGCCCCTCTTCGTGATTGGTGTGAGATGAAAGGGACTTATATGGAACTGACTGAAAAGGCATACTATGAAAATCTTGATCAAGACAGCTATATGCATATCACATTGACTGATGAAGAGGATATTCCGGAGGCAGTGCGAAAACTGCAGGTTATTTATCCGAATTTAATGAAACTGGATTATGACAATCAGAGAACAAGAGGAAAAGCTGCATTTCTGGAGGCTGCAGAGGTAGAAGAGAAAACTCCATTCGATATTTTTGAAGAATTATACGAAAAGCAGAATAATCAGGAAATGAATGAAGAACAAAAGAAACTTATTCATGACCTGATAGAAAAAATCTGGGAGGGTGGACATTGAGACCAAAACGATTGAAACTATCTGCATTTGGACCTTATGCAAGTATAGTTGAATTAGATATGGAAAAGCTTGGAATGAAAGGTCTTTATCTGATTACCGGGGACACAGGAGCGGGAAAGACAACTATTTTTGATGGGATTGTTTATGCGTTGTATGGACTGCCAAGTGGGGAAAATCGAGAACCGGCAATGCTTCGCTCAAAATATGCAGAAGCGCATGTGCCTACGGAGGTGGAACTTTTTTTTGAAAACGGTGGACAGGAGTATAGGATCCGTAGGAATCCAGAGTATGAACGTCCAGCAAAAAAAGGTGGAGGAATTACACTGCAGCGGGCGGAAGCGGAACTGATTTATCCAGATGGACGAGTTGTAACAAAGCAGAAAGAAGTGAACAAAGCAATTATCGAAATTCTGGGACTGGATAGAAATCAATTTCTTCAGATTGCTATGATTGCACAGGGAGATTTTTTGAAACTATTATTGGCAGACACAAAAGAACGGCAGGGGATTTTTCGCGAGATCTTTAAAACTGGTTACTATCAGATCCTTCAGGAGAAACTAAAAAGTGAATCAGGTAAACTTTCGGATGAACTGGAATTTGCAAGAAGAAGTGTGAATCAGTATCTGGAAGGTGTGAGTGTAGATTTTACTCAGATTCCGCTGACAGAAGCAATTGATGAAATTCAGAATCTAGTGGACAAAGATCAGTTGGATGTGGAAAACTTGAGCGAAAAAATAAAAAATGTGCAAAAAGAGTTAGAGAAAGTACAGGAACATTTGCAGAAAGCACAGACGAGATCTCAGACACTTCGTACGCTGGAAGAGGCAGAAACAAAGTATCAGAAAATCAAGATTCAAGAAAAAAAGCTTTCCGCAATTTTGAAATTTCAAGAGAAAAAACAAACAGAACGTGATGGGCTGGAAACAGCGATTGCACATATACAGGAAGAAGTGTTGGTTTATCAGAAGCTGGAAGAAAAGAAAAAGAAATTAATAGAAAGAAAAACATTTCTTGAGAAACAGGAAAAGAAGCTCTTGAATCAAAAATTAGAGATAGAAAAACTTCAAGAACATTTACAGGAAGACAAAACTGAAGAAAAAATGTTGGAAAATGAACCGAAGAATCAGGCGGAACTACAGTTTCAGAAAGAAAAACTGGATCTGAAAAAAGAAGAACTGGATGCATTTGTGAAAAATATAAAGCAGTATCAAACATTATGTGGAAATCTTACAAAGCTTCAGAAACAATATGTAGATAAAACGCAGATGGCACAAGCACGAAAGGAAGAATACGACCAGGCATATCAGACATTTTTAGATGGACAGGCAGGGGTACTGGCGAGACATTTGAATCCTGGAGAGCCATGCCCGGTGTGCGGTTCCAGAGAGCATCCGAGGAAGGCTGCAGCTATGGAACATGTGCCATCTCAGGAAGAGCTGGATCAGTTGCAGGAGCATTTGGAACTGGCACGGACAGAGATGGAAAATGCAAGTAAAAAAGCAGCGGAATTGGTGGGAAAAGTGGATCTGCAAA
This sequence comes from Dorea sp. Marseille-P4042, assembly GCF_900290215.1. Classification (NCBI taxonomy): domain Bacteria; kingdom Bacillati; phylum Bacillota; class Clostridia; order Lachnospirales; family Lachnospiraceae; genus Dorea; species Dorea sp. Marseille-P4042. The sequence goes on along the minus strand of NZ_OLMI01000002.1, from coordinate 1,481,286 downwards.
AGAAACAAATCATGGAAAAGCTGCACGAACTGGAAAAGGAGAAGATGTTAGCAGAGCCAATGGAATCAGAAAATTGGAAAGTGCAGGATATTCAAAGCCAGATCAATAACAAGCAGGTAGAACTTGCAGAGCGGGAAAACAAGCTTACAGAGCAGATTCTGGATAATACCAAAAAGGTCAAATATTATAAAAATCTTCAAAAGCAAATTCAGAATACAGAAAAGAAGATCGTGGAGAAGCAGGCAGAGCGGGAGGCTTTGAGCGGAAAAATTACAGCGTTGAATGCTGAAATACAGACGGAGAGCAGGCAGCTTGAAGAACAAAGCCAGAATCTTAAGTTTGAAGATGGGAAATTGGCGGAACAGGAGCTTCGCAATCTGCAGATGAAGAAGGTACAGTTAAAGCAGCAATATGACGAGGCGCAGAAAAATGTACAGAAATGCAGCGGTGAGGCTCGAAAACTGGAAGGTCAGATGGAACAGTGCCGCAAACAACTTGAAAATCTGGGAGAGTTTAGCATAGAGAAAGAACAAGACGAAAAAAGATGTCTGGAAGAAATACGGACAGAACAGGAACAGTGCTTAAAAGACATACAGGTGCGTCTTGCAGCGAATCAGAAAGCATTGGCGAAAATCCAGAAAAAGTCAAAAGACATTATTGAACTGGAACAAAAATGGACTATGGTAAAGGCGTTATCTAATACGGCTAACGGGAACATTTCCGGAAAGGAAAAAATCATGCTGGAGACCTATGTGCAGATGACATATTTTGACCGGATACTGGAGCGCGCAAATGTGAGATTTATGGTTATGTCGGAGGGGCAGTATGAGCTGGAAAGGAGTATTGTAGCAGGGAATAACCGGAGTCAGAGTGGTCTGGAACTGGATGTAATTGATCATTATAATGGGACAAGACGAAGTGTCAAGACACTATCCGGAGGTGAATCCTTTAAAGCCTCCCTATCCCTGGCACTGGGTCTGTCAGACGAAGTTCAGTCCAGAGCAGGAGGAATAAGGCTGGATACGATGTTTGTGGATGAAGGATTTGGTTCACTGGATGATGAATCCCTGGAACAGGCAATGAAAGCACTTGCAGGGCTCTCAGAAGGAAACAAGCTAGTTGGAATCATCTCACACGTTGGCGAATTAAAAGAACGCATCGATAAACAAATTATAGTGACAAAAGAAAAAGCAGGGGGAAGCAGGGCAGTAATTGTATAATTTTAATTACAGCATTTTTGAAATGAAAAGATTGTGATAATGGAAACTCTGGTGTAAGATAGAAATTAGAAATATATTTACTGATTAGGAGGACTGAATATGTTATACATAGGCGTTGATCTTGGAACTTCTGCAGTGAAACTTTTACTGATGGACGAAAACGGAAATATCCAGAAAATTGTGTCTAAGGAATATCCATTATATTTCCCGAAACCGGGCTGGTCAGAGCAGCATCCGGAAGACTGGTATATAAAGTCCATGGAAGGAATGAAGGAGCTGACAAGTGAATGCGATAAGAGTCAGGTGGCTGGCATCAGTTTTGGCGGACAGATGCATGGGCTGGTAGCACTGGATAAAGACGATCAGGTGATTCGCCCGGCAATTCTTTGGAATGATGGAAGAACCGGAAAGCAGACCGATTACCTGAATCAGGTCATTGGCAGAGATAAATTATCCGAGTACACGGCGAACATTGCATTTGCGGGATTTACAGCGCCAAAGATACTTTGGATGAAGGAAAATGAGCCGGAAAATTATAAGAAAATCGCAAAGATTATGCTGCCAAAAGATTATCTGGCTTACCAGCTTTCAGGTTCGTTCTGTACAGATGTGTCGGACGCTTCAGGCATGCTTCTTATGGACGTTAAAAACAGATGCTGGTCAAAAGAAATGCTAGAAATCTGCGGTATCACAGAAGAACAGCTTCCGAAATTATATGAAAGCTATGAAGTCGTAGGCATTTTGAAACCAGATGTGGCAAATGAACTGGGATTTTCAGAAAGTGTAAAAGTGATTGCAGGAGCCGGGGACAATGCGGCAGCGGCAGTCGGTACAGGAACGGTCGGAGATGGAAGATGCAACATTTCTCTTGGAACGTCGGGAACAATCTTTATTTCCAGTGAAAAATTCGGAGTAGATAAGCATAATGCCCTTCATTCATTTGCGCACGCAGACGGACACTATCATCTGATGGGGTGCATGCTTAGTGCGGCGTCTTGCAATAAGTGGTGGAATGAAGAAATCCTCGGAACGAAAGATTACGTGGCAGAGCAGGCGGACATAAAAAATCTTGGAGAAAACAGAGTTTTTTATCTTCCATATCTGATGGGAGAACGATCTCCACATAATGACCCAGACGCGAGAGCCATGTTTATCGGTATGTCCATGGATACAACAAGAGCAGACATGACGCAGGCAGTACTGGAAGGTGTGGCATTTGGACTTCGTGATTCGCTGGAAGTGGCAAAAAGTCTTGGCATTCAGATTGACCGGACGAAAATCTGCGGCGGCGGTGCAAAAAGCCCGCTGTGGAGAAAAATTATTGCAAATGTCATGAACTTAAAAGTAGATGTGATTGAAAGTGAAGAAGGACCGGCACTTGGCGGTGCAATGCTGGCAGCAGTCGGATGTGGAGAATATCCAGATGTAGAGACGATTGCCGAAAAGCTTGTGAAAGTTGTGGATACAGTTGAACCGGAACCAGAACTTGTGGCGAAGTATGAAGAACGGTATCAGCAGTTCAGAAAATTGTATCCGGCAGTGAAAGGGCTGTTCTAGAAATAAATTACAATTAAGGAGGCAATCAATTATGAAAATTGCAATCGGATGCGATCCAAACGCAGAAAATGAAAAACAGGCACTTATGAAATTCATTGAGAACAAAGGACTTGGTAAAGTGACTGACTTTGGAAGCACTGACCCAATTTATGCAAATGTTGCAATTAAAGTTGGAGAAGCTGTTGCTTCAAAAGAATATGACAGAGGTATTCTTCTGTGTGGAACAGGACTTGGGGTGTCTATAGCGGCAAATAAAGTCAAAGGTGCCTATGCGGCGCTTTTGACAGATGCTTATTCAGCAGAGAGAGCTCGCCTAAGCAATGATGCAAATATTGCGTGTATGGGAGCATTTACGACAGGAAGCAAGGAACGAGAACTTTTTACGCAGATTTTTCTGACGAATGAATTTGTACCAGGATGTGGATCTCAACCAAAGGTAGATGCATTCAGAAAATACGATATGGAGCGTAAATAAATCTGCTTTATTCGGTAGGATTAAAGAGAAGCGAGGACGAGGAGCAAATAAATGCTGATTTCGTCCTCATTTTTGTGCAATTTGATATAATATTCGGTTAAAAGAAGTAAATCTATATTTCGTTTAAGTTAAAGTTAGCATATTGTTTATTAAACAATATATCTCTTGTATTTGGATGTGTTAGTGTTAGATAAAATTTTCGGTTGCGAGATAATTTTTTAACATCTATAATAAAGAGGCAACCATTATCGAGGAAGGAGAGGCGTCAAAACAATGCAAAGTAAAAAATGGCATGTACTAATTGTTGATGATGAATTTAGAATAGGGACATTGATTAAGAAGCTAATCCATTGGGATGAACTTAATCTAGACTGTATGGCTGTAGTCGATAATGGGGGAACTGCATTTGAAATAATCCAAAGTGAGAGCTGTCCCAATGTAGTGATTACGGATATTCGTATGCCTAAAATTAATGGATTAGAACTAATCATAATGACAAAAGAGCTTCAGAAAGATATGAAATTTATTGTAATCAGTGGATATAAAGAGTTTGAGTATGCCCATCAAGCATTGAAGTATGGAGTAGAAGATTATCTGTTAAAGCCGGTAAGTGAAGATGAATTGAATCATGTTTTGAAGAAGATTTCTGAAGAGCTTAGTGCCAGTTGGCAATCGGAACAGGAACAAAGAGCTTTCAAGGAGACAGTATCCGAGAGCCGCCACATAATAAAAAGAGATTTTCTAAAAAATATTATTGAAACAGAAGAACCAGAAGTGGTAGACGACAGGGTAGAGTTTCAGGGAGAAATCTATCGAGGAATTGATATTAAGCTAGATTATGTGGATTATAATAAGAAAGATAAAAAGCAGGATAAACTTACTACATCTAGAATTGAAGAGATTGTAGAGAGAATACTGAAAACAGAGACAGAAGAAGTACTAATTTGTGAAAAGGAAAACCTACATATATATTGTCTGTTTAATTATGATTTTAGTAAATCAAGAGCAATTAAAGATAGTGTGAATGATATTATGATGGAAATCAAAGATTATCTTTTGGGATTTGAACAATATGAGGTAACTATCGGAATTGGTACAGAACGGAAAGAATTTGCAGAAATCAGATTTTCTATAAAGGAAGCACATAGAGCAGTCGGTAATCGCATTAAGCAGGGAACCGGACGTATTATTTATGCAGAAACGATACAGCATGACGGTCGGACAGAAGAAGGAGTTTTGACAGAAGAATGGAAAGAGCAGATTCGCACAAGCATTGAAAGTTATTCTGTAAATAAGTTGGAGCAATGTATAAATCAAGTGTACAGTGAATATAAAATTCGAGAAGAAATGGATTTTTCGGGTTGTTATGATATGGCTGAAGAGATAGTAAATTATTTCTTTGATTATGTAGAATTTCAACAAGAGGAAGAAAACGGGGAAAGGAAAAGTGTAATTTCCAATTGTCAGCACTGTTATACAATCAGTGGATTGAAACATTGTCTGAAAAATAGTCTTGGAAAATTTGTAGAGAAAAGTAAGGAGGCTGCTGAGGCGGAATCTGTAAAGCCAATCCGGCAGGCTAGAAAATATATGGAAGATCATTATGATGAGAAAATTGTATTGGAAGATTTAGCAGAGATTGTCGGATTGAACCCAGTATATTTTAGCGTTCTATTTAAAAAGGAGACGGGTATTAATGTCAGTGCTTATCTGTTAAATATCCGGATAGAGAAAGCGAAGGAATTCTTATGCAATACAAATGAAACAATTGCAGCAATTGGTGACCGTGTGGGGTATAAGGATTCTAGATATTTTAGTCAAATATTCACAAAACAGGTTGGTGTAAAACCAGCATTGTATCGAAAGCTTCATTCATAGGAGATCAGAGGAATGAGATTTGTAAAAAAGCTTGAAAAAGTAATTTTAGCAGAGTCTGTTCTTTGCATCCTTACATTGACATTGATTTTTGTCGGATGGCATTTTGATGCAGTAGTTTTTTTTATATTGATTATACAGATTATGATTCTGATTTATACAGTAACAGCTATTGTTCATCCATTAAAGGAATTCGCTAGAATATTAGATTATTTATGTGAGACAGAATTTGAGGAAGAGGAGCTTAGAATTGCGCCGTCAGGGATTCCATTTGTAAAACAAACATATCGGCTGATGGATCGCTATGCAGCTTATAAGACAAGAAAAGATAATGTACAGATTCTTAATAAACAAACTGAATTGACTGCACTTCAGAGTCAGATAAATCCACATTTTCTGTATAATACATTGGAGACAATTCGAGGTCAGGCGTTAATTGATGATAATATAGAGATTGCAAAGATGGTAGAGGCATTGTCTGCATTTTTTCGTTATAGTATCAGTCGAAAAGGAAATCTTGTGACCCTTAGGGATGAATTGGTGAATATTGAAAATTATATGTTAATTCAGCGTTATCGGTTTAATAATCGATTCTCGTTAGAGGTAATTGTAGAAGAAGAAGATGAACAGGCTTATGATTTTTTGATACCGAGATTGATTATCCAACCGGTTGTGGAAAATGCAATTTTTCATGGGTTGGAAGAAAAATTAGAAGATGGAAAGGTTACAATAGAAATAATCGTGACGGATCAAAATCTAATTCTGACAATTTCAGATAATGGAAAAGGTATGGATAGTGATAAGCTGAAAGAATTGAATTTCAGAATTCAATCAGATGATATGGAATTAGATGATGGTAAGAATCATAACACAAGAAATACAGGAATCGGACTTCCAAACATTCATAAAAGAATTCAACTCCTTTTTGGAGATGAATATGGTGTGAATGTATATAGTACAGTGGGACAGGGAACTGATGTAGAGATTACGATTCCGGTGGATTATAAAAATGACCGGGAGAAAGACAATGAAGAAAGAACTGCTGAGAATTAACCATCTGAATTATATTTATACCCGGACAAGAAAGCTCGAGAACGTATCTTTTTGTATTCTGGAAGGAGAATGCATGGGGTTTCTCGGGCTTACTTATTCTGGAAAGGATTTGTTGACTGGACTTTTGTGTGGTGAGTTGACTGAAGGGAAGGGAAGTGGATCCATTTATATAGGTGGACAAAAAGTAAATGACTGGGAAATTTTGGGAGAAAAGATCTATCGAATGCGACCGGAAAATTATATGATTGAAGAATGGACTGTGGCAGAATATATGTGTCTAGTAGATGCAAGATGGGTGGGAGTATTTTTTAGAAGAGAAGTTTTGGAAGAAGCAGGGGATTGTTTTGCAGAATTGGATCTTGATTTAGATGTATCTACCCGAATGCGTCATCTGTCTGAGATGGAAAAACGAATTGTGGATGTGGTCAAAGCATATCGTAGAGGAGCTAAGATTATTATTATAGAAGATGAATTTGATGGTATGAGTCAGATGGAAATCCAAAAATTCGGTCGCGTTTTGCACAGATTAATCCTAGGTAGGATGAGTGTGATTGTGAATAGCAATTCTAATTTTATTCTGTCAGCTTTGTCTGACAAATATGTCATTTTTAACCACGGACATATTGTAAAAAAATGTGCCAGAGAATATATCTGGAGTGAAGAACAGTTGGAACTATATTTTCTTGGAGAGAGTACAGTATCAGTTCGGGAAAATATAGAAAATCGACAGGAAGTATCTGTTCGAGAGGAAGATATAGTATACCGAGTTAGAAATATGAAGCTTCGAAAATGCGGCAGGGAGAATCTGAATTTTATAAAAGGAGAGGTAGTGACGTTAATTGTTCTTGACCGACGGGAAAAAGAAAGGCTATTTATGATTTTGTCAGGAAGAATAAAAAGTGAGGGAACACATTATATTTTAAATGGAAAGTGTTATGAAAATATAGAGTGCAATGAACTTTCCAGAAAAAAAGTTGTATCCGTGAGAGCCCTCGGAAGTCGAGAAGAAGTGTTTGAGCATATGACGGTAGATGAGAATTTGATGCTTCCGTCTCTTGAGAAGATTTCATTTTGGGATTATATCCGTTCTTCTGGCGGTATTCGTAAGATGATGATGGAAGATATGGGAGAGGAGAGCAGTGCCAAGGAGATAAAAGCAGGAGAATTGCGTGTCAACGAATGTATTCGGATGACACTGGAACGATGGTATATTTTTAATCCAATGGTATTAATTTTATTTGAACCATTTGCTCTTTGTGATGTAAATGGTGTGGATATAGTGAAAAAATATGTTAAAAAATTCGCAAGCAAAGGAGCAACAGTAATAATTGTTAATACAAGAGAAGAATATATAGAAAATATTTCAGATCGAATCATATATATTTGACAGTCTCCTAAAAATTCTCGTACTTATTCTAAATTTCCTCACATTGGAAAAAGAAGATTGTTCTTTTATAATATAATTATTCCAAGAGAGAACTTAGAAAAAAGGAGGAAAAGAAATGAAAAAGAAAATTTTAGCAGTGTTGTTATCGGCAGCTATGGTTGCTGCAATGGCAATGGGATGTAGTTCAGGCGGAGGTTCATCAGCAAAATCAGATGGTGAAAGCAAAGGAAAAGCAGAGGATATGACGTTCGTTGTTGTTCCAAAATGTGTGCATGCTTGGTTCGATGAAGTAAATAAAGGTGCACAGAAAGAGGCAGATCTTCTTTCTGAACAGCTTGGGGTAGATGTGAAGATTGATTATCGTGCTCCGGAATCAGCAGAAGTGTCCGCACAGAACTCAACACTTGAGCAGGCTGCAGCAACAAATCCGACAGCTATCCTGCTTGACCCGGTTGATTATGATGGAAGCGCTGACATCATCAAAGAGATTCAGGACAGAGATATTCCAGTTATTTTATTTGATGCTCCTACCCCAGAAGGTAGCGGACTTACATCTGTAGGTAATGACTTTGCGGAGCAGGCAACAATTGCGGTGGAAATGCTTGTTGAGAAGATGGGAACAAAAGGAAAAGTTGCAGTTATGCAGGGTGCTCCTACAGCTCCTAACCACGCAGAAAGATATCAGGCTCACTTAAATGCACTTGCTCAGTATCCAGATATTGAAGTAATCGATGGTGGTATTGATAACGATAATGTTGAGACAGCTCAGTCTCAGGCAGCAGCTGTACTTGCAGCAAATCCTGATCTTACAGGATACTTAAACTGTGATGCATGTGGATCTGGTGTTGCAGCAGCAATCGAAGAGAAGGGTATGCAGGATAAAGTAACATTCGTAGCAATGGATAACTTGATTGAGATTCTTGACTATGTTAAGACGGGAACAATTACAGCTACATCTTCAACACTTCCTCAGGAGCAGGGTATGTATGCAGTGTTAATGGCATATCAGGCAGCTCAGGGAATGCCTCTTCCAGCAAATGTTGATACAGGTATCGGACGTATTACATCTGACAACATTGACGAGTGGATTGAGACTGTAAGTGCTAAATAAATCAAAAAGTTAAAGTTTTAAGATGACTACTAAGCGGGGGCTTGTGACTGGATTTATTCAAGTTGCTCGTCCCCGCTTCTTGAATGAGGAGCATATCTATGAAAATATTAGAGGCGAAGAATATTACAAAGATGTTTCCGGGAGTTATCGCCCTGGATTCAGTAGATGTAGCCTTTGAACCAGGAGAAATTCATGCAATCATCGGAGAAAATGGAGCGGGAAAAAGTACACTAATCAAATGTCTTACCGGAGTATATGAACCGGAAGAAGGAGAAGTCATGATTAGTGGAGAAAATGCGATGAAGAATAAAGCGCTCTTTGACAAAGTTGCGTATGTCCCACAGGAGATAGATTTGTTTGGTTATATGTCTGTTGCAGAGAACTTATTTATTCCGTATGAAAAATCAGGTATCAAAGGGACTGTAAACCAAAAGGAACTTGAGAAACGGGCAAATCCGATTCTGGAAAAATTCTCGATTCCAGTAAAACCAAACGAATTAGTAAAAGATATATCTATATCTTCTCAGCAACTTCTTCAGATTGCTCGTGCAACTGTTCATGAGGATTATGATGTATTGATGCTTGACGAACCGACAACAAGTTTGACGAGCAGAGATACAAAGATATTGTTTAACATAGTAGAGAAAATAAAGAAAGAAAATAAGGCGATTATTTTTATTTCACATAAATTGGAAGAAATTTTCCAGCTGGCGGATGTAATTACTGTTTTTAGAAATGGTAAGAAGGTTGCATATTCAGAGATTAAGGATGTAGATACTAACTGGGTTATCAAACAGATGACAGGTCGGGAACTGAATCAAAATGAGAGATTCTATTCTACAAAGGTATCTGACGAGGTGTTGCTGGAAGTAAATAATCTTACAGGTGAGAGATTTACCAATGTTAGTTTCAAACTGAAAAAAGGTGAAATCCTTGGGTTCTCCGGATTAGTCGGTGCTGGACGAAGCGAAGTTATGCAGGCAATCTTTGGATATCTTCCGGTATATAAAGGTTCGGTCAAACTGGACGGAGCGGACTGGAAACTGGGAGATACAAACTATTCGGTTAAGAATGGATTTATTTATCTTCCAGAGGAACGGAAAAAGCAGGGGATTTTGCCAGTACTTTCTATTAGAGATAATATTTCTGTATCAGTTTTGGATAATCTGAAGAGTGGAATCAGCATTTCTAGAAAGAAAGAAAATGAACTGGCAAAGAGTGTTATTGAAACTTATGATGTAAAGACACCGGGGTCAGACAAAGAAATTCAGTTTCTGTCAGGTGGTAACCAGCAGAAGGTTATTATCGGGCGTGCCATGGCTTGTAAGCCGAAACTCCTGGTATTTGATGAACCGACAAAGGGAATTGACGTAGGAACAAAAACTGAAATTTACCGTCTTATGAAGAAGCTTGCAGAAGAAGAGGGAATCGGAATCATCATGATTTCATCTGAGATGGAAGAGATTAAGAAGTGCTCAAATAGAGTCGTTGCAATGTATGAAGGTAAGATTGCAGGAGAGTTTGACGAATACACGGAACAGCAATCTATTCTAGGAGCAATTATTGGAGTGAATTCCTAATTATATTTTACAGCTGTATCAGAAAGTGGTTCAGCTGGAGGAAAATATTTACGTAAATTCTTAGAAGGATGAAAGAGGAGTTTTAATATGAGTAGAGAAAATGAAAAACAAAAATCAGGAAATGCATTTATCAATGCATTGAAGAAAAGTAATATGACTGCGATGGCAGCAATATTAGTCGTTATGATTATCATTGCAAGTATTGTATCTCCATATTTCTTAAATGTGTACAACTTGCAGTCAGTACTGCGTGATTTAGCATTTGTAGGCATGATTGGTATTGCTCAATCATTGCTTTTGCTAGTTGGAGAACTAGATTTATCAGTAGGTAAGATTGCCTGCTTATCTGGTATCTTAACAGGTATGTTGATGGTAAATGTAGGATTGAATCCATGGCTGTGCCTTGTAATAGGACTAATTCTTGGATTATTGTTCGGATTTATCAATGGTATTATTATTACAAGGCTTCGTTTGAATTCAATGGTTGCTACAATCGGTATGCAGGGTGTATATGGTGGTATTAACTTGGTTATCACAAAAGGAAAAGCTGTTACAGGTATTCCAGCTGATACACAGGTACTTGGAAAACAGTCTATCGGACCTATACCAATTCCGTTTATTATTTGTCTTGTTGTTTTGATCCTGATTTTATTTATGGTAAAGAAGACAAAGACGGGTCGTTACATATATGCGATTGGTAACAGTAAAGAAGCAGCTAAGATTCTCGGAATCAAAGTAGATCGTATTCGTGTTATGATTTACTCTATTGTTGGATTGATTTCTGCGCTGGCAGGACTTCTATATGTATGTCGTCTTGGCTCTGCACAGACAGCCATTGGTGAAGATTGGCCAATGAACTCTATAGCAGCATCTGTTATTGGTGGTGTTGCTCTTACAGGTGGCGTTGGTAATCCGGCAGGAGCTCTGATTGGAGCAGCTGTTATTACAATTATTCAAAATATTATTGTACTGTTCGGCGTTAACTCTTATTGGCAGTCAGCAGTTAGTGGTATTGTCGTAGTACTTGCTATTTCCTTCAGCTCTATTTCCACTATCGTTCGTGAAAACAGACAGAAGAGAATCAAATTGAACTAAACAGACAGATATTTATAGGACTGGTGGATGTTTTGCAATATTGCCAGTCCTGAATCTTAAAAGGAGGAACGTAAATGAAATTAGGATTAAATCTTTCGTTTGCAGTAAAACGCTGGTTGGATCCAGTTGAATTAGCAAAGATGATAAAAGAGGATTTTGGAGTAGATTATGTACAGTTCACATGGGATCTGATTGATCCGTGGTGGCCGCAGGCACAGAGAGATGTTATGGTCTATCAATATAAAGATGCATTTGCAGATGCAGGAATTACAATCGATGCAACATTTGGTGGACTTGCATCCTATTCTTACGCCCATTTGCTGGCACCGACAAAAGTACAAAGGGATATCGCTTTTACATTTTTTAAAAGAGCAATTGATATGACTGTTGATATGGGAGCAAAAATCATGGGAACACCTGTCGGTGGTATGGATTACCATGATGCGAGAGATCCGCAGAGACGTGAAGAACTTTATCAGGATATGCTTGAGTATTTAAGGAAGCTTGCCGAGTATGGAAAAACAAAAGGTTTGGAAGAGATTCATATTGAGGCAACACCTTTGATTACGGAATTTCCACATAGTCCGGAAGTGTCAGTTCAGATGATGAAGGATTTGGAAGGTACAGATATTCCAATCAAACTTTTGGTAGACTGGGGACATGCACTTTATAAACCACTTTTAAAAGAAGAAGCAGATATTGAACTCTGGTTCAAACAGTGTGCTCCATATATCGGCTCTATTCATTTACAGCAGACAGATGGCCAGTGGGACAGACATTGGGATTTCACTCATGAAGGAGGAATCATTACACCGGAGTTGATTAAAAAAGCAACAACAGAAGCAGGGCTGGATGATATTACACAGTACTTGGAAGTTGTAACAATATTTGAAGATGATGACGATGCTGTCTATGAAGGCATGAAGAAGACAATGGATTATCTTCACAAAGAACTTGGATGTTAGGAGGCGGGAAGCATGGATTATAAAGAAACTTATGAAAAAATCCTCGGAGAATACAGACAAGTATTTGAGAGAGTCGACCAGGATAATATGCGCGCATTTATTGACGAAGTAAAGGCACATGACCGCATTTTCCTAATTGGTGTTGGACGTGAAGGTATGGCAACCAGAGCATTTGCTATGAGACTGATGCATATGGGAAAAGAAATTCATTGGATTTGGGATGATACAACACCATCTATCGGAGAGGGAGATTTACTGATTGCGACTCTTGGAGATGGACGTATCGGGCATATTAATTACATTTGCGAGCGTGCGAAAGAAGCAGGGGCAATGATTTATGTTGTGACAGGATCTCCAAGTGGTGACACTGCAAAAAATGTTGCGGATAAAGTATTTTTTGTGCCGGCAGCAGTATATAGAGGAACAGATGATGTAGTTCCATCCTTCCAGCCAATGGGAAATCTCTTTGAGCAATGTTTGTTGATATTATTTGATATTATTATCATGACAATTGTGGATGAGACACCGGGGCTTACATTTGAAAAAATGTCGAAGAATCATCGTAATGTTGAATAATTATAAAGAATGTACAAGGAGGTATCACAAATGGGAACAAAAAAGATCTTAAATAAGGATGTGTCAAATGTTGTAGAGGAAAGTCTTGCGGGATATCTGATGGCTTATAGAAAATATTACAAAAAAGTCGGTGAGTACAATGCATTTACCTATAAAGGACATAGAAAAGATAAAGTTGCCCTTGTGATTGGTGGAGGAAGCGGACATGAGCCGTTGTTTACAGGATATTGCGGAGCAGGACTTGCTGATGCAGTTGCATGTGGAAATGTTTGTGCATCTCCGAACCCTGAATTGATCATGGAAGCTGCAAAGGCAGTGGATCAGGGAAAAGGTGTTCTGTTTGTATATGGAAACTACGCAGGAGATAACCTGAACTTTGATATGGCAGAGGAAATGTGTCAGGCAGAGGGTATGAAGACAGCCCATGTGCGTGAGTGGGATGACTTTGCATCTGCACCAAAAGAGAGAATTACAGATCGCCGTGGTATTGCCGGAGACGTATATACAATCAAGATTGCCGGAGCTGCGTGTGATGCAGGGTTGAGCCTTGAAGAAGTTGTTCGTATTACAGAAAAAGCTAGAGATAACACAAACACAATTGGACTTGCAACATCTCCGGGAACACTTCCGGGAAATGATAAACCGACATTCGAAATAGCAGATGACGAGATGGAATTTGGAATGGGACTTCACGGTGAACCGGGAATTGAGCGTACAAAGATGATGCCTTGCAGTGACATGGTTGATCGTATGTATAAAGAATTGAAAGAAGAGATGGGATTAAAAGAAGGAGATGAGATTGCAGTTCTTGTCAATGGACTTGGTTCTACACCACTTCTTGAGTTGAACCTGGTGTTCTATGAGTTACATAAACGTATGCATAAAGATGGGCTTAAAATCTATGACACAGAGATTAAGACATATTGTACATGTATGGAAATGGGTGGATTTTCCATTACTTTCTTGAAATTGGACGATGAACTGAAACCGTATTATGATGCACCATGCTATTCTCCGTATTATGCGAAAGGTTCTGTATCAGGAGAAGCAATCGAGGATGATGGTGAGGACGAGGAAATCGAGTTTGATGAAAACGATGTTAAGCCAGCTGAAATCGTAAGAAGTAAAGAAGGAGAGTTGACAGAACTTAACGCAGAAGATACAAGAAATATGCTACTTTATATCGCAGATAAAATTATTGCAAATAAGCCATATCTGACAGAGATTGACAGTGCTATCGGTGATGGAGATCATGGAATCGGTATGGCAGGTGGAATGCAGAAGGCAAAGAAGAAACTGCTTAAGATGGCAGGTGAGGAGAATGCTTACCAGCTCTTTGAGACGGCAGGACAGGCAATGCTTATGTCTATGGGTGGAGCTTCAGGAGTTATCTTCGGAAGTCTGTATCTGGCAGGAGCAAAAGGTATGGATCCAAAGTCTGTTATTACATCCAAAGATCTTGCCGATATGGAGAAGAAGAGCCTGGAGGCAATTCAGGAAAGAGGAGGAGCACAGGTCGGAGACAAGACTATGGTAGATGCTCTTTCACCAGCAGTAGATGCACTTGCAGCAAATGCTGATAAAGGTCTTCTTGAAATGTTGAAGGCGGCAGAGGCGAGCGCAAAGCAGGGTGTTGAAGATACAAAGAAATATGTTGCAAAATTCGGACGTGCAAAATCGCTACTTGAGAGAGCGATTGGACATCAGGATGCAGGAGCAACATCTGTATATCTGATTTTCCAAGGAATGAGAGAATTCGTGGAAGGAAAACTTGCATAAAACTGTGTAGTATAGATTACTGAAAAATTGAAGACTTATATGATGATGTGGCGTGGTGAAATAGCCACGCCGTAGTGAAAAATGGGAGAAAAGAATGTTAGCGACGTTAAAAGAAGTACTTGAAAAAGCAGAACAAGGTAATTATGCAGTAGGAGCATTTAACTGTACTTCTCTGGAGTCTGGAATGGCAATTGTGGAAACAGCAGAAGAGCTCAATAGTCCAGTGATTTTACAATATGCAGATTCCCATAGACATCTGATTTCTATAGATGTTATTGGACCGATTATGTTACAGCTTGCAAAAATAGCGAAAGTACCAGTCGTAGTACATTTGGATCATGGCGCAAGTATTGAAAGTTGCAGATATGCAGTTGATATGGGATTTACTTCTGTGATGTATGATGCATCTGCGAAGCCGTTTGAGGACAATGTAGCTGAAACAAGAAGCGTTGTGGAATATGCACACGAAAGAGGTGCTTCAGTAGAGGCGGAACTTGGACATATATTGACTTCCAAAGCAGGAGCTGCTGAAGGCAATGGGAAATCCTATACTCGTGAAGAAGCATATACAGATCCTGAGATGGCAAAAGAATTTATCGAAAGGACAAATGTAGATGCACTTGCAATTGGATTTGGAACAGCGCATGGAATTTATACGGAAAAACCCGTACTGGATTTGAACCGCATTGCGTTGATAAAAAGTGCAAAAGATATTCCATATGTTATGCATGGAGGTTCCGGACTCAGTGAGGAAGAGTACAGAACAGCAATTCATAACGGAATTCGTAAGATTAATTACTATACTTACCTGTCATTGGCTGGTGGAAGAGGTGTGATGCAGTATCTCGAGGATAAAAAAGATAAGGATGCAATTTACTTTGAAGATATAGCAAAAGCAGGGATTACAGCAATGAAGGCAGATGTGAAAAGAGCAATGAAGATTTTTGAATCGGATGGAAAAATATAACCATCGGCGTACTTATAGATATGCTTAAGATAGCAGAAAATCCCTGGTGAAAACCGGGGATTTTCTGCAAGAAATCCCAATTGAGCTAATTAGTAAAAATGAATATAATAAATTTATTTAGATCAGGAACAAAAGGAGGTAAGACATGAGTAAAAAATTATATTTTGGAAGTAATTTGAAAATGTATAAGAATATTAAGGACACGGTAGAATATCTTCAGAAATTAGTGGAGAATACGAAAGATATCAGCCGGGAAGAGATAGAATTATTTATTATCCCGTCTTATACCACTCTTGAAAGTGCTACGAAAAATGTTGACCGCGCTTATGTAAAGCTGGGCGCTCAGAATATGTGCTGGGAAGATGAAGGACAGTTTACAGGAGAAATTTCGCCGCTTATGCTAAAAGAGTTAGGGTTGGATCTTGTAATGATCGGACATTCTGAGAGAAGACATGTGTTTGGCGAGACTGATGTTGAGGAAAATAAAAAAGTAAAAGCAGCTTTAAACCATGGCTTTACAACACTTTTATGTATTGGTGAAACAGCAGAAGAAAAAGACTTTGGAATTAGTGCAGAAGTCCTTCGGACTCAGTTGAAAATAGGATTTCATGATGTTCCGGTATCTCAGGTTCCGAATATCTGGGTTGCATATGAGCCGGTATGGTCTATTGGTGTAAACGGAACTCCGGCATCGGCAGATTATGCAGAGAAGATGCACAAGGTAATTAAAGCATGTTTGAGAGAAATTTTTGGTGATGTTGCTGATGAAATCCCTGTATTATATGGAGGAAGTGTAAATCCGGGAAATGCAAATGAATTAATTGTTCAACCGTCGATAGATGGGTTGTTTACGGGAAGAGCAGCATGGCAGGCGGACAATTTTGATAAGTTGATTCGTGATGCAAAGGCAACATATGAAGCAAAGTAAAGAATGTTAAAAAGTAAAGGGGGCAAAAATAAGCCCCCTTGATTTATAAATTTTTAAGCAAATCTTTTAACGTTTCTTCCACAGAATCTGTCGTGTGTGTAGCGTAATCCGCTACTCCGGTGGCAGCGGTCGTCATAGCATAGCTTGTGTTGGACAGCTGCAACATTTCCAGATCATTGTACTGATCTCCGAATGTGATACCATTCTTTGGATTCATGCCAAGGGAAGATACGATATTGGAAAGGGCAGAACCTTTATTGGCATTCGGTGCAATGAAATCAATCCAGATATTCCCGGAGGTTACAATCTTGATTCGATCACCGAAACGTTCTTGAAAATAGGCGCGAAGACGTTTTTCAGTTCCATCAAAATCACATACTGCGATTTTGATAAAAGGCTCCTTGATATCACGCACATTTTGAACAACGTCCATGTCATAACCGACATCGTTACGGATATGATTGATGTAGTCAGAATCTTTTGAGTCGGTATATCCGGTTCGGGCTGTAGAAATTAAAGTGTGGCAATGACCATATTCTTTTGCAGCGTCTGCGATTTCATAGATAAGACCAGTATCAATATGTCCTAATGAGACGATCTTGCCATCATGTACACACATAGATCCATTTTCTGCAACATAGGAGATATCATCCTTCACAGGGGCAAATAGACGACGGAGATTTTTGTACTGGCGGCCGCTGGCTGCAATAAAATGTATTCCATGTTCTTTTAACTGACGGATAATGTCAAATAATTCTGGATTCAGTTCAGTCGCGTGACCATGAAGTAAAGTTCCGTCTACGTCGCTGGCAATATATTGTATCATAGTGTTCCCTTTCTGTATTTATGTATTAATTAGGCGTTTGCGAAACGCCACAAGCCGCATGAATACGGCATTTTTCTGTTATGAAAAACAAATAACCCCTCACTGGATATGGTATAATAGAGTTGACTAAAAACTAAAAACCATCACCCAAGAAAGGAGNATCACAATGTTAGATTACTACACCGAAAAGTGTGTTACTTGTTAAGTTGATTGAACCGCCGTATACGGAACCGTACGTACGGTGGTGTGAGAGGTCGGAATTTCTCATTTAAGAGAAATTCCTCCTACTCGATTTAATTATTATATACCTACAAAAACTGTTCGAAACAGAATTTGTAGATATGTCTACTTATTATTCTTCAGAATCCTCATCATATTCCACTTTCTCCGGCAGATACACATGAACTTTCTCAATACGGTTTTTATCCAGAGATTCTACAACCAGTCGAATACCATCGGATGTTGTGACAGAATCACCGAGTTCCGGAAGCCGGTCCAGATGCTCGATGATAAATCCACCGAGGGAATCATATTCTTCGGATTCCAGATTCAGTTCCAGACGGTCATTGAAGTCGTCCAGGTTGACAGAACCTTCTACCAGATATTCTTTGTCAGAAATTTTGTGAACAAAATCTTCTTCATTCTCGTCATATTCGTCATGAATTTCACCGACAATTTCTTCCAGGATATCTTCCAGTGTGATCAAACCGGAAGTTTCACCATATTCATCCAGAACAATTGCGATGTTAAAGGATGCCTGACGCATCTCCACAAGAAGCTCGGAAATATTCTTATACTCATAAGTAAAATAAGCTTCTCGCATAATATCCCGGATATGGAATTCTTTTGTGTTTCCGTAATCGTAAAGCAACAAGTCTTTCATGTTAATCGTACCGATCACATTGTCGGTCGTATCTTCATAAATCGGCAGCCTTGTGAATTTATCTTCACGGAAAATGTCAATCAATTCTTCATATGTGCAGTTTACATCTGCAAATGTTACGTGAACGCGTGGAACCATAACATCTTTAGCTTTTGCATCTCCGAGATCTACCACATTGTAGATCATTTCTTTTTCTTCGGATTCGATAACGCCGTCTTCATGGCTGACATTTACGATAGTACGAAGTTCATTCTCGGTCATGGCGCGTTTGTGGTCATTCGGATCTACGCGTAAAATGAAAAGAACAACGTTGGTCAGACCATTGATAATGAAGACGAACGGTGTCATGATCTTCATAAATATATGGATGATTGGTGCGTATGCCAGAGATACCTTCTCAGCGTGGATGGTAGCCATTGTCTTCGGTGTAATCTCACCGAAAAGCAGAATCGCTACAGTTAAAATTCCGCTGGCGATTGCGACCATGGAGCCTCCGAGACTGTAAGCCAGGGTTGTGGTCAGCGATGCGGCAGAAAGGTTCACGATGTTGTTACCGATCAGTATAGCGGTTAGCATCTTAGAAGAATCATCCGTAATTTTTAATACAGTTTGTGCGTTTTTGTTGCCTTCATCGGCAAGGTTGCGGATTCGAATTCGGTTTACTGTTGTAAGTGCAGTCTCCGCAGAAGAAAAGAAAGCAGATAGTGCTAACAGTACAATCAGTACAATAAATAGTATAGTATCATTCGAGTCCAATGATAAATCACTCCTTTTTGATAATAGTGTAATTAAGAGTAATATACAGCATTTACGGGGATTTTGCAAGAAGAAAGGAGGTATCGCAGTTTTTAATTGCAGTTTTGAAAGGTAAATTTATTTTATAGCCTGCCAATTCTGTGATTTCACATGTTTACACATTTTTTGTAAATTTAGGAAAGGTATCCACATTGAATGATTATACTGCTTCCCTCTCTAAAAAATGTGCATAAATTTGTGTTTTCTCTTGGCTCTTTCCTGTTCTCTGCTCATTTTTCTTCCTTTGCGATAAAGTTTTTTTTATTTTACCTTATCGCAAAGAAATCAACTTATTTTTTCAGAACTATTAGTGCGAATTATTTTTACCTTTCAAAACTGCTTTTATAGTGAAAAGAATATTTTTACCGCTGCAAAAAAGAAAGAAAAAACTTGACAAATAAAAAGAAAAGAATATAATGTAACTAATTCGATCGAAGAAAGCAAGACAAAGAAGTCAGATGATTTTTTTGTCTTGCTTTTTTATTAGCATCTGTTAGCAGGCAGATGCTAATAAAAAATAGATAAAACGTTTTACCAATTCTTGTGAATTGAGCACAAAATGTCAGAAAATTAACACGTATAATGTTGCATAGTGCAAAAAAATAAAAATGAAATATTGTGAAATGTGACGATTGACGCGTGCAAAATTGGCTGGTAAGATAAAAATACATTAATTGATAAAACGTTTTACCAAAAGGAAATTCAAGAAAAGAGGAGGAAATGGACAATGAAAAAAAGAATCGTAAGTGTATTACTGGTTATGGCAATGTGTGTAAGCATGTCTGCTTGTGGAAGTAAGGGTGCTGAGAAGAAATCAGATGGGAGTGCTTCTGGTCAGAAAAAAGTTGCAGTTGTATATGCAGGTAATCTTGGAGATAAATCTTACAATGATTCATGCAATGAAGGTGCAAAAAAAGCAGAAAAAGAATTGGGTGTAAAAGTAAAGACACTTGAAGGAACTACAGCAGATGAGTGGGAAGCTAATTTCCTTGCAGCAGCAGAAGGTGGATATGATTTAGTATTATGTTCTAACTCCAACTTTGAAGAATATTTGAAGAAATATGCAGCAGATTATCCGGATGTAAAATTTGCGATTATTGATACTACTGTAGATGCCGATAATGTAGAATCCATTAGTTTTGCACAGAACGAAGGATCATTCTTAGCAGGAGCGGCAGCAGCAATGTTCACTCAGAAAACAGATATTGAAGGTGTAAATGCAGATCATACAATCGGCTGGGTTGGAGGTATGGACGTCCCAGTATTGCATGATTTCTATACAGGATATGAACAGGGCGCAAAATATGTTGACCCAGATGTAAAAATTCTTCAGTCATTTGCAGGTTCCTGGTCAGATCCTTTAAAAGGAAAAGAATTAACACTTGCACAGTATGAGCAGGGTGCAGATATTGTTATGAATGTTGCATCTGGAACAGGTACAGGAGTTCTTGAAGCTGCGAAAGAAGCAGATGAATATGCAATTGGTGTTGATTTGAATCAGGATAATGATCAGCCGGGACATGTACTTACATCTATGGTAAAAAGAGTAGATACTGCATCCTATGAAGTTATTAAATCTATTACTGATGATACATTTAAAGGTGGAACTGTTAAATACATGGATGTTGCAGGTGATGGCGTATCATTAACAGATTTCAGTGTTATGAAAGAATCATTGGGTGATAAATTCCCACAGGATATTGTTGATAAAATTGATGAACTTGCCGATAAAATCAAATCAGGCGAAATTAAAGTTGATAATTATGAAGGATTTGGCGAAAACAAATAGAATTTGAAATTGAAATAAGGGGGCTTGTACAGACCAAGGCCCCTTTTCCCAAAGAGGAAGTGACAAAATGAATGATTATATCGTGGAAATGAAAAAAATCCGAAAAACTTTCGGTGAAGTACAAGCTGTAAAAAAAGGCGAATTTAATTTGAAAAAAGGCGAAATCCATTCATTGATCGGTGAAAATGGTGCAGGAAAATCAACAATGATGAAAATGCTTTACGGAATGTATGGTATTGATGATGGAGAAATTATCATTGGAGGAGAGAAGGTAGAAAATTTATCACCTAAAATTGCTATAGAAAAAGGAATCGGTATGGTACATCAGGAGTTCATGCTGGTAGATGAACTGACTGTATTGGAAAATGTTATTTTAGGTTTTGAACCGAGAAAGGGTCTGACAATTGATTTTGACAGTGCACGAAAAAATATTCAAAAATACATTGATCACTATGGAATGGATGTACAATTAAATAAAAAGATCAATCAGATATCAGTAGGAGAAGCACAAAGGGTTGAAATCATAAAAACTCTTACAAGAGGAGCTAATATTATAATTTTAGATGAACCAACAGCAGTACTTACTCCGCAAGAGACTCAGCGATTGTTTGAGATACTTCAAAATTTGAAAAATGATGGTAAATCAATTGTATTTATTTCTCATAAGCTTAATGAAATAATGCAAATATCGGATCGTATCAGTGTTATGAGACAAGGTGAATATATGGGCACGGTCAATAAAAAAGATACGAATCAAGCAGAACTGGCAAAGATGATGGTGGGTAGAGAAGTTTTCTTGAATATTGAAAAAAAGCAGGCCCATATCGGAGATACTGTGCTGAAAATTGATAATCTATGGACTTCTGGAGAAAAAGAAATGTCTAAAATCAGAGGCGTTTCGCTAGAGGTTAAGTCGGGAGAAATTGTCGGAATTGCCGGAATAGATGGCAATGGACAAAGTGAGTTGATTGAGGCAATCTGTGGATTGCGTAAAGTAGAAAGAGGAAGCATACTTTTAGACAGAAAAAATATAACTAATGAATCTGTGAAAAAAATAAGAAAAGCAGGATTGTCACATATACCTGAGGATAGAAATGTCAGAGGGTTAAATAGAAGTATGACAATAGAAGAAAATATTGTTGCAGCCCAGATTTCAGATGCTCCTTTTTCAAATGGAATTATGTTGAATAATACAAAGATGTTGGAATACACAAATGAATTAATAGATAAATTTGATATTCGTCCGCGAAATCCACAAACGTTGACTCAAGGAATGTCGGGTGGAAATGCTCAGAAGATTGTTGTTGCACGAGAAGTATCTATCGGCGGAAAAGTATTAATTGCATCTCAACCGACTCGAGGCGTAGATATCGGGGCGATAGAGTCAATACGAACGATATTGATGGATGTAAAAGAAAAAGGACTCGGAGTGTTGCTTGTATCAGCAGATTTGGAGGAAATATTTTCATTATCAGATAGAATAATCGTAATGCATGAGGGTGAAATTACAGGAAATCTTCAAGTGGACGAAGCTGATGAAGAGAAAGTAGGACTCTTGATGATGGGAGGAAAACGCAGAAAGGAGAAGTGTCATGAATAGTGCAGTAGAGAGTGTTAAAAAAATATTACTTACAATGTTACTTGCACTGGGAGTAGGAGCAATTATTATTCTTGTAATTGGACAAAATCCTATCGAAGCATATGCGGCTTTGATAAAAGGAGCATTTGTGGGAAAAAGAGCATTTGGCACAACTTTGGCAAGTTTAACTCCTTTGCTTTTGACTACAGTTGCATTTGCCTTGGCGGCAAAAGCGGGAGCTTTTAACGTTGGAGTAGAAGGTGAAGTGTTTCTTGGAGGAATTGTAGCGGCATATATCGGAATTAATTGGACTTTTTTGCCAAAGCCATTGTTGTTGATAGCTTGTTTCGCAGGCGCAATTGTTGTAGGAGCTGCTTGGGCTTTTATTCCGGGGATACTGAAGGCTTTATACAATGTAAATGAAGTATGTACTACTATTTTGATGAATACAGTCGCATTATATATTACTTCTTATTTAGTGAATGGACCAATGAGTGCTGGAGGAGCGAATGCACAAACCCCACCTGTACAGGTAACATTACCTAAATTTTTAAAACCAAGTAACGCAAATGTAGGTTTGTTTATTGCTATCTTCGTAATTGTTATAGTAGTAATTGTGTTGAATAAAACTAATATCGGGTACAAGATCCGAACCGTTGGATTAAATCCAAAACACGCAGAATATGTAGGAATTAATCCGAGAAAAGTGTTCGTGGGAACAATGATGGCAAGTGGAGCAATTGGAGGAATTGCCGGTTGCATAGAAGTCCTTGGATCATATGGATATTTCTTAAATAATTTTGCATATAATTTGGGAACAAATGGAATGCTGGCATCATTGATCGTTAAAAATGACATTGTATTTGGTCCATTTATGGCATTTTTCCTTGCAGTATTAAAATCTGGTGCTATGGGAATGCAACAAAATACCGGTGTGCCAAAATCTATTATTGATACAATTACAGCAGTATTTATCATTATTGCAACTATGGAATTGTTGTCTCAGATAAAGATAAAGCGGAAAAAGAAGAAGGCAGTTAAAGAACAGGAGGCAAATGCATGAAATTAGAACAGATTTTTAGTGTCTCTTTGATATATGCATCGATCAGATCGGCTACACCAATTATTTATGCTGCGCTGTGTGCAGCGATTACACAACAGGCTGATATTTTAAACATTGGTACAGAAGGAATTATGCTGACGGGAGCATTTGCAGCGGTTGCAGTCAGTTATTTCTCTGGAAGCTGGCTTATGGGAATTTTAGCAGCCATGATGGCAGGATTTGTGATATCTGGAATTATGGCAGTGGGACATATTAAATATAAAGCAGATATTTGTGCCATTGGTATGGGAATAAATTTATTTGCTCTTGCTATTACTAAATTTATGTTGAATGTCATCTTTGATACAAGTGGTACATTTACTGATCCAGATGTGAAGGCAATTCCACGAGTGGATATTCCATTTATAAAAAATATTCCTATATTAAAAGATATTTTTAATGATTGGGCTGTGACGGAATGGTTTATGATTGTTTTAATCTTGATTTTGACATTTTTATTATATCGTACCCGTTGGGGATTGAGATTAAGAGCAGTGGGACAGTTCCCTATGGCAGCGCAAACAGCTGGAATAAATGTTATTTCCATGAAATATCAGGCAATTCTTATTTCAGGTTTGGTAGGAGGCCTGGCCGGAGCTCATTTGTCACTGGGATATAGTACTATGTTTACAGAAAATATGACAAGTAACAGAGGTTTTATGGGTGTAGCAGCAATGTACTTTGGACATGCAAATCCAGCTCTTACAGCAGTTGGTTGTCTTGTGTTTGGTGTGGCAGATTCTGTTGGAGCCAGACTGCAGGCATATGGATTGCCTTCACAGTTTGTCCTGTTAATGCCATATGTAGTTACAATTGTAGTATTGTCAATATCTATGATTTCAAAGAAAGTAGCAACAGATAGAAAGAAGAGTTCCCTAAATGTTGTAAAACAGGAGGCGGTCTAATGAAAGAACTAAAAAATGTGTTGAATGAGCACAAAGAAGAATATATAAAATATTTGTCAGAGCTAGTTTCGATAGACACGCAGGACTTGGGACATGGAATTGATGGTGGAAGAGAAGAAAAAGGTCAGGAATATCTGATTAAGTTGCTTGAAAAAATGGGTGCAGATAAAATTGAAAAAGATGCTTTGGAAGAAGAGACCATAAAAAAATGTCTGCAGCTTTATAATGAAGGAAATCTGGGTCATAATTATGATCATCGCTATAATGTATATGCTACATTTGCTGGAAAAGGTGGAAAAAGCATAATGTTTAATGGCCATATGGATACAATGCCTCCGGGAGATTTGAGTAAATGGATAACAAAACCACATTGCCCGGATATTAGAGATAATAGAATGTATGGCTTAGGAACAGCAGATATGAAGGGCGGATTGATGGCCTCAGTTCTGGCAATAAAACTATTGAAAGATGCTGGAATAGAACTTCCGGGAGATGTGATAATTACATCTGTGTGCGATGAAGAAGGCGGAGGCAATGGTTCGATGCTTGCTGCTATGAATGGAAAGAAAGCAGATGGAGTTGTCGTATGTGAAGGTACAAGCGACGAATTGATTGTTGCTCACATGGGATTTGTATTTTTCGATGTAAAAATTGAAGGTAAAGCAAATCATTCTGGTGCCAAATGGCTTGGAGTAAGTGCAATCGAAAAAGCAATCAAACTTATTCGTGGATTAGAAGAACTGGAACATGGTTGGTTAATGGAATATAAACATCCATTACTTCCGGCTCCAAGCCTTAATGTAGGAGTAATAGCAGGTGGTACAGCTGGTTCTACTGTTGCAGGAGAATGCGAATTTAAGGTTTGTGTTCACTATTTGCCAGAAATTATGAGTTATGAAAAAGTAGTATCAGAATTTACAGATACTATTGAAGGCATTGCGAATGGCGATAAATGGTTGAAAGACCATAAGCCAGAAATTAGTGTTTATCAGGCAGGTGGAGCCTTTGAAATGGAAAGAACTCATCCATTCGTTGAGGCATTTGCAGAAGGATATAAGCAAGCGAAAGGCAGAACTCCTAATATTGTCGGTTCACCATCTGGGTGTGATTCCAGAATATGGAAAAATGTTGCAAAATGTCCGACCATTCAATTTGGACCGGGAAATTTGGAACAATGTCATTCCGTAAACGAATATTTGGATATGGATGCGTATTTAGAATCGATTTTGATATATGCAGAATTAATACTTGCATGGGGAAAAAATAAATAAATACAAGGAAGGTAAAATTATGAGTAAAAAAGTATTATTAGCAGGTGAATCATGGATGAGTAATACAACTCATACAAAAGGATTTGACAGTTTTTTTACAGGAGTATATGAGACAGGAGAGACACGACTCGTCGAGGCCTTGGAAGCGAGTGGTTATGATGTGACATTTCTTCCGAACCATCTTGCAGGAGAAAAATTTCCATTTTCATTAGAAGAGTTAAAAGAATATGATTGCATAATTTTGTCGGATATTGGAGCAAATACGCTGTTGCTTCCGGCGGTTACATTCAGCAAAAGTGTAAAAATGCCTAATCGAACGAAGGTTATCCGGGATTATGTGTTGGATGGCGGATCATTACTTATGATTGGAGGATATTTGACATTTTCTGGAGTTGATGCGAAAGGTAAATGGCATGATACAGCAGTGCAGGATGTTCTTCCGGTAGAAATATTGACGGTTGATGATCGTATGGAGCATTGTGAGGGAGTAAAACCGGTGACAATAAAGGAACATAAAGCGCTGCAAGGTGTTGGAAGTGACTGGCCGGAAGTTCTTGGTTATAACAAAACCGTTGCAAAACCAGAGGCAGATGTGGTTGCGACAATAGAAGGAGATCCGTTTATTGCATTTGGAGAATATGGAAAAGGACGGAGCGCCGTTTTTACAACAGATTGTGCTCCACATTGGGCACCGCCGGAGTTTTGTGAGTGGGAAGATTATAATAATGTCTGGGCTGGAATTGTAGACTGGCTTACGGAATAGAGGATAACGTCTGTGGCTTTTGAGGCTGCAGGCGTTTGCTTTGTAATGGAGGATAAAAATAATGAAAATGACAGAAAAAGAATTTTTAATGAATTTGTTAAGTATTCCTAGTGTAAATGGTGAAAATTCAGAAAAGGATATCGCTGTATATATACAACAATTTATGGTGGAAAGTGGGATTGATGCACAAATACAATTCATTGATGAAAAACACGCAAATGTAGTTGCAAAATTACAGGGAAAATCATCAGAAATCATTATTTGGAATGGACATATGGATACAGTTCCTTATGGTGATGAACAATTATGGGACACAAATCCAAGAACTCCAATAGAAAAGGAGGGAAAAATTTTTGCAAGAGGTGCCAGTGATATGAAAAGTGGTCTGGCAGGTATGATATGGACTCTGTGCAAAATGAAAGAAGAAAATTATGTGCCAGAAAAAACGATTGTTTTTTATGGGACTTGCGATGAAGAAAAAAATGGAGTGGGTGCGAGATATTTGCTTGAAAATGGAATGCAAAAAAATGCCCAATTAATGCTGATAGGTGAACCGACAGGACTAAAATTGGGAATGGCTCAAAAAGGGTGTATATGGCTGCAATTGCATGTCCATGGGAAAACTAGCCATGGGGCTTATCCAGAACAAGGAATTAATGCTGTGGAATATGGCTTTTTAATATGTCGAGAAATTAAAAGAAGAATTTGTAAACATGAGCATAACCTGCTTGGGAAAGCAACAGCACAAAT
Source organism: Dorea sp. Marseille-P4042 (assembly GCF_900290215.1). NCBI lineage: Bacteria > Bacillati > Bacillota > Clostridia > Lachnospirales > Lachnospiraceae > Dorea > Dorea sp. Marseille-P4042. The sequence goes on along the minus strand of NZ_OLMI01000002.1, from coordinate 1,454,055 downwards.
CACGATGCTTCAAGGCGGAATAGTTCCTAATATGACGCCTGATAAGGCAACGTTTCTGATGGATATCAGGACGGTACCCGGAATGAGTACAGAACAGATTATTGTAATAGCAGAGGAAGAATGTCAAAAATATGAAAATGAGACCGAGAATATTCTAAAAGTAGAAATAGAGTTGAAAAATGACAGGTTCCCAATTGAAATTTCGGAAGATAATGAATGGGTTAAAAAAATGAATAACAATTCATTTATTGGAATTAATTTTTTTACAGATGCATCCATTCTTATTCGAGATACACCAGAGATGCCGGTATTATTATATGGTCCTGGGGAGCCGGATGTGGCACATAAACCGAATGAATACGTTGAATTAAAAAACTATATGGAATATATTTCGTGTTTAAGAAAAATATTTTAACCACTCGAATGCAATATGGTATAAAATTAAGAAAAAAAGTAGTGAGAAAGGGTAGTATCGGTTTGAGAACAACAATAAAAGACATTGCTAATTTTACAGGATTTTCGGTGACGACAGTATCATTGGTTTTGAATAATAAGGCGAATAGAATTCCGCAAAGCACCAGAAATGCTATTTTAGATGCTGCTGAAGAATTGAATTATCATCCAAATCAGGTTGCGGTTGGATTAGTGAAGAAAAGAACACAAACGATAGGGTTAATTATATCGGATGTTAGTAATGTCTTTTTCTCAACTTTGGCAAAAGGAGTGGAAGATACCTGCAGGAAGCAAGGAAGGAATTTGATTTTATGTAATACGAATGATAAGCATGAGAGAGATTTATCATATATACAGGTTCTTGCTGATAAGGGTGTTGATGGAATTATTTTTTGCATGGCACGGGATAGTGACAAAAAAAGAGCCCAAGAAAGCATAGAATTGCTTGAAAAATTAAAAATCTCATTTGTAATGATAGATCGATATGTAGAAGCATCGGTATGTAGTTCTGTAATTGTTAATCACAGGCAAGGTGGCTATATAGCAACGCACTATTTGCTGGAACAAGGACATAGAAAGATAGGGTGTGTTACTGGCCCGGATGAACTTGAGGATTCAAAGGAACGTTTGCTTGGATATTGTAAAGCACTGAAAGAATATGGGATACCATATGATGAACGGTTGGTTTTTGAAGGAAATTATGATAGAGAAAGTGGAAAGAATGCAGTAGAGTATTTTTATAATCATGGCTTGGAAATAGATTCTATTTTTGCATTCAATGACATGTCTGCATATGGGGTATACAATGGACTGAAAGAATATGGATTGAGTGTTCCAGATGATATTTCGGTTGTTGGATATGATGATATCTTCTTTTCGGAAATATTAGATACTCCTTTGACGACAATACGGCAGCCGGTTTATGAAATGGGAGTAGAGGGAATGAAGCTATTATTAAATGAAGTGGAAAGTACGAATCATATAAAAAAATGTATTACATTTCAACCAGAAATTATAATCCGCGAAAGTGTAAAGAATGTCAGGCGTTGAATTCCCTGCTTTTTTATTGTATGATAAGGATATTCGAAAATGTTTCGTATAGGAGAAGATTTTTATGAATCAGAGCTTTTATGATAAATTGAACAATGTGATAGGAAAGGATAGCATTTTGATCGATGAGCCGATGAGCCGTCACACTACATTCCGTGTGGGCGGACCGGCAGATTTCTTCGTGACACCAAAGGCGAAGGAAGAAGTAAGAGATGTGATCCGTATCTGTAAAGAAGCAGGAATGCCGTATTATATTATAGGAAATGGAAGTAATCTTCTTGTGTCTGATGCGGGATACCGCGGTGTGATCGTTCAGATTTATAAGGAAATGAATGAAGTGAAGGTAGAAGGTGATCTTGTAAAGGCACAGGCTGGAGCATTGCTTTCAGGAATCGCGGCTAAAGCGCTGGGGGCAGAGCTTTCAGGTTTTGAATTTGCTTCCGGAATTCCGGGGACAATCGGAGGTGCCTGTATGATGAATGCAGGAGCTTACGGTGGTGAGATGAAGGACGTGCTGGAATCTGTGACAGTGCTTACAGGGAAAGGTAAGATTATAGAACTGGGCCGTAATGAACTGGAGCTTGGATACCGCACTAGTGTGATTGCGAAGAAAGGTTATATTGTGCTTGGGGCGGCGTTGAAGCTTGAGCGCGGAGACGGAGAGAAGATCAAAACTTATATGGATGAGCTGAAGGAGAAGCGTGTGACGAAACAGCCGTTGGAATATCCAAGTGCCGGAAGTACGTTTAAGCGTCCGGAAGGATATTTTGCAGGAAAACTGATTGAGGATGCCGGACTTCGGGGATTTCAGGTCGGAGGAGCACAGGTGTCCGAAAAGCACTGTGGTTTTGTGATCAATCGGGATCATGCGACGGCAGCAGATATTATGGAACTGATGAGACAGGTACAGATACGCGTGAAGGAGAATTCCGGCGTGGATCTGGAACCGGAAGTGAAGAGATTAGGGGACGAATAAGATGAGACTTGTAATTGTGACTGGGATGTCCGGTGCCGGAAAAAGTACGGCACTTAAGATGCTGGAAGATATGGGATATTTTTGTGTAGATAATTTACCGGTCCCATTGATTCCGAAATTTGCAGAACTTCTGGCGGTGCCGGGTACGGAGATGAATAAAGCAGCTCTTGGAGTAGATATCCGGAGTGGACAGAGCTTTCAGGAGCTTGCGAATGTACTGAAAGTTCTGGATGAAGGCGGCTGCCAGTATGAGATCCTTTATCTGGAATCCAGCGATGATGTACTTGTAAAGAGATATAAAGAGACGAGACGTTTTCATCCGCTGGCAGGTAGTGACGGACGTGTGGAAGATGGCCTGAAGAGAGAACGAGAACTTCTTGGATTCCTGAAGAAAAAAGCGGATTATCTTGTAGATACCAGTCATATGCTTACAAGAGAACTGAAAGCAGAGCTGAACAAGATATTTGTCCAGAACAAGGAATATAAGAACCTTTACATTACGGTGTTGTCATTTGGCTTTAAGTATGGAATTCCGAATGATGCGGATTTGGTGTTTGATGTACGTTTTCTGCCAAATCCATATTATATAGAAGAGTTACGTCCTATGAGTGGAAATGATCAGCCGGTCAGAGACTATGTGATGAATAACGACACAGCAAAACAGTTCTTGACAAAGCTTACGGATATGGTAGAATTTCTCATACCGAATTACATTTCCGAGGGAAAGACACAGCTCGTGATCGGAATTGGATGCACGGGAGGAAAGCATCGTTCCGTTACACTGGCAAATGAATTGTATGAGGCGCTGAAAAAAACAGACAGCTATGGAGTTCGCATTGAGCACCGTGATATCGGAAAAGATGCGATCACGAAGGCAAAATAGGTGAGTATCATGTCGTTTTCGGGGAAAATAAAAGAAGAACTCGCAGAGCATGTCGCGAAAGCACGGCATTGTAATCTGGCAGAATTGACTGCGATTTTACATATGTGCGGGGAATTTGAAGAAGATAAAAATGGTATATGTACGATTAGATTTCGATCAGAAAATTATCTGGTAGCGAGAAAGTGCTTTACATTAATGTCAAAAACATTTAATATAGAAGCTGACATCGTAGTCCGAAAGAATATGACGAATGGAAGCACAAGTTATTTTATGCGTTGGGCAGGGGGGGAACTGTTGGCGGTAAAGAATGCACTTGTGCAGGCTGTATGCTGTAAGCGTGCTTATATCAGGGGGGCATTCATTGCAGCAGGATCGATGAGTGATCCGAGCAAGTCTTATCATTTTGAGATTGTGTGTGGGGAACTTGCACAGGCAGAGTATGTGAGAGATATGATCAACAGCTTTGACCTGGATGCTAAGATCGTAACGCGTAAGAAGACATTTGTCGTATACTTGAAAGAAGGATCCCAGATTGTGGATGTCCTGAACATTATGGAAGCGCACATCGCCCTCATGGAACTTGAGAATGTCCGCATTCTGAAGGAGATGCGTAACTCAGTGAATCGAAAAGTTAATTGTGAGACAGCGAATATCAACAAGACCGTATCGGCGGCCGTAAGGCAGATGGAAGATATTGTGTATGTCAGAGATACAGTTGGCTTGGATTATTTGCCAGAAGGATTAAGAGACGTTGCCCTTACACGGCTTGAGAATCCGGATGCTACTCTGAAAGAGCTGGGGAGTCTTATGGCAGACCCGGTTGGAAAATCAGGGGTGAATCACCGGCTGAGAAAGATTAGCGAGATAGCAGATAAGTTAAGGGGTTAGTTTAAGGAGGATTTATATGATTAAGAAACCTGTTACACTTCAGTCAGACCTGGACATGGAGTCCAGACCAATCGCACATCTTGTGCAGGAGGCAAGTCAGTATGACAGTACGGTGTACATTGAGATGGACAACATGAAGATTAATGCCAAAAGTATTATGGGGATGATGGCATTACAGTCACACCAGCCGGGAAAAGGAACCAACCTTACTCTCATTGCTGAGGGAGACGACGAGGAGCAGGCTGTAAGTGGAGTGGAATCATTTCTGCTTGCACAGTAATCAATAACATACATAGATAATTGAGGAATCGAAAGAGGGCATCTCACATGCCCTCTTTTTGGAATATATTGTAAAACCATGGAGGAAATGTCAGATGAAAAAGCTTCTATTTGTATACAATCCACGTGCGGGAAAAGAGATGTTAAAGCCAAGATTGTCAGATGTTCTTGATATCTTTGTGAAAGCGGGATATGAAGTGACAGTGCATCCGACACAGGCATACAGGGACGCTTATTATCAAATCAAGGAATACGAAGTTGGCAAATATGATCTGATTGCGTGTAGCGGTGGAGATGGAACGATTGACGAGGTTGCGACTGGAATGATGAAGCGCCGTGAGATGGGAAAAGATGTTGTTCCGGTAGGGTATATTCCGGCAGGAACGACGAATGATTTTGCCAAGAGTCTGCACATTCCGAGAAAACCCCTTGCGGCAGCAGACAATGCGGTGAAGGGAGTTCCATTTCCGTGCGACATTGGAAAGTTCAATGACAGCGTATTTGTTTATATTGCAGCATTTGGAATTTTTACAGATGTGTCTTACGAGACAGATCAGGCAGTGAAAAATGTACTTGGTCATATGGCGTATATATTGGAAGGTGCAAAGAGAATCTTTAACATTCCTTCCTATAAAATTAAGGTGGAGCATGACGGGGAAGTTATCGAGGACGAATTTATCTTCGGTATGGTGACGAATTCTCGTTCCGTTGGCGGCTTTTCTAATATGGTCGGGAAAAATATAGTATTTGACGACGGACTATTTGAAGTGACACTGATCAAGACACCGAAGAATCCGATTGCTTTGCAGGAGATTATTGCAGCACTCCTGATCGAGCAGGTGGATACAAAGCATATGTACACATTTAAGACAAAAAAAATTACCTTTGATTCTGTTGAAGAGATTCCGTGGACACTGGATGGAGAGTTCGGTGGAGAACAGGATTATGTGGAAATCGAGAATGCTCAGAAGGCAATGGAGATTATGGTTCCGGAGAATCATGTACTGGAGCTGAGCGAGCAGAAAAATAAAATAGAAAGAGATTAAATAAGTGGAGACTAGAGAAAAATTTTCATCAAGACTGGGATTTATATTAATGTCCGCAGGCTGTGCAATTGGTCTGGGAAATGTATGGAGATTCCCGTATATCACAGGAGTGTACGGAGGAGGAGCATTTGTGCTTCTGTATCTGTTCTTTCTTTTGATTTTAGGACTTCCGATCATTGTTATGGAGTTCGCGGTTGGCCGTGGAAGCCAGAAGAGTATTGCAAAGTCTTTCAATGAACTGGAACCAAAAGGAAGTAAATGGCACATTTACCGCTATTTCGGAATTGCAGGTAATTATCTGCTGATGATGTTCTATACGACAATCGGCGGCTGGATGCTTGCATATTTCGTAAAGATGGTAAAAGGAGATTTCGTAGGAGCTGACACAAAGCAGGTGGAGGCGGTTTTTGGAGAACTGACTTCTAACAGAAATGAAATGCTGTTCTGGATGATTTTGATTTCCGTGCTGGGGCTTATAGTGTGTTCTATGGGACTTCAAAATGGTGTCGAGAAAATGACAAAATTCATGATGTCCAGTTTGTTTGTAATTATGTTAATATTGGTCGCTCGTGCAACGACACTGGACGGTGCGATAGACGGATTGAAGTTCTATCTGCTTCCGGATTTTGGTAAGATGGCCGAAAATGGATTTAAAGAAGCGGTGTTTGCGGCAATGGGGCAATCATTCTTTACTTTAAGTGTCGGAATTGGTGCACTGGCAATCTTTGGAAGTTATATTGGAAAAGAGAGAAGATTGACTGGAGAGGCAATCAGCATCACCGTTCTGGATACGATTGTAGCGCTTGTTGCAGGTCTGATTATATTTCCATCCTGTTTTGCATTTGATGTAAACCCGGGTCAGGGACCAGGACTTGTATTTGTGACACTGCCAAATGTATTCCGTGAGATGGCTGGCGGAAGAATCTGGGGATCCCTGTTCTTCCTGTTCATGTCGTTTGCAGCATTTTCCACGATCATCGCAGTGTTCCAGAATATTATCCAATTCGCAAGAGATATGTGGGGGATTTCTTTGAAGAAATCTGTTCTTATTAATGGAGTTCTGCTGATTCTTCTTGCAGTGCCGTGTGTGCTTGGAATGACAGACTGGGCAGGATTCTCTATAGGTGGAAAGAGTATTATGGATATCGAGGATTTCCTTGTAAGTAATAACCTTCTGCCGATTGGATCACTGGTATATCTTTTGTTCTGTATGACAAGATATGGCTGGGGATGGGATAATTTCATAAAAGAAGCAAATACCGGATCTGGAGTGAAATTCCCGACACATAAAGCCATCCGGTTTTACCTGACATTTATCCTGCCGCTGATCGTGCTGTTTATATTTGTGCAGGGTTATTGGGGCTTGATCGCAGGTTAGGACATCAAAAACGTAGTTTTAGATTACGATGTCGTACAAACAATAATTTTGCGCCGACCGAAACGGAGTGTAGACTTGCAGAGGTGCGCAGTAGAAGTATGTCATGCAATTGCATGACGCGCACCTCGCAGCAAGAATGTATTGTTTAATTGCGATGTTATAAACTAAAATATGAAATTTTTATTGCGGGTGAAAGAGAATAGATATTTGAGCCCAGCGTAAGAAAGCCAATACACCGAAAGCCGAATATGATTTCCAGTATAAAGGAGCATCGGAATGTCAGATGCGTCCCTGCAAAATGTCGGAATTTGATGAAAAAATAAAAAAGTTTAAAAAAATTGAAAAAAGTGCTTGCATTCTTGGGAAACCTTTGCTATACTAAGCAAGTACCGAATGCGAGGGTACGGAAAAAACATAAAAACTGATATGGCTCCGTGGTCAAGCGGTCAAGACGCTAGCCTCTCACGCTGGAATCAGGGGTTCGATTCCCCTCGGAGTCACTAAGATCCACAGATTGTTCTGTGGATTTTTTTGTTGTATCCGTGATGAAACGAAGTCTGAGGAGTATTCACCTGGGAAAGATATTTTACAAAAGTATTAGTCCAGAAAATGGAAATGACTTATTTGAAGTATAAAAAGGCGTAGAATTTAATTGTTAAAAATATGACGAAAATACTTCGGGATTGGCTGAATTTTTTTGACAAAATCACATGTCTCCAGATACTTGTCATTTAGAATGTTATGGTCTATAATGAGGAAAGCAAAGGTAACAATTTAAATGGAGGAATTTAATATGTTAGTATCAGCAAAAGAAATGCTTGAAAAAGCAGTAGAAGGCCACTATGCAGTAGGGCAGTTTAACATCAACAATCTGGAGTGGACAAGAAGTGCGCTTCTTGCAGCAGAAGAGGTAAAATCTCCAATTATCCTTGGTGTATCTGAGGGCGCAGGAAAATGGATGACAGGATTCAAGACAGTTTCCGCTATGGTACAGGCCATGATTGAAGAACTGAATATCACAGTTCCGGTAGCATTACATCTTGACCATGGTACATACGAAGGATGTTATAAGTGTATAGAGGCAGGATTCTCCTCTATTATGTTCGACGGATCACACTATCCGATCGAGGAGAACATTGAGAAGACGCGTGAACTTGTGAAAGTCTGCAATGAGAAAGGAATTTCTCTTGAAGCAGAGGTTGGCTCTATCGGTGGAGAAGAGGATGGCGTAGTCGGAATGGGCGAGTGCGCAGATTCTAAGGAATGCAAGATGATCGCTGATCTCGGTGTTACAATGCTGGCAGCAGGAATCGGTAATATTCATGGAAAATATCCTGCAAACTGGCAGGGACTCAGCTTTGAGACTCTTGATGCAATTCAGCAGTTAACTGGAAAACTCCCGCTCGTTCTTCACGGTGGTACAGGTATTCCGGATGATATGATTAAAAAGGCAATCAGTCTCGGTGTTGCTAAGATCAATGTAAATACAGAGTGCCAGCTTTCATTTGCAGAAGCTACACGTAAATACATTGAGGCAGGAAAGGATCTGGAAGGAAAAGGATACGATCCACGTAAACTTCTCAAACCAGGTGCAGATGCAATTATTGAAACTGTCAAAGAAAAGATGGAATTATTTGGCTCAGTTGGTAAGGCTGAATAAAGATTTAATTTATACTTGCCTTTTTCAGACGATAGGGTTATACTAACAGACATAGACAGAACAAAGGCGTTCCAATGTTGAATTGGAGTGCCTTTTCTGTATATATAAAAATAGTAATTGTTTAGTATTTGACAAACGGCGAGTATAAGAATATGGTATTGAATGATTACGATTTAAAATAAGTGAAAGAGAGGAAAGCAGGATATGAGTGAGCGTTTTAATGTAGCAGACATTTTCGGAGAAGATGTATTTAATGACACTGTTATGCAAGAGCGCCTTCCGAAAAAAGTATACAAGGATTTGAAGAAGACGATCGAGGAAGGAAAAGAATTAGACCTTGCCACAGCTGATGTCATCGCACATGAGATGAAAGAGTGGGCAATTGAGAAAGGAGCTACACATTATACGCACTGGTTTCAGCCATTGACAGGTGTAACTGCTGAGAAGCATGATTCATTCATTTCCGCACCGCTTCCGAGTGGAAAGGTTCTTATGAGCTTTTCTGGAAAAGAACTGATCAAAGGAGAGCCGGATGCATCTTCATTCCCGTCCGGAGGACTTCGTGCAACATTTGAAGCACGTGGATATACAGCATGGGATTGTACATCACCGGCATTTGTAAGACATGATGCAGCAGGTGCTACACTTTGTATCCCAACTGCTTTCTGTTCTTATACAGGAGAGGCACTGGATCAGAAGACACCACTTCTTCGTTCTATGCAGGTAATCAATGAACAGTCATTGAGATTACTTCGTCTCTTTGGAAATACAACAGCTAAGAAGGTAACACCTTCTGTTGGACCTGAGCAGGAATATTTCTTAGTAGATGCTAAAAAGTTCATGCAGAGAAAAGATTTGATCTATACAGGACGTACACTTTTCGGAGCAATGCCTCCAAAAGGTCAGGAGCTGGATGATCATTATTTTGGAACAATCCGCCAGAGAATTGCAGGATTTATGAAAGATGTAAATGAACAGCTCTGGAAAGTTGGAGTTTCATCAAAGACACAGCATAATGAGGTTGCACCGGCACAGCATGAGCTTGCACCGATCTATGCTGAGGCAAATGTGGCTTTGGATCACAACCACCTTGTAATGCAGACATTAAAGAGAGTTGCATGTCAGCATGGTATGAAGTGTCTGCTTCACGAAAAACCATTTGCAGGAGTTAATGGATCTGGTAAACATGACAACTGGTCACTGACAACGGATGATGGAAAGAATCTTCTGGATCCAGGTGATACACCTCATGAGAATATCCAGTTCTTACTTGTACTTACATGTATTTTGAAAGCTGTTGATGAGCACGCAGATCTTCTTCGTGAGTCTGCAGCTGATCCGGGAAATGATCACAGACTTGGAGCAAATGAGGCTCCACCGGCAATTGTATCTGTATTCCTTGGAGAGCAGCTTGAGGATGTCCTGAATCAGTTGATCAGCACAGGAGAAGCTACACATAGTCTTGCAGAAGGAATCCTTAAGACAGGTGTAGATACACTTCCGGATTTTACAAAAGATGCTACAGACCGTAATAGAACATCACCATTTGCATTTACGGGTAATAAATTTGAGTTCCGTATGGTAGGATCTCGTGATTCTATTGCCGGACCGAACGTTGTACTTAACACAATTGTAGCAGATGCATTTGCAGAGGCATGTGATGTACTGGAGAAAGCAGATGACTTTGATCTTGCAGTACATGATCTGATCAAGAAATATGCGACAGAGCATCAGAGAATCGTATTCGGTGGAAATGGATACTCTGACGAGTGGGTTGCAGAGGCTGAGAGACGTGGACTTCCGAACATCAAGTCTATGGTAGAAGCTATCCCGGCACTGACAACAGATAGAGCAATTAACCTCTTTGAGAAATATAAAGTATTTACAAAGGCAGAGCTTGAGTCCCGTGCCGAGATCAAATACGAGAACTACTCAAAGGCAATCAATATTGAAGCTCGCACAATGATCGATATGGCTACAAAACAGATCATTCCTGCAGTTATCAAATATACAAAAGAACTTGCAGATACAATCAATGCTGTAAAGGCAGCAGGTGCAGACGTTTCTGTACAGTCTGAGCTTCTGACAGAGATTTCGGCTCTTCTTGTAGAGAGCAAGAGCGCTCTGAAAGCTTTAACAGAAGTTACAGAGAAAGCTGTAGAGATGGAAGAAGGAGAAGAGCAGGCCAGATACTATCACTTCACAGTTGTGCAGGCTATGGCTGCGCTTCGTTCACCAGTTGACAAACTTGAGATGATCGTAGATAAAGAAGCATGGCCAATGCCTTCCTACGGAGATCTGATGTTTGAAGTATAAGATAAATGTTCCGATAGCAGAGTACAGGAGATTGTAGACTGCGGAAACTTTAGAAAGAATTAAGGATTTTATAAGGACCTTGGACTTGGAATGGACACATCTTTGTGCTATTCTAGGCTCAAGGTCTTTTTCTATGGCATTTGAGTAATGTTGTATGGAGTAGAGATGCATTGTGGATCTTTAAATAATAAAGTGTGAAGGTGTCTGGCTCGCTCGTGATACATAATAGAAACGATTAAGTGTTAATATTAGATATAAGAGATTAAGGAAGGAGATGGAAGATATGACAAAAAATGAATTCCTGGAGGGGCTTAGAAAGGCTCTTGGTAATGATCTGGATCGTGAGACTGTGCAGGAAAATGTTGCATATTATGATGGGTATATCAGTGTTCAAGTGAATCTTGGAAGAACAGAAGAAGAGGTGACCGCGGATCTTGGTGATCCGTGGGTAATTGCGCAGACAATTATTGATGCGGAGGAGGCAAAGCGGGGCACGGGCAGAAATGCTGGAAGTTCTTATACTACTGCTAATAGTGGATTCAGTGATCCGGTATATGGAGATGGCGGGGATTATACACGCGAGGATTATTATGATCAGAATCAGGGATATCAGGCACATGTGCACACATTTGGCTTTGATACCTGGTGGAAAAAGCTGTTGCTGATACTTGGAATTATTGGGATTATCGTGCTTGTAGTATCGATTGTTGGAGGAATTATAAGCCTTCTGGCACCGATTTTGATTCCGCTTGTGATCATTATGCTGATTATCAGACTGATTGGCGGAAGTGGCCGGCGATGGTAAGCGAGACAGGCAGTCATATAAATATGATTTATATATAGAAAATATATGAAATAAGAAACAGATATTCCGACGGGGTTAAAATCAAGCCTGCCAGAATATCTGTTTTTGTTTGGGAAAATAGGGCAAAATAAAAGACTGATAGGGGAGCTATCAGTCTTTTGAGGGGAGTATAAATAATTAATAAGGGGTTGTAGAAAGTTGTGCTTCCTACGAATTCAAGTATAATATAGGAATTTCTAAAAAGCAAGATAAAAATGAAAAATCTTAAAAAAACCTTAAGGTGAGATTAAGATGCAAAAATATAAAAATAAAACTATTTTACATCACATAAAATTCGGATGCCGGGACATACTAATTTTGCAGCAAAAAAGATTAGGAGGAATTAATATGGCTAAGAATTACAGTTCATCAAACAAAAACAGTTACGGCGAGGATGGTTACAACTCAACAAACAAGAACAAAACAAATTCAAGTATGGGGGATAAAAACGCATCTAACAAGACTTCAAACAAGAATGCAAAGAATTCTTCAAACAAGAATGCATCTAACGCATCTGACCGCAACTGTCATGATGAGAGTGACAGATACTAATCAGAGCTGATGATCAGCGTGGTTTGCAGGTATACTGTGAATTTTGCTGGCGACCGGGGGCATGCCACAAGGCATGTCCCTGTTTGCGTTGCCGGAAATAGAAAGTGATAATGATCGAGAAACTGCCTGAGATATTTGAAAATATATTTTTTCAATATTTTTTGTTGAGTCCGACTTACGGAAATGATTGACAGTGCCCGGTAATAAAAGTAATATGAAAGAAAAACTTTTTTAATGCAAATGATGATTTGGAGAGATATATGAGAAGAATGGAATTGATTGCTCCGTGCCATTTTGGACTGGAAGCAGTGCTAAAACGTGAAATTATAGACCTTGGATATGAGATTTCGGAAGTGGAAGACGGAAGAGTCACATTTATCGGAGATGAGGAGGCTATATGCCGTGCAAATGTGTTCCTGCGTACGGCAGAGCGTATTCTCATTAAGGTGGGGAGCTTTAAAGCAACAAGCTTTGAAGAGCTGTTTGAGGCAACGAAGAGCCTTCGCTGGGAAGAATATATTCCGAGAAACGGAAAATTTTGGGTTGCGAAAGCTGCTTCGATAAAAAGTAAGCTGTTCAGCCCGTCAGATATTCAGTCTATTATGAAAAAAGCGATGGTACGCAGACTTCAGGAGTATTATGGCATCGAATGGTTCCCGGAGGATGGAGCATCTTACCCGGTACGTGTATTTTTAATGAAAGACATTGTGACAATTGGAATTGATACTTCAGGGGTATCTTTACATAAACGCGGATATCGAGAAGTGTCTGGAAAAGCGCCGATTACAGAAACGTTGGCGGCATCACTTATTATGCTGACACCTTGGAATAAAGACCGGATCCTGGTAGATCCATTTTGTGGAAGTGGAACATTTCCGATTGAAGCGGCTATGATGGCAGCCAATATTGCTCCGGGAATGAATCGTTCTTTTACAGCTGAATCTTGGATGAATATTATACCGAAAAAGGTCTGGTATGACACGATTGATGAGGCAAATGATTTGATTCAGGATGATGTCAAGGTGGACATTCAGGGATACGATCTGGACAGTTCTGTAATTAAGATCGCAAGACGCAATGCCAGAGAGGCGGGAGTGGATCATCTGATACATTTTCAGGAAAGAGACGTTAAAGATCTGCATCACCCGAAAAAATATGGTTTTGTGATTACCAATCCACCGTATGGTGAGCGATTGGAGGATAAAAAGGATCTTCCGGCCCTTTACAGAGCATTTGGTGAGAGCTTTAAGCATTTGGACAGCTGGTCTGCCTATATGATAACTTCTTATGAAGAAGCTGAACGATATTTTGGACGCAAGGCGGATAAGAATCGTAAGATTTATAATGGAATGTTGAAGACTTATTTCTATCAGTTCCTTGGACCGAAACCGCCAAAAAAGCTGAGGGAGAAGTAGGAAAAACCAGAGGAGAATTGAAGATGGACACAATTATATTTGCGACAGGTAACAAAAATAAAATGATAGAGATCCGTATGATTCTAGCAGATCTTGGCTGCAAGATCTTGTCCCAGAAAGAAGCCGGAATCCAGGCGGATGTAGTAGAGGATGGACAGACATTTGAGGAAAATGCGTTAATTAAGGCGACGACGATCGCGGATATTGCACGGAAGATGCCGGAGTATAAAAATGCAGTTGTTCTGGCGGACGATTCCGGATTGGAAATCGATGCGCTGAATAAAGAACCGGGAATCTATTCGGCACGCTATATGGGTGAGGATACGTCTTATGATATTAAGAACCAGGCGCTGATAGACCGGCTTGAGGGAGTGCCGGATGAGAAGCGTACGGCAAGATTTGTATGTGCGATAGCGGCGGCGCTTCCAAACGGAAGTACGGAAGTTGTACGAGGAACGATGGAAGGCCGTATTGGTTATGAGATCACAGGGGAAAATGGATTCGGATATGATCCGATCTTTTATCTGCCGCAGTTTGGCTGCAGCAGTGCGGAACTTGAACCGGAGAAGAAAAATGAACTGAGCCATCGCGGAGAAGGACTTCGCAAAATGCGCAAAATATTGGAAGAAAAGCTGGAAAGCAAATAGAAGATATAACCAGACGAAAGAAAAGGCAGCTAGAAGAATACAGTAAAAGAAAAGACAGGAAGACAAAAGAAATATGAAAATTGTGATAGTAAGTGATACACATGGTTCCAGAAAGAATATTGAAAATGTTTGTGAGTGTAATCCGGATGCAGATATGCTGATCCATCTTGGTGATGTGGAAGATGATGAAGATTACATAGAAGCTATTTTTGAGTGTCCAACGCATATTGTGGGTGGAAACAATGATTTCTTTTCAAGACTTCCGAGGGAGGAAGAATTTGAACTGGAAGGACATCATATCTTTATTACGCATGGACATGCATATTATGTCAGCATGGGAGAGGCGCATTTGCAGGAAGAAGCGCGCCGCAGAGGTGCGGATATTGTGATGTATGGGCACACACATGTGCCGGCACTTACAATAGACGCTGATCTTGTGACGCTGAATCCGGGCAGCCTGACTTATCCGAGGCAGCAGGGACGACAAGCTACCTACATGGTGATGAAATTAGAAAAAGGAAAACAGCCTGAAGTAGAGCTTAAAACTGTGTAAAGATATGAACTCAATAAGTCTGGAAAGCCCGATTTTACGGGCTTTCCGAAGTATGGAAGACGCTTTGAAGAATTTTTTGAAAAAAGTTTAAAAAAATTGTTGACATATAGAGGGGGCTTATGTATAATACTATTTGTGTCACGGAGATAACGACGCGGAAACAAAAAAACGGGGTGTGGCTCAGCTTGGCTAGAGCGCCTGGTTTGGGACCAGGAGGTCGCAGGTTCGAATCCTGTCACCCCGATTGATATGCGGGTGTAGTTCAATGGTAGAACACCAGCCTTCCAAGCTGGATACGTGGGTTCGATTCCCATCACCCGCTTTCTTAAAGCCTGAAAGCTTTGAGAGCGGTTCTGGTAAAGAATGAATCGAAGAAAACAATTAATACGCGGGTGTAGTTCAATGGTAGAACACCAGCCTTCCAAGCTGGATACGTGGGTTCGATTCCCATCACCCGCTTTCTTGAAGCCTAAAAGCTTTGAGAGATAGTTCTAATAGAGCTAGATTGAGTCTGTAGCTCAGCTGGATAGAGCAACGGCCTTCTAAGCCGTAGGTCGAGGGTTCGAATCCCCCCAGGCTCGTTAGAACCACAGAAAATAGAATAGTGCTAAGTGTACTAAGTTGGACAAGCATAGTTCGATAAGTGTATATGGTGGGTATGGTGCAGTTGGTTAGCGCGCCAGATTGTGGTTCTGGATATCATGGGTTCGAGTCCCATTACCCACCCTTTTTTATTTTATTGGGCTATCGCCAAGCGGTAAGGCACAGGACTTTGACTCCTGCATTCGTTGGTTCGAATCCAACTAGCCCAGTTTTTATGGGCGTGTAGCTCAGGTGGTAGAGCACTTGACTTTTAATCAAGTTGTCCGGGGTTCGAATCCCCGCACGCTCACTGTGAATATAACGCAAACTTAATGGGAATTAGGTATTGCGTTTTTATTTTCTTATGCGGATGTGGCGGAATTGGCAGACGCGCTAGACTTAGGATCTAGTGTCCCCGACGTGCAGGTTCAAGTCCTGTCATCCGCATTTTTATGCAAAACCTCGGAATAATAATTTCTGAGGTTTTTTGCGTTGACGAGCTTATAAAAAATATAGTATGATTACTAGAAATAGTAGAGAACGAAAGAATTGATAAAGGAGAGACATATGCAGAGAACGAAAAAGATAACCGCATTTGTACTTGCGATTGCTCTTTGCGTGGGGATGCTGCCGACACTTGGGGTGAATGCAAAAGCCGCGGACACGGGTAAACATCTGGACGTATTATTTACACATGATACGCATTCACATCTGAACAGTTTTTCTACGATCGTTGATGGAAAACAAGAAGAGGTCGGAGGATTTGCAAGGCTCAAGACTTTAATTGACGAGCAGAAAGAAAAAAACCCGGATACGCTCTATCTGGATGGTGGAGATTTTTCTATGGGAACGTTGATCCAGACGGTGTATGAGACAGAGGCGGCAGAGCTTCGTATGCTAGGCTATCTTGGATGTGATGTGACGACCTGGGGAAATCATGAGTTTGACTATCGTTCCAGTGGACTTGCTAATATGCTGAATACTGCAAAGGCTTCCGGTGAAAATGTTCCGTCACTGGTCGTTTGTAATGTGGACTGGAGCGCTATGGAGAAAGCGGGCTTAACGGAAGGACAGCAGCAGATTAAAGATGCATTTGAGAACTACGGTGTGAAAGATTATGTAGTTGTACAGAAAGGTGATGTCAAAATAGCAGTTTTTGGTGTATTTGGTAAAGATTCGCTGGATTGCGCGCCAACATGCGAACTGCTTTTTGAAGATCCGATCGAGGCTTCTAAGAAGACGGTGGAAGAGATTAAGAAAAATGAGGACGTGGATATGATTGCCTGCGTATCTCATAGTGGTACCGTGGAAGATGAAGATAAATCTGAAGATGAGATTCTTGCGAAAAATGTGCCGGATATAGATTTGATTATCAGCGGACACACACATACACAATTAGATGAGCCGATTCGGCACGGAGATACTTATATTGTTTCCTGTGGAGAATATGGAAGAAATCTTGGAACGATTTCCATGACGCAGAAAGATGATGGACGCTGGGACGTGGATACTTACGAGTTGATTCCGGTTACGGATGAGATAAAGGCGGATGCTGCAACACAGGAGCGGATTGATAAACTGATGGAGACGGTTGATACGAATTATCTGTCACATTTTGGATATACAAAAGATCAGATTCTTGCGGAAAATGATATTGAATTCAGCAGTGTGGACGATATGTATAATAAGCATGAGGAGCTGAATCTCGGAGACATCATGTCTGATGCATATGTGTATGCGGTGGAAAATTCTGAGTACTACGACGGTGATCCGGTCGATGTGGCGGTTGTTCCGAGCGGAACAGGACGTGATACTTATACAAAAGGGGATGTCACGGTCGAACAGGGCTACAATTCATTTTCACTTTGAATTGGGGAGGATGGGGTGGCGGGGTATCCACTGATCAGCGCTTATCTGACAGGAAAAGAATTGAAACTTGTGGCGGAAATTGATGCGTCTGTTTCAGATTTTATGACGATTGCCAGACTTTATTGTAGTGGTCTTAACTTTACATACAATCCGCATCGCATGATACTTAATAAAGTGACAGATTGCTATCTGATGAAAGCACAGGGGGAAGGAAACAGAGAAGAGATAGAAGATGACAAGCTGTATCATGTGGTGACAGACCTATATACAGGGCAGATGCTCGGTGCTGTCATGGACACATCTTATGGACTGCTGTCTATTACGCCGAAGGACAAAGATGGAAATCCAATCGAAAACCTGGAAGATCAGGCAATTATGGAAGGCAATCAGGAGCTGAAAGCATGGGCTGCCATCGCCAGATATATGGAGTCCTTTGATGATACAGATGGTGATGGTATTGCAAATGTGTCGGAATATTATAATGAAAAACACGACCGCAAGGTTGTGGAAGACAGCTGGAATATTATTGATCTTGTAAAACATCCGAATAAATTTTCGGCTATCATAGCGGGCATTTTTGTACTTGTAATTGTGCTGATTATTTTGCTCATATTGCTGATTAGAAGAATTGTGCGGAAGATAAAAACTAATTGAATGAAATGGATTTAAATGATATACTAAACTAAGAACAACCACCCTCTAAACTTTGACGAGTTGGGTGGTAATTCCATGATTACTTAAACTAATGAAGTCAACCCCTTGTGGCGGTTGTTCTTTTCTATTTTTAATATAGCATATATTGAAATTAGTTTCAAGAAGTTTATAAAAGATACAGTTTTGAATCTTATCTTACTATAATTTTCCTGACCACACAGCTTACTACTCCTGCAATGCACAGTGGCAGTAGTGTGGCTTTCAGACCACCGTAAATAGACAGTCCTCCTTGTACACCGGTAAGCCAGCTTGGAGAACTTGGAATCAGGTGACTGAACATGGCGGCCAGATAGGAACCGGCGTAAATGATAACAAAGGACAAAAGCCCGCGTCCGGTATCCAGACGATTGTTGTGTCTGCTTCTGGCGCGTGTACGGCTGGCAGCCCAGAAGAAGTTGAGCAGTTCATAACCGACCAGCACAGCTCCGACAGCCAGGTATGCGATCAGTGTGGTATCTTTCGTCTGTCCGAGTAACAGGATTTTTCCATAAGAACCGGCGTTACTTAAAAATGCTTTCAACAATATCAGGATGATGAGAGCGATTAAAATCAGTGTGGCTGCCCGGAGAATGGTTCCAACTAATTTTTTAGTCGCGTTAATGCCGGTCTTAGCAATATTTGCAACCGGTTTTCCTACATTGGGCAGTCCGCGACGCTTTTTCTTCTTGGATTTTTTGGAATCCGGATCCTGTTTGTCGTTGCGCTTTTTCTTTTTTGAATCTCTGCCGTTGCTGTTATAGTCATCATCATAATAATTGTCATCATAATCGTCGTCATCATCATAATCATAATTGTCATCATAATCGTCGTCATCATCATCATAATAATCATCATAATAGTCGGTGTCGCCATCATAACCGTCATAATCGTCGTAATCATCGTTATTATCAGAACTATCTTCACTCAAATAGCTCCCAAGATCCTCCAGATCTTCATATACAACTTCGAAATCATCATCGAAGTAATTGTCAAATTCATTTGTCTGTTTCTTTTTGTTTCCCATAATCACTTATACCTCCCTGTGAGCAACTCATATTTTATAATGAATGCAAAAGGGACTCAAGAGATGTCACACAATCTTCACGAAACCGTAAGAAAATCTTCAGAAATGCGGAAAATGAGTGAGGACAGGGCATTGATTTTGGGAAAATTGTGTTATAATATGAATACCTGTGGATAAGTGCAATATGTATGCACTCAAGAAGGTGGAATCTTACGGATTTAAAAGTAGTAGGTTGAATTGGAGGTAATGGTATGGAATATGAAGGTAGAATTTGTCGTGCGCCAATGGAACGTGCATCTTACATGCTGCCGGTCATGGTCGGATGCTCTTATAATAAATGTAAATTCTGTAATCTGTTCAGAGATTTAAAATATCGTGAGCTGCCGCTTGAGCAGGTCGAAGAGGAACTGCAACGAGTGAAGAATCTGGGAGGAAATCCAAGAAAGATATTTCTTGGAGATGGTAATGCATTTGGATTGAAAATGGATCGTCTGCGTGCGATACTTGATTTGATCGATAAATATTTTCCAGATTGTCAGATGATCAACATGGATGCGACTGTAACAAGTATCCGGCTGAAAAGTGATGAGGAACTTCAGGAATTATATGACCGCAAGGTGAGACATTTATATCTGGGGATTGAAAGTGGTCTGGATGATGTGTTGAAGTTTATGAGAAAAGAGCATACCCAGGATCAGGCGTATAAAGAAATCGCAAGAATCCAAAGAGTCGGATTGATTTTTGATGCACATGTTATGTCTGGTGTTGCCGGTAAAGGCAGAGGTCAGGAAAATGCAATTGCTCTGGCAGAGTTCCTGAACAAGACGCAGCCGGATCGTATTGTTAACTTCTCTTTATTTCTTCATAATCAGGTTGCACTTTATGAAGATATCAAATCCGGAGCATTTATTCCGGCAGATGAAGTGGAAAATATGGAAGAAGAGCGTACATTGATTGGGCTTCTGAAAGAAGGACCGGACGGACATCAAATGCTTTATGATGGATTTAATGACTTCCTGGAACTTCGTGTGAAAGGGAAAGCTCCGAAAGATGCACCACGTATGATCGAGAAGCTGACAGAGGCAATTGAAAAATATAAAGACGAGCCGCCGATTTATGCCTATGTAAGAGGTGACTGTCCGGATCTGTCTATGTGTGACGGTGGGCGTTGGCTGTGGGAGATGGATGACAGTAAGCTGGCACAGTATAATGAAAAGGAAAAGAAGCTGAGCTGATGAATACAAGAGTAAAAGGATTCATATATTTATTGCTGTCCGCAGTCTACTTTGGTTTTATGCCATTGCTTGTGAAAGTGATCTGCGCGGATGGAAGCACGATAGTGGGAGCATTATTTTTAAGGTTTGCCCTGGCAATCATTCCGCTGTACATTTACCTGAAAGTGCGGAAAGTTCCGATGGAGCTATCTGTGAAGAAAGGAAAAAAGATTTTGTGTGTGACGGTGTTTGGATATGGAATCACAGCGCTTCTTTTGTATAGTGCGTACGATTATATGCCGTCAGGTATGGCGACGGTCATTCATTTTGGATATCCGGTTTTTGTGTTGCTTGGCAGTCTGATATTCCTACGAAGACGTGTGCCTAAGATGAAAATTGTGTGTGTTGGTCTGTGCATGATCGGTATTTTCCTGTCCTATGCAGGAAGCGGCGGTGAGGCAAAGCCGATGGGATTTGTTTTTGCGCTTATATCCGGAATGACGTATGCATTTTACATATTATATCTGGAAGTGGGCGGGCTGCAGGATATCCCTGCTATGAAGATGATATTTTATATGAATATTGTTGGCTCCATTATGGTATTTTTGATTGGAAAAGTATCGGGAAGTTTTGTACTTCATATGAATGTAAACGCATGGATCGCGGCATTTGTTCTGTCCCTTGGCGCAGCATTTATCGGAGTGGGATTTTTTCAGTATGGCGTACAGTATGTGGGAGCCCAGGATGCGGCAATTTTAAGTACATTTGAACCGGTGACCAGTATGATCGTGGGGATTTTAGTCCTGCATGAGAGTGCAAGTCTTTCGTCGATGGCAGGCTGTATACTGATTCTTATATCCGTGACGGCAACTGCGTTCGCTAAGTCATGATAGATTTTTTGAATAGTGATAGAGAAAAAGAACGAAAAGTATTAGAATAAGCATGCTTTTCGCTCTTTTTTTTGTTGGCAGCGTTTGCTATTAAGGGAAAAATGTGGATTTATTTAAACTTCTTCCTCTGCCCGTTTTACGACTTCGTCGATGTCCAGTGACAGGCTTCCGTCCTGGAACTGGAAGCAAGGAACGCCGACCCAGTGGTTTTCCTTTACTTCATCAAAGATCGGGTTTGTGTCGCGGAGTGTGAGGAAACGTTTCAGATATCCGATATTGTCGGAAAATTCCATATACAGATACTGGATTCCTTTCTCTTTTAAAATTTCTTCTGCCTCGACGCAGTCCGGGCATGCTTTTGTTCCATACATTACAACTTTCATGTGTAACTCCTTTCTTAAAAAAATTTTCCCTGTCTGCTATACGGGTTTGCAAAATATTCAAGTCGAACATCCGTGAGACTTGGCGCGTGATTCTGGTCAGCAAAGCTGACATATTCCTATCAGAATCACTGCGCATCCTTGCGGAGCGTTTATCTCAGTCGGAGACCTAACTCCCACTGAGACAAATTTGCTATTACTCACCACCTGAGGGACGCCACTGAAAAAGTCCTTATTTTGCGCAAAGCAGCACAAGATAAAGTGTATTTATATGTTTTACGCTACTATATATTGTATGTAAAAACAGTTTTTCAGTGGCGTCCCTGAAGAGGTGGGAGTCTTCTCGACTGAGATAAAGTGCTAAGTGTACTGCTTGCTTTGTGCGGTCTGAATTCATGTGTGTTTAAACTGGCTTTAGATTCATCGGACTTGAGCCAGACTATCTAAATTGCTTGTGAGTCTGGAGTCTGCCGTGAATTAGTTTGCTTCGTAAGCTTCCTGTAAAGCACGGCGCAGCTTCGTGTACTGGCTGGCTGCATCTTTTGCTCCGAGAAATGTCTCGGTAACAAGTCCGTCTTTTCCTACTATAACTGTGTAAGGGATACCGGCACTCGGATAAAGATTACTGATATTGCTTTCGGTGTCGCAGGCAACCGGAAATGAATAATTCTTTGCCTCGATAAATGTATCAATAGTATCTTCATCTTCGCCTACATTTACTCCGACAATTACAATCTGGTCACCATACTCTTCATAAAGCTTCTCGATGGCGGGCATTTCCTTGACGCAGTTGCTGCACCAGGTCGCCCAGAAGTTCAAAAGAATGACCTGTCCTTTTTTATCGGAGAGGGTAAATGTTTCGCCGTTATTCAACTTGGCGGTAAAATCCGGTGCTTCACTTCCGCCTGTCATCTCCTGATGAAGAGCAGAACTTCGTTTTCCGCTTTTCGTTCCAGAAGATGTATCATTTGTCTGACCGCCTGAGCATCCGATTAGAACAAAGACAGAGAAAAAACACAGACAAAAATAGAACAGTAGTTTATAAAATTTTTTGAAAAATTTATACATGCTTCGTGTCCGCCTCCTGTGATTTTGCTAAATATATCAGCTGGGAGTCAATCCCCCAGCTGATATAGCCACCGGCAGGATTTCAGAGGTGCGCGGTAGAAGTATGTCATGCAATTGCATGACGCGCACCTCGCAGCAAGAATGCCGAGGCATTCTTGAATGCAATTTCGTACAAATGAAGTATACAATATTTTCTCTACAATATACAAGATGTACAAAGGAAAAGCTTTATTGAAAAAAAGAATATATAGAGATGCTTTTATCAAAAATCTTTATTGGACAAATGAAGGATATCAGATGTATGATTATTCGGGATTTGTATGTGACTGCCTGAAACAATATGACAGATGGAAGGCGGGGACATACATTTTTATAAGGACATAGAATTCCTTATCAGTAACTATAAGTATTTCTAATCTAAAGGAGAAGAAAAAGGAGGTTTTTCAAAATGGATGCACTTTTAAGTGTGAACTGGATAGCTCTTCTCGTACTTATGATCGCTCTGCTTTCTTTTAAAGCACTGAACTGGATCGCGTACAGAGTGAACTGGACAGTTGTAATTCTGATCAGTATGGTCATTGGTGCTGTCATTGGAGTAGTATTTGCTTCAGAGGGGAACACATACCTTGTGTGGCTGAATTTAATTGGACAGGCTTATGTAAAACTGATCAAAGCTTTGGTAGCACCGGTAATTTTAGTATCGGTTATTTCAGGACTGATTTCTCTGAACGATAAAGAGAAGATGAAAAAAATCGGAACGAAATCAGTATTCTGGCTTCTTGTAACATCTGTAACAGCCATTGTTGTCACACTTGTTGTTGGGGCAGTGACTAATATTGGTAAAGGAGCAGGTGCAGTGTTCGCAGACATTTCCAGTGTCACAGATGCGACTCTGAGCGCTTACCAGGAGATGGAGACATCTTTTGATACCATTCTTCTGAATCTAGTTCCAAGCAATATCGCAGCAGATCTTGCAGCAGATAATATCGTAGCAATCATTATTATTGCGGTTGCAGTTGCAGTTGCTTATGTAAGCATTTCTTCAGAAGAGGGGGAAGATAAAGTTCTTGTGATCAAGAAACTGATCGAGGCAGTTAAAAAGGTCATTTTCAACATTCTTGAATATGTGATTGATCTTACACCATACGCAGTGCTTTGCCTGACAGCATGCTCTGCAAGTCAGCTCTTAAGCGACAAAGAGGCGCTGGTACAGCTCGTACTTCTTGTTGTGATGGTGTTTGTTGCATGTCTTATCCAGTCATATGTTGTCAATGCGGTAATCTTGAAATCATTTGCCAAGGTCAATCCGCTGAAGTTCTTTAAGAAAACATTTGACGCACAGGCAACAGCATTTACAACAACAAGTAGTGTTGGAACAATGCCAATCACAATCGACAGACTAATCCGTAAAGTTGGTGTTGATGAGGAGGTCGCAAACTTTACAGCACCTCTTGGAACAACAATCGGTATGGCAGGATGTACATGTGTATGGCCGATTCTTCTTGCAATGTTCTACCTTAATGCAACAGGTCAGAGTTGGGGAGTAAGCCAGTACCTTGTTATGTGCTTTATGTGTCTGGTGCTTTCCCTTGGAAGCGCCGGAATGCCGGGAGTCGGAGTTATCACAGCAGTATCTCTGTTCAGTGCAGTAAACCTGCCGATCGCAGCAGTAGTACTTCTGATTCCAATCAACAATATTACAGATATGGTACGTACTCTTACAAATGTTACAGATGCCAGCGTATGTGCGGCAGTTGTAGCACGCCAGAATGGACTTCTGAATGATGAAGTATTTGCAAAAGAGGACGAGAAATTAGAGAAAGGAGAGGCATAAATCATGAAAAAATCAACCATCGCATTAATCGTAGCTGCAGTTGTATGTCTTGGCCTCTCAGCATTCTCAGCAAAAGCTTCTGTTATAAGAACGAACGAAGCGATTGAAGAAATTGGAGAGGTTACTTACTCAGAAGATTGCAAGGCAAAGATTGACCGTGCAGTGGAGTACTACAACGCACTCGACAAAAACCTGGACCTGCAGGGAAAAGTGAATAAAGAAGATATGAAAAATTTCGATGCTGCTAAAATTGAGTATGCACGTCTGGCAATCAAAGCTGCCAGTGTTGCAGATGCAAGAAAAGTGCCGGAAGGATATACTTCTGATGATATTAAGAAATTTGTAACAGAGGCACGCGAAGTCGTAGACAGCTATCTGAGTGCTGACCAGACAAGTATGGTACCAAACTATGCGGACCTCACAGAACTGGAAAAAGAATATACTTCAACAGGTGGATCTGGCGGATCTGATGAAGAAGTATCCGTTCCGATGTGCTAGGAAGACAGAGAGGAGATTTAATGATGAAAAGAAAAATGATCTCGGCTGTTCTTGCTGCGGTAATGACAGTCGGAATGATAACAGGATGTGGAAGCAGCCAGACAACAACAGAAAACAAAGCTGACAAGGCTGATAAGCTTGAGAGCCAGACAGACCTTTCTTCTACAGATTATGATTTTGAAAAAGAATATGCATATGGAGATTTTAATGCACATTCAAGAGCTGACGAAGATCGTCAGGACGGAATCGATACATTTGAAGACAAAGATATCGTATTCCAGGATATTACGTACGATCAGCTCATCGACATTCTTGGCAGTGAGGGAAACTACATGATTCAGCTTAGCGGATCATGGTGCCACAACAGCCGCGCAATGAGCCCGTTTATCAACAAATATGCAAAAGAGTACGGTATTGATACAGTATACTCTTATGACTTTAACATCAACAATGGTGATGATGGATCTTTATTTGTTCGTATGTCTAATGAGAAGACAACACCGGGGACAAAGTTGAATTATATGTATGGTGAGATGGTTTCCAGATATCTGACAAACTTAGATGACTGGGTAGAGTATCCATCTACACATGCAACAGCTCTTTCTTATACAAATGCAGATGGCAAAGAGGTTACAGTTGGAAGACTTCAGCAGCCAATCGTATTTGTATACAACAAAGACAACAAAGTAGATTACAGCAATTCCGGAAACGGAAGCACTTCATGCCCGATCATGTATGCATTTGAGAAAATGGTTGAGCGTGATTCAAAGGGGATCTACACAAAGAGATTCGATGATGACGGAAATCCGGTTCTTGATGAGAATGGTAACCAGATCCGTGATTATATTACGGATGAGTATGATGCAAGTGTAAAAGAGATGTTCGATTTTATCAAAAATAACAATATTGAACTTTCTACATATTCAAAAACAGATCACTTGCGCGATGTATTTAACAGCTATGGAAGCGAGATCTTCTCAGCAGACCAGCAGATTAATGTATATCCGGTGACATACAGACAGCTGAAATGGCTTCTGAATGAAGACGGAAATGCAATGGTTATGATCGGCGGCGCCGGAGATGAGAAAACACGTGCCGTTATCTCAAGAGTGAATGACTATGCAGTAAAGAATAACGTCCGCGTATATCTGTATGATCCACAGGTGGACGGAGATGTGACAACAGGACGTTGGGGATACAAGCAGTCTATGAATATCCTTGATGAAAATGCAATCGTGAATCTGATGTACACAGACCTTGTAAAGGGTGCGCTTACAAACCTTGAAGTTGCACATTCTATGTCTGACGGTACAGCACTGATCCAGGAGCCATTCCTGTTCGCATTCAACAAAGATGCTAAGGACGCTGACGGATTTACAGCACCGATCAAAGCATGGGCTGAGCTGACATATACTCAGGATCCGGAGACAAGATTCTACATTGGTAAAGAGGCTAATCAGAAATCCTGCGACAGCAGTATCGAGTCTGTATTTGCAGCTTATGCCGGAGAAGAGGCAGCAGAGTAAAGCATTGCAAATGTGTCTGCCTAAAGATGAGGATTTGAGAGTGCGCCTATAATAAGAATGGATATAAATTAAGAAGACAGTCGTTTTGCGCTGAGGCGCAGGATGGCTGTCTTCTTAGTTATAAAATGTGTGATGGTTACTGTAAATGACGGAATGATATTGGCAAAATGCATATGGAGACGAAAGAATAAGCATTTTCTTTATAAAATTAGTAGAAAATGCAAGTTTATGTTGTAATTTCTTCAAATTTTGGTAAAATAGCATATAGCGAAAAAGATAACATAAAAAGCAGGAGGAATGCCGTATGAAACCGTATAGCAAGTTGACGAAAGAAGAGCTGAAAAAGTTAAAAGGCCAGTTAGAGAAACAATTTGAAGAAGTGAAAGCAAAAGGAATACATTTGGATATGTCCCGTGGTAAACCGTCAAAAGCACAGCTGGATCTGAGTAATGGTCTGATGGACGTGTTGAATGGGAACAGTGACCTGGTAAGCTCTGATGGAGTAGACTGCCGTAACTACGGTGTTCTGGATGGAATTACAGAGGCAAGAAAATTACTGGCAGATATGTCAGAAGTGCCAGAGAGAAATATTCTGATCTACGGAAACTCCAGCCTGAATGTAATGTTTGATACAGTATCAAGAGCTATGACTCATGGTATCATGGGAAGCACACCATGGTGCAAATTAGATAAAGTAAAATTCTTATGTCCGGTTCCGGGATACGACAGACATTTTGCGATTACAGAGTATTTTGGAATTGAAATGATCAATGTACCGCTTCTTCCGACAGGTCCGGATATGGATATGGTAGAGAAATTGGTGGCAGAAGATCCTGCAATCAAAGGAATCTGGTGTGTGCCGAAGTATTCTAACCCGACAGGTGTATCTTACTCTGATGAGACAGTCAGAAGATTTGCACACTTGAAACCGGCAGCAAAAGACTTCCGTATCTTCTGGGATAATGCATATTCAATCCATCATCTTTATGATGACAAGAGAGACGTTATCCTTGAACTGTTAAATGAATGTATCAAAGCAGGCAATCCGGATATGGTATTCAAATTTATTTCCACATCCAAGGTTTCTTTCCCTGGATCCGGAATTGCAGCACTTGCTGCATCCAGAGCGAATATCGAAGATGCTAAGAGCTTTATGAAGTTCCAGACAATCGGACATGACAAGCTGAACCAGCTCCGCCATGTAAGATTCTTTAAAGATATGCCGGGAATGTATGAGCATATGAGAAAACATGCTGCTATCCTTCGCCCGAAATTCGAAAAGGTTGAAGATGTTCTGGAGAAAGAAATTGGCGGACTTGGAATCGGAACATGGACAAAGCCACTCGGCGGATATTTTATTTCTTTCGATTCAATGGATGGCTGTGCAAAGGCAATTGTGGCAAAAGCAAAAGAAGCTGGTCTGATCATGACAGGTGCCGGAGCAACATTCCCATACGGAAAGGATCCAAAAGACAGCAATATCCGTATTGCACCTTCCTTCCCGACAGTTGAGGAACTTGCACAGGCATCAGAAATCTTTGTACTCAGTGTAAAACTTGTCAGCGTAGAGAAACTGCTTGGAGCAAAATAAGATAATTCAAGAATGCCGAGGCATTCTTGCTGCGAGGTGTGGGAGTGCAAAGCACAGAACAATCCGCAGGCATCATAGTTGGGGTTTTTGCCCCAACATCATATAATAAGAAGATAGAGCCCCTGTAAGAACGAGAAAATCTTACAGGGGCTTTTGCATAGAAAAATATTTACAACATATAATAGAAAGAAAATAAAATATTGTTTCGCAAATAGCAAAGAATGGCAAAAACTAATGAGAAATAAAAAGTTTTTACCATTTATAGTAAAAAGTATTGATTTTTAAATAAAAGATACATTATAATGTAAAAAAGAGGTGATATCATGATTGTAGAAAGAAAAGAATATCTGGATAAATTGATTTCGTGGAAGGATAAGCGGATCATAAAAATTGTGACCGGGGTACGCCGCTGTGGAAAGTCTATGCTTTTGAAAATATATCAGAATTATTTGAAAAATCAGGGAATTGACGAAAACCAGATAATCGCGATTAATTTTGAAGATTTAGATTATGAAGAATTGACGGATTATAAAAAGCTATATGCCTATTTGAAAGAACGATTGATAGAAGGAAAAATGACATATATTTTTTTGGATGAGATACAGAATGTCGAAAATTTTCCGAAGGTACTGGACAGCTTGTATATAAAGGAGTATGTAGATATTTATGTGGCCGGTTCTAATGCGTATATGTTGTCCAGTGAAATTGCGACCATGATTTCAGGCAGATATGTGCAGATTGAGATGCTTCCACTGTCGTTCAAGGAATATGTGGAGAGTACGGGAAGTATGAATGACAGAGGAATCAAATATGCGGAATATTTGCAGAACAGTTCATTTCCGTATACGCTGGAGCTGAAAAATCAGCCGGAGCAGATCCGGGAATATCTGGAAGGTATTTACAATACGATTGTTGTGAAGGATATTGTCAGCAGGAAGAAAGTAACAGATACGATGATGCTAAAAAGCGTGCTGCGCTTTGTATTTGACAATATCGGGAATCCATTGTCGTCCAAAAAGATTGCAGATACGATGACTTCAGAGGGCAGAAAGATTGATACGAGAATGGTAGAAAAATATCTGGAAGCCTTCAGTGAAAGCTATATTATTTATCAGGCAAAGCGCTACAATATAAAAGGAAAGCAATATTTAAAAACGCTCGAAAAATATTATGTCGTAGATATCGGCCTGCGGTATATGCTGTTGGGAAACAGACAGGTAGATGCAGGACATATTCTGGAAAATATTGTGTATCTGGAACTATTGCGGCGTGGCTATGAAGTTTATGTTGGCAAGATCGATACATTTGAAGTGGACTTTGTGGCACAGAAAAGTCAGGAAATGATTTATTATCAGGTCGCGTTATCCGTACATGATGAAAAAACATTACAGAGAGAATTGCGCCCGCTTCAGGCAATCCGGGATCACTATCCGAAAATGATTCTGACGATGGATGAAGAGCCGGAAGAGCAGTACGATGGAATCCGACGTATAAATGCAAGAGACTGGCTGCTTGGGATCATAGAATAGAGTGTAAGACTAGATTCAGCCCAATGTGGAATTTACTTTTTTATTTAACGGGTACGAAATGTCAAAAGAAAAAAGGCTTGCTTTTTATCTCGCAGTATGGTACACTATCCTAGCGAATGGAAGTAGGTCTTTTTTTTATGCCTAAAAACTAGGTAGCCTCGCAAGCTACCAAGCAACAAGTTAACAAAGAAATATAAAGCGAGGTGGAAGTTGTGCGTACAAGAATCACATTAGAATGTACAGAATGCAAGCAGCGTAACTACAACATGACTAAGGATAAGAAAACTCATCCTGAGCGCATGGAGACTAAGAAGTACTGCAAGTTCTGTAAGTCACACACATTGCATAAGGAGACAAAATAGTCGTAAAGGAGTGTGTACGTCATGAGTGAGAAATCTCAAAAGACTCAGAAGAAGAACTGGTTCAAAGGTCTTGACGCAGAGTTTAAGAAAATCATTTGGCCAGACAAGCAGACACTTGTAAAAGAGACGGCGGCAGTAGTTTCCGTATCCGTAGTGCTGGGAGCAATCATCGCATTAGTTGATTTCCTGGCTCAGCATGGAATTGACATTCTGGTCAATCTGGGCTAGACACTAACGAGCAGGAAAGGTGAGTTTATGTCAGAAGCAAAATGGTATGTAGTTCATACCTATTCCGGGTATGAGAACAAAGTAAAAGCCAACATTGATAAGTCGGTTGAGAACAGACATCTGGAGGATCAGATCCTTGAAGTCAGAGTTCCGCTGCAGGACGTTGTTGAACTTAAGAACGGAGTGCAGAAGGTATCTCAGAAGAAGATGTTTCCGGGATATGTATTGATTCATATGATTATGAATGATGATACCTGGTATGTTGTGCGTAACACAAGAGGTGTGACAGGATTTGTAGGTCCGGGATCTAAGCCGGTACCGCTTACAGATGCAGAGATGGCACCACTTGGAATTCAGCAGGACAACATTGTAGTAGACTTTGAAGTCGGTGACACCGTACAGGTTGTTGCCGGTGCGTGGGCAGATACAGTCGGAGTGATCCAGGCTATGAACGCGCAGAAGCAGAGTGTTACAATCAATGTTGAGCTGTTCGGTCGCGAAACACCGGTTGAAATTAGTTTCGCAGAAATTAAACGAGTGTAACGTAAATACGAAACGTGGGAGGGGCCGTATGGTTCCGCCATTACCACAAGGAGGTAATTGAAATGGCAAAAAAAGTAGAAGGTTATATTAAATTACAGATTCCTGCCGGCAAAGCAACTCCGGCACCACCGGTTGGACCAGCTCTTGGACAGCACGGTGTAAACATCGTTGAATTCACAAAGCAGTTCAACGCTAAGACAGCAGATCAGGGAGATATGATCATCCCTGTAGTTATCACAGTTTACAACGATAGAAGCTTTAGCTTCATCACAAAGACACCACCGGCAGCAGTTCTGATCAAGAAAGCATGCAACATCAAATCAGGATCTGGTGTTCCGAATAAGAATAAAGTTGCTACAATCACAAAAGCTCAGGTAGAGGAGATCGCTAAGACAAAAATGCCAGACCTGAACGCAGCAACTGTAGAGGCAGCAGCCAGCATGATCGCTGGAACATGCCGTTCTATGGGAGTAACTGTAGTAGACTAGTCCCTGGTTGTTCTTTAAGACGGGCGAGGCCAAGCGCGGTGTGCGCGCGGACGAACCTGACGAAAAGAATTTCCTTGATAATGATGAAACTGAAGTAAATGGATGTGGGAGGGTTATCCCGACATTACCACTAGGAGGTTATTTATAATGAAAAGAGGAAAGAAATACGTTGAGGCTGCAAAAGCTATCGACAGAGGAACACTCTATGATGTAGCAGACGCAGTAGCATTGGTTAAAAAAACTGCAGTAGCAAAATTTGATGAGACAATCGAGGCTCATATCAGAACAGGTTGTGACGGACGTCACGCTGACCAGCAGATTCGTGGAGCAGTTGTACTGCCACACGGAACAGGCAAAAAGGTTCGTATCCTTGTATTTGCTAAAGACGCTAAAGCTGAGGAAGCTAAAGCAGCTGGAGCAGATTTCGTAGGCGGAGACGAGCTCATTCCAAAGATCCAGAACGAGAACTGGTTCGAATTCGACGTAGTTGTAGCTACACCAGATATGATGGGCGTTGTTGGACGTCTCGGACGTGTACTTGGACCTAAAGGTCTCATGCCTAACCCGAAGGCTGGTACAGTAACAATGGACGTTACAAAAGCAATCCAGGATATCAAAGCTGGTAAGATTGAGTACAGACTTGACAAGACAAACATTATCCATGTACCAGTAGGTAAAGCTTCCTTTACCGAAGAGCAGCTTGCAGACAACTTCCAGACGCTGATCGATGCAATCAATAAAGCTAAACCGGCAGCAGTAAAAGGACAGTACCTTAAGACTGTAACTCTTACTTCTACAATGGGACCTGGTGTAAAGATCAACCCAATGAAGCTGGCATAAGCATTTCTGAATTCATACAGAAATATGGACTCCCCAGAAAGAGAAATCTTTCTGGGGAGCTTTTTTGGTGTGAAAAAATAACCAAAAAAGGATATTTAATACGAAAAAATAGTTGACAAACGCAAGAGTGTATGATAATCTATTCAAGGACTGCCGAAGACAGTAGGTGTGCGATGCACGTAAGGACAGAATACAAGGACGCCTACCGAGGGATGATCGATACAAAATGTATGATTTGCAAACCTCTATTGTCTTAGGATATAGAGGTTTTATTTTATATCTATCGGCGGTGTATAACCCAAAATCTAATAAGGAGGTGCACCATTCGTGGCAAAAGTTGAATTAAAACAACCAGTAGTACAGGCTATTGCAGAGGACATCAAAGATGCAGCAAGTGTTGTATTAGTTGACTACCGTGGACTGACTGTTGCTGAGGACACAGCTCTTCGTAAACAGCTCAGAGAAGCAGGTGTAATCTACAAAGTTTGTAAGAACACAATGATGAAGAGAGCTTTTGAAGGAACTGATTTCGCTGCTTTAGATGAGCACTTGGAAGGACCAAGCGCTATCGCAATTTCTAAAGACGATGCAACAGCTCCGGCAAGAATCATTTGCAATTTCGCAAAAGATGCTAAGGCTCTTGAGTTAAAAGCAGGTGTTGTAGAAGGCACTCTTTATGATGTGAACGCTCTTAACGAGTTAGCTAAGATTCCATCAAGAGACGTACTTATTTCCAAATTGCTTGGAAGCTTACAGTCACCTATCACAAATCTTGCTCGTGTACTTAATCAGATCGCAGAGCAGGGTGGAGCTGAGGCTTGTGAAGCAGCTCCAGCAGCAGAAGAAGCTGCAACAGAGGAGTAAGAGTAGATAATACTCGCCCCTGTCTGATCTCGCAGAGACGGACATAAAACTATTTCATAATAAAAATGTTAAAAATGGAGGAAAATAAAATGGCAAAGTTAACAACAGCAGAATTTATCGATGCTATCAAAGAGTTATCTGTATTAGAGTTAAATGATCTTGTAAAAGCTTGTGAAGAAGAATTTGGCGTATCCGCAGCAGCAGGTGTTGTAGTAGCAGCAGCTGGAGCAGAGGGTGGAGCAGCAGAGGAGAAAGATGAGTTCGACGTAGAGCTTGTATCCGCTGGTGCAGCTAAAGTTAAAGTTATCAAAGCAGTTCGTGAGATCACAGGTCTTGGACTGAAAGAAGCTAAAGAGTTAGTAGACGGAGCTCCAAAGGTAGTTAAAGAGGGTGCTTCCAAAGCAGAGGCTGAGGACATCAAAGCTAAACTTGAGGCTGAGGGTGCAGAGGTTAACCTTAAATAATTTCAAATTTCAGATTTTTAAAGGCCGTTCCAAGAGGGGCGGTCTTTTTCTGTTGTCAAGCATACGACAAAAAGGTCCGGTGGACCTTTTTTAGTGCAATTTAGGGAAACAAAAACGCCGAGGCATTCTTGATTTTGAAGTGGAAGAGTATATAAAATCATCTCAAGAGAAAAAATAATAAAGAAACTTATGCAAGCTGCATAATAACATTTTGCAGAAAATATGCAATACCGCTGAAATTACCAAATGTAATTGACGGCGGCATTTTTTGTTACTATAATGTAAATTAATGAAACGGGTTTCAGAACTACGTTTCAAAACGTATAGAAGAGAACAAGCGAGATACGAGAATAAAAAATGATAGGAAAAGGAGAGAAAGAGTTATGAAACTGGCAGTTGTAGGAAGTATTAACACAGACATGACTGTAACAGCAGAGAGAATTCCACTTAAAGGTGAGACATTGATGGGCGACAGTTTGAGTTATATCCCGGGTGGAAAAGGTGCGAATCAGGCAGTTGCGATGGCAAAGCTTGGTGCTGAAGTCGAGATGTTCGGCTGCGTTGGTAATGATGACAATGGACGCAGAATGTTGGACAATCTGAATCGTGTTGGCGTAAAGACAGAGCATATCCAGGTTCTGGAAGGCGTGCCGACAGGAATTGCGATGATTACAGTTGGTGAGAGTGACAATACAATTATTGTTGTTCCGGGAGCAAATGGGAAAGTTGACAAGGCTTATGTGGATGGAATCAAAGACGAACTGGTGAAATATGACATGGTAGTTCTTCAGCATGAGATTCCGCTTGAGACAGTTCATTATATCGCAGAGTTTTGTTACGAAAAAAATATTCCAGTCGTACTGAATCCGGCACCGGCAGCAGAAGTGCCGATGGATATCATCGACAAAGTTACATACGTGACACCAAATGAGCATGAAGCAGTGCTGATTTTTGGAGACGAGTTGAGTACAGAAAATCTTTTGAAGAAGTATCCGGAGAAGCTTGTGATTACACAGGGATCCCGAGGAGTGTCTACATGCCTGAAAAATGGAGAAGTACTGACAGTACCTGCAAGAAAGGCAAATGTGGTGGATACGACAGGAGCAGGAGATACACTGAATGGGGCATTTTCTGTAAGAATTGCAGCAGGTGATGATATGAAGAGTGCTCTTACTTATGCGAATGTAGCGGCAAGCCTTTCCACGGAAAAATTCGGTGCACAGACAGGAATGCCGACAGCAGAAGAAGTTGAAAAGGAAATGAAGTAAATATCCATAAAATATGACAGGAGATATAGACATAGACATGAAAAGACATGGTATTTAAATAGTGCTATTTCAAGAGTGCTTTCTTATATGGGGCACACAGTCCGAATCTGTATCGAGGACTGCGGACTTCCAATCTCGGACGAGACAGAGAGAATTGATCTTGCACTGAAATTTGGACAGCCGAGATTTCTGGAAAGATCATTATAGATGGAAGAGAAACTCAAAATAAGAGTCCACAGTAGGCAATGAAAAATGGTATCAATGTTAACCGCACAAAACTGATTACTTATGCAATCTCAGGATGTATGTCAGCACTGTCCAGGCTGATTCTGGAATTCAGGGTGTATTTGCGCACAATGATGAGATGGCACTTGGGGCTGTAGAGGCAATCGGAAGCAGAAAGATTGTCGTAGTCGGATTTGATGCGACAGATGATGCCCAGGCAGCGGTCAAAGCTGGAAAAATGGCAGCTACTGTAGCACAGAAACCGGACCTTATGGGTGCAACAGCAGTTGAGACCGCTCAGAAGATTTTAAATGGAGAAACAGTAGACAAAGAGATCCCAGTCGAGGTAGAATTAATTACAAAGTAAGACTAAGGGGAACGAATCATTGACTAGCATAAGAGAAGTGGCAAAGCTTGCAGGGGTGTCACCTGCGACAGTGTCCCGTGTGATGAATGGGACGGCCAACGTAAATGAAGAGAAGAAAAAACGCGTGGAGGCAGCGATTAAGGACACAGGATTTCAGCCAAATGAACTGGCGAGAGCTTTGTATAAGAAGTCATCGAAGATGATCGGGATGATCGTGCCGGATATTGAAAACCCGTTTTTTAGTGAGCTTGCGAAAGCGGTGGAAGATACAGCATATCAGAACGGATACCGGATTCTTCTTTGCAGTTCGGGTGGAGACGAAGAGAAGGAGGCTGTAAACATTCAGATGTTCAATCAGCTCCGGGCAGATGGAATCGTTGTGATGACGAACTGCGCAGAGACAGGGAAAGTGTTGGCGGACTGTCCGATACCGGTCGTCCTTGTTGACCGCAAGCTTGATGGATTTAAAGAAAATGCATTAATTGAGGCGGACAACTACAAAGGCGGCTGTCTGGCAGCAGAGCATCTGGTGAAATGTGGCAGCAAGAATATTGTCTGTATGAAAGAGCCGACCGGTTATTCCAGCGGGCGCAGACGATACGAAGGTTATCTGGATGTGTGTAAAAAATATAATCTTAAAGAACAGAGTGTGGACTGTCGTTATAATTATGAGAGTGGACTTCGGGCAGCAGAAGAGATTCTTAAGAAGTATCCGGAAGTTGACGGGGTAGTTGCGGGAAATGATATTGTAGCAATGTCGGTATATAAGGTGTTCACAAGACACGGAAAGAAAATACCGCAGGAAGTTCAGCTTGTAGGATTCGATGATGTCGGGTTCGGCGAATTATTTATTCCAGAGCTGACGACTATACATCAGCCGATCCGGGAGATGGGACACTTGGCGGCGGAGATTATTCTCAAAGCTGTGAATGGGGAATCTTACGAGAAGAAAAATGTATTTGACGTGAAGCTTATCGAGCGGGAGACAACAAAAAACAATAGAAAATGTTCGCATGAGAGTAGAGAAAGGTAACACAAGAGATTATAGAAAAGAAGTGAGTACAGGGAAAACCCGATGCTCACTTTTTTAATGTCAATTATATAACAAAAAAGGTTCTGACCGAATACACAAAGTATGTTTCACTGACAAATTTTTGAATTTAATCTATGCTTAAAATTTGATTAATCTGCTCTTGACGGTAATTTCTGGAAGCGCGCAATGATGTTCGGATTGTGTTTAACTGGTCGGTATCCTTTTGTAAAGCAATCTGTGCAGATTGCAGCATTGTCTGACATGCCTGGGATGATGGTGAACCGGAGCTTTGTTTTCGTTGGATAGATACGATTGGAGACTGAAGTTTCATCAGTTCCTCATGGGTAAGGGAAGTCTTTTTGCCGGAAATTTTTATACTTGCATTGTTCAAAATACGTAGGCTGATCGGAGCATCTGCAATTCCGTTACGGCTTTTAGAAATGTTAGAAATGATGTTGTGTGCGCTTCGGAAAGAAATGTGATCTTTCTGAACAAGAAAATCAGCAATGTCAGTAAGGACAGAATCGTTGTGTGCAGTAAAAACTTCCATGCGGTCATAGTGGAATGTTATGTTGTCCAATGTCCCAATAAATAGTTCTAAAATTCCCCTTAATTCATTTGTCATCTGCCAGTATGGTGTCATGCATTCAAACAGATCGCGAGAGTGACTGAAAGAGGTGCCTTTTAAACACATAAGTATATCCATATATGAGCTGGTCAGATGAGATGTTTTGCTTCGGATGTGTTCCAAAGACAATGCATTTTTCTTTTGGGGCATAATGCTGCTACAACAGGAATAGGCATCAGAGATGGAGAGGTAGCTGCATTCTGCGGATGACCAGGTATAAAGGTCCTGTGCAAACCGTGAAAGTGTTGAACCCAGAGTAGAAAAATGGGAGGCAAGCTCTAGTAAGTAATCTCTGGATGCAACTGCATCCAGGGCATTGACGATAATACCATCAAATCCAAGAAGTGAAGCGGTATATTCGCGGTCGATAGAAAATGAAGTTCCAGCCAGTGCACAGGAACCAAGAGGAGATTGGTTCAATGTTGGATAGGCAGAAAGAATTCGATTAAAATCTCGGTCTACTGCTTCTGCTATGGCAAGAAAATAAAAATCCAGTGTAATGGGCTGGGCTGGCATGCAGTGGGTATAGCCGGTAAATATTTTTCCTTGGTTTTGTTCGGCAAGAGTTCTTAACTGTTGCATAAAATAAAGCAGACGATCAAGGAGTATAAGAAGCTCATCACGGATACTCATACGAAGAATGGTAGGAGTCATGTCGTTGCGGCTACGTGCTACTTGCATTTTGCCGTTTAATTCTGCACTGAGATTACGAGTAATATATTCTTCGAAATTTAATAGATAATCTTCATTTACTGGATTATATCCGATTGTCTGTGGGTGCATCTCCATAAGCGGAATGATGAACTGCAAAAGAGAACGGGCCTCATCTTTGGTAAGAAGTCTCTGTTTGTGCAGCATGGTAATGTGGGCGATATTGGTCAGAAGAAGATTTTTGTAACAATGCTCCATATCGCTTTGCAGGAATGGAGAATAAATGTATTGGCAGACAATATTGCTTGGTTGAAAATTTAAGTGGTTTCTGGCTGTTGTGGCTTGGGTAACGTATGTACCGGAGCCCTGTTTTTTTGCCAATAGACCGGCAGAGACAAGGCTGTCGACTGCCTGACGGATGGTTGTGCGGCTGACGCCGAAAAACTGACAGAGCTCTGGCTCTGTCGGAAGTTTCTGACCGACTTTCCATTCACCGTTTTCTATTTTTTTGCGAATCGAGTTTTCGACCTGATAATACAGTGCGATTCCTTTTTCTGGATTTTGTATACTGTTTTTCACTTAAAACCTCCCGAAAATATAAAGAATATCAAATTTTTACAAAGATTATGTTTTTTTTCATAATTGATTATAGTACTTATTTTGAGTAAATTCAAATGCAAGCGCGCTTATTGTGAAAAAATCGTTATTGTTAAATGATGATTTAGATAATTAACAAAATATAAAAATCTTAAAAAGGCCTGAAAATAAAGGGGAAATGAAAAAATAATATAGAAAATCTATAAAAAGACTGCGAATATTGACATGATAAATAGAAAAATGTACTATATTCGTATCTTAAGAATGATGAAATGCATTTCAAAAGTAACATGGCAATAAAGGATGAAGGAGGTAGTTTATGGATGAGAAAAAAGGAATTGCAAAGATTGCAAAATACTTTGTGAATTTCCAATATGGTTTATCGATCGTGATGGCGCTGTTGCTTCTTGCTATGATCGGCTATGAAGTTGTTATGCGTTATGTTTTTAAATCATCTTTGATGGGAGTAGAAGAAGTTATGGTATTTCCAATCATCTGGCTGTATATGCTCGGTGGAGCCAATGCTTCTTATGAAAAAAGCCATATTGAATGTGGAATTTTAACTCTTTATATTAAAAAAGAACATTCAATGCTTATATTTAACCTTGTAAAACGAATCATCTGCGTAGTAATACTTGCATGGATTACTTATTGGTCTTTCTATTATTTTTATTATTCACTGACGACTTGGAAAGTGGCAGATATTACATATGCACCAATGTTCTTCGCGAACCTGGCAATGACAGTTGGTTTTGTGCTGATGCTGATTTATGCAATCCGTGATGTGATTCAGGTTACAAAAGATTTGAAAGCATATAACAAAAAAGTGGAAGGAACGAAGGAGGTGTAGCGATTATGATGGAAAATGCTTTGCTTATTATTTTACTGGATATAATACTTCTTGTATTTTTGCTTATGATGAGTATTCCTCTTCCGGTATGTTTCTTGGGAGCGCTGATGTTCTTAAGTGCATTTGGAAATGTATCCATGAAAACAATGCTTGTGTGGGTGTTCTCCCAGTCAACCGGAACTGTTCTTCTTGCCAGCCCGCTATTTATTCTAGCCGGAACGTATATGGGCGGCAGTGGTATAGCCAAGCGGCTTCTAGATTGTGCGGATTCATTTATCGGACATATCAAATCCGGACTTGGAACAGTAGCAATTGTTGTATGCGCAGTTATGGGAGCGATTTCTGGTAGTGGATTTACAGGAGTTGCAGCAACTGGTCCTATCATGATTCCTAGAATGGAAGAACAGGGATATGAAAGAGGTTATGCGACAGCACTTGTTACAGTATCTTCCGTACTTGGACTTCTGATCCCGCCAAGTGTAGTCATGATTATGTTCGGATGGGTTACAGAGACATCAATTCTTGCATGTTTTCTTTCTACATTAGGACCTGGACTTTTGATTACGGCGTTATTTATCGTAATACATGTAATCTGGAGCAAAAAGTTTGATTTAAAAGTACTGGAGAAAAAGCCAGTCGATGAATATCTGAAAAATGTAGGTTCCAAGACATTTAAGGCGATTCCGGCACTGATTATGCCATTGATTATCCTTGGTGGTATTTATGGTGGTGTATTCACAGCAACTGAAGCGGCAGCGGTAAGTGCAATTTACGCGATTCCTGTAGGAATCTGGGTATATAAAGCCTGTACAATTAAAGGATTCCTTCAGATGACAAAAGAAGCATCCAGTACAATTGGTTCTATCATGGTCATGATTGTATGTTGTCTGATGCTTAGCCGTGTATTTACTATTTACAGAGTGCCGTCACTGGTGCTCGACCTTCTGATGGGAATTACAACAAACAAATATCTGTTACTTTTTATTATTGATATTTTCCTTTTCCTCGTTGGAATGATTGTAAACGATACAACAGGAGTCCTGATTTGTGCACCGCTTCTGATGCCAGTCATGACACAGCTTGGAGTCAGCCCGGTACATTTTGCGGCAATCATGGGCGTAAACCTGGCAATGGGAGGAGTTACACCACCATATGCAAGTATTCTTTACCTTGGAATGCGAATAGGAAAAGCGGAATTTCATGAAATCTTAAAACCGACTATGACATTTTTAATTCTTGGTTATGTGCCGGTTGTATTTCTTACAACATATATTCCGGATCTTGCACTTGCAATTCCTAGAATGTGCGGATTCAGTGTTTAGAGGAGGTGCTTCAGATGAAAATGAGAAAACGGTTAATTGCAATTTCGTTAGTTCTTGTAATGACAGCGGGACTGGCAGCGTGTGGAAACAAGACAAATCAGAATGGTGAGCAGAATTTCTTCTTAAAACTGAGCCATTACCGTGCAGAAGGTTCCGTCGCAGATGTGGATATTAATAAATTTGCGGATGAAGTAAATGCAGCAGATGATTCTCTGGAAGTCTGGGTATACCCGGCAGCACAGCTTGGAGATTACACAACAGTACAAGAACTGGTAAGTATCGGAGATGTGGAAATGCAGTTTGCGACACTTGGAACAAGTGTGGATAAATATCTTGGAATCACAAGTGCACCGTATATTTGTTCCAACTGGGATGATGCTTATAAGATTTTTAATAGAGACAGTGAATTCACAGCTACGATCGCAGAGCATCTGGCAGATCAGAATATAAAGCTGCTATCCGTATATCCGCTTTATTTTGGAGGCGCTATCATGAATAAAGAAGTTGATGATCCGGCATCTATGAAAAATCAGGGAATCAAAGTTCGATGCCAGACAATGAAAGGACCTGAGCTTGTAACAACAATGCTTGGATATATTGCAACACCAATGGCGTTGAATGATTGTTTTACATCGTTGCAGACAGGTGTTATCGATGGAATGATTGGTTCTGGTGCTGAAGGCTATTATAGCAGTTACAGGGATGTGGCAAAGTATTATCTTCCGTATAATGACCATTTTGAAGTATGGTATCTCTACATTAATATGGATAAATGGAATGAAATGTCTAAAAAACAGCAGGAAGTATTACAGACAGCAGCAAATCATCTGGAAGACGAAAGATGGAAAGAAGCGCCGACCCAGACAGAAGAATATGAACAGAAGCTGGAAGATTATGGTGTTCAGATCATTAATTTTACAGATGAAGAGTTAGATGCTTTCTATGAGAGATGTCAGAAAGAAGTATGGCCGAAGCTGACAGAGCTTTATGGACAGGAAGCAGTTGATATGGTACAGAATCTTACAAAATAAAAATATTTTGGAACAGGAGGAGCGGACATGTTGGAATCCTTTCGAATCATTACAAATAATCCGGCGGTCGTAGAAAAAAATTATGCAGAAAATGAATATTATGATGTGGATGTTCTGAAATTATTTCAGATGGTTGCCGGTGAGACCGCCAAAGGTTACCGCCTGCTTAGCCACCCGCTGACAAGTAGTGTGCGGCCGGATATTACTCCGTATAAAACGGTTTTTTTATCAAAAAGCAGAGGCTGTGTGGATGCGGAATCCCAAATTTTGATTGAACAAGCCATTGCCTATGCGGAAAGATTGTATGAGATTCGGGAGATTCCAATTTATCAAAGGTGGGATGACAAAGCAAAAAATGATTTTCAGTTGATTGACTTGTCTATTACGGAACGGGCATTGGAAATCGCTGGAGCTTAAGAAAGAAGATTGGGAGGAAGCAATATGAAACTGACGTTGAATAAATTTTATGTCAAAGATATTCAGTTTGTAGATGAGAGCAGTTATAAAGACGGAGTACTCTATATATGTAAAAGAGAACTGGCAGAATATCTGATGGAAGACAGCAATATCGCAGCTGTGGATTTTGATATCGCAAGACCTGGAGAATCGGTAAGAATTATTCCGATTAAAGATGTAATCCAGCCGCGTTACAAACAAAGTGGAACTGGACAGGTATTTCCAGGATATGTTGGAAGTGTTGAGACTGTAGGCAATGGAGAAACAAATGTACTTGAAACTTGCTGTGTGGCAACTTCCGGACAGATTGTAGCATTCCAGGAAGGGATTATAGACATGTCCGGACCGGGAGCTGATTTTAACAGCTTTTCAAAAATGAACATTTTGGTGCCACTGATTACACCGGTACCAGATCTTCACAAACATGTACATGAGGCAACAGTACGAATTGCAGGACTTAAAACAGCAGCCTATATGGCAAAGCAGACATTAAATCTTGAACCAGATGAGACGGAAACATTTGAGCATGAGTCCATACTGGAAATGGGTGTAAAATATCCGAATCTTCCAAAGGTTGCCTATGTGGATATGGTTCAGTGCCAGGGGTTGATGCACGATACTTATGTTTATGGATTAAATGTAAAAGGCATTCTTTCGACCATGATTGATCCGCTTGAAATTCTAGACGGTGCAATTGTGAGTGGAAATTGTGCGGCACCGGGACATAAGAATGCAACAATCCATCATGAGAATAATCCGATTGTGTTAGATCTTCTTCGTAGACATGGAAAGGATATTTGTTTTGTAGGAGTGCTTTTGAGTAATGAAAGTGCAATGTTAAATGAAAAGAAGCGGGCAGCCTATTATACAAGTAATCTGTCAGAACTTCTGGGAGTAGATGGAGTTATTGTAAGTGAAGAAGGAGGAGGAAATCCAGAGACGGATTTGATGCTCAACTGCAAATTTCATGAACGCAAGGGAATTAAGACAGTTCTTGTTACAGATGAGTATTGCGGAAGAGATGGGTCTTCTCAGGGACTTGCGGATGTGACACCTGAAGCCGATGCAGTTGTAACGAATGGAAATGGTAATCAGTTTGTTACTTTGCCGAAGATGGATAAAGTAATAGGAAACCAGGAAAATGTAAGAATCATTACCGGTGGAAATTCTGAGAGTATCAATGCAGATGGAACAGTGTCAGTAGAAATCGCGGCAATTATGGGATCCTGTTGTGAAATGGGATATGAACATATGATGACAAAATTAAGATAGGAGGTGCGACATGAAGAAAATCGTTTATTATGTAAATCAATTTTACGGACAGATTGGTGGAGAAGAGGCGGCAGACCAGACGCCGATCGTAAAAGAAGGAAGTGTCGGACCAGCTGTTGTAATGCAGGAGGCACTGAAAGATATTGGCGAGGTTGTCGCAACAATCGTTTGTGGTGATAATTATTTCGCGGATCATCAGGATGAAGCTCTGGAAGAGATATTAAAAGTAGTAGAAGAAAAGACACCGGATCTGTTTGTTGCCGGTCCTGGATTTAATGCAGGCCGTTATGGGTTAGCGTGTGGAACAATTTGTGATGCAGTGGCTGCAAAATATAAAATTCCGGTACTTACCGGTCTTTATCCGGAAAACCCGGGAGCAGAAATGTTCCATAAGACAGTATATATAGTAGAAACTCCGATTTCGGCAGCAGGTATGAGAAAAGTTATTCCTGTTATGGTAAAGCTTGCGAGAAAGATGCTGACCGGTGAAGAAATTGGATTCCCAGAGGAAGAAGGATATATTCCTCGGGGCTTTCGAGTAAATGTTCACACAGAAAAGACAGGAGCAGTTCGTGCGGTAGATATGATGATTGCAAAACTGAAAGGTGAACCATTTACAACAGAGTTGCCGATGCCTGTATTTAATAAAGTACATCCGGCCCCGGCAGTGGCAGATTTAAAACATGCAAAGATTGCGCTTGTAACATCTGGAGGAATTGTGCCAAAGGGAAACCCGGACCATATTGCATCTGCAAACCCAGATAAGTTTGGAATATATGATATTGCGGAACTTACAGATCTTACCGGAGATAAGTTTATGACAGTTCATGGTGGTTATGATCCGGTATATGCAACGGAAGATCCGGACAGAGTTGTTCCGCTTGATGCACTTCGGGCTATTGAAAAAGAAGGCGGAATCGGCGAAGTATTTGGCAAATTGTATTCGACAGTAGGAAATACAACAGCAGTAAGTAGTGCCAAGAAATTTGCAGAGGAAATTGCGGCTGATATGAAAAAGAACGAGGTGTCAGCAGCAATCCTGACTTCCAATTGAGGAACCTGTACTCGTTGCGGTGCAACGATGGCGAAGACATTGGAGAGTCTTGGAATCCCAACGGCACATATTTGTTCAATTGTTCCAATTTCGGAAGCAGTAGGTGCAAACAGAATTATTCCGGCTACCGGAATTCCGTATCCGACTGGAAATCCAGAATTGCCGGCAGACGAAGAATTTACAGTAAGAAAGAAAATGGTTCAGAAAGCGCTTGATTCTCTGAAGACCACGATTGAAGAACAGACAGTGTTTGAGTAGGTGATTCGTATGATTAAAAAGACATTTTTCCCAATTGCATTTTTCTTTATTGCAATCTCGTGGATAGCGGCGGAAAAGAATATGGATATATGGTGGATTCCTGTTACAGCTGGAATCGGAATTGTATTCTTCCTGCTGGATCGGATTTTTAAACCATGGCAGGAAAGTAAAAATCGATAAATATTGATATAAAAACAAACCCTCAGAAGTAAAAGTTTAAACGCCCCCTTTTCCATTTTTATTTAAACTTTTAAACTGAGGGTTTGCATTTTAGGGGAAAATAGTGTACAATTGAAAATAATATGGAAAAATATGATTTTGCTCTTGACAATAAAAAGGGCTTTGTGCTATAGTAAAAAATGCGCTATTGTGGAAAGTTATGCCATGAT
Source organism: Dorea sp. Marseille-P4042 (assembly GCF_900290215.1). NCBI lineage: Bacteria > Bacillati > Bacillota > Clostridia > Lachnospirales > Lachnospiraceae > Dorea > Dorea sp. Marseille-P4042. Next base: position 1,409,227 of record NZ_OLMI01000002.1, on the reverse strand, counting down.
ATTGCACGAAAAACTGAGTCACAAAGCTCTTTTTCGTCGTTTTAGCGATAACAGGGCATTTTGCGGACCACAAAAAAAATAAGAGGAGAGTGAAACGTCAATATGGAAAAGAACAGAATTCGTCCCATGAAAAGCGGAAAAAGCTCACGAATGAGTTATTCCAGACAAAAAGAAGTTCTTCAGATGCCGAACCTGATTGAAGTGCAGAAGGATTCTTATGATTGGTTCCTTAAGTCAGGATTGAAGGAAGCATTTGAAGATATTTCCCCAATTACAGATTATAGCGGTAAATTAAGCCTGGAGCTTGTTGATTTCACACTGTGTGAAGATGATGTGAAATACAGCATTGATGAGTGTAGAGATCGTGATGCAACTTATGCAGCACCGCTGAAAGTCAGAGTAAGACTTCATAATAAGGAGACGGATGAGATTAACGAGCATGAGATCTTTATGGGAGATCTGCCGCTGATGACACGTACTGGTACATTTGTAATTAATGGTGCGGAGCGTGTAATCGTAAGTCAGCTGGTACGTTCCCCTGGTATTTATTATGCAATTGCACATGATAAGCTGGGTAAAAAGCTTTATTCCTCTACTGTCATTCCGAACCGTGGTGCATGGCTGGAGTATGAGACAGATTCCAATGACGTTTTTTATGTTAGAGTAGATAGAACAAGAAAGGTGCCGATCACAGTACTTATTCGTGCTCTTGGAATCGGTACAAATCCGGAGATCATTGAACTCTTTGGTGAAGAACCGAAGATTATGGCAAGTTTTGAGAAAGATGCTGCAACAAACTATCAGGAAGGACTTCTTGAATTATATAAGAAGATCCGTCCGGGTGAGCCACTTGCCGTTGACAGTGCAGAAAGTTTAATCACAAGTATGTTCTTCGACCCAAGACGTTATGATCTGGCGAAAGTAGGACGTTATAAATTCAATAAAAAGCTTCTTCTCAAGAACCGTATTTCAGGACATGTTCTTGCGGAGGATGCAGTAAGCCCGATTACAGGCGAGGTAATCGCTGAGGCTGGAACAAAGGTGACAAGAGAAATTGCAGATCGGATCCAGAACGGAGCTGTTCCGTATGTATGGATCGACAGACCGGAAGAAGAGAGAAATGTCAAAGTTCTTTCTAATATGATGGTAGATCTGAAGGAAGTTGTTGACATTGATCCGGAAGAGGTCGGTGTAACAGAACTTGTTTACTATCCGGTACTTGCAAATCTCCTTGAGGAAACAGCAGGAGATATCGATGAGCTGAAAGCGGCTATCAAGAGAGATATCCATGATCTGATTCCGAAGCATATTACAAAAGAAGATATCATGGCTTCTATTAACTACAATATGCATCTGGAGTATGGTCTTGGTAATGATGACGATATCGACCACTTGGGTAACAGACGTATCCGTGCGGTAGGAGAACTTCTTCAGAACCAGTACAGAATCGGTCTGTCCAGAATGGAAAGAGTCGTAAGAGAGAGAATGACAACTCAGGATCTGGAAGGAATTTCGCCACAGTCCCTGATCAACATAAAGCCAGTAACTGCAGCGGTAAAAGAATTCTTCGGATCTTCTCAGCTGTCACAGTTCATGGATCAGAACAACCCGCTTGGTGAGCTGACTCACAAGAGACGTCTGTCTGCCTTAGGACCTGGTGGTCTTTCAAGAGACCGTGCCGGATTCGAGGTTCGAGATGTACATTATTCCCACTATGGAAGAATGTGTCCTATCGAGACGCCTGAGGGACCTAACATCGGTCTGATCAACTCACTGGCAAGTTATGCAAGAATTAACGAGTATGGATTTATTGAAGCTCCATATCGTAAGATTGACCACTCCGATCCGGAGAATCCGCGTGTAACAGACGAAGTTGTTTATATGACAGCGGATGAAGAGGATAACTATCATGTAGCACAGGCCAACGAGACACTGGATGAGGAAGGACATTTTGTTCATAAGAACGTATCCGGTCGTTACCGTGAAGAGACTCAGGCTTATGAGAGAAAAGCATTTGACTATATGGACGTATCTCCTAAGATGGTATTCTCTGTTGCTACAGCTTTGATTCCATTCCTTCAGAATGACGATGCTAACCGTGCGCTGATGGGATCCAACATGCAGCGTCAGGCAGTACCGCTTCTTATGACAGAGGCACCGGTAGTCGGAACAGGTATGGAAGAAAAAGCTGCTGTTGACTCAGGAGTATGTGTAGTCGCTGAGGAAGCAGGAGTTGTTGAGCGTTCAACATCAGCAGAAATCCAGATCCGCCAGGATGATGGAAAACTGAAAAAATATAAACTTACAAAATTCCTTCGAAGCAACCAGAGCAACTGCTACAATCAAAGAGCAATTGTATTCAAGGGTGACAGAGTGGAGAAAGGCGATGTGATCGCTGACGGTCCGTCTACATCTAATGGTGAGCTTGCATTAGGAAAGAACCCGTTGATCGGATTCATGACCTGGGAAGGTTACAACTACGAGGATGCGGTTCTCTTAAGTGAGAGACTTGTTCAGGATGATGTATATACATCTATCCATATTGAGGAATATGAGGCAGAAGCCCGTGACACCAAGCTTGGACCAGAGGAAATCACTCGTGATATCCCGGGTGTCGGTGATGATGCGCTTAAGAATCTGGATGACAGAGGAATTATCCGCGTCGGTGCTGAGGTCCGTGCCGGAGATATTCTTGTTGGTAAAGTTACTCCTAAGGGAGAGACAGAGCTGACAGCCGAGGAGAGACTGCTTCGTGCAATCTTCGGTGAGAAAGCACGTGAGGTCAGAGATACATCTCTGAAAGTACCTCATGGTGAGTACGGTATCGTAGTAGATGCCAAGGTATTTACAAGAAGCAACGGCGACGAGATGTCACCGGGAGTGAACCAGTCTGTTCGTATCTATATCGCTCAAAAGAGAAAAATCTCTGTTGGTGATAAGATGGCCGGACGTCATGGTAACAAGGGTGTCGTTTCCCGTGTACTTCCAGTAGAAGATATGCCGTTCCTGCCAAATGGCCGTCCGCTTGATATCGTGTTGAACCCGCTGGGTGTGCCTTCACGTATGAATATCGGACAGGTCCTTGAGATTCACCTGTCTCTGGCAGCGAAAGCACTTGGATTCAACATTTCTACACCTGTATTTGATGGTGCGAACGAGATAGATATTATGGATACTCTTGATCTGGCAAATGACTATGTCAACTTAAGCTGGGAAGAGTTTGAAAAGAAACATAAAGAAGAGCTGCTTCCGGAAGTTCTGGATTATCTGTATGAGAACAGAGATCACAGAAAACTCTGGAAAGGTGTTCCGATTTCACGAGATGGTAAAGTTCGTCTTCGTGACGGAAGAACAGGAGAGTATTTTGACAGTCCGGTAACAATCGGACACATGCATTATCTGAAACTGCATCACCTGGTTGATGATAAGATTCATGCACGTTCAACAGGTCCTTACTCACTGGTAACACAGCAGCCATTAGGTGGTAAAGCACAGTTTGGTGGACAGCGTTTTGGAGAGATGGAGGTATGGGCTCTTGAGGCTTATGGCGCATCTTACACACTGCAGGAGATCCTGACTGTGAAGTCTGACGATGTAATCGGCCGTGTGAAGACATACGAGGCGATCATCAAGGGCGAGAACATTCCGGAACCAGGTATTCCGGAGTCATTCAAAGTACTTCTGAAAGAGCTTCAGTCTCTCGGACTGGATGTTCGTGTACTTCGTGATGACAATACAGAGGTGGAGATTATGGAAACTTCCGATATGGGAGAGACCAGCTTCCGCTCACTGATCGAAGGAGATGGAAAATATCGTCGTGATGAGGAAGACTTCGGCAAACACGGTTATACAACTCAGGAGTTCCAGGGAGAGGAACTTGTAAATGAGGAACTGGAAGAGGACGAAGACGATTACGATTCAGATTATGACGACGATAGTTTTGATGACTATGATGACATGTCAGATGATGAATAGAAAGGGGTGCCTGTATGCCAGAAAATAGTAAAGAACAATCATATCAGCCAATGACTTTTGATGCAATCAAAATCGGGTTGGCATCACCTGAAAAGATTCTGGAGTGGTCAAAAGGCGAAGTAACAAAGCCTGAGACTATTAACTATAGAACCTTAAAACCAGAGAGAGATGGTCTGTTCTGTGAAAGAATTTTTGGACCAAGCAAAGACTGGGAGTGTCACTGCGGTAAATACAAAAAAATCCGTTATAAAGGTGTTGTTTGTGACCGTTGTGGTGTAGAGGTTACTAAGGCAAGTGTACGTCGTGAACGTATGGGACATATTGCCCTGGCAGCCCCGGTATCTCATATCTGGTACTTTAAAGGAATCCCGAGCCGTATGGGATTGATCCTTGACTTATCTCCAAGAACACTGGAGAAAGTATTATATTTTGCTTCTTATATCGTACTTGATAAAGGCGAGACAGACCTGCAGTATAAGCAGGTTCTGTCTGAGCAGGAGTATCAGGAAGCAAGAGAATCCTGGGGAAAAGGTTTCCGTGTTGGAATGGGAGCTGAATCTATCTTAGAGCTTCTTCAGGCAATCGACCTTGAAAAAGAATACGAAGAGCTGACAGAAGGCCTCAAAGGCGCTACCGGACAGAAACGTGCAAGAATCGTAAAACGTCTGGAAGTTGTAGAAGCTTTCCGTGAGTCTGGAAACAAACCGGAATGGATGATCATGACAAATGTTCCGGTTATCCCGCCAGATCTTCGTCCAATGGTACAGCTTGATGGTGGACGTTTTGCAACATCTGACCTGAATGATCTGTACAGAAGAATTATCAATAGAAATAACCGTCTGAAACGCCTTCTTGAGTTAGGCGCTCCAGATATTATCGTAAGAAATGAAAAGAGAATGCTTCAGGAAGCGGTAGATGCCCTGATCGACAACGGCCGTCGCGGACGTCCGGTAACAGGACCTGGAAACCGTGCGCTGAAATCTCTGTCCGATATGCTGAAAGGTAAATCCGGACGTTTCCGTCAGAACCTGCTTGGTAAGCGTGTTGACTACTCTGGACGTTCCGTTATCGTCGTAGGACCGGAACTTAAGATTTATCAGTGTGGTCTGCCGAAAGAGATGGCAATTGAGCTGTTCAAGCCATTTGTTATGAAAGAGCTTGTTCAGAACGGAACTGCACACAACATTAAAAATGCTAAAAAGATGGTTGAGAGACTTCAGCCAGAGGTTTGGGACGTCCTTGAGGATGTCATCAAAGAGCATCCGGTTATGTTGAACCGTGCACCTACACTGCACAGACTTGGTATTCAGGCATTTGAGCCGATCCTTGTAGAAGGTAAGGCTATCAAGCTTCATCCACTTGTTTGTACAGCGTTTAACGCCGACTTCGATGGAGACCAGATGGCTGTCCATCTTCCGCTTTCCGTAGAAGCACAGGCTGAGTGTAGATTCTTACTGCTCTCACCAAACAACCTCCTGAAACCATCTGATGGTGGTCCGGTAGCCGTTCCTTCACAGGATATGGTACTTGGTATTTACTATCTGACTCAGGAAAGACCAGGTGCAGCAGGAGAAGGTAAGATCTTCAAGAGTGTAAATGAAGCAATCCTTGCTTATGAGAACCAGGCAATCACACTTCACTCTAAGATTAAAGTACGTGTGACAAAGACAATGCCAGGTGGAGAAGAATTGACAGGTATTGTAGAGTCTACACTTGGACGTTTCATTTTCAACGAGATCATCCCACAGGATCTTGGATTCGTTGATCGTGAAAAAGAGGAGAACAAACTCCTTCTGGAGATTGATTTCCACGTAGGAAAGAAACAGTTAAAGCAGATCCTTGAGAAAGTTATCAATACACACGGAGCAACTGCAACAGCAGAAGTTCTGGATGCTGTAAAAGCAATTGGATATAAATATTCTACAAGAGCTGCCATGACCGTATCTATTTCCGATATGACGGTACCTCCACAGAAACCACAGATGATCCAGCAGGCACAGGATACTGTAGACCGCATCACTAAGAACTTCAAACGTGGTCTCATCACAGAGGAGGAGCGTTACAAAGAAGTTGTAGAGACATGGAAGGCAACTGACGACAAACTGACAGAGGCACTGCTTTCTGGTCTTGATAAATACAATAACATCTTCATGATGGCTGATTCCGGAGCCCGTGGATCTGACAAACAGATTAAACAGCTTGCAGGTATGCGTGGATTGATGGCTGATACAACTGGTCATACAATCGAGCTGCCTATCACTTCAAACTTCCGTGAAGGACTTGACGTACTGGAGTATTTCATGTCTGCCCATGGAGCACGTAAAGGTATGTCTGATACAGCTCTTCGTACAGCCGATTCAGGATATCTGACAAGACGTCTTGTTGACGTATCTCAGGAGCTGATCATTCATGAAGTAGACTGTGCAAAGAAAGATGCACCGATTCCTGGAATCTTTGTAAAAGCATTCATGGATGGAAAAGAAGAAATCGAAAGTCTTCAGGAGCGTATTACAGGACGTTACCTGTGCTATGACATTGTAGATAAAGATGGCAATGTTCTTGTTAAGAAGAACCATATGGTAACACCAAAACGTGCAGAACTGATCTGCAAGAAGGGTGTAAATGAGAACGGAGAACCATTAACACAGATTAAGATCCGTACAATCCTTACATGTCGCTCACACAGTGGCGTATGTGCAAAATGTTATGGAGCCAACATGGCAACAGGTGAGCCGGTACAGGTTGGAGAGGCTGTCGGAATTATTGCTGCTCAGTCAATCGGAGAGCCTGGTACACAGCTTACAATGAGAACATTCCATAATGGTGGAGTTGCCGGTGGAGATATCACACAGGGACTTCCTCGTGTCGAGGAGCTTTTTGAGGCAAGAAAGCCTAAGGGACTTGCGATCATCACAGAGATTGCAGGAACTGCGAATTTGAACGACACGAAGAAAAAACGTGAGATTATCGTAACAAATCATGAGACAGGTGAATCAAAAGCATATCTGATTCCTTATGGATCACGTATTAAGGTAGCAGACGGAGCAGAACTTGAGGCCGGTGATGAGCTGACTGAAGGTAGTATCAATCCGCATGATATCTTAAGAATTAAAGGCATCCGTGCAGTTCAGGATTACATGATCCAGGAGGTACAGAGAGTTTACCGTCTGCAGGGTGTTGAGATCAACGATAAGCATATCGAGGTTATCGTTCGCCAGATGCTTAAGAAAATCCGTATCGAGGAGTCTGGAGATACAGAGTTCCTTCCGGGAACAAATGTAGACAGACTTGAGTTCGAGGATGTGAATGAGGTACTGGAGGCAGAAGGAAAAGAGCCTGCAATCGGAGAGCCGATCATCATGGGTATTACGAAGGCTTCTCTTGCAACCAATTCCTTCCTGTCAGCCGCTTCTTTCCAGGAGACAACAAAGGTTCTGACAGAGGCAGCAATCAAAGGAAAGATCGATCCACTGGTAGGTCTGAAAGAGAACGTAATCATCGGAAAACATATCCCGGCTGGTACAGGTATGAGAAAGTATCGTGATATCAGACTGAATAGTGAGTTATCTATGGATGACGATCTGTTCTTTGAAGAAGGATTAGATGATGATGACGATTTAGATATTCTGGATACAGATTTTTCAGATGACGATTTGTTAGAAGAAATTAAACTTACAACAGAAGAATAAGACTTGCGTAAGAGTTTTGAATGAAAGTACCGCCGCACGGATTTGTGCGGTGGTACTTTTTTTGTATAATAGGAAATTGCATTTCCTATTATACAAAAAGCCTCCGGCAGGATGCGCACTGCGGCGTATACTGAAGATGTCGCAAGCGACCACCGCAGGCGCTAGAATGTGCCCAGGCACATTCTTTGTTCTTGCCAAGCATATGACAAAAAGATACCTTGATAATACCTTTAGGCTGCCCTTGCTGGAGCAGCCTGAAGTGCAATTATGCACAAAAAAATAGGAATGAAGCGTGAAAGATTAATAGAAAACATAAAAAAGATAGTCAAGGCAAACTTTTTGATAAAACATTATTGACAATGATTATCATTAACAATATAATGAATGATGGAAATGATAATCAGTTTCAAATCGTGCGAGGTAATATATATATGAGCCAAGAAGAGAGATTTCAAGAAGTATTAAATCAATTAAAGAAAGCTGGCTATCGGATTACCGAACAGAGAAAGCTTCTTTTACACATTATATTGAATAATGAATACTCCTCTTGTAAGGAGATTTATTATGCAGCAAAGAAGCAGGACGACAAAGTCGGAATTGCAACTGTGTATCGTACTGTGCAACTGTTGGAAGATATGGAACTGATCCATAAAGAGATGGTTGTGAGAATTTAGCGAGAAGAAGGAGTGGATTATGATGCCGTTAACGATGTTAAATCCAGGCGAAAGTGCATCTATCGTCCGGGTAGGCGGAAATGAAGAAACAAAAAGATTCCTGGAGAATCTCGGATTCGTAGCTGGAAGTGAGGTGAAAGTTATTTCCAGTAACGAGGGTAACATAATTGCCCAGATCAAAGAATCACGAGTTGCAGTCAGCAAAGGAATTGCTAATAAAATAATGGTCTAGGAGGAACGGGAGAATGACTTTAAGAGATGTGAAAGTTGATCAGACAGTATCCGTAGTAAAGCTTCATGGAGAGGGAGCTACAAAAAGAAGAATTATGGATATGGGAATCACAAAAGGAACCAGCATTTATGTCCGTAAAGTAGCACCACTTGGTGATCCGGTGGAAGTTACTGTACGTGGATATGAATTGTCTCTGAGAAAAGCAGACGCAGAGATGATCGAAGTTAAATAACCAATTAGAGAGTAAAACAGGAGGATGTAAAAAAATGGGAGTGAAGATAGCACTTGCCGGAAACCCGAATAGTGGTAAGACAACACTTTTCAATGCTTTGACAGGTTCCAATCAGTTCGTTGGTAACTGGCCTGGAGTTACTGTTGAGAAAAAAGAAGGAAAATGGAAGGAAGACAAAGAAGTTGTAATTATGGACCTTCCAGGTATCTATTCTTTATCACCATATACATTGGAGGAAGTTGTAGCCAGAAATTATCTGATCACAGAGCGTCCGGATGCAATCCTGAATATCGTAGACGGAACAAACCTGGAGCGTAACTTATACCTTACAACTCAGTTACTTGAGCTTGGTATCCCGGTTGTTATGGCAATTAACATGATGGATATTGTACGCAAGAATGGTGATGAGATCAACACAAAGAAACTTGCTGAGAAACTTGGCTGCGAAGTTGTAACAATTTCTGCTCTGAAAGGTGATGGAATCAAAGATGCAGCTTCAAGAGCAGTAAAGCACGCCGGACAGAAAGCCGGACAGGAATCTGTGCATGAGTTCGCACCGGAAGTTGAGAACTACCTGAATGAGATTGAAGGCAGACTTGGATATGAAATTCCGGAAGAGCAGAAAAGATTTTACGCGATCAAATTATTTGAGCGTGACGATAAGATCAAAGACGCTATGAAAAATGCACCGGACGTTGAAGATATCATTGCTCGTGCAGAGAAAGAGATGGATGACGATGCAGAGAGTATCATCACAAATGAGAGATACAGTTTCATTGGTTCTATTATCGGAGACTGCTTAAAGAAGAATAAAACACAGGAACTGACAACATCTGATAAGATTGACCGTATCGTAACAAACAGATGGCTTGCACTTCCAATCTTTGCAGCAGTTATGTGGCTTGTATATTATGTGTCTGTAACAACAGTAGGTTCCATATTGACAGACTGGACAAATGATACATTGTTTGGTGAGTGGATTATTCCGGCAGCTCAGAGCTTCTTTGAAGGAATCGGATGTGCGGACTGGTTAACAGGTCTGATCGTAGACGGAGTTATCTCCGGAGTTGGTGCTGTACTTGGATTCGTACCTCAGATGCTTGTATTATTTCTTTTCCTTGCATTCCTTGAGTCTTGCGGATACATGGCACGTATCGCATTCATCATGGACCGTATTTTCCGTAAGTTCGGACTTTCCGGAAAATCATTTATCCCGATGCTGATCGGAACAGGTTGTGGAGTTCCTGGAGTTATGGCTTCCCGTACGATCGAGAATGACCGTGACCGTAAGATGACTGTTATGACAACAACATTTATCCCTTGCGGAGCGAAACTTCCAGTTATCGCCCTGATCGCCGGAGCACTTTTCGATGGTGCTTCATGGGTAGCACCAAGTGCTTACTTTGTTGGTATCGCAGCAATCATCTGCTCTGGTATCATCCTGAAAAAAACAAAGATGTTCGCAGGAGATCCGGCGCCATTTGTAATGGAGCTTCCTGCATACCATATGCCGACAGTTGGCAACGTTCTTAGAAGTATGTGGGAACGCGGCTGGTCATTTATCAAAAAAGCTGGTACAATTATTACATTATCAACAATCGTTGTTTGGTTCTTATTGAACTTCGGCTGGACAGATGCTGGATTCGGAATGCTGAACTTCGATGGACTTGAGGGAGCAGCCATGGAGGCAGCTCAGGCAGAGTGTGTCCTTGCTAAGATCGGTAACTTGATTGCATGGATCTTCGCACCTCTTGGATGGGGAAACTGGAAGATGGCAGTTGCTGCAATCACAGGACTGGTAGCAAAAGAAAATGTTGTAGGTACATTCGGACAGCTCTTCGGATTTGCAGAAGTTGCAGAAGACGGACAGGAAATCTGGGGAACACTTGCAAACAGCATGTCACAGATCGCAGCTTACTCATTCCTCGTATTCAATCTTCTGTGTGCACCTTGCTTCGCAGCAATGGGAGCTATTAAGAGAGAGATGAACAACGCAAAATGGTTCTGGTTCGCAATCGGATATCAGTGCTTACTTGCTTACCTCGTATCTCTTTGCATCTTCCAGTTTGGTACACTCTTCACAGGTGGCGGATTCGGTATCGGAACAGTAGCTGCAATCGTAATTCTGATCGGTTTCCTTTACATGCTGCTCCGTCCTTACAAAGAGAGTACATCACTTAAGGCTAAAACCGTTTCAAGTGTAAAAGCAGCATCAAAATAATGATTATAATGTCGAAAAGTCTTTCTTCACCTGTGCTTGCACAAAGGTGAAGAAATGACCTTGAGACATAACATAAATAAGCAGAAAGAAGGGGATTTTATGATGGCATTGGCAGCACAGACAAGTATTTTATCTACAATGATTGTAGCGCTTGTAATAATTGCGATTGTAGCATGGATTATAAGAGGCATGATACAAAAGAAGAAGAGAAGTGGTACATTTGTCGGATGTGATTGTGGGTGTGCCAATTGTCCACACTCCTGTCATAATCCAAAGAATAGTAATAGTCAGAGTGGCTGTGGCGGCTGTGGCGGGTGCTAGTCTGGAAAATGTATGACTTAGATTTAAGTCATATGATGTAAAATAATCTTATGTGTGAATAAATGTGTGAATAGACAGGGAAATCCTTGCAGATGAGTTTCATTTGCAGGGATTTTCTTTTGCGCTTTGCTCTTTTCAATGGGACACAAATAGGGTAAAATAAATGCTAGGTGAATATGATGAATAAGAAATCTTTATACAAATTAGAATACAATAAAATAATTGAAAAACTGACAGAGCACGCAGGTTCTTTTGGAGGCCAGGAGCGTTGCAGAAAATTAAAACCAAAGACGGAAATCTCTGAAATTGAGAGAATGCAGGAAGAAACGGCCGCAGCATTTACACGGATCGTAAAGAAAGGACGTCCATCTTTTGGAGGCTGTAGTCCGGTAAGTGAATCTATGATGCGTCTGGAAATCGGAGGAACACTTGGAAGTGGGGAGTTGCTTCGCATATGTAAGGTTCTGGAGACAGCAGGACATGTGAAGAATTACGGGCGCCATGACAATGCAGATGATATGCAGGATATATTGGACGGATACTTTGAACAGCTTGTTCCTGTATCTATTTTGTCCACGGAAATCCGCAGATGTATTCCGGCAGAAGATGAGATTAGTGATGATGCAAGTCCGGAGCTTAAGAGAATCCGTCGTGCTATGGGGCAGATTAATGATAAGGTTCATGCAACATTGTCTTCCATGGTGAATGGTTCACTCCGCACATATTTGCAGGATCCGATTATTACGATGCGTGGGGATCGTTACTGTATCCCGGTCAAGGCCGAATACCGTGGTCAGGTCCCGGGAATGATCCATGACCAGTCATCAACAGGTTCTACTTTATTTATCGAGCCGATGGCAGTTGTAAAGCTGAATAATGATCTGAAAGAATTATATGGAAAGGAACAGGAAGAAATTCAGGTCATTCTTGCCAGGTTGAGTGCAGACGCAGCAGAATATGTTTCTGAAATCCGTACGGACTATGCAACATTGACAGAGCTTGATTTTATATTTGCAAGAGGAGCTCTTGCATTGGATATGAATGCCAGCAAACCGATGTTCAACCAGGAGAGAAGGATCCGTATCCGGGAGGGAAGACATCCGTTATTAGATAAGAAGAAAGTCGTTCCGATCAGTCTGACACTGGGCGGGGATTTTGATCTTCTGATTGTGACAGGACCGAACACCGGTGGTAAGACTGTGTCACTTAAGACAGTTGGATTATTCCAGCTCATGGGACAGGCAGGTCTTCACATTCCGGCACTGGATCGTTCTGAACTGGGTGTATTCCGTGAAGTTTATGCAGATATCGGTGATGAGCAGAGTATTGAACAGAACTTAAGTACATTCTCATCACATATGACAAATGTAGTGTCATTTATCAAGCAGGTGGATGAAGATTCACTTGTGCTTTTTGACGAGCTTGGAGCTGGAACTGACCCGACTGAGGGTGCGGCACTGGCAACAGCAATATTGAATCATTTGCATTGTCAGGGAATCCGTACTATGGCGACTACGCATTACAGTGAATTAAAGGTTTATGCCTTGTCCACACCAGGGGTAGAAAATGCGAGCTGTGAGTTCGACGTGGAGACACTTCGCCCGACGTATCGACTGCTTCTTGGAATCCCAGGAAAGAGTAATGCATTTGCAATTGCAGGAAAACTGGGACTTCCGGACTATATTATCGAGGAAGCAAAGGCACATTTGACAGAGCAGGACGAATCTTTTGAGGACTTGCTGACAGATTTGGAGAGCAGCAGACGAACCATCGCGAAAGAACAGGAAGAGATTGCGGCTTACCGCCGTGAGCTGGAGGCTCTGAAGCAGGAGACGGCGCAGAAGAAAGAAAAGCTGGAAGAACAGCGTGACCGCATTTTACGAGAAGCAAATGAAAAAGCACATGCGATTCTGGCAGATGCCAAAGAGACAGCAGATGAGACAATGCGTAACTTTCATAAGTTTGGAAAGGCCAATGTTTCGGCAACGGAGATGGAAAAAGAGCGTGAGCGCCTGAGAAAGAAGATGGAGAAGACACGCGAGGGCATGACAGAGGAAGTGAAGAAGCCGAAGAAGCAGTATAAGCCATCTGATTTTAAATTAGGCGAGACAGTTAAAGTTCTGAGCATGAATCTGACCGGAACAGTGCATTCACTGCCAGATACAAAAGGCAACCTTATGGTTCAGATGGGAATTCTTAGCTCAAAAGTACACATTTCTGATCTGGAGATTGTTGATGAGAAGCCGGCATATCTGAAAAAGACTGCCTCAAGAACAAGCAAGGGTAAGGTGAAGATGGGCAAATCTTTGTCCGTAAGCCCGGAAATCAATCTGCTTGGAAAGACCGTTGACGAGGCGGTCGCAGAGCTGGATAAATATTTGGACGATGCGTCTCTGGCACATTTGACAAGTGTGCGCGTGGTACACGGAAAAGGAACCGGAGCTTTAAGAGCGGGCATCCACCAATATCTGAAACGTCAGAAGCATGTGAAATCTTACAGATTAGGAGCATTTGGCGAAGGAGATGCCGGAGTGACGATTATAGAATTAAAATAATGCAAAAATCAGGGAGAATAAATAATGGTTAATAAACAGAAAATTTTGATCGTGGATGACGATGAGGCAATTGCAGAGCTTGTATCTTTGTATCTTGCAAAAGAATGTTTTGACACGATGATGGTTCATGACGGGGAGAAGGCACTTGTAGCATTCGACACCTATCACCCGAATCTGGTACTTTTAGATTTGATGCTTCCGGGTATTGACGGGTATCAGGTCTGCCGCGAGATCCGTGCGCGGGCAAATACACCGATTATCATGCTTTCCGCAAAAGGGGAGGTTTTTGATAAGGTGCTTGGTCTGGAGCTTGGAGCCGATGACTATATTATGAAGCCATTTGATTCAAAAGAGCTTGTGGCGCGCGTAAAAGCAGTACTCCGCCGTTATCAGGCAGTGCCGAAACCAGAGGTTCCTGCAGTAGATAAGGGAAAATGTGTGGAATACCCGGGAATCGAGATCAATCTGACGAATTATTCTGTTCTGGTCGATGGGAAGAATGTAGAGATGCCGCCGAAAGAGCTGGAGCTTCTTTACTTCCTGGCATCTTCGCCAAATCAGGTGTTTACAAGAGAGCAGCTTTTGGATCAAATCTGGGGATATGAGTATATTGGAGATACCCGTACGGTTGATGTGCATATTAAGCGTTTGCGCGAGAAGATCAAAGATCATAATGGCTGGAAACTTGCCACCGTATGGGGCATTGGATACAAGTTTGAAGTAAAGTAACAGATCAGGAAACCACATAGAAGAGGCATTGTATGAAAAGTACATTGTATTTAAAATTTATCATCATATATATGATTTTCGGGTTCATGAGTTTGTTCACAGTAGCAACGCTTACAAGAACATTGACAGAAGAACCTCTTGAACGGGATCTGGCTGCGGGTGTTTATCAGGAAGCGAACCTGGTGGCAAATGAGTATCTGCCACGTTATTTCCTTGAACAGATTGATGAAAGTGCTGTCCATACACAACTTGTTGGAATGGAAGCGCATCTGGACGGGGCAGTCTGGTTCGTAGACCGGGAAGGTAATATGATCACTTCCGCACATTCCGACGGATATCCGACAGCACCGACTGCGATTGAAGATTTTAACCCGGCAGAAATTGGCAGCGCAAAGTATGAAGTCGGAACATATCACGATTATTTTAAAGAAGATATGATCACAGTCATTGCACCGGTTGTACATGGATATTCCACACAAGGGTATCTGCTGATACACAAAAGCATGACTCAGATTGGACAATTACAGATTACATTAATGAATGCAGCGTATATCACACTTGCAGTCATCTATCTGTTGTCATTTTCCATTTTGCTTGGAATTCAGTTTATCGTGTACAGACCGCTCTGCAAGATAACCGAGGCAGCGAAACAATATGCGTCCGGTAATCTGGACTATGAGATTCCTGTGAACACAGAAGATGAGATTGGTTATCTGTCAGCATCGCTGAACTTTATGTCTTCCAAGCTTCGGGATATGGAGGATTATCAGAAGAAATTTGTGGCAAATGTGTCACATGATTTCCGCTCTCCTTTAACATCGATCAAAGGGTATGTAGAGGCAATTGCAGATGGGACAATCCCGCCGGAAATGCAGGGGAAATATCTGAATATCATTTTATTTGAGACAGAGAGGCTGACCGATCTGACCAAGGATCTCCTTACGTTGAATGAATTCGATACGAAGAATTTATTACTGGATAAAGTTCCATTTGACATTCATGAAATGATTAAAAATGTGGCAGCCTCCTTTGAGGGACGTTGCACGCAGAAAAAGATTTCTATTGAGCTGGTCTTTGCCAGAAAGCATTTGAAAGTAGTAGCAGATAAGCGAAAGATTCAGCAAGTGCTCTACAATTTGCTTGATAATGCGATCAAATTCAGTGACCAGGATTCAATCATTACGATTGAAACGACCGAACGTGGGGATAAGATCTACACGTCGGTCAAAGATTATGGAATTGGAATTCCGAGAAATGCACTGAATAAGATCTGGGAGAGATTTTATAAATCCGATCTGTCCCGTGGAAAAGATAAAAAAGGAACCGGCCTTGGGCTTGCAATTGTCAAAGAGGCGATACAGGCTCACGGTGAAAATATTAATGTAGTCAGTACAGAAGGTGTCGGTACCGAGTTCATTTTCTCGTTGCCGAAGGCAGAGGGATAAGGTATACTGTAAATATCTTCTTTGTTGAATATAAGGTTTGTAAAGGAGCCTGCGTGTACGCATGAAAGATGAGAAAGAACCATTAGAGCAAAAGCAGAACTCGGAAGAAGAGGAGTATTCTTTTTTACAGGAAATCATTAAAGATGAGGCAGGAGATCAGGCGAAGTGGAAACACGACGTCCTTAGAAGGATTCAGTTAGGATTAATATTCGGACTGGTGGCCTGCTTTACTTTTTTTGCGTGCAAACCGTGGGTGGAGAAGAGATTTGAAGAAGATCCGACGGAAGTAACAATTCCACAGGACGAACAGCAGGAAGAAAATCAGACACAGCAGGAAGAGGAACAAGGCCAGGAACAAAAAACCGTTCTGACAACAGAAACCTATCAGGAAATGCTGAATAATCTGAAGCAGGTGTCAGGAGAAGTGAGAAAAAGTGTTGTAGAGATTCAGGGCGCTGTTACAGAAGAGGAATTTTCGAAAGATCAGGAAGATAAGGAAAAGAGTATTTCCGGAATGATCGTGGCAGATAATGGTCAGGAACTTCTGATTCTCGCAGGAGAGCTTCCGGTAAAAGACGCGAAGATCATCCGTGTTACATTTTCCGGAGACAGTCAGTGCGATGCCATCCTGAAGAGCCGGGATGCAGGGCTGGGACTGTGTGTTTATGCAGTTCAGAGAAAGAATATTGCGGATGATGTATGGGCACAGATTGAGACCGCGACACTTGGCGGCTCAAAAGTTGTGTCCGAAGGCGATACAGTTATTGCTGTCGGGAAATTGTATGGCCGTGATACGATTGCCGGATATGGTGTGATCGAGTCTGGCGAAAATTATCTGGATAAGGCAGATGGACAGTATCAGACCATTTATACGGATGTGGCAGGAGATATTTCCGGAAGCGGAGTTCTTGTGAATATCCGTGGAGAGGTGATTGGAATTATCAACACTTCTGTCAGAACAGACGATCAGACAAATAAGATTTCCGGATATGGAATTTCTGATATCAAAGATGTGATAGAATTACTTTCTAATGGGAAAAATGTACCATATCTTGGAGTGTCCGGTGTAGAGGTAAGCAGCGAGATGCAGGGACAGGGAATTCCACAAGGTGTTTATGTGAAAGAAGTCGATGCAGGATCTCCGGCTATGGCAGCAGGAATTCAGAGTGGTGATATCATTACCAATATTGCAGATACAGATATCATCAATCTTCTTGGTTATCATAATACGCTTATGAAGCAAAATGAGGGAGATAAAATTCTTGTTCGTGGAAAACGTCAGGGAACCGGAGGAGAATATGTGGATATTGACTTTGGAGTCACAGTTGGGTATAAACAGTAAGGAATACTATGCGAAACTATGATGGTGTGTTGCAACAATAACAGAAAATAGTGAACAGATGCCAGCGGAAGCTGACTGATATAAAATTAAGAAAAGAAAGGCACGAATTATGAGATATATTGATACTCTTGTAGAAGGAGAAACAATTCGAAATATATATTTATGTAAAGGAAAGAGATCCGCAGAGACTCGGAATGGAAAGCCGTATGACAATCTGATACTTCAGGATAAGACAGGAACTCTGGACGGAAAAGTCTGGGATCCGAATTCCAATGGAATTGCTGATTATGATGAGAAAGATTTCATTGAAGTATTCGGAGATGTCATCAGTTATAATAACAATCTTCAATTGAACATCCGCCAGATCAGAAAAGCACAGGAAGGCGAATACATACCTGCAGATTATATGCCTTCGACAGAAAAAAGCGTAGATGGGATGTACGAAGAACTGCTTTCCTACGGAAGACAGATCAGCAATCCGTATCTGCGTGGAGTGATTGAGTATTATTTTGAAAAAGACGAGAAATTCATTCGCACATTCAAAGGACATTCCGCAGCAAAGAGTGTACACCACGGATTTGCCGGAGGACTCTTGGAGCACACATTGAGTGTTGTGAAATTCTGCGAGTATATGGTTGGACAGTATGATATTCTCAACAAAGACCTGCTTTACACAGCAGCTATGTGCCACGATATCGGAAAGACAATTGAGTTGTCACCATTCCCGGAAAATGATTACACAGACGATGGACAGCTTCTTGGTCATATCATTATCGGAATCGAGATGATCGATGATGCAATCCGCGAGATTCCAGAATTCCCAAAACAGCTTGCAAGTGAGCTGAAACACTGCATCGTGGCACACCACGGAGAGTTAGAATACGGTTCCCCGAAAAAACCGGCACTGGCAGAAGCCATGGCACTAAATCTTGCCGACAACGCAGACGCCAAGATGCAGACATTAAAAGAAATATTCAAAGACAAAAAAGCCGGAGAGTGGCTTGGATATAACAGATTGTTCGAGTCAAACTTAAGAAAAACAACAATATAGTAATGTAATGGGGACGTAGCAAAACGTAAAAATACTACGTCCCCACCAGTGATTAAGGGTGTCCCTTTTTGTAAAAAGGGGTGCCCCAATTCTTATTATGAGGTATGAATATGCAGAAAAATGATTTGGTTACAGTGGCAATTGAAGATATTGGTGTCGGGGGAGAAGGCATTGGTAAAGTAGATGGGTATACTTTATTTATAAAAGATGCGATTATCGGTGATGTGGTTGAAGCCAAGATTGTGAAGGCAAAGAAGAACTACGGTTATGCAAGACTTATGAATATTGTTACGCCGTCTGAAAATCGTGTAGAAAAGCCAGCGTGTCCGATGGCGAGAAGATGTGGTGGCTGCCAGATTCAGGAGATGAAGTATGGAGCCCAGCTTTCATTTAAAGAAGGAAAAGTCCGTGGTAATCTGGAACGAATCGGAGAAGTCCCGACAGAACTTCTTGACAAAGTTATGCAGCCTATTGTTGGCATGGAAGAGCCATTTCATTATCGAAATAAAGCGCAGTTCCCAATTGGAACAGACAAAGAAGGACACATTATCACTGGATTTTACGCAGGAAGAACACACAGCATCATTCCGAATACAGACTGTACACTGGGTGTAGCGGTCAATCAGAAAATTCTCGAGATTATTCTGCATTTTATGGAGAATAATCACATTTCTGCATACGACGAGGAGAAGCATAAGGGGCTGGTGCGTCATGTGTTGATCCGTTATGGATTCAAAACTGATGAAATCATGGTTTGTCTTGTGATGAATGGGGAAAAACTGCCACACGCAGAAAAACTTGTGGATAAATTATGTGAAATCTCAGGAATGACAAGCATCACAATCAGTGTGAACAAGGCAAAAACTAATGTCATCATGGGAAATGAAATAAAACTGCTCTGGGGGCAGACGTACATCACGGATTATATTGGAAATGTAAAGTATCAGATTTCCCCTCTGTCATTTTACCAGGTGAATCCGGTCCAGACAGAGAAGTTATACGGACTGGCACTGGACTATGCAGATTTAAATGGAAATGAGACGGTGTGGGATCTCTACTGTGGAATCGGAACCATTTCCCTGTTCCTTGCTCAGAATGCAAAGCAGGTATATGGGGTGGAAATCGTACCGCAGGCCATTGACGATGCAAGGAATAATGCGAAGATCAATGATATTACGAATGCGGAATTCTATGTAGGCAAGGCAGAGGAAGTTCTGCCGGAATATTACCGTGAATATCAGGAAAGTCATGGAGGAGAGACTGCCCATGCAGATGTGATCGTTGTGGATCCGCCACGCAAAGGCTGCGAGGAATCATTGCTACAGACCATTGTAGACATGCAGCCAGAAAAAGTTGTATATGTTAGCTGCGACAGCGCCACACTGGCAAGAGATGTTAAGTTCCTAAGAGAAAGCGGATATGAACTAAAAAAAATCACGCCAGTTGATCAATTCCCGAACACCGTGCATGTGGAGACGGTTGTTTTATTGTCCAAACCAGGATAATAGTTGGATGATTCGATGACTGGAAAGTAAAGAATTATTATATAAGTCAACGAATACTGGGAAGCAGATGACTAGAATTTGAAGAAGTGTTATATAAGTCAATACATGCTTGACATTTGTTGACTAGATCTTAGAATAGTACAATCAAAGTCAAAGTGTAGCCAGTAAATTGATGACTTAGACAAGAAATTTTGCAATAATTGGTCAGAGCGGTAAATGGTATTCGTAATATGGCAGAAGAGATTGTGTTAAATGAATTGATTTACAGGTAAACAAAGAGCTGAACAGGTAGGAAGAAAAATCCTATTTGTTCAGCTTTGGTGTTTATAAGGGGTCAAAGAAGAAGCATATTACAATTCTACTGCTAGTCGATTGATTTATGCATACTCCCATTATAATATGTGTGCAGGAGGTGGATGTATGTATCAAATTAGTAATGAAAAATTCGGTTTATTTGTAACCGAATTAAGAAAGAAAAAGAATTTAACTCAAAAGGATTTGGCTGAAAAATTATATGTATCAGATAAAACGGTCAGCAAATGGGAACGTGGATATTCAGAATATGTCATGGGTAGAAGATACCAACAGACAAGTAGATTTTCTAATCAAGCAGTTACAGTTAAAAGGGACGGAAAAAATACTTGATCTTGCATGTGGATTTGGTCGGCACTCACTGGAGTTTGCCAGACGTGGGTATGATGTTACCGGTATTGATATTACACCGGCGTACATAGATTATGCAAACGAGCAGGCAAAAAAAGAAAATTTGAATGTAAAGTTCATTTGTCAGGACATTCGCACGATTACATTTGATAAGGAATATGATGTTGTGCTGAATATGGCGGATGGAGCAATAGGATATCTTGAAGACGATGAGGAAAATCATAAGATTTTTTCTGTCATTGCGAAAGCATTAAAAAATGGTGGAAAGCACTTTATGGACATCATGAATGGAAGCTATGCCAAAACACATTTCCCTTGCAAGTTATGGGATGCAGGAGAAAAGGGACTTACATTATCTGCTTTTGAATGGGAGAAGGATAGAAAAACGCTGATATATGGGCAGGTAGACTATATGTATGGAGAAGCACTTTATAAGCCTGAAATGAAAGAAGGAAATCCTATAAGGTTATATAGTTTGGATGAAATCACGGAGATATTCTGTAAATTAGGACTTCGTATTTGTAACAGCTTTGCTGATTTCAGTGGAAAGCCGAGTTCTGATAATGATATTCAATTGATGGTTTATTCCATACGGGAATAAATCTTCATCAAATCTTTATTTTTTTCTGTTAGGTTATATTTCAGTAAGAAATGAAATATAGAAGGAAGGATAGTAAAGATGGAAATGATGTTACAGACACAAAATCTATGTAAATATTTTAGAAAACAGAAAGCGGTAAATAATGTTTCACTTAATATCGAAAAGGGACAGATTTATGGACTGCTTGGACCGAATGGCGCTGGTAAATCTACCACATTGAAAATGCTGACCGGTATGATGAAACCAACTGCAGGAAAGATTTACTTTGATGGAAAACTTTTGGATAGGAAAGATTTATCAAAAATAGGAGCGTTAATTGAAAATCCGCCTATTTATGAAAATCTTTCCGCCAGAGAGAATTTGAAGGTAAGACAATTATTGCTTGGTACAGATGAAAACAGAATTGATGAGGTCTTGCAGATTGTATCACTTACAAACACCGGAAAGAAGAAAGCAGGACAGTTTTCTTTGGGGATGAAGCAAAGACTAGGCATTGCAATGGCATTGCTTGGAGAACCGGAACTTTTGATATTGGATGAACCTACGAATGGATTAGATCCAATAGGCATCGAGGAATTACGAGAGCTGATCCGGTCTTTTCCGGAACAGGGAATCACTGTAATTCTCTCCAGTCATATTCTCTCAGAGGTACAGTTACTTGCAGATAAAGTCGGGATTATTTCAGGTGGAATCTTAGGATACGAAGGAGCATTAAAGCAGGGAGATAATCTTGAAGATTTGTTTATGAAGGTGGTAAGAAAAAACCAGAAAGCAGGTGAAATCCATGGTTAATATTATAAAAGCAGAACATCAAAAAGCCAAAAGAACCATGCGAAAAAAGTTTATCTGGGGATTTCCTCTTCTTACATTTGTCATGGCATTTATATTTACTCTTGGGATGACAAATGCTTATGCAGAAAGTGTTTGGAACTGGTGGTATACACTTTTGCTGCCTGGGATGATTGCTCTATTTTGTTATCTTTCTGTGGCGCAGGAGAAAAAGATAAAATACTATCATTTAATGACTATTCCCACAGACAGAAGAAAATTGTTGCTGGGGAAAATTATTTATATTGGGTACATGATTTTGTTTTCTAATGTGATTGTGTTTGCAGGAGCAACGCTTGGAGGCTTTCTTCTAACGACACATGTTCCAGTTGGAGGAGCGTTGATTGCAGTATTGTTTCTGACGGTTTCTGAGTTATGGGAGATTCCGGTAGCTTTATTTTTAAGTGAACGATTTGGAATGATTGTAAACCTGTTCGTCTGCCTATTTATTACCGTCAGCGGTGTGGTAATATCACAAACCAGAATCTGGTATGTACTTGTTTCTGCAATCCCTATGCGAATGATGTGCCCGTTGCTTCATGTTTTACCAAATGGACTTGCCGCAGAAGCAGGGAATCCTCTTTTGGATACGGGAGTCATTGTTCCGGGAATGTGTCTCTCAATCATCTGGTTTGTTTTTGTAACGGTTCTGTTTTTGAAATGGTTTGAGAGAAGAGAGGTGAAATAAGATGATTGGAAGATCTCTTAATGCAGACTTGCGAAAGATGAAAGGAACATCTGTGATTCTGGCACACTTACTGATTCCGATTATAACCAGCGTTATATTTTTAATATATTACTTTTTTTCACCATGGAATGAAAATATGAAAGTGATTGCATTTTATCAGGCAATAGGAGCAGGACTTCCGGTACTTATTGGAATTTTTACAGCAAGTGTGATGGAACAGGAACAAAATGCAGGTGATTTTCAAAATCTGTTGTCTTTACCGGATAAACCTGCAGCATTTTTATCGAAACTGTTGATGCTACTGGTTTTGTGTCTGTGCTCTATCCTATTGACAGCAATCATATTCGGAATTGGATTTGGAAGAATCGCATCAAGCGATATCGAAATCATGAAAGGATGTATATTTGCAGCATTGCTGCTGTGGGGAAGCAGTGTTCCACTTTATCTGTGGCAGCTGATTCTGGCTTTTCAGTTTGGAAAAGGGGTATCCATTGGAGCAGGGATTATATCAGGACTAATTAGTGCATTGATGCTTACCGGACTTGGAGATTATGTGTGGAAATATGTATTTGTCTGCTGGACGGGTAGAGTACCATATACTTATCTGCAATCTGTATTGGGAGAAACTAGTGTAGGTGAATGGTTGTCATTCATACCAGGTTGCTTAATATTTACAGGGATTAGTATGGTATACTATTTTTGGTGGGTAAACCACTGGGAAGGAAACAGAATATCGGAATAGAATCGAGGGAAACTATGGCAAAAATACTGGCAGTTGATGATGAACCGGCAATTTTGGAAATGATAGAAAGCATTTTGAATAAGGATGGACATCTGGTTACCAAAGTAAGTAATCCGCTGAAACTTAATATGGAAGAATTACATCGTTATGACCTGATTTTACTTGACATTATGATGCCTAGAATGGACGGCTTTGAATTATGCAAAAGAATCAGGGCACTTGTGGATTGTCCGATTTTGTTTCTTACCGCAAAAACGGAGGAAAAAAGTCTGGTGAACGGACTTTCTTTAGGAGCAGATGATTATATTTCAAAGCCATTTGGAGTGATGGAACTTCGGGCAAGGATCAATGCACATCTTAGAAGAGAGCACAGGGAACATTCTGTCCGGATGGTTTTGGGGAGGGTCTGTATTCAGATGTCTCAAAAGAAACTATTGGTTGATGATAAGGAACTTCCTCTTACGAAAGCGGAGTACGAAATTTGTGAATTCCTGGCTAAAAACAGGGGACAGGTTTTCTCGAAAGAACAGATTTTAGAAGAGGTCTTTGGTTTTGACAGTGAGAGTAATGACAGTACCATTATCACGCATATCAAAAATATAAGAGCAAAATTTGCGGATTATGATGATACACCGATAAAAACAGTCTGGGGGATTGGATATAAATGGGAAGAGTAAAGAGAAGCAATGCACTCAGCTGGATTTTTATGAGATATGTACTGGTCATGCTTGGATCATTAGTAGGTTTGGTGATTGTTGCTTGGCTGCTGCTGTACCTTTTGATTAGTGTGGGCTGTATCTATCCGGCGAATTATGCAGAGCAAAAGATTAATGAAGCATATGATACGATTTTACGTGCGGATAAAGTAACTGCTGAGATGATTCCTGCACTTTGTGATTATGTAATCTTTTCAGAGAATGGAGAGAAAATAGGTGGAGATCTGTCAGAACAATACGAACAGATAGCATGGAATGTTGCAAAGCACGGAAACGCATCCGGGAAATATTTTTATAAAGTAATTGTAAGGGAAAATGAATATGTTGTATTGCAATATCGCCTGACACCTCAATATCATTCAGCTTTTTTGAGGGAGCATTTTATAGGACCACAGAATGTGATGAGTATTATGTCAGTGATTGGAGCGGTAGCGATTATCATCATTCCGTCCATACGTTTTGGAAAAAGAATCAAAAAGCAGATGCAGCCTGTATTAGACGCAATCAGACAAATAAAGGATCAAAATCTGGAATATGAGACATCCTGTTCCGGTATCAAAGAGTTTGATGACTGTTTATCGGCAATCGATGATATGCGAGATGCATTGCGAGAATCTTTAGAAAAGCAGTGGAAAACAGAGCAGGAAAAGAAACAACAGATGTCTGCTTTGGCGCATGATATTAAAACACCTCTTACGATTGTACGGGGAAATGCAGAACTACTTTCAGAGACTGAACTGACCACAGAACAGAAGAATAATATCACTTATGTTTTGAATGGCACAACACAGATACAAAGTTATGTAAAACAGTTGATAGATGTCACAAAATCATGGAATTGCAGTGATGTTACCTATACAACGGTGAGGTTAGAAGATTTTTTCGCAGATATAAAGGAACAGGCACTCGGACTGGTAGAAATCTATCACCAGAAAATAGATTGGAAGGCGGGACAAAGTGATAAAAAGGTAACGATTGCTTATGATCCAATGTTCCGGGCCGTAATGAATATGATTCAGAATGCAGTGGAGCATACAAAAGAAAATGGAATCATTTATATTGACGCAAAGGAGCAGGATGGCCGGCTGACATTCATTGTGGAGGATAGCGGATCAGGATTTACAAAAGAAGCATTATTGCATGGCACAGAGCAGTTTTTTATGGATGACACAAGTAGAAATGGCGAAGCCCATTATGGGATGGGACTATTTTTTGCAAAAACTGTGGCTGAAAAATATGGTGGAGGTATTAAACTTTCAAATTCTGAAAATACAGGTGGGGCGAGGGTAGAAATATTTTTCCTGAGTAGTCAAGAAACAAGCTAAATAGACCGCAATTAAGCTATGTAAAAGAAATTTTACATGCTTTTATCTAATATGTAAAAGCCTTTTGATAGACATTACTACTACGTTTGCTGTAATCTCATAGAAGAAAGGGGGAATACAGAATTATGATAGCTGATAAAATTAAAAATGCTCGTACTATAAAGAAACTTACACAGGAACAGGTTGCTGAAGACCTCAATGTTTCCAGGCAGACTATTTCTAACTGGGAAAATGGAGTCTCTGTTCCAAATATTAATACACTTATTCTAATAAGTGAGAAATTTGATATTCCAGTTGATGAAATGTTAAAGTCAGGAGACGTTGTTGAAAAAATTGGTAACAATAAAACTCCTTTCAAAAAAGATAGAAATTATAGTATTGTATTTTTAACTATTGGTATTTTAGGGCTGATTAGTATACCTTTTGAAATGTCTGCTGATGATCGTAACTGCACCGGTCATTTTGGCGTTGACGCTTTTTGTCTGGCTCTGCATGGGGCTGATCTACATATCCAGTCTGGTGCTTGGTCTGCTCAGCACGGTAATTGCTCTGCTTGGCGTGGCTGTGCTGATTACCTATTCCCCGCAGAATGGTGTGATTTTGCTGGTTATGGAATTTTTGATTAGCCCGATGGGGCTATCGCTGGCTGCGATCTGGCTGCTGGGAAAGGTGCAGAGTTTGAAATTTGCGATCCAGGATTGGATGTATGGGTAAATGATGTGAATATAATCTGGAATGAAAAGAAGCAGGACAATGGGAGATGAGACCCAATGCCCTGCTTCTCTGTTTATTCGGAACGAACTGTAATATATTTTTGATTGCGACTTTTAGGTTTATCGGGAATAGTCATTTCTAATTGCCCGGATTCTAAAAGCGGATTGATATGCTTCAAAGTGAAGTTTCTTAAATCTTTGAAGCCGCAAAATACTGCAAGCTCTTTCTTGGATTTTGGTGTTGTGCAAAAAGCCAAAATCTGTTTGGACACCGTTGATAGTTCAATAACTTGGTGGGTAACTTGGTGGGTAACTTGGTGGGTAACTTGGTGGGCGTCACCCTCTAAGTTGTAGTTTACATTTTTCAAGATGACTCTGAAATCTGTTGCTGTTGAGGTAAATTCAGGCTTATATGCCTCTGTGTATCCAGGCAGCTTTTCGGTTTCACTGACGATTTTGCGCAGGCCACTTCCACGGCGTTCCATGTACTTCATGCGGTGGAACAGGTCAGCAATCACAGGGTTTCGTCGCATGGAACGGATACTGTAAATATCGTATTCCTGAATTGAGCCGCCGCCAAACATACCGCCCGGAGATGTGATTTCCACCCGATCATCAAACATATCAATATGGATTTCGCTGCCAAGCACAATATAATCACGATGGATAAGCGCATTGACAAGAGCCTCTGTCACGGCTCGTTCA
The DNA here is from genome assembly GCF_900290215.1 of Dorea sp. Marseille-P4042. Lineage (NCBI taxonomy): Bacteria > Bacillati > Bacillota > Clostridia > Lachnospirales > Lachnospiraceae > Dorea > Dorea sp. Marseille-P4042. The sequence continues at coordinate 1,382,275 of NZ_OLMI01000002.1, read as the reverse complement.
GCATAATCCGGCTTGTCTACACGATACTGTGCCTTTTTGACAAAACGGACTTTGGAATTATTGCGAATAAATTCACTGCCGCTGTTCAGTAAATAAATCAAATTTCCCTCGTATTCTTTATCGTCCAGCGCATCATCAAAGATAGAGCCTTTTTCCAAGCCATTCCACCGGGTACAGAACATACGGGAGTTATAAACCGTGTGCTGATCGGTCATGAGTTTTCCGGCATTGGTCAGGAGTCCATTTTTATCAGTCAAACCAAAGGAAACATAATCGGATGGCTCAAAGCGGAGACCGGTCCGTTCCAGATAGGTTGCTTCCAGAAGTGTAAAGCTGTAATCCTTTTTTACCGCGTCTGTTGTTAGGGTATCAAAGGACTGATTGGTTCCCTTTAAGATCAATTCATTCACAATGTAATCAGGGGCAATTACGCTTTCATTTCCAACACGGATATATGCTTCCATTACGCCGTCTGCCTTGTAATAATATGGGGTGCTGCGGCCGGGAGAAACCTCCAGAGCTAATAGATTTTTACCATCTTCCTGTAATGGTTTTAAGATAAACTGAGGTAATGGTGTGATTCGTTCTTTGATTAAGCGGCTGATCGCCTCAGCATCCTTTTGAACATCGGACAAGCCGATAGGCTCCCGGTCATCGGAGACTCCGAAAAACAGAGTGCCGCCGATTCCATTAGAAAAGGAACTGACACTTTTTAACCAGCTTTTGGGTTTCTTTATATTATACCCATAAGGAGAGTTTATTTCAACGATAGGACCAGAGTTCAGAGAAAATATTTTGAGAGGAGGGCTTTTTATGGCAACTACAAGAATCATGCCGCTTCATGTCGGCAAAGGCCGCACAGAAAGTCGGGCGATCAGTGACATCATCGATTATGTGGCAAATCCGCAAAAGACTGACAACGGAAAACTCATTACCGGCTATGGCTGTGACAGCCGGACCGCCGATGCAGAATTTGCCAAGCGGTTTACCAAGGGCAATCATGCCTTTGTGGTCTGCACCCACATAGACAAGTCGCACATTCATAATCACATTATCTGGTCATCGGTCAGCTTAGAATATGACCGGAAATTCCGAAACTTTTGGGGCAGCACCAAGGCGGTTCGCCGGTTAAGTGATACCATCTGCATTGAAAACGGACTGTCCATTGTAGAGAATCCGAAACTTCACGGAAAAAGCTATAACAAGTGGCTGGGAGATCAGGCAAAGCCCTCTCACCGAGAGATGCTTCGTGTGGCAATTGACAACGCATTATCACAAAGTCCTGATGACTTTGAAGAACTGCTGAAGCTGTTGCAAGAGTATGGTTGTGAAGTCTCAAAGCGCGGAAAATCGTATCGACTGAAGCTCTCTGGTTGGGAGAAAGCACATACCCCGCGAAAGAAAACAGTCACACAGGCAGAGACGCCGAAGATCAATCTGCTGGTGGACATTCAGGCAAAATTGCAGGCTGGAAAAGGTGTTGGCTATGCTCGATGGGCTAAAGTTTTTAATCTGAAACAAATGGCGCAGACCATGAATTACCTGTCAGAGAACAATCTGCTGGAGTATGCGGTTTTGGAAGAAAAGGCTGCGGCTGCCACGGCACATCACAATGATCTTTCGGCGCAGATCAAAGCGGCTGAAAAGCGCATGGCAGAGATCGCTGTTCTGCGTACTCACATCGTAAATTATGCCAAGACCCGTGAGATCTATGTGGCATACCGCAAGGCGGGTTACTCTAAGAAATTCCGGGAGGAACATGAGGAAGAAATTCTGCTCCACCAGGCTGCTAAGAATGCCTTTGATGAGATGGGCGTCAAGAAGCTGCCCAAGGTCAAAGAGTTGCAGACAGAGTACGCAAAATTGCTGGAAGAAAAGAAAAAGACTTATTCCGAGTATCGGCGTTCCCGCGAAGAAATGCGGGAGCTTTTGACTGCAAAAGTGAATGTAGATCGAGTGCTGAAAATGGAGGTAGAACAGGATGTTGAAAAAGAAAAAGACCACGGCCAGCGGTAAGCTGGTCCTGGTCAAAAGCGTTCGCAGGCACTGGACATCCGGGGGATGTCCGTTTAGTGCCGACCGTAGTGGAACGGAGACCGCGCAGCCACAGAATGAAATTCTGTGTTCAAAGGGGCTTGGGGGCGCTGCCCCGGGCAAGCAAGCGGAGAGGAAAATCACGGAGGGATTTTCTTCCCTGCGGGCCTGTGTGTATTAACACAGGCATTGCTTGCCGGTTTCTCGTACCCTGTATTTTTGCCCTTTCGGGCGGTATTTCTTCAAATGAGAAAAAAGGACGCTTACACATCCTCCTTCTCATCATCCGCATCTTTCAATTTGATGGCTCCGTCAATGACACCTTACACAATGGGCAGATACTTCTCCGGGCAAAGCTGTAATTTGTGGCTTGTCTGCTGGCGCTGCTCACTGCCATCCCGAAGCAGCTCCGGGTTGAAGTAGCGTTCTGCGGGCAGCTTGCAAATGCGGATGAGCTGCATCACAACCGGCACGCTCGGTATTGTGCCGCACAGCTCGATATTTGCAAGATAGCGCGGGTCAATGCCGACCTTTTCGGTCAGCTCCCGGCGGGACATTTTCACAGCTTCACGCGCCTGCTGAACATCTGCTCCGAAGGTTTCAAATCCAGGGCAATCTTTTACATTCGGCATATCACATCACCCTGTTACATTCTATTGTTCATAGGATGTCCTGGGAATGATGTAGTATGCGCTTTTGATTCATTTTATAATTCGTATGTTTTTGTACTTTTTAGATATTGTATATTATTAAAAATTAATTGCACAATGACCGTTTTGGGCAAAAACGGGTATGTTTTGGGTTGAATTAAAATGAAATAACTAATAAGCTATATAGTGTGGTTAGTTTAGTGCAACTATTTTGTACTACCAATTTAAAAACGAGGAGGAAACCTTATGTTAGAGATAAAAGAACAAGATCGCAAAAAAGATCAAGAAGGGCAGGCTGCGATTAAACGTTTGTCCAAACCCATAAAAGTAAGGATACTTTTAGCTCAAATTTTTACAATTCTTTCTGCATTATTGTCTTTCGTTCCATATTTAGCTTTAGTGTGGTTAGGGGATATTTTTTTATCGGCGCAAACCACAGGCGAACAGATTAGTGCAGTACAAGTGCATAAAGTTGTGAATCTTTTAGTTATGGCTTTTCTTTCAAAATTGTTTTTCCATGCACTGTCTTTAATTATCACACATTTCGCGGATATGAAATTGCGTTTCATTATTCGCCAAAGGATTGTAGAACGTTTGAGCCATGTACCACTTGCGTGGTTTAGCCAAACTGATTCCGGTAAAATACGTAACGCTGTACAGGATGATACAAAAACGGTTCATACTGTCGTGGCTCATGCGCCAGTTGATATGCTAAACGGTGTGTTAGCGCCATTAGTACTACTTGTATTTATGTTTGTGATTAATTGGCGTTTAGCACTTATTAGTATCGTGACCATCCCACTATACTTTTTATTACAAGGAATTTCTATGAAGGATATGGGGCCAAAAACTGCTGAAATGAACAGGCATCTGGGGGAAGTTTCTTCTACAATGATTGAACTGGTTGCTGGTATCAAGGTAGTGAAAGCCTTCTCTAAGACTGGAAAAGCCCATCAAAATTACGCCAGCGCAGCAGAAGCTTTTTCTAAATCTTATTGGGATTGGTGTGCGCCATTGATTGGTCTTTGCTCTATAGCAGGAGAACTTATTTCAGCACCGTTACTTTTGTTCGTCAATTTCACCGGTGGCGCATTGGTTATGGGAGCCGGTTTAGCGAGTCTTCCTCAAGTTCTGGCTTGCACTTTAATAGCAATCGTTTTACCTGTTGCAATTAGCTCCGTTGCTAATATTACATGGTCCTATCAAATGGCTGGAGCTGCTGCCATCCGCCTTTGCGATATTATGGATACTCCCGTCATTCCTGAAACGAAATCTCCACAAAAGCCTAACGGACTTGTTCTGCAGGTGAAGGATGTTACTTACTCATATGGAGATACGCAAGCATTAAAAGGGGTTAATCTTACTTTGAATCCTAATACAATAACAGCTTTAATTGGCCCTTCTGGTTCTGGCAAGTCTACGCTTGCTACACTTATCGCACGTTTCGATGATCCGCAAAATGGTTCTATTAGTTTAGGAGGTGTAGACTTAAGAGACATTTCATCGCAAACGCTCTATGACAAAATTGCCTTTGTGCTTCAAGACCCTATGCTCATTAATGCCAGTATCCAGCGGAATATATCGCTTGCAAGACAGGATGCAAGTATAGAGGAGATCCGTAAAGCAGCGAAAATTGCTCAGATTGACGATTTGATTATGTCTCTACCTAAAGGTTATGATAGCGTATTGGGAACGGATTGTTCTTTATCGGGAGGAGAAAGCCAAAGAGTTAGCATCGCTCGTGCGGTTTTAGCAGATGCGCCAATTTTGATTATGGATGAGGCCACAGCTTTTGCTGATCCAGATTCAGAACTGGAAATTCAAAAAGCACTTAATGCATTGATTAAAGATCGTACTGTGTTGGTTATTGCGCATCGTCTAAATGCCATTTTAGGTGCAGACCAAATAGCTGTAATGGAGCAAGGAAAAATAATTGCTCTTGGAACGCATCATGAACTTTTAGATAATGTACATTATCAAGCATTATTAAGACAAGGTGGTTTCAATCATTTGAATGAGAAAGGAGAAATAAGGTATGAATAAGTCAAAATGGCTTTTATCGAGATTTCATCGTTATATGCTTGATAGAGACCAAAAAATGCACAAAAAAGGAACATTATTTTGTATTCTGTCAGGGGGCCTGATCGGTCTTGCACTTGCCATTATGATGCCAGCTACCACAACTCTGCAAACGCAAAGTACGCAGTGGGGAGTATCATTTTGGGGCTGGATGATTGTACTTGCCAGCGTAGCGCTATTGGCTTCTGTATTCTCTTTCTTAGGCACAAAGCTCAGTTATACGGCTGGCCTTGGCTTTATGAAAAATATGCAAACTATCGTGGGAAACAAGGTGGCGCGCTTACCACTTGGTTGGTTTCAAGCAGACAGTGCCGGAAAACTTTCGCGTATGGTAACGCAGGAAATGATTTCTACCGGTCAGACAGCCGCATTCTTTATTGGACAGCTACTAAAAAATGCGTCTGCAGTCGTTGTTTTCTGTATTGCCACATGGTTTTGGAATTGGCAGCTTGGTATGCTTTTAACGCTTGCTATTCCCGTTCTTTTTCTACTTATGAAAATTTCGCAAATTTGTGTGGGAAAAGGGAATAGTCTTGAAGAACCAGCGGAACAAGGAATTGCTTCCCGCGTAGTGGAATTCGCAAAGTGCCAGGGGGCACTTCGCGCCTGCCATGTTGGTGCAGACTACGAAGAACTGAAAGATAGTTTTGTGAACAGTAAAAAGCAATCTGTCCGCGGGCTATGGTGGAGCGCTTTGGGGCAGGTGCTTTCCGGTATGGGAGTACAAATGCTTGTTGCTGGAATGATTACCTTTGTAAGCCTCTTGGGACTTGCTGGAGATATGGGGGCATTAGAAACTGTGGTAATGATTGGCGTTACCTTGCGTTTTACTACACTCTTAAACGACATAGTATCTTCTCTTTTCGGAATGGAAGACCGTCGCCAAATGTTAAATGCTTTAGATGAAGTCGTAGATACTGCTGAAATGCCCAGCGTAACAAAGACCAAAGGTAATCCTAAAAATTCTGATGTTTCTTTAAATCAAGTGACCTTTGCATATGTAAAAGATAAGCCAGTGATAAGAAATATTAGCTTTACAGTGCCTGCCAATAAAATGTTTGCTATTGTTGGCCCTTCTGGTTGTGGCAAAACAACAATCATAAAGTTAATTGCTCGTTTTTATGATGTGAATGGTGGGAATATTTGTATTGGAGACATTGACTTGAGAGATTTTACAACCGAAGATTTGTTTAAGCAAGTGTCTTTTGTATTTCAAGATGTTTATCTTTTTAATGATAGCCTAAAAAACAATATACTTATGGCGAAGCCTGATACATCAGAACGAGAATTAAATGAAATTGCCGATCTTGCGGGTGTAACGGAAATGATTCAGCGACTTCCTGATGGATGGAATACCCTTTGCGGAGAAGGAGGACGAGCACTTTCCGGCGGTGAGCGCCAGCGCGTTTCGATTGCACGAGCTTTGTTGAAGCACGCTCCAATTGTCTTGTTTGACGAAGCGACCTCAGCACTTGATGCTGAGAACGAAACTAATATCGTGCGCTCCATAGAAACTCTCAGGAAAAGGTCTACATTGATTGTTGTAGCGCATAAGCTCGAAACAATTCAGATGGCGGACGAAATTATTGTGTTAAACAAAGAAGGGCATATAGCGGAGGTAGGTAGCCATGAAAAGCTATTGGCTAAAAATGGTGCCTATAAAGAATTTTGGGATAAACGCAACGCCAGTTCTCAATGGAAATTAGCATAAAATTATTCAACAAAATAGAAATAACCGGGCACAGAGCTATATCGCTGTGTCCGGTTATCTCTGTAATAATAGCTTGGGGTGATTTATTCTCTTGTTGACCAGCGCCTCAAAACAAGTTATTATATAGTTAGTTAACTCTAACGCACATTAGGGAGGGGATTCGAATGATACATGGAAGTGATTATCTCAGTAAGCTATATAACGATTTAATAACGAATACGCCTCAAACATTTTCCATGAATATTTCATCTGAGTTTGGGCCAGGTAGAATCGCACAGACTAAGATCAAACATGGTGTTATTCTTTCGGATTGGCAGATGCGCTATCAATCGGATACAGATGTGAACATGCAAGGCCCCGGTAATGACGAATATATGCAAATCATATTCTGTTTGAATGACGGTGTCTCATGGGGAATTATGAATGAACCGCGTTCCATTACATTACAAAAAAATGAATCTTGTATTTATGCAGGGACTGAGAGGGCGGAATATATTTGTTATAAGAAAAACAGTGATTTTTCTTTTAAGACCATAAAAATACCTATTACGTATTTTGCACAATTACTTTCGGAATACTTCGAGGGGCAAGAAGTTACAGTATATAGGAAGAAACTTTTAGAAGGGATTTCTAAAATTCCCGTTACTCCAATTATGGAGCAAATTTTGGCAGAAATGAATCAATTTTCTCAATATCGTGGCAGCCTGGGTTATCTATATTTAGACGGTAAACTATTAGAACTGTTATCTGTCTATTTAGGAGAGGTTCTTGAATTAGACATTTTGATGGGTAAAAACATCACAATGTCTCGGACTGAAAGAACTGCTATTATGGAGACAAAACGAATTATTGACAGCCAGATTGCTTTTGCTCCATCCTGTAAGGAATTATCGCGTCTGGTGCATTTGAGCGTACCAAAACTATCGCGAGGATTTTCATCTCTCTATGGAATATCAATTCATCAATATATTATTGACCAACGATTGGCGCAAGCAGCACAATTACTTTTGGATGGGGACAGGAATGTAAGTGAGATTGCTTCTATTGTGGGTTATGGAAAACCAAGTAATTTTGCAGCAGCCTTCAAAAAAAGATACGGTGTAATCCCTAAGAATTATAGGGAAACACGCTTTAATGGGTCAAATGAATAAAATTAGGTAGCTTTTGGGTAAAAACGGGTAGCTTTTTGGTTGAAATATTTTTTCACAGATGATAATCTATGCAGTGTGGTTAGCATATTCTAACCACACTGCATTTTATTTATAAAGGAGGAATTTCTTCATGAGTACACTTGCAAATTCAAATCAAAAGAAACGTAGATTAGAAGGCAAGGATTTTATCACTATTGGTATTTACACAGTAATCTACATGGTCATTACGACGTTAGTTGCCATACTTGGATTTATCCCCATTTTTATCCCATTGATGGCGGTACTTTGTCCGTTGGTCGGGGGTATTCCATATATGCTTTATGTTACAAAAGCAAAAAAGTTCGGTATGACTGCAATTATGGGCTTTTTGATCGGCTTGCTTAATATATTTGGCGGAAATGGCTATTTAACCATGCTGACAGGACTTGCCGGCGGTCTGATTGCCGATATAATCTTAAAAAAGGCAGATTACAAAAGTTCAAAGAGTGCTGTTTTATCCTGTGGCGCTTTTAGTATTTGGGTATTTGGTAACTTCGCACCCATTTTCTTGAACCGTGACAGCTATCTTGTGATGCTGACAGAGGGATATGGCGCAGAATATGCCACAACACTCAACACCTATATGCCTATGTGGATTGCCCCTATTCTGTTGGTCGCTTGCTTTGTATTTGGTATTGTCGGTGGTGTGATTGGAAAGGCCATTTGTAAAAAGCACTTCCAGCGTGCTGGTATTGCATAATGGCGCGGGAAATTCTTCTCAGCAAAAAAGCAGAAACGGGTCTGCGGCTTGATCCGCGTACAAAACTGTTGCTCATCTTCATCATCAGTATTTTTGTCATGGGAGGGACAGGCGGAGAAGCTATGGGGCTACTCCGCCTTGTTCTTTGTGCCATTCCAGCTTTGTTACTGCTTTGTTCCAAACAATTTGGAAAAGCGGTTGGATACATTGTTATTTTTGCTGCTTTTTATGCTGTTCAAATCTCTGTCTTGCCGCATCTCACAGGAATATTGAATTTTCTTGTGTTGTTTACAACTGGTTTCTTTTGCCGCATTCTTCCCAGCGTTGCAATGGCGGCCTATGCTGTGAAAACAACAACAGTCAGTGAATTGATTTCCGGCATGGAAAGAATCCATATGCCCAAAGAGGTGACGATTCCCTTAACGGTCATGTTCCGCTTCTTTCCAACTGTCTTTCAGGAGTCAGAAGCAATTAGTGACGCTATGAAAATGCGAGGGATTAAACTTGGAGGGAAAAAATCTTCAAAAATATTGGAGTATAAGCTGATCCCGATGATTACCTGCTCTGTGAAAATCGGTGAGGAACTTTCCGCTGCGGCAATTACCCGTGGTCTCGGTGCTCCTGTCAAGCGCACCAATATTTGTCGGCTTAAATTTAATTTTGCCGATGTGGTGCTGATTTTGTTTTGTTGCTTTGTAGTGTTTTGGGCGATTGCTTCCCCGATAATTTCCGCAGGAGGGATTTTGCCATGATAGATTTTCAAAATGTTTCTTTCTCTTATGGTGAAGAATCCCGCGGTGGAGGGATTAGAAATATCAATCTCACCATAAAAACAGGGGAGTTTGTTTTACTCACGGGGGAATCCGGCTGTGGGAAAACAACGATTACCCGTTTAGTAAACGGGCTGGTGCCTCATTATTATGAGGGCAATTTAGAAGGCGATGTCTTTCTGGACGGAAAAAGCGTAGCTGATACGCCACTTTACGACTTGGCTGCTATGGTGGGATCTGTGTTCCAAAATCCTAAAAGCCAGTTTTTCAACGTAGATACGGATAGTGAATTAGCCTTCGCCTGTGAAAATTTGGGCTATCCCCAGGAGGACATCCTGCAAAGGATGGATCGGACAATTTCCAATTATCATATTGAAAATCTGATGGGGCGGAGCGTGTTTGCTCTATCTGGCGGGGAAAAGCAAAAAATAGCCTGTGCTTCATCAAGTGTATTGCTGCCGGGAATTATGGTTCTTGACGAACCATCTTCTAATTTGGATATGGCTGCCATTGATGACCTGCGGCAGGTCCTGAGCCTCTGGAAAAAGCAAGGCAAAACAATTCTGATTGCAGAACACCGCCTTTACTACCTTCACGATCTTGTGGACCGTGTACTATATGTAAAAGATGGGGAGATCGAACAGGAATACACACCTGCTAAATTTGACAGCTTATCGGATGGCACTCGAAAAGAAATGGGACTGCGGCCGTTTTCTCTCTCGAAGCTGAAACCCGCTAATCAGTATCAGACGCATACAGCTAAACAGATGGAACTTCAAAATTTCTGCTTTGCGTATAAAAAGCAAGCACCAGAAAGCCTCCATATTCCAAATGCAAAACTGCCTGTTGGAGAAACGATTGCCATTATCGGTCTGAATGGCGCTGGAAAATCTACTCTGGCCCGCTGTGTTTGCGGGTTGGAAAAGAAATGTGGCGTCTTGCAGGTTAACGGGAAAGCCCTTGATTGGAAAGCCCGGCTTAAACATTGTTATATGGTAATGCAGGATACCAGCCATCAGTTATTTACTGAAAGCGTGACAAATGAAATCCTTCTGAGCATGGACGATGAAGATGAGACTGTTGTGGAGCAAATCCTTGAACAGTTTGATCTGCTGGAATATAAAGACAGGCACCCGCTTTCTCTTTCCGGCGGGCAGAAGCAGCGAGTAGCGATTGCATCTGCCATTGTGAGTAACCGGGAGATCATTGTGTTTGACGAACCAACCAGCGGACTTGATCTCAAACATATGCGGAAAGTTGCGCAGAGTTTGAAGTCACTTGCAGATCAAGGCAAAACGCTTCTTGTTATTACGCATGATCCGGAGCTGGTGATGGCAAGTTGTTCGTATGTGATTCACATGGAAAAAGGTCAAATTAAAGAGAACTACCCTTTGGATGTTAACGGAGCGAAGAAAGTTTTGAACTTTTTTAGAATCTAATTATGAATTCAGGAGGAGTTTATGATACTTCATGCGTCCGGGGAGGACTATCTGGAGACGGTAGTACTGCTTTCCCGCAAAAACCAGATGACACGATAGAGATCGACTTAGACTTGGACGAGCTGGATGCAACCAGTGCAGAGACGAAAGCGGCCTATCAGGAAATCAAAGATTATGTGCTGAAAGAATTTGACTTGAAGGTTTCAAATTTATATATTTCTCAGGTAAAACGCAAATGTGGAATTGAAATGGGAGAAAACTATAATCTTCCAAAATCAGAAAATGCAAGAGTTACACAATGCCCGAAAGAGAAAGAAGATGCTATCAAGGCTGCCCTGAAATATTTTGCGATGATCTAAGGACATCGCTGATTTCAAGGAGGAATAACACATGAAAAGCACATTTGAAAAAATGGGTGGAACCTACACACTTGGCGCAGACGGAATTTACTATCCGAATCTTGTCAGTACAGATGAAGAACCGCATTATGGGAAATATGGAATGATGCGGAAAACATATCTGAAAGAGCATCGTTCGGCAATGTATTCACTGTATATGTTGGAAGACAGACTGACAGAACATCTGAATCTTGTGGACGATGAAGCACAGGAGAGAATGAATATTCTGGTGCGTCAGATGATGGAGAAGCAAGGCGTTACGGAAGAATTGAAAGCTCGTGATCAGATGGAATGGGTCAGGGCGGTAAATAGTATCCGTAATATGGCAGAAGAGATTGTGTTAAAAGAATTGATTTACAGGTAAATAAAGAGCTGAACAGGCAGGAAGAAAACTCCTATTTGTTCAGCTTCTGCATTTGTAAGGATTCAAAGAAGAATCAAATTACAATTCCATATCAGGTGGCCTTTTCTAAGTTCCGGAAGGTTGTTTTTTTCTGCCATGGTTATAAGTTACAAAGATTTAATTATTCCATAGTATGGTTTAAAAATATTCGAGTATAACTTTATAGAAATAATTACAATTGGAAGATTATTTGATGAATTTAGTGTTAATACTCTGCAATTCTACTGCTAGTCGATTGATTTATGTGTACTCCCATTATAATATGTGTGCAGGAGGTGGATGTATGTATCAAATTAGTAATGAAAAATTCGGTTTATTTGTAACCGAATTAAGAAAGAAAAAGAATTTAACTCAAAAGGATTTGGCTGAAAAATTATATGTATCAGATAAAACAGTCAGTAAATGGGAACGTGGTCTTAGTATGCCTAATGTCGTATTACTCATACCAATAGCTGATATATTAGATGTTACCGTTACAGAATTGTTACGTGGAGAAAAAATAGATACACAGAAAAATATTGATACAAAAGAAGTTGAGGAATTGGTAGTAGGCTCTCTCGATATGGCTGTTAGGAATTCTATTCATCAGCATAGAAAAAACTGGATATTAGCATATTTGCTATGCTTTTTAATATCTATTACAGAAATTATTATGTTAGTCGTATCTGGGAATTCAATAGCTGAGATGAAAGATGATATATTGCTGGTTACCGGGGGAATGCTTTTATTTGGTGCATGGTTTTGTTTCTTTGCAAAAGACATGTTACCAACATATTATGATGCCAACAAGATAAATTATGTTTCACAAGGAATTTTTAGAATACATCTAGTTGGTTTATCCTTTAACAATGGAAATTGGATGTACATCTGTACAATTTTAAAAATTTGGACACTTGCAACGGTTGTTCTATATCCTCTTGCAGGTATTATAATAATCAATTGTCTCAATATAGCTTTATGGGATATTTTGAATAAAATTTTCTTAATTATGATATTAGGCGGTATGGTAGTTTCGATTTACATTATCGGGAAAAAATACGAATAATTAAATTACCTGTTATCGTTGTGGATATTACTAATTTACAACATTCTTCATGGGAAATAAGGAATGATGCAGAAGAGATTGTGTTAAGAGAATTAGTGTACATTTAAAACGTGGAAAGCTCCTTCGGGAGCTTTTTTCTGGTTTTTGCTGGGTATCAAGAAAGTATATAGAAAATGCATTAATTATATGGTATGATTTGAACAGAAGTTAATCGTGCCATATGGCTTGATTATAAACGCAAAGATAAAAACGCAACGTACATCTTTGATGTGCCAGAGCCTGTAGGTAGCCAGGCCGTCCTATATAAATAGGGTAAGTAACCTGCCCCTCCGGGTTGTCCATTCTTTGTTCAATCAATTTTAGGAGGGATTCTTATGGACAAAGTAAATGGAAAGCTGACAGTATTTTTTGAAGAGCCGTTTTGGGTGGGAATCTTTGAACGCATCGAAGATGGTAAACTATCTGTGGCAAAGGTAACATTTGGTGCAGAGCCAAAAGATTATGAAGTACAGGAATATATTCAAAAATGCTATTTCAGTTTGAAATTCAGTTCGGTTGTTGAAACTGTTGTAAAGGATATCAAAAGAAATCCGAAACGGATGCAGCGGGAAGTAAAGAAGCAGATGCTGGAAATAGGCATTGGTACAAAATCGCAACAGGCGTTGAAATTACAGCAGGAACAGAACAAGCAGGAACGCAAAGAGAAAAGCCGCAAGAGAAAAGAGGCAGAAGAGCAGCGACTGTTTGAACTGAAACAGCGAAAGAAAAGAGAAAAGCATAAGGGACATTAAAGTCCCTTGGGCTTTTACTCAAATCGAAAAGTGTTGAATAAAGATTTCGGGAGATGTTTCTATGAAGAAAAAAGTACATGCAATTATGTTAGTTGCCGTATCAATAATGTTGATTTCGGCATGCGGAAAAAGAGAAAAACTGTACGAAATTCCTGATTTATCGCAGTATAAGACAGATTATGTAGGAGATTCTTCGAATGTTATAAATATTGTAAGTGGTCAAGCGTATCCGGCGGGATACTCATATGACAGTATAGAGATACAGTCTGAAACAGAGCCTTATGGATTAACAGTTTTTCTAAAAGATGAGCCGTCTGCAGCCAAACTTGAAGATGAATTGCAGGTTAATGCAGATATGACATTTGACTTGATTGGTAATTTGGGAACAATTGATTATAAAACAGCAGATAGCAAAGAAATTATTGCATCGTATGAACGGTGATATATTTTTAGTCAACTTTTAGACAATTTGAAGAGTAGAATATAAAAAGGCGTATGGAAGTTTTAAATCCATACGCTTTTTTGGGAAAAACTCATTTTTGAACAAGAGATTTGTAAGAACATATTATCTATTCAAAGACGGTTACAATTCCATATCATATGACTTTTCTTAGTTCGAGCAGGCTGATTTTGCCGCATTTCCTGTTCTCTCTGATATTCAAGTTCCCATGCACGATGGGAGAAAACATCAGGGTATTCCACATTGAGATAGTCATAGAGTGCTTTATCCTGTAATCCGCTGGTTTTAAGATGCTCTATTTCCATTTGTTTTTCATGAAGTTTTCTCTGGGCTTCTTCCTGCTCAAAGATTTCCTGCTGGCATTTACAGCGGATGGAAGGAATAAGAACCGTAATTTCTTTGCCGGGAAGCAGGATGATCCTGTCTTGCCCAACTGATGATGGTAGCTGCATGGTTCTGATATTGCTTTCCGGTAGAAGCCATATAACCGGATAAGCGTTCAATATAATCCTTCCAGTCAGGGATTGTCTGCCGGATATCTTCCAGCTCTTTCTCTGACAGAAAAACATTTTGAAATTTTCCATAGGGTGAGAGTGGATCCTTACTCCCTCTTATTGCTAAATTGTTCTTTTTTATCTCTTTCTTATTACCAGACAGTTTTCTGTCTGTATCAGGGAAAGAATCCCGTCTGTCAATAGGACAGTTTTCTGTCTGTCTTAGGGAAAGAAATCCGTCTGTATAGTGGATGGTTTCTTTTGGGAGTTTTACATAAATCCGATTAGGCTGTCCGGGACCCTGCCGTTTTCGGAAGATAAGCTCCTGTTTTTCCAGTACTGCCAGAGCAGTTTTAACCGTCATCTGGCTTTTGTGGAGAACTTCTGCCAGTGCTTTAATTGTAAAGTAAATGAACACATGACCATCAGCATCTGACCAACCCTCGTTTTTCTGGGAAAGTCTTGCTCGGTCAAGCAGGATAATATAAAGCATTTTGGCAGTTTCGTTTATTTCCATGTCCAGAAGAAAACGGGGAAACATCATATAAGATGGCAGGTTTGTGTTGCGGATATTGTTCTGCATGGTTTATCCCCTCCTTTTTAGGTGCATCTACAGCAATGATTTTTGTGTTTCTGAGTTCTCGCATAAAAAACCTCCGTTTTCGTATTGATAAATAAATTTAGATACTAACTTTTTTGTCGTTTTGGTTGTTAATTATATTAAAAGTAGAAATATTTTGATAATGAAAGTGTGGGAGAGAAAATGAACAAAAGAAAATCCTAACTTTTTTTATAGTAGGATTGTTATATTATTTAGAAAACAGAGGGAGGCAAATTTGCGAATGGAATACAAAACTGATTCTTTGTTAGTACATCTAGCAAGAGCAGGAGATGAAGATGCGTGTGAAAAACTGGTCAAAAAATATTACTCAAGTATATATCAATATTGTTTGCTACATATCAATGATCCATATGAGGCAGAGGATTTGACACAAGAAGTGTTTACACGTTTCTTTTCCAATTTATATAGATATAAAGAATATGGAAAAGTTAAGAATTATCTTTATACAATTGCCGGAAATACCGTTAAAAATTATTACAAAAAGAAAAAAGATATTCCATCAGAGGAACTGCTAAAATCAGAGGACTGTAGTAAAAATCATGTAGAAGAGCTAGGAGTCCGATTAACTATTGAACAGGCAGTGAGAAAGTTACCGGAAGAAATTAGAGAAACGGCAGTTTTATATTTTTTTCAGGAATTGAAGCAAAGAGAAATTGCAGAATTACTTCATATCAAACTTTCTCTTGTAAAATATCGAATCGGAAGAGCAAAAGAACTTTTAATGAAAGAGTTGGAGGTGAAAAAAGATGAAGAATTATAAGCAACAAATAAAGGAATATAAAGAGGAGATTGAAGAAAAGTATGTAAGGGCTGAAGCAGAGAACAAAACAGTAAAAGCATGTCAGAATATTTTGTCAGAGTCGGTTTTATCGAAACAATCGCATAGAACATCTTATTTTGAATTTTTGTATGAGCAGACAAAATTCATAAAAAAAAGATGGTGGATTTTACAAGGTTGTGTTCTTATGTGTCTATGGATATGGTTGAGTAATTATACGTCAGACATAAAAGATATGATGAGGATTATGGGAATATCTGCCACAATATTTGTGGTTCTGATTATCCCGGAAATTTGGAAAAACAGAAGAAATGGTGCGATTGAGATTGAGCAGGCGTCTTATTACACACTGCGTCAGATTTGTACAGCAAGAATGTTAATGTTTGGAGTAGTGGATCTGGTGATCGTTATGGTGTTTTTGGCAATTACATATCAAACAACAATACTCTCGTTAAGTGATTTGGTGGTTAATTTTTTGCTTCCGGTAAATGTTTCATGTTGTATATGTTTTCGTGTATTGTACAGCAGATGGGAAAAATCAGAATATATAGCAGTGCTTTCTTGTCTGGTATGGGTTGGTTTATGGATGATGATTGTTGCAAATGATGTTATTTATCAGAAAATTGTAACTCCGGTATGGGTGGCTATGCTGATATTGACTTTTGTATATTTTATTTTTTGTGTTCAGAAGTCATTAGTATTTGATGAAAAAATTTTGGAGGATTACACGTATGAAATTAGAATTTAAAAATGTAACAAAACAATACGGAGAAGTAAATGCTGTTAATAAAGTGAATTGTGTTATGGAAAAAGGAATTTATGGACTGCTTGGAGTAAATGGAGCAGGAAAGACCACATTAATGCGTATGCTTTGTACGATTGTTCAACCATCAGAAGGACAAATATTATGGAATGGTAAAGATATATGGAAACTAGGAGGTGAATACCGAGAAGTTCTGGGATATTTACCACAGGATTTTGGATATTATCCAGATTTGACCGTATATGATTACATGATGTACATTTCTTCTATAAAAGGGTTAAAAATACCGTTTGCCAGAAAAAAAGTGAAACAATTATTAAATCAAGTAGGAATGGAAAAATTCAGTAAAAGAAAAATGAAGAATTTGTCTGGAGGAATGGTTAGACGTGTAGGAATAGCACAGGCGATGTTAAACGATCCGCAAATTCTTGTCCTGGATGAACCTACCGCTGGATTAGACCCGAATGAAAGAATACGTTTTCGTAATTTAATTAGTGAATTGTCGGAAGAACGTTTGGTGCTCTTGTCTACACATATTGTATCGGATATTGAGTACATTGCGAATAACATTATGTTAATGAAAGATGGAGAACTTTTTTATGCAGGTACTGCGGAAGATTTAGTATCTTCTATGAAAGAAAAGGTATGGCAATGTAATGTTTCGAGAAGTATGATAGACAAATATATGAATGAATATTTGGTTGGAAATATAAAAACAACAAAAACCGGAGCAGAGCTTAGAATTATTTCAATAGAAAAGCCAACAGAAGATGCTGTGGCTGTAGAAAAAAATTTGGAAGATGCATTTCTATTTTATTTTGGAGAAAAATCGGAGGAGAAACAAGATGCTTAAATTAGAATTAAAACGAATTTTTTCAAAGAAAATTAATGTATTTGCAATCGGATTGGCATTGATACTTGCTGTCATTTTTAGCGGATTTGCAGTTACAAGTAATCGCTATGTGGATGAGAATGGAAATGCTAGTACTGAAATTATGGCAACAAGAAAACTTACAGATAACAGACGAGCATGGAAAGGTACATTGACAGAAGATGAACTTGGAAAAGTTATAGAACAAAATAAAAATGCGATGACACAATCCTCAGAAGAAAATGCTATTTACGGAACGACATTACAACCGATAGATGATATTAGGAGTTTTATAATATCGGTATTAACACCGGATGCAGAATATGATGAAAGTGTTCTGAATCAAATGACAGAAGAAAATATACAAGAGTTCTATGACACTTATCATAAAAATATGGAAAAGATGGCAGAAGAATATGGAAAGACTTCTGTACAGAAAAAATACTTGGAAAAGAAATATAATGAAATAAAATTACCAGTAGAATACGAATCTTATAGTTCATGGGATACTATGATTATGTATGTAGAAACGTATTCTATTATTCTGGCAATCATAGTTGGTTTTATTTGTGCTGGAATATTTGCAGATGATTTTCAGACAAAAGCAGATGCAGTATTTTTCTCTACAAAGTATGGACGTACAAAAGCTGTTAAAACAAAAATACTGGCAGGAATAGCTACGACAGTTATGATTTATTGTATGGGAATTATATTACTTAGTGTGATTTGTTTTGGAATTATGGGAACCAGTGGTATGAATACACCTTATCAAATGTATCAGGCATATAGTATTTACATTATGTCATATGGACAATACTATTTGTTGACAGTTGTATGTGGATTTATAGCCAGTATGCTGGCGGCTGTAGTGTCTATGTTAGTAGCGGCTAAAATGCATACAATTAGTGTCGCTGTTTGCATTCCGTTCTTTTTATATTGCTTATTGCCATTTATAGGACGGGCACTTTCTGGGTATACAACGCTTTTCAATTTGATACCAACAATTTTGACAAATGTACAGGCAAGTGTAAAAGTCCCACTTATTTATCAGATTGGGAATTGTGTATTTCGACAAATTCCGCTTGTAATGGTAATGTATACAGTGATGGCAATAGCCTTACTGCCTTTTATTTATAAGAGTTTTCGCAGATACGGAAATAAGTAAAAATTGTATTCATACTCATGAAAAACAAAGTAAGTAAAATATTTTCTGGAAAAATCAAAGCATAATTTAAAGATTTACGGCGGGCAAGTTGCCCGCCTTAAATTTCTGTCCTGTCTGCGGTGGCAGAGATCGAACGGGAGAATATCCTTGTTCAGACAATGGAGACACGCTTATATCGTCTGTATGATGAGATTGAAGGCGTGGAGAACAGTATAGAAGAAGTCAAGAACCGCCTGCTGAATATCCGGCAACAGAAAATAGAAGAAAACGTCTATCAATTTCTTTTATGTTTTGATAAACTATATGATAAGTGCACCGATTTGGAGAAGAAAGAATTTCTTAACAGCTTTGTAGAACAGGTGGACATTTACGAGCAGGAGCAGCCAGATGGCAGATTCCTGAAGCACATAAAGTTCCGTTTTCCGGTGTATTTTGGAGACAGGGAAACACAGGAACTTTGTTGGGACAACGAAAGCACCGTTGAGACGGTTATTCGCCCCGACTAAAATAAAAGCAGGATGAATGCAGAGGGTATTTTTGAATTCACAGATAAAGAAAAAGTGCGGAGTTGAGGTTGGAAAAATACTTTTTTACAAAGGAGAAAAATGAAATGAATATTACAGTATATCTTGGTGCAAATGAGGGTAACAATCCGTCGTTAAAAAGGGCAGTCAAAGAACTGGGAACCTGGATTGGAAAAAGTGGCAACGCACTTATTTACGGAGGCTCTAAAAGCGGTTTGATGGGAGCATTAGCCGATAGTGTATTGAGTGCAGGCGGTAATGTTACGGGTGTTGAGCCACAATTTTTTATTGAAAATGAATTTCAGCACGAAGGAATTACAAAACTGATCGTAACTAAGGATATGTCGGAACGAAAAAACAAAATGATTGAACTTGGCAATGCATTTATTGCATTTCCTGGAGGAACAGGTACTTTGGAAGAAATAACTGAGATTATGTCAAAAGTATCACTGAAGCAGTTAAATGCACCGTGTATTGTATATAATCTTAATGGTTACTATGATGGCTTAAAAGCAATGCTTAAACATATGATTGACATGGGATTGTCATCAGAGGAAAGACAAAAAGGAATATATTTTGCAGAAAGCCTGGAGCAAATAACAGACATTTTATGCTCTTTGAAAGAGGATTAGCAGAAACCAGATTCAAATGTTGGGATAGAAATAAAAGCAACAGCAACGGATTCTTTAAGTCCCTTCCGATCTAAATCATAGAAAGGAAGGGGGAAGTGCATATGTACTTATCGGTATTCAACAATATCTGTGAATGGCTTCCGTGGTCTTTTAGCTGGAGCTTCATTTGCAAATCCAACAGCAACAATTCCGGTTAACTGGTTGTCTGTTTTGATAAAATCTACAAGTTCATTATACGCAAAACACGTATTTGCAATCCATAATGTACCTAATCCATGTTCTGTTGCTGTCAATATCATGTTTTCAATAGCAGCGCCTATGGATAGTGAATCGCAAATTTCCACGATGCGTTTTTCATTTTCAATACCTTCAAATGGAGTTTTCTGATTTGTGTTAAGCACTGCTATAAGACATGGCGCCTCTTCCATAATTCTGACAGTATTCTCAGCATCTGGTATGGCAAACGCCCATTCTTTCATAAGTGCGTGCGTGATTTTTTCTGAATTTATACCCTGGAGCATAACATCAACCAATTTCTCTTTTTCTTTGCCTTGATATACAATAAACTTCCAAGGTTGCCTGTTTTTGGCAGACGGAGCAAGAGTCGCACTATATATTATATCTTCAATTAATTCCTTGTTAATTTTATCCGCTTTATATTTTCTTATACTTCTTCTGTTTTCAATTTCCTGAATCATAGATATCCTCCTGCAATTTATCATCTCTACGCCTTTTGGCAATATCTACATTATAGCCTCTGAACTATCTTTTTTCCACCCAGTATCACTTGCTGTTTCGATGAGTTTTGTGTGAAAAGATGCACTATATGACTTGCACCTATGGTATACTTAAATAGTATGAAACTATTGAGAAAGGTGATGAGTAAAAATGTGCAAAAAAGATGAGTTGTTGGAATATGTGATACAGGATATAAATAGCATTTACAGTGACTATTCCTTGCAGAAAAGCACCCAAAGGTGCTTTTCTGGTGAAGGATGAACATACAATGTAGTCCGTTACAAGATTTAGATTTCCTTTAAGTCCAACGTGTCTCGAAAGATAGAGATGCTCCGGTTCAAGATTCCGTTCATATAAGCAATCGCAGTTCCATAGTTTGTCATAGGAATGTGTGCATCTTCGGCACATTTTAGACGATATTTCATTTCTCGTTCATTTAACATACAGCCTCCGCAGTGGATAATGAGCTGGTATTCGGAAAGATTCAGTGGAAATTCAGTTCCGCTTGTAAATTCAAATTCAAAATCTTTTTCGGTGTATCGGCGAATCAGATTTGGAAGCTTAACAGTTCCGATATCACCACATTGGCGGTGATGTGTGCATCCTTCGCTGATCAGAATTTTGTCACCTTTTTTTAATTTGTCCAGTGTATATGCGCCATGCACTACTGTTTTCAGATTTCCTTTATATCTTGCAAATAGTATGGAAAATGAAGTTAATGGTACATGTTCAGGAACAATGGCAGATACTTGTTTGAAGGCCTGACTGTCTGTGATGACCAGATCTGGATTGCGACCGAGTTTTTTTAATGTATCAGCCAGTTCTGTTTCTCTTACAACAATGGAAACGGCACCGGACTCCAGAATATCACGGATGGTCTGCTGCTGTGGAAGAATCAGTCTGCCTTTTGGTGCAGCAGAATCGATTGGCACAACAAGAACAATCAGGTCCATTGGTCGGATCAGGTCGCGTACGATATACCGGTCATTATCAGAAGAAGGAATGAGCTTTCCGATTAATTCCTTCAGTTCCTGGATATTGCTGTGATCCTGTGCACTGACCCACAAAATGTGTTCTTTTGCAATCTGGCAGGATCTGGCAATTTGAGTTGTCATGGAATCCAAAGGTTTGCAGACATCAGAATCAGACTGGTTGCCTGGACAGACGTTGGAGACAGCCAGATCAGCTTTATTCAATACAACAATATAAGGAATCTTCTTATCCTGAATGTGGGTAAGAATTTTTTTATCTTCTTCAGTCATACCGACAGTCCCGTCTATAACAAGAATTGCAATATCTGTTTTATTTAGCATCTGATAAGCTTTTTGAATACGCAGTGTGCCAAGAACATCGGCATCATCATCAAGTCCCGGAGTATCGATGATGACGACTGGACCCAAAGGTAAAAGCTCCATAGATTTTAAGACTGGATCTGTCGTTGTGCCTTTGATATCAGACACAATGGCAAGATTCTGCCCAGTCAAAGCATTAATAACGCTGGATTTTCCAGCATTTCGTTTTCCAAAGATACCGATATGAAGCCGCTCGGCAGACGGTGTATTATTTAAGCTCATAATGGAACTCCTTATAACAAAGAATGTGCCAAAGCACATTCTTGAATAGGTATAAAATAGTGACGTTGTAAATGATTTTGTACGTGTGTTCAACTTTAAATATTAAGTGAGTCTCCTCTGGAAGTCACCACCTGGTATCCGACAGATGCCATGCGGCGTTCCAGACAGTGCCGGCATTGTGCCGATTCGTCACCGGTACAGATTTTATTATCGTAGAGAAGATAATCCTTTCGTACTTCTGTCGGTGACAGGTTCGGCATAACAACATTTGCACCTGCAAGGATTCCAAGCTCACGGCCTTTCGGGTGAATGGTTCCAAGCGCGGTCGTAGCCGGAAGCAGGACCTTCGGCAGCATTAGCCGGATCAGGCCAAGCATAAAGAGCGTAAGCTCTAGTGTACCAGCAGGCTGGTCTGCAAATGGTGTATCATGATGCGGAATGAAAGGTCCGATTCCTACCATATGAGGATTAAGTTCCTTTAAGAATAACATATCTTCCGCCAGATATTCTGGTGTCTGATAAGGTGCTCCAACCATAAATCCGGTTCCGACCTGATATCCGATATCTTTCAAATCCCAGAGACACTGCTGTCTGTGAGCAGCACTTAAGATTGGCGGGTGGAGCTTAGCGTAGTGTTCAGGATTGTAAGTCTCATGGCGCAAGAGATAACGGTCTGCGCCAGCATCAAAGAATGCCTGATAACTGTCTTTTTTCCACTCTCCAATGGAAAGAGTGATCGCACATTGTGGAAAATGTTCTCGGATTCGTCTGATAATGTGGATAATCCGCTCTTCTGTAAAATATCCATCTTCTCCACCTTGCAGGACAAATGTGCGGAAACCAAGATCATAGCCTTCCTGGCAGCAGCGAAGAATGGTATCCTCGTCCAGACGATACCGGTGTGCTGCTGCATTACTTTTTCGAATACCACAATAGAGGCAGTCGTTTCGACAATAATTTGTAAACTCTATCAGACCACGGACATAAACGTCATGCCCATAGTATTTGTGGCGTTCTTCTCTGGCAAGTTCGAAAAGGTACTCGGAAAGTTCCGGCGTGCGATTCTTAATCAGTTCGGTCCACTCTTCAAATGAAAGCTCCTGATTTTTATGTAATTTGTCAATAAGTTCCTTCGGTCCGGTCATAGTACCTCCTGCATGTAATTACCATATTTGTAAAAACTGCCACATAGCTGGTGTGGGTTGAGAAAGAATGCTTCTGTAACGTTATTTTCAACCATCTTGTAGCAGCATAAAAGTTTATTTCAAAGTCTATTTATTTTTCTGCGATTCCAGATAATCATTCAACTCAGAATTCAGGATATCTGTAATAAACATATGTCCCGGTGCATGTGTGATTACGATTGGAAGTTTTGCATTTTCGATGGCAGCCTGAGGTGTAACTCCGCATGGCCAGAATACAGGGATTTCACCTTCGTAAATGTCAACGGCTTCGCCGTAATCCGGTTTCATGACATCCATAACACCGACTTCTTCCGGATTGCCCATCTGTACCGGAGCACCGTGTACATTTGGCATCTTCACTGTAATATCATAAGCTTTCTGTGCATTTTCCGGAGTCATCGGGCGCATGGAGCATACCATAGGACCGGAAAATGGTCCAACAGGAACGGTTTGGATATTCGTCTTAAACATGGGTACGTTACGTCCCTGGGAAATGTGACGGATTTCGATTCCTTCTTTGATCAATGTCTCTTCAAAAGAGAAAGAGCAGCCAATCAGGAAGCCGACATAGCCTTCTTTCCAATAAGAAGATACGTCAGTCAGTTCTTTTGTAAATACGCCGTTTTCGTAGATACGGTATCTTGGAATATCAGTGCAGATATTACCGCCTTCGCCCATGGCGTGTGTGTCGGGCGTTCCTTTGATGATTTCAAGAATCGGACAAGGAAATGGATTCTTTTTTGCAAATTCTTCGAAATCTGTTGCGTATTCCGGAGGCAGGATTACAAGGTTCGCCTGTGCGTAACCACGGCACATTCCTGCGGTCGGGAAGTCAATAACTCCATCTCGGCAGAGTGCCCGAACCTCCGCTGGTGTTTTGTCTACATAAGGTGTGATGTCAAATGCCATGATGATAGTCTCCTTTCAATTTTGCAAAATTATTATATAAGATTCAGCATCTTAATTCTGTTCAACTATATCTTCTATTGTAACAAAATAAAGACATGGGAGCAATAAAAAGAGGAGATTGATATTTTATAGATATTCTTTTATTTTGTCCATTAACAGATGTCAATTTCATGGTAAAATGATAGTGGGACAAGGAATGATTTATGTATTTAAACTTGAAGTTGTAAAGGAGAACGAAGATGTTGGAATGTGATTATATTGTAAAACAGATTGATGGAGATTATGCACATTTGCAGAGAGTGGACCAGCCGGAGGCAGAACTCAAGCTTGTGGCGAGGGCACTACTGCCGGCTGATATATATGAAGGCTGTGAACTGCATTATGCGATGATGCAGTATTCTATGAAGTAGTATTTATCCTCTTAAGGTTGCGACCAGTCTCTTCGGCAGCATCAGAAGATCCAGTGCATCGGCTATGGAAGTTGTGCAGACATCGCATTCTGAAAGCAACTTTCCGTAAGCCCCTTCAGTACCCATCACTGCGATACTTAAGGCAGCGGCCTGACACATTGGTACGTCATTCCGTCCGTTGCCGATGGCGATACAGTGTTCGGCACCCAGTGAGCTTAGAATACGAAGCTTCTCATCCATGGCGGAACCGGAAGGAAATGTCATAATTTCCAAAGGAAGTCCGTCGCACATGGCAGCCGCAGTGCCGTGAGTGTCTGCGGTCAGTACATAGATTTTAAATGAATCTCCGAGCAGGAGTAGCCGCTCTTTGATTGCAGGTGGAATCAGCCCGTCAACGGCAATGGTTCCGTTGTAGTCAAGGACCAGATAGTCAAGGCCCAGTGTTTTATAGCCTGGAATTTCGATGATCATATAAGTTTCCCCTTACATATATTGAATTTGTTCGCGGGCAAGTTCTGTAGCCGGTGAGTCAAAGAAAGTTCCTTTGTCAGTAACTTCCAGTATCTTTCCCTGATCCATGAAAATAATCTGGTCAGCGATGCGCTTTGCCTGTCCAAGATTATGTGTAACAATGACAAATGTGTACTGACCTTTGAGTTCCATAAGGGTTTCTTCAATTGCGATTGTATTTTTCATATCCAGCGCGGAGCAAGGCTCGTCGAGAAGCAGGATTTCAGGATTTACACAGAGACTTCTGGCAATCGCAAGGCGCTGCTTCTGCCCGCCGGATAACTTAAGGGCAGATTTTTTTAACTGATCCTTTACTTCCTCATATAATTTTGCTTTCTTCAGACTTTCTTCTACTTTTTCAGACAGAACTTTTTTATCCCTGATACCATAATATTTTAACACATAAGTCAGATTCTTCTCAATACTGTGTGGAAAAGCAATCGGCTGCTGGAAGACCATGCCGATACGGCTTCTTAAAGTTTCTTTCGAAATAGATTTGATATCTGTGTTACCAAGAGAAATCTTTCCGGTTGTATATCCTTGTTCCTCTTCCACCATACGATTTAAAGTTTTTAAAAATGTTGTCTTTCCGCAGCCGGATTGTCCGACGATGGCAGTAATCTTTTTATCTGGAATCGTCACAGAAATATCATGAAGAATTTCATGCTTTCCATATCCGCAATTTAAATGTTCGATTGTTAACATATTAGTTTCCCTTTCTCATGTAAGTAACAAATTTGCAGATCAGTTGAATGATCAATAGTAAAAGCATCAGTACAAATGCTGTGCCGTAGGCATAGTCCAAAGAGAATCCGTTGTTTACCAAAGTATATAAGTGATATGGCAGGGACATGAACGGATCTGTCAGTTTCGAAGGAACGCCAGCCTGCATCACTGCACCTGTGTACAGAATCGGGGCAACTGCGCCCATTCCGTATGCCATTCCAAGTGCAACTGTTCCAAGAAGTTCAGGGAAGCAGACTGGAAGAATCATTTTTCTAAGAGCATATTCTCTGGAAAGTCCAAGACTGATGGAATTAGTCATATAGGAAATTCCCTTTTCTTCAAAGACTTTGCGGGCGCGGATCGCAACAAATGGCACAATCATGGCAGAGACGCAAAGTGATGCACACAAAAGACTCCGGCTGATGCCAAAACCATAGATCAGGAGTGTGTAACCCACCAGACCAAATAAAATAGACGGGATACCGGACAGTCCTGTGATTGCAAAATTTACAATGCCGGACACATATTTGTTTCTATGGTAAAAAACAAGGTATGCGGAAGCACCGATTCCAAGGATTCCTCCAATCAGTGCGGCAAGTGCACCGAGATAAAGAGATCCCATAAGAGCCGGGAAAATTCCACCGGCAGTTCCGATTGGTACACCGGCAGGTTTGTCCAAAATGAAAGAAAGGCTCATGACAGTTTTTCCATTCCAGAATACGTACAGGAAGAGGAACAGTGTAACGTCAATGACACTTAGCCCAAGCAAGATCAGAACAATGCGGATCAAATATTTGGATACCTTAGAATTCATGTTTTGCGAACCTCCTCTTCAAAAGAGAGCCGATTCCCAGTACGGCCAGCAAAATGACCAGTAACACAATATTTGCAACATAAAGTGCGGACAGATGGAGACTGCCGTACTCGATACTTCCCATTTCCAGTGCAGTCAGGGAAGGCAAGGTCTGACCACGACCGAAAAGTTTCGGGAAGATCGGAGAATTTCCAATGACCATCATAACTGCCATAGTTTCGCCAAGTGCACGCCCGAAAGCCATCATAGCTCCGGCAACGATGCCTGGGCGGATTGCCGGAAAAATGATTTTGACCAGAGTTATTTCCCGGGAAAAGCCGAGTGCAAGTGCTGTCATTTCATATTGTGTACGTGCAACGCGAATAGATTCGTGACAGGTCGAGATAACGAATGGCAGCAGCATGATTACCAGTACAATCCCGGCAGCGAGAATACATTGTCCGGCTGCCATATGAAATTGTGTGGCAAAACTTTTTACCAGGACAGTAAGTCCGATTAATCCAAAGATCACGGAAGGAATTCCGGCAACCAAGTCGATAAAAGCCAGAAAGACAGCGGCTATTTTTTCTGGAAGATAAAAATTCAGAAAGCATGCGCAGGCAACGCCGAAAATCAGAGCCAGGACTACTGCAATGAACGATACGTATAAAGTTCCTGTAATCGCAGGCAGTAGTCCAAATTGTGGGTTTGCACTGACAGGCCGCCATTCCGTAGAAGGGAGAAACATTTTTATTCCCAGTTCTGAAAAAGCGGGAATGCTTTCTTTTATGATATGGATCAGCATAATAGCCATCAGTGCGCTAACTCCAAACGCAGTGAGGTAAATAAGGAATCTGCTGATTTTATCTGGTAGTTTTCTTAACATAAGATATCCTTTCTAATTTGTATAGAGAATAGACCTTGGCATATTAAAACGCCTGTGATTGATACCTGTAACATTTTCATTATAAGATGTTGGGGCGGACCTCAAGGTCTTTCATCCACTTATGAGCAAGCTCATGTGGATTTAGACCTTTTGACTCTGGTATCATTATAAGCTACCATGCGTGTTATGCAAGAGACATTCATATATAAAGAAGAGGGTGTGCATGTGACACACCCTCTTTGGATTGAATTCAAGTCGAAAATCTTAGTTCATAGGAATGAATCCCATATCTTCTACAGTTTTCTGACCTTCGTCTCCAAGAACTACGTCTAAGAATGCCTGCTGAACAGCTGTAGGTTCACCGGAACCAACTAACAGCAGAGGTCTCTGAATGATGTAAGAACCATTGATGATATTCTCTTTTGTAGGCTCAACACCATTTACTTTCATAGTAACAACTTTTCCGGCATTCTGGTTAGCAACACCGAATGATGCATAACCGATTGCATATGGATTGTCGATGATATCCTGAACAAGTTCACCCATGGAAGAAGCCTGGATAGCATCAGATTTCACTTCTGTATCGCCCATGATGTTCTTCTGGAATACTTCATGGGCACCACCGTTAATGTCACGAGTGATAACTACGACTTCCTCATCTGGAAGAGAAGCATCAAGATCTTTCCATGTTTTATATTCACCGGAGAACAGGCTTACAATCTGCTCTGTAGAAAGGTCATCAATAATTTTAGTTACAGGGTTCTCAGGGTTTACAGCGATTGTAAGAGCATCGATACCAACCTGATATTCTTTCTCGTCTTTGATCGCCTTTTTCTCTTCATCTTTTACACTTCTTGCTACCATACCGAAAGTAGATGTACCATCGATAACAGCTTTTGTTCCTTGTCCGGAACCACCTGCGGAAACATAAATTGCAATATCTTCATCTGGAAGAGAGGAATCATAAGCTTTCCACGTTCCATATGTATCGAAGAAATTCGTTGCGATAGAAGTAATAACCGGAGCCAGTGTAGAAGAACCATTGAACAGAATCTGGTTGCTTTCCCCATCAGCAGATGCCTCTGTTTTTGTGTCGTCTTTTGCGTCTGTGGACGCTGATTTGTTAGAGCCGCATCCTACAGCCATGGACATTACCATAGCGGCTGTAAGGAGAATTGATAATACTTTCTTTTTCATTAGAAATACCTCCCGATCACTTTTTAAAGTTTACGTGGATATTATAGCTTTTTTACAAAAACTTTACAAATAGATAAAGTTAATAATAAACATATAATTATAGACAAAATCGATTGAAATGTAGAATTAATAGAAAATATGCGAAAAAATGTGGATATTCTCAATTAATACATTCTAAAATAAAGAAAAATTAATAAAAAATATAGATGAAAAACTCAAAGTAAGTGTATTTATGACAAGCCGATGAAACGAAATGTGAATAAATTGTTAATACAAATCATGCAGACGAAAAAACAAACAACATACAAGTAACATATGGATAAAAAGGAAAACAGAGTGACTGGTACAAGAAATTATGCTATGATTAGGGACGAAAAAACGTAGATTTACAGAGGTGCGCAGTAGAACTATGTTATACATTTGCATGATATAGCCTCCGGCAGGGAGCACATTGTCCGGTGGACAATGGTTTTGCGCCGACCGAAACGGAGTGTAGACTTGCAGAGGTGCGCAATAGAAGTATGTCATGCAATTGCATGACGCGCACCTCGCAGTAAAAATGTCAGAGTATGCGTAAATGGAGTTGGATTATGGAAGTAGAACATGTAACACATGAATTTAAACCAATTTATAATAAAGAATCTAAAGTTTTGATGCTTGGAACGATGCCATCCCCAAAATCCCGGGAAGTAGGATTTTATTACGGGCATCCAAGAAACCGGTTCTGGAAGGTATTGTCAGATGTATGTGGAGAGGAAGTGCCGGAGACTAAGAAAGATAAAATTACATTTGCCTTGCGCAATCATATCGCAGTATGGGATGTACTGGCAGGCTGTGAGATTCGGGGAGCAGATGACAGCAGCATCCGTAATCCAAAACCAAATGACATGAATCTTATCCTAAAAGAAGCACCAATACAGGCAATTTTTGCAACAGGCCAAAAAGCAGCACAACTGTACAGACGCTATTGCTACAAAGATACGGGCATTGAAATCATCTGCCTGCCTTCCACAAGCCCTGCGAACTGCCGGGTGAGCTACGAAGAACTATATGAGGCTTATTCAGTGATACAAGAATACATTAGATAGATAATTATATATAGGTACAAAATGAAAACTTACTATTCAAGTCGAACATCCGTGAGACTTGGCGCGTGATTCTGGTCAGAGAAGCTGACATATTCCTATCAGAATCACTGCGCATCCTCGCGGAGCGTTTATCTCAGTCGGAGACCTAACTCCCACTGAGACAAATTTGCTATTACTCACCACCTGAAGAGGTGGGAGTCTTCTCGACTGAGATAAACAGGCTAAGGTAGATTTGGAATTAGGAGGTTGAATATTTATTTTAACAGGAGGAAGCTTATGACACGTGAGCAAAAAGTCAGCACGTTAATACAATATCTGAAACAGGAAAATCAAGGCTATGCCAGTATTCCGGATCCAATCGATGAGGGAGAACAAAGACGTCTTCTTCGAAGCCTCATGAATGTCCGTTATCCGGGACATGCATCAGCAGAATATGAAAAATTGCAAGATGAACTTTTACAGGAAGAAGCAGAGGAAAAAGGAATCGTGACATGCAACGATATTCCAGTAATCGAGCAGGAATATCCATGCTCAGAGATCAAGAACAGTGACCGCATTTCCCTGTGGCGCGGTGACATTACAAGACTAGGCGTAGATGCAATAGTAAATGCAGCGAACAGTCAGCTTCTCGGCTGTTTTGTACCATGTCATGGCTGCATCGACAACGCCATTCACTCGGCGGCAGGAATTCAGCTTCGTAATGAATGTGCAGAAATCATGGCAGAACAAGGACACGAAGAACCGATAGGAAAAGCAAAGATTACAAAAGGTTACAACCTTCCGGCTAAACATGTCATACATACAGTAGGACCAATTGTCGGACTGGCAGTAACAGAAAAACAAAAAGAGCAGCTAAAAAACTGCTATCTCAACTGCCTGAAAGTGGCAGAAAAATCAAGTTTAAAATCCATAGCATTTTGTTGTATCTCAACCGGAGAATTCCATTTTCCCAATAAACTGGCAGCAGAAATCGCAGTAGACACGGTCGACCGGTTTTTAACAAAAAACAGCATCGAACGTGTGATCTTTAACGTGTTCAAAGAGCAAGATTTTAATATATACAAGAAACTTTTTTGTTAGCGGTACCGGGGTTTTTTTGAAAAAACCCCGTCCCCAATTGGATTTTATCTGGAGGTTGTAGATGGATAATTTATTTTTTTGTTTAAATGCGACAGGTCCTATATTCTTAATGATGATCCTGGGACTTTTTTTTCGTCATATAGGCTGGATGGATGAGGAGTTTGCCTCGAAAATGAATAAATTCGTATTTAAAGTGCCGTTGCCGTTATTATTATTCGGGGATCTTGCGACAGTAGATTTTTCGGAAGTCTGGAATGTAAAATTTGTTATATTCTGTTTTATGGTAACCTTGATCTGCATTATAATTTCAGCGGGAATTTCCTGTCTTTGGAAGGATAAGTCTATCCGTGGGGAATTTATTCAGGCTTCTTATCGAAGCAGCGCGGCGCTTCTTGGTATTGCATTTATCCAAAATATTTATGGAAATGCGGGTATGGCGCCAGTCATGATCATCGGCAGTGTCCCGCTTTATAATATTATGGCGGTTGTTGTGCTGTCCTTTTTCAAACCGGGACAGAGCAAGATTGATAAAGAGGTACTAAAGAAAACATTAAAAGGAATTATTACCAACCCGATTATTATTGGAATTGTGATTGGACTTCTTTGGTCGGCATGCCGTCTTCCATTTTCCGGAATCCCGGCGAAGACGGTGACAAGTATTGGAAACATGGCAACTCCGATGGGACTTATGGCAATGGGAGCGACCTTTGATATCCACAAAGCTTTCGCGAAAGCCAAACCGTCTATTGTGGCGGCTGTTATGAAGCTTGTCGGATTTGCGGCAGTCTTTCTGCCAATCGCAGTCGGGCTGGGATTTAAGAATGAAGAAATCGTTGCAATCCTTGTTATGCTCGGATCTGCGACGACTGTAAGTAGTTATGTTATGGCAAAAAATATGGGACATGAAGGTGTCCTTACTGCCAGTACAGTAATGCTTACCACTATGTTCAGTGCATTCACATTGACCGGGTGGCTGTATATATTGAAAACTTTAGGAATCGTGTAATAAAGAAGCTGAATTTCGCTCATGAACATTCCGCGCACGAAACATTCCGATGAGCCGAAAACAGTAATCATATTCAGCAAGTGCCGGCAGGCAAGAATACGCCTAAGTAGCGACCGCTCCAGAGTACCTTCTAAGGAAATATCTCATTTTTAATATGTTTGTGTTTTAGGAGAAGATAGGGTACAATTAAGATTAACAACGAAGAATTGGAGGGCTTTTGTATGGGGATTTATTTGAATCCGGACAGCAGTAAGTTTGAGGAAGCTGTGAATTCAGATATCTATATAGATAAGACAGGATTGTTGACTTACACCAATTCTGTTTTGCATACGATGCAAAAATACATTTGTATTAGTCGTCCAAGACGCTTTGGGAAATCTATTGCGGCAAATATGTTGACAGCATATTATAGCCGTGGCTGTGATGCAGAACAATTGTTTTCACAGTTTGAAATTTCAAAGGATATGGATTTTAAAAAGTATCTGAATCAATACGACACGATTTCTGTAAATATGCAGGAGATTTTGAGCAGGAGCCATAATGTCTGTGAATTGATTAGCCGATTTGGCAGACTTATCATTCGAGATTTAAAAAATGAGTATCCGGATGTGGATTATTTTGATGATACAGATGTTATAGAGTGCATGCAGGATGTATACGCGCAGAAAAAACAGCCATTTATCATTATTATAGATGAATGGGACTGCATTTTCCGAGAATATAAAGAAAATAAAGAAGCTCAGGAAAAATATCTCGATTTCCTAAGAGATTTGTTAAAGGATAAGGCGTATGTTCATCTGGCGTATATGACAGGAATTCTTCCGATAAAAAAATATGGAACTCATTCAGCTTTAAATATGTTTGATGAATTTTCTATGATAGATCCGGGACCGTTGGCGAGATATGTTGGATTTACGGAAAATGAAGTGAAGAAACTGTGTGAACAGTACCAGATGGATATGGCAGAGATAAAGAACTGGTATGATGGATATTCCTTTGAAAATGGAATCTCTATTTACAGTCCGCGTTCCGTGGTAAATTGCATGCGATTTGGAAAAATCGGAAATTACTGGAATCAGACAGAAACATTTGAAGCGCTGCGAATTTATATAGAGATGAATTTCGAAGGGCTAAAAGATGATGTCATAAGTATGATTGCGGGAAATGCAGTACCGGTAAATACAGGAAGCTTTGCCAATGATATGTCAACATTTCACACAGAAGATGATGTCCTGACACTTTTGATACATTTGGGGTATGTATCGTATGATTATGATAATAAGACTGTAAAAATTCCAAATGAAGAAGTAAGAACTGAGTATGTGAACAGTATATCTGCTTCAACATGGGGTGAAGTATCAAAGGCATTGAAAGAGTCAGCGGACACATTGGAAGCAATCTGGCAGAAACGGCCAAAGCAGGTAGCAGAAGCCGTTCGGCAGGCACATTTTGAAACTTCTCACATTCAGTACAATGATGAAAATGCATTAAGTTATACAATTTCACTCGCATTGTATGCTGCAAGAAATTTTTATGTGATTCACAGAGAGTTGGCAGGAGGAAAAGGATTTGCAGATCTTGTTTTTCTTCCGCGAAAAAAATTTCCGGAAAAACCAGCAATTGTAGTAGAACTAAAATGGGATAAAACTGCAGAAGGAGCCATTGCACAGATAAAGAATAAGGAATATTGCAGAAGCCTTGAAGAATATGAAGGAAATATTTTATTGGTAGGTGTGAATTACAATAAGCAGACAAAAGAACACGAATGTGTCATAGAAGAGTATGTAAAATAATTGTGGAAGCATAAAGAAAGCTAAAGTTGTAGACAGCATAAAATCCGGGGAGGGATACCTTATGAAGAAAATAGCATTTATCATATGTTGTATTTTAACTTTATCCTTAGCAGCTTGCAGTAACAGACAGGAAAATCCCCAGATTAGTAAGTGGGATTGTTCCGTCAACTGTGCAGAACAATCAACTTCCAACAAATATGTGATTACCTACTCTGATGAAAAATTAACATCACAGACAGGAGCACTGACCTTCTATAATGGCAATGAATTTGAAATTACCATACATCTTATTAATAACGGCGAAGAAGAACGGAGAGAAACAATCCCGGCAGGCGGTTCAACCTGCTTAAAACAACTCAAAGAAAATATAGAGTACATCGTAGGAATACACGCAGATGTCACAGAAGATATGCCTATTAAACTGACAGCTTATGACGGAGAAAAGACGGACGCTGAACCATAAAATGATTATATGATACATTTTTAAGGTAGTAATAAAAGCTTTTGCATAACAGATTTTTGAAAAATAATGGATTTACTATTGAGTAGTGGGTATCAAAAAAAATAAAGCATCAAAAGAGTCTCAAGAAAGCATTGAGTTATTTTCGCAACAATAGAAAACACTCAGCTTTCGAGAGCCCCTTTTGATACGGTCTCTTAAGGTTTTCTGAAAATTCCCTAAAAACCTTGACAAACAGGGCTTCTGTGGCTATGATATTTTGTAGTTTCATGGTTGATAAACCAGTTAAATGCGTTGAAAAAGAGGAGTATGCATAAGTCGTTCTGACAGAGAGAGATGCCCATTGGCTGCGAGGCACTTGAGAATAGAGATGCAGAAGGTAGCTTTGGAGCAGGAACGCTGAAGTCACAGTAGGCGGTCCCGGAGTCGTTCCCGTTAAAGAATAGGATGAGATGTATAGAGGAGTTTCTTCTATATAATAAAGGTGGTACCGCGAATCAATCGCCCTTTGTGAGAATAAAGGGCGTTTTTTTATAATTAAGAAATGCATTTCCTAACTATAAAAAAGCCTCCGGCAGGATGCGCACTGCGGCGTACAATGATGGTACCGCAAGCGGCCGCCGCAGGCTCCAGAATGTGCTGGGGCACATTCTATATTTTGCCCTGAAATGCGAAAAATGTGTGAAAACACGAACCAGGAAACACATATTTGAGGAGGAGACTATGAGTCAGAATTTGGAGAAAACTTACAATCCGAAAGAGATTGAAGACAAACTGTACCAGAAGTGGTGCGAAAATAAGTATTTCCACGCAGAAGTGGACAGAAGTAAGAAACCATTTACAATCGTAATGCCGCCACCGAATATTACCGGTAAGCTTCACATGGGACATGCTCTTGACAACACGATGCAGGATATCCTGATCCGCTACAAGAGAATGCAGGGATACAATGCACTGTGGATTCCGGGAACAGACCATGCGGCTATTTCTACAGAAGTAAAGGTTACCAATCAGTTAAAAGACGAAGGTATTGATAAAAAAGAACTTGGCCGTGAGAAATTCTTAGAAAGAACATGGCAGTGGAAAGAAGAATATGGCGGAACTATCACATCACAGCTTAAAAAGATGGGTGTTTCCTGTGACTGGGACAGAGAGCGTTTCACAATGGACGAGGGATGTTCTGAAGCAGTTGAGAAAGTATTCTTGAACCTTCATAAAAAAGGATTCATTTACAGAGGGTCCAGAATCATCAACTGGTGTCCGGTATGTAAGACTTCCCTGTCTGATGCCGAGGTAGAGCATGAAGAGCAGGACGGATTCTTCTGGCACATTAAGTACCCAATCGTAGGAACAGACCGTTTCCTTGAGATTGCAACAACACGTCCGGAGACTCTTCTGGGAGATACTGCAATTGCAGTTCACCCGGATGATGAGAGATATAAAGATATCGTTGGAAAGATGTGTAAGCTGCCACTGACAGACCGTGAAATTCCGATTGTTGCAGATTACTACGTAGACAAAGAGTTCGGAACAGGTGCTGTTAAGATCACACCGGCACATGACCCTAACGACTTTGAAGTTGGAAAACGTCACAATCTGCCAGAACTTAACATCATGAATGATGATGCTACGATCAACGAGAAGTATGGTGGAAAATATGCAGGCATGGATCGCTACGAAGCAAGAAAAGCTATGGTAGAGGATCTGAAAGAGCAGGGATATCTTGTAAAAGTTGTTCCACATTCTCATAATGTAGGAACTCACGATAGATGTCATACAACGGTAGAGCCAATGATCAAACAGCAGTGGTTCGTAAAGATGGAAGAGCTTGCAAAACCAGCCATTGAGGCGATCAAGAATGGTGAGCTTAAGTTTGTACCAGAGCGTTTTGATAAGATTTACCTGCACTGGCTTGAGAATATCCGTGACTGGTGCATATCCAGACAGATCTGGTGGGGACATAGAATCCCAGCCTACTACTGCCAGGATTGTGGAGAAGTCGTAGTAGCTTCCGAAGCACCGGAAAAATGCCCACATTGTGGTTGTACACATTTTAAACAGGATGAGGATACGCTGGATACATGGTTCAGTTCTGCGCTTTGGCCATTCTCAACACTTGGCTGGCCACATGAGACGGAGGATCTTGACTATTTCTATCCAACGAATGTACTTGTAACTGGATACGACATCATTTTCTTCTGGGTTATCCGTATGGTATTCTCAGGATATGCACATACAGGAAAGGCACCATTTAACACAGTACTGATACACGGACTTGTTCGCGATTCTCAGGGACGCAAGATGAGTAAATCACTTGGAAATGGTATCGATCCTCTGGATGTTATCGATCAGTACGGCGCAGACGCACTTCGTATGACACTGATTACAGGAAATGCTCCTGGAAATGATATGCGTTTCTACAACGAACGTGTAGAGGCAAGCCGTAATTTTGCAAATAAAGTATGGAATGCTTCCAGATATATTCTTATGAATATGGAAGGAAAAGAGATCACAGAGCCACAGGCAGAGGATCTGGGACCTGCAGACCGCTGGATTTTATCTGCATGCAATAATGTGGTAAAAGATGTAACAGAGAACTTAGATAAGTTCGAGCTTGGAATTGCACTTTCCAAGATTTATGACTTTATCTGGGACGAGTTCTGTGACTGGTACATTGAACTTTCAAAATATGCAATCTACCACGCAGACGAGAATCCGAAGAGTGCGAACGCTGCACTTTGGACATTGAAGAAAGTTCTTGGTGACGCACTGAAGCTTCTTCACCCATACATGCCATTTGTTACAGAGGAAATCTACAGCAAACTGGTTCCAGAAGAAGAGTCCCTGATGATGTCAAGCTGGCCGGTATATGAGGAAAAATGGAATGACGCAGAGAATGAAAACATTCTGAACCATTACAAAGAAATCGTAAGAGGTGTCAGAAACATTCGTTCCGAGATGAATGTTCCAAATTCCAGAAAGGCAACGATCTACGTTGTATGCGAGGACGAGAAGCTCTCAGCCGGTCTTGCAGTATTAAAAGAGTCTGCAATGATGATGGCATCTGCCGGAGACTTCATTGTACAGGCAGACAAGAGCGGTATCGCAGACGATGCAGTGTCTGTAGTAGTTCCGGATGCAACCGTTTATGTGCCGCTTGAGGAGCTGATCGATTTTGAGCAGGAAAAAGAGCGTCTTACAAAAGAAGAGACTCGCCTGAATAAAGAGATTGCACGTTCCAACGGCATGCTGAATAACGAGAAGTTTGTAAGCAAAGCACCGGCTGCAAAGGTACGGGAAGAGCGTGAGAAACTGGAAAAATATGAGCAGATGCTTGCTCAGGTCAAGGAGCGTCTTGCAGGATTACAGAAAAAATAAATGTAAGGGGATATTATGAAAAAGCTGCGAAAGGAAGAGGTTATAGCATACTGGAAGGAACGTAGAGAGCGAAGGGCAAAAATACTGGAAGAGAGAAGAAATGGTGCATTTGCGCAGAAGATGAAACCTGTCTATCAGTTTATGAACCGGTTTTCTCTGATATTTCACGCGCTTTTAGCATGTCTGATCAATTTTGCAATTGAGGCAATTTCAAGACATTCACTTGTTCAGGCATGGAGCTATATGACACAGACACCACTCGTCTTCCTTTACAATGCATTTATGATATTTATGACATTTACGGTGGTATACCTGTTCCGGCGAAGGGTGTTCACAAGAATCATTATCGGTGTACTTTGGATGATTCTTGGAATCTGTAACGGTTACATGCTGATGAAGCGAGTGACACCGTTCAATGCCCAGGACCTGAAGGTAGCAACCGATGCGGTCAGCCTGATCAACAATTATTTCAATGGATTTGAGATCGTGATCGTATTGGTGGGAATTGCAGCGGTCGTTATATGGCTGATTTCCATGTGGCGCCGCGGTGGTCAGTATGGAGGGAAAATGCACCGGCTTCTGGCAATTGCCGGAGTGGCTGTATGTGCCATGCTATTCAGCTTCACAACAGATCAGGCAATTGATAAGCGAGTGCTTTCCACATACTTTGGAAATATTGCATTTGCCTATGAGGATTACGGACTTCCGTACTGCTTTATGTCCAGTGTATTTAATACAGGAATCGATGAGCCGAATGATTATAATGAGGAGACTATTGATCGGATTACGAATAACGGAGAAATGGCCGAGAATAAAACAGGGCGTGCCTCTGATGATCTTCCGAATATCATTGTGGTTCAGTTAGAGTCCTATTTTGATGTAGATGAGGCGGAATTTTTCACAACAAGCGAAGATGCATGCCCGAATCTGCATGAGATGTACAAGAATTATTCTTCCGGATATTTCAAAGTTCCGTCTGTAGGAGCCGGAACCGCGAATACAGAGTTCGAAGTGCTGACAGGAATGAATATGCGTTTCTTCGGACCTGGAGAGTATCCGTATAAAACAGTTGTCAAGAACCAGCCATGTGAGAGTGCTGCAACAGCTCTCTCAGCACTGGGATACGGTACTCATGGACTGCACAATAACGGAGGTAACTTCTACAGTCGTGCAAAAGTCTATGATCATATGGGATTTGATAGTTTTACAAGTAAAGAGTTTATGAATATTCTTCAGCTTACGCCAAATGGATGGGCAAAGGACGAGGTTCTGGTAGACAATATTATGGAAGCTATGGATACGACCGAGCAGCAGGATTTCGTATTTACCGTCAGCGTGCAGGGACATGGAGATTACCCGGAGGAGCAGCTGATTGAGAATCCGAAGATCAAAGTAGAAGGTATCGATGACGAAGCAAAGAAGAATAAATGGGAATATTATGTAAACATGGTCTATGAGATGGACCAGTTTGCAGGAGATCTTGTGAAAGCAGTGGAAGATCGTGGAGAACCGGCAGTTGTCGTATTCTACGGAGACCATTTACCGACTATGGGACTTACCGCAGAAGATTTAAAGAGCCGTTATCTCTATAACACAAATTATGTGATCTGGGATAACATCGGACTGGAACAGCAGGATAGAAATATTCCGGCTTATCAGCTAATGGCGGATGTGATGAACCGCCTGGATATTCATTCCGGAACATTGTTCAATTATCATCAGCAGAGACAGAATTCCAAGAATTACCTGTCAGACTTAGAGCTTCTCCAGTATGATATTCTGTATGGCAAGCAGTATGTTTACAAGGGAAATCCGCCGATTACGGAAGGTCATATGGAAATGGGTGTGAAGGACGTTACGCTGACGAACATCGTTCCGTATCTGGAAAAAGGCTACAGCCTGTATGGCGAGAACTTTACGAAGTCAAGTAAGGTTTACGTCAATGGCGAGAAGCAAAAGAGTACATTTTTAAATAATACACGAATCGTTCTTCCAAGCACAGAGCTTAGCGAGGGAGATGTTATCACTGTCAGCCAGGTAGGATCCAGCAATACAATCTTCAGAACGACGGACGAATACATTTACCAGGGCGGACAGCTTGTAAGGCAGGAAGGAACAGGAACGGATACAACAAAATCCTGGACAGAACAGGAAAACGAGGAAAAATAAATGAATAGTAAGCCTGTTAACTACAAGGAGGCAGTCGAGTATATCGAAAGCATTCCGAAGTTTACACAAAAGCACACGCAGGAGCACACAAAAGAGTTCTTAGAGCGGCTTGGCAGACCGGCATTTGACCGGAAGGTGGTACATGTGGCAGGAACCAATGGCAAAGGTTCTGTGTGTGCATATATTCAGGCAATCTTAGAAGCTGAGGGGAAGAAGACGGGATTTTTTACTTCCCCTCATCTTATATCTATCAACGAGCGGATTCAGATAGGAAGAAAGCCGATTGACAACGAAGAATTTTATCAGGTCTTTGAGCATGTCTATGATGTCGTGAAAAAAATGGAAGAAGAGGGAATTCCGCATCCATCTTATTTTGAATTTTTATTTGGCATGGGACTAAGTGCATTTGAAAAATCTGATGTAGAATATATTGTTCTGGAGACAGGACTGGGGGGAAGACTGGATGCAACCAATGCATTTCCGTGTCCGGCGCTGACAGTCATTACATCGATCAGCCTGGATCATACCATGATCCTCGGGAATACAATAGAGCAGATCGCAGCAGAAAAAGCAGGGATCATCAAAGAAGGAACGCCGGTGATTTTTGACGGAAATGATGAGGCAGCTGCCGAGATTATCCGAAATACGGCGAAAGAGCATCATGCGCCATGTCGGGAAATCGGGAAAAATGCGTTCGAAATCCGGGAAGTTACCCGCAAACATATTGCATTTTCACGAACAAATGCTTATCATAAAGATGTTATCTGGCAAGTGCCGATCTGTGGTATCTATCAGGTGAAAAATGCAGAGATTGCAATCGAAGCAGCCCAGTGTCTGCTTGGGAATAAACCAGAGCATGAAGAAATGTGGCGCGATGCCGTTGCTAAAATCCAATGGCAGGGACGTATGGAAGAATGCGCAGACCATTTTATCATTGACGGAGCCCACAACCCGGGAGCAATCGAAGCGTTTGTGGAAAGCGTTCGTGCACTGAAAGAGGAAGAACCGCCGATTCTCATATTTTCAGCGGTATCTGATAAAAAATATGAGCAGATGATAGAATATCTTTGCAGACATTTGCAGACGAAAGCGTTTGTTGTGACAGAGATTGAAGATAAAAGAAGAGTTCCGGCTGGCGAACTGGGGGAGATTTTTAAGCGATATGCAAGGTGTCCGGTGTATGTGAAGGCTGATGTAAAAGATGCCGTAGCATGTGCCGATGAGATGCGTACCAAAGAGACATACATTTACTGTATTGGTTCTCTTTACCTGGCAGGAATGGTAGAAAAGGCGCTACAGGAGGTGGAGACGTCATGTTAAATTACGAAGAAGAACTGAAAAAATTCCAGCCAAGCCTGGAAGTTGAAGATATTGAGGAAGCAGTATACAGAGAAGACCTGACGGATATGCAGGACATTATCCGCGAAGCAGTAGAGCAGACGAAGTAGTAATGAGTCGCGATACAGATAGAAAATAAGAGGGAATATAAATATATGGACTACACAGTGAAACTAGCGTACCAGTCTAACTACTGGTACAATGACGGACTGGCAAAAGCCCAGGTAAGGGATATGTCCGGTGCGATTACATCACTGAAGAAAAGTCTTCAGTATAACCGGTCGAACCTGGCCGCCAGAAATCTTCTGGGACTTGTCTACTACGGGCGTGGAGATGTGATCGAAGCGCTGGTGGAGTGGATCCTCAGCAAGAATTTTCAATCAAAAGACAATATAGCCAGTTATTTTATCAGCAAAGTACAGGAGACGCCGGGAGAACTGGAAGAGATCAACCAGGCAGTCAAACGATACAATCAAAGTCTGGAATATGCAAGACAGGGTGGAGAAGATCTTGCAATCATCCAGTTAAAAAAAGCAGTAGCAGCACACCCGACTTACGTCAAGGCATACCAGCTTCTGGCATTGCTTTATATTAAGACCGAGCAGTATGCCAGTGCGAGACAGATACTCAGGAAAGTACACAGACTGGATGCAACAGATGAAAAGACAATCCGTTACATGCATGAACTTACCGAGATAAGAAAAGAACGTCCGATGAGTGTCAGGCAGTCTGCAAAAAATCAGCAGAAAACGGTTAAATACCAGCTTGGAAATGAAAGCATTATTCAGCCGGTGCCGACCGGGATTAAAGAAAAGGCCAGCATTCACACGGTTGCGAATATTGCAGTCGGTGTATTGGTCGGTGTTGCAGTGATGTGGTTTTTGATCATGCCGGCGATTCATTCGTCAGAGAAAAAAGCATTGAATAAGCAGACCGTTTCATTTAGTGATCAGATCGCAGAACAGAAATCCCAGATCAGCGCACTGAAGACAGAACTGGAAACTTATCGGGCCAGCAGTGAAGAGACAGAAAATGCACAGGCAACTGCAGCTTCAACACAAGACAGCTATGAAGTCGTCATGAATATTGCAGAGCATTATAAATCCGAAGATATGAGTAATGCTGCCATGGCAGAAGAACTTATGAAAGTCAATGCAGATTCTCTTGGAGCTGTCGGAAGAGCAAAATTCGATGAACTGACCGGAAAGATTTATCCGGATGCCTGCAAAAAGCAATATAGAGCCGCAAAAGAAGCTTACGATTCAGGTGAGTATGATACAGTGATTTCCAGTCTCGAGACAGTTATGCAGATGGATGAAAGCTACAACGATGGTGCAGCGATGCTCCTTCTGGCACAAGGTTACGAGAAAAAAGGTGATCAGGATAAGGCCAACACGACTTATCAGAAAATCATTGAAACCTGGCCGGACACCGATGTAGCCACCCAGGCACAGCAGGCGCTCGACGCTCAGAGCGGAAATACTGACAACAGCGACAGCAAAAAATCCGGCGACACCAAAAAAAACAGTGACAACGATAATTAAGAAATAGCTTTAAACAATTAGAAAAATAACTAAATAAAACCAAACTTACAAGAGAGGATACGTTAACCCACGTACCCTCTTTTTTGACATTTTTGATAATTATTATAGGCTGCATATAGAAATTGCGACTGTGCGGATTCCTATAAGGCAGCTAAAGCTTCACACACGTAGAGGCAAGAAAATATGTTTTTATAAAGCTAAAGTATATTCGCGATTAGCCAGTACATTCAGCACCTGAAAATCATATAGTTCACAAAAAGGTACTCTGGAGCGGCCGGTACTTAGGCGGTGTCCTTTGGCGCCTTATGTACCGCTGCCAGCGGAAGGTAGTGCGAACGTGCCTTTGGTGAACTATATGATTTCCAGGTGTGTAGAATGGAAAAAGTATAGAAACAAGATTTATAAAAAAAGGAGGCCGAAAATTGAAATATCAAGTACAGGAAAACTGTCTCACAATTTTTCTCCCCCACGAACTGGATCACCACAATGCGGAGGAAATCCGCCGGGAATCCGACCATCTGATCATACGAAATCATATCCGTTACATCATATTTGATTTTGCGGAGACAGATTTTATGGACAGTTCGGGGATTGGAATGATCATGGGACGTTACAGACAGATTTATATGCTGGGCGGAGAAATCTGTGCAGCCCACGCAAATGAGCGTGTCAAAAAAATATTAACCATGTCCGGTGTGACAAAAATAATGGAAATCATAGAGG
Organism: Dorea sp. Marseille-P4042; assembly: GCF_900290215.1. NCBI lineage: Bacteria > Bacillati > Bacillota > Clostridia > Lachnospirales > Lachnospiraceae > Dorea > Dorea sp. Marseille-P4042. Next base: position 1,339,250 of record NZ_OLMI01000002.1, on the reverse strand, counting down.
AGGATCAGTAAATGGATCACACGAATGAAATGCAACTTATCTTCGACAGCCGTTCCAGCAACGAATCATTTGCCAGGGTGACGGTAGCAGCATTTATGACATCGCTTAATCCGACAGTGGAGGAAGTATCTGATGTAAAAACAGCAGTGTCGGAAGCTGTGACAAATGCAATCATACATGGATATGAAGGAGAAGTACATAATATCTGTATCCGGTGCAGAACGAAAGAACAGACGCTTTTTGTGGAAATTGAAGATTTTGGAAAAGGTATCGAAGATGTTGAAAAGGCAATGGAACCACTTTTTACAACAAAAGCGGAAGCGGAACGATCCGGCATGGGATTTTCCTTTATGGAAGCATTTATGGACAGTCTGGAAGTGGAATCAACGCCGGGCAAAGGGACACTTGTAAAAATGTCGAAAATCATCGGAAAAGGAAGGAAAATATGGACCACACAATCGCTCTGATTCAGAGATCCCACGAAGGAGATGAAGAAGCAAGAGCACGATTGGTGGAGGAAAATGCAGGACTTGTCTGGTGTATAGTGAAACGTTTCCATAACCGGGGTGTAGAAACGGAAGATTTATTTCAGATTGGAAATATCGGTCTGATTAAAGCAATCGACAAATTTGACCTGAGCTACGATGTGAAATTTTCAACTTACGCTGTGCCGATGATTTCCGGTGAAATCAAACGTTTCTTACGGGATGACGGCATGATAAAAGTCAGCCGTTCTTTAAAAGAACTGGCGTACAAAGCATATTTGTTGAAAGAAGATTTACAGAATCAGTGGGGGCGTGAACCGACTGTGAGAGAACTTTCAGAGCGTCTGGGAGTCGAGCAGGAGGAATTGGTCATGGCACTGGATGCAGGCGGAGACGTCGAGTCCTTGCATAAACCTATTTATCAAAAAGACGGACAGGAAATCCGTCTCATGGACAAGCTTGAGGAAAAGAGCGAAGAACATGAGCAGGTTCTGAATCATATAGTTCTGACGGAACTTCTTGGAGTGTTGAATCAGGACGAAAAAAGACTCATTTATCTGCGCTATTTTGCGGAGCAGACCCAGTCCCAGGTCGGACGCGAGCTTGGAATTTCACAGGTTCAGGTCTCAAGAATGGAAAAGAAAATACTCGGACAGCTTAAAAATGCATATTTTCATGGAAAGCCGACATACTAACATTTAAATAAAGAGTTTCGCAAATATTTCATTTAGCATAGGGAAAGAGACGACGATAACTGCAATGGATCCAGTGTGGAAATGAATGGAACTATGGCGAAAGAAAGTGTAAGAAAGGTGTGAAAAATGTGCAGGAACAATTAGAAAAAGCGAGAAAAAGACTTAGAATCTGCCTCATTGCGGTAGTGATTCTGGCAATAGTGGCAGGCTGTGCGTATTATTTTGGCGATTTTGGCAAAGAGCGAGACGTGACGGAAGGAACGCTGGTGAGAGGCGCGCAAGATGCACAGGGAGATGTAAGGGTTCTATATAGCTCCAATACGACTAAGATAGATACATCTATGCCATATAGTGAAAATATGTCAAAGACAGAGGACTGGGGACGGAATTTAACAGCTGGGGTGTCGGGAGGTTCTGTATATGGCTGCCAGTAAAGAGACTGTTTATATAAAGGCAGACCGGAATGTGGAAGTCACGGATCCGTGTGTAAAATTAGGGGATATTCTGTCCATGGAATGTGCAAATCCGACAGTTCTGCCGAAGCTTAAGACAATCAAACTTCTGCGGTTTCATGGAGTTGATAAAAAGACACAAAATCGTGTCGCGGTTTCCATTTTGAAAGTTATCGAATGTATACATGCAGAATATCCGGAGATTGAAGTTCAGAATCTGGGTGAGCAGGACTTTATCATCACTTATGAGGAACAGCAAAGCGTGGGCGGTGTCTGGCACATTTTAAAAACAAGTCAAGTTGTACTGATTAGTTTTATGGGGGCGGCGTTTTCCATTATGGCATTCAATAATGACGTCGGTGTGACAAAAATGTTCAGTCAGATTTATGAACTGGTAACAGGAACAAAAAGTGATGGATTTACAGTGCTGGAATTTACGTACAGTATCGGAATTGCCATTGGAATTCTGACATTTTTCAATCATTTTGGAAAGAGGAGATTTTCCGTAGATCCAACTCCGATAGAAGTGGAAATGCGTCTGTATGAGAATGATCTTCAGACGACTTTGATTGAAAACATTTCCAGAAAGGAGCAGGAAGTAGATGTGGGCACAAAATATCCTACTGGCAGTCATCGGTCTTAGTGCAGGTGTGATCGTAGCCAGCGGACTTTTTTCATTTGTCATTGAATTAGGTGTTGTGTCCGATTTTGCAGACCGCACCCACACAGGCGAACACATTTTGCTCTACGAGGACAGCGTGGCGCTGGGTGGAATACTGGCGAATATTTTCTGGGTGTTTCACATATCCATACCCGGTGGGAATATATTGGCAGCAGTGTTCGGGATTCTTAGTGGAATATTTGTGGGATGCTGGGCGATGGCACTTGCAGAAATGTTGAATGTATTTCCAATCTTCATCCGGCGTATGAAGATCATAAAAAGCGTACCATATCTCATACTTGGAATCGCAGTCGGAAAGACTGTGGGTGCGCTTTTGTTTTTTGCAAATCACTGGGGACAGTAATAATGCCGAGGCATTCTTGAAAGAATACTTTGCCGTTCAAAGGCAGGGACGAATCGAAAAAAGCGTTCATTGACAGGAAAGTCATGTGGAAAAAGAAAGGAGAGGAACATGGATAAACAAAAGCAACAGGAAGCATATAAGAATTACGTCAAGCAGAAGACGCCGGTACACAATCTGCCACTCAATATGCTCAAAGCATTTATTACAGGAGGCATTATCTGCACAATTGGACAGGGCATTTTGAATTATTGCAGGCACCTTGGAATAGAAAAAGACATCAGCGCAGGCTGGACTTCCATGATTCTGATTCTCTTAAGCGTCTTGCTCACTGGATTTAACATTTATCCGCAGATCGCAAAATGGGGCGGCGCAGGAGCGTTGGTTCCGATTACCGGATTTGCAAACTCCGTGGCGGCACCGGCAATCGAATATCAGAAAGAAGGACAGGTCATGGGAATCGGCTGCAAGATATTTACCATAGCAGGTCCGGTGATATTATATGGAATCTTTTCAAGCTGGGTACTTGGAGTGGGGTATTGGATATGGAAGATTTTGAAAGTGGTGTGAAAATTTTTTTAGATAGCGGACAGCAAGTCTCCAAAAGGAGCCGATAAAGGAGCTAAAAAAGAGCCAAAAAGGAGCCAAAAAGGAGCCGATAAGAGAAGTGTAAAAAGATGATAAGTTATGGGGAGTAGAAATGCTCCTCGTTTTTTTATTGACACATATATCACGGTGCGATATACTAACTATATCGAAGTACGATGTATCGCACTGAAAGGATTGAATTATGGACGCACATATTAAAAAGGTTTATGTTCCGATGACGGAGACAGGATTTTACATCTTGTTATGCCTGCGCTCTCCGAATCACGGGTATGGAGTTGTACAGAAGGTAAGAGAAATGACAGACAATGAAGTGGTACTCGGTCCGGGAACCATGTATGGAAGTTTGTCAAAGATGGAAAAGGACGGATTGATTGAATTCGTAAGAGAGGAAGATAAGCGCAAGATTTATCAGATTACGGAGCTTGGAATGGAAGTACTGGAACTGGAGCTGAAACGGATTCAAAGATTGTATCGCAACGCACAGGAGGTATTGTAATGAGTGAGACAAAAAAGGAACTTCGCTGGTTTTCAATTATGGATTATGAAAAAGAAGCCCGTTATCTGAGCAGAATGCATCAGAAAGGCTGGAAATTCAAAAGAGTAACAATGCCTGGAATCTATACATTTGAAAAATGCGAGCCTGAGAAAGTGATCTATCAGTTGGATTATAATCAGGAAGGCATGAAAAACCAGATGGAATATGTGAAAATGTTTGAAGACTGCGGCTGGGAGTATCTTCTGGAATTTGCAGGATACAGTTATTTCAGAAAACCGGAAGCACAGATGTCCAGGGAAGAAGAGATATTCTGCGATGATGAATCGAGACTGGATATGATGAACCGGATCTTCCGGGGAAGAGTAATTCCACTGATTGTGATTTTCTGCTGTTTGGTTGTGAATGGATACAATGCTATGGCAGGACACGGAGGATATGTACTTGCAAGTGTGTTTAGTATATTAATGATTTTGTACATTGTTACCTTTTTACAATTCACATTAAAATACATTTCATTTCGGCGGAAGATAAAGTAGATGTATAGTTCTTACTTTCCATGTTTTTTCAACCGTTCTTTTTCTTCCCGCAGCAGTGTGACATTCAGATCATTTTCGCTGGCGGTTTTATCCACCCAGAGATTCAGGGAATCTACGGCGAGGGAAATCTCATCCAGCTTCTGGCTGATAAATGCGAAATCTTTAATCTCGTCATCGGAGATTTTCCCGTCTCGGGCAATCTGGATCAGTTTGCCGGTGAGTGGATTGATTTCATTGAGACAGGCAATTGTCTCCAAGATAATATTGGAGAGTTCGCCGACTTCCACTTCCGGAACGTAGCGCTGCCCGATGGCACATTTATGGGAGCAGTAGTAATTGCAAAGATCCGGGCGTTTGTAGCAGTCCGCCATCTGCACGACGTCGTAAGGAGTCGGCTCCTGTGTTTCGTATTCAATTTTTTCAATCCGGGAGGAAGAAACTCCTGCCATCAGCTCACTTGCTTTCTCGCGGGTGAGTTCTTTTTCTTCCCGGCATAACTGATAGATTGTCTTATTTTCACGCGTTGATTGTTTCCCCATAATTTATATAAATCCTTTATCAAAATTTGTGATGAGTCCATATTTCCCGAAATACGCAGAATATCAATATTTATTACTCTTTATTGAATATGTATCATCATGTCTTAAGTTATTATACTGGAATCATCGAAAGACAGCAAGAACAAGTAATTAAGGCGGTGTGTAAATGAATGCAGAACACAGAATACGGCTGATACGGGTGATAGAAAAAATAGAGAAAAATCCAAAGTTCAGCAAAAAAATTGGTATCAAAGATAAGACAAAAGAAAAATTACAGGAAAGACGAGGAGTAAGAGTATGAAGAAAAAAATTAAGATTGGATTTGTGGTGTTAGTTTTCATTGTGGTAAGCGTATGTGGAGTGTCTGTTTACAGGCATTTCACAGCGCCGAAAAAGGAAAGTGTTCCGCTTGAGACGGTGATTCGGAATTCATCGGATCTGATAACGCAGAAAATGTAGTACACAGCCTGTATGATAACATTGTAGATGGAAGAAAAATTGTGGTAGAGTTTAAGTAAAAAAAGAAAAAATCCCCTTGTTTTGTGGTAAAATTACGATATATGATGTCAGCACGAAGAACAAAGTAATTTGCAGGCATTGTAATGTAAAATTGAGCTACAAAATAAAGGGATTTTTTTCGTGAATAAATTTTTCAATCATTACTGGATTATGGTTGCGGAATTAAAGATTGATGAAAAAAGGAGATTAAAATATGCCAAGAGTAAGAATTATTAAGAAAAATGATGAGTATTCTTCCGAGTACGACTTGGGAGATATTTTTGAAATCACAGGAACCTGGTACGGTGGTGTACACATTGAGGGAAAATCCGGGGTTCCGGTTTCGTTGGACAAGGATGAATATATGGAACTGGACACAGAACCACAGGAGCAAAAAAATCCGGCAGTAGGAGAAGTGCCGGAGCGGGACATTCTTGTAGGAGATATTGTGCAGCATTTTAAACGGGAGTGGGTGTCTTCTGAAACTTCGGAATACTTATACAAGGTTCTGGCATTTGCGCAGCATACGGAGACGGGAGAGAAGCTGGTCGTTTATCAGGGGATGTATCCGCCGTTCAAGATATGTGCCAGACCGTATGATATGTTTATGAGTGAGGTGGATCAGGAAAAATATCCAAAGATCCGGCAAAAATACCGATTTGAAAAAATAAAATTGTAGGAGAGTAGCGCCAGAGAAGCGTGGATATTCAGATGCCGGTCATGGATGGCTACATGGCAACGAAAAAGATCCGAAGTCTGGAAGATTCGGATCTTGCAAATATTCCAATTATTGCACTTTCTGCAAATGCATTTGAGGAAGACAGAAAAGCATTGACCGATGCCGGAATGAATGGACATCTGGCAAAACCGGTCAATGTATCAGAATTATTGAAAATGCTTTGTAAGTTGTTTTAGGAGAAATTTGATTTCTGCAAAATATTCCCGGAACATATTGTTCGGCAGATATACTTTCGTGGAGCCGCAGGAAATACCGTAAGCGTTTGGTATCTTCTGCGCCCGAGCAATCTGCATAGCGCGGAACATATGAAAATCATTGGTCAAAATTCCAACGGTATTCGTTGTGTTGCTATCCAGTGCGTGATTTATCGTATCTGCAGAAATCAGTTTCATGCTGTTAGTCAGATTCTGGGCAGTGGTGGTTGATTTATCCTCCAGAATAATGCGCCCGGAATCAATTCCGCGCTTCACCAGATAATCTGCCATGCAGCTTGCCTCTGTAAAGGGTTCGTTTGATCCCTGGCCTCCGGTGACAATGCATCGGGTTTCCGGATTTGCAGACAGATATTCATAAGCCTTGTCCAGTCGAAATTTTAGAACCGGGCTTGGACCATTTTTATAGACTTGTGCACCTAACACGATAAGATAGTCCAGATTATCAGGACCCGCTACATGCATCTGGCTTATGATTAGTCCTTCAATAATAAGGAAAGATGCCAGACAACCGGCCAATATAATGACAATTCCTTTTTTTAGAATATCAGGGAACATTTTCCATAGATTAAAATGAAATCCAATAGCAACGCATATAAAAAAGACAGCCAGAACGAACCAGACTGCGAAAAATGCTGTACCAGAGCCAATAGCGCGGACTGCAATGCCGTATGTGCCACATACTAAAGCCAGTATAATGCATAAAAGAAATAAAAAAGTGTGCATGTAAATGATAAACCTTTCTACAAATTTATTTACATTCTATCATAGATTGGTAAGAAATACTACCTTTTTACATTGTATCGAAAATAGGAAAGCTTTATAATGGAACGATAGAAATTCGAATGATAAATGTTGATAAAAAGGGGATAAGCAGATGGATTATAACCGGATCGTGCAGGAAATATTAAATATTGGAGAAGAGCTGTTGAAAAGCGGGGCAGAAATATTTCGTGTGGAGGACAGTCTGTATCGCATGTGCAGAAGTTATGGATTTGTGCGAAGTGATGTCTATGCTTCGCAGATCAATATTCAAATGACGGTGGAGACGCCCGAAGGAGAGATTATCACACAGATTCGTTATATTGAAATGACAAGTCCTCATTATGATAAACTGGATCAGCTTAATGACTTGTCCAGATATGTTTGTGCCAATACTCCGAAACAAGCAGAGATTCAGGAACGTTATGAAAAAATTGCAAAAAGTAAAGTACTTGCATTTCCACTTATGATGCTGGCACAGATCGTAAGTGGAACTTCATTTGCAATTTTTTTCGGAGGAGGACGAAATGATGCAATCGTAGCCGTTTTTGCTTCGGCCGCAATGGCACTTACCGGATACTGGATTGGAAAACAGGAAAAGAATCCAATGATTTATAATCTAGTCCTTGCATTTGTAACAGAGATGGTGATACTTTTAGCAGAAAAAATGGGAGTTGCAATTCATTCGGATCGTATTATGATCGGGATTGTCATGGTGCTGATCAGTACTCTTGGCGTGATCAATGGACTGCGTGACGTTGTTCAGCGAAACTTTACTTCCGGAGCTCTGGAGATTATGAATTCTGTGCTTGGAGCCCTCGGAATTGCATTTGGAATTGCTTTAGCAATGAAAATGTTGCATGGCGGTGGAAATGTGGGAGGAGCAGTGCTGAACTCCAATATATTTGTGCAGGCGGTTTCGGTGTCAGTCGGAAGTATCGGACTGGCTGGAATTTATCAGATACGCGGCAAAAAAGTTATTTATTCAGGGATCGGAGCATTTCTGACATGGACAGTCTATCTGATCGTGAGACAATTCGGCGGCAGTTATTTGTTCGGAATGCTTCTGGCATCTGTATTTGTGGGAATGTATGCATTTGTAATGGCCAGAATAAATAAAGCGCCGTCCACAATCTTTCTGACAGCATCTGTATTTCCGCTGATGCCGGGAGCCAATCTTTATTATATGATGTACGGCTGTGTGAAGCAGAACATGACGCTTGCCATAGAACATATGATTCTCCTGGTGGAGACCTGTCTGATGATCGTATTTGGATTTTTACTTGTGGATATTGTATCGAGAATCGTGATGCGGATTTTGGGACAGGAATATCATATTGGAAAGATTCAGTAATGGAGAAAAAATAATCGGATCAGGGGAATATTTTGCCAGAAAAAGAAACATACTACTTGTATTCTTTGAAAAAGAAAAGGGAGTTGGAATACATGAAATTAGTAAAAGGAGCGCAGAGTATAGCATATGACCGGGCGCCTTATCTTATCAGCAGTGCATCTGTTGTCGGGAAAAAAGAAGGAGCAGGGCCGATTGGAGAAATGTTTGACCTGGTCGGAGAAAGTGATTTGTTTGGAGAAAATACGTGGGAGGAAGCGGAGAGCACGATGCAAAGGGAAGCCTGTCTGCTTGCCATGGGGAAGGCACATGTCAGCCAGAATCAGGTACGGTATCTGTTTGGCGGGGATCTTCTAAGACAGGGAATTGCAACGAGCATGGGAGTGGAAAAACTGCAGATTCCGATGTTCGGGCTTTACGGGGCGTGTTCAACATCGGGAGAAGCATTGGCATTGGCATCTATGAGTGTGGCAGCAGGATATGGCGAATATATACTTGCAGTGACCTCCAGTCATTTTGGAAGTGCGGAAAAAGAATTTCGTTTTCCACTAAGTTATGCGAATCAAAGACCATTGTCTGCACACTGGACTGTGACTGGAAGTGGAGCGTTTCTTGTGGGGAAAAAGGAGAGCCATGTGAGGATAAGTGGTCTGACAGTGGGAAAAATTGTGGATTACGGTCTGAAAGATTCGCAGAACATGGGAGCGTGTATGGCGCCGGCGGCCTGTGATACGATCTGGCAGAATTTACAGGATTTTGGAAGATCGCCGGAAGATTATTCCCGGATTATTACAGGAGATCTCGGATATGTGGGACAGAGCATTCTTTTTGATCTGCTGCTTGAAAAAGGTTATGATATCCGTGGAAAACACCTGGACTGTGGCATGACGATCTTTGATCAGCAGACCCAGGACACCCATGCGGGAGGCAGCGGATGCGGGTGCGCGGCAACGGTACTTTCAGCATATATTCTTCCCAAAATCGAACGGGGAGAATGGGAACGTGTGTTATTTGTGCCTACAGGAGCACTCATGTCTACGGTCAGCTACAACGAAGGTGCAAGTGTGCCGGGGATTGCCCACGCGATTGTGTTGGAGCATGAAGCTTAGAATATAAGTGGATCTTTGGTTTTCGAAATGGAGAGGAGACAGATATGGATTATATAAAAGCATTTATTATAGGCGGAATCATCTGTGCTCTGACGCAGATTCTGCTGGATAGGACAAAACTAATGCCAGGGCGTATCATGGTACTTCTAGTGTGCAGCGGGGCAGTTCTTGGAGCGATTGGAATCTATCAGCCATTCCAGGATTTTGCCGGAGCTGGTGCGAGCGTACCATTGTGTGGGTTTGGGAACCTTCTTTGGAAAGGGGTCCAAGATGCTGTAGATCAGGAAGGATTCATCGGAGTGTTCCTGGGAGGATTCAAAGCCAGTGCAGTCGGTATCAGCGCAGCATTAATATTCGGATATCTCGCATCATTGATATTCAGTCCTAAAATGAAAAGATGACTTTTTATATCGCTCAGATTAGACAGGATTTTATATGCCTGCTGCGTCATATATTACAGTTTTCTCCGCAAACTCGGCTCAGACAGTGCTCCGAAAACTGAATTATACTCGCAGGCATAACGAAAATCCTGCCATTAATCCTCGCGATGTAGAAAGTTCAGGCGGAAGTTGTGTGCGGGGACTTGGTGTGTTCGTTCCTGCGAAAGCCTCACTATAGTCACCAAGAAACTGTATTTTATGAGGCAGAAAGTCTGTTTAATATTTTGAGAGAGTAAGTGAGTGTTAGCTTATAGAGGAAATTTTAATGAGGAAGGAGAGGGAGAAACAGTATAATATATCTTCCTGACAAATTAAACATGAAACATAAAAATTAAGAAATACTTCATAATTTCTACCGGAAGTATTTCTTTTTTTATGTTTTAATGAACGTATGTAATATATAATTGAGAAAATCTGTATAACAATGTATATAAAGGAATTAAACATAAACCAAGAGGGAGGGTATATGGAAAAAGTCATAGAGGTAAAGAATCTGTATAAACTCTACCGCGTGGGTGATGAAGTCGTGCGTGCCTTAGATGGCGTAGACTTTAATATTTATAAGGGCGAGTTCTGCGCGATTGTCGGAACATCAGGATCTGGTAAATCGACCCTTCTGAATATGCTGGCAGGGCTTGAAAAACCGACAAAAGGCGAGGTCATCATCAGCGGCGAGCATATCGAAAAGAAGAACGAAGAAGAGTTGGTAAAGTTCCGGCGGGACAATGTAGGATTTATCTTTCAATCTTTTCACCTGCTGGGGACTATGAATGCGGTGGAAAATGTAGCTCTGCCGTTGAGCTTTCGAGGAGTCCCGAAAGATGTAAGATTAAAAAAAGCGGATAAGATGCTGGATCTTGTAAATCTTGGAAAGCATAAGAAACATATGCCAAACCAGATGTCTGGCGGACAGCAGCAGCGAGTCGGTGTAGCGAGAGCGCTTGTGGTAGATCCGAAGATTATTTTTGCGGATGAACCAACGGGAAATCTGGATTCCCATACATCGGAAGAGGTCATGGAACTGATGCAGCAGGTAGTAAGGCAGCAGAAGAAAACATTAGTCATGGTAACTCACGATAATCATCTCGCGACCTATGCGGACAGAGTGTTCCATATCAGTGACGGTAAGATCATCAAGATAGAAGATCATCGGTCAGGAACTGAACATACAGAAGATAGAGATAAAGCGATTTCGGGAAATATGAATCCACAAGATACAGAGTATTTAAAAAGATAGAAAGAATGGGAGTAGTAAGGAGGAACAGGAAAATGACAAAATCAAGGAGAGTAATGGCAGTCATTGTAGCGGCGCTATTGATTGCAGCGATGATATTACCGGGGCTTGCGGTGAAGGCTGAGGCTGCTGCAGAAGGAGAAGGAACCGGAGAAGTTGGCCGTGCGACCGCGAAGGTGACGATTGAGTCCAAGGATAATAAAACACTGCAATATAAACCGGGAGAATCCCAGAAGTGGACACTGGTGATTACCAATAAGACAGGACAGGATTTGAGTAATTTATCTGTATCGCCGGATATGGGTGGTGAAAATGCAGATGCATGGCCGTTCAAGACGGATTATCAGAAATATGAGCAGAAAATTGATACACTGAAAAATGGAGAGAAGGCAGAGATTTCTTTTGATTTTTTGCAGAGAGACGACGCCGGAACACGCAGATATGCCATTCCGTTTTCTGTGTATACAGGTGATAGTGATGAGCCAATCGCAACCCATAAATTATATGTAAACACGACAGAGAAGCCACAGGCAGATAATTCCCAGAATCAAGGTGATGCAGGAAATGGCGGCGGTTCGGGAAGTGGTTCTGCTGATGGAGGTGCTATGACAGCTTCTGTTGGCAATGACGAGCCGGCAGTCTACAGTGGTGGCGGCAGTGGAAGCAGTGGAAGCAGTTCCGATGGATCTGTACCGAGAGTTATCGTAACAGGATTTGATACCAATCCGGCAGAGGTACATGCAGGAAGTGATTTTACACTGACGATTCATTTGAAAAATACATCGAAGAAAACAAAAGTCCAGAATATGTTGTTTGAGCTGCAAGCTCCGACGGAAGGTAGTGATGAGCAGACAAGTGCGCCGGCATTTCTTCCAACTTCCGGTTCGAATTCTATTTATCTTGATGGAATTAAAGCTGACGGTACCGCAGATATTTCTATTACATTGAATGCGAAAGCGAATCTGCTGCAGAAGCCTTACAGCATTAATTTGAGCATGAAGTACGAAGGTTCACAGGCAACTCAGATTGAGTCTTCCTCATCGATCTCTATTCCGGTAAAACAGGACGCAAGGTTCGAATTCAGCGAATTTGAAATCAGCCCTCAGACCATTGAGGTCGGCGGCGAGGCAAATGTTATGTGCAGTCTTTATAATCTGGGAAGAATTAAACTGTATAATGCAAAAGCCAGATTTGAAGGAAATGGAATCAAAAAACAGGAGATTTTCATCGGAAATGTGGAAGCTGGTGCAACCGGTTCTATTGATGCCATGCTGAAAGGCGAAAAAGTGACGAATGGAAATTCTAAGATTACCATGACTCTTTCTTATGAAGATGAATCGGGAAATATATCTGAAACTACGAAGGATTTTGAGCTGGAAGTCACTGAAGCAGTAAATGACTCTGATATGCATATGAATACAGACGGTGATGTAGAGGCAGGCAGCAGCGGATTTCCGGTTGTTCCGGTCGTAGTTGTAATCGCGATCATAGCCGGTGCAGTGGCAGTGGTAGTATTTGTAAAGAAAAAGAAGAAAAAGCAGATGTTAAATGAAGAGGAGGAGCTGCTGGATGAGTTGGATAGATCTTCTGAGGATGAGCGCGAGCAACCTTAAGAGACGAAAGCTTCGTACATTTCTTACGGTGCTCGGAGTCGTCATCGGAACAGCATCTATCGTAGTTATGGTGTCTCTTGGACTTGGACTTCAGAAATCAGTCTATGATGAGATGGAGCAGTCAGGGGGACTTACGACTATAAACGTAACGGGCAGCGGATCTGCCGGAGGTGGGATGATGCATTCATCGAACTCCGATAAATCCGATAACTCCGATAAATCCGATGAGGCAAGCAAATATATTGATGACAATTGTGTGAAAAAATTCGGTGAGCTGGAACATGTAAAAGCAGCAGCACCAATCTATGAAACATCCGCAATTTGTCTGAAAGGGAAATATGAAGGAAATATTTCCCTGTACGCAAGTACACCGGAGGGCTTGAGAATGAGAGATATCAAGCTGGCAGATGGAGGAACTCTTCCAAAATCCGGGACTGGAAAGCTGGAGCTGGTTTATGGTAACAATGTTCTGGCCAATTTCAGTGAGAGAGGAAATAATTCATCAGGATATTGGGAGACAGGAGAACTTCCGGATATTGATCTGATGAAGGATTCTATGTTTATGATCCTGGATCAGGATGCTTATTACAACAGGCAGAGTTCCGGTGGGCTTCAGGGCGATGCAGGAACTGACGGAAATGGAACATCCAATGTTCCGAAGTCAGCCAAGAAACATATTGTAACTGCCAGTGGCGTTGTGGCAGGAGGCGTTGACGATTATAATGTGAATTCCTACTATGTATTCTGTGATCTGGATACATTAAAACAGATTATGAAAAAGGAATTCAAAGGAAGAGTGATTCCGGGGCAGCCGTCTACAAAGTCAGGGAAAGCCTACAAAGAATTCTATTATTCTTCAGCGCAGGTCAAAGTAGATGATATGAGTAATGTCAATGATGTGGCAAAACAGATCCGCGAGATGGGATATAATGTAGAGACAAATGTTGAATATATGGACAGCATGAAAAAGCAGATGGCAGTGATCCAGGCAGTGCTTGGTGGAATCGGAGCGATTTCCCTGATTGTTGCAGCAATCGGAATTGCAAATACGATGATGATGTCCATATATGAGAGAACAAAAGAGATCGGAGTCATCAAAGTACTTGGCTGCAGCCTGAAAAACATTAAGCAAATGTTTCTGATTGAAGCAGCATTTATCGGACTCCTTGGTGGAATAGTCGGAAATATGGTGAGCTTTGCAATGTCTGGTGCAATCAATATAGTAACAGCACAAAGTTCGACACTGGGAGTAGAAGGAAATATTTCTTATATTCCGGTATGGCTGGTGCTTATTTCTATTGGATTTGCGATGCTGGTCGGTATGGTGGCGGGATATTTCCCGGCGCTTCGGGCAATGAGACTGAGTCCGCTTGCGGCAATCCGCAGTGAATAAAGTAAGCAAGAACAGGTGAAAAGGGGACAGGTGAAAAAATCACCTGTCCCCAAGTCTTTTATTCTTCTATTATATGAATTTCCAGATAGTCAAATTCAATAGAATCTACGAAGTTATCCTGATGAAATCTTGTCTTTGCATGTCTTTTGAATTCATCAATATTAGAATCCAGCCAGATTGGGTTGCTCAGATCAAATTCATGGCAGACTTCGTCAATTGCATGAAAAATCTTGTGTGTGCGGGTGTCATCGTTATCAACTTCTATGACAGTATCCCGCAGCATTCTATTATCTTTAAATTCTTTTGCCCATAATCGGAACATAGAAAATCCTCCTTGTATAATTTTTAGCGGTTGATAATAATGATGTAATCGGATTGCTCCATTGCTATGCAATTCCCGCAATCCTTGAACACCTCGAACTCCCATAAAATGGTGTATTCACACCAGTTTATTTCGTCCTCGGTGTTCAGCGTGTCAAAAAGTATAAATTGCTTATTTGTGCGAGCACAAACACAATTTATACTTTTGACACTTACATCATATCGATCACATTTCCGTCCAGATCTTTCCAGATGAATTCCTGGTCATAGATCATATATCCATGTGCGGAATTCTCTTTTGGAATAGACACAGAACCTGGATTCATGTAAGTGAAATCAGCCATATCCTGATTTGCAGGAATGTGTGTGTGTCCATTCAGGAGAATATCTCCCTTCTTTAACATTGGCGGATTTGCAGGATTATGGTGATGACCGTGAGTTGCAAAAATAGTATGACCGTCCAGTTCAATAAAACAGTAATCGGCAAGAATTGGGAATTCCAGTACCATCTGGTCTACTTCGGTGTCGCAGTTGCCGCGGACACATAACAGATCCTCTTTCATAGCATTTAACATAGCAATGACAGCCTTTGGGTTGTAGTCTTTTGGCAGATCATTTCTTGGCCCATGATAAAGAAGGTCACCTAATAATAATAGTTTGTCAGCTTTTTCCCTTTTGTATGCTTCAATCATTTTCTCGCAATAATATGCAGAACCATGTATATCAGATGCAATCATTAATTTCATAAGTTTTATTTCCTCCAGAATTCGTAAATATATTTAGTTACAACTTTTCTACGACGGATTATAGCACAAAAGCGGGCAGCCGTGTATAATTATGATAAATTCGAGTAGATTTTAAACAGAAGGGAATGGAATTATGGAAAACGAAGTACTTAAAATATATGAATATGCGGAGCAGACGATAGAGATTTCGCTTGTAAAGGAAGAGGAAATACCTGTGATGCTGGAACTGATGAATACAATATATCAGGAGCTCCCGGACAAGAGCTGGTTTAGCATGGACAGCGAAGAGAATCTTATACGATATATGTCAACTTCCGGATTTGCTTTAAAAGCTCAGGTATTTGGGAGAGATGGGCAAGGGAAATTGGCAGCAGTCTTTGTAGCGCGGACGTCAGAACTTGGGGAAGAAAATCATGGAAAATATATGAATTTAAAGGAAAAAGATCTTGAACGTGTTGCGCATATGGAGATTGCAATGGTAGATAAAAAATTTCGAGGAAGAGGAATGCAAAAGAAACTGATGGAAGTTGCAGAAGATCGTCTGGAACTTTTGGGATTTCGTTGGCTTATGGGGACAGCTCATCCAGAAAATGTATATAGTGTACATAATTTTCAGAAACTGGGATACGAGATCGTGGCAGAAGCATTGAAATACGGTGGGTTCCTGAGATATGTTTTCTGTAAAGAAATATAAAAATATCCAGAAAATAAATGTGAAAAAGAATCATTTGTTTTCTGGATATTTTCTAATTTTGAATATTAGTTGTCAGATTCCCAGCGTCCCGAAGCGCCACATGGAAGGATCAGTCCGGAGCTTGTGACCGGAAGACCGATTTCCTGAGAGTCTACATGTCCATGGAAGGATTTTAACTCTGTTCCGAGCATGTAAGTTAATACTGCAGGAGCAAGCCCTGTTGTATAGGAGTTGATCAGGAAGAAAAGCGGATCCTCAGAAAGAATCTGAGTACACAGCTTAATAAGTGGATGAATGGCATCCTCGATCTTCCAAATCTCACCTTTTGGTCCGCGTCCGTAAGACGGCGGATCCATAATGATAGCATCGTAATGATTGCCGCGACGGATTTCTCGTTCTACAAATTTTACACAGTCATCTACAAGCCAGCGGATTGGTTTATCGGACAATCCGGATGATGCGGCATTCTCCTTCGCCCAGGCTACCATACCTTTGGAAGCGTCCACGTGAGTGACATGTGCGCCGGCAGCGGCTGCTGCAAGTGTAGCTCCGCCGGTGTAGGCAAACAGGTTCAGAACTTTGACCGGGCGTCCGGCATTGCGGATCTTATCACCAAACCAGTCCCAGTTTGTTGCCTGCTCCGGAAAAAGTCCAGTGTGTTTGAAACTGAATGGTTTTAAATTGAATGTCAGCTCACCATAGTGAATTTGCCACTGTTCTGGTAAATCAAAAAACTCCCATTCACCGCCGCCTTTTTTGCTGCGGTGGTAGTGACCGTTCCTATGCTTCCAGCCTTTTTCTTTTTTTGGGGTATCCCAGATGACCTGCGGGTCCGGGCGTACCAGTGTGTAATCACCCCAGCGTTCCAGCTTCTCGCCGCCGCTGCAGTCGATGACTTCATAATCTTTCCATTTATCTGCAATCCACATAATAAAACTCCTTTAAAATTTATATAGAAAATCATTGGATATTTTACGGATTTTACCGTTCAGACTGAAGTACAGTGCTATTTTACACAAAAACTCAGTATCATAAGTGTAGCATAGGCACAACACATTTTCAATTATAGATATTTTCTATATAAACGGACAATTATTATAAAAGTCAATTTGAAGATGAGCGAGAATCTTCTTATAATATAAAGAGGAGGGAAAAATTATGTTTATTGACACACACATGCATGAAATGACATATTCACCAGACAGCTTCCTGAAGCTGGAAGAGATGGTTCGGATCGGTAAGGAGAAAGGGCTTGGAGCGCTTTGCATTACTGACCATGACAGTATGGGGCTTAAGGACTATGCAGCAGAATATACAGCGAGGACAGGCTTCCCGATTTTTGTTGGGATTGAGTATTATTCTCTTCAGGGAGACATTGTCGCATTTGGAATTGAAGATTACCCGAAAGAGCGGATTCCGGCACAGGATTTTATAGATCTTGTAAAAGCACAGGGAGGCGTTTGTTTTGCAGCGCATCCATTTCGCGATAATAACCGCGGCCTGGAGGAGAATTTGGCTGTGGTGCGCGGCCTGGACGGTGTGGAGGTGCTCAATGGAAGTACATCTTTTGCTGCATGTATGAAAGCAGCGGCATATGCAAGGCAGTATGGATATTTTACACTTGGTTCCAGCGACTGTCATGTGCTGGAAAAAGTCGGTGTGTGTGCGACATATTTTCCAAATGAGGTCAGAACGATGGATGAGTTCCTGGCAGAGTTCAAAAAAGGACAGATGAAGCCGGCATATTATGTTCAGGGTGGTTATCGTGTCCTGGAAGTCCAGAATAATGACAAAAAAGTCCAAAATAGTATAAAAATACCATTTACCTTTCCAACTATAAGTGATAGTATGTAGCTATAGTGTGCGTAAGAAATGGTATATTTTAAATAAAAGAAAGGTGGAAATATACAATGATTACAGTTGACGCAATGGGAGATAATTGTCCGATTCCGGTTATCAAGACAAAAAAAGCAATGGATGCACTTACCGGGCCGGAGACAATCGAAGTATTAGTTGATAATGAGATTGCCGTACAGAATGTGACAAAGATGGCTACAAGTGCCGGAGGAAAAGTTACATCTGAGCAGAAAGCTGAGAAAGAGTATGTTGTTACGATTGAGATGGAAGGAGCACCGGCAGCAGAGGATGATGCGCAGGACGACAACACAGTTGTTGTAATAAGCTCTGACCGTATGGGTACGGGTAACGATGAACTTGGTAAAGTCCTGATCAAAGGATTTATTTTTGCTGTAACTCAGCTTGATAAATTACCAAAGACCATGCTTTTCTATAATGGAGGAGCAACACTTACAACTGAAGAATCTGATTCATTAGAAGATCTGAAATCTCTGGAAGCACAGGGAGTAGAGATTATGACATGTGGAACATGTCTGGATTATTATGGCTTAAAAGACAAGCTTGCTGTAGGTTCTGTGACGAATATGTACAGCATTGTTGAGACACAGGCAAAAGCAACTAAGATCATTAACCCATAAGATGAGCACGCGAAGGGCGTGCCAGATGCTGTCTTGGGGGACAGCTCTGGAATTACCAGATTGAGATGAAAAAAGGAGCCTTCTGTTGTGACTGAATGGAAAGCTCCTTTTATTCATATATATTTATTCAACATTGAGGAGGAATTAAGAAAAATGAAAACAAATGTCAAGTTGACTAGCTTAAGCAAGACTTCGGGGTGAGCGGCCAAAATAGGTCCGGAGACCCTTGCTCAGGTACTGAGTAAGCTGCCAAAATTTCAGGATGATAAGTTAATAGTAGGGATTGAGACGTCCGATGATGCAGCCATCTATAAAGTCACTGACGATATCGCGATGATTCAAACAGTAGATTTTTTCACTCCGATTGTTGATGATCCTTATATGTTCGGACAAATCGCCGCAGCCAATTCATTGAGTGATGTATGGGCTATGGGTGGGGAACCGGCGGTTGCACTGAATATTGTTGGATTCCCGAATTGTCTGGATCCGGCAATCCTTGGTGATATACTGGCTGGTGGAGCAGATAAAGTAAAAGAAGCAGGAGCAGTGCTGGTAGGCGGACATTCCGTACAGGACGATGAGCCGAAGTATGGATTGTGCGTGTCTGGTTTTGTACATCCAGACAAGATATTCAAGAACTATGGATGCAGACCGGGAGACATTCTTGTATTGACAAAGCAGATTGGGAGCGGTGTGGTAAATACAGCGATCAAAGCTGATATGGCATCACCTTCCGCAATCCGTGAAGCGGAGACGGTCATGGCGTCATTGAATAAACTTGGAAAACAAGTAGTTGAGAAATTCGACGTATCTGCGTGTACAGATATTACAGGATTTGGACTTTTAGGACACTGTGTAGAGATGGCATCTGCCAGTGAAGTGACTTTCGAGATCAATGTCCGTGATATCGAATATTTTGCAGACGCAATTGACTATGCGAAGATGGGACTTGTCCCGGCGGGGGCTTACAAGAATCGAGGATACTCTATCGATCGGGTCGAGGTTGGACATGTGGAAGATTTCTATCTGGATCTTCTGTATGATCCACAGACATCAGGTGGATTGTTGATGAGTGTGGCGCCAGAGAATCTTCAGGAGATGCTTGCAGATTTTCGCGCGGCACATATGGATACAAAAGTTTCTGTTATTGGAAAAGTGGCAGAGAAGAGCGATAAACTGATTCGTCTGTATTAGTCAGACGAACAAAAGAAAAAGAAGGGGAACAAAGAAGTCATGAATAAGAATATGTTATACCGCAGCATTCCGAAAGTGGATGTATTGCTGGAAGACCCGGAGATTCAGGGGCTGATTGAAACATACAGCCGGGATACGGTAGTGGAATCGATTCATTTGGAGATGGATGCACTCAGAAAATATATCGGAACATGCGAGGATGAGGAAAAGGCAAAAGAACAGATTGAGAATTTGAATACGAATGTTCGAAGAACAGTAACTGCCATGCATACACCGAATATGCGTTCAGTCATCAATGGTACAGGAACGATTCTTCATACGAACCTTGGACGAGCACCAATCAGCCAGAAACACATGAAGCGGATCGCTCAGATTGCAACGGGATATTCTAATCTGGAATACAATCTGGAAGCCGGAAGACGCGGAGAGAGATATTCACATTTTGAAAAACTGCTCTGTAAGATTACAGGTGCAGAGGCTGCAATGGCGGTAAATAATAACGCGGCAGCTGTTATGCTTATTTTAAGTTCCCTTGCAAAAGGAGGCGAAGTCGTTGTATCCCGCGGTGAGCTTGTTGAAATCGGTGGAAAGTTCCGGGTTCCGGATGTTATGGAACAAAGTGGAGCAACACTGGTAGAAGTCGGAACGACTAACAAGACACATTATGATGATTATGAGAGTGCGATCACAGAAGAGACAAAGGCGCTTCTGAAAGTTCATACAAGTAATTATCGAATCGTAGGATTTACAGATACAGTAGGAATTGATGAATTGATTCCGATTGCGAAAGAACATGACATTCCGGTCATTGAAGATCTGGGAAGCGGTGTTCTGATCGATCTTAGCAAATATGGGATCACTTATGAACCTACTGTTCAGGATTCCATTAGAAAAGGAGCAGATGTGGTGTGCTTCAGCGGTGATAAGCTGCTTGGAGGTCCGCAGGCTGGAATTATTATCGGTAAGAAAACATATATCGATATGATGAAAAAGAACCAGCTTACTCGTGCTCTTAGAATTGATAAATTTACAGCAACAGCATTGGAACTGGTACTTCAGGAATACCTGTCTGAGGAAAATGCAATCCAGAATATTCCGGTACTTAAGATGATCACAAAGTCTTATGACGAGACGGTTGCAGAAGCAAAGACATTTAAGCGTATGCTTCAGAGAGCAAAGCTGCCTGCAGCTTATGAAGTTGTGGATTGTGAATCGCAGATTGGAGGAGGATCTCTTCCGCTGGAACGAATTCCAAGTGCTGCAGTTGCAATCCATCCGGAAAAGATCAGTGTTCCGGAACTGGAAGAACGTATGAGACATTTGCCTGTTCCGATTATTCCAAGAACGGTAAATGATACGATTCTTTTGGATGTGAGAACATTGGATAAAGATGCAATGACACTTGCTGTAAAGCAGTTAAAAGAGATGGATATATTAGAAGAAACAAGTCTTTTATAGAGACAATTAGGAGTATAGAGACAGATGAAGAATATTATCATTGGTACAGCTGGGCATATCGATCATGGAAAGACAACTTTGATCAAAGCTCTTACAGGAAGAAATACAGACCGCTGGGAAGAAGAACAGAAGAGAGGAATCACCATAGATCTTGGATTCACATATTTTGATCTTCCAAGTGGAGACCGTGCGGGAATTATCGATGTTCCTGGACATGAGAGATTTATCAACAATATGGTGGCCGGAGTTGTAGGAATGGATCTGGTGCTTCTTGTTATTGCGGCGGATGAAGGAATTATGCCGCAGACAAGGGAACATATGGATATCTTGCATCTTCTGGGAATTGAAAAGAGTATTATTGTCCTGAATAAATGCGATATCGTAGATGAAGAATGGCTGGAACTGGTGGAAGAGGAAGTGCGTGAAGAATTAAAAGGCACATTTCTGGAAAAAGCACCGGTATGTAAGGTGTCTGCTGCAACCGGTCAGGGACTGGAAGAACTGATTCAGGTGATCGAGCATATGACAAGTGATGAAGTTGTAGCTAAAGATGTGAATACAATTCCGAGACTTCCGATTGACCGCGCATTTACATTGTCTGGGTTTGGCACGATTATTACCGGAACCCTTGTGTCTGGTACGATTCGTAAAGAAGATACTCTGGAAATGTATCCGATTGGCAAAGAGTGCAAGATTCGCAGCATTCAGGTACATGGTCAGGATAAAAAAGAGTGTTATGCGGGACAACGTGTGGCAATTAATCTGTCTAATGTTAAGAAAAAAGAAATTCAGCGAGGCTGTGTGCTGGCACCGCCGGCAAGTATGAAAAATACAGACCTGCTGGATGTGAAGATGAATATACTGGACTCCTCTATGCGGGTATTGACGAATCATACGAGATTACATCTGTTTACAGGAACGAGTGAAATTTTATGCCGTGCAGTACTGCTTGATAAAGAAGAAATCGGACCAGGTGAGAGTGGATATGTTCAACTTCGCCTGGAAGATGAAATTGCAGTACGCAGAGGTGATAAGTTTGTAGTCCGTTTTTATTCTCCGATGGAGACGATTGGGGGAGGCGTGATTCTTGAGCCAAATCCGGGTGTGAAGAGACGTTTTCAACAAGATGTGATTGAAGAACTTAAGAGAAAAGAATCCGGTTCTTCAGCGGATGTAATTGAACTTCATATAAAAGAACATGGAGACACAATGATCACTTCTGCAGAACTTGCAAAGCTGACGGCATTGTCCATGGATGAGGTGAACCAGGATATAGAAGAATTAAAAGAGAATGGCCAGATTTATGTATTCCCGATGAAAAAAGATACATTTACATGGCATGCGGATTCAAAACGTGGAGCAGTACAGGCGATTGTGAAGAGTCTGGAATCCTATGAAAAAGAGAATCCGTATCGTTATGGAATGAAGAAAGCGGAAGTGCAGATGACACATTTTAAGGGAATGAAACCGAATGTGTTTGATAAAGTCATTGAGCTGTTGGAAACTGAGGGATATGTGAAACGTGTCGGAGAATTTTTGTGCACACCTCAGTTTGAAATAAAGAAAGATGAGACGTATAACAAGATAGCAAAGACCGTGCTTGGTACATTTGAAAGTGCGAAATATGACTTTGCAAAATATTCAGAGATTGACTTTGGAAAGACTCCAAGAGCAATGGCTGATGATATCCTGAATGTATTGCTGGTCGAGGGTAAAGTAGTAAAAATCGCAGAAGATATGTATACACTGACGGAATATATGGAAGAAGCAAAGAATATCATTCGGGAGAAATTAGCGGAAGATCCGGTGATTACGATTGCTCAGGTACGAGATATATTTGCGACCAGCCGAAAGAGTGCGAAACCAATTTTGGAATATATGGACAGTATCAAAGTTACCAAGAAAGTTGGAGCGGAAAGTGAAAGGGTAGCATACTAATGAACTTGAAACAATTAGAGGCTTTTGTACAGGTATCTGAAAGCGGCAGCTTTTCGAAGGCTGCCAAAGAACTTTTCCTGACACAGCCGACCATCAGTGCGCATATTTCCTCCCTGGAAAAGGAATTGAATGTACGGTTATTTATAAGAAATACAAAAGAAGTAAGTCTGTCAGATGACGGAAAAGATCTGTACCGTTATGCGAAGCAGATCACAGATCTTGAAAAGGCGATAGAAGAACGGTTTTATATGGATAGTGATGATGGAAAACATGTTATCACAATTGCGGCATCAACAATACCTGCGCAGTATCTTCTGCCGAAAGTATTGATGTGTTACAGAGAACGCTATCCAAAAGAGCAGATTAAGATTATGGAAACCGATAGTAGTGAAGTGGTTACACAGGTTGTAGATCACATGGTTGATGTCGGCTTTACAGGTACTGTACTTGAGAAAAAGCACTGCAAGTACATACCTTTCTATAAGGATGAACTGGCTGTGATCACTCCGGATACACCGGAATATAGAATACTGAAAGAACAGAATCGTGATGACATTGACTGGATCAAAAGGAAACCGCTGATTTTACGTGAAGAAGGATCAGGTACTAGAAAAGAAGCGGAAAAACAGTTGAAAAATGCTGGAATATCCATGGAGGCTTTGGATATTGTGGCGAGCATTGCGAATCAGGAGACAATTAAAAAGTCTGTAAAACAAGGCATGGGGATTACGGTTCTTTCCAGACTGGCAGCTGAGGATGAAGATGGCCTGCTTATATTCCCGATTCCGGGCGCTGATGAAGGACGAGATATCAATCTGGTCTATAATAAAAATTATCAGATGACAAGATCGGCAGACCGTTTTATCCGGATCGTAAAGGAAGTATATGACATAGAATAGTGGTTACGGAACATATAAGTGACTATGAAATATGCCAGTGACTTGTTTGAACAAAGAGATAGAATTAAGCTTATACAATAAATATATAGAAGCGACGAAAGGGGATATTAGCGTGATATATATGGATAATGCAGCAACGACTATGCATAAACCGAAGACGGTGATCGATGCGGTAGTCGCAGCTATGAGTTCTATGGGAAATGCCGGACGTGGTGCGAATGAGGCGTCTTTAAGTGCATCAAGAATTATTTATGATACGAGAGAAAGGCTTGCAAAATTATTTGGGGCAGAAAATCCGAAGCAGATTGTGTTTACAATGAATTCGACAGAAAGTCTGAATATTGCGATTAAAGGATTGATTGAACCGGGAGATCATGTGATCACAACCATGCTGGAGCATAACTCTGTGCTTCGACCACTCTATGAGATGGAAGACAGAGGCGCGAAGCTTACGATTATAAAAGCAGACAAGCAGGGGAATTTTTCCCTGGAAGATATGGAAGCTGCGATCACGCCAAAGACAAAAGCTATAGTATGTACCAATGGTTCCAATCTTACAGGAAATTATGTGGATGTTGCAGCTGTCGGTGAGATGGCACATAGACACGGAGTTCTTTTGATCGTAGATGCATCTCAGACGGCGGGAGTATTTCCGATTGATGTTCAGAAAATGAATATTGACGTGCTTTGTTTTACTGGACATAAAGGTCTGCTTGCTCCGCAGGGGACCGGAGGTCTGTATGTCAGAGAAGGGATCACAGTGCAACCATTGTTGAGCGGTGGAAGCGGAGTTCAGACTTACAATAAAAAACATCCGGTGGAGATGCCGACGGCATTGGAGGCAGGAACACTCAATGGTCATGGTATTGCGGGAATGAATGCAGCTCTTGCATATCTGAAAGAGACTGGAATTGACACGATCAGGGAGCGCGAGCAGGAACTGATGTGGAAATTTTATGAAGGTGTTAAAGATATTCCGAATGTTACGGTATATGGTGATTTCAGCACAAAGAACCGTTGTGCGATTGTCGCACTGAATATTGGAGATTATGATTCAGCAGAGGTCAGTGATGAATTGCTTACGGAATATGGTATTTCTACAAGACCGGGTGGTCATTGTGCTCCACTGGCACACGAAGCACTTGGAAATGTAGAACAAGGAGCAGTGAGGTTTAGTTTTTCCCATTACAATACAGATGAGGAAATTGAAACTGCAATCCGTGCAATTGAAGAGCTTGCACAGGATGAAGAGTAAAAAAGATAAAGCATAACTTGAGATAGAAAAGGAAGACACTGATGAGAAAAAAAGAATTGAAACTGGTAGTTACTTTCCATACAACTGCAGATGCGATGGCTATGGAAAAGGCATGTAAAGAGAATAATACACCGGGCAGAATCATCCCGGTTCCAAGAGCTATCTCAGCAGGATGTGGACTTTCCTGGTGCGCAGCACTTGACGAGAGAGAAGAAATCGTTGCCATGATGGAGAAAGTTGGGATTGAACCAGAAGACCTGCATGAGTGCCTTGTATAAAAAAATGCAATAAATACTTGTAAAATATCGAAAAATATGATATTCTATCATAGCGTGATTAAAACGTGCGTAATTTAATACGGGGGTAGTTGGGTAACTGGTGTGCCTCCTAGTCTTCAAAACTAGTGTGGGGCGTTAAGAGCGTCCCGGGTGGGTTCGATTCCCACATGCCTCCGCCAAAAGAGAGGATTCAGATCTATTGCAAGAGCGATGGATCTTTTTTATTACATCATGGAAAAATGTAAGAAAATGCATTTTTATATATAAAAACTCATTGAGAAAAACGAAAGAAATTGAAAATAGAATCTTTAAAATAATCAGGGAAGAAAAAAGGAGGACAATAAATTACAGGAAACTTCAAAAAAGAACGATAAGTTACAAAAATAATAGAAAAACATTATGAAAAGTATTAATTATATAGAAATACAATAAATAGAATGGGTAAATTGACTAAAAGAGTAGAGAATGAAAATGCTTATTTGTCATATCGTATAAAAATACAAAAAAACACTGGGATTCAATTGACGAAAGCGCTTGCAAGTGGTATATTATAAGCAACTTAAAGATGTTCAGACCAACGGCGGTTATCTTAATATGATTCATATAGATGACTGCTATTATATTTTGAGACATGTTTAAGTTAAATGACAACTTTGGTTGTGATTGCAGTTAAGCTGTTGCCGGCTGTTTCCCCCAAGAATAGTCTTGCAACGGTAAACTCCAATTAATATATATACTTCCTCTTCGGAGGAGCATTCCCCAGCTTTGTATATAATAACAAACTGCAATGCAACGAGGAAAACCTCTCAATGACATACCAAAAAGAAAGAGCACGACATGAGCAGATGTCGTGCTTTTTCTTTGTTTGCGCGCCATGGGCGCGCTCTAACGGGTGTAAGTCCCGAACATGCCCAGGTAGTGGGAAATGTATAGCCGAACAGCAAGGGTGTCTACCGTGAGGTGGAATCTGAAGGAAGCTGTAAGCAAATCTCTGGTCCGACGGACAGAAATCGCATATAAGGCTAGGCTTCGAGTGATAAGCTGGCAAAGAACAGCGAAGTCTAATAACTACCACGTTTGTAGAAGCAGAGTAAATGCGGCGGATATATGGAGAGAAAGAGCGTGCACCTTAAGCGTGGAGGTCTCACAGAGGTTTCATTAGCCTAGTAACAACGAACTGTGAGAAGTCAGCCGAGCCCATAGTAGTGAAGAAGTCTCTGTAATGGGGATGGAGCGAAGGGGCGAACAATCAATCAGTTTGAGTATGTCTCGTATTGCAGAAATGACAACATCTGCCGTAACCAATCGGGTAAAAGGTGGTCAAATCAAGCGAGACGGAAAGGAAAGAACGCATGGACACAAGTAATCTAATGGAGCAGATATTATCTAGTGATAATCTCAACAGAGCATATCTGCAAGTCGTACGAAACAAAGGTGCTGAGGGAGTGGACGGAATGAAGTACACAGAACTGAAGGAACACCTTGCAAAGAACGGCGAAACCATCAAGGGACAGTTGAGGACAAGAAAATATAAGCCTCAGCCAGTACGAAGAGTGGAGATACCAAAGCCTGATGGCGGTGTCAGAAACCTGGGAGTACCAACAGTAACAGACAGATTCATACAACAAGCCATCGCACAGGCGTTAACACCAATCTATGAGGAACAGTTCCATGACCACAGTTACGGATTCAGACCTAATAGATGTGCACAGCAGGCAATTCTAACGGCACTTGATATAATGAATGACGGAAATGACTGGATTGTAGACATCGACTTGGAAAAGTTCTTTGACACAGTAAACCATGATAAGCTAATGACTTTAATTGGAAGAACAATTAAGGACGGAGATGTCATCTCTATTGTAAGGAAGTATCTAGTGAGCGGAATTATGATAGACGATGAGTATGAGGATTCCATTGTGGGAACTCCACAAGGCGGAAACCTTTCTCCATTGCTGGCAAACATCATGCTCAATGAACTTGATAAGGAAATGGAAAAGAGAGGGCTTAACTTTGTACGATATGCAGATGACTGTATTATCATGGTCGGAAGTGAAATGTCTGCGAATAGAGTTATGAGAAATATCTCACGATTCATCGAAGAAAAGCTAGGGCTCAAGGTCAACATGACTAAGAGTAAAGTAGACAGACCAAGCGGACTTAAATACCTTGGATTTGGGTTCTACTTTGATTCAAGAGCGCATCAGTTTAAGGCAAAACCACATGCAAAATCAGTAGCGAAGTTTAAGAAGAGAATGAAAGAACTCACATGCCGTAGTTGGGGTGTTAGCAACAGCTGTAAAGTGGAGAAGCTCAATCAGCTCATAAGAGGTTGGATTAACTACTTCAAGATAGGCAGTATGAAAACACTATGCAAGGAATTAGATTCAAGAATCCGTTATCGGCTTCGCATGTGCATTTGGAAACAATGGAAAACACCACAGAATCGAGAGAAGAACCTTGTAAAACTTGGAATAGACAGAAACACAGCTAGACGAGTTGCATACACAGGTAAAAGAATAGCTTATGTATGTAACAAAGGCGCAGTAAATGTTGCTATAAGTAACAAAAGATTAGCCTCATTTGGACTAATCACAATGTTAGATTACTACACCGAAAAGTGTGTTACTTGTTAAGTTGATTGAACCGCCGTATACGGAACCGTACGTACGGTGGTGTGAGAGGTCGGAATTTCTCATTTAAGAGAAATTCCTCCTACTCGATTGTCCGATAAAATAAGCTGAGAGATGACTCCCGCCTCTATAGGTGGTGAGAAACAAGCTGGTATCAGTGACGGGAGCCAATCCCCCCAGCTGATATAGCCTCCGGCAGGATTGCAAAGGTGCGCAAACCTTGAAAATACGTGATTTTTAGATTGTACTGGAAAAAGTACAAAAAAATAAAAAAAAGACTTGCATTATTGCCTTGGATTAGATATACTAAGAGAGCTGTGACATGATAGCAATGAAGCGTGAGGTTGCCGTCGAGAATGACGGGTTTTCCGTGGAGCGAATGTCAAGTTAGGAAACTGGCGACAAGTCACTGTACGAATCAAAAACTGATTACTGATTACCATTAGGTATAAGTATGAAACAACGTGTGAGTTTCTCACGACACACACGGGAGAGTGTACAGTCACCGCTTGTCGTACTGAAGTTAAAAGTACGAAAAGGAGGCGACTTTTTTTATGGCAAGTCAAGTAATGAGAATCACATTAAAAGCGTATGATCATCAGTTAGTAGATGCATCCGCAAAAAAAATCATCGAAACTGTAAAGAAGAACGGAGCACAGGTGAGCGGACCGGTTCCACTTCCAACTAAGAAGGAAGTTGTAACAATCTTAAGAGCTGTTCACAAGTACAAAGACTCCAGAGAGCAGTTCGAGCAGAGAACTCATAAGAGACTGATCGATATCGTAACACCTACACAGAAGACTGTAGATGCGCTATCAAGATTAGAGATGCCGGCAGGTGTTTATATCGATATCAAAATGAAAAACAAATAAGACACAGTAATTCCTAAAATTTAGGATGAACGCCAAGCTGCGTTCCGCTGTAAATCACAGGAGGTAATTATAATGAAGAAAGCTATCTTAGCTACAAAAGTCGGAATGACTCAGATCTTCAATGAAGACGGAACACTGACACCTGTAACTGTACTTCAGGCTGGTCCTTGTGTAGTAACACAGATCAAGACTGTAGAGAATGACGGTTACGAAGCTGTACAGGTTGGATTCGTTGACAAGAAAGACAAAACTGTAAACAAAGACAAAAATGGTAAAAAGGAAATCGTTCATCGTCATGGTGTAACCAAGGCTGAGCAGGGACATTTCGCAAAAGCTGGAGTAACTGGAAAGAGATTCGTAAAAGAGTTCAAATTCGAGAACACAGCTGATTATGCACTTGCACAGGAGATCAAAGCTGACATTTTTGAAGCTGGCGACAAGATCGACGCTACTGCCATTTCTAAAGGAAAAGGATTCCAGGGTGCTATTAAGAGACACAACCAGCACAGAGGACCTATGGCTCACGGTTCTAAATTCCATCGTCATCAGGGATCTAACGGTGCTGCATCTGATCCGAGTAAAGTATTCAAAGGAAAGAAGATGCCAGGACACATGGGAAGCAAAAAGATTACAATTCAGAATCTTGAAGTTGTCCGTGTAGATGCAGAGAACAACCTTCTTTTAGTAAAAGGCTCTGTACCGGGACCTAAGAAATCCTTAGTAACAATTAGAGAAGCAGTAAAAGCTAACTAGGTTTTGACGAGGAAGGAGGAAGACTTAAAATGGCAAACGTATCTGTTTATAATATCGAAGGTAAAGAAGTTGAGACAATCGAATTAAGCGATGCGGTATTTGGTGTTGAGGTTAACGAGCACCTTGTACACATGGCAGTTGTTAATCAGCTTGCAAATAACCGTCAGGGAACACAGAAAGCTAAAACACGTTCTGAAGTTTCCGGTGGTGGAAGAAAACCATGGAGACAGAAAGGAACTGGTCATGCAAGACAGGGTTCAACAAGAGCTCCACAGTGGACAGGCGGCGGAGTAGTATTCGCACCAGTACCGAGAGATTACTCATTCAAGATGAACAAGAAAGAGAAGAGAGCAGCTCTGAAATCCGCTCTTACTTCCAGAGTAGAAGAGAACAAGTTCATCGTAGTTGACTCACTTACATTTGATGAGATCAAAACAAAGAATGTAGCAAACGCACTTAAGAACTTAAACGTATCTAAAGCATTAGTAGTATTAGAGGACGGAAATGTTAACGCAGAGCTTTCTGCAAAGAATATCGCTGGTGTTAAAACAGCTAAAACTAATACGATCAATGTGTATGATGTTATGAAATACAACACAGTAATCGCAACAAAGGCTGCTGTTAAAGCAATCGAGGAGGTGTACGCATAATGGCAAACGTTCAGTATTATGATGTAATCCTTAAACCAGTTGTAACTGAGAAGACAATGGAGCTCATGGGAGATAAGAAATACACATTCCTTGTACACCCGGAAGCAACAAAATCTCAGATCAAAGAAGCCGTTGAGAAAATGTTCGACGGAACAAAGGTAGCGAAAGTTAACACAATGAACTGCGAAGGAAAGAAGAAAAGAGTTCGCGGAACATTCAAATATGGTAAGACTGCTGCAACAAAGAAAGCAATCGTACAGTTAACTGAGGACAGCAAAGATATTGAGATCTTCCAGGGTCTCTAAGATCTTTGGAGAGCACATGAGGAAACTCGCCGTGCTCAATGCATACGGAAAGCAACCGTGATAATAAACAATCGAAAGGAGAAACACCATGGGAATTAAGACATATAACCCATATACGCCTTCCAGAAGACAGATGACTGGTTCTGATTTTTCAGAAATCACAAAAAAGACACCAGAGAAATCTCTGTTAGCTCCAAAGAGCAGACAGGCAGGCCGTAACAACCAGGGAAAAATCACAGTTAGACACCGCGGAGGCGGAGCTAAGAAAAAATATAGAATTATCGACTTCAAGAGAAGAAAAGATGGAATCGCTGCTACAGTAATCGGTATCGAGTACGATCCGAACAGAACAGCTAACATCGCTCTGATCTGCTACGAAGATGGTGAGAAAGCTTATATCCTTGCACCAGAAGGATTAAAAGACGGCATGACAGTCATGAATGGACCAGAGGCTGAGGTTAGAGTAGGAAACTGCTTGCCACTTTCTCAGATTCCAGTAGGTACACAGATCCACAACATCGAGCTTCACCCAGGAAAGGGCGGACAGATGGTTCGTTCTGCTGGTAACAGCGCTCAGTTAATGGCTAAAGAAGGAAAGTATGCAACACTGAGACTTCCTTCAGGAGAGATGAGAATGGTTCCGCTTGAGTGCAGAGCTTCTATCGGAGTAGTAGGAAATGGTGACCACAACCTGATCAACATTGGTAAAGCAGGTCGTACACGTCACATGGGTATCAGACCGACAGTTCGTGGTTCTGTTATGAACCCGAATGACCATCCGCATGGTGGTGGTGAAGGTAAGACTGGAATCGGACGTCCGGGTCCATGTACACCTTGGGGTAAACCAGCACTTGGTCTTAAGACAAGAAAGAAAAATAAAGCTTCTAACAAGATGATCGTAAGAAGAAGAGATGGTAAATCTATTAAATAGTTTTCGTAAGGAGGTTAGAACCTATGGCACGTTCAGTTAAAAAAGGCCCATTCGCAGATGCAAGCCTGCTTAAGAAGGTTGACGCAATGAACGCAGCAGGAGACAAGTCTGTAATCAAGACATGGTCCCGCCGTTCTACAATCTTCCCAAGCATGGTTGGACATACAATCGCCGTTCACGACGGAAGAAAACATGTACCTGTATATGTAACAGAAGATATGGTTGGACACAAACTCGGAGAGTTCGTAGCAACCAGAACATACAGAGGACATGGAAAAGACGAGAAGAAATCAAAAGTTAGATAATTATATTGTGAAAGGAGGGTTCATCCATGGCTAAAGGACAACACAGATCCCAGATTAAGAGAGAAAGAAATGCTAACAAAGATACGAGACCTTCTGCTAAGTTATCTTATGCAAGAGTTTCCGTACAGAAAGCATGCTTCGTATTGGATGCCATCAGAGGTAAGGATGTACAGACAGCACTTGGTATTTTAACTTATAATCCAAGATATGCTTCTAGTTTAATAAAGAAATTATTAGAGTCAGCAATCGCAAATGCTGAGAACAATAACGGTATGAATGCTGAGAACCTTTATATTGCAGAGGCTTATGCAAACAAAGGACCAACAATGAAGAGAATCAGACCTAGAGCACAGGGTAGAGCTTACAGAATCGAGAAGAGAATGAGCCACATTACACTCGTGCTTGATGAAAGATAAGGAGGACAATCATGGGACAGAAAGTTAATCCTCATGGCTTAAGAGTCGGTGTTATCAAAGACTGGGACTCTAAGTGGTATGCAGAAAAGGATTTTGCAGACTACCTGGTAGAAGACCATGAAATCAGAACGTATCTTAAGAAGAGATTATACAGCGCTGGTGTTTCCAAGATCGAGATCGAAAGAGCATCTGATCGCGTTAAGATTACAATTTATACAGCTAAACCGGGTGTTGTTATCGGTAAAGGCGGAGCTGAGATCGAGAAAGTAAAAGGTGAGCTTGCACAGTTTACTGACAAGAAATTAGTTGTTGATATCAAAGAGATCAAGAGACCGGATAAAGACGCTCAGTTAGTAGCAGAGAATATCGCATTACAGCTTGAGAACCGTATTTCATTCAGACGTGCTATGAAATCATGCATGTCCAGAACAATGAAGTCTGGAGCACTCGGAGTTAAAACTTCCGTATCCGGACGTCTTGGTGGAGCTGATATGGCTCGTACAGAGTTCTACAGCGAGGGAACAATCCCACTTCAGACACTGAGAGCAGACATTGACTACGGATTCGCTGAAGCAAACACAACTTATGGTAAAGTTGGAGTTAAAGTTTGGATTTACAAAGGCGAGGTTCTTCCGGAGAGAGCACATAAGGAAGGAGATAGATAATCATGTTAATGCCAAAAAGAGTAAAACGTCGTAAACAATTCCGTGGTTCCATGAAGGGTAAAGCTCTTCGCGGAAACAAGATTACTAATGGTGAATATGGTATCGTTGCAATGGAGCCATGCTGGATCCGTTCCAACCAGATCGAGGCTGCCCGTGTTGCTATGACTCGTTATATCAAACGTGGTGGTAAAGTTTGGATCAAAATATTCCCTGATAAACCTGTAACTACGAAACCAGCTGAGACACGTATGGGTTCTGGAAAAGGAACCTTAGAGTACTGGGTAGCAGTTGTTAAACCGGGTCGCGTAATGTTCGAGATTTCCGGAGTAGCTGAGGAAGTAGCTAAAGAAGCTCTTCGTCTTGCAACACACAAGCTGCCATGTAAATGTAAAGTAGTTTCTCGCGCAGACTTAGAAGGCGGTGATAACAGTGAAAATTAATGCATTTGTAGAAGATTTAAAGACAAAATCAGCTGCAGAGCTGAATGAAGAATTAGTAGCTGCTAAAAAGGAACTCTTCAACTTAAGATTCCAGAACGCAACAAATCAGTTAGACAACACAAGCAGAATCAAAGAAGTTAGAAGAAATATTGCCAGAATTCAGACAGTAATTACTGAAAAGGCAGCTCAGAATTAAGAGTAGACTCATAAACCCCAGGAAAGGAGTTACAGACTGTGGAAAGAAATCTTAGAAAAACCAGAGTTGGTAAGGTTATCAGTAATAAAATGGATAAAACCATCGTTGTTGCAATCGAAGATCATGTAAAACATCCGCTTTACAAAAAGATTGTAAAGAAGACATATAAGCTGAAAGCTCATGATGAGAACAATGAATGCAACATCGGAGACAAAGTAAAAGTTATGGAAACAAGACCTCTGTCAAAAGACAAGAGATGGAGACTTGTTGAAGTTATGGAAAAAGTGAAATAGTATAAGGAGGGAAACCTGCATGATACAGCAAGAAAGCAGACTTAAAGTAGCAGACAACACAGGTGCGAAAGAGTTACTGTGTATCCGCGTACTTGGCGGTTCAACAAGAAGATATGCAAGTATCGGAGACGTTATTGTTGCGACTGTTAAAGATGCAACACCAGGCGGCGTTGTTAAAAAAGGCGATGTAGTTAAAGCTGTAGTTGTTCGTACTGTAAACAGTACTCGCCGTAAAGATGGATCTTACATCCGTTTCGACGAAAACGCTGCTGTAATTATAAAAGACGATAAGACACCAAGAGGAACCCGTATCTTTGGGCCAGTAGCAAGAGAGCTTCGTGACAAACACTTCATGAGAATTGTTTCCTTAGCTCCGGAAGTACTGTAGGGAGGTGCAAAGGAATGGCAATGTTAAAAATTAAAAAAGGTGATACAGTTAAAGTTATCGCTGGTAAAGATAAAGACAAAGAAGGCAAAGTTATCGCTGTAGATCACAAGAACGGAAGAGTTACTGTAGAAGGCGTTAACATGCTTACAAAGCATACAAAACCTAGCATGACAAACCAGAATGGTGGAATCGTTCACCAGGAAGGATCTATCGACATTTCCAACGTTATGTACTTACACAAAGGTAAAGCTACAAGAGTTGGAATCAAAATGGATGGAGACAAGAAAGTTCGTTTTGCAAAATCTACTGGTGAAGTGATCGATTAATTGAGGAAGGAGGGCTTAAGCTTTGAGTAGACTGAAAGAACAGTACCAGAACGAAATCGTTGATGCATTAACGAAAAAGTTCGGTTATAAGAATATTATGGAAGTGCCAAAACTTGATAAAGTTGTAATCAACATGGGTGTTGGCGAGGCAAAAGACAATGCAAAACTGTTAGATTCCGCAATTGCTGATCTTGAGAAGATCACAGGACAGAAAGCAGTTGTTTGTAGAGCTAGAAAGTCCGTTGCTAACTTCAAACTGAGAGAAGGAATGGCAATCGGTTGTAAAGTTACTTTAAGAGGAGAGAAGATGTATGAGTTCGTTGACCGTCTGGTTAACCTTGCACTCCCTCGTGTACGTGACTTCAGAGGTGTAAATCCTAACGCATTTGACGGAAGAGGAAATTACGCTCTTGGTATCAAAGAACAGCTTATCTTCCCTGAGATTGAGTATGATAAGGTTGACAAGGTAAGAGGTATGGATATCATCTTCGTTACAACAGCGAATACAGATGAAGAGGCTCGTGAGCTGCTTACACAGTTCAATATGCCTTTTACAAAATAGGGAGGTAAATTATGGCTAAGACAGCAATGAAAGTAAAACAGCAGCGTCAGCAGAAATTCTCTACAAGAGAATATAATCGTTGCAGAATTTGTGGACGTCCTCATGCATATTTAAGAAAATATGGTATCTGCCGTGTTTGCTTCCGTGAACTGGCATACAAAGGACAGATTCCAGGCGTTAAGAAAGCAAGCTGGTAGGCACTGAACACTTGGCGAGGCCAAGCGCCCAGCGCCGGCCGAGTTTGGTGAGAAGGCCGTTCTCTGAGTCTGGCGAGGTATTCCACGAGCCCGGCGAAGAGAACTACATTAAACAATCCATCAGAAGAGGAGGAAAACAATTCATGACTATGAGCGATCCAATTGCAGATATGCTTACAAGAATCCGTAATGCAAATACTGCTAAACATGATACAGTAGATGTACCTTCATCCAAGATGAAGCTTGCAATCGCAAATATCTTATTAGATGAAGGATATATCGAGAAATATGACATCGTAGAAGATGGAGTATTCAAAACAATCCATATTACATTAAAATATGGTGCAGACAAGAATGAGAAAGTTATCACAGGACTTAGAAGAATTTCTAAACCAGGTCTTCGTGTATACGCTAACAGCGCAGATCTTCCGAGAGTACTTGGAGGACTGGGAACAGCGATCATTTCTACAAACCACGGTGTAATCACTGACAAAGAAGCTAGAAAGCTTGGCGTTGGTGGAGAAGTTCTCTGCTACATTTGGTAGTCACTGAACAATTGAAACTGAAAACAGAGTGAGCAAAGACTCATTCCGAGAATCTAAGTTAAGGAGGATTTAGATATGTCACGTATCGGAAGACATCCAATCGCAATCCCGGCAGGAGTTACTGTTGAGATTAAAGAAAACAATGTAGTGACTGTAAAAGGTCCAAAAGGAACACTTGAGAAAGCACTTCCTACAGAGATGGAAATCAAGCAGGAAGGTGATGAAGTTGTTGTAACAAGACCAAACGATTTAAAGAAAATGAAATCTTTACATGGTCTTACAAGAACACTGATCAATAACATGGTTATTGGTGTAACAAACGGATACGAGAAAGTCCTGGAAGTTAACGGTGTTGGATACAGAGCAGCAAAATCAGGAAACAAATTAACACTGAACCTTGGTTATTCTCATCCAGTTGAGATGACAGATCCTGAAGGCGTTGAGACAGTAGTTGAAGGTCAGAACAAGATCATCGTTAAAGGAATCAGTAAAGAAAAAGTTGGCCAGTTTGCGGCTGAGATCAGAGACAAGAGAAGACCGGAGCCTTATAAAGGTAAAGGTATTAAGTATGCTGATGAAGTTATCAGACGTAAAGTTGGTAAGACTGGTAAAAAATAAGTAAGGAGAGTGTGAAAATGGTTAGCAAGAAATCAAGAAGTGAAGTTCGTGTAAACAAGCACAGAAAATTACGTAACCGTTTAGCTGGAACAACAGAGTGTCCACGCTTAGCTGTGTTTAGAAGTAATAATCATATGTATGCTCAAATTATTGACGATACAGTTGGAAATACACTGGTTTCCGCTTCCACTCTTCAGAAAGATGTGAAAGCAAACCTTGAGAAAACTAACAACGTTGATGCAGCAGCATATTTAGGAAAAGTCATTGCCGAGAAGGCACTTGAGAAAGGTATTAAAGACGTTGTCTTCGATAGAGGCGGATTTATTTACCAGGGTAAAATTCAGGCATTAGCAGACGCAGCTAGAGAAGCTGGGTTGAATTTCTAGAAGGAGGAGCACACATGAGACAGGAACGTATTGATGCTAGTCAGTTAGAGCTAGAAGAAAAAGTAGTGTCAATTAAACGTGTAACGAAAGTTGTTAAGGGTGGCCGTAATATGAGATTCACAGCTTTAGTAGTTGTTGGTGACAAGAACGGTCATGTTGGCGCTGGTTTAGGAAAAGCTACTGAGATTCCGGAAGCAATCCGCAAAGGTAAAGAGGATGCTGCAAAGAACCTTATCAAAGTAGCATTAGATGAGAACGATAGTATTACACATGATTTTATCGGAAAATTCGGAGGAGCTTCCGTGCTTCTTAAGAAGGCTCCGGAAGGAACTGGAGTTATCGCCGGTGGTCCGGCACGTGCCGTAATCGAGATGGCAGGAATCAAGAACATTCGTACAAAATCTCTTGGTTCAAACAATAAGCAGAACGTTGTTCTTGCAACTGTTGAGGGATTACGTCAGGTAAAAACTCCGGAAGCAGTAGCTAAACTTCGCGGTAAATCAGTAGAAGAAATCTTAGGCTAAGGAGGAAGAGTGAAATGGCAGATTTAAAAGTAACATTAGTAAAATCTACAATTGGAGCTGTTCCGAAGCATAAGAAAACTGTTGAAGCTTTAGGTTTAAAGAAGCTTAATAAGACAGTAGTTCTGCCGGATAACGCAGCTACAAGAGGAATGATCAAACAGGTTCAGCACCTGGTAAAAGTTGAAGAAGCATAGATTAAAATTCAGATAAGGAGGTGTCACAATGGATTTATCAAACTTAAGACCTGCTGATGGAGCAAAACAGAGTGATAATTTCAGAAGAGGACGTGGACACGGTTCTGGAAATGGTAAGACAGCTGGTAAGGGACACAAAGGTCAGAAAGCTCGTTCTGGAGCACCAAGACCAGGTTTCGAAGGTGGTCAGATGCCATTATATAGAAGAATACCTAAGAGAGGATTTACAAACAGAAATTCTAAGACTATCGTTGGAATTAACGTAAGTGCTCTTGAAGTATTTGACAATGATGCAGTTGTTTCCGTAGAAACACTGATCGAGCAGGGAATCGTTAAGAATCCAAGAGATGGTGTTAAGATTCTTGGTAATGGTGAGCTCACAAAGAAGCTTACTGTTCAGGCAAATGCATTTAGTGCTGGTGCGGTAGCTAAGATTGAGGCGTTAGGTGGAAAAGCAGAGGTGATCTAATGTTAGAGACATTTCGAAGGGCATTTCAAACAAAGGATATTCGTAGAAAACTTGGATATACTTTTTTGATGTTGATCGTAATCAGACTGGGATCACAGTTGCCTACACCAGGAGTAGATCCGACTTATATTAAAGAGTTTTTTGCTCAGAATTCCGGGGAGGCGTTCAACTTGTTTAACGCTTTCACCGGAGGCTCTTTTGAGCAGATGTCAATTCTGGCATTGAGCATTACTCCATACATTACATCTTCCATTATTGTTCAGCTTCTTACAATCGCAATTCCGAAACTTGAGGAGATGCAGAAAGATGGAGAAGATGGAAGAAAGAAGATTGTAGCAATTACACGTTATCTGACAGTTGGACTTGCTCTTATGGAGTCAACAGCTATGGCCGTTGGTTTCGGAAGACAGGGACTTTTGAAAGAATTTAATTTTGTGAATGCTGCAATCGTAGTTCTTACACTGACCGCAGGCTCTACATTTCTGATGTGGATTGGTGAGCGGATTACTGAAAAAGGTGTAGGAAATGGAATTTCAATTGTGTTGGTAATTAATATTATCTCACGTATTCCAAGCGATATGACAACGCTCTTTACGAAATTCGTAAAAGGAAAAAGTCTCGCATCAGGTGGACTTGCTGTTGTTATTATAGTTGCTATTATCCTCGTACTTGTTGTATTCGTAGTAGTACTTCAGGACGGCGAGAGAAGAATTGCAGTACAGTATTCACAGAAGGTGATGGGAAGAAGAACTTACGGTGGACAGTCCACGAACATTCCGCTGAAAGTCAATACTGCAGGTGTTATCCCGATTATCTTTGCATCTTCATTGATGCAGTTCCCGATTGTGATTGCAACATTTGCCGGCAAGGGAAATGGAACAGGAATCGGAAGCGAGATTTTAAGAGGTCTTAATCAGGGTAACTGGTGTAATCCTCAGATGCCGAAATATAGCTGGGGACTGGCAGTATACATCATTTTGACAGTATTTTTTGCTTATTTCTATACATCAATTACATTTAATCCGTTAGAGATTGCAAATAACATGAAGAAAAATGGTGGATTTATCCCGGGTATCCGTCCAGGAAAACCGACTGTTGAGTATTTGACAAAGATTCTGAATTACATTATCTTTGTTGGCGCATGTGGTCTTGTATTGATTCAGCTTGTACCGATCATTTTTAATGGATGGTTAGGAGCAAGCGTGTCCTTTGGTGGTACATCACTGATTATCATTGTCAGTGTAATCTTAGAGACACTTAAGCAGATCGAGTCACAGATGCTTGTACGAAATTACAAAGGTTTTTTAAATAAATAAGCAGGATAACTCGCGGAAGATTCTTTCGCGGGTTATTATGCTATAAAGGAGAGTAATTATGAAGATTATTATGTTAGGTGCGCCAGGAGCTGGAAAAGGCACACAGGCTAAGAAAATTGCAGCTAAGTACGAAATCCCACACATTTCTACTGGAGATATCTTCAGAGCTAATATCAAAGAGGGAACAGAGCTTGGTAAAAAAGCAAAAACATATATGGATCAGGGACTTCTTGTACCGGATGAACTGGTAGTTGATCTCGTAGTTGACCGTGTGAATCAGGAAGACTGCAAGAATGGATATGTTCTGGATGGATTTCCGAGAACCATTCCTCAGGCAGAAGCACTTGATAAAGCACTGGCAGAGCTTGGACAGAAGATGGATTATGCAATTGATGTAGATGTACCGGATGAGAATATCATTCACCGTATGGGTGGACGTCGTGCCTGTGTTGGCTGTGGAGCTACATACCATCTGGAATATGCTCCTACAAAAGTTGAAGGAATCTGTGATGCATGTGGTAAAGAACTCATTCTTCGTGATGATGATAAACCGGAGACAGTAAAGAAACGTCTTGATGTATATCACGAGCAGACACAGCCACTGATTGATTACTACACAAATGCAGGAATCTTAAAGACAGTTGACGGAACAGTTGACATTGATGTTGTGTTCCAGAACATTGTGGAGATTTTAGGAGCGTAACAGCATGCCGGTCACGATAAAATCAGCAAGAGAAATTGAACTAATGGCAGAAGCCGGAAGAATTCTTGAGATTGTACATAATGAACTACGTGACGCGCTCCATGTGGGGATGAGTACGCTGGATATCGACAGATTAGGAGAAGAGATTATACGCAGTTATGATTGTATTCCTTCCTTCCTGAATTATAACGGATATCCGGCATCCATCTGCGTATCTCTGAATCAGGAAGTTGTTCATGGAATACCGGACAAACACCGACTGATTCAGGACGGAGATATTGTAAGTCTGGATGCAGGAGTCATCTACAAGGGGTATCATTCAGATGCGGCCAGAACTTATGGAGTAGGTGAAATCAGTAAAGAAGCAAAAAATCTGATGCAGATAACAAAAGAATGTTTCTTTGAAGGTATAAAATATGCCAGAGAAGGTAATCATTTATTTGATATATCCGGTGCGATCGGAGATTACGCCGAAGAACATGGATATGGTGTGGTTCGTGATCTGTGTGGACACGGAATTGGAACACATCTGCATGAGGCACCTGAAATTCCGAATTTCAGGATGAACCGGAAGGGAATGCTTCTGAAAGCAGGTATGACATTAGCGATTGAACCAATGATCACAGCAGGTGGTCATGAAGTTGACTGGCTGGATGATGACTGGACAGTTGTCACCAGAGATGGTTCACTAGCAGCACATTATGAAAATACAGTGCTGATCACAGAGGGAGAACCAAAACTTCTCTCGCTTAGTGAGAAGGTATTATAATAGAAGAAAACGATCTGACAGTCAGATTCGAACTCAATATTATGATTCGAGAGAAACTCAAATATAGGAGAGATCGCTATGGAACAGTTTGAAACAGGAATGATGGCCCGGTCCCAAAGTGGACATGATGCCGGAAAGGTGTATGTAATCACAAAGGTTGAAGAGGCATACGTATATTTAGTGGATGGAAAAGTAAGAACACTGGATAAGCCGAAAAAGAAAAAGAAGAAGCATGTCCAGTTGATCAAAGAAAGCTTTGATATTCAGGGCGCCACAGATGTGGACATAAAAAGATGGATCAAAATTTGGAATAAGGAAGATAATCAGAATTAGGAGGAAGCGTATATGTCAAAGGCTGACGTAATAGAAATTGAAGGAACAGTAGTAGAAAAATTACCAAACGCAATGTTTCAGGTTGAACTTGAGAATGGACATCAGGTTCTGGCACACATCAGCGGAAAACTTAGAATGAACTTTATCAAGATCTTACCAGGAGATAAAGTAACACTTGAGTTATCCCCATATGATCTTTCAAAAGGAAGAATTATCTGGAGAGATAAATAGGAAGAGATTTAAAATAATCTTGAAAAGGATATAGAAATATATCTGAAAATTCGAAAATAGACATTAAAATAAGCTAAAAAATACTCGAAAAAAATAATCGAAAAAATTAAAAAAACTCAAGAAAAAGTATTGACTTTATTTGAGATATAATGCTACAATATATAAGCGCGTTTCTGGGCGCTTATATTTGCGTTATCATATATTTGAAGAACAGTCGGTGATACAGTCTTCAGATATTTTCATGAGTTGCAAAATGATATGATAAAAGAAACCGTGCGAAACAAAAGGCAGAGCAATGGATGAAAGGAGGATCCCCTAATGAAGGTTAGATCATCAGTAAAACCAATTTGCGAAAAATGCAAAGTAATCAAAAGAAAAGGAAGCGTTCGCATTATCTGCGAAAACCCGAAACACAAACAGAGACAGGGTTAATTAATTAGGCGGCTGATAGTCAGGACACGCCAGGCGGTGTGTAGAGACTATTTTAAATATACAAGGAACACCTTTAGCCGGTGATGATTCCTCGTATATTGCTTCTAATGCCGGTCCGTCATTACCGCGCAGCTTCCATAAAAGATGCGGTGACCGGAAAGGGCATGATACCGAACATGCCTGGGACATGGAGATGTGTCCCCTATTAAAGACGATAACAAACAAAGAAAGTGGAGGAACAGTCACATGGCACGTATTGCAGGTGTAGATTTACCAAGAGACAAACGAGTTGAGATCGGATTAACTTATATCTACGGAATCGGTAGAACAAGCGCAACCCGTATCTTAGCACAGGCAGGAGTTAATCCTGATATTCGTTGTAGAGATCTTACAGACGACGATGTAAAGAAAATCAGTGCAGTAATCGACGAGACTCAGACTGTAGAAGGAGATCTTAGAAGAGAGATCGCTCTGAACATCAAGAGATTACAGGAGATCGGATGCTATAGAGGAATCCGTCACAGAAAAGGACTTCCGGTTCGTGGTCAGAAGACTAAGACAAATGCAAGAACAAGAAAAGGTCCTAAGAGAACAGTAGCAAACAAGAAGAAATAAGTAACAAATAACAAATAACACAAAAAGGAAAGCGTAGGTTAGTTTTATTATGGCAAAGAAAGTTACAAAGAAAGTGACAAAGAAACGTGTCAAGAAAAACGTTGAACATGGACAGGCTCACATTCAGTCATCTTTTAATAACACAATCGTTACATTAACAGATGCTCAGGGAAATGCTCTTTCATGGGCAAGTGCGGGCGGTCTTGGATTTAGAGGTTCAAGAAAATCTACCCCTTATGCAGCTCAGATGGCAGCTGAAACAGCAGCTAAAGCAGCATTAGT
The DNA here is from genome assembly GCF_900290215.1 of Dorea sp. Marseille-P4042. NCBI lineage: Bacteria > Bacillati > Bacillota > Clostridia > Lachnospirales > Lachnospiraceae > Dorea > Dorea sp. Marseille-P4042. The sequence continues at coordinate 1,296,438 of NZ_OLMI01000002.1, read as the reverse complement.
ACATGGTTTAAAATCAGTTGACGTAATGGTTAAAGGACCAGGTTCAGGTAGAGAAGCAGCAATCCGTGCACTTCAGGCATGCGGAATCGATGTAACAAGCATCAGAGACGTAACACCGGTACCACACAATGGTTGCCGTCCGCCGAAGCGCAGAAGAGTCTAGTTACAATAATTACGTTAATGGATTGTAGTATCCGAATATTTATAGGAGGAAAATTAAAACATGGCAGTAAATAGAGTTCCGGTTCTTAAAAGATGTAGATCCCTCGGTATGGATCCAGTATATTTAGGAATTGATAAAAAGTCCAACAGACAGTTAAAGAGATCCAATAGAAAGATGAGCGAGTATGGTCTTCAGTTACGTGAGAAACAGAAAGCGAAATTCATTTATGGTGTATTAGAGAAACCTTTCAGAAACTACTTCGAGAAAGCTCAGCGTATGAACGGAATGACAGGTGATAACCTGATGATCCTTCTTGAGTCCAGACTTGACAACGTAGTATTCCGTATGGGATTTGCTAGAACAAGACGTGAAGCTAGACAGATCGTTGATCATAAGCATGTACTTGTAAACGGTAAGCAGGTAAATATTCCATCTTACCTGGTCAAAGCTGGTGATACAGTAGAGATCAAAGAGGCTAAAAAGAGCTCTCCAAGATACAAAGAGATCGTAGAGGTCACAGGTGGACGTATGGTTCCAGACTGGTTAGAAGTAGATCAGGAGAACCTGAAAGGAACAGTTAAAGAGCTTCCTGCACGTGAAGCAATTGATGTTCCAGTTGACGAGATGTTGATTGTCGAGTTATATTCTAAATAATAACCAGTAACCCCACAGGAGGTGGACTTAGTGTTTGATTTTAATAAACCCAATATAGAAATAACAGAGATTTCAGAAGATAAGAAGTATGGAAGATTTGTTGTAGAGCCTTTGGAAAGAGGTTATGGAACAACATTAGGTAATTCTCTTCGCAGAATTATGCTTTCATCATTACCAGGATCTGCTATCAGCCAGGTAAAGATTGATGGTGTTCTGCATGAGTTCAGCTCCATCCCAGGAGTGAAAGAAGACGTTACCGAGATCATCATGAACCTGAAGTCACTGGCTATCAAAAATACATCTGAGACAGATGAGCCGAAGACTGCATATATCGAGTTCGAGGGTGAAGGTGTTGTCACAGCTGCAGATATACAGGTAGATCAGGATATTGAGATCATGAATCCAGAGACTGTTATCGCTACATTGAATGGTGGAGCAGACAGCAAATTATATATGGAGCTGACCATTACAAAGGGCAGAGGATATGTAAGTGCTGAGAAGAATAAGAACGATGAGTTACCAATTGCAGTAATCCCAATCGATTCTATTTACACCCCAGTGGAGCGCGTGAATCTCACAGTTGAGAATACACGTGTCGGACAGATTACAGATTTTGATAAACTGACATTAGATGTATATACAAATGGTACATTACTTCCAGATGAGGCAGTCAGCCTTGCTGCAAAGGTGTTGAGCGAGCATCTGAAACTCTTTATTGATCTGTCAGAAGTAGCACAGGCTGCTGAAGTCATGATTGAGAAAGAAGATGACGAGAAAGAGAAAGTGCTTGAGATGAGCATTGATGAACTTGAGTTATCTGTTCGTTCATACAACTGTCTGAAGAGAGCTGGAATCAACACAGTTGAAGAGCTCACAAACAGAACATCTGAGGATATGATGAAAGTTCGTAACCTTGGACGTAAGTCACTGGAAGAAGTTCTTGCTAAGCTTGATGAATTAGGATTAAGCTTAAGCAAAGGAGAAGAGTAAACACTGAATACTTATAGGAATGTGAGCCGTAAGGTGATACATTCGTTAAGCATTCAGTGAAATAGATGTTATCTGCTGGTAAGACCGTAAGAGCACAGCAGAGCATTTGGCTAGTAAGCCCGAAGAGTATAACCAAGTGTTAAATATGGAGGAAATTTAAAATGGCAAAGTATAGAAAACTCGGCAGAACATCAAGCCAGAGAAAAGCTTTATTAAGAAACCAGGTAACAGCACTTCTGAATAACGGAAAAATCGTTACAACAGAAGCTAAGGCTAAAGAGATCCGCAAGATTGCTGAAGGTCTTATTGCTATGGCTGTAAAAGAGAAAGATAACTTCGAAGAAGTTACTGTAAAAGCTAAAGTTGCTCGTAAAGACGAGAATGGCAAGAGAGTAAAAGAAGTTGTAGACGGAAAGAAGAAAACAGTTTACGACGAAGTTGACAAGACAATCAAGAAAGATATGCCTAGCAGACTTCACGCTCGCCGCCAGATGCTGAAAGTTCTTTACCCTGTAACAGAGGTTCCTACAGCACAGGCTGGAAGAAAGAAAAACACAAAAGAAGTTGATCTTGTTGCTAAATTATTCGACGAGATCGCACCAAAATACGCAGATCGTAAAGGTGGATACACAAGAATCGTTAAGATTGGTCAGCGTAAAGGTGATGCAGCTATGGAAGTTCTTATCGAGCTTGTATAATTGCAAATACTTCGATAATCTGAATAAGATAATTTTAAAGCTGTCATGTGAAAACATGGCAGCTTTTTGTAATTTGTAAGAAAATAAAATATTTGCAAATAAGATATGTTGTCTTGTAGTTTACGATAGAAGGGATAGCGGTATAATAGGATATAAGGTGCGAGCTGAGAAATCAGCATAGCTGATTTCCCCTAGCAAGCGGAAGTAATTCAGCAAGCTTTGGTAAGCTGATAATAATACAGTAGGAAAATCCTATCAGGTAAGGTCTAACCAACCGCCTGTACCGAGTCCTTGGAGTCGAAGCGGTAACGTTAGGTTTAAGCGTAGGACAGGGAGCAACAGAGCCGAAACGAAAGTGAAGTGATTGAGCTGGGAAATTATTATGAGGTTGGAAATGGTCGATGTGTTCTTATTCACAGCAGACAATATCGTTGTAACCGTTAGGGCGAGGTTATGATGGCATCCCCCAGTCAGAGAACTTGGCGAGGTTGATGATAAGTATGTTATCGGAACAGCTGAGGTCCTATTATCTCCTCAAATGAGGTATGATGTACAATCAAAGGAATAAGAGAGGAAGTCAAACGGATAATAGGAAGTCCGAGTGCTCATAGTACCGAAGAAACTGCTAATCACAGTGGAGGGAAGGGGCACACCTTATATGGATGTAAAGAATTATTGCGTGGACAAGAGAGCCAATTAGTGTAATGCTCGAAGTTGAAGTATAGGGTTAAGCCGTATGCCTTAATAGGGCATGTACGGTTTGAATGAGGGATATGGGGAGCAATCCCCATATCTACTTAAGCATACGATGTGCTTATCGTCTTGCCTGACAGGGAAGAATATTAGACATTTAACTCCAGAGCGATATTGTCAGAGAAAAATGGAAGGAATAGACAGTGATATTTGTTAGCTGAAACTGCAAGATTACAAAGAAAATCGGACAGACGGTCTATATTTGTTGTCCGCTATCATTTCAATGAAGATGCAAAGGAAACAATGCAGGAGAAAATCAACTGAATGCTGGTTGCAGAAGCAAGCCGAATGGCAGTGTATTAGAATTAGGTGGATGTAATTGGAAAAATAGTATGATATCATGTAGGTAACAAATTAGAAGCTATAAGGAGGAATTAAGAAATTAATGCAAACAGAGAAAAAACAGCTTTTAATCTATGTGATTGTAGCATATGGAATTACCTATGTGCAGGGACTTCTGATGTGGTATGGCTATGGAAAAGATCTTGATCTCAGTGCTTTTCCAAAGGCGCAGATGTTGTATCCAGCAGCCGGTGTGATGATGGCTTATTTAATTACTAAAAAGGAAGATAAAAATCTTCCAAAGACCTTTTACATATTCTTTGTGGCGCTTACGGCGGTGCTGGTTGTCTGCACGGCGGCTTCTGTTCTGGCTCCGAAAAATATAGATCTGATGGGCACGATGTTTTCTCAGTGGGGGCTGATTTTGGAGTGCATTATGATAGGTGGCAGTGTTATTTTCTGGCTTCTTCTTCTGGCATCCGGTAATGAAAAGTGCAGAGTCTATGGATTGAACAGTGGCCATTGGAATATATCTGTTCTTATGATTCTGTTGTTTATCGGCTTATATCTTCTCAGATTTTTGATTGCCAGCGCTTTCAGAGGTCAGCTTTCTGAATTTGGCAAAATAATGGTAAATCCTGCTACTTGGAGCATGTTTTTTACTGTTTTGATGAATTTTTTCATATCAGTAGTGGCATTCTTCGGAGAAGAATACGGGTGGAGATATTATCTTCAACCTCTTCTTCAGAAGAAATTTGGTCTGAAAGGCGGCGTGATACTTCTGGGTTGTGTGTGGGCTGTATGGCATCTGCCGATAGACTTCTTCTATTATACTACGCCGGATATGGGGCTGACGGCTCTGGCAAGCCAGTTTGTTACCTGTATTTCACTGGGGCTTTTTATGGCATATACTTATATGAAAACTCAGAATATCTGGGTTCCGATAATTATTCATTTTCTGAATAATAATATGGCGGTAGTTTTTTCAGGAACATACTCTGCGGATGTACTTCAGAATCAGCAAATCCACTGGGGAGATATTCCTGTGGCACTGGTAATTAATCTGCTGCTCTTTGGCTGGGTGATATTTCTGAAGTCATTTAAGGAGAAAAAAGAATAATAATAAGTTCATTCAAATTATTTAGATTAATTCTGAAGCACTATGGAGATGAGACGCTGACAATCATAGAGGCTAATGCCGAATATGATTGTCGCTTTATGTTGCCAAGCATACGTCAAAACATATATTCTTACAACATACTTCTTCCTTAATCAGCGTAAATTAAAACTTCAGGAGCAAGCCAATAAACAGGAATACAAAGCAAAATACATGCCTGTGTGCGACTTGGGTACAAAGGCATGTATTTGCTTATAAGTATTCCGTCTTATTTACATTTATTTACGCTGTAATCTTCTCAACTTTAACCGTACATACTTTGTACTCCGGTGTACTTGAGATGGAATCCAGGGCATCGCTTGTCAGCCAGTTTGCTCCACCTTCGATATAGTGGAAAGGCATCCAGCATTCACCAGGATTTGTCTTGTAGGATACGGTAGCTTTTGCCTGAATCGTTCCACGTCTGGAAGAAATGGAAACCATCTCTCCGTCTTCAACGCCAAGCTTTTGTGCATCTTCTGTGTTTAACTCGATAAAGGACTCACTGGCAATCTGATTGATTCCTTCTGTCTTATCAGTCATAGCACATGCATTGTAATGATAGAGAATACGTCCTGTCATCATGATCAGAGGATACTCCTCATCTGGAAGCTCCATAGAAGGTGTGTATGCAGCTGGTCTGAAATATCCAAGACCTCTTGCAAATTTTCCTACGTGCATAATTGGTGTTCCAGGGTGATCTTTTGATGTACATGGCCACTGAAGTCCCTGTCCGTTTACTTCTTCGCTGTCCAGCCTCTCATGGCTGATACCGGCAAATGAAGGAGTTACAGATGCAATTTCATCCATAATCTGTGCAGGTGTCAGATGAGGCTGTGGATAGCCCATACGACGCATGATCTCAGTGAAGATCCAAGTATCAGGCTTCGTATCACCTTCAATCTCTACGGCCTTTCTGACGCGCTGTACACGTCTCTCTGTATTAGAGAAGGTTCCTTCTTTTTCAGCATAAGAACGTCCTGGAAGAATAACATCAGCAAGTTTTGCAGTCTCAGTCATGAACAGCTCATCAATTGCGAAGAAGTCCAGTGACTCAAGAGATTTTATTACGTGATGTGTATTCGGATCTGTTCTGACCGGATCCTCTCCGAAGATAAACAATCCTTTAATATCTCCACTGATCATCTTAGGGAAGCAGTCCGTAGCTTTTGTACCAATATTCGGATTCAGCTTCGTATCCCATGCTTTTTCAAATTTCTCAAGAACTCCCGGTTTGTCGATGTTCTGATATCCGCTGAACTGGGTCGGCGAAGCACCCATATCGCAGGCTCCCTGTACATTGTTCTGACCACGGATTGGGTTAACACCGCATCCAGGTTTTCCAAGTTTACCAACCATCATAGCCATGTTAGAAATGGACATAACACCTTCTGTACCAGTATGATGCTCTGTAACACCAAGACAGTACATAATTGGAGCCCGATCAGCTTTTGCGTAAATACGTGCAGCTTCTCTCAACATATCTGCATCGATCTGACAGATCTCTGCTACTTTTTCAGGTGTATAATCTTTGACCATTTCTTTCATAGCTTCGAAGTTCTCTGTACGGTCTTCGATGAATTTGTGGTCGATTAAGTCTTCTTCAATGAAGATATGCATCATACCATTTGCAAACGCCACGTTTGTACCTGGTTTTAATTTCAAATGGATATCAGCATCTTTACACAGGTCGATATCACGTGGGTCAACTACGATGAGTTTAGCACCGCGCTGTACGGCCTGACGAACCTGCATTCCGATAACCGGATGTGCATGTTCCGGGTTAGATCCTACAAGGAGGATAGCATCAGATTCATGAGTAATATCATAAATAGTATTTGTCATAGCTCCTGAGCCAAGTGTGGTTGCCAATCCGGCAACAGTAGGAGAATGTCAAACGCGCGCGCAGTTATCGGTATTGTTGCTCTTAAACGCTGTTCTTACCATTTTCTGAAGCATGTAAATGTCTTCGTTGGTAGAACGAGAGCAGGCAAATCCGGCCAGCGCCTCACCTCCATATTGATTTCTGATTTCTGAGAATTTGGAAGCTACGAGATTTAAAGCCTCATCCCATGTAGCACGCTCAAATTCACCAGTTTCTTTGTTCTTAATTAATGGATAACGGATTCTTGCATCACAGTCTATGAAGTCGAAAGAAGCACTACGTCCTTTGACACAGAGCAGATTGTGGTTGGAAGGACCGTCTGCACCCTGCACGTCTACGATTTTGCCGTCTTTTATGTACAGATCCATCTGACAGCCTGTAGCACAGTGCGGACAGGTTGTGCGGACTTTCTTAACTTCCCATTCACGATAATTTTTTCTTCTCTTAATCGTAAGAGCACCTGTAGGACAAGCCTGAGCACAGTTTCCACAAGACTCGCATAAGGAATTCTCCCAGCCTTCGCCGAACGGTACTTTTACATACACACGTGCACCGTTTCTCTCAAGAGAAAGAGCATGTCTTCCGGTCGCATTTGCACAAGTGCTGATACAACGCTGGCACTGGATACAAAGACCAGGGTCATAGGAGAGGAATGGATGAGCGTCAAATGGCTCATGCTGTACATCTCCGTGTGATGATTTAAAGTTTGGCACATCAATACCATATTCGCGTGCCATAGCCTGAAGCTCACAGGCACCATTTTTAATACATTTGAAACAGTTTGTTTTATGCTCAGCCATCAAGAGATGGAGAGTGTTCTTTCTGGATTCGATAACAGCTGGGCTGTCTGTTGTAATGTTCATGCCCGCTTTTACTTTTGTGTTGCAGGCAGTTACAAGTTTATTCATGCCTTCTACTTCTACGACACAGATACGACAGGAACCAATTTCATTAATTTTTTCCAGGAAGCAAAGTGTAGGAATATGGATTCCATGCTCCCTTGCGGCGCTTAAGATTGACTGACCTTCTTTTGCTTCAATCTGTACGCCATCGATTGTCAGATTAATCATAAGTCTCTACCTCCTACCATAGCTCCACATCCGAAGTGGTCACAACGCAGACAGCGACATGCTTCCTGCATAGCTTCTTCATGTGTTAAGAACTCTTCTACGTGTTCGAAATCTTTCTTGCGGATATTTGCCGGGCGCTCACCAATCTCTGTACGTCCCATAAGATCACGCATATTTTCTTTTGGTTCCGGTACAACAGCTTCACAAGTAAGTGTGTGGTGGTAACCAAGATATTCATCAATATTGTGTGCAGCTACTTTTCCGGCAGCGATTGCACGAATTACAGTAGATGGACCAGTTGCACAGTCTCCGCCGGTGAATACACCAGGGATTTCTTTTACTTCTGTGTCAAGTCCGGCCTGAAGGATATTCCATTTTGCAGGGATACCAAACTCTTCAAATGGAGCGGATACAATATCCTGTCCAACTGCGATCATAATAACATCTGCTTTGAATTCCTGTTTTTCTTTTGCAGCATCCTTTGGTGCCGGTCTGGATCCGCGGTAAGCACTAATCATCTGTGGTTGTGTGATCAGAGATTTACAGTTACCATTTTCATCTTTTGTAATCTCGACCGGAGCCTGCAGTGTTACAAGTGCGATTCCTTCCATAACTGCGGATTCAATCTCGGATTCCAGGGCAGTCATGTCTTTCTGACGACGACGGTAAATGATAGATACTTCTTCTGCGTTACATCTGACAGCACTTCTTGCACAGTCCATAGCAACGTTACCACCACCGATAACAACAACACTTTTGCCAGTGTAATCAGGAAGATTTCCATTTCCAATCTGATCCAGAATATCTACAGCAGATACAACATTTCCGGCGTCAGCACCTTCAATACGAAGTGTCTTACCTGTCTGAGCACCAATTCCAACAAAAATTGCATCATGTTTCTCGTAAATATCTTTGACAGGAATATCTTTTCCGATTGTTGTGTTGTATGTAACATGGATATCACCGCTATTTAAAATCGCACGGATATCTTCATCTAGACGATCTTTCGGAAAACGGTAATTCGGAATTCCATAACGGAGCATTCCGCCAAGTTTGTCATGCGTTTCATATATTTCAATCTTATGTCCCATAAGAGCTAAGAAGTATGCTGCAGTTAGTCCTGCAGGACCACCACCAATGACACCGATGGATTTTCCTGTAGAAGGATTCGGTTTTGGTGTAGCAACTTTGTCGGCTGGCATCATATCAACTGCATATTTTTTCAGTGCACGGATGTTGATCGGTGACTCCAGCATCTTTCTTCTGCAACGCTCCTCACAAGGATGCTCACAGACCATAGCACAGGCTGTCGGGAACGGATTGTCTTTACGGATCAGATTAATTGCTCCGGCGTAATCCTCTTCACCAACTAATGCGATATATCCAGGAATATTTACATGTGCGGGACATAAGGAGATACAAGGTACCTTCTGTCCGATGGATTCCAGACATTTTTTATTTTCAATGTGGCTCTGATATTCGTCTGCAAACAGGTCTAATCCTTTTAAGACCTCATCAGCGGCATTCCAACCGATGGCACAGTCAGCAGATGAACGGATCATCGTAGCCATCATACGGATGTTATCCAAAGTTTTTCCTGTTGCACGTCCATCTAACACTTTCTGCATCAGACGCGCTACAAGTGGAAGACCGTCGCGGCACGGAACACATTTTCCACAAGTCTGGTTTGCAGCCGTACGCAGCATAGAAATCTGCATAGTGATCGGGCAGCTTCCAGGAGGATAAACCTCAACTTTATGAGAAAAATGTCGTGCGATTTCATTCATTTTCACGTCATAACCTGACGGATCAGCAAGATATAATTTGCTCATAATTTTCCCTTTCTAAATTCAATAAAGATTTTTTAGTCGTCTTTTAAGTAAACGAACCAGTAGGCAAGACCTACCAAAACTACTCCGCCGATAATGTTCCCCAACGTTACCGGAAGAAGATTTTTGGTGAACATAGCTCCCCATGTAAGGCCAGATACGTCAGCGCCGGCAGCAGTTGCAGCTTCAAGATAGGCTGCATTTCCCTTAGCAAAAATACCGGCAGCAATATAGTACATATTGGCTACGCTATGCTCGAATCCACATAAAACGAACATCATGATTGGAAAGAACAATCCGATGATCTTGGAAGACACCTGCTTGGCAGCAAATGAAATCCATACAGCGATACATACAAGGAAATTACATGCAATTCCGCGAAGAAATGCATCGCCAAAGGAGAGTGATACCTTACCGGCAGCAGTGCTGATCATAGAAGCAGCAAGACCGTTGTTAAAAAGACCGGCCTGATGGCTGAATACACAGATTGCAGCAACACCAATTCCACCGACCATATTGCCAAGGTATACAACTACCCAGTTCTTCAGCATTCCGCCAAGAGTAATCTCTTTTTTGCAGAGCGGAATAACCAGAAGACAATTACCTGTGAACAGTTCACTTCCAGCGAGGAGTACCATAGTCAGTCCTCCTGGGAAGATGCATGCTCCAAGAAACTTGCCTGCAGATGCCAGCGGAATAGATACAGCGACTGCAGTAGAAGCAACGCCTCCAAATGCGATAAAGATTCCGGCCAGTATTCCAAGAACGAACATCTTGGCGACAGGAGTGTTTACCTTCCCCTTTCCGATAGCAATATAATTGTTAGCAATTTCTTTTGGTGAATTCATAACAAATTCCTCCCTTCCCCTAAAATTTTATTTCTAATATATATGATGCCGGCAAAAAGTTACGTAAAAACATCGTTTGCCCTGATATCATAATATATAGACTTCAAGCTTGTCGCCTGCCGCAAGAGGTTTACTTCCGGCAGGAATGATGGCCAGCAGATCACAATCGCTCATGGAAGAAACAGAACCATTGTGCTGGTTGCTAAGTGGGGTGAAATATAACATACCATTTTTGAAATCTGAATGACCTTTTAAAATTCTAGTCACAGGACTTGATTTTTTAAAATCAACCCCAAGATAAGCAGTTGCCTGTGAAAATGTGATGTCAGATCTTCCCGAGAGTTTTCTCATAAATGGAAAGCCGACACACAACAGACCTGTTGCGGCAGCACCCGGATTACCGGATAAGCCCAGAATGACTTTTCCGTCTTTAAATGCTCCAAGCATTGCACCGCCCGGTTTGAATTTTAACCGGTGGAAGAGAAGGTCGCCCCCAATACGACGTATCACTTCCGGCATATAGTCGAAATCACCGGCAGATACACCGCCTGTCGTGATTACGATATCATTGGTCTTGAGGGCTTCAAGTACGGCCCGACACAGGGAATCCAGATCATCACTGACCGTGTTAAGGTAGTTGGCAGTCATATGATGTTTTTGAATGTAACCGCCTAAAAGATATGGATTCGTGTTATAAATCTTACCGTATTCTAAAGGGGAACCCGTATTCAAAAGTTCGCTTCCGGTACTGATAAGCCCGATGGAGAGCTTTTTATAGACCCCAATTTCAGCAATCCCCTGTCCGGCAATCAGTGCCAGGTCAGAAGCGGTAAGTATTTTGCCTTTTGGAACAAGCAAAGTTCCAGCTTTAACATCTTCCCCAGGTGGAATGATGTTTGCGGAGGTAACGGGCGCCGTTAAGGTAACGGTATTCTCAGTAAAGGAAGTGCGCTCATGCATGATAATGGCATCGACACCTTCCGGAACCGGTGCGCCGGTCATGATCCGTGCAGCTTTTCCTTCTGTGATTGGATAGGTTGGAACACTTCCGGCAGGAATTACCTCGGTAACGTCTAAAGTCACGGGATGTTCCGGTGAAGCAGCGGCTGTGTCAGCCTGACGAAGTGCATATCCATCATATGCGCTTTTGGCAAAAGAAGGCACCGGAATTTTAGCTGTAATATCTTCTGCAATAATTCGTTCAAAAGCATCTTGTAGTAAAATGTGTTCTATCGTCTGAGTTTCTGGTTTTGCCAGATTCAGGAGACAGTCAGATGCTTCTTTTAAAGTCTGAATGTTCATATGTATGTTTTCCTTATATAAATGTATCGATTATTTATAAATGTTTTAAATCTCCGTTATGATAATGTTGTAATATACAGTCAGCGATAGCTTCGATATTATCCCGACAATAAACGGGTGTATCTTGTATCAACTGTTCGGTTGAAAAATCAGCAGTGATATAGGAGATACAATTAGAAGCAGAAGCGAGTAAGCTGTTATTTTGTTCATCACTTCCAGTCAATAATATAAGCTTTGGATAATCGCTCCATTTGAAGCCTTCTAAAAGAATAAGATCAGCATCGCCGACAAGCTCCGCAATTGCAGATTCCTGTAAAGGTTCCCGTTTTACAACTAAGTATTTGTCGTTATCATAGACGATGGAAGCACTCACGCCTGCCTGCCAGAACCGATAACTGTCTGTTCCGGGAGAATCAGGTTCGAAAGAATGTCCGTCATGTTTGACTGTGGCGACCTTAAGTCCCCGGTGGATCAGCTCTGGGATCAATCGTTCCATTAAAGTGGTTTTTCCGGAGTTTTTAAATCCGGAAATGGCCAGGCAGCTTTTTGCAGTCAGCTTTTGGTATTCCTCTGGTGTATTGATATTCTGTAGCTGCCAGGAATCTTCTTCTACGTGATAAAAATGAACCTTTAAGTTGTTCAAAGCATCCATGATCCGAAGATTTCCATTATCTAAGCACCTCTTTAGTACAGGGGTGCAGCTTTTGCGATAAATACCACACAGGGGGTGGATCCGATCATCCGCCGTGACACAGATAAGTGCATCCGTATCAGAATGCTTCATGACTTCCTGAAGGTGATGAGCCAGTGTTCCGGAAAAAAGAGGAACGTCACAGGGAAGAACGAGCAGCGCATCCGACTCGCAGACAGACAAGGCACTGTAAAGTCCGCTCATAGGACCGCAATCTGAATATCGGTCATCAATCATTGAATAAGGGATTTCCGGATGCCGGGCGGCATCATCGACTGAAACCAGAATCTCAGGAAAATCGCGTAGTTCAAAAATCAGTTTGTCGAGAAATGTTGTTCCATTCAGTCTCAGAGAGGATTTCCGATATCCCATCCGACGGCTTTTTCCTCCTGCCAGTATCAGGCAGCCTGTGTTCATCTGTATCACCTCGTGTTGTATTTATCTATAAACAAGCGCGCTTATAGGCGTTTCTTTCGGTTAATTATAGCATTTGAAATTTAAAACCACAAGGAAAGATATATGTTTCACAGGATTGATAAAATTGGGACGGGTTTTAAATGAAACTAACTAAATTATATTTTAGAAAATATAAGGACGTTTATAAAAAGAAACTATAGAAAAGACGCTGATATTGATAAAAAAATAGCATTGTGACTAATTTGGATAAAAGTATTTACAAAATTTTATCCAAATGTTACAATATGACCGTTACTTATTCTAAAAACAATCGGTAGAGAGGGAAGGAATAAAAAAAATGAGTAGATTAACGATCGATACTCCTAGCAGGGCAGACCTTGTTATGGAGCAGCTCTACAAGGATCTTGAGCGCAGAATCGAATCAAGCCCACCGGGATTATGTCCAGTAGACTTGTCTCGCGCATTTTTGGAGTTATGCCATGCTCAGACTTGTGGAAAATGTGTACCTTGCCGTGTCGGTCTTGGTCAGTTGAATCACCTGATCAGAAAGGTACTGAACGGCAACGCAACAATGGAGACACTTGATACTATGGAGCAGACAGCAAAGTCTATTATGGAGTCTGCCGACTGTGCGATTGGATATGAGGCAGCGCATATGGTATATAAGGGACTGATCGGATATCGCGATGATTATATCGAGCATATCAAGAACGGACGCTGTACCTGTACATATAATCAGCCGGTACCATGTGTATCCTTATGTCCTGCACATGTTGATATTCCAGGATATGTAGCGTTAGTTGGGGAAGGACGCTATGCAGATGCAATCCGTCTGATCCGTAAGGATAATCCATTCCCGACAACATGTGGATTTATCTGTGAGCATCCATGTGAGGCAAGATGCCGTCGTAACATGATTGATGATTCTATTAATATCCGTGGCCTGAAACGAGTGGCAGCAGACTTTGCAGGGGAAGTAGAGCCGCCAAAATGTGCACCAGGCACAGGTAAGAAAATTGCTGTATTAGGAGGAGGCCCGGGAGGACTCAGTGCAGCTTATTATCTGCAGCTTATGGGACATCAGACAACGGTATATGAGATGCTTCCAAAGCTTGGAGGTATGCTCCGCTATGGGATTCCGAACTACAGACTTCCGAAAGACCGTCTGGACGAGGATATCAATGCAATCTTAAAGACAGGAGTAGAAGTAAAATACGGTCTTAAGATCGGTGAAGATATTACAATCCAACAGCTTCGCAGTGAGTACGATGCTGTTCTGATTACAATTGGAGCAAGTACAGATAAGAAACTTGGACTGGAAGGCGAAGATGCAGACGGAGTCATCTCAGCAGTACAGTTCTTAAGAGATGTAGGAAAAGACGAAGCACTTGACCTGACTGGAAAAGAAGTCGCAGTTGTCGGTGGTGGTAATGTATCTATGGATGCAGTCCGTACAGCCAAAAGACTGGGTGCTAAGAAAGTCAGCATTGTATATAGAAGAAGAGTTGCAGATATGACAGCTCTTCCGGCAGAGATTGAAGGAGCAATTGCAGAGGGAATTGAAGTACAGACTCTGAAGGCCCCGGCATCTCTGGATATTGATGAAAATCATCACATTAAAGGAATGTATGTTACACCGCAGATGATCAGTGAGATCAAAGGCGGACGTGCAAGCGTAAAAGCAACAGGAGAGCCAGATCAGTATATTCCATGTGATATCCTTGTTGTGGCAATTGGTCAGAATATTGAGACAGATCATTTCGCAGAAGCAGGAATTCCGGTAGAGCGTGGTAAGATCGTGACAACTGCAGGAGGAGATTTCCTGGATATGCCAGGTGTATTTGCAGGAGGAGACTGTGCAAGTGGTCCGGCTACTGTGATCAAAGCGATTGCAGCAGCAAAAGTTGTAGCTGCCAACATTGATGAATATCTTGGATATCATCATGAGATTTCCTGTGATGTAGAGATTCCGAAAGCAAGCCTTCATGACAGAGTACCTTGCGGACGTGCAGAACTTACAGAGCGCGAGGCATGTGAGAGAGTCTGTGATTTTGAAGGAGTGGAGAACTGCATGACCGAAAAAGAAGCAAAACAGGAAGCCTGCCGCTGTCTGCGCTGCGATCATTTCGGATATGGAATATTTAAAGGAGGCAGAGAAAAATTATGGTAAATCTTACAATAGATGGAAGACAGATTTCAGTAGAAGAGAATACCACAATTATGGAAGCTGCCAGATCCGTTGGTATTCAGATTCCGAGCCTTTGTTATCTCAAAGGCATCAATGAAATAGGCGCCTGTCGCGTGTGTGTGGTAGAGCTGGAAGGAAAAGACAGACTGATCACCGCCTGCAATAATATTTGCGAGGAAGGTATGGTCATTTATACAAATAGTCCGAAAGTCAGAAAGGACAGACGTACAACAGTAGAACTGATTCTTTCTGAGCACGACTGTCAGTGTGTAACTTGTATGAGAAGCGGCAACTGCAGTCTTCAGAAAATTGCAAATGATCTGGATATTTTAGAACTTCCATTTCATCAGTATCTGGAACACCAGCCATGGGATAAAACATTTCCACTGATTCGTGATTCTGCAAAATGTATCAAATGTATGCGTTGCGTGCAGGTGTGTGACAAGGTTCAGGGGCTTGGTGTCTGGGATGTAGAAGGAACCGGTTATCACACAACAGTTAATGTGTCAGGTCATAATTCTATCCGAGAGGCAGATTGTGCACTTTGTGGTCAGTGCATTACACATTGTCCTGTCGGAGCACTTCGCGAGAGAAGTGATACGAATGAAGTATGGAAAGCAATTGAAGATCCGGATAAGATCGTGGTTGCTCAGGTAGCACCTGCTGTCCGCACAGCATGGGGAGAGGAACTCGGACTGGCACCGGAAGATGCAACAGTTGGAAAAATCATAGATGCCCTTAAGAAAATGGGAATAAACTATGTATTTGATACAACATTTTCTGCGGATCTTACGATTATGGAAGAGGGAAATGAATTTGTAAAGAGATTTACAAGTGGTGAATTAAAAGACCGACCGATGTTCACTTCCTGCTGCCCGGGATGGGTGCGCTTTATTAAGAGTCAGTTCCCACATCTGGTAAAATATCTGTCTTCCGCAAAATCACCACAGCAGATGTTCGGTGCAGTTATGAAGACATATTTTGCAGAGAAGCTGGGCGTAAGTCCGGAGAAGATCTATACTGTATCTGTTATGCCATGCGTGGCTAAGAAGTCAGAGCGTGAGATGGATCTTTATTATGAAGAATATGCAGGACATGATATTGATGCAGTTATCACCACACGTGAGCTGATTCGAATGATCCGTTCTGCACATATCAGCCCACAGACACTGGCGGATGTTGAGAGTGACCGCCCGATGCATGAGGGAACCGGAGCCGGAGTCATCTTCGGTGCAACCGGTGGAGTTATGGAGGCGGCACTTCGGTCTGCTTACTATATCATCAAAGGTGAGAATCCGCCGGCAGAGGCATTTACAGCAGTCAGAAGCCAGGGATTCAATGAAAATGACGGCGTTCAGGAAGCAAATTTCCAGATTAATGATATTACAGTGAGAACTGCAGTAGTCAGCGGACTTGGAAATACAAGAGAATTGATTCGCAAGATCGAATCCGGTGTAGTGCACTATGACTTTGTAGAAGTTATGGCATGTCCGGGAGGATGCGTCGGTGGTGGCGGACAGCCGATCCACGACGGCGAAGAGCGCGCATTTGAACGTGGAAAGAACCTGTATTATCTGGATCGCAATGCGAACCTTAGATTCTCTCATGAGAATCCAGATGTCATTCAGATGTACAAAGAGTACTTTGAGGCACCGATGTCTCACAAAGCTCACATGCTTCTGCATACTGAGCATAAGAAAAATATGTAGAAAAATGCGTAAGAAAGACAGGCAGTCTGTGTGTATCATAGTTGGGGGCTTTTGCACCCGACATCATAAAGAAAATGATGGATAAGAGAAGGGGCGTGTGAAAAAACGGAAGTTTTTTCATGCGCCCTTTTTGCATAATGTAGAATTGTATTCAAGAATGCCTCGGCATTCTTGCTGCGAGGTGCGCGTCATGCAATTGCATGACATACTTCTACTGCGCACCTCCGCAATCCTGCCGGAGGCTATATCAGCTGGGGGATTGCCCCCACCACTGATACCAGCTTGTTTCTCACCACCTATAGAGGTGGGAGTCATCTCCCGGCTGATATAGATTTACAAATGAGAACAGGTTGTTTTTACATAAGCTTAGAATTATAATAAAGAGGTAGTTAGAAAACTTGAAATACTCTTGACATTATGCGTCCTTTGAGTATAATCAGAATTAAGAGATTTCATAATATGAAAATAGGTTCCACATAATGAAACTGAAAAAGAAGAAGGAGAAGAAGATCATGAATGAAGTATTAGAGAAGATTCAGAAAATTGGTATTGTACCAGTCGTTGTATTAAATGATGCAAAGGACGCAGAGCCACTTGCAAAAGCTCTTTGCAATGGAGGACTTCCATGTGCAGAGGTTACTTTCCGTACAGATGCAGCAGAGGAGTCAATCCGTATCATGTCTGAGAAATATCCAGAGATGCTTGTTGGAGCCGGAACAGTTCTGACAACAGAGCAGGTAGACCGTGCTGTAGCAGCCGGAGCAAAATTTATCGTAAGCCCAGGACTGAATCCTAAGATTGTAAAATACTGTGTAGAGAAGAATATTCCGGTCACACCAGGAATCTGCACTCCAAGCGAGGCTGAACAGGCAATCGAAAATGGTCTTGAAGTTGTAAAATTCTTCCCGGCAGAGCCAGCAGGCGGACTGAAGATGATCAAAGCTATGGCAGCTCCATACACAGGACTGAAATTCATGCCTACAGGTGGAATCAATGCGACAAATGTAAAAGAATATCTTGCATATGACAAGATTCTTGCATGTGGCGGAAGCTGGATGGTAAAAGGAAGTCTTGTAGAGGCTGGAGAGTTCGACAAGATTGAAACAATGACAAAAGAAGCTGTAGAGATTGTAAAAGAAGTAAGAGGCTAGTCTTATGAAGAAAAAAGCATTTGATCTGCTGACATTAGGAGAGATTCTGCTTCGTCTGTCCCCACCGGACAATGAGCGTATCGTACGTGGAGAGACATTTCAGAAGCAGGTTGGCGGCGCAGAACTTAACGTAGCTTCCGGTGTATCTCTTCTTGGTCTGAGATCCGGTATCATATCAAGAATTCCAGACAGTAGTATCGGTATGTTCGCAAAGAATAAGATCCGATTCTGTGGAGTCAGCGATGATTATCTAGTATACGATACAGGAAAAGATGCAAGATTGGGCGTGTATTACTACGAGAACGGAGCATACCCGAGAAAACCGGGCGTGGTCTATGACAGACAGCATTCGTCCATGACCAGAATTGACATCGATGAATTTGATGACAGTATATATGAATCGACCAGATGCTTTCATACCTCCGGAATTACTCTGGCGCTCAGTGAAGAGTGTCGGAAGACCGGAGTAGAGATGATTAAGAGATTTAAAGAAAAAGGCGCACTCATTTCATTTGACGTGAACTTCCGCCTGAATCTCTGGTCAGGAGAAGAAGCAAGAAAATGTATTGAAGGAATCCTTCCTTATGTAGACATTTTCTTCTGCTCCGAAGACACTGCAAGACTGACATTTGGAAAAGAAGGCAATGTAAAAGAGATCATGGAAAGCTTTGCAGCTGAATATCCAATCTCCGTCATCGCATCCACCCAGCGTACTGTATTAAGTCCAAAGATACATAACTTTACTTCTGTAATTTACGACGCAAAAGCGAAGAAATTCTATGAAGAGAAACCATACGAGAATATCGAAGTTGTAGATCGTATCGGAAGCGGAGATGCTTATTGTTCCGGAGTGCTGTATGGACTTTTGAGAGAAGACGGAGGGTGTGCAAGTGCTCTTCGCTATGGAAATGCCAGCAGTGCAGCCAAGAATACTATCCCAGGTGATATGCCGTCATTGGATCGTGAGGAGATAGAGAATATTATCCATGATCACGAGACAGTCGGATATCATAGTGAGATGAATCGGTAAAATTGAATATATAAACTGTAAGAGAATGTGCTAAATCAGGTACATTCTCTTTTTTTGATATTTGCGCTACGATAAAATGGAGTATAAAGCTTCTGGAATTTGGCATGGAAAATTATAATCCTGAAAATAATAAATTCAAAACTAGCATACGGGAGGTAAATAATTATGGGGAAAATTATGGAGAAATTTACAGATTCAGTTGCACGGAAAATTTGGAATCAAATGGAAGAAGAACAGCGAAAATGTAAGGAGAGTAAAATTCAGACAATTACAGAAAAACAAATTAAAGAATTTGGAGAGAGTCTTTATGAAACGGAACACTCAGATAACACAATTCAAAGATATTGTCAGGAAGTGAGAAAATTCATGGAATTTCTTGATGGAAGGGTACCGGAAAAACAACTTTTCGTGGAATATAGGGACCTGGAAAAGAAACAATATAATGTACGTTCGGTTAATGTTAAGATTTCAGCGATTAATGCATATTTTGTGTGGAGCAAAAGACCAGAATTAAAAATGCATTTCCTTAAGATTCAGAAAAAAGCATTTATCTCAGAGAAAAGGCAACTATCTTCGGAAGAATTTTCAAGACTTCTTACAGTGGCACAGAAAAAGAGTAGTCAGAGATTATATATGCTTTTGCAAGTACTTGTAAGCACGGGAATAAGGATCAGTGAATTGCCTTTTATTACAGTTGAATCCGTGGAACAAGGTGAAGCAGAGATATCGTTGAAAGGAAAAACAAGGTCTGTAAAATTTCAAAATGAACTCCGAAAAAATATATTAGAATATTGCAGAAAAAATAAAATCGAATCAGGATATATATTCCGGACACGGAATGGAAAAGCGGTAGATCGTTCTAATGTTTATCATGAAATGAAGAAATTATGTGAAAAAGCAGGTGTGGAAAAGGAAAAAGTATTTCCGCACAATATGAGACATTTATTTGCGAGGATTTTTTATCATACAGAGCAGAATCTGGCACATCTGGCAGATGTACTTGGACACAGCAGCATCGAAACGACCAGAATATACGTGGCGGAGACGATAGATACTTATGAAAAAATACTGGAGAAAATGAAATTTCCCGTACAAGTTAATAGAAATGGATCAGAAAAACAAAAAGACCACAGAATCTATATTCTGTGGTAAATAAAGCAAACTCTAATACATATAAAAATTTTTAATACTAATAATTTTACCCCTGTATTTAGTAAATGTCAATATATTTACATGAAAATACATCACTTAAATACTGTTAAAATTCCCACAATATAAATTGAAGCATGAAAAATAATCCCTGTCTGTGATGTGACAAACAGAAAGAGGGACTTTTCATGCTTTTTATCTCAGTCGAGAAAACTCCTGGAAGGGTGGAATGTAATAATATTACCACGGAATATAGATTCTGTAGTGATAAGGCTTTTGTATATAAGGTCAGGACAGGAAAACTGTTTTAGACCATTCCCTAAAAAAGAGAAGGAGGAGAAGAGTATGAATCATAGGGGAAAATATCGTGCACATTCTAAAGTACTGCGTGTACTGGCAGTGGTGCTTACTTTGTCAATGCTTTTGGGAATGTCTGGAATACAGGCATTTGCTGAAGAAGACACAGTGGCAAAGATTCCGTCAGGAGCAAGTACAGAGTGTGATCAGGGTGAAGAAAATATGATATTCACACCTGAAAAACAAATGAAAGGAATTACAGTAAAAGCGAGTGCCGTAAAAGGGGTACTGCCAGAGGACGTAACATTTTCAGTGAAGGCGTTGAAATCCGAAGGGGAGACAGCAGAACATTATAAAGAGGTGGAGACAGCACTGACAGATGGTGAGACAGCATATGATGGATTTCAAGCTTTTGATATGTCATTTGAAGATGAAAACGGAGCTTGTCAGCCGACGGGTGGAAAAGTGGCTATTGAGCTGCAGATCGATGCCAAAACACTGGCAGAAGAAGTTGACCTGAATACCATTGCAGTACAACAGCTCATAAAAACTGAGACAGGACTTCAGATGAAAAAAGTTGCTGATGCCACAGATGGGAAAATAAGTGTAGACGGAAATGTAATCACAGCAAAATATGACGTCGAGAGTGTTTCTGCATTTGCACTGACATGGACAAAGACAACGGCTTCTGATGAGAGTGAGGGCTCAGATGGAAGTGTACAGGAAGATGTTATGCCACTGGCAGTTACGACATTTTCACTGGAGAATCATATCAAAGATCAGGGAACATTGAATGTTCCGGAATCCGTCGTTGCAGCCAGCTATAAGTGGTTCAAAAGTGACAACGGAACAAGCAACTGGACAGAAGTTGTAAGCCGTAAGATTACCGGAGATTCCTACAACATTTCAGAAGATGGAAAAAGTCTGAATGCAGCACTTGATAATGGGGCAAGAAAATACTACAAGGTGGAAATTTATGATGAACAGGGAAATAAAACTGGTGAGTCAATAGCAACTCAGGTTTCTTATTATTCAGCACTTCAGAATGGAAGCTTTGAAACGCCGCTTTGTAATAATTATAGCAATTACCAGCCGTATATAACAAGTGATACGCAAGGAATCGTATGGAAAACAACAGCTTCTGATAACAAGATAGAAATTGTCAATGCTTCAACTAATAAGAGAGAAAGCCGATGGATATGGGCAAATACATATCAAGCGTTGTCTCAAAAGCATCATCAGGTCGATGCGGCAGCCGATGGAGAACAGTTCGCAGAACTGAATGCAAATGAAGTTGGCTCTTTATATCAGGATGTGCTGACGACACCGGGGGCAACATTGAACTGGGGACTGGCTCATCGGGCAAGAGGAGATAAGACAGCCAAAGATACCATGTATGTCCTGATCATGCCGACGAAACTTGCAGAAAATATTAACAATCAGGCAGATGTCGAAAAGGTTATTCAGGCTATAAAAAATGGAGATGAGACTTATAAAGGTGCAACAGTCCAGGAGATTACAGATGATAATCAGAAATGGTATACGCATACCGGAACATATGAAGTCCCAGAGGGACAGTATCTGACCAGATTTTTCTTTGTGTCAGGACCGACCGCATATGATTCCAGTTCTGGTGCAAAAGAGAATTTGAAAGGAACGATTGGAAACCATTTGGACAATGTGTATTTTACATCAGAACTTCCACAACCGAATCCGGATACGGGACATTTGAAGATTGTAAAAACAATTCAGGGATTGACGCAGGAAGAGGCAACTGACTATTCCATTGATGTAAAAATAGAAGGACCAAATGCTTATACGACGAAAACTGTTACACTGAATCGATTTAGCTGGAACGAGGACAAGCAGGCTTATACGGCTACATATGTAGAACAGAATGTTCCAATTGGAAGTTATACCGTAAGTGAGGTTGCAGATTCCACACAGAGAGACGGATATACCGTAAGTGTGAAGGTAAATGGAACGGATAGTCCGGAGGCTTCGGGGACTGTCAGTATTCAAGACCGGAAGACTTCTGAAATCTGGTTTGAAAATACATATACTCCGAATACATATGTGCTTTCCGTTAAAAAGGTTTTGACGAAAGGAAATGATTACGCAGATCGGACGAAGGCATTTGATATCGACATTACATTAAAGGATAAAGATGGAGAAAATGTAAGCGGTGAATTTGATATAGATGATGGTGAAAAAATCAGATTTACAGATGGAAAAGCAACCGTTTCATTAAAGGATAATGAAACTATAAAGATTGTTGGAATCCCAGCGCAAGCAACATATGAAGTCCAAGAGACAAGCGACAGCTCCAAAGGATACGATGTCCAGTATGATCAGAAGACAGGAACAATGAATCGTGACCAAAGTGTTACCGTAACAAATACTGCAAAAGATATTCCGACAAGTGGCGTAGACACAGGCAACTGGGTTGCCGGAGGAATTTTGATGGCAGCATTGATGGCGGCAGCAGGATCCATCTATGTGATCATCTGCCAGAAAATGAAGCGTGTGGCAGGCCACAGACGGAGAAGATTCTAAGATGCAGGAAGAAAGACAACCGGTGCCGCTTCTTGTGGATATCGGATATCTTTTGCTAAAGATTTTGATTATAGGGGCTTTGGCAGTAGTGATGTTTACATTTCTATTTGGCATCTTCCGTAATCCAGATGCTTCCATGACCCCGGCTATGAAAGAAGGAGACCTGATAATTTATTATCGTTTGAAAAAGGATTATCAGGTTGGAGATGTAGTGGTAATCAGGCAGGAGAAAGAGACAGAACTTCGACGAATCGTAGCGCGGGCGGGGGATGTAGTGGATATTACAGAGGAAGGATTAAGTGTCAATGGCTATATACAACAGGAAGATGACATTTATATGGAAACACTTCCATACTCAGAAGGAATTACATTCCCAGTCACAGTAGGCAAAAATCAGGTGTTTTTATTGGGTGATAACAGAAGCAGTGCAAGAGACAGCCGGATATATGGACCGGTAGACATAGCAACAATCAAGGGAAATGTTATGACCATTATGCGCCGCCGTAATTTATAAAGCAGGTGGCAACAATTTCAGATAGGAAACAATCTGTTGGCAGGCAGGATTGAAGACAGGAAGAAAAATAGATTGCTTTTTATTATAAATGAAATACAAGGATATATTAAGGAGGGGAAACAATGAAATCAGGAAAAATCAAAGGAATGCTTATGGCAGGGATGCTCACAATGAGCTTATGTGCTGGAACAGCAGTAATGGCAGAAGAGGTACAGGTTCCAACAGTTGGACAGGCAGGTGTTACCAAGAATTTGCATATTGCAGAAGGAATTACCGTACCTGATACAACATTTACATTTAATATCACTCAGACCGCTGGAGATGCGACAACTGTTACAAAAACTACGACAGCAGCTTTTAAAGCGGATACGGTGACGAATGATCTTGTATCGAAAGCAGCAACAACAGAACTTGCAGATGCAACAAAATATCCACATGCAGGTGTTTACACATTTACCGTCAATGAGGTAAAAGGCGATGTAGCCGGCATGACATATGATACAAAAACTTACACAGTAAATGTATATGTAGTAAATGATGGCGATGGTTTAAAAGTAGACAGCATTACTGCAAATGATGGAGAGACAAAAGTATCAGATATGTCTTTTGACAATACATATGTAAAAGACTCTAGTCTCACAATAGAAAAGAAAGTAACAGGAGCTCAGGCAGACAAAACAAAACACTTCAACTTTACAATTAACATGACAAAAGCGTCTACAGATACAAGAGCTTCCTACACAGGAACAATTGTAAAAGGTGACAAATGTAAAGAAACACATCAGAATGTAGTACTTACATTTGATAATAATGGTAAAGCAACAGCAAATGTAGAACTGTGTGACGGAGATACAATCACATTTGACAACATTGCAGCAGGAACAAGATATACCGTTACTGAAGCAGGAGCAACAGATGGATATACACCAAGTGTAGCAGTTGTTGAGAATGGTGCAACAGCAGTGCAAACTAACGCAACCAGCGAAGCTGACGGAATTACAGCAGATAACAAGCTGATTGGCGAGAATGCAAACAGTGTCGTATTTACCAATGCTTATGCTGACACTCCGATTACAGGTGTTATCATCAATAACCTTCCATATGTTGTCCTTGTTGCAGTAGCAGCATGTGCTCTTGTGGCACTCGTACTGATCAACAGACGCAGACAGTATCGCTAAAAAATGTTGGTGCGTATAGCAGACCGGATCGTCAATTTTGTAGTACTGATATTCACCATGTTGCTGATTTTGTACGGCGTGTATGCATTTTGGGACACAAGACAGGTCTATGATGCGGCTTCTGCGCAGAAATACAAGACCTACAAGCCGGAAAAAGATGACTCGGTGTCATTTGAACAATTGCAGGCGCAAAACCCGGAAGTTATAGGCTGGCTGCATGTATATGGAACGAAAATTGATTATCCGTTCACGCAGGCAGAAGATAATTCAAAATATGTGAATACAGATGTTATGGGTGAATATGCACTGTCGGGAAGTTTATTTCTGGATTGCATGAACGCACCGGATTTTAGCAATTTTAATAATATTATTTATGGACATCATATGGAAAAAGAGTTGATGTTCGGTGATCTTGGTCACTATGAGGATGAGACGTATTTCAATACACATGAATATGGAAATCTATATTATAGTGGTCAGGATCATGGTGTGCATTTTTTCGCATTTGTGAAAGCAGATGCATATGACAACATGATTTACAGTGTCAGAATTGCAGATCAATCAGAAAAATCGAAGTATTTATCATATGTACGGGAACAGGCATTGTATTACCGGGATTTAAACATTTCTGTGGAAGATGAAAATGTACGGATTATAGCTTTATCTACTTGTAATTCACAGACTACAAATGGCAGAGATGTGTTGATCGGTGTGATTTCAGATGAAACTTATCCAGATACGTTTGCAGAAGGAGAGACAGAAAAACAGCAGGGGATAGCAAGAAATCTTCTTGAGCAAATTCCGCTTTGGTGGTATGGGCTTTTAGAAAGTGTACTTATAGGGCTGGAGATAGTAGCTATTCTTCGATATATCAGAAAGAAACATAAGAATTGTATGGCGGTAAATAATCGTGCAGTACAAGGACAGAAAGGAGGGGAGATAAATGATAAGAAACCGGAGAACGGAAAATATAAAAAATAGGGGGAGATTTTCTGCATTTGTTGCAGGGATTGCTCTTGCAGCAGTTCTGTTGCAGGGATTGCCGGTGAAGGCAGAGGCAGCCTCTCAAAAAACTGTTGCAAAAATACCAGTGTCCCAGACATTTGAAATAAAAAATCAAGCGCCGGACGGACTGAACCGAGAGTTTCAATATATAATGACCTGTGAAGAGACAAAAGTTCCGATGCCCGAGGAGACTTCAGAGGGAGCTTATACATTTACTCTAAAAGATAATGATAAAAAAGTAATCGAAATTGCTTATGAACATGCCGGAGTATATTATTATAATCTGAAACAGCAAGTATCTGACAAAAAGGATAAATTCAGTTATGATGAGACGAACTACAAGGTAGCAGTATATGTGACGAATGCAGACAATGGAGGACTTGATACACAAGTTGTTGTAAAAAATCCGGATGGGACAAAGAGTGAAGAAGCATATTTTCATAATTCTTATACTGGAGACAAACCGGCGAAAGGAAATACTATTGTAAAAACCGGCGATACACAGAATATCATATTGTGGTGTTCGACAGCAGCAATAGCAGTCGTGGTATTTTTTCTTGCAGTATTTATCAGGAGAAAGAAATGTCAGTGATTCGTGATCTGAGTGGACAGAAATTTGGAAGACTGACTGCCTTGTATCCGACAGAAAAACGTGACAAGAGAGGCTCTGTATATTGGCACTGTAAGTGTGAATGTGGAAATGAAGTAGATGTTTCTCTTAGTGGACTTGTATATGGTAATTATAAAAGCTGTGGATGCCTGAAGAAAGAATGTG
Source organism: Dorea sp. Marseille-P4042 (assembly GCF_900290215.1). NCBI lineage: Bacteria > Bacillati > Bacillota > Clostridia > Lachnospirales > Lachnospiraceae > Dorea > Dorea sp. Marseille-P4042. Next base: position 1,270,148 of record NZ_OLMI01000002.1, on the reverse strand, counting down.
AAAAAAACGTGCATGACCAGCTTCATTTATTGAACGGAACTTGTGTTGAATGGCTGAAGCACCGGAAAAATCGATGTGACAGTACGAGTGGTTTCCGTGGAGTGTACAAGACGAAAGCGGGAAAGTATCGAGTGACAATCGGCTTTAAAGGAGAACGATATCAGCTCGGGACATATCGCGAGTTTCAGGATGCAGTCGACGCAAGACTGGAGGCAGAACATCTGATTCATGACAGGTTTCTGGAAGCATATGAGAAATGGTGCAAGCGCCAGAAAGAAGATCCCAAATGGGCAGAAGAGAATCCATTGATTTTCGATGTACATCAAGAGAATAAAATTATAACAGTAGAAACAAATATGGAATAAACGAAAGAACGTGGAGGGCAGCTTCCACGTTTTTTCTAATGCCTACTTTAGAATATATCGGTGGGGAAAAATAGCGAAATAGTATCTATATTACAGGCTTTCCGCTTAGCCTGCATAATGCAATTTCGGCGTAAGCCGTCCTGCTTCCAAGCAGTTTATTATTTGGCATTTATTGGAAAACTACAGGATATGAAAAAAGCAGTTCACGGAAATTATTCCGTTTTATGTCCCGTGAACTGCTTTATATAATAATATTTCCAACAAATGACAAAAAATAAACAACAATGTTAAAAAAATATCATTTATATATTGACAAATAATTAACGATAATTTATACTACCAAATGTAAAGAATAAAAGACGTCTAATTAAGCAAACTATAATCCATACTTTTTATTTACAGGAGGGAATCCAGATGGCTAAGAAGAAAGATGTTGTACCGGTATTTGTTGACAATGTGGAAGCGTTGGAAGCGAAGATGCAGGCGATGCGCGAGGCGCAGAAAATCTTTGCCACCTATACACAGGAGCAGGTTGACAAGATTTTTTATGCGGCAGCAGTTGCAGCGAACAAAATGCGTATTCCACTTGCAAAGCAGGCAGTTGAGGAAACCGGACGTGGTATTGTTGAGGATAAAGTAATCAAAAATCACTATGCAGCAGAGTATATTTATAATGCATACAAAGACACAAAGACTTGTGGTGTGATTGAGGAAGATAAAGCATTCGGAATTAAGAAAATCGCAGAGCCAATCGGTCTTGTGGCAGCAGTTATTCCGACAACGAACCCGACTTCAACAGCAATCTTTAAGACATTGATCTGTCTGAAGACGAGAAATGCAATTATCATCAGTCCGCATCCGGCAGCAAAAGCTTCCACAATTGCAGCAGCAAAGGTTGTTCTGGACGCAGCAGTGAAAGCCGGAGCACCGGAAGGAATCATTGGCTGGATCGATGCACCGTCACTGGAACTGACCAATATGGTCATGAAAGAATCTGACATCATCCTTGCAACGGGTGGTCCGGGAATGGTAAAGGCAGCTTATTCTTCCGGAAAACCGGCACTTGGAGTTGGAGCCGGAAATACACCGGTTATTATTGATGACACAGCAGATATTAAACTTGCAGTTAACTCCATCATTCATTCCAAAACATTTGACAACGGTATGATCTGTGCATCTGAGCAGTCCGTAACGGTTCTGGACAGCATTTACGATGAAGTAAAGAAAGAATTTGCATACAGAGGCTGCTATTTCCTGAAAAAAGGAGAAGAGCTTGATAAGGTTCGTAAGACGATTATTATAAATGGAGCATTGAATAACAAGATTCCTGGAAAATCTGCATATGAGATTGCAAAACTTGCAGGTGTGGAAGTTCCGGAAAATACAAAGATTCTGATCGGTGAAGTAGAATCCGTAGATATTTCTGAAGAATTTGCACACGAAAAATTATCACCGGTACTTGGAATGTATCGTGCGAAGACATTTGACGAAGCCCTTGAAAAAGCAAAGCGCCTTGTAGCAGATGGAGGATATGGACACACGGCTTCTCTTTATGTACATCCTGCTGAGACAGAGAAAATTGCAAAACATGCTGAAGCTATGAAGACATGTCGAATCCTGATTAACACACCGTCTTCTCACGGCGGAATCGGAGATCTCTACAACTTTAAACTGGCACCGTCACTGACACTTGGCTGCGGTTCCTGGGGAGGAAACTCCGTATCTGAAAATGTAGGTGTAAAACACCTGATCAATATTAAAACAGTTGCAGAGAGGAGAGAAAATATGCTTTGGTTTCGGACTCCGGATAAGGTATACTTTAAGAAAGGCTGCATGCCGGTAGCGCTAGATGAACTTAGAAATGTACTGCACAAAAAGAAAGCATTTATCGTAACAGACAGCTTCTTATATAAGAATGGTTACGTAGCTCCGATCGAGCAGAAACTGGATGAGCTTGGAATCCAGCACACATGCTTCTTCGAGGTGGCACCGGATCCGACACTTCAGTGTGCTGAAAAAGGTGTGGATCAGATGCGTGCATTTGAGCCGGATACGATTATTGCTCTTGGCGGTGGATCTGCCATGGACGCAGCAAAGATTATGTGGGTAATGTATGAGCATCCGGAAGCTGACTTTGAGGATATGGCCATGGACTTCATGGATATCCGCAAGCGTGTATTCACTTTCCCGAAAATGGGCGAGAAAGCTTACTTTGTAGCAATCCCGACTTCTTCCGGAACAGGTTCCGAGGTGACACCATTTGCCATTATCACAGATGCTGAGACAGGCGTAAAATGGCCAATTGCAGATTATGAGCTTCTTCCGAATATGGCAATTGTAGATGTAGATAACATGATGACTCAGCCAAAAGGGCTGACCAGTGCATCTGGTATCGATGTTATGACTCATGCAATTGAGGCATATGTATCTATTATGGCGACGGATTACACAGACGGACTTGCCCTCAAGGCAGCAAAAGCAGTATTTGAGTATCTGCCGAGAGCATACGACAATGGTGCAAATGATCCGGAGGCCAGAGAGAAGATGGCAAATGCTTCCTGTATGGCTGGAATGGCATTTGCGAATGCGTTCCTTGGACTGAACCACTCCATGGCACATAAACTTGGTGCATTCCACCACCTGCCACATGGAGTCGCAAATGCAGTGATCCTGACAGAAGTCATGAGATACAATGCTGCAGAAGTGCCGACAAAAATGGGAACATTTTCACAGTATCAGTATCCACATGCACTGGAAAGATACGCTGAAATTGGCCGCTTTGTAGGCTGCCAGGGAAAAGACGATGCAGAAGTATTTGAAAACTTTATCGCAAAACTGGAAGAGCTGAAAGAAAAAATCGGTATTAAGAAGTCCATTCACGAGTACGGCATTGATGAGAAATATTTCATGGACACACTGGACGACATGGTGGAGCAGGCATTTAACGATCAGTGTACAGCAGCAAACCCAAGATATCCACTCATGAAAGAAATCAAAGAGTTATACTTAAAGTGCTGGTAAGGAGGTAAATGTGATGAAACTTACGAATCCGGAATTAATTGTGAAACGTTCTTATAAGGAAGTCTACAAGGACGGGGATAAGATTGTAAAAATATTTGAAAAAGATCACCCGAAGTCAGCCGTTTTTAATGAGGCGCTGAATACCGTTCGAGTCGAGGAGGCGGGACTGGATATTCCGAAACTTGATGAGGTCACACAGATCGATGAAAAATGGGCACTTGTTATTGAGTGTCAGGCAGGCGAGACTCTGGAAACAGTCATGGAAAAGGATCCGGATAATCTGGAAAAATATATGGCAGAGTTCGTAGATCTTCAACTTCAGATCCACGCAAAGACGGCTCCGATGCTTACGAAACTGAAAGACAAACTGGCAAAACAGATCAATCAGTTAAAAGAACTGGATGCGACCCAGAGATATGAGCTTCTGGTACGTCTGGAGAGCATGCCGAAGCATACAAAAGTATGCCATGGAGACTTTAATCCAAGTAATGTCATCGTAGGCGAGGACGGCAAGCTGACAGTTGTAGACTGGGCACATGTTACCCAGGGAAATGCCAGCGCAGATGCGGCACTTACTTACCTTCAGTTCGCACTGAAGAACCGTGTGGCAGCAGAGATGTATCTGACTATGTTCTGCAAGAAGAGTGACACTGCGAAACAGTATGTACAGCAGTGGTTCCCGATTGTTGCAGCAGCACAGCTTGAGAAGAACAATGAGCTGGAGAAGGATTTCCTGATGAAGTGGATCGACGTCATGGATTATCAATAAAAATATTTGACATAGAATAAGCAGACTGATATATAATTTGATTAAAATAAATAATAAAGCATATATAAGAAGATATATTGACAAACTTCTATGTATAATGTAAAGTGTGAATAGAACGAAACCGGTACGAAAGTTCGTGCCGGTTTTTATAAAACTAAGACATAGAGATATTTCTATATTTCTATATAATGAATTGTTTATAGAAATATCTAATGTTTAAAAGGAGACGTTATGGGTGCGATTAAGACAGGCTGGGATTTTTTTCAGGACCAGATATTAGGTATGCACTGGCTGAAAGATCTCATAGGAAATCTGCTTGTAAAGGCAGGAATGGGGGAGAGTAGATTCCCCGGTGAATTTTTACATTTTTTTATTTATGATGTGATTAAGATTTTTGTACTGCTTGCGGTGCTTATTTTTCTGATTTCTTATATTCAGAGTTATTTTCCGCCGGAGAGAAGTAAGAAGATTATGGGAAGATTCCATGGTATCTGGGCGAACATTATCGGGGCATTGCTTGGAACGGTGACACCGTTCTGCTCCTGTTCTTCAATCCCAATCTTTATGGGATTTACAAGTGCGGGACTGCCACTTGGTGTGACATTTTCATTTCTCATATCTTCTCCAATGGTAGATCTTGGATCACTGGTTCTGCTTATGAGTGTGTTCGGTGGCAAAATTGCATTTGCATATGTGATAGTAGGACTGATTGTGGCGGTCGTTGGAGGCACTTTGATTGAGAAACTTCATATGGAAGATCAGGTGGAGGAGTTCATCAGACAGGCTCAGAATGTGGAGATTGAATCCCAAAAGCTGACGGTAGGAGACAGAATGAATTATGCAAAGAATCAGGTGGTATCCACCGTGAAGAAAGTTGCACCATACATTTTTGTTGGAGTAGCAATTGGGGCGGCAATTCACAATCTGATTCCGGAGCATATAGTTCGAAGCATATTAGGAGAGCAGAAGTGGTATGCGGTGCCGCTGGCGACGGTGGTCGGAGTCCCGATGTATGCAGATATTTTCGGAACGATACCGGTTGCGGAGAGTCTGCTGGCAAAGGGCGCAGGGCTTGGAACAATTCTGGCATTTATGATGTCTGTGACGACTATTTCGTTCCCATCACTGGTGATGTTGTCAAAAGCAATTAAGAAAAAACTTCTGGGAACATTTATCGGAATCGTATGTGTGGGAATTATCATTGTAGGATACCTGTTTAATATCTTTGGATATATGTTATTATAAAGACACCAGAGACAAAAGTTAGAATCAATTTAGCAGGATGTTTGCTATATTAGCCAGAAAGTTTTAAAGCAACAAGGAAGGTGGATGAGATATGAATGATGAGGCAATGATAGATTATGCAAAATATGCCCGTATATTTAAGGTAATGTCAAACCCAAAGCGTCTGAAAATTATAGATATGCTTTCCGAAGGGGAACTTTGTGCATGCAAGATTCTGGAAGAGTTTCACATCACGCAGCCAACGTTATCTCATGATATGAAGGTAATGTGTGACCTTGGAATTGTGAAAGCGAGAAAAGAAGGAAAGTGGATGCAGTATTCACTGGATATAGAAGTTTTAAATGATGTGTATAAGACCGTCGGAAGACTTATGATACCAGGAGCTTATGCGGGACTTTTAAATTGTAATTGTAATACAGAAAGGAAGAATGAGAAGAATGAATCAGATTAAATTATATTTTCTGACAGGTTTTTTGGGATCAGGAAAGACAACACTTTTAAAGAATCTTTTAGAGAATATGGAAGGAACGAAAGTAGGAGTCATTCAGAATGAGCTTGGAAAAATCAGCATTGACGGAACAGTACTACAGAATGATGACATTCACATGGTAGAGCTGAATAGAGGATCTATTTTCTGTAGTTGTCTGCGACTTTCTTTTGTCGATGCGCTTGCGAAGATGTCACAGCAGGGATTGGAATATGTATTTGTTGAAAGTTCCGGTTTTGGAGATCCTTCCAATGCGGAGGAGATTCTGGAAGCTACAAAAGTACTGGTTGGGGAAGTATATGATTTCCGTGGCTGTATCTGTCTGGTGGACTGCTACAATTTTCTGGATCAGCTGGAGGATGAAATTACTATCGACCGTCAGTTAAAGCACTGCAACCTTGCAGTACTGACAAAAGTGGATCTTGTGGATCGAGAGAAGATTGAATTGATTAAAGAAAAAGTACAGGAGATTAATCCGGTCTGCCCAATTACAGAGAGTGAGAATGGCAATATTAAACGTTCATTTTATGATATGGATCTGATGAAGTATCAATGGGCAGAATGCGAGGAGACAACCAACTCAGCAGAGACAAAGCCAAAGACATTTTCCATGAACTTTGCAGGTGAGATTGAAAAAGACAAACTGGAAGCTTTCCTTGAGAGAATTGAGCCGAGTGTTTATCGAGCGAAAGGCTTTTTCAAGGTAAAAAATGAAGGCTGGGAGAAGGTCGATGTAGTTGGAAAGAAACTGGATTATGCGCCATATGAAGAACAGGAGAAGTCAGAACTTGTATTTATCTCCAAGATTGGAATTGCACTGATCCGGGAGATTAAGGAAGCATGGGATGGGTGTGTCGGACTTCCGATGGATCTGAAGAACTAGGATGGAATTTTAGTTGCCAAGCATGTGACAAAAAGGTCCGGTGGACCTTTTTTAGAGAATGTGATGAGATAAGGAGTCAGATATGAATATAAAAGTAATTGGTAGTGGCTGTGAGAACTGTGATAAGACGAATGCAATTATAGCAGAGTGTGTAGAGGAGCTTGGGATTGACGCGAAGATTGAGCGTGTTGCAGATCTGGTAGAGATTGTAAAGCTTGGAGTTATGACAGCTCCGTCTGTCATGATTGACGGAAAGCTTGTTATTTCGGGACAGGTACCATCAAAGAAACAGATGATGAAGGTTTTAAAAAAGTAAAGAAAATTGAAAAAACATATGCATCATGGTATCATAAATTTATGTTAATGCTGTGTGGAAGAACAGATTAAACATTCCAGTTGGTATTTCTGATTTTAGAGAAATAATATGCTCCCCTTTTATTAGTTATAAGAACTGGTAGAAGGGGATTTTTGAAAAGAACTGTTCAATTGCTTGTTGGAGTTTATATGTATGTGCTTAAAAGGAGAAATAAGAAAATGAACATCAGGATGATTGGTTTTGATCTGGATGGAACGCTTCTGACAACAGATAAGATTCTGACGGAGAGAACGAAGAAAGCATTGGAGGCAGCGGCAGATCAGGGAGTCGTTCTGGTGCCGGCAACGGGGCGTCCTTTATGCGGACTTCCGAAAGAACTTTTAGCGCTTCCGTTCATAAAATATGCAGTGACAGCTAATGGTGCCAGAATTTTGGAGACAAAAACAGAACAAGTTTTATCAGAAATGTTAATTTCGGTAGAAAAAGCGCGCGAAATATTGGATATTTTCTCAGATTATGATACACTACGAGATGTGTATTACGATGGAATCGGTTACTCAGAGAAAGAGAAGCTTGCCCATATTCAGGACTATGTCATGACAAAGGCCATGGGCGAATATATTCTTAATACTCGTGTTCCTGTTGAAAGTGTAGAAGAGAAGTTTGAGACAGAGAATCGAGGGACAGATAAAGTACAGGCTTTGTTCCGATACCAGACTGACAAGGAAGAAGCATGGAAGCGTATCCGTAAAGTGACAGGAGTGGAAGCAACCGGAGCATTGGAGAATAATATAGAGGTCAATGCAGAAGGTGTCCATAAAGGGATGGCTCTTTTGAAACTGGGCGAGATATTCGGGATCAGTCGTGAGGAAATTGCAGCCTTTGGTGATGGATCCAATGATACGATGATGCTTAAGACAGTCGGAATGGGAGTCGCTATGGCGAATGCAATGCCGGAAGTGAAGAAAGCAGCAGACAGATTGACAGATTCCAATGATGAAGAAGGCGTGGCAAGATTCATAGAAAAATACATATTAAAAACTGAATAGGAGGGTAACTAATGTTAGACGTATTGAAAGTCATTTTACTCGGAATCGTGGAAGGAATCACGGAGTGGCTTCCGGTCAGCAGTACAGGACATCTGATTCTGGTGGGGGATGTTTTAAAACCGGGACTCAGTGATGCTTTTATGGAGATGTTCAACGTAGTCATCCAGCTTGGTGCTATTATGGCGGTCGTTGTTCTGTATTTTCATAAGTTGAATCCGTTTTCACAAAAGAAGACTCAAAAACAGAAGCTTTTGACCTGGCAGATGTGGATCAAAGTATTGATTGCCTGTGTACCGGCCGCTGTAGTGGGATTGCTTTTCGATGATATTCTGGATAAGATTTTTTATAAGCCGCTTCCGGTAGCTGTGATGCTGATTGTATATGGTGTACTATTTATTATAGTAGAAAACCGTAATGAAGGAAGAAAACCGGCTGTCCACAGAATCTCTGAACTGGATATTAAGATGCTGTTGTGGATCGGTGCTTTCCAGATGCTGGCCCTGATACCAGGAACTTCAAGATCAGGTGCAACAATTGTCGGCGCGCTGATCATCGGAGTATCCAGAGAAGTGGCAGCTGAGTTCACATTTTTCCTGGCAATTCCGGTCATGTTCGGAGCAAGTGCACTGAAGCTTATCAAATTCGGATTCCACTTTACAGCAGCAGAATTCGGATTCCTGATGCTTGGCTGTGTAGTTTCTTTTGGAATGTCTGTTATTGCGATTAAGTTCCTGATGAACTATATCAAGAAGAATGATTTCAAAGTATTTGGATATTATCGAATCATATTAGGTGCACTGATTATTCTGGTAGCACTATTTAAGATGCTGCTTGGATAAAAATGGGCTTGAGTTTTAGCTGAAACGTGTTAAAATATGTATTATGCAATAAATATGTATAATCATGCAGAATAAAATTTTAGGAGGACAGGGTTATGAAAATGAAAAAATTAACCAGCGTACTTTTGGTTGCAGCATGTGCGCTTTCATTAGTAGCATGTGGCGGATCAGGAGACAAAAAGGACAGTTCCAAGGGCGGTTCATCATCAAAAACAGCAAAGGTTATCGATATTGACCTTACAAATGAAGAGTATGCATTCGGAGTAGATAAGACTCAGCCAGAGCTTCTTGAGAAGACAAATGCATTTATTGAGAAAATTAAAGGTGACGGAACATTAGATAAAATCTGTGACAAATATTTTGGAAGCGGAGAGCCAGAGGCAGTTGAATCTGCAAAACTCGACAGCTCCAAAGATCAGCTTGTAGTAGCTACAAATGCAGCATTTGAACCATTTGAGTATACAAAGGGAGACAGCTACTACGGAATCGATATGGAGATCGCTAAGCTTCTTGCTGATGAGCTTGGAAAAGAGCTTGTAATTGAGAACATGGATTTCGATGCAGTATGTCTGTCTGTAAGCCAGCAGAAATGTGATATTGCTATGGCAGGTCTTACAATCAATGAAGAGAGAGAAGAGTATGTAACATTTACAGATTCTTACTATTCAGCATCACAGAGACTGATCGTACCAAGCGACAACACTACATTTGATGACTGCAAGAGCGCAGATGATGTAGCAGCACTTCTGGCTAAGACAGAGAAATCTGATAAGATTGGTGTTCAGGCCGGAACAACAGGTCAGTATTATGTAGAAGGAAGCGAGGACTGGGATTTCCCTGGACTTCCTGCAGAGTGTGTAACATATAAGAGTGGTTCCCTTGCAGTTCAGGATATGCTCAATGGAAACATCACATATGTAATCATCGATGCAGCACCTGCATCAGCTATTACAGAATCTATCAACGAGATGCAGTAATTCTCAAGTGATAGATTAGAAGAAGAGAGAGATTATGGGTAATTTTGATCAGAAAGTAAACAAGTTTATAGAGATTTTTGTGGAACAGAATGGTTATGCAAAAGTAATTCAGGGTCTGCAGAATACACTGTTAATTGCAGTGACAGGTTTAATCATTGGTATCATTGTTGGAACTTTGATTGCAACAGTGCGTGTACTTCCAAAGTATAAAACATTGCCAAAAGTATTGAATGGCATCTGCAGCTTTTATGTAGCACTGTTTCGTGGAACACCTATGGTAGTTCAGCTGTTGGTATTTTATTATGTACTTCTTCCAATCATCGGACTGAAAATTACAGGAGTACAGGTAGCCATGCTTGTATTCGGACTCAATAGTGGTGCATATATATCAGAAATTATGCGAAGTGGAATTCAGTCTGTGGATTCCGGACAGATGGAGGCCGGTCGTGCAGTTGGCTTAAGCTTTGGGACAAGCATGATGAAAATCGTGATTCCACAGGCAGTAAAAAATATTCTCCCGACTCTTGGAAATGAGTTTATTTCCCTGATCAAGGAGACTTCAGTTGTAAGTTTTGTAGGAGCAGCAGATCTCTATGTTGCATTTAACTATATTGGAAGTAACAGCTATGAATTCATGGTTCCGTACCTGGTAATGGCACTGATTTATATTGCACTGGTATTGATTATTTCCTTACTGATAAAATTGATGGAAAGGAGCCTGAAGAAGAGTGATAGACGTAATTAATCTGAAAAAAAGCTTCGGTGATGTCGAAGTGTTAAAAGGCATCGATATAACCATCAATAAAGGGGACATCGTAGCAATTATCGGACCGTCCGGTTCCGGTAAGAGTACATTCCTAAGATGTCTGAACTGTATGGAAGATCCGACGTCCGGACAGATTATTTTTAACGGTGTAGATATTGCAGATATGAAGGTGGATATTAATATTCACCGCCGTCATATGGGAATGGTATTCCAACATTTTAATCTGTTCAATAATAAGACAGTTATTGAGAATATTATGCTTGCACCGGTTTACACAAGATGCCAGGATCTTAAAAAAGCAAAGAGAAAGAAATTATTCGGAAAAGGTGGGGCAGATGCATCACTTACAAGTCTGACAAAAGAGCAGATCAAGAAAGAAGAGAAGGAAAAGGCAATGTCCCTTCTTAAGAGAATCGGTCTGGAAGATAAGGCAGATGTATATCCGTCAACGTTATCTGGTGGACAGAAACAGCGTATTGCGATTGTCCGTGCACTTGCTATGGATCCGGATGTCATTCTTTTTGATGAGCCGACATCAGCACTTGACCCAGAGATGGTAGGTGAAGTACTGGAACTGATGAAGCAGCTTGCAAGCGAAGGAATGACCATGGTAGTTGTAACACATGAGATGGGATTTGCAAAAGAAGTGGCTTCCAGAGTTGTATTTATCGACGAGGGAGTTATCAAAGAAGAAGCGGCTCCGAAAGAGTTCTTTGAAAACCCGAAAGATGCACGATTAAAAGAATTTTTATCAAAAGTATTATAAGAAATTATAAAAAAGATATAAAGAGACAGAGTGGAAAGAAATCCATCCTGTCTCTTTTTGTATTCAATGGCTCATCGGAATGGTTTGCACAGGGAAGGAAGAGGCATGCTCTCTTATTTATACACGAAAACTATACTTTACAAACATTTTACAAATCTCCCGTTTTTGATTTTACATTCTCCTTTTATGATAATAACTGTCGACAAGGTAAATAATAAAAAAAGAATTATTGTACAAGACAAAAGGAGATTACGAAAATGAAATTGAAAAAGTTTATTGCAATGATGGCAGTAACAGTAATGGTTGCAGGAATGGCAACAGGATGTGGCGGATCAAAACCAGATGCAGGATCTGATTCGACAGGAAGTGATACAAAGACAGAAAGCTTAAGCGGAACCATTACAGCAGCTGGTTCTTCAGCATTAAAACCGCTGGCAGATGATGCAGCAGATTCCTTCTTAAATGAGAATCCGGACGTATCTATTACAATTGATGCAGGAGGATCAGGAGAAGGACTGAAGCAGGTATCCGAAGGAACAGTTGATATCGGAAACTCTGATGTAGCCGCTGAGGATAAGTTGGATGCAGATAAAGCAAAAGAACTTGTAGATCATCAGGTATGTGTTATTACAATGGCACCAATCGTAAATGAGGATGTTGCAAAGGCAGGAGTTAAGAGCCTTACAAAAGATCAGCTCATCAGCATTTTCACAGGAAAGACAACAAACTGGAAAGAAGTTGGTGGACCAGATGAGGACATCGTACTCGTAACAAGACCAGAATCTTCAGGAACAAGAGCTACTTTCCAGAAATATGCATTAGATGGAAATGAAGAAGCTTCCAATGCATCTATGGAGACAGACGATTCAGGAGTACTTCTTACAAATGTAAAAGATACAAAGGGTGCAATTGGTTATGTTGCTCTTTCTTATCTGACTGGTGATGCAGGAGTTGAGACAGTTGCAATTGACGGAGTAGAGCCTACACTTGAGAACACATACAGTGGAAAGTACCCAGTATGGACATTTGAGCATATGTATACAAAAGGTGAGCCAAATGAAGTTGTAAGTGCATTCCTTGATTACATCACAGGTGACAAATATGGAAGCCAGATGGAGAAACTTGGATATGGCGTTTCTTCTAAGATGACAAAAACAGAGCACTAATCAGGAAAAACGAGAAGTGGCAGGGCAGACGAAAATATATCAATGTCTGCCATGCCATTTCTTATGAAAATCAGGTGAATGATATGAATAAAAAACAAAGTATGTTTGCAAAAGAATATGCCTGGAGAGGACTTATGACAGCCGGAGGTCTTCTGGTTATCGTAATCACGATCTGTATCGGAGCCTTCCTTGTATATAAAGGTTCTGGCACATTTACCATATTCCACCATTCCCTTTCAGACTTTCTGTTCTCAGCAGATTGGGGACCGGCAGACAATGCCGAAGGTGGTGGTACGGTCGGAGCATTGATCTTTATCGTAGGTTCTCTTTGTACATGCGGACTTGCACTTCTGATTGCAACACCATTTGCACTGGGATCAGCAATCTTTATGATTGAAATTGCACCGAAATTCGGTGAAAAGTTTTATCGTCCGATTGTAGAAATATTTGCAGGTATTCCATCTGTTGTATACGGATGGGTCGGATTGACAGTGTTGATTCCGGCAATTAAAAAAATATTTGGATTACAGGTCGGACATTCTATACTGGCAGCGGGAATCGTACTCGCACTTATGATATTTCCAACGATCAGCAATGTGGCAGCAGATTCTATAAGTTCTGTTCCGAAAGATTATCGTATGGCGGCTTATGGACTGGGATCGACCAGATGGCAGTCAATCTATAAAGTTGTACTTCCGGCAGCAGGCTCAGGAATTCTTTCCGGTATTATCCTTGGACTTGCAAGAGCATTTGGTGAGGCGCTTGCAGTTGCAATGGTTATCGGACAGACGACAGCACTTCCAACTGGCATTTTCTCTACGACAAAGAGTCTGACAACGGAGATTGCGGCACAGATGGGAAATGCGACAGAAGGTGGAGAGATGAAGACAGCACTTTGGACAATGGCATTACTGTTATTCGTATTGTCCCTTGTATTTATTCTGCTGATCCATTATTTCTCCAGACCGAAGAAAGACAAAGTGTAAGGAGGAGACGAGAAGATGAACAGAATAAAACGTGCGCGTGGAACCAATAGCGTAATGACAGGCGTATTCTATCTGATCGCAGTTTTCTTTTTTGCACTTTTGATTTCATTTGCATCTTATGTGATTATAAAAGGATTCAGCGGTGCGACTCCGGAAATGTTCCGCTTTCTGAGAAAAGGAAGTATTGGAAACCAGTTATTCAATACGATTTATCTTGTATTCATATCACTGGTGTTTTCCGTACCGCTTGGAGTAACTGCAGGAATTTATCTGTCTATGTATGCAAAAAAAGGATTTTTGACCAAGTTTCTTCGCATCTGCATCGAGACACTTTCCTCATTACCATCTATCGTAGTCGGTTTGTTTGGATATTTGGTATTCCTTGTGTTTTTCGGACTTGGAAAAAGTCTTCTTGCCGGAGCACTTTCCATTTCCATACTGGCAATTCCAGTTATTACAACGACGACAGAGGATGCGATCAATGGACTGCCAGATGATTATCTTCAGGCAAGTCTGGGACTTGGTGCAACGAGGTGGCAATCCATCTATCACGTACTTCTTCCGGCCTGTATTCCACGAATTATGACGGGTGTGATACTGGCAGCAGGAAGAGGATTTGGTGAGGCGGCAGCGCTTCTTTATACAACTGGTTCCGGAACAGATATCCGTTGGGGTAATTGGAACCTGGCAGCACCGACCTGTCCGTTAAATATATTCCGTCCGGCAGAGACGTTATCATTACAGATCTGGGGCTTACAGATTAATGGACAAGATCCGAATCTTGCCAATCTGTCAGCGGCAGTTTTGATGATCCTCGTTCTGTTATTTAGTATCGGGGCAAATGCCTTGAGCCGACATATCAATAAAAAGACGTCAGGTGAAAGTGTGTAGAAAGGATAAAAAATTATGGCAGATCAATCAAAAAAATATAAATTTGATATCAGTAATCTGAATCTGCATTATGGTGATTTTCATGCATTAAAAGATGTAAATATGCAGATTGAAGCAAATAAGATTACTGCTTTTATCGGGCCGTCCGGATGTGGAAAGTCTACATTTTTAAAGACTTTGAACCGCATGAATGACTTGGTAGAGAATTGTAAGATCGATGGAAAGGTGCTGCTTGATGGCACAGATATTTATAAGGATATGGATGAAATTACTTTGCGTTACCGTGTCGGAATGGTATTTCAGCAGCCAAATCCTTTTCCGAAGAGCGTATATGACAATGTGGCATATGGCCCAAGAATTGCCGGAATCAAGAAAAAATCGCAGTTGGATGAGATTGTGGAGCGAAGCTTAAGACAGGCAGCTATCTGGGATGAATTAAAAGACAGGCTTCATAAAAGTGCACTTGGACTTTCCGGTGGACAGCAGCAGAGACTTTGTATCGCAAGAACACTTGCGGTAGAGCCGGAAGTCATATTGATGGACGAACCAACTTCTGCACTGGATCCGATTTCAACATCTAAGATTGAAGACCTTGCGATGGAACTGAAAAAAGATTATACTATTGTCATGGTAACTCACAATATGCAGCAGGCTGTCCGTGTATCTGACAATACTGCATTCTTCCTGTTGGGCGAAGTGATCGAGTATAACGATACAGAAAAATTATTCTCTATTCCTTCTGACAAGCGTACAGAAGACTACATTACAGGGAGGTTCGGTTAAGATATGCGTAATAAGTTTGATATGCAGCTGGAACGTCTCAACAGCCAGCTGACCCATATGGGAGAGATGTGTGAGATTGCAATTACCAGAGCAACGAAGGCTTTGGAAGATGGTAAGATTGACGAGGCGAAAGCTGTCCGTGAGGCAGATGAAGAGATTGACCAGTTAGAAAAAGACATCGAACGTCTTTGTCTGAAGCTTCTGTTACAACAGCAACCGGTGGCAAGAGATCTTCGCCAGATTTCAGCGGCACTTAAGATGATTACAGACATGGAACGAATCGGAGATCAGGCATCTGATATTGCGGAGATTATTATTTCTGAAAAGAAGGCTGAGGCAGCAGATATTCCGGTTATTGTGAAGATGTCTGAAGCAGCAGCAAAGATGGTTCGGGACAGTGTGAATGCTTATGTGGAAAAAGACCTGGAGCTGTCACGTGCTGTTATCGAATACGATGATGTTGTAGATGAGATGTTCGAGGAAAATAAAAAACAGCTGATCGATTACATTTCCAAGAATGGCGGAGAAGGCGGAAGAGAAGCCATCGATCTGATTATGGTCGCAAAATACCTGGAGAGAATTGCAGACCATGCGACCAATATTGCAGAGTGGGTAGAGTTTTCCATTACAGGAATCCACAAGGAGAGCAAAGTATGATATTTTGTGTAGAAGACGATAGTAACATTCGAGAATTAGTCATATATACACTTGAGACCACGGGCTTTAAAGCGCGTGGTTTTGAGGATGGAAAGGAATTTTTAGAAGCGCTGGCACTGGAGACACCGGAATTGATCTTATTAGACATCATGCTTCCGGGAATGGATGGGCTGGAGCTTTTAAGTAAATTAAAAGCGTCACCGAAGAACCGTGATATTCCGGTCATTATGTTGACAGCAAAAGGCTCTGAGTACGACAAAGTAAAAGCGCTGGATGCCGGGGCAGACGATTACGTGACCAAACCATTTGGAATGATGGAGCTTGTATCCAGGATCAAAGCAGTCCTTCGAAGAACACAGAAAGATACACAGGATCCACAGGACGTCATTGTTCTTGGTGACATTGAGATGAATACGAAAAAACATGAAGTAACTGCAGATGGAGAAGTCGTGACACTGACACTCAAAGAGTATGAACTTTTGAAGCGCCTTATGAAGAACCCGAACATTGTCATGACACGAGACTGTCTGCTGGAAGACATCTGGGGATACGATTTCGACGGTGAGACAAGAACTGTCGATGTACATGTAAGAACACTCAGACAAAAACTTGGCAAAAGCGGAGAGAAGATCGAAACCGTCCGCGGCGTCGGATATAGAATGAGTGAATAACAGGGGACGGGAAAGGTACGCATATGAAACTTAGAAGCAAAATTCAACATAGTATGATCATGGTCATCACAGTGACGCTTCTGGCGGCATATGCGCTGACCACACTGGTTATCTACAGACAGAATGTAGGTTTAATGGAGCGGGAGACGCGTCAGGAAGCGGATTATATTGTAAAGGCAATCGAGATATCCGGAACAGATTATTTAAAGCAGATGGACGAGGTAGAAAAGAATACAAGAATTACCTTGATTGATCCGGCAGGCGATGTTCTGTACGATTCTACGGAAGACGCGGTGACTTTACAGAACCACAAGAATCGTCCGGAAATCAAGGCTGCCCATAAGAATGGTACTGGTCAGGAAGTCAGAAGATCCATGACGATGAGCAAGGAAATGTTCTATTATGCAAAGCTTCTTCCGGATGGAAATGTACTTCGTGTATCCAAGACTATGAACACAGCGCTTCACACAGCAATTTCGATCCTGCCGATTATGGGATTGATAGCAGTTGTGGCTCTTGCATTTGCATATCTGCTTTCCAGACAGCAGGTGGCAAAGCTGATTCGACCAATTAATGAACTGGATCTGGAGGAACCTCTGGAAAACGAAGTTTATGAAGAGCTGACACCGCTTCTTGAGAGCATTGATAAGCAGAACAAAGAAAAAGAAGCCATTGCCAATATGCGAAAAGAATTTTCAGCAAATGTGTCTCATGAACTGAAAACGCCACTTACCTCAATTTCAGGTTATGCTGAGATCATGAAGAGCGGAATTGTGAAACCCGAAGATATGCCACGTTTCTCAGAGAAAATTTACAATGAGGCAAGGCGATTGATTACATTAGTAGAAGATATCATCAAGTTATCACATCTGGACGAAGGAAAAGTCGAACTAGAGAGACAAGATGTAGATTTTTATGAACTAACGAGAGAAATTATAAGCCGTCTGTCACCACAGGCTTCGGCGAAGAAAGTCCACATGGAGTTGACCGGAGAATCCGTCATTTACAATGGAGTCCGGCAGATTCTAGATGAGATGGTCTACAATATTTGCGAAAATGCCATCAAATATAACAAAGAAGGCGGAGAGATCCGCATCTGGGTCGGAAACACACTGAATGGAAAGAAGATTATCGTGACAGATACAGGAATCGGAATTCCTAAAAATCAACAAGAACGGATCTTCGAGCGGTTTTATCGCGTAGATAAGAGCCACTCAAAAGAAATTGGCGGAACCGGACTGGGACTATCCATCGTAAAACATGGCGCAATATTACACAATGCAAAGATTCATGTAGACAGTGAATTAGGAAAAGGAACGAGGATGGAATTGACATTTTAACAACAGGGGATGTAGTCAACTGGCGATTGACTATATCCCTAATTGCGTTCTTGGGTATAAAGAATAGGCCACTGTGAGAATGCAAAGGAATTCTTGAATTGACATATATTATATTTAATGTTAATATAGATATATCAAAAGAATAAGAAAGGTGCTACCGCTGACGGTTCGCCTGATATTAATGGGTTATGAATAACCGCTCATGTTTGCAGGACGATGGGCGGTTATTCTTCTGTCTTGGAGTTATGCTTTCCATGCATATACCCAAGACTATAAAAAGTCGCACACATCTACAATAACAATAAAACATTCAAAAAATATATTAAAATATGCTGAAACAATATATTGTGGAAGATACACTAAAGGAAAGAACATGTGAATTGTTTGGTAGACATGCTGTTTTCCTAAATAATCCACGATTATGTCGGTTAGAGTCTGGTCTCGGGTCTGCGCTTATATATAATAATTTCCTGTACCGTTGATGATTGTATATCCATTCTTATCTCTTAGGATACAAAAAATGTTGAACGACAACTGAAACTGTCATTCAACATTTTTTAAGGAGTTTTATTTATTTACATAATTCTTCTGCCAGGTTTTCAAGTTGTGTTGTGCTTTCTTCGTTGAGCGCTGACATAATCTTTACAGTAGTTTCTGTAAATGTGATTTCTTTGCTCTTTTCAAATAACTGACGCATGACTTTGGCAGCGGTTGCAGCCCAGGAACCGTTTTCAATCAGTCCGATGGTACGTTTCTGGTAATTGCGTTCGGTCAGTGATTCAATGAACTCTCGCATAAATGGGAAGACATCCCCATTGTAGGTTGTTGTTGCCAGTACGAGGCGGTCATAGCGGAATGCATCTTCCACAGCCTCGGCAATGTCATCTCTTGCAAGATCTGTGATCGCAACTTTCTCACAGCCTTTGTCTACTAACATCTGAGCCAGTAATTCAGCAGCTTTCTTTGTATTTCCATAGACGGAAGTATAGGCAATGAGCACGCCTTTATCTTCCGGCTCATAAGCAGACCATGTCTGATACAGGTTCAGATAGAAGTCCAGATTTTCGTTCAGTACTGGTCCGTGGAGTGGGCAGATGGTCTGGATATCAAGACCGGCAGCCTTCTTAAGAAGTGCCTGCACCTGAGCGCCGTATTTTCCAACAATTCCGAAATAATAGCGTCTTGCTTCGCAAGCCCAGTCTTCCTCAACATTCAATGCACCGAATTTTCCAAATGCATCTGCGCTGAAGAATACTTTTGCATAGGAATCGTAAGTCATAATGACTTCTGGCCAGTGAACCATAGGTGCTGCAACAAATGTAAGTGTATGTTTTCCAAGTTCCAGTGTGTCTTTTTCTTTGACTACAAGCTGGTGCTCTGCATAATCACATCCAAAGAATTGTTTCATGATGTTAAATGCTTTCGCGCTTGCCACAATTGTGGTATCTGGATAATTCTCCATAAATATGCCAATACTTGCGGAGTGATCAGGTTCCATATGTTGAATGATCAGATAGTCTGGTTTTGCATCACCGAGCACATTTTTTATATTTGCAAGCCATTCTTCTGAAAAATGTGCATCAACGGTATCAAAAATGGCAATTTTATCATCCGTGATCACATAAGAATTGTATGCCATACCATTCTCTACCTGATACTGTCCTTCAAAAAGATCAATGTCATGGTCGTTCACGCCAACATATTTGATATCTTCTGTAATAGTCATATTGATTAATACCTCCTGTATTTTGAATTTGTCATTAAAATTAAAAAGTACATCCGCAATTTTTGTAAGAACAAAAGCTGCCTCGTACAAAGCTCAAATTCGTCAGGATTATTATAACGCCATCGAAGAAAAAAAAGATAGTATTTTACAAAGTGTATTTAGAAAAATACAAAAGAGATTTCAGAATATGTTGACAATAAAAAATGTTGTGCTAATTTATAGAAAAATAATTTAATTAACTAAACCGTTGAAGCGGAGATTAAAGCAATCATGCGCGCACAGAGAGTCCGGGGAGGTGAGAGCCGGGTGGAGATGCAGTTTGCCAAATGGACCGCTGAGGGCGCAGTCGCAGTTGTGATCAGTATCGGTTCGATATCTGCATACAAGTATATCACCAGTCCGAAGGAAGAGAGCATCCCGCTCGAGACTACACTGGAAGATGCTGCAGAGCTGACCACACAGAAGATGATCATCTCAGATGTATTCAGGAGCACAAAGGGAACCATCCCGCACTGCACGATCGATGAAGATTCGATCAAGATCAAGTCCAGTGACCTGAAAATCTATGACACGAACTTCGCAATTATGAGTGTAGATAAAGAGGCAGTCATGGAATTAGTCAGGGAAGCAAAAAAGAAGGCAAAGAAAAAAGCAGAATCAGACGAATATGGATTCCTTGAAAATGCAGATGAGAATGCAAAGAAAGTAATCAAGGGGATGTTCGAAAATGTGGCAGACGGACGGGAAGTCGTCGTAGAATTCGCAAAGTAAGACGATAAAACCGGAGAATGATAAAGCAGAATAGAAAATAAAGGCAAAAGCTATTGCAGATATTGGATGCAATAGCTTTTGTCTTATGCTGCGATGTGTCCGGAAGAAGCTGCCGGATGCTGCAACGGTCATCAGAATGTCAGCATATGTCTATAAAAAAATAGCAGAGAGAAAAAGTATGCATAAAAAACAAGAAAAAGGAAAATAATGGGTCTGCTTGAATTGACTTAATGAGAAAAAGGAGTTAATATAAAATTAACTGTGGGAGTCTATGCCCACGGGGGAAAATATTTTTGGAATGAAAAATTAATAGGAGGAGAAAAGCGATGAAGAAGAGAAAGTACAAGCAGTTGCTGGCATCGGTAATTGCCTGTTCTATGGTGCTTTCAGGAATGCCGGCAACCGCATACGCTGCCGGAAATGACACCGCTCAGGAAGTACAGTCAGAAGACCAGACTTCAGGAACTGCCGGATCAGAAGATTCAAGCAGTGCCGGACAGCAGGAAAATACTGGAAACCAGACGACTGCCGGAACGAATGAAAGCACATCGACTGAATCAGACAGCAATAGTCAGACAAACAGTTCACAGGATAACACATCCAAGAACAACACAGCACAGTCAGACACAACACAGAACAACACAGCACAGTCAGGCACAACACAGAACAACACAGCTTCCCAGCCGGCAGCAGCTGATGCGCAGAGTGCGCAGGATGCGAAAGCGGTTAAGGCAGGAACACCGTTGGAGATTCATAAGAGTGAGGGAATTTCAGGCAGTGAGTTAAAACAGAAAGCAGTAGATTGTTTTGGCGGAAATATTAGAACGACAATGTATTACTATAAAGAGGGTAATGATTGGAAACTAATTAATAGATTTTCGTCAGATTCGTATAAATTTGCATCAGGCGAATTAGAAATTGGAGCAGGTTCCTTGAAAGGGATTGTATCCAAAGGGAAACTTACAATCAAAAACTACAACAATGTAACTTTTAGTGCTTCTAATGTTTCCGGTGCAGGCGTTAAGATTGACAATCAAGATGTTACAACAGCCGTAAAGATATATGATACGGAGTCTAAAAAGTTTAAAGTAAACGATGTAGAAAATTGTGATGTAACTGTAAAAATAGGTAAAATAGTACTTGAAAAAGCAGCAGATGGTACCTATACAGTGCCGGCTGGTTTAACTGAGGATACAACGGTTAATGTTGTATATGTAGCTAAAGAAGGAGTAAACATTGCTGTAACACATCCTGCAAATGGAACAATTACTATTAATGACCAGAATGTAGAATCTTCTATAAAGGTTGAAAAGAGCAAGAATTACAAAGTAACAGTAACTCCGGAAGATGGATATGCTGTAGAAAGCATATTGGTAGACAATGCTGCTGTTCCAACAGCGAATATTGTTTATGAAAATCAGACAGCAACAGTTACTTTATATTCTGGTGATGTGAATGATGCGACAATTAATATTACTGCTCAGACAGTTCAGTGTAAGTTAGATGTGAAAAATGCCGAGGTATCATATCACAATGGAATGTCAACAGATAAGATTGCGCAGAAGATCTTTGAGGCAGTTGTTGGAACAGAAAATGTACCAGATATTACATTGAATGATGTGACAATTGAATATGATGCATCAAGTAATAATTGGAAAAATCTAGATTATAACCCGAGTGGAGTGGAGGAAGTTTATTGTCATAAATTCGGAAGAACACGGTGGGATTTGAAAGATAGTGATACTGAAAAAATCCGTATCACCTACAACGGAACAGACAAGTATCCATCCATGCAGAAGACTGCTAAAATCACATTAAAAGACCTTCGTAAGGAAACTACACTTTCTATCAACGATGGAATTATGATGAAGTATCAGTCAGCTGAGATGATGGATGCAGTAATCAAAGTTCTGATCGCTCAGAATGCAACTGTAACAGATAAAGCAGGTAATAAGATTGAGACAACAGCAGATGACTTTACTTATACTCCATCTACAGATGAATGGAAAGCAGGAGAACAGGAAATCACAGTTACCTATAACGGAAATGAAGATTATCTGTCAAGTTCTGCGACAACAACCATCACAATCAAAAAAGGTGATGCAAAGGTATGGGTAAACAGCCAGAATATTAAATATGGCGAAAGCTTCTCTCAGATATTCGCAAGTGATCCATCAGATGCAGCACCACTTGGAATGATTGTTGGAATCGATGGAAATGGAAAATCATTTGTTGGATTTGATGTTTCTAATATTGTTATCAAACAGAAAGTTCCTGTAATTGGTACAATAGAAGTACCATTGGAACAGGCAATTTTAGCATTAGTACCGGATGGAAAAGTGAACGTTGGAAATCTTATGAACGTTATCAACAAGCTTCCTAATTTTGGAGATAATAAAGGTATTATTTCCGCTGTACAGAAAGTTGTTAATCAGATTCTGAAGATTTATCCGGCAGCAGCTGACTGGTCTATTTCTTTCAAACGACCAACAGAATCAGGTGTATACCTTGCAGTAGGAGCATCTACAAGCCAGAACTACAACACAGCAGTAGGTGTTGGATATCTGACAATTGCACCTCGGTCAAAAGATGTAAAACTGGAGTTCAATAGTCCACTTCCAAAGAATTGTACTTTAACGTATGAGGAAGCACAGAAATTTGATTTTAGTGGAAAAGCAACACAGAACGGGCAAACTGTTAGTGCGAATATTAAGACAAAATATGTGGGTGTAACAGCTGACGGAAAATGGGTAAGCAGTAAAGGCAATGAGCCGGAAGATGCACTCAGAGAGCCAGGTAACTATGTAGAAAAAATCTACACAGTTGGTGGCAATTATGTAGCGGCACCAATCGTCAGATGCTATACAGTAAAAAAAGCTGAGACAGAGATTAGATTTGATAGTATAGATCTTGAAGTTCCGTATGATGGACAGCCACACGGCATAACAGCAGGTGTATACCATGGGAACGAAAGAATCGCAGAAGCAGATATCATTTATATGAGTTCATCAGGATATAAGAGTGCAGAAGAGCCGACAGATGTAGGAATGTATCAGGTAATGGCTTCTTACAAAGGTGATTCTAAGTATGCATGTGTAGATGCTAAATACACAAGATTATTCATCAAACAAAAAGCAGTTACAGTTAAACCAAATGCTCCTCAGAATCCAATTTACTATCGTGATCAGTTACCAGAATTCACTTACACAGTAACAGATGAAAATGATAATACATTGTCTGAAGAAGAGATTGCAAGTCTTGGAACAATCTCTGTTGTTAAAACACCAGAAGATGTAACACCAGGACACTACACAATCAAAGCCCAGGTTGAAAATCCAAACAAGAATTATAACATTACTTGTGGAGAGACAACATTTGATATTCTTGCAAGACCAATCACAATCAAGACCATGGATATGGCCATCGAATATGGTGATGATGTACCGGATGTTGATTATTACATCTCCGACATGAACGGTGAACTGGCAGATCCAGCAATTGTAAGTGGAGCAGACTTCCCGTCATTAAGCTTCAGCATCGAAGGACAGGAAGAAGGAAAACATCTGGCAGCAAACGCAACATATGTGATTAATGTCAGTGGATTAGACAATGCAAACTTCGCTGTAAAATATGTAGGCGGAAGCCTTACAGTTAACCCAAGAAAGATCAACATCTCTATCGACTCTAAGAAGAAGGTAGAAGGTGACGCTGATCCGGAACTGACATACACAGTATCAAGAGCAACTGGAGAAGCTGTTGCACAGGCAGTTGAAGATACAGCTGCAGCAAGTGCTGTTGTAGAAGGTGACGAGCTTGGAGTTACATTAACCCGTGAAGCTGGTGAGACAGTTGGATTATATGACATTTACGCAAATGTAGAAGGATTAAATTCAAACTATGCATTAGCTGAGACACCGGACGGAACAGATAAGTTCGAGATCGTGAAGAAAGGAACTGTTATCGATGATAATAAGAAACCTTCTGATCAGAACCCATCAGGCGATAAGACGACTGTAAAGGGTGACAACAAGAACAACAAGAATACAAACACTGCCAAGAAAGCTGACAATACAAAGAAGAATCAGCCGAAGACAGGTGACAATTCACACGTTATGTTCTATCTGTTCATGATCGAGGCTGCAATGGTTGCAGCATTCATTACTCTGATCTTCAGAAGAAGACGCAGAAGGTAATCAAAGATCATAAAAGATATAATAGAAATGTCTGTCAAAGACGATAAATAGGAGACCGCAGGTCAGGCCCGTTTAAGAGCCGGATCTGCGGTCTCTCTTGTATTTTCAAAAAGGTGGTTTATACCGGTAACAGTTCAATAAACCAGGGGAGCTTGTGAGACAAAGCTGAGAGTAAGGTATGACCTTAGACCCTAGAACCTGTTTGGATAATGCCATGTAGGAAGTGTTAAGGCAACTACGAAAAGACAACACATTCAGGCGTTTTCCGGTCTGCCGGGAAATGTATTCCGACAGATATACGCCGGTTGAGGTCATGCGCATTTTAAGAAAAGAAAGCAGGCACTGCTATTTACTTGAGAGTGCGGGCCAGACCGAGCAGTGGGGACGATATTCATTTTTTGGATACGATCCATCCATGGAGATCACTTGTACCGACGGGAAGATGCGGATCAGAAAGACCAGTCTGGGAGGCTGATCAGAGGAAGAATACGAGGAAATGATAGAGAAAGCGAAGCATTATATTCGGGAGGGAGACATTTTCCAGGTAGTTCTGTCAAATCCGATGCGGGCGAAGGCTGAGGGAAGTCTTTTTGATACATACCGGGCGCTTCGGACGCACAATCCTTCTCCGTACATGTTCTATTTTTTCAGTGACGACATCGAGATCGCTCACGCAGTAGCATATGCAAAGAAAATCGTACCACAGATGGACAAAGATGAGATTGTAGTCATTACATTATCCGGACGCGGAGACAAGGACTGTGCAGCAATCGCACGTTACAGAGGGGAGGATATCCATGAATAAAAACATAAAAAAAGCATTTGAAAAAGGGAAAGCATTTATTCCATTCATCACGTGTGGTGATCCATCGCTGGCGGTGACAGAACGGATTGTGTACGCTATGGAAGAGGCAGGCGCAGACCTCATTGAACTTGGAATTCCATTTTCAGATCCGACAGCAGAAGGCCCGGTCATTCAGGCGGCAAATGTACGGGCGCTCTCAGGCGGCGTGACAACCGACAAAATATTTGACATGGTAAGGCGTATTCGTCAGAAAACTTCTATACCAATGGTTTTCATGACCTATGCAAATGTGGTATACTCTTATGGTACAGAGCGCTTTGCGAAAGCGGCAGCAGAAATCGGGATGGACGGACTTATTTTGCCGGACGTACCATTTGAAGAGAAAGAAGAATTTGCTATACCATTTAAAGAGCATGGACGGGATCTCATCTCCTTGATCGCACCGACTTCCCACGAGAGAATTGCCATGATCGCAAAAGAAGCAGAAGGATTCGGGATCTCGGAACCTAAGCAGACGAAGAAAATGGCAGCCCAGTCAGATGGAGTTATTGTAGGTTCAGCAATCGTGAAGCTCTGTGAAAAATATGGAGCAGATTGTGTCCCACACATTTCCACGTTCGTGAAAGAGATGAAGGACGCAATCCGGTAGAAAGGACATGCGTAGAAAATGGCAAGATATGTGAAAAATCTGGTGCTGAACAAACCAGAAGATTTTGTAACATTTATTATGAACGACTATTTACAGAAAAATCAGTTCGTTGTATCAGAGTGGAAAGGTGAGCCGGCTTACCGGACAGGAGATGCGCTGATCGAAGGATACAAGTATCTGAAATGGTCCTATGAAAATGGAACACTTCATCTGGAAGCATGGATGAAAAGCACATTTGGAAAAGAAATGGGTCTGGATGGATTCGTAGGAGCTTTGCAGAAAAAGCCGTACAGAGAAGGACTGGAACAGCTCTTTCATGTATTGGAACAGGCAATTCCTGAGGCCGGTATGAATGAGATGACAGGACAGCAGGGCATGAATGGGGCAAATGGACAGCCAAAAACACAGCCGGTTCAGGTGAAGACCGTGGATAATTCCAGCGCAGCAACGATGGCACTTGTGTTCGGAATTCTGGCATTTGGTATCAGCTTTTTATCACCATTGATTTCTATTATCCTTGCAATACTTGGCTACAGTAGAGCACGCATAGGCATGCAGTCCGCATTAAAAGGACGGGCAAAAGCCGGGCGCAACTTCTGTATAGTTGCAATTGTACTTTCTATAATTCTATGGGTAACGAACCTTGTGCTGACAATCATGGTCCAGTAAATGTTATGGAGCTTAGAGAGCGGATCTTTCAGGAGACAGAACGAGAAAAAGCGCAGGATTATCTATGGAACGAATTAGTCCTGCTACAGAGTCAGACCTTTCGTACCGTGAAGGGACTGGAGTATACATATCAAATCCGTGGAAATGAAATGTTAGTGTCAAGAAAGACGAAATCCATAACGAAAGCTTCCGTGAATCTGGCACTTGAAAAAATCATAGAATTAAGTGGAGAGGTGGCAGGACCTAAAAAACTGAAATGCTTCGGCGCAAGCTACCTGTATCCGATATTTATAGAAATGGGACTTATTAAGAGCAGCTAGTTTATGAGAAAACAGCTGATATAGCATCCGGCAGGGCGCACATTGTCCGGTGGACAATGGTTTTGCGCCGATCGAAACGGAGTGTAGACTTGCAGAGGCATTCTTGAATGAAATATGAAATAAAATTATGAGAGGCAGACTTAAGGAAAACATAAGAAAACATTCCTTGAGACTGCCCTTTGCTGTCGCAGGAAGGAAGATATGTTATGGAGATACAAATATTGAATTGGCTGCAGAGCTTACATACGCCAATTTTGGACAAGATCATGCAGTTGATCACACATCTGGGAGATATGGGAATTATATGGATAATTCTTACGATAGTTATGCTCCTGATTCCAAAGACAAGAAAAAGCGGTGTGATCATGGCAGCAGCACTGATTGTAGATGTGATTTTATGCAATGTAATTTTAAAAAATCTGATTGCGAGAGTGCGGCCATACGATGTCAACACAGCAGTACAGGTATTAGTTGCAAAACCGAAAGATTTTTCTTTTCCGTCCGGACACACAGCAGCGTCGTTTGCCAGTGTGACAGCCCTTTATCTGGCAGGAGAGAAAAAACTGTGGAAACCAGCCCTTGCGCTGGCAATTCTAATCGCATTTTCCAGAATGTACCTGTATGTACATTATCCGACAGACATTCTCGGTGGAGTTATCTTTGGAAGTTTAAGTGCATGGATTGGATACCAGTGTAGCAAAAAAATGTTCAACATTTTTCAAGTCGAACGTCCGTGAGACTTGGCGCGTGATTCTGGTCAGAGAAGCTGACATATTCCTATCAGAATCACTGCGCATCCTCGCGGAGCGTTTATCTCAGTCGGAGACCTAACTCCCACTGAGACAAATTTGCTATTACTCACCACCTGAAGAGGTGGGAGTCTTCTCGACTGAGATAAACATTGGAATATAAAGTAATAGAAGTTTTTAATTCAAATTTAACTCGACGATTGAATTAAAACGAGTTATATTAAAACAAGAATCAACTATTTAGTAGAAATGAGGGATTTTAGGTGGGAACGACATCTGAAACGAAACCAAAACGATATATCAGCGTGGGGCTTCTGGCACATGTGGATTCTGGAAAGACAACGCTTTCAGAAGGAATCCTTTATCTGACAGGACAGATCCGTAAGCCGGGGCGTGTAGATCATGGGGATGCGTTCCTTGACAACTACGCGCTGGAACGACAGAGGGGGATTACGATTTTTTCCAAGCAGGCAGTGTTTCAGCTTGGTGACAGCCAGGTGACACTTCTGGATACACCGGGGCATGTGGATTTTTCCGCGGAAATGGAGCGGACGCTCCAGGTGCTGGATTATGCGGTTTTGGTAGTCAGCGGAGCTGATGGCGTGCAGGGACACACCCGCACGCTCTGGAATTTGCTTGCGCGCTACCGGATTCCGACATTCATATTTGTCAATAAAATGGATCAGCCAGGGACGGACAAGGCGCTGATTCTAAAAGAGCTGAAGAAAAAACTGGATGCTTCCTGTGTGGACATGGAGGATCCGGAAGATATTGCCACGGGGGATGAACGTGCACTGGAAGAGTATCTGGAAGCGGGAGAAGTTTCTATAGATACCATAAGCCGGATGATCGCAGATCGTCAGATTTTCCCTTGTTATTTTGGTGCTGCGTTGAAATTACAAGGTGTACAGGAATTACTGGACGGGATTGGAAAATATGTGGGAGATAATGTTTCGGCCAATTATGATCAGGCAGATAATAGATTACAGAACAGTGGAGATGCTCAGCAGTTTGGTGCGCGTGTCTATAAGATTTCCCGTGACCCTCAGGGAAACCGGCTGACTCACATGAAGATTACTTCCGGTGAATTAAAAGTTAAATCTTTGCTGAAAGGTGGACAAGTCTCTGAGCCGTGGGAAGAGAAGGCAGACCAGATCCGAATTTATTCCGGAGAAAAATTCGAGACAGTACAACAGGCGAAAGCAGGCATGATCTGTGCTGTGACAGGATTAAAGCATACATTTCCAGGGGAGGGACTTGGAATTGAAGCCGGTAAACAGGCAGTAACACCGATGTTAGAACCAGTTCTGAATTATCAGGTTTATTTCCCTGATCAGGTGGATGCACACACCATGCTCGGCTATATGCGTCAGATTGAGGAAGAAGATCCCATGCTTCGGGTCATTTGGAATGAAGAACTGGGCGAAATCCATGTTCAGCTTATGGGCGAGGTGCAGACAGAGATTCTGAAAAGTCTGGTAAGCGAACGATTCGGAGTAGATGTGACATTTGGCACTGGAAATATTGTATATAAGGAAACAATAAAAAATGTCGTAGAAGGTGTAGGGCATTATGAGCCGCTCCGCCATTATGCGGAGGTGCATCTGATTCTGGAGCCGGGACTTCCGGGCAGCGGGCTTGAGTTCTCAACCGACTGCAGTACGGATGATCTGGATCTGAACTGGCAGCGGCTGATTCTCACACATCTTTTGGAACGGGAGCATAGAGGTGTGCTTCTTGGAGCGGCAATTACTGATATGAAGATCACACTGGTAGCAGGAAGAGCACATTTGAAACACACGGAGGGCGGTGACTTTCGACAGTCTACTTACCGGGCGGTGCGCCAGGGACTGATGCAGGCGGAAAGTGTACTGTTAGAGCCATATTACGAATTCCGTCTGGAAGTGCCGTCAGAAATGATCGGGCGTGCACTGACGGATGTTCAGCGTATGTACGGTGAGTTTGCGCCACCGGAGACAGACGGGGATCAGAGTGTGCTTACAGGAAGCGCGCCGGTTGCCTGTATGCGTGATTACCAGAAAGAAGTGGTGAGCTACACAAGAGGACGGGGACGGCTGACACTTGTATTTCAGGGCTATGCACCATGCCATAATACAGAAGAGATTCTGGAAAATGCAGGCTATGACCCGGAAGCGGATAACGAGAATCCGACCGGTTCTATATTTTGCAGTCACGGAGCCGGATATTATGTACCATGGCAGGAAGTGCCGGAGCATATGCACATTTCCTCTAAGTTGGAGGAGTATCTCAGAAAAGACAAAGATGCGGGGGAAATGCACGAAGGAACTGACGGCAATGGCAGAGGTGTATTAAGAAATGGTGCTGCCGGTGGAAGCCCTTCAAAATCAGGCAGAAGTCGTGATTTTGGCGCGGAAGACCGGGAATTGGAAGAGATTTTCATGCGGACTTACGGAAAGATTGAACGCAAGAAACCAGGCACCGGACCGCGTACGATCATTGCCCAGTCCCAATATAAAGAAGAAAAACCACAGGAGAAGGTTGCGGAATATCTTTTAGTAGATGGGTACAACGTCATTTTCGCGTGGGACGAACTGAAAGAACTGGCAAAGGTGAACATTGAGAGTGCCAGAAATAAATTAATGGATATCTTAAGCAACTATCAGGGATTTAAGAAATGTACCGTGATCCTTGTGTTTGATGCATATAAGGTGGATGGTGATACGCTGGAGATTCAGAAATACCACAACATTCACGTTGTTTATACGAAGCAGGCGGAGACGGCAGATCAGTACATAGAAAAGGTCGTGCACCACATCGGACGAAAACGTCATGTGACAGTCGTAACTTCCGATGGCGTGGAGCAGGTTGTGACCCAGGGACAGGGAAGCGCACTTATTTCTTCCAGAGAATTTTATGAAGAGGTAGAAATCACCCGCAGACAGATTCAAGAAGAAATTAAGGAGCGCACAGGCGGCACAAAAAATTACCTTTTCGATCATATGGATGAAGCATTTGTAAAAGAGATGGAAGATGTCCGCCTTGGAAAGAAGGATATTTGATGTTATATACCATACCAGATTATTATAAAGAATTTTCTTGTATCGCCGCAGACTGCGAGGACACCTGTTGCGCGGGGTGGCAGATTGTAATTGATGAGAAGTCGAAGCGGCGGTACGCAAAGGCAGCAACAGGACTTAATAATATTGAAAAGAATCTCGCCCGCGAGCTGCGCCGCTGTGTCAACTGGCGCGAGGGCGTCTTCCGTCAGGATACGGAAAAGCGCTGTGCATTTTTAAACCAGAATAATCTCTGCCGGCTTTATCAGATGGCGGGACCGGACAGCCTGTGCCGGACTTGTAAAATGTATCCGCGCCACATAGAAGAGTTCGAGGGAGTCAGGGAAATCACGCTCTCCCTTTCCTGCCCGGAGGCAGCAAGAATCATATTAGGCAAGAAAAATCCGGTGCATTTCTTAAGTTATGAGAAGCCGGGAGAAGAAGATTATGGCGACTTCGACCTGTTCTTTTATTCACAGTTGGTGGACGCAAGAGAAAGCATTTTAAAAATGCTTCAGGATAGAAGTCTCTCCATTCATCACCGCATGGCGTTGGCACTGGCGATCAGCCATGATATGCAGGCACATGTAGACCGCAGGGAAATGTTTTCCTGTGAGGATATTCCGAAGAAATACGAGTCCGAGACAGCCAGAAAGTACACAAAAGAACGTCTGGAAGCATTTGAAAAAGACGAGACCGGACGATTCGAATTCGCACAGAAAACATTTCAGTATCTGTATCGGCTGGAGCTTCTGAAAGAAAACTGGCTGTATGTGCTGATGGACGCAGACAAATTACTTTACGGCGGTCTGGCAAGTGTGTATGAGGATTCGGTGAAGAGCGATGCAGAACAAAAAGGCAATGCAATACAAAAAGGCAATGCAATACAAAAAGGCAATACAGCACAAAAGGGTGGAGAGGAACAGTCAGAGGAAGACATTGACCAGCTCAGATACTTTGTAAATCTCCAGGAATTTGAACTGTGGAAGCAGGAGCATATGCCGGATTGGGACATTATGCTGGAACAAATGCTGGTGTATTTTGTGTTTACTTATTTCTGTGGGGCAGTTTATGATGGACGTATTCAGGCGAAAATGCAGGTGTGCGTGTACAGTGTCTATATAATAGAAGAAATCTTGCGCGCCAGATGGCTGGAAAATGAAAAGACACTTTCCATGGAAGAAGTTGTGGAGCTGACCTACCGTTACTCCAGAGAGGTCGAACATTCCGACCAGAACCCGGAGCGTCTGGAACATTTCATGGAGAAAAATCCGTGGATCCG
Source organism: Dorea sp. Marseille-P4042 (assembly GCF_900290215.1). Classification (NCBI taxonomy): domain Bacteria; kingdom Bacillati; phylum Bacillota; class Clostridia; order Lachnospirales; family Lachnospiraceae; genus Dorea; species Dorea sp. Marseille-P4042. The sequence continues at coordinate 1,237,969 of NZ_OLMI01000002.1, read as the reverse complement.
TGTAAAGAAGTAAAAGGAAAATAGAATAGAAAGAACCGGAAGAAACAGGAAAAGAGGGATTTAATATCGTGGAAGAAGGCAGAGAATATAAAGACACAGTGCAAAAGCTGTTTACATTTATTGAAGAGAGCCCGAGCCAGTATCATGCCGTTGATACAATGAGAAAGCATTTGGAAGCGGCTGGCTATGAGCAGCTTTTAGAGAGCGGAGCGTGGAAGCTGAAATCAGGTGGGAAATATTATGTGATCCGCAGTGGTTCATCACTCATTGCATTTCGAATTCCGGCGCAGGATTCTCAGAATTACTGTGGGTTCCAGATTGTGGCGTCCCATAGTGATTCTCCGAGCTTTAAGATTAAAACAAATCCGGAAATGAACGTGGAAGAACATTATGTAAAATTGAATGTTGAAAAATATGGCGGTATGCTCTGTGCACCGTGGTTTGACAGACCACTGTCTGTTGCAGGGCGTCTGATCGTAAAAGAAAATAACAGACTTGTCACGAAGCTGATCAACGTAGACCGGGATTTGGTCATGATTCCGAATCTGGCTATTCATATGAACCGGGAGGCAAATAAAGGCTACGATTATAACATACAGAAAGATATGCTGCCACTTTACGGCTGCGGCGAAGCAAAAGGAAAATTTATGAAGCAGATTGCAGAGGCGGCAAATGTAAAAGAGGACGCGATTCTTGCAAGTGACCTGTTCCTTTACAATCGCATGAAAGGAAGCATCTGGGGAGCTTGCGAAGAATTCATTTCCAGTCCGAAGTTGGATGATCTTCAGTGCGCATTTTCTTCATTAGAAGCTTTCTTGCAGTCTGAAGAACCTTTGCCATCGGAAAATGTACAGGCAAATGAACAAAGCGAAGTCGATGGAAAAAATGTAATCAATGAAAAAAATGTAATCAATGGAAAAAGTATCCCAGTTCACTGCGTATTCGATAACGAAGAAGTCGGAAGTGGGACAAAACAAGGAGCTGCATCTACATTTCTTGCAGATACACTGATTCGGATTAATCATGCCATGGGACGGGACGAGGCCGGATACAGGCAGAGTATTGCCAACAGCTTTATGCTCTCGGCAGATAATGCTCATGGCGTACACCCGAACCATAGCGACAAGGCATGCCCGACGAATCGGCCATATCCGGGAAATGGCGTGGTCATCAAGTACAGCGCCAATCAGAAATATACTACCGATGCAGTATCAGCAGCGGTGTTTGAGGAAATTTGCAACCGGGCAAATGTACCATATCAGATCTACGTGAACCGTTCCGATATACTGGGAGGTTCCACACTCGGGAACATTTCCACGACACAGGTACCAGTCAACACAGTAGACATCGGACTGGCTCAGCTCGCCATGCATTCCCCATATGAGACAGGAAGTGTGAAAGACACAGATTACATGATCCAGGCTATGAAGACATTTTTTGAAGCTTCCGTGCGGCAGACCGAAGATGGATATGAACTCAATTTTCTTTAACAAAAGTTAGCAAGAAAAATGTGATTTCGTGTTGAAAGAAGTAAAATTTTATAATAGTTATTATGTAAACTAATAAATGGACAAAGGAGCGGTTTTTTATCTGATTGAGATGGAAGAACCGCTTTTAGAATATAGCTTTTTAAAATGTGGTATGCTATCATGAAAATGTTGTTTTTATACACTACAGGAACGAAAGGGGAACATCATGTTAGAAAAAGTATTTAAACTTAGTGAAAACAAGACTGACGCGAAAACAGAAATACTTGCCGGAATCACAACATTTATGACAATGGCATATATTCTTGCGGTCAATCCAAGCATACTCTCAGCAACAGGTATGGATTCAGGAGCTGTATTTACTGCCACTGCTCTGGCAGCATTTATCGGAACACTGCTCATGGCAATCTTTGCAAACTATCCATTTGCACTGGCACCTGGTATGGGACTGAATGCATATTTTGCATACACAGTCGTATTAGGAATGGGATATAGCTGGGAATATGCACTGACAGCCGTATTTGCAGAAGGAATCATCTTTATTCTTTTGTCTGCAACAAATGTACGAGAAGCTATTTTCAATGCAATCCCACAGAATTTAAAAGCAGCCGTCAGCGTAGGAATCGGACTGTTTATCGCATTCATCGGACTTCAGAATGCAAAAATTGTAATCGGAGGATCTACACTGCTTCAGTTATTCTCCGTAGATAAATATAACGAAGTAAACGGAGTATCCGCGTCATTTAACGATGTAGGAATCACAGTACTCCTTGCAATCATCGGAATTATCGTTACAGGAATTTTAGTAGTAAAGAACATCAAAGGAAATATCCTCTGGGGAATCTTGATCACATGGCTGCTCGGAATCATCTGCCAGTTCACAGGACTTTATGTACCAAATGCAGATCTTGGATTCTATAGCCTGCTGCCAAATTTCAGCAACGGATTATCCATTCCAAGTCTGTCACCAATCTTCTGCAAACTGGACTTCAGCGGAATCTTCTCCCTGAACTTTATAGTCATCCTGTTTGCATTCCTGTTCGTAGACTTATTTGATACAATCGGAACACTGATCGGAGTATCCGCAAAAGCAGACATGCTCGACGAGAACGGAAAACTTCCAAGAATCAAAGGCGCACTTATGGCAGACGCAGTCGCAACAACAGTCGGAGCCGTAATCGGAACATCAACAACAACAACATTTGTAGAAAGCGCATCAGGAGTATCCGAAGGAGGAAGAACCGGACTTACATCAGTCACAACAGCAATCCTTTTCGGACTGTCACTGTTCCTGTCACCAATCTTCCTTGCAATACCATCATTTGCCACAGCACCGGCACTAGTAATTGTAGGACTTTACATGCTCACGAACGTAACAAACATAGATTTCAACGATATGTCAGAAGCAATCCCTTGCTATGTATGCATCATCGCAATGCCATTCTTCTACAGCATCTCCGAAGGAATCTCAATGGGAGTTATCACATACGTGGCACTCAACCTGATCACAGGAAAAGCAAAAGAAAAGAAAGTCAGCATACTCATGTACGTACTGGCAGTACTGTTCATATTGAAATATGTATTTTTATAAAAAATTGGGGACGGGGTTTTTTCAAAAAAACCCCGTCCCCAATTTCACTTCTACCTGTCCCTTTTTGAATTGTGTCAAAATTTCAACCGCCATTTTCCGGGACTTCCTAAAATTCTAACCTGTCCCTTTTTGAATTGCGTATAATTTGGCTCCAAATTGTTTTTTCGCCATGGCTTCTGATCCCATCGCGTCTGCGGATTGCATAAAAGGTCGACTCCCATTTTGTCTCGGAAAGTGGAAGAACGTCTACATTCCGGTTTTTGAAGATATCCAGATATGGCAGGACAGAGATGCCAAATCCGTGTTCAATCATATTTAAAATCACTTCTATTTCTTCTGCTTCGCAGGCAGGGGCTGCAGAAATTCGATAATCTTTGTAGATTTGTTCCTGAAGCTTTCGCATTGGGCTTGTCCGTGTGAAGAAAATCTGTGGGTATGTAGTAATATCACGAAAGGTGAAAGCTCCTTTTGACATTAATTCATGTCCTTTTGGAACGACGATTCCAACATAGGATTTTTGAACAGGGCAGTATTCAAATAGTTCTGATGAGGGCTGTCCGGAGCAAAAGCCAAGATCATAAGTCATATTTTCCAGACCGTGAAGAATATCCGGAGTCATTCCATTGTAAATTGCAAATGGAAACTTCACAGAACAGGATTGGATCAGTTCCGGAATGAAGCTTCTGGCCAGGGGATAGACGCTGGCAATCCGGATGATTTTATCTTCTCGGTGGAAGTCAGAGATGGTCTGTTCTAATTCGTCCAAGTTGTTTAAAATGACATCTATATATTTTTTTATTTCTAGTCCATAAGGGCTGAGCCGTACATTTCTGCCAGTCTTTTCAAAAAGTGGAAGTCCATAGTCTTTTTCCAAGGAATGAATCGCATGGCTGAGTCCCGGCTGGGAAATGTTTAATTCTTTTGCAGCATTTCCATAATGTTGGAGTTCTGCAAGAGTGGAAAAGTAGCGAAGGTAATCGGTGTTCATAAATAATCCTTTCAGTTATATGTGTCAAGAGGTCCTATGATGCCTGCGGATTGTTTCGCGCTGCGCACTCTCACAATCCTACCCAATATTATACTATATTCATTCTAAAATAGAATAGATATATTCAAAAAATACATTAGTATTTATGGATTCTTGGGTCTATACTAAAATACGGTCAGCAAAATCTGACTGAAATTATACAGAAAAATTAACATTCAAGAATGTCTCGGCATTCTTGCCACGAGGTGCACGTCATGCAATTGCATGATATACTTCTACTGCGCACCTCTGCAAGTCTACACTCCGTTTCGGTCGGCGCAAAACCATTGTCCACCGGACAATGTGCGCCCTGCCGGAGGCTATATCAGATGTATGCAGTAAAAGTATATGAGGCGTATATCACAACAAGATTAAAAGAAAAGAGGATTATCATGAATAAAAAATATCTCCCTGGAGAACTGGCTCTTTGCATCGTACTGATCATCAACAGTCTTGGAGTGTGCCTGATGGCAAAGAGTGGCTTTGGAATTTCAACGATTTCATCTGTGCCATTTGTATTCAATAAAGTATTTCCGGCACTGTCGTTTGGAACATGGAATTACATTTTCCAGACAATGCTCGTATTAACACTTATGATTTTAAAGAAAGCATTTTGTTTCGAATATATCTTTTCCTTTGTTGTAGGAATCGGTTTTGGGAAAATGATTGATGACCACGATGCGTGGCTGGCACTTCTGCCAAATACAATGGCGTTAAATGTACTGTATTTTGCATTGGGATTTTTGATTATCGGCTTTGGAATCGCACTGGCGAATCGCTGTATGCTTCCGATTATTCCGATGGATACATTTCCAAGGGATATGTCAGAGATTCTGAACAAACCATATAAATATGTGAAGACCACATTTGACTTGTGTTGTCTGACTACAACACTGGTACTTTCCATTGGAATCCTTCACGGACTTCACGGCGTAGGAATCGGAACAGTACTCTGCACATTCATCACAGGAAAGACAGTATCTATGTTTCAGAAAGTGTTAGATGACCATGTTATATTCTATCGAGCGGTAATTCGTCCGACGAAGCCGGAGATATCCGGACGGACGGTGTAAGATGGATTCTCTAAAAACTAGAACTTCAATATAGAAATAAGTTTCAGAGACATTGCTTTTTTGAAAAAAAGTTATGCCTCTTTTTTTAATCAAAAAGGAAAACAAAATATTTAATAAGACTTTTAGTGAATATATACAAGTCCATGATATACTTTTTGTTAATTCCGACTGTTTAGATATGAATGATGAGAAGATGAAAAATAGTGCAATAGATTATAACAATAAAAAGGCTTAATCATATAAATAATCAATTTGTCAATTATATGAAGAGGAGAATACAATATAGATGTTATCAATACTATATAGGAGGAAATAGAGAAATGAAAAAGAAACTAATTGGAATGATGCTTGTACTTGCAATGATGGCATCTCTGCTTACAGCATGTGGAAAGTCTAATTCAAGTTCAGACAGCAATTCAACAAAAAAGGCAAAAAATGAAAGTAGCGAAAACTTAACATCTGATGGTAAGGCAAAGAAAGCTTGCTATATTACAAATTCACCATTAGGTAACGACTTTACAGATTCTATTTGGTCCGGTTTTCAAGCTATGAAAGATAAGGGCTGGGAAGTTAAGAGTATTGAAGTTAGTGAAGAAGGCGAGTATGCAGAGCAGATTCGTGCCATGGCAGCAGAAGGATACACTGCAATCTTCACAATGTTTGATGAAGTAAGTGACGTGGCGTTAGAGCTTGCAGACGAGCTGAAAGAGGAGTATCCAGACCTTCATATTTTCATGCTTGATACATATATGGAGCACGATAAAACAAATTGCACAAGTGTTTCAGTAGATCCGTTCGAGTCATCATTCGTTGCAGGTTTCGTGGCAGCAAATATGACACAGACTGGAACAGTAGGATGGATTGGACATTCTGATATTCTCAAAATTTGGAGATTCAGAGATGGATTTAAAGCTGGGGTAACTTATGCAAATAATGGAACACAGGTTGTGACCGCATTTACAGGAGATTATAAAGATCCTGTAAAAGGACAAGAGACAGCAAAAGCAATGATTGATGAGTACCCGGTAGATATTATTTATCAGTGTGATTATCTTGGAGGAAGTGGCGTCATTTCCGCATGTGCAGATGCTGGTATCCAATGTATCGGTGTAGATGACTGGCAGGGTGGAATTGATAAATGTGTATTCTGGTCAGCAATCAAAGCTATGAATGTAGCAGTAGAGTCTATTCTTCAGGATGTAGATGACGGAAGAGAATTTCCTACGGCAATTAACTTTGACTTAAGTTCAGGCGGTAGAGTTTATGATGATCGTGACTGGAATAACATTCCAAAAGATCTTCAGGATAAAGTAACAGAACTTATCAATGGAATCAAATCTGGAGATGTAGATGTTTACGCAGGATTTGATGAGTACAGATTACAGTACTAAGAATAAGTATAATTAGCAGTGATAAGATGGCGGTTCTTTTTATAAGAATCGCCATTTGTTCTAACGAAAGAAGACAGTGGAGACGGTATGGAGAGCAACGAATATATTCTTGAATTAAATAATATATATAAACAGTTTGGCAACTTAATTGCGAATAATCACGTAAGCATTAAAATAAAAAGAAATTCCATCCATGCCATAGTGGGAGAAAATGGTGCGGGGAAAAGCACATTGATGAATATATTGACCTGTGTTTATAAGATGGATGCAGGAAAGATTCTCTTAAATGGAAAAGAAGTACATTTCCATTCACCCAAGGATGCAGCAAAGGCCGGTATCGGTATGGTACATCAGGAGTTCATGCTTTATAAAGGAATGACCGTATTAGAAAATATTATACTGGGAACAGAAAGAAGTCATATAGGTTTCCTAAATAAAAAAAGAGACTATAAAGATATTGAAGAAATCAGTAATAAATATCATTTTCAGCTTCCATTGAAGGAAAAAATTGATGAATTACCGGTTGCCATGTTGCAGCAGATTGAAATTGTAAAAGTATTGTACAGAGAAGCGGAAATATTTATTTTTGATGAGCCGACTTCAGTACTTACGCCACAGGGAGTGAAAGGCTTATTTCAGGCATTTCAGTTTTTGAAAGAGAAAGGAAAGACAATCATATTTATCACGCATAAGCTTCAGGAAGTTCTTGAAATTGCAGATTATGTGACAGTTCTAAAAGATGGAAAAGCAATTGGAACAAGAAAAAACGAGGGACTTACTGAGGAGATACTTGCAAGTATGATGGTTGGACGTGAGGTCATGCTTCATGCAAATAAACCGGCATGTGAAAGCGGTGAGATTATTTTAAGCGTCAATCATTTATCGGTGAAAGATTTTAATAATATTTTGCGAGTAGATGATGTGTCTTTTGATATTCACGAAGGAGAAATCGTTGGTATAGCAGGAGTTGCCGGATCAGGACAGAGCGAAATTGCAGCGACTCTTATGGGACTTGTTTCGCCAGAGCCGGACAGTGAAATCTGTTTTCTGGGAAAGAATATAAAGAATAAAAGTGTAAGAGAAAGAAGAGCTTTAGGAATAGGATATGTACCGCAAGATCGTATGAAAAATGGAATCAATAGACAGGGAACAGTCTGGGAAAATGCAATTATGGGATATCATTTGCAGCATGGAGTAAAAAAGAGTGGTGTCATAAATTTTAAGGAAGTACATGATTTTACAAATGATGTGGTAAATCAATATAGTGTAAAAGTGCAGAAAGATGAAGATATTGCCGGTACTTTGTCAGGAGGAAATATACAGAAACTGATTGTTGGAAGGGAATTTTCTCAAGATAAGAAGTTGTTGATTATTGAGGATCCAACCAGAGGAATTGATGTGGGAGCTATTGAATTTATCTGGAAAAAGATTATTGATATTTCGAGGAAAGGAGCTGCGGTTCTGCTTATCAGTCATGAATTGAATGAAGTTATGCAGTTATCAGACCGGATATTGATTGCATACAATAAAAAATTGCAGGCTCCAAAGAATTCAACTTCTCTTTCAGAAGAAGAAATAGGATTATTGATGGCAGGAGGAAAGATAAGTGAGCAGTAAATGGAAAGAAAAATGGAAAGATATGCGAATGATCTGCCTACAGTATGTGATTGCATTGCTACTTACGTTAGCGTTGGGAGCACTTCTGATCTATCGTCTGGGGGAGCAGCCAATGACTGCTGTTTATTACATCTGGGATGGAGCTTTTGGGAGCCTTTACAAATTTGGCAGTACATTAAGATGGATGACTCCATGCCTTTTTACCGGAATTGCAGTATCATTTGCATTTAAATCAGGAATCTTTAACTGTGGAATTCAGGGACAAGTATACATGGGGGCAATCACAGCGGCTACGATAGGTTATGCAGTGCCGATGCCAGCCGGAATTCATGCGTTTGTTTGTATCGCAGCAGCAGGGATTGTCGGAATGCTATGGGCATTGATTCCTGCAATTATGAGACTATATTTTAAAATAGACGAAGTTATTACTTCGCTGATGTTTTGCTTTATTGCAACCTATATTACTTCATATATTGTAATCTGGAAAATTATTGGTGGAAAAGCAGATTCCATGGCATCACAGGCAAATGCGTCACCACAGATTATGGACACAGCAAGAATTCCGAAGCTAATCGAGGGAACAGAATTAAATTGTGGAATGTTGTTTGGATTAGTGATAGTAATCATTATCTTTTTAATCTATAAACATACAAAAATTGGATATGAGCTGAAGCAGATAGGTCAAAATATAGAGTTCTGCAAAGCAGGAGGAGTCAATACAACAAAGTTATTCCTTGGAGTATTTTTGATTTCCGGATTGATTTCCGGATTGTGTGGTGGAATCGAAGTATCTGGTTCTTATGGAAGATTTAATACAAATTTCAGTAGTAATATCGGATGGGATGGAATTATGATTGCCAGAGTGGCAGGGAATAACCCACTTGGAGTGATTGCTGTTTCGTTTGTCTGGGGTGCTTTAAAAGCAGGAGCAATGAATATGGAACGCCTTACAACATTGAACCGACTTACAGTTAATATTATTCAGATGTTTTTTGTATTATTGATATCTGTTGATTTTAAAGCATTGTGGAAACGTTTTGGTGTTTACAGACAACGTCGGAAGATTAAAAAGATGGAGGAAACAGTATGATAAAAATATTATTTGGAACGATTACTCTGTCTGCAACATTAAGACTTGCGACTCCGATTATCATAGCAGCTGTAGGAGGAAGTTTTTCACATAAAGCGGGTACTTTTAACATTGCATTCGAATGTTTTATGTTATTTGGCGCATTTTTTGGAGCATATGGAAGTTATCTGACGGGGAGTCCGATGGCAGGAGCGCTGCTGGCGGCTGTTTCGGGAGGGGTACTTTCTCTTGTATTTGGATTATTTGTATTTATTTTAAAGGCAAACCCGATGATTATCAGTATTGCTATGAATAACGGAGCCTGGGCAGTCACGACGCTTATGTTGACACTGGTATGGGGAGTCAGAGGATCCTTTGTAAGCCCGGAAATTGTTAGTTTTAAAACACTGGATATTCCAGTACTTCGAAATATTCCTTACATAAAGAATATTGCAAATAACCAGATTATTCTTGTGTATATGGCATATGCAATTATTATCATCGGAACAATTATTATGTATAAGACAAAGTTCGGACTGCGAGTCAGAGGAATCGGTATCAATGATGTGGCAGCCCAGACCGCTGGTGTAAATGTTGGAGCGACTAAGTGGATTGCGCTGATTATTATGGGAACAATGGTTGCTTTTGCAGGAGCCTACTGTCCATTGTGTGGGTTAAGTACATTTTCAGAAAATATGACAGCAGGAAGAGGATTCCTGGCGTATGCATCAGTACTTGTTGGAGATGGAAATCCACTGGTCAGTGGTTTGATAGCGGTAGTTTTTGCATACGCAGATGCATTAATGCTTACACTGACACAAAAAGGATATCCAACACAGTTGATTCAAACATTTCCTTATGTAGCAGTTATTATTGTATTATTTGTAACAAATATAAAGAATTTTAAAAAGAGTGCAAGTGTGTAAGAAAATGGCAGGTGATGTAAATGAAAAATTTATTTAAAAGACTTCCCACTTTTTCAGCAGATTACAGTGGCGTATGCAATGCCATACAGCATATGCGCTGCCTGATAATACTACATGGTCAGGGAGGATGCATTGGCGAAGTGGAGAAAAGGCAGTTTTTCTGGAATTGGAAAAAAATTTTCCAAACCGGCAAAAAAGAAAATCGTGTGAATATTATTGGGGATACGTGTTTGTCCGGCTGGACAGAGGACAGGCGGACAAACTTAAAAAGCAACCTGCAAAGACAATACGATAAAGTCATTTCATGGAATGATAATGCTGGGATAGAAGAGTTACAGAAGATGTGTAGTGCCAGTATAAATATTGTGGCATCTGTCTCAGCACTTCCAACAGTCAGGAAGCTGGAAGAGGATTATGGAGTTCCATATATGATAGCAGAGGAGGAGTTAAAAGAGATAAAGGGAATGGAAGTATTTAATAAGACAGGATCTATTTTACTGGTTGGAGAACAGGTGATTATGAATCAATACAGAAAACAATTCCGAAAAAATGGATATACGGGTCGAATTTCCGTATGCAATTTCTTTGAGATGAATCTAGAATGGATGGAAGAAGGAGACTGCCGTCTGGAGGGCGAAGATGACTATATAAAATACCTCAAAGAGCAGGGCGGTTATGAATATATTGTCGGAGATCCGCTGTTGGAACAGTTTGGGGGATATCAAAAGGAATTTATAAATGTACCGCAAATTGCATTGAGTGGAAGATTATTAAATGACAGGTGATATGTGAAAAAGATTTTGAAGCGGGAGCGAGAAATATGAGTACAAGATCAATTTTTAGTATAGAGGAAGTTTATCAGTCAATTAAAGAGGAAAAAAATCTGACAGAAAGTCATCTTGGCGTTCCGGGAAATTCAAAAGGCTGTGGAGGAATTATAGATATTGCATTGATGATTCCAGAATCAGTGGTGCTATTTGTAGCACCACTCGGGTGTGCGCGTCATGTGACGACTCACAGCTGGCAGCGGGATGGCAGAGTATTTGCACTAGCATTGGATGAGGCAGAAGTTGTAACTGGTACACATCTCAACACCATTGAACAGGCAATTTTGGAGATTTATAATGATTGTAGAAATAAGCCAAAACTGCTTACTATATGTGGTTCCTGTATTGATCGTCTGATGGAATCGGACTTTGAAATGGTGGCAGAGCGGTTATATGGACAGATGCCTGGAAGAATCCTGGTCATCTGGATGGACCCGGTAGTAGGAAGAAAAGAACATTGCCAGGTCAGATGCTGGGATAAAGTTTATTCCATGTGGAGGACAGGTGAAAAGAAAAACCTGTCAGTGAATCTTATAGGTCGTCTGTATCCACCGGCACAGAATAGTGAACTTCCACAATTACTGAAAAAAGCTGGAGTTGAGAACGTAAAGCATATGGCTGAGTGCGAAACACTGAATGAGTTTTATGAGATGGGAAATGCATCATTAAATATTCTTGGAAGTAATCTTGGTGAGAAAGCGGCAAAAAAACTGCAGAAAACAAAAGGAATTCCATATATAAAATGTCAGCCAACATTATCGGTAGAAAAAGTGTATAATATGTACAGGCAGCTGGAAGATATTTTGAAAATTAAAATCTGTGATGAAGAAATCTATAGATTCACGAAAAAAGAAGTGGAGCAATTCAAAAAAGAGCGCAAAAACAATCCGGTACATATGGCAATAGTAGAAGCCTATGCGAGCCATGAAGATGCTTTTTCCATGGCAAAGGAGATTGCAGAATTAGGAATTAGTGTTGACTGGATTTATTCCGATGGGAAATTTAGTGGGAAATCGGAACAGATTACCTGGCTGTATGAAAATCAGAAAAATGCAAAAGTTTTGCTATTATCACATCCGGGCAGCAGGAAAATGATGCTAGATCCGCCAGAAGTGGATGTGGCATGGGGGATGAATGAAAAGTGGTTTTTAAAGAAAAAGAATAATCATTGGATTGATGTAGAAAGCAGACCAATAGACTGTGATTATGCTAGTGTTTTATGGTTTATAAATGTTGTAGAAAATGAATTGAAAAGAAGGAAAGATAAATGAAGAAGATTGCAATTTATGGAAAGGGTGGAATTGGGAAATCCACAGTGACAGGAAATCTGGCGGTAGCATTTGCACAGACTGGGTATCGGGTGCTTCAGATTGGCTGTGACCCGAAGGCAGATTCTACAATGAACATAGTAGGAGAACAGGGAATAGAACCTGCCATGGATGTTCTGCGAGGTGGGAATATATATCCAGCATTGGAGGATATTTGTAAAGTCGGATTTGCAGGAGTATATTGTGTAGAGGCAGGAGGCCCAATTCCGGGAATGGGATGCGCAGGTCGAGGAATCATTACAACATTCGAATTACTGGAAGAGCTGGAAGCATTTGAAAAATTAATCCGGACATTGTATTATTTGATGTTCTGGGTGATGTTGTTTGTGGAGGATTTGCAGCACCGATTAGAGATAATTACGCAGATGAGGTAATCATTGTTACCTCCGGTGAGAAAATGTCCCTATATGCAGCAGGGAATATTGTAAAGGCGGTAAAATCTTTTGAGGCTCGTGGATATGCGTCAGTGAAAGGCGTCATATTAAACCGACGGAATGTTGAAGACGAAGAAGTGGAAGTTGCCAGATTTCTGGAGGAAAACGAATTACCTCTATTAGGTGATATCCCACGTGATAATCTGATTCAGCAGTGCGAGAAGAAATCACAGACTGTCTTGGAAGGAGCAAAAGAGTCAGAGGTGGCGGAAATGTTTCGATATCTTGCAAAGAAGATAGTGGAGGAAAAATTATGATTCACAGAATTTTGTCACTTGGAACGATTGCAGTTGATACAATGCTTTATATTGACAAAATGCCAGGAAAAGATGGATTTGGACATGTATATTCTGAAAAAGTTGTTCCAGGAGGCAGCAGTGCAAATGTCGCTGTTGCAGTAAAAGAATTAGGAAATATAGTTTTACAGTCAGGGAAAATAGCAGATGATTCATTTGGAGTTATTATTAAAAACAATCTGAAGGAAGAAGGAATTGATACAAGATATCTGGTGACAGAACCAGGTGGGGAATCTTTACATACGTATATTGTTGTGGATAAATCAGGAGAGCATTTTATTCTAGCAAATTCCGGAAACTGTGTAATGAATCTTGAAAAAGAAGAAATACCAGATCAGTTGTTTGAAGATATTGATTTATTTTATACAGATCTTGCATCTCCAAGGGCAGCAGTTTATATTGCTGGAGAATGTTACAGGAGAGGAATTCCGGTTGTGTATAATCTTCGGAATCCACCATCTATGGATCAAGGAGTAACATCAGAAGTTATAGATGAAATGTTGGAATATACCAGTTTATTTATTACAGGTAAAGCCACAATCTGTGCGACAACAGGAATAGATGATCCAGTTCAGGCAGTGAAGACATTTATCGGAGAGCACCATCTTCCAGATGGATTCATCTGCACCCAGGGGTCTGCTGGGGCAGACTGGTTTACAGAAGAAGAATACCATTGTGGTATCTGTGAAGTAGACAGTGTCGATACGACCGGAGCCGGAGATGTATATATTGCTGGAATTATGGATTCTTATTACTGTAAACAGAAATCAAAGCAGGAAAGTATGAAAGATGCGGCAGTTGTTGCAGCATTAAAAACAATGCAGACAGGACCGCGTTTTAGTATGGACAGAGAAAAACTAGAAGAAATGAGAACGATGTATATATCGTAAAAATGATTGGTGGGAGAATTATGAATGAAAAATATCTGGTGGAAAGTTGTTTACTTACACATGGACTTCGTTCTGTTACAGATGAAGAGATGATGCAGACATGGCAGGGAGTAGATGCGACATTTGCTTGGATAGATAAGGGAAAAATCCAAACTGGTTCTGTGGAACAATTCATAGAATTTCGAAAAAGAAAGATTAAGCTCAGAGTAAATTACAAAAATATAGATGAGATGCTGGAGAAAAAGGTTCCGGGAGCATTAACTGCGTCAGGAACAATGGAAGTATGCCGGAGATTAGAAATTCCGACAGCTGTGACATGTGGAATTGGAGGAATCGGAAATATTCCGGGAGAAAAAATTTGCACAGATTTGCCTGCCTTGGCAGAGATTCCGGTAAATCTTGTTGCAACATCTCCAAAGGATATGATAAATATTCCACAGACATTTACATGGCTTCGAGAAAGAGATGTAAAAATTTTCGGATATCATACAGATTACTGTACAGGATATGTATTTTACAGTGCACATGAGAAATTGGACGGAACATTTGATACAGTACCAATGGAGCGGACAGGCAAAACATTACTTTTAAATCCAATACCGATGGAAGATAGAATTCAGGATAATCAGATTCTGGAACAGGCTGTAAAAGAAGCATTTGAGGCAGTGAAAAGAGGTGAGTATTTTCATCCGGCTGCCAATGGAGCAATAGACAAACTGACAGACGGAAAATCTTCTTATATTCAACTAGCATCTATTGTAGAAAATGCAAAACTTGCAGAAAACATAGCAAAAACCCGTTAGTCTTTCGACCAACGGGTTTTTGTTGTTGTTATAGTTATCTAAAGGAATGAGAGTAAGTGCTTTCGCACTTTATGAGGGGGAGATAGTTGATTTATGTCTCTCTCAACTATCTGACTTTATTATAGCCAAGAATTATGTCTAAAATATGTTAAAACAATAAAACAAATCTGAAATTTCTTATGAAAACCTTAAGAAAACAGGAAAGTAGGTTAAGAAATCCCAATTCAATCTAGTGTTTCAATAGAAATATCTTCACTTTTTTGAGCAAGACATTCTGCCGGTGAAATTTTATAGGTATTTTTAAATGCTCGATAAAATGAAGAATAATCATTAAATCCAACTTGTGAAGCAACTTGTTTGAACGGAACACCTGCTCGGATAAGTCGTACAGATTCGGCTAGTCGTTTTTTCCGGATATATTGATAGCAACTAATACGTAACTTTTTTTGGAATAAACTGTTCAAGCAACTTTTGCTGATATGGTATTTTATAGACAAATCTTCTAGGCTGATATTATCAGTAAAATGCTCATCAATATAGGCAATGATTTCATTAATCAATTCAGGTTGTAGTTCTGTGATTGCCTTTGTGCAGGAGGTGGCGAAGCTGGCAATTTTGACTAACAGGCAGAGTACTGCACCGCATAAATATGCTTCAGATAAAGAGCCATATGTGTCTGAAATTTTATATAATGAAGGAAAATCTATTCCAAATTCGAGTGCGCTATCTGCAGTATGAAGAATGCTCGGAAACTGAAATGAGAAATTAATATGATTAATTTCATCAAATTTATTCATTAATATTTCAAAATAATCATTACTGATCCATAATGTATATATATCAAAATAATTCGAAACCATTTCACTGGATGTAAAATGGTGATTTGTATTTGGCGGAATAATAAGAATATCACCATTTGTAAGATAGAGCGTATCTTTTCCAAGGGTAAATAATATATCACTGCTTTTACAGAAATTTATTTCATAAAAATCATGTTTATTCATGTGAAAATCATCATTTAAATATCCACTGTGATGCATACATTTTACATAACGTATATTCAAATCAAGGCTATATTTTTCTTTTGGAGTTTTTCGGTTCAGAGTAATCATAAGTACACCTCATTGTGAAAATGCATGTTAACAGATACGGTATAAGTATACCATGTTATGATAATAAATGCATGATTTAGATTGTAAAAAGTGTTATATGTATTGCAAAAAGAAGTTGAAAATAACATATAGAAAAAAACAATATATGTATAAAAAATGGAAAAAGCCTGAAAATTGGCAGTTACTTATAGGCAAAAGAAATAAATAAAAAAATGCATAAAAAAATATCTATTTGCGACGATAATTAGAAAGTGTTACTTTTTCAGAAATAAATATTTCATATATCCGTTATGAAATGTAATTCAGAACAAACAGGAGGAAGAGTAAAAAATGAAAAGAAGAGTAGTAGCAGTATTTTTGAGCCTTGCTATGGTAGCGGCTCTTGCTACAGGATGTGGAAATTCTGGAAAAGAAGCAAGTGGTACGAGTAGTGATACGAAAACTGAAAGTACGAATGATAAAGAAAGCGTGTTTATTCAGCCAATCACATCTATGCCGGCATCATTACAGCCAAGTACAAAGAGTGATGATCAGGTTACTAAAACAAGACCTGTATCAGACCGATTACTGGCTGAAACAGCCGATGGTATTGAATATTATCTGGCAGACAGTCTGGAAGTTTCAGATGATGGAAAAGAATATACACTTCATTTAAATGAAGATGCAAACTGGAGTGACGGAGAGCCGATTACCGTAGATGACATCTTATTTACAATCGATTATGCAGGTGTAAGTTCGAATGGAAATTCATCTGCAAACACTATTGCAGGACAGCCGATCAATTTTGAAAAAGTAGATGATAAGACTTTAAAAATTCAGTTACCAATGCCATATGCAACATATGTAAGAACGCTGGATCAGATGTGCGTACTTCCATCACATGCATTTGACGGAGATGCTACAAAAGTAAATGATAGTGATTATTTTAAACAGCCTGGATTTGCAAGTTCAGGAGCATATGTAGTATCAGAGATCAACGATGATAATATTGTATTTACAGCAAGAGATGATTATTACAGAGGAACACCGTCTGTTAAGAAAATTATTATGAAGACAATTGGTTCCGGAAGCACCAGTGATATCGCACTTGAAAATGATGAGATTTCTTATATGCGTGTAACAACAGCAGATCAGCTTGAAAAATATAAAAAAGCATCTGATGAGTATACATTATATGAGTTATCTGAGGCACGCTTAAACTATCTGCAGATCAATCCTGCATCAAATTTAACAGATGATGAGAGAAAAGCAATTTTCTTAGCATTAGATGCTCAGGAGATTATTGATGCAGCATATGGTACAGATGAGCTTGCACAGCCAGCTAATAGTCTGATGACACCGGATCAGAGCTTCTATGATAAAGACTGTAAAGGTTACAGCCAGGATATTGAGACAGCGAAGAAACTTGCAGAGTCTTCCGGACTTACAGGAAAGACAATCAACTATAAGTTTAATTCAGACCGTGCTAACATGGAGGCAGTTGCAACGGTTGTTCAGCAGCAGTTAGAGAAGATTGGTGTAAAGGTAAATGTACAGGGAGCAGATTCAACGACATTCTTTAAGAGCTTCTTCTATATGTGGTATGGAAGCGGTGAGAAAGATACAAGCTGGGATTTAGCTTCCAATGGTTGGGATTCTGAAAGAGGAACAGATCTTGGACAGTCCCTTTCTTATTTCAACAGTTCATTTGGATACAGTGACGAAATTAAAACACTGGCACAGCAGATCAATGCAACAGTAGATCAGGATGAAGCAAAGACATTAGCAAAAGATCTTCAGCAAAAGACATTAGATGAGTACTATCAGTATCCATTAACATATACCAATTATATTATGGTATCTAAGAAAAATGTAACAGGGCTGGATACATGTAAGATTATTCCGGAATTTAATGATTATCTGGAAATTTCAGTCAAATAATTAATGTTGAAATAATTACAAATTCGAGTAAAGAAGATAAGGCAGATATTCGAACAATATCTGCCTTATCAACATATGAAGTGAAAGAAAGGATTAGAAATGTTAAAATATTGTGCAAAAAAGATAGCTCAATTACTGATTGTATTAGTATTGATTTCCTTTTTTTCTTTTGGGATCATTTATTTTGCACCAGGAGATGTTTCTTCCATGTACATTACTCAGGATATGACAGATGAACAAAAAGAACAGGTGAGAAAAGATCTTGGATTAGACAGAAGTATGATGGAACAGTATACAGAGTGGGCGAAACGTGCAGTTCAGGGTGATTTTGGTGTATCTCTTGCAAATAAAAATTCAGTAGCACCACAGATCATGAACCGACTTCCGGCAACAATACAACTGATGGGAGCGGCATTGTTGTTGTCATTGATTTTGGCTATTCCGCTTGGACTGGTGGCAGGGGCGAAGAAAAATACATGGATTGATAATTTTATCAGCAGCATTTCCTATATAGGAATGTCAGTACCATCGTTCTGGCTTGGAATGCTATTGATCATTTTCTTTACAGCAAAGCTTCACATACTGCCATCTTCAGGTATGCATTCTGCGGGAATGACATCTCTGGGGGATACTGTAAAGCACATGATAATGCCGTGTATTACGTTAAGTCTTGGTAATCTGGCAGTTTTCATCCGCTACGTGCGGGCAAACACAGTTGGTCAGTTGAATGAAGAATATGTTGTGACAGCAAGAGCAAAAGGAACACCGGATATGAAGATTTTATTCAATCATGTGATGAAAAATACATTGTTGCCGATTATTACTTTATTGGGAATGAATATGGCATCTTTGGTATGTGGATCATTTATTATAGAAACTATATTTGGCTGGCCTGGAATTGGAACCTTGGCAATGAGTGCAATTGGTTCCAGAGATTATCCGATGATCATGGCATATGTCATGATGTCCGGCTGCATTCTTGTAATAGGAAATTTTGTGGCAGATGTTCTTTATGCTGTAGTAGATCCGAGAATCAAACGGGGGATAGATGATGCAAATGGAAAATAAACTGGAATATACCGATGATTTATTTGTCAGGACAAATAAAAAGTATAAAGAAGAAGTGAGTGTAGCTCGCCACAGTGTATGGAGAGATATTAAAAAAGAACTGTTAAGCAATAAGATTGCAGTTATCTGCCTGGTGATTTTATGTGTGATTATCATTGCATCATTTCTGGCACCATTAAGCCCGTATGATCCGAATGTAATTGATGTTACGCACAAATTAGAAGGACCGTCATCTGCACACTGGTTTGGAACAGATGACTATGGCAGAGATTACTTTACAAGGGCATTATACGGAGGAAGAGTGTCACTTACAGTTGGTTTCTCAGCAATGATCGTAACTGTGATACTTGGAACAGCAATTGGTGTCATTTCTGGATATGTAGGTGGAAAACTAGATATTCTGATGATGCGTTTTACAGATATATTTCTTGCGCTCCCAAGTATGCTTTTAATGATTGTATTAAATACTATGTTAAGTCCGGGGCTTGTGACACTGATATTAGTCCTGAGTCTGTTTTCATGGGCATCGGTTGCCAGAATTACAAGAGCGGAGACAATGTCCTTAAAAGAAAGAGATTTTGTAGTTGCTTCAAAGAATCTGGGGGCTGGAAATATTCTGATTGCAGTGAAACATATTGTTCCGAATATTATGGGACCTGTTACAGTTGCTGCAAGTCTTGGCGTTGCAAATGCAATCTTAACGGAATCCTCTTTGAGCTTTTTAGGACTGGGAGTGCAGATTCCGCAGGCGTCCTGGGGAAGCATGTTACAGGGAGCACAGTCTCATATTATGGATACCCCAATGCTGGCAATTTATCCAGGAGTTCTGATATTATTTACAGTGTTGAGTTTTAACCTGTTAGGAGATGTGCTTAGAACAGCATTGGAACCTAAGATTGTGAAGTAGGAGACAGGAATGAAATCATTAGTAGAAGTAAAAGATTTATCAGTATCATATTATACATATGCTGGAGAAGTGCAGGCGGTAAGAGGAATTTCGTTTAACATTTGTGAAGGAAAGACAGTTGCGCTGGTTGGAGAATCGGGCTGTGGAAAATCTGTAACAGCCAAGACGTTATTAGGTCTGATTGATAAGCCGGGAAAGGTAAAAAATGGAAGTGTGGTATTATTTAGGGGAAAAGATATACTGAATAATAGTAAAAAAGAATGGAATGATTTCCGAGGGAAAGACTGTTCTATGATTTTTCAGGATGCCCTGGTTTCTCTGAATCCGACAAAATCAATTGGCAAACAGATTATAGAGAACTTAAAAAATCATCAAAAGGAAAATAAACAGGAAATGTGGACGAAAGCGGTCAAGATGCTGGCAAAGGTAGGAATTCCTGATCCAGAGACATGCATGAATAAATATCCACATGAACTGTCTGGAGGAATGCGGCAGAGAGTGATGATTGCTATGGCAATGATTACAAAACCAGAACTTTTGATTGCAGATGAACCGACAACCGCTTTGGATGTTACGATTCAGGCACAGATTCTGGAGTTGATGAAGGAACTGCAGGAAGAAACAAAGATGTCAATTCTCATGATTACTCATGACATGGGTGTGGTGGCAGATATTGCAGATGAAATTATTGTAATGTACGCGGGAAAGATTGTAGAAAAAGCTCCTTGCAGAGAACTGTTCTATCACCCGCAGCATCCATATACATGGGCACTTCTGAATTCTGTTCCAAGAATTGATTATGAAGAAGACAGTAAACTGATTGCAATTGAAGGAAGCATACCGGATATGACCAATCCGCCGAAAGGCTGTGGATTTTGCGCAAGATGTCCGTATGCAATGAAGATATGTGAAGAATACGAGCCGCCGAAAACGCAGCTGGAAAAAGAGCATGAAATCAGCTGCTGGCTGATGAACGAAAAGGCAGACAGGTCAGGACTGCCGTATGAAATAGGAGGAAAGACAGATGAGTAGTGATTCTGCAAAAGAAATAGAGCTGGAAGTACGGAACCTGTGCAAATATTTCCCTGTGAAGCATAAGGGAGTGTTAAAGGCTGTGGATCATGTCTCATTTCAGATTCAAAGAGGAGAAACATTAGGAATTGTTGGAGAATCGGGTTGTGGGAAAACAACATGTGGCAAGACCTGTATTGGAATGTATGAGCCACAGTCCGGCGAAGTCTTGTATCAAGGCAAAAATATTCATAAAATGAGTAACAAAGAGCGCTTTGAACTTACAAGTAAAGTTCAGATGATTTTTCAAGATCCATATGCGTCACTGGATCCGCATCAGAAAGTATACGATATTATTGCAGAAGGAATGCGGATACATAAGCTGGTATCTAATCAGTCGGAAGAAGAAAAGAAAGTTATGGAACTTTTGGAAATGGTAGGACTTAGTGCAGAACATGCCAACCGTAATGTGCATGAATTCTCTGGAGGTCAGAGACAGCGGATTGGAATAGCAAGAGCATTGTCTGTAGAACCGGAATTCTTATTTTGCGACGAACCCATTTCAGCATTGGATGTATCCATTCAAGCACAGATTGTAAATCTTTTGGAACGGCTGAAAGAAGAACGGAATCTGACAATGTTGTTCATAGCACATGACTTGTCTATGGTAAAACACATTTCTGACAAAATTGGAGTGATGTACCTTGGAAATATGGTAGAAATGTCTTCGGCAGCAGATCTTTATAAGAATCCATATCATCCATATACCGAAGCATTGTTATCCGCAGTGCCGATTGCAGATCCGGATGTGGCAAAAACAAAAAAGAGAATTTTTCTTCAAGGAGATGTGCCAAGTCCAGTCAACCCGCCAAAAGGATGCCGTTTTTGTGGACGTTGCAGCAAATGTATGGACATTTGCCATGAGACATGCCCGGAATTAAAAGAGATTTCCAAAGACCACTGGGTGGCATGTCATCTATACGATGAATAAGATAGATGTTATAATTTTTCCATAAATGCTTTTTTCAATATTAAAACAAGTATGAGACAGGAGAGGAATAAAATGAAATACGATTTTACGAGTATTATTGACAGAAAAGGAAAGGATGCGATTGCGGTAGATGTATTACCAAATCTGCTTGGTCCGAAGAATCCGATTCAGGTAAGAGACGGTCTTGACATGATTCCAATGTGGATTGCGGATATGAACTTCCCGGCTTTACCAACGATCACTGAGGCAATTATCGAGAGGGCAAAACATCCCACTTACGGATATTTTAAGACAAGAGATGAATATTTTGACAGCATCATCAGATGGCATGAGATGAGAAATCATGTAACAGGTCTTGAAAAAGAGCATATCGGTTATGAAAATGGAGTTCTTGGAGGTGTTGCAAGTGCGCTTCATGTGCTTTGCTCTCAGGGAGATCATGTACTTGTTCATGCACCGACATATATTGGATTTACAGGAACGCTCAACAACAACGGATATCATATTGTGCACAGTAATCTGAAAAAAGATGAAGAGGGAATCTGGCGTATGGATTTTGAAGATATGGAGGAGAAAATAGTAAAAAATAAAATTCACGCTGCAATTTTCTGCTCTCCACATAATCCAACCGGACGTGTCTGGGAGCGCTGGGAGATTGAAAAAGCAATGGAACTTTATGCAAAATACGATGTGACAGTTATTTCTGATGAAATTTGGTCTGACATTATTCTGGACGGACATCAGCATATTCCGACGCAGTCTGTTTCAGAAGATGCAAAGAACCGTACAGTAGCACTCTATGCGCCATCCAAGACATTTAATCTGGCAGGACTGATTGGCAGTTATCATATCATTTATAATCGGACACTCAGGGAGCGCATTATAAAAGAATCCTCTCTGTGTCACTATAATTCGATGAATGTGCTGTCTATGTATGCGCTGATAGGTGCATATAAACCGGAAGGCTGCGAGTGGGTGGACGAACTCAGACAGGTCATCGGAGAAAATGTGGCATATGCCTGCGATTATATTGACGAGCATTTCGAAGGTGTGCATGTATCTAGACCACAGGGAACATACATGCTTTTCATTGACTGTGAAGAGTGGTGCAAGGCTCATGGAAAAACTGCAGAGGAACTGTTGAAAATGGGCTACGAGGCAGGAGTGTTTTGGCAGAGCGGAAAAGCATTTCATGGAGAATGGTATATCCGCATGAACCTCGCTCTGCCGAATTCCAGAGTGAGAGAAGCATTTGACAGACTGGATAAATACGTATTCAATGCGTAAGGACTTTTACAGCTGGTAAAGGTTCTTGCACCTGGTAAGATTTCTTGAAACTATAGGTAAACAAAATATCTCAATGAATATATTATAAATACCAATTTGTCCGATATTAATAAAAAGACTACAATAAAAATCATATTGAGATACGATATAATTTTCCATGCATAATTATATGGTGGGGAAATGAAAACTTAAGGAGGAAGCAACATGGAGTTAGTAAAAGAATTGCCTGAGATTTTCGAAGAATTTGCAGAGCAGAGGCAGAAATCATTTTTGGTCATGAAAGAGGTAAAAGATAAGGGGATTCCAGTAATTGGCGCGTATTGTACATATTTTCCACAGGAAATTGCCATGGCTATGGGAGCTGTAACAGTCGGACTTTGTTCCACATCTGATGAGACAATCCCGATTGCAGAAAAAGATCTTCCAAAGAACCTTTGCCCGATGGTAAAAGCAAGTTATGGTTTTGCTGTAACTGACAAATGTCCATTTTTCTATTTTTCAGATGTGGTTGTCGGGGAAACAACTTGCGATGGAAAGAAAAAAATGTACGAGTTAATGAAAGAGTTTAAAAATGTGTACATTATGGAACTTCCAAATACTCAGAATGAAGCAGCATTAGAACTTTGGAAAAAGGAGATTATACGATTCAAAGAATATCTTGAAGAGACATTTAACACAACAATCACAGAAGAACAGGTTCGCCATGCAGTTCATGTTGCTAACCAGGGACGGCTGGCACTTCGCAGGTTTTATGAGACAATGAAAAATGATCCGGCGCCAATGGAAGGTTCCAAGCTTTTTAATGTTCTTTATGGAAGCCAGTTCAAATTTGATAAAGAAGCAATGCCGGCAGAAATTGATGCACTGACAGAAAAAATCATGAAAGAATACGAAGAAGGAGAAAAGCCAGAGAGACGAAAGAGAATTCTCCTGACAGGTTGCCCAAGCAGCGGTGCTCCGATGAAGGTTGTAAAAGCAATTGAAGAAAATGGTGGAAATGTCGTTGTATATGAGAACTGTGGAGGTGCGAAGTCAGTGGATCGCCTGATCGATGAAGATGCAGAAGACATTTATCAGGCAATAGCAGAACGTTATCTGGCAATTGGCTGTTCTGTCATGACTCCAGACACGAATCGTTATGAATTGTTGGAAAGATTGCTTGACGAGTATCAGGTAGAAGGAGTTGTTGAGATGACCCTTCAGGCCTGTCATACATATAACATTGAGGCAAAGAGCATCGAGAAGCGTGTAAAAGAAAAAGGACTTCCTTATATTCATATCGAGACAGATTATTCACAGGCAGATGTAGGACAGCTTGATACACGAATCGCAGCATTCCTTGAGATGATTTAAGGATACTACGAACATAAAAGAGTAGCATTTGCAGACTAAAAAAGGTCCACCGGACCTTTTTGTCGTATGCTTGGCAACAAAAAGCAGGTAACTTAGTGTTATCTGCTTTTGTCATGTCGGAAAGTGTGTTATTATATCAGATATGAGATGGCTCTCGCCTTTGCAGATGGCGAGCAAAAAAATCCGAGGCATTTTTGAACAAAAGTTGTTCTATTGTCAGACTGATAGAAGGAGAGATTAGCATGCGAAAAAAAGAACTAGCTCTGGAAGTAATCCGTCGCCTGAAAGAAGAATATCCGGATGCGGATTGTACATTAGATTATGATGAAGCCTGGAAGCTTCTTGTCAGTGTACGTCTGGCAGCCCAGTGTACAGATGCGAGGGTCAATGTAGTCGTAGAAGATCTCTATGCAAAATTTCCAGATGTAAATGCACTTGCAGATGCGCCGGTGGAGGAGATAGAAGAGATCGTAAGACCGTGTGGACTTGGAAAAAGTAAAGCAAGAGACATCAGCGCATGCATGAAGATACTTCGGGATGAATATAATGGAAAAGTCCCAGATGATTTTGACAAATTATTAAAGCTCCCGGGAGTGGGAAGAAAGAGCGCGAATCTGATCATGGGGGATGTGTTCGGCAAGCCGGCAATTGTTACAGATACGCATTGCATCAGATTATGTAATCGAATCGGACTTGTAGACAAGATGAAAGATCCGAAAAAAGTAGAGATGGCATTGTGGAAGATTATACCACCAGAAGAAGGAAACAGCTTCTGCCACAGACTGGTTAACCATGGAAGAGAAGTATGTACAGCCAGAACAAAACCTTATTGCGATAAATGCTGCCTCCAGGACATTTGTAAGAAAGTGGATGTGAAATAATATGGCAAATGTAATAGATGTGTTAGATGAATTACAGAACCGGGCGTTAAAAGAACCAGAACTTAAGGAACGGCTTAAGAACACAAAGAAGGAAAAAGAACCGCTTAGTGCATTTTGCAGAGTCTGTCAGGAGCTGGGATATGAAATTTATGAAATGGATATTATTTGCGCAGGAGAGGAATTCCATGCAGCTATGAAAAGAAGTACGAATGGTGGGGGAGAAAATTCACCAATGCTTGCCGGAGAAGATGATTTTTACGAATTATTTATGGCAAATTTGAAATAAGAAATGGAGAATTGTAGATGATAGGAACTGGAAGGATACATGTATATTACGGAGACGGAAAAGGGAAAACGACAGCAGCTATGGGATTAGTGCTGCGTGCGGCAGGAAGTGGTCTGGATGTTCTGATGTTCCAGTTTTTAAAAGACAACTCTTCCAGTGAACGTGTTATTTTGGAGCAGATCCCGAATGTGACCTGTCTGCCGGGAAAAGATCGTGTGAAGTTCGTTAGCAAGATGAATGCAGACGAAAAAGCAAGATTAAAGCATTATAACAATAAAGCACTGGATGAGATTATAAAATTTTGCGGTCCATTTGATGTACTGGTACTGGACGAAATATTATGTGCAGTGCAGCTGGGCGTATTAAGTGAAGAAAAGCTGGTAGAGTTTCTGGAGCACAAACCACGTGGTCTGGAAATAGTGCTGACCGGTCATGCTGTCTCAGATAAAGTGCTGGAGCTTGCTGATTATGTAACCGAGATCCGAAAAGTCAAACATCCATATGATCAGGGAATTACAGCAAGAGAAGGAATTGAATATTAAGAAAAATCAGTGGATATTATAGAGTGGAGTCTTCAGCCCCGAATATCATTTATTAAGTTTTCGTGAACAGACCCACAAGTGAAGTGGAGTGTGTTATAATAAACAAGTACGAATTTTTCTCTTCAATATGGAGAGGAGAAGTGAGATATGGAGCGTGTAATAAAGAATTATGAAGATGTCGATAGTTGGAAAACGGTTATGTTCTTATACCAGTCGGCATTAAAAGAAGTCGGAACAAAACTGGAGATATTGAATGATGAATTTCAACATGTTCATCAGTATAATCCGATTGAACATATTAAGACAAGAGTAAAGACAGCAGAGAGTATCGTAAAGAAACTGAAACGTTACGGATATGAGACTTCCATAGAGAATATGGTAAAGTATATCAACGATATTGCAGGTGTGCGGCTCATTTGTTCCTTTACATCAGACATTTATCGTCTTGCAGAGATGATTGGTAATCAGAGCGACTTGAAGGTTCTGTCCATCAAAGATTATATCAAGAACCCGAAAGAAAGTGGATATAAGAGTTATCATATGCTGGTGTCTGTGCCGATTTTCTTGTCTGACAGTGTTGTTGATACAAAAGTTGAGATACAGATTCGGACCATTGCCATGGATTTCTGGGCAAGTCTGGAACATAAGATATATTATAAATTTGAGGGAAATGCACCGGATTACATCAGCCGGGAGTTGCGGGAATGTGCGGAGATGGTATCTTCGTTAGATGACAAGATGTTGTCACTCAACGAGGCAATCCAGACGTGTGTCCTGGAGCAGGAAGAGAAAGAAAATCGTACGAATGAAGGAAGTCTGAGTTAATATACTCAGGCTTTCTTTTGGAAAAGTGCTACTTCCAGGAAATAATTGGGAAATGCTACTTCCAGGATAATAATTGGGAAATGCTACTTTCAGGAAGTAATTGGAAAGTGCTACTTCCAGGAAGTAATTGGAAAGTGCTACTTCCAGGAAATAATTGGGAAAGGGAAATATATGAAATATCAGAATATCCGAGTAGGACATTTTATCAGCCGTCCGAACCGATTTATTGCAAAAATAGAGATTGAAGGCGCAGAAGAGACAGTTCATGTAAAGAATACCGGACGATGTGCGGAACTGCTGGTACCAGGGGCAGAAGTCTATGTCCAGGACAGCCAGCAGGAAGCCGAAGACTGGTTGTCAGATAATGAATTTTTACAAGGCGAAATGCAGGTGGCGGTTAGTTCAAAATCTACGAATATTGGGAAAAAACGTAAGACGCGCTGGGATTTGATTGCTGTAAGAAAAGGGGATAGGCTGATTAATATGGACTCCCAGATTCCCAATAAAATCGTAAAAGAATGGCTGGAACAGGAAAAATGGAATCACAATCTGCACAACCAGAGTGATCGAATCCATGGTATCACAAAAATTCAGCCGGAGTACACATATGGAAAATCAAGGATCGATCTCTATGTAGAAGCCCAGGATCGAAAAATTTTGATTGAAGTCAAAGGTGTAACATTAGAAGAAAATGGTGTTGTGCGATTTCCGGATGCCCCAAGCGAGCGCGCGGTAAAGCATGTCCATGAACTAAAAGAAGCATTAAAAGAAGGTTACGAATGCTATGTGTTTTTTGTAATACAAATGTCTGGCGTGCGTTATTTTACGCCGAACATGGACACACATCCGGAATTTAAAGAAGCACTTAAAGAGGCAGCAGAAGCCGGAGTACATGTAGTTGCTTACGATTGTTCGGTCAGAGAAGATGAAATCCGGATACAAGATCCAGTCCCGGTAATATTAGAAAACCCGGAATTGTATGAACTGAGCCAGGTGCTGGTACCATGGTATCAAAAAGCACGAAGAGATCTTCCATGGCGTCACACCACGGACCCATATCGAATCTGGGTTTCAGAAATAATGCTTCAGCAGACACGAGTAGAAGCAGTAAAGCGCTATTATGCAAGGTTCATGGAAGCACTTCCGAATGTAAATGCTCTGGCAAATGTTGAAGAAGACAAGCTCTTAAAATTATGGGAAGGCCTTGGATATTACAATCGTGTCCGGAATATGCAAAAAGCAGCCAGACAGATCATGGTAGATTACAATGGGACATTTCCAAAGACATATGAAGAAATTCAGTCACTCACCGGCATTGGCAATTACACTGCCGGAGCAATCAGTTCATTTTCCTTCGGACTTCCGTATCCAGCGGTAGACGGCAACGTTCTGCGCGTTATAACAAGAATCACTGCAGACGACAGCGACATCATGAAGCAAAGCACAAGAAAACAAATCGAAGAAAAACTTAAAAAAATTATTCCAAAAGATTGCGCAGGAGATTTTAACCAGGGACTCATTGAACTCGGCGCAATTGTGTGTGTTCCAAATGGGGAACCCAAATGCGAAGAATGTCCGGCAGCACCATTTTGCCAGGCAAGAATACAAGGAAAAATCCAGGAACTTCCAGTAAAAGAAAAAGCAAAAGCAAGACGAATCGAAAAAAAGACAGTGTTCATCTTGCGAGATGAAGATAAGATTGCTATTTGCAAACGACCAGCAAAAGGGCTTCTGGCAGGACTTTACGAACTCCCGAACATAGAAGAACACTTGAACAAAAAAGAGATAACACAGTATTGCAAAGAGATTGGACTCATGCCGATTCACATAAAAAAATTGCCCGCAGCAAAACACATTTTCAGCCACATCGAATGGCAGATGATCGGATATGATATACGCGTAGACGAATTGGAAAAAACAAACAACAAGAAATATCTTTTCATTCACCCA
This sequence comes from Dorea sp. Marseille-P4042, assembly GCF_900290215.1. Lineage (NCBI taxonomy): Bacteria > Bacillati > Bacillota > Clostridia > Lachnospirales > Lachnospiraceae > Dorea > Dorea sp. Marseille-P4042. The sequence goes on along the minus strand of NZ_OLMI01000002.1, from coordinate 1,209,077 downwards.
GAAGAAATTCAAAAAGAGTATCCTATCCCGTCAGCGTTCGAAAAGTATATGAAATTGATATAATTTTAATTGGGGACGGGGTTTTTTCAAAAAAACCCCGTCCCCAATTAAAATTTAACCTGTCCCAATTAAAATTGTCTTAATTGTACAAAAAAATCGTATTCCTTTTTCAAGGAATACGATTTGAGGTTACATATATTTAAGATCCATGTATAAATCCTGATTATAATCTTCCACCGTTTTCGCGCATATTAATATATTCTGCAACGGAACGGTCAAAACTGCTGATGTGGCGGTAGAACCACTTTACTACATGTTCTTCTACCTTCTGAACGAATGCATCGGAAGGACCTTCTTCTTCCTGGAGCATCTCATTCAACTCTTGAATCGTCTGTTTGAATTCTTCGTGTTTTGCATGGTGTTTGTCGTAATCCGGATAACAGACTTCTTTCTGAAGCGCTTCTTCATCACCAAAGTGTATGTCTGTGTACTTGGCAAGGTAGTCTAACATCTTTATTGCACTTATTTTTCCTTCGCCTGCTTCACAACTGTCGAGGAGTTTGTTGATTCGACCGATTAATTCTTCGTGCTGTGAATCGATTAATTCGTTTCCGGTAATCAGATCATCTGTAAATTCTGCTCTCATATTTATTCTACCCCTTCTTTCGTGTGTATATCAAACAGGAGACATCTCCAGTTTTAACCAAATATTAAATCAATTGCTGTGAAAGTTTTGTTTCTTTCTTTTCCTGCGTTGCATATACAAATGGATAAATCATACATGCCATTGCGAGGGCGGCAATCACATCTGTGATGGAATGCTGCTTCAAAAATACTGTAGAGAAAATAATCAAAATTCCAAGTACATAGGAGCCAATCTGAACTCCGCGGTGCTTTTTCAGGGATGTGCTGTGGGCAATTGCTGCCATAGCTCCGATGGAGTTATAAACGTGAATACTCGGCAGCACATTGGTCGGGGTATCCACCGAATATATCATTCGCACCAAATCCGTGAAGATATTTTCCCGTGGAAATGTGACCGGACGCAGGTTCAGCCCATTTGGGAAAATGGTACAGACAATGAGGAAAATGGTCATACCGCTGCACAGAAATGCTGCCAGCCGGTAAAAGTCTCTGCGGTTCGTAAAGAAAAAGTATGCACCGGTTACGGCGAGAAATACGAACCATAATAAGTATGGAATAATAAAGTACTCGACAAATGGGATATACTCATCCAGTGGTGAGTGGATGAGATAGTGGATTGTCTGACGCTTTTCCAGGTAGCAGAACCATGGCATATAAATCAGACCATATAACAGAACCCATGCATGCCGGTACTTCAGAATCAACGATTTCATTTTGGATATCGCTTTCATATGAATCCCCTTTTCAAACGAATAAATCTTAATCAGGTTACGTTCTTTTGTTTCAAACGGATAAATCTTAATCAGGTTACGTTCTTTTGTTTCAAACGGATTATAACATGAAATCATCTGTGCAACAAGAAAGTTCACTATTTGTTAATAAATTTTACCGGGTTTTCAAAAATCTGAATATCGTATTCCTGTTTCCCCTCGTGGATAGCGTCTTTTGTGCGAAGTGTCCACACTGCGATGGTTGTTCCGGAGAAAATGCGCAGCAATGTCACCGTGAGTTTGGGCAGGTCAGTCAATTTATAAGCAATAAAGTCCGGGCGCCCAAGAAAATTACACCACAGATTTTCCACAAAGAACCGTAAAAACCAGGATACATCGGATTTCTCCTTTGTCAGTCTGGAAGATAATTGTCCTCTTAGGACTTCCGGAGCATTTTTCCGGAACCAGTACAGACCTTCGGAATTAAAGGATTCAAGAAGAAATGCACCGTGGTAAGAGCGTAGCATTTCGTATGCTTTTTGGCAAATCTGCATGTTTCGTTCCGGAATTTTTAACTCTACAAGGAGTGGAACCTGGTCATTTACGAGTGCAAGCACATCGCGAAACAGCGGGATATGTTCTTTCGTACCAAGAAGCGTACATTTTGTCAGCTCCGCAGCAGTCAGATCCTCCGGACGTTCCGGCCGTCCGCAGACACGTTTCAGGTCATCGTCGTGGAAGACGACCAGCTCACCGTCGCGTGTCAGATGAAGATCCAGCTCAATTCCGTAATTTTTTTGAATTGCGGCGCGAAAAGCTGACATGGAATTTTCCGGAATTCCGTGAGTCTTACTGTGAAGCCCTCTGTGGGCGAACATAATTCCATGAAATGCTTTCATGCGCTTTTGTCTGGACATTTCCGGGAAAATCGCAAAACAATATAATAATATGAAAAGAATCAACAGTATGATGACAACATGCATGAAAAAATGCCTCCTTTATTGTTTCATATCATTAAGAGCGGATGAATCGGATCCGGTCCGGCTCCAATGCAAATGTAGCGGTGTCGGAGCGAAGATCAGCCTCACCATCCGTGTGTACAGGCAGAACCTGCACGCTTTCAATTTTAGCACTTTTGCACTGGTAGGTATAGATTCCTTTAAATTTTGTGTGCTTTCCCTTATATGCGGTCGGCAGCAGGCAGAGAATCTTGAATTTGCTTAAGCCAGACACGACAATAATATCCAGCAGATCGTCTTTGGGATCCGCTTTCGGACAGAATTCAAAGCCGCCGCCCTCGTATCTCTGGTTCATAGCTGCAATAAAATACACTTTTGGAAATGTAATCGGCTTTTGATCATCCAGTGTAATCCGCATGGATTTTGGATTGGAAGTCAAAAGCAAATGGAGCGCAATGGCAGTATAGGAAAGCTTTCCAAGTTTACATTTATTCAGGAAATGCTTCAGTTTCGAAGACAGATTATTGTGGTAGCACACATCTGCATCAAAACCGATTCCGGAACTGACGGCGTAGCGTCTCTCTATTTGTGGTGTTTTCAAAAGCCCCACATTAATGTACGCGTAGTCTGTGGGATTTAAGATATGTAAGAGGGCTTTCGTCGGATCTTTTGTCAGCTTCATAGACCTGGCAAAATCATTTCCAGAGCCAATCGGGATATAAGCCAGGGTCAGCTTTGTGAGATCACGAATTCCGTCAACAACTTCGCCGATAGTGCCATCTCCGCCAAGAACGACCAGCGTGTCAGCATCGGTGTCACAGATTTGCGCAGCAAGCCTGGTACCGTGTCCCGGACGTCTGGTGAAATAAATCTGATAATCGATATGTCTTTCTTTTAATATAAGTTCTAATTGTTCCCAGATCTTAAGGCCGAGGCCGGATCTGGAATTCGGATTTACGATAAATGCATACATAGTCGTTCCTCCACCTAATCTTTTGTGCTTGAATTCAAGAATGCCTCGGCATTCTTGCTGCGAGGTGCGCGTCATGCAATTGCATGACATACTCTACTGCGCACCGCTGCAAGTCTACACTCTTCTAGTGTATCATTATATTGCCGGAATGTCCTGCTTAATATTTGAAAATCCTTGAATTCAATCATTGTTTCGTGGTGGGATCTCGATGATAGTTGTAGTTCATTTAGACCAGAAAAACAAGAGTATTTTAAAAATATAGATAAAATCTATAAGTTACCTGCTATATAATAATAAGCAATTGGATTTTTTTTGCAACCTGGACTATAATACAAACATAAAGATATTATTGTTGGCATTAAGAAATGCCATTTCCCTTCTAAAATAGAAAGAACCTTTAAGAACGCTCACTTAAAGGTTCTTTTTATGTCTGCAAATAAAGTTCACTGCAACAAAATGCTTATTTCCAATAAAATGTTTGTTCTCAATAAAATATTTGTTCTCAATAAAATATTTGTATTTAATAAATTCATTCTGACTGTTGATTCCATAATGATAAAAAATGATGCTGCACGAAAAAATGCTTTTGAAACATTTGTATTTTTCGTACAACATCAGTTGTTAGAAGACTCCATTCATATAAGATTCCAGGGAACGTTTCATATTTCCCTCAAAATCTGCGTTCCCCTCTTTCAGGCACCATTCGAAAACATTTCCAATAACGATCATACGAATATCTGTCGTGATATCCTCAATATCCTGATTCGGGGAAATGATTCCGGCACCGATACATTTCTGCAGATAATTGTGTACAGTCACGATCGGGTACGGACGTTCGGTACGGATCAATGGGTTCAAAGACTGGTTTTTCGGAGTATAATAATTCGCCATAAATTCAACGCCGAGTTCCTGGCAATAATGCACATAATTCAGGTAGACATATACAATGGCAGATTTAACTTCATCAGCACTCTTTGGTATATCAAGAAGATCTGGGTTAATATTCGGCTGCTCTTCAATATAGTAGGAAAGCAGATCATCTTTAGTCTTAAAATGATGATAAAAACTTCCGTTAGAAACGCCGGCTTTTTCACAGATATTTTTGATAGAGAGCGCTTCATATCCGTGCTTCTGCAAAATGTGTTTTGCAGCCCGGAAGATCTTAGCTTTCGTCTCTTTTGACTTCAGTTGCTGCTTCGATAATATTTCACTCATTTTCTTAAAAATCCCTTCGGTTTAATTCTATGCGTAGTATAACATAGAAGGAGAAAATTATCAAGAAAACAGAGCAGACTCTGTTTACACACTTTTTATAGGAACTTTTTATACAAACTGCTTCTACAAAGCTTTTCTAAAAAAATGCGAAAATGTTTTTCAGCAAATATTTCAGCAAAATGTGAAAATGTTTTTAAGCAAATATTTCAGCAAAACGTGAATACAGAATAGGAAGATGCATTAAGGATTGCGCCAAGGATTTTTGAAAATGTTGTAAATAAAAAGTAGTTCGAGTATAATAATGCAATATGATGCTGCTTTTTGATACAGGCATCACGATAATGGAGAAAGGATACTATATATGGATATTAATCAGAAGATAACAGAAGAACTCGGTGTGAAACTCTGGCAGGTCGAGGCAGCGGTGAAGCTGATCGACGAGGGAAACACAATTCCATTTATTGCCAGATATCGAAAAGAAGCAACCGGAACGCTGGATGATGAACAGCTCCGTAAATTATATGAAAGACTCGTTTACCTGCGCAATCTGGAAGAAAAGAAAGAACAGGTATTAGCGTCCATCGAAGAGCAGGGAAAACTTACTGAAGAACTGAAAAAGCAGATTCTGGAAGCACAGACTCAGGTTGTTGTAGAAGACCTGTATCGTCCGTATCGGCCAAAGAGACGGACTCGCGCGACCATCGCAAAAGAAAAAGGACTGGAGCCTTTGTCCACACTGATCATGCTGCAGAAGACAAAAGAGTCTTTAGAGGAAGTTGCAAAGCAATATATAAATGAAGAAAAAGGCGTGGCAAATGTACAGGAAGCGTTGGAAGGTGCCAGAGATATTATCGCTGAGAATATTTCCGATGAGGCGGATTATAGAAGCTGGATCCGGAAGCAGACGATGCAGAAAGGACATATCATTTCCAGTGCAAAAGACGAGAAGGCAGAGTCTGTTTATGAGAATTATTATGAATTCGATGAGCCGGTGAACCGTCTGGCTGGATATCGCACGCTGGCACTGAACCGTGGCGAGAAAGAAAAATTCCTGACCGTGAAAATCGAGGCACCGCAGGAGGACATTCTCCGGTATCTGGAAAAGAAAATTATCCATGGTGAAAACCTGAGTACAACACAGATTCTCAAAGAAGCAATCGAAGACAGCTACAAGCGACTCATTGCTCCGGCGATCGAGCGCGAAATCCGAGGCGAATTGACCGAAAAAGCAGAAGATGGAGCCATCGAAGTATTTGGCAAGAATTTAGAACAGCTTCTGATGCAGCCTCCAATCGTGGGACACACAGTTCTTGGCTGGGATCCGGCATTCCGTACCGGCTGCAAACTGGCTGTCGTAGACCCAACCGGAAAAGTTGTAGACACTACCGTCATTTATCCTACAGCACCGACGACACCACAGAAAATCCAGGCTGCAAAAGACACGTTAAAAAAGCTCATTGCAAAATATAATATCAGCCTTATTTCCGTTGGAAACGGAACAGCTTCACGCGAGTCCGAGATGATCATTGTAGACCTTCTGAAAGAAATTCCACAGAAAGTACAGTACATCATCGTAAATGAGGCGGGAGCTTCCGTATATTCTGCAAGTAAACTTGCAACCGAAGAATTCCCGAACTTTGATGTCGGACAGAGAAGCGCAGCGTCCATCGCAAGAAGACTGCAGGACCCGCTGGCAGAACTAGTAAAAATCGATCCGAAATCCATCGGAGTCGGTCAGTACCAGCATGACATGAACCAGAAAAAGTTAAATGATACATTGTCCGGAGTCGTAGAGTCTTGTGTAAACCGCGTAGGCGTAGACCTGAACACAGCTTCCGCACCACTGCTTTCCTACATATCCGGCATTACCTCAGCCATAGCGAAAAATATTGTGGCATACCGGGAAGAACAAGGAAGATTCGAGACAAGAAAGCAACTCTTAAAAGTAGCAAAATTAGGACCAAAAGCATTTGAACAATGCGCCGGATTCTTACGCATTCAAAATGGAAAAAATCCACTGGACACAACAAGCGTACATCCAGAAAGCTACGAGGCAGCGGAAAAACTCCTGAAAAAACAAGGATTTACCACCGAAGATATCTGCGCCGGTAAACTAGCAGGCTTATCCCTCACCATCAAAGACTACAAAAAACTCGCAGAAGAACTGGAAATCGGAGAAATCACGCTGCGCGACATCGTAAAAGAACTGGAAAAACCAGGACGCGACCCACGAGACGAGATGCCAAAACCAATCCTACGCACAGACGTCCTGGAAATGAAAGATTTAAAAGAAGGCATGATTTTAAAAGGAACCGTCCGAAACGTAATCGACTTTGGAGCATTTGTAGACATCGGAGTCCACCAGGACGGACTTGTACACATATCCCAGATGACAAACAAAAAATTCATCAAACATCCACTAGAAGTCGTCAGCGTAGGAGACATCGTAGACGTCAAAGTCATGAGCGTAGACTTAAAGAAAAAAAGAATACAACTCACCATGAAAGATGTGTAAGTATTTAAAACAATTTAATTGGGGACGGGGTTTTTTCAAAAAAACCCCGTCCCCAATTAAACTTCAACCTGTCCCTTTTTCATTTTCCTTAAATTGCATCATTTTCATCTACAATTTCCAAGCTGATATAGCCTCCGGCAGGGCGCACATTGTCCGGTGGACAATGGTTTTGCGCCGACCGAAACGGAGTGTAGACTTGCAGAGGTGCGCAGTAGAAGTATGTCATGCAATTGCATGACGCGCACCTCGCAGCAAGAATGCCGAGGCATTTTTTTTGAATTATTGATAAAAGTTCTCAATAGGAGCACCGCTTTTTCAGGCCTTTCTATTTCTGCGTTTTGATTCTGTGATAAAATGTAGTTGCATTAAACTAACTACAGGGAGTGAGGAAACAATATATGTTTATTGAGATCAATAATCTGAAAAAGAGTTTTGGCAGTGATTCGAACCGTGTGGAAGTGCTGCGGGGTGTGGATTTTTCTATAGAGAAGGGTGACATTTGTGTATTACTTGGACCGTCTGGTTCGGGAAAGTCTACACTGTTAAATATTATCGGTGGAATTGATGATGCGGATGCGGGATACATTTCCATCGGAGGTGAGCGCATGGCCGATATGAATGAGAAAAAACTGACGGCATATCGGAGAAAGCATCTGGGCTATGTGTTTCAGATGTACAATCTGATTCCGAATCTGACTGTCCGGGAAAATATTGAGGTTGGGGCTTATCTAAGTGACAGACCGCTGGATGTTGATGAATTGTTACAGACGCTGGGACTTTATGAACACAGGAAAAAGTTACCGAACCAGTTGTCGGGCGGGCAGCAGCAGAGAACGGCAATCGGGAGGGCAATTGTCAAAAATCCGGATATTTTGCTCTGCGATGAGCCGACAGGAGCTTTGGATTATAACACGTCCAAGGATATTCTGGAGCTGATCGAGCGTGTCAACCAGAAGTACGGTAACACGGTCATTATGGTCACACACAATGACGCAATCAAAGACATGGCGGACATCGTGATTCGTCTCCGTGACGGTGCGGTGAGAAAAAGTTACCGCAATGAGAAGAAGATTCCGGCGAGAGAGCTGGATTGGTAAGGAGGACGCGTGATGAGAAGCCCGTTAAATAAACGTCTGTTCCGGGAGCTTCGTGTAGAATTTGGAAAATATCTGGTCATTTTTATCTTGATGACGCTGACAATCGGAATGGTATCAGGATTTCTGGTGGCCGATGGAAGTATGATCCAGGCGTACGAGGAAAGCTTTGAAAAATATAACATTGAAAATGGACATTTCCGGACAGAAAAGAAAATGAACAATGCTCAGATTCAGGATATCGAAGATCTGGGCATCAAATTGTACGAGAATTATTATGTAGAGGAAGCTTTAACAAATGGAAGTACAATGCGCATTTTCAGGAATCGTGATGAGGTCAATAAGGTGTGCCTGATGAAGGGGAAAATGCCTGAAAAACCAGGAGAAATCGGTATTGACCGTATGTATGCAGACAATAATGATCTGAGCGTGGGTGATGAGATTGAAAGTGGCGGACATACATGGAAGATTACCGGTCTTGTGGCGCTTTCAGATTACAGCGCCTTGTTTTCCAATAATAATGATTCCATGTTTGACTCGGTAAAATTTGGCGTGTCGGTAGTATGCCCAGAGGAGTTCGACAGCTACAAGGCCGATCAGTTGAATTACAGCTACGCATGGAAATACAATACTGAGCCCAAAAATGAAAAGGCAGAAAAAGACATTTCGGAAGATCTGATGGAAGATGTGGCAAAAGAAGTGACACTGGAAGAATTTGTCCCAAGATACACGAACCAGGCAATCATTTTCACTGGGGATGATATGGGCGGTGACCGTTCGATGATGATCGTGCTTCTTTATATCATCATCGTGATCATGGCATTTGTCTTTGCAATCACTACCAGAAACACGATCCGAAAAGAGGCAAATGTAATCGGCACCTTGCGGGCATCCGGCTATACAAGAGGTGAACTGATCCGGCATTACATGGCAGCCCCGGTATTTGTCACATTTATCGGAGCGATTATTGGGAATATTATCGGCTATACGGTAGGAAAAGATTATTGCGCGGGACTTTACTATGGAAGCTACAGCCTGCCGACCTACGTGACCATCTGGAACGCGGAAGCATTTCTTCTGACAACAGAAGTGCCGATCCTCATTATGCTTGTGGTGAATTCTGTGCTGCTGTGGTACAAATTAAAACTATCACCACTGAAGTTCCTGAGAAGGGACTTAAGCAGACGTAACCAGAAACATGCATTGCCGTTGAGTGAGCACCTTGGCTTTTTCCACAGATTCCGGATACGTGTGATCCTTCAGAATATGAGTAACTACGCGGTATTGTTTGTGGGAATTATTTTTGCAAATATGTTGTTGATGTTCGGACTGATGCTTCCATCTGTGCTGGACCATTATCAAGTGGAAATGGAAAATGGCATGCTCAGCAAATATCAGTACATGCTGCAGATGCCGGCGAGCATGGCAGGTGGAGACAGTAAGCTTGAGCAGATGGTGTCCATGATGATGTTCAGTCAGGCAGTAGAGACAGAAAATCCGGATGCAGAAAAATTCAGCGCCTATTCACTGAGCACCCTTCCTGGAAAATATAAGAGTGAGGAAATTATCCTCTACGGTGTGGAAAACAATAGCAAATATATCAACATTAAGTGGAAAACATCAGATTCCGCATCTGATACAGATGTGAAAAATGTGGAGAATATCCCTGAGGTATACCTCTCCTCTGGCTATGCAGAAAAATTTAGTCTGAAAAAAGGTGACACAATTACTTTAAAGGAAAAGTATGAAAATAAAAAATACAAGTTTAAAGTTGCAGGTGTATATGATTACGTAGGTTCACTCTCCATATTTATGCCAATACAGGAACTCAACAAAACATTTGATATGGACAAAGACAGCTTCAGCGGATATTTCTCTGATTCTGAAATTACGGATATTGATGAAAAATATATCGGTTCCACCATTGATGTTGAGGATCTGACCAAGATTTCCAGACAGCTCGACGTGTCCATGGGAAGTATGATGAATCTGATGGACGGATTTTCCGTGATCATTTTCCTCGTATTGATTTATCTCCTGTCCAAGATCATCATCGAGAAAAATGCGCAGTCTATTTCCATGGCAAAAATCCTGGGATATACAAACGGCGAAATCAGCCGGCTGTACATTATGTCCACGTCTATCGTGGTCGTGCTGTTCATCTTGATCAGCCTGCCATTGGAGCTGGAAATCATGCAGATTCTGTTCCGGGAAATGATGCTGACAAGCATTACCGGCTGGATCACATTTTACATAGATCCGAAAATTTTCGTGGAAATGTTTGTGATCGGCGTGGCGGCATATGCCATTGTGGCAGCAATTGAATATCGAAGGATCCGAAAAATTCCAATGGATGAAGCGTTGAAAAATGTGGAATAGTGATCCAATGGATGAAGCGTTGAAAAATGTGGAATAGTGATCCAATGGATGAAGCATTGAAAAATGTAGAATAGTGATTCAATGGGTGAAGCATTGAAAAATGTAGAATAGAGATTCGTAGAAATCTTGAAACAGTATGCTGGAAAAATGAATAAGGAATGTTAGAAAGATGAGAATCAGAAGGAGGAGAATATGAAACGACCAGTTGTAATGATATTATTAGCAGGTGCGCTGACGTTGTCTATGATAGCGCCGTCAGCACTTCCGGCAGTGGCAGGCAATGTAAGTGTTGTACACGCGGCAGCAAAGATATCCAATACCGCGCCGGCAGAGACATCCAATGACGCAGCAGTAAAGGCATCCAATGACGCGGCAGTAAAGACATCCAATGACGTGACAGCAGAGACATCCAGTGACGAGGATGCAGGTGAATGGAAAGATAAGACAGAAACAGTTTATGTCGATGCAAATGCAGACGGTTCAGTTAAGAAGATTACGGTCAAAGACTGGCTGCGCCGGAATGGTGACGGTGAGATCATCGATTTTTCCAATTTGAAAGACATCAAAAACACGGAAGGAGACGAAGAATATACGCAAAATGCAGACGGAACTATCACATGGGAGAACAAAGGGGAAGACATTTCCTATGAAGGTACTTCCAATCAGCAGCTTCCGGTGACTACAAAAGTAACCTATTATCTGGACGGCAAGGAAATCAAGCCGGAAGATCTGGCAGGAAAAAGCGGCAAGGTGAAAATTCGGTTTGACTATACGAATAATGAGAGCCGGACGGTGAATATCGATGGTAAAGACGTAGGAGTAAAAGTTCCATTTCTTGCAGCGTCCATACTCATGCTTCCTGGGGATAAGTTTAAAAATGTGAAAGTTTCCGGTGGAAAAGTCATGGCAGACCAGGATCAGAGCATTGTGATCGGAACCGCATTTCCAGGACTTGCAGACAGTTTGGAGTTGAAAGATTACGAGGCAACAAAAGATATTGACCTGAAAGACTATGTGGAAATAACTGCGGATGTGGAAAACTTTGAACTGGATTTCACAGCGACTGCAATTTCCACATGTGGGCTTAGCGATATGAAGGACGGTGACCTTGACGATGTCAATGACATGATTGATGGCGTAAAAGAAATGACCGGTGCTTCCGATGAACTGGTGGAATCCATGGGACAATTGAGCACCGGAGCCGGAACACTGCAGGATTATTTAAGTCAGTATACAAGAGGCGTTTCACAGGTGGATGCGGGAGCACAGGCACTGGCGGAAGGTTTGAGTGAACTGGATGAACAAGTAACTACACTCATGGGCAGCTTAAGCGCAACAGGCAGTGATGATACGACTGCGCAGGCAGTTACACAGATTCAGAAAGATCTTGGAATATTACAGCAGGAGCTTGGAAGCGTCACAACACTGGCGGAGTATGTAAATACAATCAGTGAGAATGTAACCACTGCCAAGAGCGAACTGGATAAAATCAACGTTACAGATTTGGAGACAGAAGCGTCGAATCAGGCGAAAGAAAAAGCAAAAAAAGCAGTGAACACAGCAATTTCCGAAACGGAAGCATCTACAAAGAAGGCTGTCATGGATCGTTTAAAAGAAACAGAAAGTTATAAATCGCTGACATCGGGACAACAAGAAGAATTGGAAAAGGCAGTAAATGCAGCCAGCGGTACATCAAGTTCAGCTGAGAAAGAATGTGACAGCATGAATATTTCCCTTACGAATGCGTCCGGCGTCAAGACAGCGATAGACCAGGCAGTAAGTGCGCTGGCAGAAGCAAAGGCCATGCAGGTGGATACGACTACAGCCCAGAAGGCTCTTGCGGATTTAGTGACTCAGTTTACGGCTTTATCTGACAGCCTTTCTGACATGCAGGGTATGGCCGAAATCGGCGGCAAACTCCAGTCAGTCATCAGCCAGCTTGCCCAGGGGGCGGCTACACTCAGCACCGGAACAAGCCAGTTAAGCTCCGTTGGTACACAGCTTAACACGGGCGCAGGAACACTCGCCCAGGGCGCCAGCCTTCTGGAAGCCGGAATGAAGACATTCGACGAAGAAGGAATTGAAAAACTGGGAGACCTTGCAGGAGATGACCTTGCAAATGTTCTGAATCATTTCAAGGCAGTAAAAGAGGCAGAAAAGACATACACCAACTATGGCGGGATCAGAGAAGGCGCAAGCGGAAGTGTCAAGTTTATCGTAGAAACAGCAGAAATTAAATAACGGATGGGAGATGTTCTTCCAACATTGATTCAATTGAGGGGCGTGTGAAAAAACGAGAGTTTTTTCATGCGCCCTTTCTTTTTTGGGGACTATTCTTTTTTTTACAGCCCCTCGATTTTTAGAAATGATTTTTAAAAATTGTATCAGAAAAAACAATTATCGGGAAAATATACCATGATTTTTCCATAATTTCCAAGCGAGAAAAGTGGATATATTTTGCCGATAATGCTATGATAATTCAGTTACAATGATTAAAATTGGAGGATTGATTGTGAGTAAAGGAAGTGAATTTCTGCCGGAGGTACTTGGTCTGATAGAAAAACGTCTGAGAGAGATTGATGAAAATATACAGGCGGTACGCCAGGACATTAACAGTATGAATGAATATTACTGGGATAATTACACGGAAATGGACCAGTATGGATATGAGGACTATGACAACCAGCAGGCGCTGAAAATGCAGGTGAATGCCAATCAGGAGAACTGGAAAATGCGCCGGCGTCTGAAACGTATGCTGGATGCACCATTTTTCGGAAGTGTAGAATTCGTCTATGACGGAGAAGACGAGCCGGAAGATTTTTATATCGGAATCGGTAATTTCGCAAGAGAGCGTGGCGCATTGCCGCTCATTTACGACTGGAGAGCCCCGGTGAGCAGCCTGTTTTATGACTACGACAAAGGCGAGGCGTCCTACGAAGCGCCGGGCGGGCGCATGGACGGAGAGATTCTGTCCAAATGGCAGTACAAAATCCGTGGCGGCAAGATGATCTATGAATTTGAGAGTGATGTGAAGATTGACGATGACATTTTAAAGCAGGAACTTGGCGCCAACAGCGACACGAAACTGAAAAATATTGTGCGTACAATCCAGAAGGAACAAAATGCAATTATCCGCAACACGAAGGACAAGATTCTGGCTATTCAAGGAGTGGCAGGCAGTGGCAAGACGTCCGTTGCGCTACATCGGATCGCCTATCTTTTGTATCATGACAGAGAGCATTTGAATTCGTCAAATATCCTGATTCTCTCGCCCGGCGGTGTGTTTGCCGACTACATTTCCCATATCCTTCCTGAACTTGGCGAGGAAAATATACAGGAAATGAGTTTTGATCTGTTTGCATATCATGAACTCAGGAGAAATACTGCAACGCAGGGAAATGTGATATATGGGAATGCTGGCAATCAGGAAAATGCGATATATGGAAATGCTGGCAATCAGGAAAATGTGATATATAGAAATAAAAATAGAAATCAAGGCGGAAATCAAGGGAAAAATTCAAGTGGAAATTCAAAAAGTAGTTCAGCCGGGACTGGTTGGAATAGCAAAATGATAGCCGCCGACTGTGAAGACAAATATCATCAAATTGAGCGTGAAATCGCAGGAGTGGATGATGCAGATCAAAAACGTTACGAATGGAAGCAGTCCGTGGAATACGTTCAGGCAATCGAAGGCTTTCTGATTGAGCTGGAAGATCGGCTGGTAGATTTTGAAGATGTAGAGTTCAAGGGCATTCGCAAAAGTGCCAGCGAAATCATGGAATTTTTTTATGAAAAATATACCGGTACACCACTTTTAGATAGAATGGGCGCGGTCATGGATTATTTTATCGACGAAGTCGAAACCTTACGCGGACGCAGCCTAAACGACGAAGAACAAGAAATCATTTGCAGAAAATTCATGAATATGTACGTAACTAGAGACATTTGTCAAATATACAACTGGTTCCTGGAAGACTACGGATTCCCGGCACTTCCGGACATGCCGCCAGAGCGCCGTGTACTGGAATACGAAGACGTTTACCCGATTCTCTATCTAAAATACAGCCTGACGGCAGCCGGCCAGCGCAAGAACATTCGCCATCTCGTCATTGATGAGATGCAGGATTACTCCTATTTACAGTACGTACTTCTCGCGAAAATGTTTTCATGCAACATGACAATACTGGGCGACAAGGCACAGACCATCGCCGGAAAACAACAAGACGTTCTCACATTTTTACCAAAAATATTTGGAAAAAAAGTCAAACGTATCGTCATGAACAAAAGTTACCGCAACACAAGCGAAATCGCAGAATACGCCAAATCCATCGGCGGATCCAAAGACATCCAGTATGTAGCAAGACACGGAAAAGCAGTCGAAAGACATACCATAAAAACACTAGAAAAAACATGTAAAGAAATCAGCGGAAAATTGAAATTAGGAGAAGAATACGAAACAGCAGCAATCCTCACCATGACAGAAAAAGAAGCAGAACATATTCAAGAAATCATGCACAAACTAGGCGCAGAAGCACATTACATCAACCGTGACAGCGCACAATTCAAAAAAGGCCTGACAGTAACCACCTACTATCTGGCAAAAGGCTTAGAATTCGACCAGGTATTTATTGTAGGCGGCGACCGTAACAACAAAATGTACCAAGGATATCAATACATCTGCGCAACAAGAGCACTACACGAATTGTATGTGTATGATGCATAATTTTAATTGGGGACGGGGTTTTTTCAAAAAAACCCCGTCCCCAATTAAAATTTAACCTGTCCCTTTTTGAATTGTCTTAATTGTCTACTGTGGACAGATTTCTACCCAGTAGCCGTCAGGATCATTGATGAAATAAATTCCCATGTCCGGGTTTTCGAAACACACGCAATCCATTTCTTTGTGAAGTGCCAGGGCAGCGTCCATGTCATCGACATGGAATGCCAGATGAGATTCGTTATCTCCGAGATCGTACGGGCGGTCCATGTCGCGAAGCCATGTCAGCTCCAGTGAATGTGGTGTTGTGCCGTCTCCGAGATAGACGAGTTTGAAGCTTCCGTCCGGTGCATGGAATTCTTTTGTAACTTCAAGTCCGAGAGCTTTTTTGTAAAACTCTACAGATTTGTCCAGATCCAGGACGTTGATGTTATTGTGAAAAAATGTAAATTTCATAGTGATGTCCTCCTGTGAAAATATAATTTGAATCTGTATTGTCTATAATATAACACTTACACAACACCTATGGCAAGGAAATGAAAGATATGCTATACTTAAATCTTGGTAGAGCGTTACTGTTTGCTGAAATATTGTAGACGGTAACATTGGTAGCCCTCGTATAAAATTTTGCTTTGCAAAAGGAGGACAGGATGATGGAAAAAATCATAGAGTCAAATAAAGAACAAGATACTTATGACCTGGGATATGAACTGGGGCAGCATGCGAAGCCGGGGCAAGTGTTCACGCTTGTCGGTGATCTGGGCGTAGGAAAGACCGTATTTACAAAAGGACTGGCCGCCGGACTTGGCATTACAGAGCCGGTCAGCAGCCCGACATTTACAATTGTGCAGGTGTATGATGAAGGGCGCCTGCCGTTCTATCATTTTGATGTTTACCGGATCGGTGATGTGGAAGAGATGGACGAGATCGGTTATGAGGATTATGTCTACGGCGAAGGGGTCAGCCTGATCGAGTGGGCGAATCTGATTGAGGAAATATTGCCGGAACACTTCACCGAGATTAAGATAGAAAAGAATTTGGAAAAAGGATTTGATTATCGGAGGATAAGTATATGCGAATTTTAGCACTGGACAGCTCCGGCCTTGTAGCCAGCGTAGCTGTTGTTGAAAAAATAGAAGAAGAGGAACAGGTGATCGCGGAATATACAGTGAACTATAAGAAGACACACTCACAGACGCTGCTCCCGATGCTGGACACAGTATCCGACATGATCGAGCTTGACCTGAAAACAATCGACGCCATCGCAGTTGCCGGCGGACCGGGTTCATTTACCGGGCTTCGCATCGGCTCCGCCACAGCGAAAGGTCTGGGACTTGCCATGAACAAGCCGTTGATCCACATCCCGACACTGGAAGGACTGGCGTACAATCTGTGCGGAACAGACGCTATCGTGTGCCCAATCATGGATGCGCGCCGCGGACAGGTCTACACCGGAATTTACGAGTTTTGTGGAAATGAATTGGTTGTCCTGGAAGATCAGATGGCAATCAGCATCGAAGAATTAGGCGACCATTTGAAAAAATATGACAAACGCATCATTTTCCTGGGAGATGGTGTGCCGGTATTTCGTGCGAGATTGACAGACGAGATTCTGGCAGAAGAAATAAAAGCAGGCAGAGACATTCAGTTTGCACCGGCCAACATGAACCGTCAAAGAGCAGCATCAGTAGGAACATTAGGACTTCGTTATTATGCTGCCGGAAAGACAGAGACTGCCATGGAACACGAGCCGGATTATCTGCGCCTGTCACAGGCAGAACGCGAACGCAAGGAGCGCGAAGCGAAATCTATACAGTAAAAATGTATCAAAACCCCGCGGGGCGTAAGCATAAGCAGATATGTTGAAAACCCGTGCAACTATAATATAGAAAAAGCAACATGAGAGGTATTGAAGAAATGATTCAGTTTCAGTGTGATTATGAAGAGGGCGCATGCCCACAGATTCTGGAACGTCTGGTGGAGACGAATCTGGAGCAGACGGTTGGATATAGTGAAGATGAATATTGCAAGCAGGCAAGAGAAAAGATCAAAAAAGCCTGTGATGCACCAGAGGCAGATGTACATTTTCTGGTAGGAGGGACCCAGACGAACTATGTAGTGATCCGCTCAATCCTCCGTCCGTATCAGGGCGTAATTTCAGCAGTGACCGGTCATATCAACGTGCATGAAACAGGCGCGGTCGAAGCAACTGGACACAAAGTCCTGGCACTTCCAAGCAAAGACGGAAAAATCACAGCATCACAGGTGCGCGCATATTACGATGCACACTGGAATGACGCAGATCATGAGCACATCGTACAGCCGGGCATGGTCTACATTTCCCATCCAACGGAAAATGGAACAATTTACAGCAAGTCTGAATTACAGGAACTTTACGCAACCTGTAAAGAACTTGGCCTGCCATTATTCATGGACGGAGCAAGAATGGGATATGGATTAATGTCTGAAAAATCAGACATGACACTGGCAGATATTGCGGCAAATACAGATGTATTTTATATTGGGGGAACGAAGGTAGGAGCACTTTTCGGCGAGGCAGTCGTAATTACAAAATCCGCTCTTAAGAAAGATTTTCGTTACTGCATGAAGCAGAGTGGAGCAATGCTGGCCAAAGGACGCCTTCTGGGAATCCAGTTTGATACATTGTTTACAGACGATTTATATTTCAAAATTGCAGCTCACGCAGACAAATTAGCTATGAAGTTAAAAAATGCATTTCTTGAAAAAGGATATAAAATGTATTTTGATTCTTACACGAACCAGCAGTATCCGATTTTGTCAAAGAAAGACCGCGAAAAATTAGCACAGAAATATCAGTTTAGTTTTTGGGAACAGATAGATGAAGACTATGCGGCAGTGCGCTTCTGCACAAGTTGGGCAACAAGTGAAGAAGCAATAGACGAGCTGATCCAGGATATTTAAGAAGCTATAATAAGATGGAGCCTAGAAGCAATATAGAAAAGTTAAAAGACAGAAAAATCAAAAGATAGAAGATATGGAAATAATAGAAATTAAAAAAGACCAACAGCAATATATTTCTGAGATTGCAGCGCTGGAATCCGATATCTTTCCGGATCCATGGAGTGAAAAAAGTATCAGGGATACGCTTGAAAATCCTCAGGCACGGATTTGGGCTATTATAAGCAGACAAGCGCCGCCATGCTCCTGCGCTTCAACGGCGCCGGAGCATGCAAGTGAGACTGCAGCTTCCTGCGATTCAACAGCGCCGGAGCATGCAGGCAAGCCACAACTCCTTGGCTATGTGATTTTTTATTATGTGTTAGATGAGGGAGAAATCGCCAGAATTGCGACAACGCCGCAACATCGCCGGCAGGGGGTGGCTGTAAGACTTCTTGAAAAAATGCGTGCATTTAGTTACGAGCAGAATATTACAAGATGGCTGCTGGATGTTCGTATTTCCAATGAAACAGCAATACATTTTTACAAGGCAGCAGGATTTGCCGAAGACGGTGTGCGAAAGAATTTCTATGCAAACCCGCCGGAAGATGCTATACTTATGAGTTGTGAAGTCGAAACTTCAGGCAGCGACCGAGCCTGAAGCCTGTCCAAAAGCCAGGCGTGGCTGCATGAAAAATGAAGTTGGAAATGAACTGGCAGATGCTCCAACACTTCCCACTGGGAAATGCGCATCTGACCAGATATAATATAGGCGTAATAAATCAATCCGGTGCCCGGGTGGCAGATACCACACATTTTCCACACAGGCACACCAGACTTCAAGGAGGAATTGTATGCGCCAGTATCATACAACTGTAAAAGAAACAAAAGAAATCGATAAGATCATCTGCAACCGCTGTGGCAGAAGTATTCCGGTAATCCAAGGGGATCCCCGCGAGGACGTACTGGCAGTATCCAAGCGCTGGGGCTATTTCTCGGAAAAAGACAACCGGCTGGACGAATTTGACCTCTGCGAGCAGTGCTACGATGAAATTATAAGCGAATTTAAAATAAAAATCTGATTCAGAGTCTGCACGAATATCCGGACGCTGAAGAAAATCAAAAACAAGCGGACCGGCAGGACATTTGCCTGGCGGCTCCGGATAAGAGGTAAAAAAATATGTTAGACGTATGTTTGTTGGGAACGGGTGGCATGATGCCCCTCCCGTACCGCTGGCTCACCTCGCTTCTGGTGAGATATAACGGCAGCAGTCTTCTAATTGACTGCGGAGAAGGTACGCAGATTGCAATAAAAGAAAAAGGCTGGAGTTTCAAACCCATCGATGTGATTTGCTTCACACATTACCACGGCGATCACATCAGCGGACTCCCGGGCCTGCTCCTGACTATGGGAAATGCAGACCGCACGGAACCGTTGACTCTGATTGGACCGAAAGGACTGGAGCGGGTAGTCAACTCACTTCGCGTTATTGCGCCGGAACTGCCATTTCAGATAAAATACATCGAAATCACACAGCCGGAGCAGATATTTGAGATGAATGGCTATCGCCTGAAAGCATTTCGCGTAAATCATAACGTCACTTGCTATGGCTACACGATGGAAATCGACCGCGCCGGGAAGTTCGACGTGGATCGTGCAAATGAAGCGGCGATTCCGCAGAAGTTCTGGGGCAGTCTGCAAAAAGGTGAAAATGTCCAGGACGGAGATAATTTATACACACCGGACATGGTTCTTGGACCTGCGCGAAAGGGAATTAAACTGACATACTGCACAGACACGAGACCGACGGACTCTATCCGCAACAACGCGAAAGGTTCCGATCTATTTATCTGCGAAGGAATGTACGGTGAGAAGGATAAGCTGAAAAAAGCAAAAGAATACAAGCATATGACATTTTACGAGGCAGCGCAGCTTGCAAAAGAAGCAGAAGTCGCAGAAATGTGGCTGACGCATTATAGTCCGTCGCTGACGCACCCGGAAGAATATATGGATGAGGTGAAGAAAATCTTCCAAAATTCCATAGCAGCAAAAGATAAACGAACGGTAGAACTGACATTTTCAGATTAATGAAAATGAATTCAGAAGATTGAAGGGATAGAATATGAAGGAAGATGTATTGATTCTTGCAATTGAAAGCTCCTGTGATGAGACGGCAGCAGCAGTCGTAAAGAACGGAAGAGAAGTTCTTTCAAATGTAATCTCTTCCCAGATTGCACTGCATACTCTCTACGGAGGTGTTGTGCCGGAGATTGCATCAAGAAAGCATATAGAGAAGATAAATCAGGTCGTACAGGCGGCTCTTGATGAGGCAGATGTTACATTAGACGATATTACTGCCATCGGAGTTACTTACGGACCGGGGCTTGTAGGCGCACTTCTGGTCGGTGTAGCAGAGGCAAAAGCCATCGCATATGCAGCAAAGAAACCATTAGTCGGAGTGCATCATATTGAAGGACACATTGCAGCAAATTTCATTGAGCACAAAGATCTGGAACCGCCATTTTTCTCACTGGTCGTTTCAGGAGGACACACACATCTTGTGCGAGTCAAAGATTATGGCAAATTTGACATTATCGGACGCACAAGAGACGATGCGGCAGGAGAAGCATTTGATAAAGTTGCACGCGCGATCGGACTTGGATATCCGGGCGGACCAAAGATTGATAAAGTATCCAAAGAAGGAAACCCAGAAGCCATTGCATTTCCACGCGCACACGTTGAAGATGCACCATATGACTTTAGCTTCAGTGGTCTGAAATCTGCAGTTCTGAACTATATCAACGGCTGCCAGATGAAAGGAATCGAATACAACCAGGCAGATATTGCGGCATCATTCCAGAAAGCCGTGACAGATGTTCTTGTGGCAAATGCGATGCATGCAGTGGAAGAATTTCATGTGGACAAGCTGGCGATTGCCGGTGGTGTTGCATCCAACAGCGCACTTCGCGCAGCTATGAAAGAGGCGTGCGAAAAGAGAGGGGTAGAATTCTATTATCCGTCTCCGATTTTCTGTACCGACAATGCAGCAATGATCGGCGTGGCAGCTTACTATGAGTATATCAACGGCACAAGAAGCGGATGGGATCTCAATGCAGTGCCGAATCTGAAACTGGGCGAACGGTAGAAGAACCTTAAGGCAATACGTAAAAGCAGATACAGAAATTAAGAATAAGAACGTCAATATAAACGAGGAAAATGAGGAAAATATATGGATAAGAAAAAATGTACGGCAATCGTATTATCTGCCGGTCAGGGGAAACGTATGGGAACTGCCATACAAAAACAGTATATTGAATTATCCGGAAAACCAATCATTTTTTATACTTTGGATGCATTTCAAAAATCCGAGATCATTGATGATATTGTACTTGTAGTAGGTGAAGGGCAGGAAAACTGGGTCCGTGACGAGATCGTAGAAAAGTATCAGCTTACAAAAGTACGCTCGATCATCCCAGGTGGAAAAGAACGTTATGATTCCGTATGGGCAGGACTATGCGGACTTCATGCGCTCAAAGAACAGCCGGAATATGTATTCATTCATGATGGCGCCAGAATGTTCGTGGACGAGCAGATTCTTACGCGTGGATATGAAAATGTAGAACAATTCGGTGCCTGTGTAGCTGGAATGCCGAGCAAAGATACGGTCAAACTGGTGGATGAAGATCAGTTTGCAGTGAATACACCGCCAAGAAAATTAATCTGGGCGGTACAGACTCCACAGATTTTTAAGGCAGATCTCATAGAAAATGCTTATGCAAAGCTGATGGAAGAGGTGCCGGATAATATCACTGACGACGCTATGGTAGTGGAACAGATGATGAAAGTACCGGTTAAATTATATGAAGGCTCTTACGAAAATATCAAGATCACAACACCGGAAGATTTGGAAATCGCAAAAGTATTTCTTGCGAAACGCAAAGAAAAATATCATAAATAGTTTATGCTGGTTCATAAAAAAGGTTCACAAAAAAGAAAAAATATCAAAAATTATTCTTGACAGTGCAATGGGGATATGATATGATAACTATCGTCTCTGACAGAGCGATATCAATTGCATAGATGGAGAGGTATCGAAGTGGTCATAACGAGGCGGTCTTGAAAACCGTTTGTCCGCAAGGGCGCGTGGGTTCGAATCCCACCCTCTCCGTTTCAGGAGTTTCGCAGATGCGGAACTCCTTTTTGCGTAACGGGGGACGGAAAAAATGACACAAAAAATAAAACATTACATTTGTGAAAAAGACGGAAGAATCAAGTGGCAGTTCCGCCTGATTTTATCAGCAGCTATATTATCAATAATGCTTGCTGAAAGCCGATTTTTATATTATCATAGTCCTAAAGATACAAAATG
Source organism: Dorea sp. Marseille-P4042 (assembly GCF_900290215.1). NCBI lineage: Bacteria > Bacillati > Bacillota > Clostridia > Lachnospirales > Lachnospiraceae > Dorea > Dorea sp. Marseille-P4042. The sequence continues at coordinate 1,186,581 of NZ_OLMI01000002.1, read as the reverse complement.
GTTGATATGTATTATTTACGCTCTGACTGGTTATTATTGTCCGGGGTGTGGAGCAGGCCGCGCGTGCTATTGCATTTTGCACGGTCAGATTTATCAGGCATTTCGCTATAACCCGTTGCTTGTACTTTTGTTGCCGTGGATAGGCGCATATCTGGCATTATGCGCGTGCCAGTGGCTATTTACAGGCAGAGAAAGCATAAGCCGCCGGATACCGATGTGGATATTATGGACAATATTGGCAGTTATACTGATATACGGAGTTTTGAGAAATGTAAATGCATATCCATTTGTGTTACTATCCCCGACAAGGGTCAGATAAAAGGAGGAATGAGCATGAAGTGTAAATTTTGCGGAAATGATTTGCCGGAAGAATCAAAGTTCTGTCCGTCATGTGGCGCACCGGTAGAGCCGGAGGAGAAGCAGGAACAGTCAGAACAATCAGCAGAAGCGAAGCAGCAGGAAAACCAGAATCCTTATGAATATGGCGTGCCAGGAACAGATAATGGAAGTGCAGCACAGAATGAGAATCCATATCAGTATGGAAGTGAAGGACAGGATAACGAGAACCCATACCAGTATGGAAGTGAAGGACAGGATAACGAGAACCCGTACCAGTATGGAAGCGCGGGACAGGATAACGAGAACCCGTACCAGTATGGAAGCGCGGGACAGGATAACGAGAACCCGTACCAGTATGGAAGCGCGGGACAGGATAACGAGAACCCATACCAGTATGGAAGTACAGGACAGAACACGTCTGCACATTATAATGCTAATAATGGGACTTATGGTCAGCCGCAGAAGCCGATCAATGGAACGACCTATTTAATATTCGCTATCATTTCAACAATACTTTGCTGTCTTCCGCTTGGTATTGTGGCAATTGTATATGCCAGCAAGATCAACTCTCTGCAGAGAAATGGAGACTATGCCGGAGCTCAGAATGCCGCAAAGAAAGCGAAGATGTTTACGATTATCGGAACAGTAGCTGCGCTTGTAGTATCTATCTTTTATATTATATTTGCAGTTGTGATCGGAATTGGAAGCAGCGATTTCGACGATGATCCGGTATCTAATGTTGTGGAAAATGTAATCAAAGATAAGAATGATTCTAAAAAAGCGGATGACAGCGATAAGTCGGATAAAACAGCAAAGACTACAGAACCGGCAGCAGCCAGCAGTGGACTGGGAACAAGCTGGGACAGTTATACAGTACAGATTAATGATAAAGTCCTGACATTTCCGTGCACAAAAGCCGATATTGAGGCAGCGGGTCTGAGTATGGATACAGAATATACAGCGGAAAATTATGTGGTGAATGCTAACCAATATGAGTTGGTTTATTTCATGGATGCCAATGATAATGAGATTATGGCATATGCGATCAACAATACAGATACAGCGATGGAAGTAAAAGACTGCCTGATTGGTGGCGTTTCTGTGGATGACTATGATCTGGAGAATGGCGGGCTTACTGTAATATTCCCAGGCGGGATTCAGATGGGTGCTTCAAAAGATGCAGTAACTGGAGCTTATGGAGAAGCAGATGACACATATGACGGAGACAGTCGGTCTATGTATAGCTGGTATTCAGATGACAGTTACTATAAGAGCTGCGAGATTGACTTTGACGCAGAGTCTGGACTTGTATGCATGATGACTATGCAAAACTTTGGTCAATAAGAGCTGTAAACTAAAAAGTAAAGTATAAAGATAATAATAAATGTCTGGTATGTGAGGGTCAGAGATTCTTTGCATATCAGACATTTTTTGCTTTCTTAAGAAAGAACTTGTCAGGAGGCACATTCATTGTTCTGCGGAGTGCATACAAAAAGTTACAAAAAAATTAAAAAAGGACTAGACAAATGTGACGAGATATTGTATAGTAATCAACGGACTGATTTGAAAGTAAATTTTAAAGAAATTTAAAGTAAATTTTTAAATCGAATTTAAAAATGAATTTTTGAGAAGTCAATTTGGAGAAATACCCAAGCTGGCCGAAGGGGCTCCCCTGGAAAGGGAGTAGGTCGTTAATAGCGGCGCGAGGGTTCAAATCCCTCTTTCTCCGTTAATCCGATATCTTATTACAAGATAGAAGATAAAAATGGAATAAAAAAGTTGTTGACAAATGTCGATGAACGTGATATTCTAATAAAGCTAATTTGCAAGACAGAGATGTCTAATGCAAAGAAAGCGAAAAATAAATTTGAAAAAAGTTGTTGACAAGCGGTTGCGAATATGATAATATAAATAAGCTGTCGCTGAGACGACGACAAAGAAAAAGAACCTTGATAATTAAATAATAGACAACAACCCTGAAGATTCTTTAAGAGAAAATTCAGAACGGACATTGAATGACAATGTCAACCTTAAAACAGTAAAAGGGATAAGAAAGCTAGTAGTTTTCTTGACCTGGAACGAACTTTGATTTTAAATCCGAGTCAAATCGGAATTAAGATTTTTAAACGAGAGTTTGATCCTGGCTCAGGATGAACGCTGGCGGCGTGCTTAACACATGCAAGTCGAGCGAAGCACTTAAGTTTGATTCTTCGGATGAAGACTTTTGTGACTGAGCGGCGGACGGGTGAGTAACGCGTGGGTAACCTGCCTCATACAGGGGGATAACAGTTAGAAATGGCTGCTAATACCGCATAAGACCACAGTACTGCATGGTACAGTGGTAAAAACTCCGGTGGTATGAGATGGACCCGCGTCTGATTAGGTAGTTGGTGAGGTAACGGCCCACCAAGCCGACGATCAGTAGCCGACCTGAGAGGGTGACCGGCCACATTGGGACTGAGACACGGCCCAGACTCCTACGGGAGGCAGCAGTGGGGAATATTGCACAATGGGCGAAAGCCTGATGCAGCGACGCCGCGTGAAGGATGAAGTATTTCGGTATGTAAACTTCTATCAGCAGGGAAGAAAATGACGGTACCTGACTAAGAAGCCCCGGCTAACTACGTGCCAGCAGCCGCGGTAATACGTAGGGGGCAAGCGTTATCCGGATTTACTGGGTGTAAAGGGAGCGTAGACGGCTGTGCAAGTCTGAAGTGAAAGGCATGGGCTCAACCTGTGGACTGCTTTGGAAACTGTGCAGCTAGAGTGTCGGAGAGGTAAGTGGAATTCCTAGTGTAGCGGTGAAATGCGTAGATATTAGGAGGAACACCAGTGGCGAAGGCGGCTTACTGGACGATGACTGACGTTGAGGCTCGAAAGCGTGGGGAGCAAACAGGATTAGATACCCTGGTAGTCCACGCCGTAAACGATGACTGCTAGGTGTCGGGTAGCAAAGCTATTCGGTGCCGCAGCTAACGCAATAAGCAGTCCACCTGGGGAGTACGTTCGCAAGAATGAAACTCAAAGGAATTGACGGGGACCCGCACAAGCGGTGGAGCATGTGGTTTAATTCGAAGCAACGCGAAGAACCTTACCTGATCTTGACATCCCGATGACCGCTTCGTAATGGAAGCTTTTCTTCGGAACATCGGTGACAGGTGGTGCATGGTTGTCGTCAGCTCGTGTCGTGAGATGTTGGGTTAAGTCCCGCAACGAGCGCAACCCTTATCTTCAGTAGCCAGCATTTAGGGTGGGCACTCTGGAGAGACTGCCAGGGATAACCTGGAGGAAGGTGGGGATGACGTCAAATCATCATGCCCCTTATGACCAGGGCTACACACGTGCTACAATGGCGTAAACAAAGGGAAGCAGAGCCGCGAGGCCGAGCAAATCTCAAAAATAACGTCTCAGTTCGGATTGTAGTCTGCAACTCGACTACATGAAGCTGGAATCGCTAGTAATCGCAGATCAGAATGCTGCGGTGAATACGTTCCCGGGTCTTGTACACACCGCCCGTCACACCATGGGAGTCAGTAACGCCCGAAGTCAGTGACCCAACCGAAAGGAGGGAGCTGCCGAAGGTGGGACCGATAACTGGGGTGAAGTCGTAACAAGGTAGCCGTATCGGAAGGTGCGGCTGGATCACCTCCTTTCTAAGGAAGATGGATAAAGTAGGCTGCAAAGCAGCCGAATCAATCCAACTAAAACGGAAGATGGATAAAGTAGGCTGCAAAGCAGCCGAATCAATCCAACTAAAACGGAAAAAGTAAGGGCTGTTGTCTGTTATTTAGTCATCAAGGACTGAGCGCGGAATTGGACGCGCGAAGGACATAATGACAAGTTATCAGTTCCGTAAAAAGAACGAATAACATTTCCGGTGGCGATGCGCTTAGGGGTAACACCCGTTCCCATCCCGAACACGATGGTTAAGACCTAAGCGGCCGATGGTACTTTACTGGAGACGGTACGGGAGAGTAGGTGGCTGCCGGATTGAAAAAATAAACTGGTTTTACCAGTGATCAGAGAGCTGAAGAGATTCAACTTCCTGATGGCTGATAAAACAGTCAAATGCTTACATTGCACCTCAAGAACTTCGTTCTTTCGGTCGCGTGCAGGCACGCTATGAAACAGAATATTTCACAGCTTATGAATGCAAGCATTCAACGCAGAAAATATTCGTTTCGCAATGTACCTTGAAAACCGCATATAAGAAATATAGATAAGATATTAAATATCTAATCAAGACATCCGAGGTAATTGTTATAAACAGAGTAATAATTACTACACAATTCGAAGAAAACGAATTCAAAAAATTGACCTAGAAGCCAACGCATGCAACGCTATGCATGTGTCGATGAAGAAAGCAACCCGTAGGCGGCGATGTCAAACCGGTTAGCTCACAAGCTTTGCTTGTTTCGCTATCCTTTGCTTCGCAAATGATTGCAGAACTTCAGACGGTTCCAGATGAATGCAAGCATTCCTCTGAGAACAGTCAGAACTTCCGCACCGCTTTCGACATCTATTGGTTATGCTAATAAGAGCGTATGGTGGATGCCTTGGCACTAAGAGCCGATGAAAGACGTGATAAGCTGCGAAAAGCTTCGGGGAGGAGCAAATATCCTATGATCCGGAGATCTCTGAATGGGGAAACCCACCTGAGCAAACCTCAGGTATCCTAACGCCAATACATAACGTTAGGAGGGGAACCCGGTGAACTGAAACATCTAAGTAGCCGGAGGAAGAGAAAACAACATGTGATTCTGGAAGTAGCGGCGAGCGAAACCGGAAGAGCCCAAACCGGAGTGCGTGCACTCCGGGGTTCGGACCGCGGAATTGATCCAAAAGACTTAACAGAACGGCCTGGGAAGGCCGGCCAGAGAGGGTGAAAGCCCCGTAAGTGAAAGGTCGATTGGCATGGCGGAATCCAGAGTAGGTCGAGACACGTGGAACCTTGACTGAATATGCGGGGACCACCCCGTAAGGCTAAATACTCCTTAGTGACCGATAGCGCATAGTACTGTGAAGGAAAGGTGAAAAGGACCCCGGGAGGGGAGTGAAAAAGAACCTGAAACCATATGTTTACAAGCTGTGGAACCACTTTAAATGTGGAACCGCGTACTTTTTGTAGAACGGTCCGGCGAGTTACGCTGGCTGGCGAGGTTAAGTCCTTAAGGGATGGAGCCGAAGGGAAACCAAGTCTGAATAGGGCGAAGAGTCAGTCGGAGTAGACCCGAAACCGGGTGACCTATCCATGTCCAGGATGAAGTTGCCGTAAAAGGCAATGGAGGTCCGAACCCACATCCGTTGAAAAGGGTGGGGATGAGGTGTGGATAGGGGAGAAATTCCAATCGAACCCGGAGATAGCTGGTTCTCCTCGAAATAGCTTTAGGGCTAGCCTCATACAAGTCTTGCGGAGGTAGAGCACTGAATTTCCTAGGGGGCGTCAAAGCTTACCGAAGAATATCAAACTCCGAATGCCGCGTAGATGGTGTATGGGAGTCAGACTGCACGAGATAAGTTGGGTAGTCAAAAGGGAAAGAGCCCAGACCTGCAGCTAAGGTCCCAAAATGTGTGTTAAGTGGAAAAGGATGTGGGATTTCGAAGACAACTAGGATGTTGGCTCAGAAGCAGCCATACATTCAAAGAGTGCGTAATAGCTCACTAGTCGAGAGGTCCTGCGCCGAAAATGTCCGGGGCTGAAACACACTGCCGAAGCTCAGGAATGTACTTGTACATTGGTAGAGGAGCATTGTATACGGGAAGAAGCAGTACCGATAAGGAGCTGTGGACTGTATAGAAGAGAGAATGCCGGAATGAGTAGCGAGAGGAAGGTGAGAATCCTTCCGGCCGAATATCTAAGGTTTCCAGAGTAAAGCTGATCTGCTCTGGGTAAGTCGGGGCCTAAGGCCAGGTCGAAAGACGTAACCGATGGACAACAGGTTGAAATTCCTGTACCGCGATATAACAGAACTGTGGGGACACGTGTGGAGAGCACAAGCCGGGAATGGAAAGCCCGGCGCAAGCGAGGTAGGAGTCGTACCGGCAAATCCGTACGGCAATCCGAAGACGTGATGCGTACCGAAATAAGAGTAGGGAAGAGTGTGAGCCATGCGTCAAGAAAAGCCGCTATTGTTTGTATCGCGCCCGTACCGTAAACCGACACAGGTGGATGAGGAGAGAATCCTAAGGCCGACGGGAGAAGCATTGTTAAGGAACTCGGCAAAATGACTCCGTAACTTCGGGAGAAGGAGTGCCACTGAGAGGTGGCCGCAGAGAATTGGCCCAAGCAACTGTTTAGCAAAAACACAGGTCTATGCAAAACCGAAAGGTGAAGTATATGGGCTGACGCCTGCCCGGTGCTGGAAGGTTAAGGGGAGAGGTTAGCGCAAGCGAAGCTTTGAACTTAAGCCCCAGTAAACGGCGGCCGTAACTATAACGGTCCTAAGGTAGCGAAATTCCTTGTCGGGTAAGTTCCGACCCGCACGAAAGGCGTAATGATTTGGGCACTGTCTCAACAATGCACCCGGTGAAATTGAAATACCAGTGAAGATGCTGGTTACCTGCGCCAGGACGGAAAGACCCCATGGAGCTTTACTCCAGCTTGATACTGGGATTCGGTATTGCATGTACAGGATAGGTGGGAGGCTTTGAAGCGGTGACGCCAGTTGCCGTGGAGCTGCTGTTGGGATACCACCCTTGCAGTACTGGGTTTCTAACCAGCGGCCTTAAACAGGTCGGGGGACAATGTCAGGTGGGGAGTTTGACTGGGGCGGTCGCCTCCGAAAGGGTATCGGAGGCGCTCAAAGGTTCCCTCAGAATGGTCGGAAACCATTCGAAGAGTGCAAAGGCAGAAGGGAGCTTGACTGCGACACCGACGGGTGGAGCAGGTACGAAAGTAGGACTTAGTGATCCGGTGGTATAAAGTGGGATTGCCATCGCTCAACGGATAAAAGCTACCCTGGGGATAACAGGCTTATCACTCCCAAGAGTTCACATCGACGGAGTGGTTTGGCACCTCGATGTCGGCTCATCGCATCCTGGGGCTGAAGTAGGTCCCAAGGGTTGGGCTGTTCGCCCATTAAAGCGGTACGCGAGCTGGGTTCAGAACGTCGTGAGACAGTTCGGTCCCTATCCGGCGTGGGCGTAGGATATTTGAGAGGAGCTGTCCTTAGTACGAGAGGACCGGGATGGACTGGCCGCTGGTTGATCTGTTGTTCCGCCAGGAGCATAGCAGAGTAGCCAAGCCGGGACGGGATAAACGCTGAAGGCATCTAAGCGTGAAGCCCCCCTCAAGATGAGATATCCCAACGAAAGTTGTAAGACCCCTTGAAGACGACGAGGTAGATAGGACAGAGGTGGAAGTGTGGTAACACATGGAGCTGACTGTTACTAATAGGTCGAGGGCATAACCAAGTAAGGTGGATAGGTAAGATGTTAAAAAGTTTCTTATATGCGATTTTGAAGGTACATGTACCTAATATTCCTCGATAGCTCAGTGGTAGAGCATTCGGCTGTTAACCGAAGGGTCGTAGGTTCGAACCCTACTCGGGGAGTTAAAACCTGTAAGTATAATACTTACAGGTTTTTTGTATAACCGGGATTGCATTTCCTATCATACAAAACTCTACGTCAAGTTGTTAAAAACTTAGCATAATATTAACGTCTTTAAAGCTTCAAAAAACAACTACATTTATGTTAAAATAATTAAAAGATGCTGGGGCGAGTCCCAAGGTCGTTAAGCGAGTCCCAAGTTCATTAAAAGAGTGTTCGAAAAGGTACTTTATTAAAGGATACATATTAATTAATACATATTAAATATAGAAGAAAGGCGTTTATGGGATTACAATTATATCAAAAAAATTTACTGGAAAAACTAAAAGAGTCATTAGGAGCTGTGTTGCCGATCATAGGCATTGTGCTGGTGTTATGCTTTAGCATTGCGCCCATTCCAAACAGCGTCCTGATGACTTTTGTTGTTGGTGCGGTTCTCCTGATCATCGGAATGATGTTCTTTACACTTGGTGCGGAGATGGCGATGACTCCTATGGGAGAACGAATAGGAACGAAACTGACTAATATAAGAAAGATAAGTGTAGTGATAGTGCTGTGTTTTATCCTTGGCTTTATCATCACCATATCAGAACCGGATCTTCAAGTATTGGCTGAACAAGTTCCATCCATTCCCAATTACACGCTGATTATTGCAGTAGCAACAGGAGTTGGAATATTTCTTGTAGCCTCAGTACTTCGAATGTTATTTGGGATTCCACTGGCACATATGCTTTTAATTTTGTACCCGATCATATTCATTTTGGCAAGCATTGTTCCACAAGATTTTCTGACAGTGGCATTTGATTCAGGCGGAGTAACAACAGGACCTATGACAGTACCATTTATTATGGCGTTAGGAATCGGATTTTCAGCAGTTCGAAGTGATAAACACGCGGAAAATGATAGCTTTGGTCTGGTTGCATTATGTTCAGTCGGACCAATTCTGGCAGTATTGCTGCTTGGCTTACTTTACCACCCAGGGGGAAGTGGATACGAACAGACAATGATTGTGAAGACCGATAATTCAGTAGAAATGTGGCAGCTTTTTCAAGAAGGGCTTCCTTATTATATGAAAGAAATGCTGATCTCTTTACTGCCAATTATTTTATTTTTCTTCTTTTTTCAGATTGTATCATTACATCTTCATAAAAAGACATTGGTAAAAATTATTATAGGAATCATTTATACATACATAGGTCTTGTACTTTTCCTGACAGGGGTAAATGTGGGATTTATGCCGGCAGGTAATTATCTGGGTCAAGTGATTGCGGGGCTTTCTTATCCATGGATCATCGTGCCGATTGGTATGCTGATCGGTTACTTTATCGTAAAAGCGGAACCAGCAGTATATGTATTAACGGAACAGGTAGAAGAACTGACTTCCGGAGCCATTTCCGCAAAAGCAATGGGAATGAGTCTGTCCATCGGAGTCGCACTCTCTCTGGGACTGGCAATGGTGCGGGTGCTTACCGGCATTTCGATTTTGTGGTTTTTGCTCCCAGGATACGCAGTAGCCCTAGGATTAACATTTTTCGTGCCCAAAATATTCACAGCAATCGCATTTGACTCAGGAGGCGTAGCATCCGGACCGATGACAGCAACATTTTTACTGCCATTTTCAATGGGAGCATGCGAGGCGCTAGGTGGAAATGTTGTGACAGATGCGTTTGGAGTGGTAGCTATGGTAGCAATGACGCCGCTTATAACAATTCAAATTCTTGGACTGATCTATCGGATTCAGGAACAGATGAAAGAAAAACAGGCAGCAAAAGATTACACAAGTATAAAAGTATGCATAGAAAATCTAGACAATGTAGACAATCAAGAAATCATTGAGTTGTAAACAGTCGAGTTGTAAACAGGGATAGAGATTTTTACAAGGCGCATATTAGTGAAGATGGAAAATGTTTAAGAAAATTAGAAAGTTCGGAGATAATTTATGAGTAGATTATATATGATGGTGACGATTACAGACAGGAACCGAAAGAAGAAATTTGAAGAATTTTATGAGAAAAATGAGCATATGGTTTTCTTTACAACATTGGGACGTGGAACCGCAAATAGTGAGATGTTGGACTATTTCGGATTGGAAGAATCAGAAAAGGTCGTAATTTTATCGGTGGTAACAGAAGAAACGTGGAAGAAACTAAGGCGGGAAATGATTGTAAAGATGCAGATCGACGTGCCGGGAACCGGAATTGCATTTATCGTGCCACTCAGCAGCATCGGCGGAGAAAAAACATTACATTTCCTGATACAGAGCGAGAAATTCGAACGGGAGGAGGAGTCCACTTTGAAAGAAACAGAATATGAATTATTAGTAGCAATTGCCAATCAAGGGTGCATCGACACCGTGATGGACGTGGCGAGAAGTGTAGGAGCCGGAGGCGGAACCGTAATCCATGCGAAAGGAACCGGCATGGAAACAGCAGAAAAATTTCTTGGCGTATCACTGGCGGCAGAAAAAGAAATCATATTGATCGTCACAAGAAAGAAACAGAAAAATGCAATCATGAAAGCCATGATGGAGCAGACAGGACTTGCCAGCAAAGAAAAAACAATTATATTTTCCCTGCCGGTCACAAGCACAGTAGGACTTAGAATGTATATAGATGAAATGGATATGGATGAGGAAGAAAAAGACTGATAATTCGTGCGTAATGATATTCAATTTCAGTTATAATGAGAACGAAAATCAATAAACCTGCTCAAGTGAGTAATAATTATCAATAAGGGAAAAAGAAGTGGAAATGAAAAAACAAATGCGTTACAATTTAGTGAATTCAAAGTGATGATATAGTACTGAACCAAAAAGTACATATCACATATACTAACATCATATAAGAACCTAGAAGTAGAAAGAAAGGCAGGAGACAAAAGATGTCAAACATTTTAAAAGGCTTAAAAAAAGTAGATGGAAAGAAGACAGGAATCTTTGCAGCAGGAGTATTATTCGGAACTGCAGGAATCAAAGTTCTGTCCAGCAAGGACGCTAAAAAATTATACACAAACTGTACAGCAGCAGTTTTAAGAGCAAAAGAGTGCGTGCTTAAGACAGCAGCTACAATTCAGGAAAATGCAGAGGACGTATATGCAGAAGCACAGCAGATCAACGAAGACAGAGCAGCAAAAGAAGAGCAGGAGTACGCAGAGGCAGTAGCAGCAGAAGAGGCCGAAGAAGCAGAGAAAGCAGCAGAAGCAGATGAGACAGATTTTGCTGAAGAGACAGCAGAGTAAGAACGCAGATAAGACAGCAAAGTCAGACAGGTAAGTAAGACAGCAAGGTCAGACAGCAGGGTAGTTCAAGGAGAACTAGCAAAAAAAATATTGTGATAATTATAAAAATGTAAGGAAAAATCGGGACACCTGTGGTTAAGACTGCAGGTGTCTTGACAAGTTGTAAGAGAATCAATAGCAAGTGAACCACTGCAAGCGAATCACTGCGAGGTAAGCTGTAAGAGAATCAACAGCAAGTGAACCACTGCAAGTGAACCACTGCAAGCGAATCACTGCAAGCGAATCACTGCGAGGTAAGCAGGGAAGGAAGAAAGCAGGGAAAGAAGGAAAATATACATGAAATTTGTAATCAAGCATGAGATTAAAGGCAGGATCCGTGCCCATGCTGTACAGTACAGAATGACATTTGAGCAGGCAGACCGGATGCAATATTATCTGGAATCCCAGGATATGATTACATCTGCAAAAGTACAGAACCGCACGGGAGATTTTACAATCTGTTACAAAGGCGACAGAGAGAAAGTAATCAAACTGCTTCAAACATTCCGTTATGAGGAAGTTGACATTCCGGAAAATTATGTACAGAATTCCGGACGCGAACTGAATCAGGAATATTGGGATAAGTTAGTTGAAAGTGTAATCTATCATTATGGAAATAAATTATTTTTGCCATATTCGGTCAGAGCATGTATCACAGCAGTAAAATCTGTGAAATATCTTTGGATGGGTGTGCGTACACTGGCAAAAGGTAAGATTGAAGTTCCGGTATTGGATGCGACCGCAATCGGAGTATCTATGTTCCGCGGAGATATCGCAACTGCAGGATCCGTCATGTTCCTGCTTGGAATCGGCGAAATACTGGAAGAGTGGACACACAAGAAATCCGTTGGTGACCTGGCAAGAAGCATGTCACTGAATATCAGCAAAGTATGGCTTGTCAGCGACGGTCAGGAAGTATTAGTACCATTTTCAACTGTAAAGAGCGGTGATATGGTACGCATCCACATGGGAAATGTAATTCCATTTGACGGAACAGTTGTGGAAGGCGAGGCAATGGTTAACCAGGCGTCTTTGACTGGAGAGTCCGTGGCAGTACGCAAGATAGAAAATGGAGAAGTGTATGCCGGAACGGTTGTGGAAGAAGGCGAGCTTACTATACGTGTAAGAGAGGCAAATGGATCAAGTAAATTTGAGAAGATCGTGACGATGATCGAAGAATCCGAGAAACTTAAATCCGGACTGGAAAGCAAGGCAGAACATTTGGCGGATAAACTCGTTCCATACACATTGGCAGGAACAGGTCTTACCTATCTTCTTACAAGAAATGTAACAAAAGCACTGGCTGTATTGATGGTAGATTTTTCATGCGCACTGAAACTGGCCATGCCGATTGCCGTATTGTCTGCAATCCGTGAGGCAAGCAGCTACAACGTCACAGTCAAAGGCGGAAAATATCTGGAAGCAATGGCAGAAGCAGACACCATCGTATTTGACAAGACAGGAACACTGACAAAAGCACAGCCGACAGTTGTAGATGTCGTACCATTCTGCGATAAGACACCAGACGAATTGCTGAGAATCGGCGCCTGCCTGGAAGAACATTTTCCACACTCCATGGCAAAAGCAGTTGTAAATGCAGCACAGGACAAAGGGCTTATCCATGAAGAGTTCCACTCAAAAGTAGAGTACATCGTGGCACACGGCATTTCCTCAAAAATCAATGACCAAAAAGTTGTTGTTGGAAGCTATCATTTCGTATTCGAAGATGAAGAGAGCCAGATTCCAGAAGGAATGGAAGAAAAATTCCAGGAACTGCCATCCGAATGCTCACATTTGTACATGGCAATCGAAGGAAAACTGGCAGCAGTCATCTGCATCGAAGACCCGCTGAGAGAAGAAGCACCACAGATCATCAAAAATCTGAAGGCAGCAGGCATCAGCAAAGTAGTTATGATGACTGGGGACAGCGACCGTACCGCAAAAGCAATCGCCAAACGAGTAGGCGTGGACGTATATTACTCGGAAGTATTGCCGGAAGACAAGGCAAACTTCGTAGAGCAGGAAAAAGCCGCCGGACGAAAAGTCATCATGATCGGAGACGGAATCAACGATTCACCGGCACTATCCGCAGCAGACATCGGAATCGCAATCAGCGACGGCGCAGAGATCGCCCGCGAAATCGCAGACGTGACCATGAGCGGCGACGACTTGAGCGAGATCGTAACACTGAAGTTGATCAGTAATAAATTAATGAAACGAATTCACAAAAATTACCGCAACATCGTAGGATTCAACACCGCCCTCATCATACTCGGCGTCACCGGAATCCTCCAGCCAACCGTATCAGCACTACTTCATAACACATCAACCCTGTACATCAGCCTGAAAAGCATGGAGAATCTGCTGGAAGAAGAAAACGAAGTGGAAGAATATATATAGGTAAAAAAGCGTCAGTTCAGAAAGAATTGACGCTTTCTTCGTATGTAAAAAGTGCGTAAAAAACAAATTGTACAAAAACATTCCACAATTCCAAAAAGGGACAGGTTAGAAAAACCGGAACCCCCACAAAAACGGAAAAGTAAAAAAATACACAATTCAAAAGGGACAGGTAGAAGTCTGTTTGGGGACGGGGTTTTTTTAAAAAAACCCCGTCCCCAAACAGAAATTGACAGCTTTTGTCTATTGCAAATATTGTCAAAACATGGTAGCCTTAATTAGTAATAAAAGGTAGTCAAGAAATAGGACTAACTAAATACTATTTTTGCAGTGCATGAAATAGTGATAACGCAGATTGATAATTTTCCCACCTTGTGTACATGTCAAAAGTATCAGGTGGCATTTGTGCTGTAAAAAATAAGTGAAATTTATATACAATACATATACAGGAGTAGAGATGAAAAAGATAGATATGCACTGTCACATACTACCTGGTATAGATGATGGATCTGCAAATCCGAAAGAGACATTAGCGATGCTACGCATGGCATTGAATCAGGACTTTGTAGGTATGATCGTAACGCCACATGGCTCAGTCCGTAATGCATCCGTAGAACGAGTGCAGGAGATTCGAACATTGTGTAAGAAGTTCAGAATTCAGGCATATCAACGACTTGGAGTCAGGCTTCCGGTATTTGCGGGACAGGAAATTATGTATTCGGTAGATACAAGACAGTTACTAAAGGAAGGAAAGCTTCTGACGCTGGCAGATAGCAGATATGTGTTATTGGAATTCCTCCCGGGGACAGCTTACTCTAAGATATTCAGCGCAGTGCGCCAGATGCAGATGGCAGGTTATGTCCCAATTTTGGCACATGTAGAAAGGTATCATGTGTTAAGAGAAGAAGGCAGACTGGAAGAGCTGGCTGATACAGGAGCAAGAATCCAGATGAATTACAGCTCTATAGATGGAGGATGGAATAATAATACAGCACAGTGGTGTAAGCGACAACTGAAAGATGGTCTGGTCCATTACCTGGGAACAGATATGCACAATAGCGGAGAACGCAGTCCACAGACAGAACACGTTGAGAAGTGGCTGAACAAGAATCTGCCTGAAGACTATGTATGGGCATTGATACAAGGCAATGCAAGAAGAATATTAGATGACCGCGGATCACACAAGCCTAAAACATAAATTGTTCCAAAATTTTTTACAATTCAAAAAGGGACAGGTTAGAAATAAAAGAAACCCTAGAAAATGGGAGGGTAAAAACACACACAATTCAAAGAGGGACAGGTAGAAGTCCAATTGGGGACGGGGTTTTTTTAAAAAACCTCCGTCCCCAAAACCCCAAAAACCCCGTCCCCCAAGAAAGGAAATCAGATTAATGGGAAAGAATTACGACAATGATGAGATGGAAATTGACTTACTGGAGCTCTTTTATGTGCTCAAGTCGAAGATACTGGCGATCCTGGGAGTGGGACTGCTGTTCGGCTGTATTGCGTGTGCGTATGCCGGATTCTTAGCGAAGCCGCTGTACACATCTTCTTCCATGATGCTTGTACTGACCAAGGAGACGACGCTTAGTTCTCTGGCGGATCTGCAGATTGGCTCACAGCTTACCAAGGACTATTCCATCTTGATCACAAGCCGTCCGGTGCTTACAGATGTTATCGATCAGTTAGATCTGGACATGGACTATAAGCAGCTGAAGAATATGATTACAGTTACAAACCAGGACGATACGCGTATTCTGCAGTTGTCTGTGGAGTATTCTGATGCCAAGCAGGCGAAGGAGATTGTAGACAAGCTGTCAGAGGTTGCTTCTGAGTATATCGGAGATAAGATGGAGGTTACACCGCCTAAGATCATTGAAAAAGGTGAGGTTCCGACTTCCAGATCGAATACAGGCGTGGCGAAGATGGCAGTGATGGGTGTGCTGGCAGGTATGATCCTGTGCGCAGGTGTGATTGTTATCCGCACGATCATGGACGATACGATTAAGTCTGAAGAAGATATAGAAAAATATCTGGGATTATCTACACTGAGTGTAATTCCGGACAGAAAGGATTATATTAATGGATCAGGAAAGAAGAAGTCAAAGAGAAATGATGCAGGAAAACGAAAAGCAAGCTAGAACTACATATACAAATGCGCAGGCAAAAGCGGCAATGTCCCGCCGTGATAATAAGGCATCTAAGCTTAGGGTGGAGCTGACGGATCCTCGTAAATCAAATTACTTTTACGAGGAGGCGTTAAAGACGCTGAGAACAAATATCCAGTTTGCGGGAGCGGATATTAAGACGATTCTTGTGACAAGCTGCTTCCCGAATGAGGGAAAGAGCGATGTTGTCTTCCAGCTCGCAAAGGAAATGGGTATGGCCGGTAAGAAGACGGTGCTTCTGGATGCGGATATCCGAAAATCTGTCCTTGTGCAGAGATATCTCGTGGATAGTGACGTGAAGGGACTATCCCAGTACTTAAGCGGACAGGCACCGGTGCGCGATATTTTATATGGAACAAATTATGAAAATATGGACGTGATCTTTGCAGGACCGATGGCTCCGAATCCATCCGAGCTTCTGAATGGCAAAGTATTTGCGAAGTTGATGATCGAATTGAAACAGAGATATGATTACGTCCTGATCGATACACCTCCTATGGCAAATGTGGTGGATGCTGCTATTGTTGGCAAGGTGTGTGATGGAGCAATTCTGCTGATCGAGAGTGGATTTGTAGGATACCGTGCAGCGCAGAAAGCAATCAAGCAGTTGGAAATGAGTGGAACACATATGCTTGGAGCTGTGCTGAATAAGGTTGATGCAAGAAAAGAAAAATATTATTCCTATTACAGTTATGGAAGTAAGTATGGTTATGGCTATGACCAGAATCATGAAAATGCGTAGGAAAGGGATGTAAAGAACAGTATGAAGAAAAGAAAGACGAACCCGAAGGTTCAGAATACTCTGCTGTTGATTGCATGTATCGTATTATTCCTGATATTAGGTTCGCTTTTATTTTTCAATCATAAGAAAGAAGCTGCAAATAGCAGTGAGTTAAAGAAAGCGGCGCAGGAAGAGATTCAGAAGGAGAAATCAGATCAGACATGGACAGAGAACCAGAACAGCGAAGATCAGAACAACGCCAGTCAGACAGACGAGAATCAGAACAGCGAAGAACAGACAGACGAGAACCAGACAGACGAGAATCAGACAGGCGAGAATCAGACAGACGGGAACTAGACAGGCGAGAATCATCAGGAAAACGCCACGGAAGATTCGCAGCAGTTATTATCGCAGGCGCTGCTGTACTTGCAGTGGCAGGTCTGGGATATGCAGGTATCCAAAAAAAGAAAGCAGCAGAAGCGGCAAGTGCGAAAGCAACCACGGAAGCAGATGATTCCAACACTGTCACCTGGCAGGGAAAGAATTACAAATACAATCAAAATCTCAGCAACTACTTATTACTTGGGGTAGACAAGCGTACACCGGCAGAGACAAGAGTCGGAAAAGCCGATGCAGGACAGGCAGATGCCTTATTCCTGTTGTCACTGAACCGCAAGACAAAGGAAATGACGCTGATTTCGATTCCAAGAGATACGATGACAGATGTGGAAAGCTTTGACCTGGAAGGAAAAAGCCTTGGAAAATCCAAAGACCACATCAGCCTCTCCTATGGATATGGAGACGGCGGTGCCGAGAGCTGCAAACTCACACAGGAAGCAGTGTCCAATCTCTTTTACGGACTTCCGATTCAGGGATATCTTGCCATGAACTTAGACGGGATTCCAGAGCTTACAAAAAGTGTAGGAGGTCTGACAGTGACTGTGCCAAATAACAGTCTGGAGTATGAATATCCGGAATTTGCCGAAGGCACAGAAGTAACACTGACCGAAGAAAATACAGAAATATTTGTCAGAAGCAGAGATGTAGATGAAAGCCAGAGCGCCATCTACCGGATGGAACGCCAGAAAGCATTCTTAGATGCGTTTTCAAAAAAGGCAAAAGAATGCTATGAGCAAAATGCAAAATTTGCAGCAAATCTGTTCGTGGCGATCAAACCATATACCGTCACAAATATCAGCGAAGACCGTCTGATGAAGTTATTCCAGACAGCAGACGAAGGAGACGGCTATACAGAATGGACTGTTCCGGGAGAAGGAACACAAGGTCTTTCCTACGATGAATATCAAGTAGACGACGATGCTCTGTATACAAAGATTATGGAGACGTTCTATCAAGAAATAAAATAGATGAAAAAACAGACAAATGAGCAATAAGACGTAAGGGGCTATAGAATCATGAAGAAACGATACGTCGTAGCAGGGATACTGGCAGCAGCCGGACTGATCTGCGGAGGAATTGCATATTACCAATATTATCAGGATGCCCATGCAGGGCAGGAATATGAAAAAATAAAAGAAAAAGTCGTGACAGAAGAACCGGAAGAGACACAAAAAAGTACCGTCGAGATACCAATCGATTTCCAGACATTACAGAACATGAATCCAGATATATATGCATGGATTAAAGTACCGGGAACCGTCATCGACTATCCAATCGTACAGAGCGAGACAGATAACAGCTATTATCTGAACCACAGTGTGGAACATGATGAGAACAAAGCCGGAGCAATCTTTACCGAGGATTACAATACGAAGACATTCGAAGATCCGAACACCGTGGTCTACGGACACGGCATGGCAAATGGCTCCATGTTCGACGGTCTGCATCAATATATGGACCGGGATTTCTTTGATCAGAACAAAGAAGTCATCATCTACATGCCGGACAAGATTTTGCACTACCAGATCTTTGCAGCATACCTGTATGACAACCGGCATCTGCTACAAAGCTTTAACTTTGATAACAAAGACATTTACCAGGCTTACCTGGATATGGTATTCGATATCCGGGAGATGAAGTCGAATATTGATACAGCAGCGAGTGTGACTGCAGATGACAAGATCATCACACTATCTACCTGCTATGCAGGTATGGACAACCGTAGATATCTGGTACAAGCCGTACTAGTATCTATAGAACAATAATTAGGAAAAGGAGGTAAGGACCAATGAAGAAGAAACTGATCAGCCTGGCTATGCTGGTAACAGTATTTGCAATGCAGGTTGTAGGTGTATCCGCTGCAAGTAAGACAGCAACAATGGCAGCAACTGGAGCAGCTCAGGGAAAATATGACGTAGAAGCTATGTCACAGAGTGAGATTGCAGATGTTGCTAAAGTTAATCAGTCAGCAGCAGATCTGATTAAAGACGTCAATGCAGGAACTAAGAAACTGGATGATATTGCAAAAGCTGAATCTAGCATCGCATCAGATCTTGCAGGGGAGTCTTTAGTTACTGCATTCATGGATGTAACACCAATTAATAGTGGCGTTCAGCTTGCAGACGGAAGATATCAGGTAACATTATCTGTACCTGCACTTACAAAAGGAATGACAGATGTAAAAGTACTTCACTTCAGTACTGCACGTAATGTATGGGAAGTTATTACACCATCTAATGTAGATCTTAACAATAAAGAGCTTACATTTGAGGCTCAGGATCTGTCACCAATCGCAATTATTGCGAAAGTTGATGCTTCACAGGCAGTGACAAACACAGCAGGAACATCACCAAAAACAGGTGTTGATTCCACAAACACAGTGCCATTCGCTGGCGCAGCAGTCATTCTTTTAGGAGCGGCAGCAGTTGTAGCATTCAGAAAAAAGAATGCTTAATTGAAAATGCTAGGGCTTAGGGGAGCTGAAGTATGAACATTATATGTCAGCTTCTCTTGGGCTTGAGAAATGAATGACATAAACGAGACAATGAATTTGAAAATAACTATCATAAGGTAAAACCGATAGATAAGATAAAATGCAACAAATGATAGCGGTAAAAAGGATTTAAGGGTAGTAATTTAAGAATGAGTAAGATGAATGAGGAAAAAATAGATTTGAAAGAACAAGTGGATAAAAAACAGTTTCATATGCCAATAATTGGTGTGTGTGTTTGGCACAGAGTGTTTCTTAGTAATGTTGAATGTCATCTACAAAGTTCCACAAAGAACTGCGTAATTTCTTATAAAAAATTTTTGCTCGTTGGAAAGTCAGATGTTTGTAACAGCTAGTTGGAAACGAACGTAATAGAATCTGAAAAAAAGAGAGAGGAAAGAAAATTATGTATAGGAAAGATTCTACGGGATGGATAAAACATGTGGATTTTATCATCTTAGACTTAATCTGTTTGCAGGTGGCGTTCGTTTTGGCGTATGCGTTAAGCGGATATGGAGCTAATCCATACCAGCTAATTCTTTATAGAAATATGGCTGTCTTTATGGAAGTAGCAGATCTGGTAGTGCTGTTTGTAATGGGGACGTTGAAAAACGTTCTGAAAAGAGGACATTATAAAGATTTTGTTGTAACCGTACAGCATGGAGTGATTCTTGGGGCAATTATGATACTATACTTGTTTATGCTTCAGGAAGGGCCGCAATATTCCAGATTGGCATTGGTGCTGAATATTGTGATCTATATCCCACTTACTTATCTGGTAAGAGAGCTGTGGAAACTTTTGCTTAGAAAGAAAATGAAAGATGGTGAAGATCGTTCCTTACTTCTGGTTGTTTCGGCAGATGTAGTGAGTGCAGTAGTAGAGAGTATGAAAGAGCATAATTATGCCAGGTATAAGATCGCCGGAATTGCTGTTATAGATAAGGAAATGACAGGAAAGTATATAGATGGCGTGAAAGTAGTTGCCAATATGGAAAACGCAGCAGAGTTTGTCTGCAAAGAATGGATTGATGAAGTTCTGATTGTGACATCCGGTGTAGTTCCATATCCCAAAGAACTGATCGAGCAGTTTACGGAAACCGGAGTAACCATGCATCTGAATCTTGCAAAGGTACAGAGCGTGCCGGGGAAAAAGCAGTTTGTAGAAAAAGTTGGAGATTATACAGTACTGACTACCAGCATTAACTATGCATCTACAAGAGATCTGATGCTGAAGCGACTGATGGATATTGCCGGAGGTCTGGCAGGATGCCTGATTACCGGAATCTTATTTATATTTGTTGCTCCGGCAATTTACATAGCATCACCGGGACCAATCTTTTTTGCACAGGAACGTGTAGGAAAGAATGGAAAAAGATTTAAAATGTATAAGTTCCGAAGCATGTATATGGATGCAGAAGAACGTAAGGCTGAACTGATGAAAGATAACAAACTTGGGGATGGCAAGATGTTTAAACTGGACTTTGATCCTCGTGTTATCGGAAATAAGACACTTCCGGATGGGACACATAAGAGAGGAATCGGTGATTTTATCAGACGAACAAGCTTGGATGAATTCCCGCAATTCTTTAACGTGTTACGTGGCGATATGTCGATTGTAGGTACTCGCCCACCTCTCATCTCAGAAACGAACTTGTATGAGCTTCACCATCGTGCAAGGCTGGCAATTAAGCCGGGAATCACCGGTATGTGGCAGGTAAGTGGACGAAGCGATATTACTGATTTTGAAGAAGTAGTTCGTCTTGACAAAGAGTATATCACAAACTGGAACATGGGGTTAGATATAAAAATATTGTTTAAAACGATATTGGTAGTCCTTAAGAAAGATGGCTCGATGTAAATCCTACAAGTAGCTTGTTTTAGAGAAAACAAGCTACAAAAGGATAAATATAGATAAGATACAAATATGAAATAACGGTTGGAGAGAAGTAATGGAAGGAAAAATCAGACTTGCGGTTTTTGGACAGAAACGTCTTTCACGTGAAGGTGGGATAGAAATTGTCGTAAAAGAATTATGCACCAGGATGGCACAGAATGGTTGTGAGGTAACTTGCTACAATAGAGCAGGCCATCATGTGAGCGGTGCAGAGTATGACAAGACGATGGAATATGATGGTATCCGTCAAAAGGTTGTTCCGACCATTGAAAAAAAGGGACTTGCAGCAGTAAGCTCTTCATTTTTCGCAACTCTTTATAGTGCTTTTGGGAGATACGATGTGGTACATATCCATGCAGAAGGGCCGGCCTTTTTCTGTTGGTTACCGAAACTTTTTGGCAAGCGTGTAGTCAACACTGTACACGGTTTGGACTGGGATCGCGAAAAATGGCGCGGGAGCGTTGCATCTAAATTTATTCGTGGCGGCGAAAAAAATGCCGTCAAATATGCGGATGAAATCATTGTTTTAAGTAAGAGCGTTCAGAAATATTTCATGGAAACATATGGAAGAGAAACGCATTTTATACCCAATGGTGTCAACAGGCCAGAGATTCGGGAAGCAAAACTGATTACGGATAAATTTGGACTGAAAAAAGATTCCTACATATTATTCCTCGGTCGTCTGGTGCCGGAAAAGGGGATTCGATATCTAGTCGAGGCATTCAAGAATGTTAAGACAGATAAAAAGTTGGTTATTGCAGGTGGCTCTAGTGATACGGATTCCTTTATGGAGGAACTAAAGGAACTGGCAAAGGGTGACGATCGGATCCTCTTTACCGGATTTGTGCAGGGAGCGATGCTAGACGAACTGTACAGCAACGCTTACATTTACACATTGCCGTCCGATCTGGAAGGAATGCCATTAAGTCTGCTGGAGGCAATGAGCTATGGTAATTGCTGTCTGGTTTCCGACATTCCAGAGTGCACAGAGGTTGTAGAAGATAAGGCATTGATTTTTGAAAAATCGAATGTTGAGGATTTGCAAGAGAAATTGCAAGATGCCTGTGAACATCCTGAAATGGTTATGAATATGAAGAAGCAGGCAGCTGACTTTATCTGTGAGAAATACAACTGGGATGAAGTTGTAAAGGAAACGATGAAACTGTACAGGAGAAAATAATAGATGAGAGTATTGCTAATAAATAATCTCCTCTAACCGAACACAGGTAGTGAGATGTACATAGTGAAAACGCCGGAAAATAGCGTATTTACGGCACTTTTCAAGAGATAGGTAGAGCTGTGAGAGCGTTTTTTATCTCGCTACCTAGGTTCAGTAACAGCAGATGATTTTATCATAAGAACTTTCTGTATCACTACCTGCGTTTGTATGGAGCACTCTGGTTTATGAGTAATACATTGGAAGTGCTTCATCTGAACAGAGCTAGTGAAATAGAACATAAATACAGTACGAAAAAAGGAAGTTAGGATATGCGAATTTTACTTGTGAATAAATTTATATTTCCCAAGGGTGGAGCGGAAACGTATACATTCGATGTAGGAAAAATGTTAGAAGAACATGGGCACGAAGTCCAGTACTTTGGTCTTGAAAATGAAAAAAATACAGTAGGAAATCGAATCGGTTCATATGTAACGAATATGGATTTTTCTCAAGGAATAAAGGCAAATTTAAATGCACCTTTTCGCATTATCTATTCAAGAGAAGCACGCAAAAAAATTCGTGCGGTTTTAGATGATTTTCAGCCAGATGTAGTGCATCTCAACAATATACAGTATCATCTGACCCCTTCTATTATTCTGGAAATTAACAAATGGCGTAAAGAAACAAAAAAAGAATGTAAGATTGTTTACACGACACATGATTATCAGCTTGTTTGTCCCAGCCATGGAATGTTCGATGTGAACATGAAGCCGTGTGAACGATGCTTGGATGGTCATTATATTCATTGTCTTCAAACTAAATGTTTGAAAAATTCCAGAGCAAAAAGTCTCCTTGGAACGTTGGATGGATATATGTGGAAATATAGCAAAGCATACTCATATGTAGATGCCTATATTTGCTGTAGCTTTTTTCTTAAATCAAAATTAGACACGCAGAAAAGATTCCGTGATAAAACTATTGGGCTGCATAATTTCAAAAAAGAGATGCCGCACTTGGATAACATTCAAAAAAAGGGTTATGTATTAGAGTTTGGGCATCTGTCGCGAGACAAGGGAACAGATACTTTGCTTGAAGTAGCCAAGAAGATGCCAAATACAGAATTTGTGTTTATTGGCTATGGCCCATCAGTTGATAAAATGAAGGATATTCCCAATGTGAAGTATCTGGGATTTAAGACAGGAGAAGAACTCTATCGCATTATTGCTGAGGCTGCAATCAGTGTTTGCCCGTCTGAGTGGTATGAGAATTGCCCGTACTCCGTTATGGAGTCGGTACTTTTGGGTACGCCTGTTGTTGGATCTAAAATGGGAGGAATCCCCGAATTAATTGAGCCTGGAAAAACCGGAGAATTGTTTGAAGCGGGTAATGTGGAAGATCTGATGAAGGCGATAAAGAAAGTTCTTCAAACACAAGACGTATTGGAAAGATATACAAAGAATTGCAGTCAGGTGAAATATGAAACGACAGAGAGCTACTATATAAAACTGATGAAAATTTATCGAGGAGAAAAGAATGTGGAACAAATTTCTTCGTAACCCACTTCATATTGTCAAGGATTATGAGCTGAGAAAACTGCTTTGGCAATCGGGGGGGGGGCACAGAGGTCTGCAAAAAATGTTTGAAGTTCAGAGATACCGTTCCTGAAAAGCTGACATTTCCAGAAACCCAAGTGGATGAGCCTATTTGGTTGTTTTGGAATACAGGGTTGGAGCAGGCACCTGAGATAGTGAAGACTTGCTATCAATCTATAAAAGAATATGCTGGCAGACAAGTTGTTTTGCTTACAGAAAACAATGTGCAGAACTATATAAATATGCCGGATTATCTGAATGAGAAATTGAAAAGCGGAGTCCTTCCATTAGCGATTTATACAGATTTGATGCGTGTAGCATTATTGGAGCATTATGGTGGGACATGGATGGATGCAACAATACTGCTAACAGATGAAATCCCACAGGAAATATTAAATAGTGATTTTTTTGTGTTTCACAATTCACTCGGTGAAATTGATAATCCCGTATTGTATCCGGTCTGGTTCATCCACGCCAAGCAACATAATAGAACGATTTGTGAGATTCGTAATGTCCTATTTGCTTACTGGAAACGAAAAAATCATGTACCAGAATATTTGTTTTCAAATATTGTAATTACACAAATAATGAGGTCATCACCAGAGGTTGAGAAAAAGATGCCTTATTTGAATAGTGACTACAGCGAATATCTGGTTAGAGTATTAGGAGATAAGTTTACAGAGGAAAAATTTAATTGGATTAAGCGACTTACTGGGATACATAAACTAACCTATAAATTAGAACCATCGATTGATAAGGAGGAAACAGTTTACCATTATCTGGTGCGGAATCTATGAGCCTTTTGAATAGTAGTTTCTGCAAGATAAAGGGAGACAATTAAATTATTATGCTGAATGACTACTATCAAAATATTGGTATGAAAGGCTTTATTCAAAGATATGGAATTGTGAATGCCGTCAAACGAGGGGCATTTATGTTTATCAAATTGCATCTTGTCAAGGATTATGAGGTGCGGAAGGTATTGTGGCAGGAACGTGTTTCATCCAAGATAAAATCATATTTAAAGTATAAAGACACAGATGTTGAGGGGCTTAGCTTTCCCGAAAATGATGTAGAGAATCCGATCTGGATTTATTGGAACAAAGGTATTGAACAGGCACCGATCATTGTTCAGAAGTGCTATGAATCTGTATGTAAACATTCCAATCAAAAAATCATTTTGCTGAATGATCAAAATCTTGCAGATTACATTCGATTGCCAGATTACATTGAAAAGAAAAAGGATGCTGGACAGATTCCGATGGCGGGGTATGCGGATCTGATGAGATTTGCATTACTGGAACATTATGGTGGAACATGGATTGATTCAACGGTATATCTTACAGATCCTATTCCAGATATGATTTTAAATAGCGATTTTTTTGCAGTACGAAATTCACTGCTGCTGATAGATAACCCTGTGCTATATCCTGCATGGTTTCTTCATGCAAAAAAGGGAAACAAAACAATTCGAGAAATAAGAAATGTTGCTTTCGCATATTGGCTCAAAAACGAACATGTAATTGAGTATCTGCTGCCGAATTTGATTATCACTTTGGTGGTAAAGAGCAATCCGGAAGTTGAGCAAGCGATTCCCTATATGAACAGTGATTATAGCGAGTATCTTGTTAAGGTTTTAGCCGATGATTATTCAGAAGAGAAATGGAATTGGATCAAAAAGCTTACAGGTATTCATAAGCTGACATATAAATTATCACCGGACATCGAAGCAGAAGGCACATTTTATAAGGCGTTGATTGAAAACAGTATAAAATAAATATTGCAAAGTGGGGTGGAAAAGAAGTATGGGCGCAATTGAGTTAATAAAAAGTGATTTGTTTCGCTATGCCGGAACAATATCATCTAAGGAATTTATTAAAACATATGTAAAAGAGGCTGGTTTTCGCTTTTCTGTGGCATTTCGATTGGTAAATGCTGGGGGGATGTTAAAACTGCTTGGAATAATCCTATGGAAATTGAGAAATCACCAGCAGATCCAGATACTTAGAAAAACGATAATTGGATATGGACTATATATTAGCCATGGAGGACCTGTTGTTGTTAACCCTTCAACAGTTATTGGAAATAATTGCAATCTTTCTCAATTTGTAACGATTGGCTCAAATGAAGGAAAAGCAGCAGTAATAGGAGATAATGTTTATATTGGCCCTAATACTTGTATAGTTGAGGATGTATGTATTGGAGATAATGCTACGATTGGTGCAGGAAGTGTTGTTACCAAGGATATTCCATCAAATGCAACGGCGGCGGGAAACTATGCAAAAGTGCTGAATTTTAATAATCCGGGTAGATATATTCAAAACAGATATTTGGAATAGTGATTTGAAGAGTAGAAGAGGAATATTATGAAAAACATATTGTTTGTGATGCCGTCGTTAGGCAGTGGCGGAGCAGAAAAAAGTCTTGTGAATTTATTAAATCTTATAGATTATGAAAAGTATGCAGTGGATTTGTTGCTATTCAAACGAGAAGGACTGTTTTTGTCTCAAATTCCTAAGAAAGTACGATTATTACAGCCTACAGATTCACTGCAATATGCTTATAAAATTGATAGAGGGATGTTTAGCTCAGTTTCAGGTATTAAAGCTGGAATTCTAAGAGGGACAAGTACATTTGTATGTAAACTTCTTTACAAGGAAAATGCAAGACAACAGAGATGGATAAAATTCTATAAACGATACTTGCCAAATTTGGAAGAAGAATATGATGTTGCTATTGGATTCTTAGAGGGCGATGCATCATATTATGTGATTGACAAGGTTAATGCAAAGAAAAAAATACTTTGGATTCATAACGATTTCAATGAAATAAAAAAATATGAAGATGCAAAGATTTACGAAAAGTATTTTCAAAAAGCAGACAGCGTTGTAAGTATCTCTGATAAATGTGTGCAGATATTAAAACAGAATTATCCTGCCTTGGTAAACAAATTTTATTACTTGCCCAATTTAACATCAGGCTCTTTATTGAAAAAAATGTCGGAAGAGTTCGATGTATCAGAGTTTGAAAAAAATCAGTTTAATGTTTTGTCAATAGGCCGTTTAACAAGACAAAAGGGCTATGATTTTGCAATCGATGCGGTGAAAATCTTGAAAGAAAAGTATTCAGATATTCATTGGTGGATTATAGGAGCAGGTGAGCTTGAAGAGCAGCTAAAAAAACAAGTAAAAGAAAATGATCTAGAGGAGTATATTACATTTCTGGGATTGAGAGCAAATCCATACCCGTATATTAGGAGTTGCGATTTGTTAGTACAGCCTTCCAGATGGGAAGGAAAATCAGTTGTTTTGGATGAAGCAAAAATACTGGAAAAACCAATACTGGCAACTAATTATTCTACAATTAAGGATCAGTTGAAGGATAAGAAAGAGGGACTGATTACTGATATAAGTCCTAATGCAATAGCAGAAGGAATAATTGAACTTAGAGAGAATCCTCAATTGTATAACTCCATTCAGTGTTACTTGGATGAACATGAGTATGGTAATGAAAAAGAGATTCTACAATATTATGAATTGCTAGAAAAACAAGGTAACTAGTGTGGATATGAAAATATAAAAAAGAGGAACAATCGTATGAGGGTTTTGTTTATATCAAAAAGCATTCATGATGTATCAGGGGCAGGAGTAGGCTCAAGAATGCATTTGAATGTATTGAAAAAATTAGTTGGAGAAGAAAATGTATATGTAGTGGATGTTGGGGTATCTGAGACTGCCTGCAGAGAAGAAAAGTATATTGCGTATGGAAAATATCACGGTATTTTAGATCGACTGAATAGGTGTTTAGAGGGAAACACATATTTATTCAGTAATAAGATTATAGGTGATATATGTCAATTGATAAAAAATGAGAGTATTTCTTTTGTTTTTGTTGATGATTCTTACTATGGAAATTTAGTAAAAACGATAAAAGAAAAATGCGATGCAGTGGCAGTTGTCACCTTTTTTCATGACGTCAAGGCAGAGTTGTTTAGAATTTGGATAAAAAACGCACCATGGTACGACAAAATTGATTTCAGAATTGGATTGACCCAGGAAAAGATCAGTACGACACATACAGACGCTAATATCGTCTTAAACCAAAATGAAAATAAGTTACTAAAAAGATATTATAATGTGGATGCGGACTTTAATTTTCCTGTATGCGTATCGAAAAATCACACGCAACAAATGGGCTTGAATCCATATTGTGGAAATAAAAAACATATTCTATTTGTTGGCACATATTATTTGCCAAACATTCAGGGCCTGCATTGGTTTTGTGATACGGTATTTGATAGTGTAAAAGAGAATTATGATATATGGGTAGTTGGAAAAGGACTAGAAAAAGTACGAGATGAGTTTAATGACAATGATATCCATGTGATTGGGTTTGTTGATAGTTTATCAGAATACTATAATTACGCAGATATGGTGATAGCACCATTAACAGATGGTGGAGGTATGAAAATAAAAACTGCAGAGGCAATCTCATATGGAAAGATGTTTTTAGGATCTTCAGAAAGTCTATATGGATACTGGGAGGAAATCCCAGATGATTTGAAAGATAAAGTTGTGTTTAAATGCGATACAGCGGAAGAATATCTGAAAGCTTTCAACAAGATAGATAGAAAGCCAATCTGTAAGAAAAATGAGGAGCTGATTACGCTTTATGATCGACTCTATTCTGAAAATGCAGCTTATAATATCATGAAGGAAATTGTCGAAAAAACAACAGGAGCTAAACTATGATTATTACAAAAACACCATTCCGCATGTCTTTTTTTGGTGGCGGAACAGATATGGAAAGTTTTTTTAGGGAAAACGGTGGAGCTGTTTTATCTACCACATTTGACAAGTACTGTTATGTGAATGTACGCCATTTACCAAGATTCTTTGACTATTCTACGGAGTTGTCGTATTCAAAGACGGAGCGCGTGACAAACATTGATGACATTCAGCACCCTGCAATCCGCAATGCAATGAAAATGTTAGATATGCATGAGATTCGTCTTACATATGAAGCAGACCTTCCGGCACGTTCTGGTTTGGGAACTTCAAGTTCCTTTGCGGTAGGAATGTTGAATGCTTTCTATGCGTTAAAGGGTAAGTATGCTGACAAGAAAAGACTAGCAGATGAAGCGATTTATCTGGAGCGGAATCTCTGTCAGGAAGCTGGTGGTTGGCAGGATCAAATTGCTGCTTCTTTTGGTGGATTTAACCGAATTAACTTTAATGCGGATGGATATGAAGTTTTGCCAGTTATTATTTCGCCGGAGAGAAAGAAGCAACTTAATCAGAATTTAATGATGTTCTTTACCGGATTTACTCGCTTTTCTTCGGATGTGCAGAAAGCAAACGCAGCAGGAAAGCGGGATAAGACAGCACAGCTGAAAGAGATGCTTGCTCTAGTTGATGATGCTGAACGCGTTCTGACAGATAAGAACGCGGATCTTGATGATTTTGGCAGAATGCTGGATCACACTTGGAAACTTAAACGTCAAACCGGAGCGGCTGTTTCTACAAATAGTATTGATGAACTTTATGCAAATGGCGTAGCTGCTGGCGCTTTGGGAGGAAAACTACTGGGTGCTGGTGGTGGCGGATTCCTTGTATTCTATGTTCAGCCTGAACGTCAGGATGCGGTGCGTTGGACGATGCGTGACCTGATGCATATTCCGTTTGCATTTGAGGATGGTGGTACGAGGGTGATTCATTATACACCAGAGGCTTATGAACCAAACATGTAAAGAGGTAGAGGCAATGAAGGAGCTTAGAAAAAAAATGAAAGAACATGTCGAACTACTGATTGCGAGATATCCGATGTTAGAAGGTTGTGAAGATAGCATAATTCGCGCCTATTTTCTACTGGAAGAAAGTTATTCTAAAGGAAATAAATTGCTTGTCGCAGGCAACGGTGGCTCTGCAGCAGATTCGGAACATATCGTTGGAGAATTGATGAAGGGATTTAAACTTCCAAGAAAATTGGATGCAGAAATTTCTCAAAAATTAATTGATGAGAGTGAAGAACTTGGAAAAATTCTTGCAGAGAATCTTCAAGGAGCTCTGCCGGCAATTGCATTAGATGGTCATCTGGCACTATCAACAGCATACATGAATGACTGCGAACCGTTACTATGTTTTGCACAACAAGTTAATGGCTATGGGGTAGAGGGGGATGTGTTTTTAGGCATATCCACAAGCGGAAACAGCAAGAATATTCTGTATGCAGCTGTTACTGCACAAGCAAAAGGGATGAAAGTAATTGGCTTGACAGGAGCTAAAAATAGCAAGCTTGAACAGATGAGTGATGTTTGCATTAAAGTGCCGCAGACAGAGACCTACATGATTCAAGAACTGCATTTGCCAGTATATCATTGTCTGTGCTTGATGCTGGAAGATAGATTTTTTAATTAAATAAAAGGATGAGGAAAAAGCATGAAGATAAAATATAGCTCAATAACAAAATTTTTAATATGTATACTGGTGTTGATGCACTTGTGCTTTTTCTTGATTCCGTTGAGTGGTACAACTATGTTTTCAACATCCTATATAACAAAACCAAGAATGTTCTTATTTTTGGCAATTGTTAGTTTGGCAGTAATATTAAGCATAATGTATACTCATCCAGATGCAAATGAATTTATTAAATATGAAATAATTTTTTTAGGAATATCCGTGGTGCGAGCGATTGTGGGTGCTTTGCAATCAGGAACAGCATGGGATGATGTAGTAGGGTTGATATGGCCATATTTGTATTTGATTATTGCTATTCCATTGATTAACTTATTTAGTGCACATAGATGGGAGCCACAAAAAGTAGCAAAATTCTTAGTTATAACTACTAGCGTAGATACATTGGTAAAGGCATTTATGTCATTTTATGAATCAAAAACAGGCGTTCTTTTGTGGCCAAATCTGGTGTATGGAGAAATGGGATATCGGAATGGGCTATATAGAATAAACCCATCGGCACTTTCGATACTTGTGATACCGTTATCATTCTGGCTGATTTCAAAATCAAAGAGAAGAAAAGAGAAGCTTTTTTATATTATTGCGATATTAATAGATATCTTGTATGCATACATCATTTGGCAGGCAAGATCGGCACTTTTATATAAAACGATTATTATTGTGATGATATTTTTCTTACAGCAGACGAATGATAAGAAAAAGGTTGTGATAGCTTTCATATTGATGATAGGAGCCGTAGTTTTGATAAACACACCTGTTTTCAATTCATTTATTGATTCGTTCAGTGCAAATAATAAGATGTATAGAGGCTCGTCTTTAGCGAGAATGAATGCCTATGCTTATTATGGAGCAATGTATTTAAAATCACCATTTTGGGGAGTCGGATGCCTTGCAACAAGTGAACGATATGCCCCGGGAGTTAAAGGAGGAATGCTGGAAGATACGGGATTCTTTTATGGATTGGTCCAATTAGGAATACCGATTGTTTTATTTTATATTATAATATTTACTAGAGGAATTTATATTTCTATAAAATTAAGAAGAAAGAATATTGCAGATTCGCTGCTGTGTTTATCTATGACACTATTATTTATCATGTTTGGAGTTAATATGGATCCATTTTATGCATTCGCACTTGCGCTTCCATTTTATGTGTCATTTGTTGAATATGTTAGATGGAATAATGTAAATGAAACAAGGTCTGATTGAGCTTAGCTAATTGAAGTAGAGAGAAGGCGCAGGATTAGCCTGTTCGTTTGTATTTGTGATAAAATACATTGATAAGAATGATTCTTGGATATTACAATAAGTCGACAAATATATGGAAAGATATATACATATTTGTCAGAATTGGAGGAAATAGTGAATCAAAAAATAATAAAGGCACTGGAACTTCATGCAAAAATTCCGTATAGTGTTATAAAGATTTTCAAAAGAAAATCTTCTAACTTTGTTAATAGAGAAATGAAAGCGGCTTGTGTTGCAGCAGAAAGCAATACAAATTGTTATGTTACATATCGTCTTCGCTCTAAATCTATGACAGATATCCCAGTTTTACCGTACTCGAGTTGTGATGTAGATGACAAAATAGCGATTGTAATGCAGGGACCATTGATGGCTGAGAATGACTTTACGTTTGAAACAGCAAAATTTTATAAAAGGTGCTACCCACAAGCAATAATTATCGTATCAACATGGAAAGACAGTGACTCAGAGACAGTCGAAAAACTTAAGCAACAGAATGTTGTTGTTGTCCTGAGCGATTTTCCGGAAAATTGTGGAAACCTGAATATTAACTATCAGACGGTGAATACTTTAGCTGGCGTAAAAAAAGCAAAAGAAATGGGTGCAGAATTTGTTTGCAAAACACGCACTGACCAGAGAATTTATCATACGGATGCAATGCACTACTTAACAAATCTGGTTAAGACATTTCCTGTAAATAATGAGGATTTTGTTGAGAAGCAAAAGGGACGTATTGTTACTATGTGTATGCCATATGGAGATTTGTTTTATCCATATTGTTTAGCAGACTTTCTATATTTTGGGTATATCGAAGATATAGAAGAACTTTTTTCTTTACCGCTAGACAAGCGGCAAAAAGGAGAATATGGAAACGGAAAAACCAGACGAAAAGTTGCAGAAGAAATGATTGCACCAGAAATTCAATTTTTGCGTGAGTACATCCGCCGCATGGGAGGAAATAATGAATGCACGGTGAAATCATACTGGCAGTTTACAAAAAATCATTTAGTGACGATTAATAAGGATGAAATAGGCCTGTTTTGGCCAAAGTATGAGGGGAGATACTCGGAGAATACTCAGAATGGCTCGTATTATTTAAATGAGGAGGAAAATGCCTTTCATTGCTACAATTTTGACTTTATTCGATGGCTAAATCTTTATCAAGGTACCTTAAAATACGATCAAAAGTATGAAGAGTACGCTGAATTTATTTTATAAGGAGGAAGTGGGATGACAGATAAAAAGGTCATTATTCCGGCTGCTAAAATTGTTCCTGAAGAACTTCAGAAACTTGGAAAGCTTCCCGGTATCATTTATCCAGTCAATCAGAAGATAACATTTGATTATTTATATGAGGAATATA
This sequence comes from Dorea sp. Marseille-P4042, assembly GCF_900290215.1. Lineage (NCBI taxonomy): Bacteria > Bacillati > Bacillota > Clostridia > Lachnospirales > Lachnospiraceae > Dorea > Dorea sp. Marseille-P4042. Next base: position 1,153,513 of record NZ_OLMI01000002.1, on the reverse strand, counting down.
AAGAGCATTGCTCTTCAATGGATATCATTTGCTTTGAAAAGGCAGATAAGGTACAAAGAAGGTTAAAAAACTATCTTGGAGAGAAAGTGAATATTAAGGTTCTCCCAGAACTAAGAGACTTAGGTCATACTATTTATTTTGCCTTAAAAGATGTTGTGGATACGGTCATTATAAATTTTGCTGATACAATTGTGCTAGATAATGTTGCAGAAATCGAAGGCGATGCTTTTTTCTGCCAAGAGGACTATATGTCTGACACGTGGACGTATTTTGATGAAAAAGATGGCAGGATTGTACAGATTTATGATAAAGAACCTGTAAAGGAAGAAGTAAGGAAGAAACTGTTTGTCGGAGTATTTCAATTTGCTGATGCTACTTGCTTTAGAAAATGTTTGGAAAGTGCTTTTAAACAAGATTCTTTGAAGATAAGTACCTTTTATTATGCATTGCAAGAGTATAGTAAAATACATCCTATGCGACCAGTTTTGACGAACAGCTGGTTTGACATTGGACATGAGGATAAATACTATAATTCAAAACTTGAGGTACGTGCTAGAGAATTCAATCATATTACAATTGATAAAAATCGTGGCATTCTAAAAAAGACAAGCGATGATAAGGATAAGTTTATCGGTGAAATTAAATGGTATTTAAAGTTGCCGGCGGACGTTGAGTATGTCAGACCTAGAATTTTTGATTATTCGACATCGTATGTTAATCCATATGTTTCTATGGAATATTATGCATATCATACTGTCCATGAATTGTTCCTCTATGGTGATTTGACATTACAGCAATGGATTGACATTTTTAATCGAATTCGTTTTGTATGTGATGATTTCAAACGTTACACAGTCCAAGACGCTAATATTCGCCAGGCACTGGAAGAAATGTACCTGACAAAAACTTTGCAGCGTTTTGAAAAGATGAAGAAAGATGAACGATTTTTAGCTTTCTTCGAGTCACCGATAACAGTGAATGGAAAGAAATATCAGTCCTTGGAGAAAATCATTGTAGCATTAGAAACGACAATACCAGAGATGCTATATGATGTGGATACTTTTAATATTATTCACGGGGATTTGTGCTTCGCCAATATTATGGTGGACTCGAATTTCTCTTTTATTAAAGTGATTGATCCGCGCGGTAAATTCGGTACATATGATATTTACGGTGATTTCCGCTATGAGCTCGCAAAATTGTTCCATAGTGTAGATGGAAAATATGATTTTATAATAAAAGATTTATTCGATCTTGATTATAATATCGAGACATCTTGCATTAATTATCGCATTCAAGATCGTAAGAGAGAATTTAATTTGTATAAAGTGTTCCTGGATACGTTTGCGGCAGAAATCGGAAATGATCTGAGAAAAGTCGAACTAATAGAAGCGTTGCTTTTCCTAAGCATGATTCCACTTCATGGTGAGAGCATTAGACACCAAATGGTTATGCTGGGAACTGGATTGGAAATTCTAAATAGAGTGGTTAATATACAAGTTGAAGGAGAAGAATGATGTTTGAAGAATATTCATTTGTTTTTGATATAGACGGAACATTGTGTCCAATAAAGAAAAAGGATGAAAAATATGAAGACCTAGTACCATACAAAGAAATGGTGGAGAAATTGAGATTTTACCATGATAATGGTGCTAGAATTGTTTTATTTACTTCTCGAAATATGAATTCCTACAATGGAAATATGGGTCTAATCAATAAAAATACTGCGAAAGTATTGTCAGCGTGGTTGGACAAGTGGAACATTCCGTACGATGAAATTTTATATGGGAAACCGTGGCCAGGACATAAAGGATTCTATGTTGATGACAGAACAGTTCGTCCAGATGAGTTCCTAAGTTGTTCAGTGGATGAGTTGAATGATATCTGCAATAAATCTAAATGCATAGATTGAGAGGAAGATTCTAAATGGATGTTATAATTACAATGGCGGGGTTGGGAAGCCGTTTTCGGAAAGCAGGATATAATTGTCCCAAGTATATGATTGAAGCTAAAGGTAAGACACTGTTTGACTGGTCAATGGATAGCTTGATTGGATACAATAAGAACGTTGACAGATATGTGTTTGTTGTCAGATCAGAGGATCATGCAGAGGAGTTTATTAAGAAGCATTGTGCTGCATATGGAATTCATGATGTGAAAATTGTTGAATTGGATCATATGACAGATGGACAGGCAACGACTTGTATGCTGGCAATTCCTTATTGCGACCAGAATTCGTCTATTATGGTATATAATATTGATACTTATGTGGAACCCAATGAAATGAAATATGAGGATATTTCTGGAGATGGGCACATTCCGTGCTTCCATGCGGATGGAGACCATTGGAGTTTTGTGAAACTGAATTCGGAAGGAAAAGCTGTAGAAGTACGAGAAAAGAAGCGTATCTCTGATAATTGTACATTGGGTGCTTATTATTTCTCATCCGCTAAATTGTATAAGGAACTCTATGAGGAGTATTACGCAGATGAGAGTCGTTTAGAGAAAAATGAGAAGTATATTGCTCCTCTTTACAATTTTATGATTGAAAAAGGCATGCCTGTAACAATTAGCATTGTTGATGCAAAGAAGGTTCATGTCTTGGGAACCCCGGAAGAATTGCAAGTTTTTTTACAGGAGAACTAAGATGTTTGAAAAAGTAATGAAAGGAATCCAGCGACGATTAAAGGAAGCTAGAAGAGGAACGCAGCTTATTTGTTCAGATCTTCTTCAAAATTGGCTTGCAGCAGGAGTGGTATGTCCTATTAAACTCAGATCCATTTTGTATCGGCTGGCTGGAAATAAAATTGGAAAAAACTGTTATCTTTCTCCAAGACTCTTTCTTGGTCCTGGACCGGGAAAACTGTCCGTGGGGGGGTCATTCATTAATTATAATTGCTGGTTTGATTTAGGAGACGACATTGAAATTGGTGAAAATTGTAATATCGCAATGAATGTTCATTTTATTAATGGAACACATGAAATTGGCGAGGAAAATAGACGTGCAGCTCAAGGGATTACAAAACGTATTGTAGTTGGTGCTGGTTCTTGGATTGGTGCGGATACAATAATAATGCCTGGAGTAACTATTGGAAAGGGTGTAGTTATTGGGACAGGTTCTCTTGTAACAACCGATCTTGAAGACAATGCCATTTATTTTGGAAGACCAGCACGTCTCTATAAAAAGTTATAATATAACAATGAAGAAATGAGGATAGATGGATGCAACACACAGTAGAAACAATTAAAAATAAGTATTTGGGAATGTCCAAACCTGTTAAAGCAGCATTTTGGTTTACCGTGTGTAGCTTCTTACAGCGTGGTATTAGCATGATAGCGACCCCTATATTTACGCGGTTGCTTTCAACAGAAAATTATGGCTTGTATAGTACATATCTTTCGTGGGAAACTGTATTGATGATGCTTGTAACACTTAGTCTATATAAGGCTATGATGAATTTGTATGTCAAATACGAGAATCAAGAGATGGTGTTATCAGCAGTATGTGGATTAGAGTTGGTATTGTCTTTAACATGGTTGGTTATTGGAATTAGCTTTAGAAATTTGGCTGCAGAATGGTTGGGATTATCTCCTCAACTTGTCTGCTGCCTTTTTGCAAGTTTTATTTTTCAAGCAGTTGTTCAATGCTGGTCATTATATAAAAGATACATCTATGATTATAAAACACTTGTAGCGGTTACACTGCTATCTACAGTTGGATCAACCTTGTTTGGAGCTGTTGCAGTAGTTTTCGTTAGTCCTACGGCAGAAGCGAGAGTTCTTTCTAATGTAATTGTAATAGCACTGATAGGAATCGCACTATATTATTCAGTGTTTAAAAAAGGAAAGAAATTCTATGATAAAAGAATTTGGTTGTTTTCATTAGGATTTTGTATTCCGTTGATGCCACACTATCTGTCGGAATTCGTTTTACAAAGTTCTGATAAGATTATGATTAACTATTTATGTGGTTCAAGTGATGTGGCTCTATATAGTATTGCGTATTCCGCAGGAAGTTTGATAAACCTTATTACAAATGCCGTTAACTCTACTTTTGCACCATACCAATATCAAAAATTAAAATCTGGTGAATATAAAGTTATGGCTAAGAGAGCGGATCAGGTGCTATTTTTTGTCGCTGCAATGCTGGCTGTCATTATGCTTTTTAGCAGAGAGATTGTATTGATCTTTGGCGGAACGAAGTATATTGAAAGTGTTGATGTAATTATCCCGATTTGTATCGGCGTTTACTTTAACTATATGTTCCAACTGTTTGCAAGAGTACAGGAATACTATGAAAGAAAATTTACGGTTGTTATTCCGTCAATCCTATGTGCAGTGCTTAATTTGATTTTGAATTATATTTTCATAAAACTATGTGGGTATCAAGCAGCAGCCTATACCACTTTCTTTTGCTATGCATTGTTTTGTTTTATTCATTATTTGTTCTACAAAAAGGTCTGTACAGAAATTTTGAATGGTACGCAGTTATACGATGTCAAAGGACTTCTTGCAATCTCAGTAGGTGTAATGTTTTCGGGTGTTGTTATTACATTCATTAACAGGTTGCTATGGCTAAAGTACACTATTCTGGTCGTGGTCCTTGTTGCACTCATTATTAATAGAAAGCGCGTTTTTAGCGCTTTAAAGTCTGTTCTTGGAAAGTAAGAGGAAGCAAAATAAAAACAGCGATGATGATACTAGTAGGCGTAATTATTCATGGGTGGTTTATACCAGGTATGGATGAAAACGAGATGATATAAAAAACGAATTCGATTTATAAGAAATAAATTAAGTGTAGGTTGGAGAACTATTAAAATGATATCAACAAAAGAAGATTTGAAAAACATAATAGCACTTGAAGAAAAGGGGTATGGCAGAAGTAGCCTAATACGCCGATACTTACGAGAATTAAGAATTTGTGAGTACTATAAAAATTGTGGGGGGGCACAACACGACTCTTATTTAAACTCCATAACTTTTATAGAAATAGGTTAGGGTTGCGATTAGGGTTTGAAATTCCGTTAAATGTTTTTGGAAAAGGACTACATATATTTCATACAGGAAACATTATCATCAATGAAACTTCATCTGTCGGAGAATATTGTAATATAATTGGATCTACTTGTTTGGGCAGTAAAGATGGTGGAAACGGTCCCACAATAGGAAATCATTGCGAATTAGGGATGAATTCAGTTGTCATTGGAAATGTTAAAATAGGAAATAATGTTTATATTGGAGCTGGGGCAGTGGTAACTAAAAGCTTTGAGCAGAATGGAGTTTCTTTGGCTGGGGTTCCAGCTAAAATTGTAGCAAGCAGAAAAGATAGTAAGAAAGTTGATTGAAAAATTATGAAAACAGTGATTATGGCCGGAGGGCGAGGAACTCGAATATCTGAATTATTCCCCGATATTCCGAAGCCTTTGATTCCGATAGAAGGTGTTCCAGTTCTTGAGCGAGAGATTATCTCGTTAAGAAATCAGGGATTTAAAGATATCATTATGACAGTTTCCCATATGGGAGACAAAATCATGAACCATTTTGGAGATGGCTCTAAACTTGGGGTTTCGATTCAGTACTACAATGAAGTCACACCGCTTGGAAATGCTGGTGCACTTTTTAAGTTGCGAGAGCAATTAGGGGATAGACCGTTTCTACTTTTGAATGCGGATGCCATTTTTGATGTTGATTTCAACCGGATGGTTAGATTCCATCAGGAACATGGTGGATTGGTGACATTGTTCATCCATCCAAATAACCATCCGTATGATAGCGGGCTCATCATTGCGGAAAAAGATATGTCAGTTAAATCTTGGCTGGCGAAGGAGGATGTTCGCCCAACATATTACAAAAATAGAGTCAATGCAGGCCTGCATGTAATTGATCCTAAAGTCCTTGATATGGTGTCGATTGATGCAGAAAAAATCGGTACTGTGGACAAGATGACAGGAAAAACTGTAAAAGTAGATTTGGATCGTCAGCTTCTAAAACCTTTGGCTGGAACTGGTAAGATGTTTTGCTATGACTCGCCAGAATATGTAAAGGATATGGGAACACCAGATCGCTTTCATCAGGTGGAAGAAGACTTCAGAGCTGGAATAGTAGCGGCTAAGAATCTTTCAAATAAGCAGAAAGCTGTGTTCCTCGACCGGGACGGTACGATTAATAAATATGTTGGATTCCTTAGAAACATTAATGATTTTGAGTTGGGTGAGGGTGTGGCGGAGGCAATCAAGAAGATCAATGCATCTGGTTATCTTGCAATTGTAGTCACAAATCAGCCTGTTATTGCGAGAGGAGAGGTGACGTTCCAAGAACTGGAAGAAATCCATAACAAGATGGAGACAGAACTTGGCTTGCAGGGAGCCTACCTTGATGCAATTTATTATTGCCCTCATCATCCACATAAGGGATATGAAGGTGAAGTTCCAGAATTGAAGATTGAATGTGATTGTCGCAAACCGAAGCCGGGAATGCTGCTGAATGCGGCTAGTGATTATAATATCGAGCTGAGCCAGAGCTATATGATTGGCGATGGTGAGAACGATGTTAAAGCTGGATTGGCAGCTGGATGCAAAGCTGTTCTGGTTAATGGAGATGGAACAGATGCTAAGAGTAAAGACTTTGGACAGGCCGACACATTGGCTTCAGTATTGGAATTTGTAGACAAGTATTTGTGTTGAGAAAAGCCTAGAATAATATTTATTGGTAAATTAAACTGCGAGTACAGAGAGGAGAAGTATGAAAACAACATTACTTATTATGGCAGCCGGTATCGGTAGTCGCTTCGGAACAGGAATCAAACAGTTGGAGCCGGTGGATGCTTCTAATCACATTATCATGGACTATTCCATCCATGATGCGATCGAAGCTGGCTTTAACCACGTGGTCTTTATCATTCGCAAGGATATCGAGAAAGAGTTCAAAGAGGTCATCGGCGACCGAATCGCCTCCATTTGCTCTTCTCATGACGTAACTGTAGACTATGCTTTCCAGGACATTAACGATATTCCGGGAGAATTTCCGGAAGGCCGTACAAAGCCGTGGGGAACCGGTCAGGCCGTGCTTGCGGCAAAGAGTGTAATCGATACCCCATTCATCGTCATCAACGCAGACGATTACTACGGCAAGGAAGGCTTTAAGGCCGTCCATGAGTATCTGGTGAATGGCGGCAAGTCCTGCATGGCTGGTTTCGTTCTGAAGAACACGCTGTCCGATAACGGTGGTGTGACCCGTGGTGTCTGCAAGATGGACGAGAAGAACAATCTGACCGAGGTTTTGGAAACAAAGAACATTGTAAAGACAGCAACTGGAGCAGAAGTAAACGGTGTGTCTGTTGACGTGAATTCTCTGGTTTCCATGAATATGTGGGGGTTAACTCCTGATTTCTTGGGTGTACTGGAGGAAGGCTTCAAAGAGTTCTTCGAGAAGGAAGTGCCGGGTAATCCGCTAAAGGCAGAATATCTGATTCCAATCTTCATCGGTGAGCTGCTGGAGCAAGGCAAGATGTCCGTAAAGGTTCTGAAGACCAATGATACATGGTACGGAATGACCTACCACGAAGATGTCGCAGCTGTAAAGGACAGCTTCAAGAAGATGCTGGAGAACGGGGTGTACAAAGCTGACTTGTTCAGTGATCTGTAAATGATGATGAAAGAAACGATTGATTTACTCGGAAAAATCCTCACAAATATACTGACTGCTCTCTATGAGCCGTTTGGTTTTTCGCTCCTGCTTTCCTTCTTGGTTATGTTCTTCTATCTATATGCTTATGAGCCTGCCACAGCAGGTAGAGGCTGGAAAAATGCCATAGTAACATGGTATCAGAAGTTCAAAGAGAGCGTGTTCTTTCGGAAGTTGTTCTTACTGGCTTTTGTGACATCAATGATCTTATTCAGAACGCTACTGAATCGGAATCTGTGGATGAATCCTTTATCTGATGTCATGGGTGGTTGGGGCATTTGGGAGACCGTGAATGGAGAGAGACAGCTGACTACCGAGTGTATAGAGAATGTGATCATGATGGTGCCGTTTTCAGCGGTAGTGATGTGGACATTCGAAGAAAAGATAGGAAAGGGCTGGAAGAAGATAGTGTGGTATAGCGGAAAGATAGCGTTTTGCTTTTCTTTGACGATAGAGATGTTGCAATTATTGCTTCGCTTGGGTACGTTCCAGCTATCAGACATCTTTTACAACACAGTCGGTGGAATGATTGGCGGTTTAATGTACTACGGAATTATGAAGGCAAGAAAGCGTCTGTAAAAGAATATAATAAGAAACAGAGGACAGCTATCGGAGCATTAGTCAGAGCAGGGAATCCTCTGTTTTGGGTGTAAGGTGATTGGATTCACATGGAAATGGGAGTTATAAAATGGCAGGAAGACCAAAAAAAAACCAGAATATGATCCGGAACTTCAATTTAATCATTTTCTTCAAGAGTTAAGAGATGCCTATGAAGAAGCAGATTTCTTAAGATCGTTGGCGGATGAGTTAAATATTAGTCTGCTTAAACTCCGTAAGTTGCTTATTACTGCCGATGCATTCACCTCAGACATATGTACAGAAATCAATGCTCTGCACCGTTCGGGAAAAAAGATTCCGGAGATTATGAAAGTAACAGGTCTTTCCAGAGCATCGGTTCATTCTTATTTGCCCTACACGAAGGGACTTTATAATGCAGCAGAGATAAGTCTCAATGCGGAGCGATCGTGTACTGCAGAAAGCCGGATACTATGCATATGGCGATGAAAATACATATGATGCATCTATGGAGAAGAATGTAGTGATTGGCGTATATCGCCTTACCATGAAGTCCAACTCTGATAACTTCCGTCAGTCATCAATTCAGGGAGTAATGAAGCGTATCAAAGCCAAAGGTGCAACAGTGATCATTTACGAACCGACATTGGAAGATGGCAGTACATTTTTTGGCAGCAAGGTAGTGAATGATCTGGAGAAGTTCAAAGAACAGAGCCAGGCGATCATTGCCAATCGATACGATAGCTGTTTGGATGATGTGAAAGATAGGGTATATACAAGAAATTTGTATGGTAGAGATTAGAAAAGAATACATATAAGGCAGATCTGTTTTCGGATTTGTAAGGGGAAGCTACGGGAGACCGTGGCTTCTGTGTTTATTTATATAGAATGTTCACGATTCCACTGGCGGATAAATTGTAGTTGCTCCTCGTCACTTGTGTACAGATCATAGAGGGTATTCGTCTTTATGGCACAATATAATAGAAAAAGAATAGTTAACATAGCAATACTCCTATAAAATGGTATAATAAATTATATGCAGCTGATAAAAAAATAGAAGAATTGAAAAGAAATATTATCATCGAAAGAGCTGGCAATCTATGAGGAACAATTAGAAAAAGCACGTGAAGATGCAAAACAGATGTCATATCCTGAGACTCGATTTTATCAAGATGAAAAATTAGAGATTGTCGGACTGAATAAGGAGGAATTAACAGAGCAGAGAACAAAAGTATTAAATTGCGGTTATCAGGTGGCGAAAGAAAGACTTTCGGAGCTTGTGAAAAATGAAGATTTAAAAAATCAACAGTCCATTATTAAAAAGATTATTTTTTATTGGGAAACGAAGAGTGAAGATATTCAACGTGCAATGAAAATTGGATTTTTGAAGAATACAGATGCAATTACGATTCGTGAAAAGAAACTAAAGAAATTAAATGGATTGTCTCTTTCGAAGGACATGATTTTTCGGGAAGGGGAAGATGTTGTTGCCTTAAAAAATAATGAGTTTACGTAGTCTGATTTTGATGAGAAGAAGAGTGCAATAAAAGAAAAAGAAAAAAAGGTGAAAGATCTTTCAGCAGATATTGAGTTGCTTTCCAAGAATAATAAGATGTTGAATCTGTTATCTTCTCTTTCTGCAAATAAACAAGTGTTAATTGAATATAGAGATGACGCACTCAAAGAGAATGGCGATGTTCATTGTCCGGTTTGTGGTTCAGAGATATTTGCCACCTTGGACAAGGAATTAATTCTTAAAGAAGCAGATGAATATATTAGACAGAATGGAGAAGTCGTAAAAATAAAAGAAGTCGAGAAAGCTTCGTTAGAGACTGAGATTCTAGAACTTTATCAGAAGATTATTAGTAGTGCAAAAATAGTAATGGAGAAAGAAAAAAAGGTTCTGGAAACAGAGATTAAGGAGTTGAAGAAGCTGAAGGATGAAATACAGCCATGGAGGAGTTACCATTTGATTAATAAATCGGTATATCTTTATCGGTAAAATAAGTCGTAAAAATACTGGAAGTTAACATATATGAAAAAGTGTTTGGAATCATCTTGACAAACATGTTGAATACGACATATTATAATTACAAAGAAGAAGGAGCATACTAATGTACGAGATCATTTTATATGATACAGAAGATGAAAGATGCCCTGTGCAGGAACTATTAGATTCCCTGGAGCCTAAGTTGCTGGCAAAAACATTGCGGACAATTGATTTACTGGAAATGAACGGACCATTGCTTCGTGAGCCATATTCAAAACCATTGGAGAATGGGATATTTGAGCTTCGTGCCAAGCAGGGATCAGATATTACAAGAGTACTGTATTTCTTTATTGTAGGCAAGAAGGCGGTACTGACCAATGGATTTATAAAAAAATCGCAGAAGACACCAAAGGCAGAAAAAGAACTGGCAAAGAAGTATAAAGCAGATTATGAACGGAGGTATGGCAATGAGTAGCTATAAAGATTATAAAAAAAGAGCATTGCAGAATCCGGAGGTAAAGGCAGAATATGATGCACTGCAACCGGAATATGATATTATCCAGGCGATGATTGATGCAAGAGTGCAGCAGAATATGACACAAAAAGATTTGTCAGCTAAAACCGGAATTACGCAGGCAGATATAAGCCGGATCGAGAACGGAACAAGAAATCCCAGTCTGAGTATGGTAAAAAAACTTGCACATGGATTAGGGATGCAATTAAAACTGGAATTTGTTCCGATGCCAACAAAAAATAAAATGTGAAGAGTATGTTTTAGGCAAAATCTCTCGTTTTGTAGTACAAATGCAAGATGATTTTGATTACTGGTTTGATATGGCAAAATGTTTATTTGCAGGAGAATATGGTAAAATTGATTATGAAAAAGGCGAGAAAACAGTTGAAATGTTACTGGTAAAGCTTGCAAAGATGGAAGTATCTATAAAAAATAGATTGAAGGAGCTTTGTGATTTTTCTTAAAAAGAAAGTTGAAGAGGTCAGACCCCAATGTGGTCAACCTAGTGTCAACTTAAGATAACTGCCTGGCCAAAGTAATGGCTGATGGTGTGAAATCGAGAAAAAGGAAAGTAGATTTGAAAAGAAGCCGCACTTTAATAAAGCTTCACGGAAAAGCCATATGAAAAGCTATTGATTATTAGAATGCCACTTTTTTGTTGTTAAAATGTGTCCTTCCTATTGCTTTGTTCTTTTTTCGTCGGAATGTTCTTCCGGGTATAATTTGAGATCTGCATCGGAGAGATGTCAAGATTCAATTGCTATACAAGAGAGATAAAAGAATATAGGGACAGGAGATGAGGCAGAAAATGAAAATTTTCTGTCTTATTTTGTCGAATGGCGTCAGTTTTTGACAGGTGAGGTGTATTATATATAAGGGAATAAATGGTATGTCTGAAGTCAAAAGGGCAATGTTAAAAACAGGGATGTAGAATAAGATATATAAGAAATGATGTAAAGTTGTAAAATATGCAATAAATGCTTGAATATAAAAAAATAAAAGTATAAAATTAAGGAAAAACAATAAAAAGTTGCATATATAGAAATAAAATGGCTAAAGGGGAGTAATGGAAATGAGCAAATTTATAGAAAATCTGAAAAAATATTTGGAAAATAGAAAGATTAGACAGACCTATGTTTCGCTTATGACTGGATGGGACAAAAGCCGGGTAAGTAAGATTCTTAGTGGGACAATTGACTTAAAAGAATCAGAAGCCGAGTTTTTAGCAAAAGCTTTGGGGCATGATATGTCTTATTTCCTTACTGATTTTTCTGATCAATATAAAGAGCAGGCAGTAAATGGACAATTAGCTTTTTTTGCAGGCACGTTAAACGATGAGGATAAAAAGACGGCTGATAAATTGGTTGAGATGCTTCGCTTTTATGATGCATTGACAATGATTGAAATATAGCTTTTATAATCCAGTATATATAATATTAGTGGGATTTAGGGGAGAAAATCTATGAATAAAGAAAAATTATATAAGATATTGGAATTTAATAAGACACACAGTAAACAAATAGCGTATGCCAAGAATATATTTTATGATTTTGTTGGAACACAAAGTTCCATGATTATCCGCGATATGCAGACATTTGCACAAATGATATTTGATAATAAAGAATATAAGTTCATGCGAATTCCGATGAAAAGCAAGGAAATTGGTGCATTTCAGCTTAGACTCAATAATTTCAATTATTTGGTGTTGAATACGGCAAAAAGTCTGGCAAATAATAATTTTGCAATTGCCCACGAATTGTATCATGTCTTGATTCAGGAAAATCCAGGTTTAGGAAATGCAGGGGAATTGTATTTAAATAATTATGAAGATATTGAAGAAGAACAGATGGCAAATGCTTTTGCCGGAGCCATTATAATGCCGACAGAAGACGTAAGACAGGTTGTTGGATTATTGAAAAATACAAAAAAAATACCAGATGAACTTCGACAGAATTTTTCGTATATTCAGGAATTGATTACGGTTTTTGCTTTGATGAGTTATTATCAGACGACATATATGTCTGTGGTAATCAGATGTTATGAGTTGGAAATTTTTGATACGCAGGATTCAGATTTGATGGAAATCTTATTGTATAATAATAGTGAAGAAAAGCAAAAGAAACTATTTGATAATATACCTATGCGTAAGGGGAATCGTTCTATAATGGAACCGACTTATGAAGATGATTTTGCACAAATGTATAACGAAGCAGAGAAAATGGGTCAAGAGAATGTTAAAAGAGGTATTTTAACAGAAGAAGATTTCAGATATCGTTTGGAAGGACTGAAAGAGGCGTATCTTTCTGTAAAGGGGGAAGCGTAGTGACAATTAAAGATTGTATTTCTCAAATGATATCTTCTTCAGGAAATATATTTGAAACAGATCAAGAAAGGGTAATAGCATCGATTTTACAATCGGAAAATGTTATGTTCTTAGATACATGTTTTATTACAAAATCATCTCATATAGAAAAAGAAGGTTTATTTGAAGCATTTGAAAAAATAGCCGGTGGTAAGGAAAAACAAAAAATAGTGTTTGTTGTTACAGAACTTGTTTTGTATGAACTTAAAGATTCTGTTTCTAATGTGTTACAAGTAAAAAATCAAGAGTTTTTAAAAAAAATGATAGAGCATGGATTTTGTTTGCTTTTGTTGATGGAAGAAACTGTTTTTGAAAATATCAAAACATTTATGAGGTATTCGAGTGAAAAGTGGAACCGGATTTTTTCGACATTAATTCATGATAATATTGCAAATTTAAGTTTTAATGGTTTGATTAGAAATGATAGAAGGATGCCATATTACGGTTTTTCGGAGTGCGGATATAATGTTCCGGCTGATAGGGATTATATAAAAGATATTATAGTGTATTTGAAAAATGCAAAGAAAAGTAAAGACAGTATGGCAGAAGAATTAATTTGTATTTCGCTTTTTAGTATATTTGAACTGACACATGGTTCAACGCGTAATACATATATTTTTTGTACACATGATTTCGGAGCAGTGGCAAGAATGAATAAGGCAATACAAACATCATATCCGGATGAATTAAAGCAATTTAAAAATATAAATGCATTTACAATGATTCAATATATGATAAAAGAAGAAATTATTACTTCAAAAACACAGGCGTTAAATTCAATGAAAAAAATTATGGGTGAAAGAGTCAAATTAATGATTCGAGAAGAGGCTCTGTTTTCGTCTATTGAAAAGACAATAGAAATAGAAGAAGCGGTTGATAGAATTTTTAATAAAGAATCAGTTGTCCTGGTTGGAAACAAGGGGATTGATTAAATTTTGGACCAGTATAGGAAAAGATATATATAAAATTATAAAAGTTATATTTTTTAATATCACTGGTCAAATAAAAGATTATTTGTTATCAGAGCTTAAATTTGGTAAGCGCTATGAGGAAATCTTAGATTTTAGCCAAGGGAAAGCAGAGGGTTCAGGTGAATAATCAAGAGAGAAAAAGAAATGCAAGGTTATGATGAAAAGCGAAGAATAAAATATGGAATATAATGAAAAGAATCTGCCGTTGGCAAAATGGCTAATCGATAAGACAAATACAAGGGACTATCGTATAGGAAATCTCTCAGGAATGAAGCACCCAAAGGTGGATGGGGATCTTTTGAAAATAGTGGGTGGCAGAGATGAACTGGTCAGACAGGCAAAAGTTTTAGAAAGAATTCCAGCATTAGGCGGAGAAGAATATCTGCATTTTGACTGGAGAGAAATGAATACAGATATCACGGAGATTGATTATCGGGTAGAAGTAATTCCTGGATTATGTGACTTAATTGGGGTCATTGATCCTAGAGAACGCCAGTTACAGGCAATAACAAGAGTGTGCAAACTGCAGGAGGATGTCTCCGGAAGCTGTCTGTTCGCTTATTGTAATCATGTGCTGGAACAGTTGAATAAAGGGAATACGAAAGAGTTATCCAAAGCGGAGGATGAAGCATTTCTTAAGTGCCTGAAAGCGTTAGCTGATCTGAAAGAACCGGAATGGAAGCGCGTGTTTAGCTCCAAAGTATTTGAAAAGAAAAAGGATATCATGCCATCTAAAGTTTTCGAACGCATTTATCAAGGTGCAGTTATCGAAGCTTTGAAATACTCTCCGCAATATGAAGAAGGCATGTCAGATGATGAGATACTGGCAGTACATGGAATATTAAGTTATTCTCAGACATTAGAATGGAAAGGTGCCGTGGAGTATTGCATGACAGATCGAAATGGCACAGCGATAGAGAAGAAAATCGACACTTCCTTGAATTATTATGGAACGGTAATTAATGCACAGACATTAGAGCATGCCGTACCAAACTTACGAAATAGTGTTGAAAAAATCATTGTGATTGAGAACAAAGCGAATTATGAAAGCATGGAATATGATCCAAAAGTTTTATATATCTTTTGTCATGGCTACTTTTCGCCAAAGGAAGTTCGCTTTTTGCAAATGTTAATGAAGACAGCACCGGAAGAAATCCAGTGTTATCATTGGGGAGATATGGATTACGGTGGAATACAGATTTTTTTGTATAATGAAAAGAATATTTTCCCAAATCTGATTCCGTGGAAGATGGACGTTCCCTCTTATAAGGCAGCGTTGGAAAAGGAAAAAGGAATTAAGCTATGCAGCAAAAAGCAGAAAAAGTTAGAAGCATTGAATGCCGGTAAATTAGAAGTACTGAAACAGTGTATATTGGAAAATAAGATGGAAATCGAGCAGGAGATGTTAATATAAAAATGTCTCGATCTCATCGACAGTCATCATATTATAGATACTCTGGCAAAGCAAATTCAATTACAATTGAGTCTCAATTACAAAGATAGATTTGAATCAGCTTCATCTCTTGCGCCAGCGCAGCTTCTATGGTATACTTACACGGATTGTAGAATTGACTATATAATGACAAATAAGAGAAATCCGGTCGCAAAAAAGCGTTTTTAGATACCGGATTTCGTATCGGGGCTCAAGAGGGAGTCTTGAAGTGTACATATACAAGAGGCGCAGTGAAAGGAGTTATAGTATGTGTGGGATTGTAGGATTTACAGGTGATATGCAGGCAGCACCAATTCTGTTGGATGGTCTTTCTAAGCTGGAGTACCGAGGATATGATTCAGCAGGAATCGCAGTAAGAGATGGAGAGAAAGAGACAGAAGTCATAAAGGCAAAAGGTCGTCTGAAAGTTCTGGCTGAGAAGACGAATGGCGGAGAATCCGTACCTGGAACATGTGGTATCGGACATACAAGATGGGCGACTCATGGAGAGCCATCAGAGACAAATGCACATCCGCACATCAGTGATGATGGCAATGTTGTAGCAGTTCACAATGGTATTATAGAGAACTATCAGGAACTGAAAGATAAGCTGATCCGCAAAGGTTATTCTTTTTACTCAGCAACAGATACAGAAGTTGCTGTAAAATTAGTTGACTATTATTATAAGAAATATCTCGGTACACCGGTTGATGCAATCAATCATGCATTGATCCGTATTCGTGGTTCTTATGCACTGGCAATGATGTTTAAGGATTATCCGGGAGAGATTTATGTGGCAAGAAAAGACAGCCCGATGATACTTGGTGTAGATGGTGAGAATTCTTACATCGCATCTGATGTTCCGGCTATTCTGAAATATACAAGAAATGTGTATTACATCGGAAATCTTGAGATGGCCCGCGTAAGAAAAGGAGAGATTACATTTTATAATCTGGACGGAGACGAGATTCAGAAAGAGTTGAAGACGGTCGAGTGGGATGCAGAAGCAGCTGAAAAGGCTGGATTTGAGCATTTCATGATGAAAGAGATCCATGAGCAGCCAAAAGCAGTTTCTGACACTTTGAATTCTGTCCTGAAAAATGGAGCGATTGATTTATCGGAAGTAGGATTATCCGAAGAGGAGATGAAAGAGATCAGCCAGATTTATATCGTAGCATGCGGATCTGCTTATCATGTAGGTATGGCAGCACAGTATGTCATCGAAGACCTGGCAAGAATTCCGGTACGTGTGGAACTGGCAAGCGAATTCCGTTATCGTAATCCAATCTTAGATCCAAAAGGTCTGGTCATTATCATCAGCCAGTCCGGAGAGACGGCAGACAGCCTTGCAGCACTCCGCGAATCTAAGGAGATGGGAATTAAGACACTTGGTATTGTAAATGTGATCGGATCTTCTATCGCAAGAGAAGCAGACAACGTATTCTATACACTGGCAGGACCGGAGATTTCTGTAGCTACAACAAAAGCTTACAGCACACAGCTGATCGCAACTTATGCACTTGCAATTCAGTTTGCAAAGGTTCGTGGACAGATTACGGAAGAACAGTATACAGGATATATTGAAGAGCTGCAGACAATTCCGGATAAGATCAGTAAGATTATTGCAGATAAAGAGAGAATCCAGTGGTTCGCAGCAAAGCAGGCTAATGCAAAAGACGCATTTTTCGTAGGAAGAGGAATTGATTATGCAATCAGTCTGGAAGGCAGCCTGAAGATGAAAGAAATCAGTTATATCCATTCTGAGGCATATGCAGCAGGAGAATTGAAGCACGGAACCATTTCTCTGATTGAAGATGGAACACTGGTAATCGGAGTGCTGACACAGCCAGATCTCTATGAGAAGACAGTCAGCAATATGGTAGAATGTAAGAGCCGTGGAGCGTACCTTATGGGATTGACTACATTTGGTCATTACAATATTGAGGATACAGCAGATTTCACTGTTTATATTCCAAAGACAGATCCACATTTTGCAACATCACTTGCAGTTATTCCATTACAGTTGATGGGATATTATGTGAGCGTGGCAAAGGGATTAGACGTAGATAAGCCGAGAAACCTTGCAAAGAGTGTAACAGTGGAATAAGAATAATAGAATAAGAATGTTAATTGAGGACATAGTGTTTATTTAAAATGCTATGTCCTTTTATAAAAAATGAAGCCTCCCACTTAAGGAGCCTTCATTTTTTATGAGTGTCTGACAAATTTCAATTATGATATTTGTTCAGATACAAAATGTTCAATTTGAAAATAATCCGATACTGGGATTTACTCAGTCTCTTCACTGTCTTCGTCATCAGCAATTGCAATATGTGATTCAGTTACAGTAACAACAGTTGTCTCAGGATCTGTAACCAAGTGGACATCTTTATCCTGTGCAAGTGACAGATCTTTTACTTTAATCGTATCGCCGACACGGAGTTCTGCTACATCAATCTCAACTTTGTCAACAAGTGCAGATGGAAGTGCTTTATAAGAAACTTCCTCTAACTGTTGCTGCAATACACCAGATTCAAGTTTGTCATGGTTTACAAGAACAATCTCTGCAACAGAGTGTACAACTTCACCTTTGACAAGAGCCTGGAAATCCATCTCGTCTACTCTGCCTTTTAATGGGTTATAATCAACCTCTTTGATCAATACATTGTGGGATTCGCCGTCAATATCCAACATGATCTGGCTTCCTTTATTGCTCGTCTTAAGCAGGCGGTCAACTGCGGCAGCATCCATTTTTACTGGAATGGACTCTTTCATCTCTTTGCCGAATACGTTACCGGTAACATAGCCCTCTCTTCTTAATTTTTTTGCCTTTACGTCAAGTGTTCTTTTTTCAGCTTTTAAAGTATTCATTTATCTTTTCCTCCAAGTCTGAATAATTTATGAGTTCTATTTGTTACAACTGTAGTATAGCACCTGCGAAATGTTATGATTAACCAAAAAATATAAAAAACAGAGAAAAAGATTATGCAAAATAGACAAAACAATAAGACCTGATGTTTCATGTATAACGGATAAAACAGATGAATAATGTTACCAGGTCGTTACCAGGTGACGTTAACGGGCAAGAAAGCATATATTGACAAATATTCATTTTTTAGTATAATTAATACAATGCTCTCGGAAGTGAGAGCGTTCTTTGATTATAGAAAAGGAGAGAGAACATGACAACAACAGTATCTATATTAATTGCATTTGGCGTCTATCTTTTGGGAATGATCGGAATTGGGATCTGGAGCATGAGACAGACGAAGGGGGCAGACGATTTTTTCCTCGGAGGACGAGGACTTTCCGCTCCGGTAGCTGCAATGTCTGCACAGGCATCTGACATGAGCGGCTGGTTGCTGATGGGACTTCCGGGCTCTGTATATGCACTTGGAACCGGGCAGGCATGGATCGCCGTAGGACTTGGACTTGGAACGATTGCTAACTGGCTTATTATCGCAAGACCACTTCGTGCATATACAATTGTAGCGGGAAATTCTATGACGCTTCCGGAATTTTTCGGAAACCGTTATCACGATGAAAAGAAGATTTTACTTGGTATTTCTTCAGTTATTATCGTCATTTTCTTTCTGGTATATACAGCTTCCGCGCTGGCAAGCGGAGGTAAGCTTTTTAACACTGTATTTGGATTGGATTATCATATAGCTTTATTTCTGGGTGCAGCAGTTATTCTGATCTACACATTTATGGGAGGATTTCTTGCAGTGTGTTCTACAGATTTCTTCCAGGGATTACTGATGTTGATTGCAATTCTTGCAGTACCGGTGCTGGCATGGGGATTTGTAGGTGGTGATTTTCATAACATGCTTGCAAATACAGGAGTGAATCCGGACAATTACTTAAGTTTTACATATAATGGAGATCGTCCGATCACAGCGGTAGAGATTATTTCTAATATGGCATGGGGACTTGGATATTGTGGTATGCCACATATCCTGATTCGTTTTATGGCAATCCGCAGTGAGAAAGAACTGAAGAAATCTTCAGCAATTGCAATTGTGTGGGTTGTACTTTCCCTTGGATTTACGATTGCGATCGGACTGCTCGGACGTGCTTTTCTCTATCCGGAGATTCTCGGAGTAACAGAGGGAGCGCCGTCAGCAGAGTCAGTATTTATTGAGATGATCCAGAAGATTTTCATCGAAAAGACTCCGATTCCATTTATTGCAGGATTATTTATCTGTGGAATTCTGGCAGCTGTAATGTCAACTGCAGATTCACAGCTTCTGGTATGTTCTTCTTCCGTATCTAAAGACATTTACCAGAACATTCTGAATCCGGAAGCTTCTGATAAGAAGGTATTAAACGTAGCACGTCTGACAACATTTGGCGTAGCTGTAGTAGCATTTTTCATTGCATGGGATCCGAACAGTTCTATCATGGACCTGGTATCTGATGCATGGGCAGGACTTGGTGCAGCATTTGGTCCGCTTGTCGTTATGAGCCTCTTCTGGCGCAGAACGAATCTTCCGGGAGCTGTGGCAGGACTGGTGTCCGGAGCAGCGACTGTGCTGATCTGGGATTATCTTCCAATTGTAAATGGACAGACGATTGGAAATGCAACAGGAATTTATTCTTTGTTAGTCGGATTTGTTATCAGCCTGTGCTTTATCGTAATCGTCAGTATGGTTACAAAAGCACCGGACGAGACAATTCTTGCGCAGTTTGATGAATATAAAAAATACGAAGAAAAAGATATGTAAGAATAGAAGTGTAAATAATAAGAAATGTAAGGATAAGGTCGCTATAGGGCTAATGTTAACTTCATGACATTGGCTGTATGGCGCCTTTTTCGTTGCCAAGCATACGACAAAAAGGTCCGGTGGACCTTTTTTTAGTTACATAGCAGGAAATGTTAAATTATCTATATTTGATATAATATTAACTCAAATTGATGAAAAAAGTTTGTTTTTTAACTATCAATCGTATTATTTATAGAAAATTGCGAAAAATAGTAAAGTAATATTGAATTGAGTGTAAAAATGTGATATGGTACGTTATACAAGAAAAGGCTTACTGAAAGGAGAATGAAATATGGGATTTTTAACAGGCAAGACAGCGATCATCACAGGAGCGGGACGCGCGGTATTAAGTGATGGCAGATGTGGATCTATCGGATATGGAATTGCAACTGCATATGCAAAAGAGGGGGCAAATCTTGTTATTACAGGACGTAATGTGCAGAAACTGACAGATGCAAAAGAAGAATTAGAGAGACTGTACGGAATAAAAGTACTTCCGGTACAGGCAGACGTATCTGCAGGCGCAGACAATAAAGCAGTTGTTGACAATGTTGTGAAACAGGCAATCGATACATTTGGGCGAATCGATGTGCTGATCAACAATGCACAGGCTTCTGCATCCGGAGTTACACTGGCAGATCATACGCAGGAACAGTTCGATCTGGCAATGTATTCAGGATTGTATGCAGTATTTTATTATATGCAGGCATGCTACCCATACTTGAAAGAGACAAAAGGAAGCGTTATCAACTTTGCTTCCGGTGCGGGACTTTTCGGTAATTATGGTCAGTGTGCATATGCAGCGGCAAAAGAAGGAATCCGTGGACTGACAAGAGTTGCAGCAACTGAGTGGGGACCGGACGGAATCAATGTCAACATTGTATGCCCGCTTGCATGGACTGCACAGCTTGAAAAATTCGAGCAGGCTTATCCGGACGCATTTAAGGCAAATGTAAAGATGCCGCCGGCAGGTCACTATGCAGACGCAGAGAAAGAGATCGGAAGAGTGTGTGTACAGCTTGCATCTCCTGACTTCAAATATATGAGTGGTGAGACACTGACACTGGAAGGTGGAATGGGTCAGAGACCATAAATAAGAATTTATCAATAAAAAGATGCATGATCGCAGAAAAAAATTCTGCAGTCGTGCATCTTTTTTCTTTATAAGTATCCCCCGTCAAATGTGACGATCTGTCCGGTGAGATATTCTGGCGCGCAGATTAGTTTCCACACCATTTCAGCAACTTCTTCAGGGGTGGCGAAGCGTCCGGCAGGGATATCTTCCGCAAGTTCTGCCCGCTCTGCTTCGTCTAATTGTTTATTCATTTCGGTATCGATGACACCACATGCAAGAGCATTGACTGGAATTTTACTTCTTGCCAGTTCTTTGGCAAGTGCCTGGGTGAGCCCGCCGACACCGGCTTTGGAAGCAGAGTAAGCCGCTTCACAGGATGCACCGTTTACGCCCCACATGGAGGAAATGTTGATGATCCTTCCGCTTCCGTGTGACAGCATAGGAGGAATGGCAGCGCGGCAGCAGTAGAAGACGGAGGAGA
This sequence comes from Dorea sp. Marseille-P4042, assembly GCF_900290215.1. Taxonomy (NCBI): domain Bacteria; kingdom Bacillati; phylum Bacillota; class Clostridia; order Lachnospirales; family Lachnospiraceae; genus Dorea; species Dorea sp. Marseille-P4042. The sequence goes on along the minus strand of NZ_OLMI01000002.1, from coordinate 1,131,663 downwards.
GATTACTGGAAAGCACCTTGTCCCAGTCTTCATCAGTCATATCCATGAGAAGCCCGATGTGGGAAATCCCGGCATTGTTTACCAGTACATCCAGATGGTCACAGGTCTTGGCAATCGTATGGAAGATTTTCCGCACAGTATCAGGATTTCCAATGTCACCTGGCACCAGTGTACATGTGCCAATCTTTTCAATTTCTTGTCTGGTTTCTTCCAGTGCGTCAAAAGAGCGGGAACAGTTCAGGAAGATATGATAGCCCTCAGCCGCGAGTCGAAGGGCAATCGCACGTCCGATGCCACGGGAAGAGCCGGTAACAAATGCATATTTTTGTGTATATTCAGACATAATGACCTCCAGGAAAATGTTTTTATGCATTACAGTTGAGGCAAAAATCCACAACATCATCTTATAAATACATATTTATATTTATTATATACTGGAATTATTGATATTTGAAGAACGAGATGCTATTATTTAAATAATAGTTGATAAGCACGCTTGTAATATAGAACTTATCAATAAGACAGTTGACTGGCAGCGAATATGGGGATAAAATTTTGAACGAATTAGAAAAGAAAGGGCAGATGGTCGCTCGTGCGATTGCATTTGCTACAAAGGCACATGAGGGGCAGTTCCGAAAAGGGACGAAAAGACCGTATATTGTTCATCCATTGGAGGTGGGTGAGATTGTCGCAACACTGACTTTTGATGAGGAGATTATTAGTGCAGCGCTTTTGCATGATACAATCGAGGATTGCCAGGGAATTACACGGGAAGTACTGGCGCAGGAGTTTTCTGAGCGTGTGGCAGCGCTGGTGGATCAGGAGAGCGAAGACAAGTCAAAAACATGGTTTGAGCGCAAGAGTCATACGATTGAGCATTTAAAATATGCACCGTATGAGGTGCGTATGATTGGTCTGGCAGACAAGCTTTCTAATATCCGTGATATCGACAGGGATTATCCGGTCATGGGAGAAGAGTTGTGGAATCGTTTCCGAATGAAAGAAAAGAACACGATTGGCTGGTATTACAAAGGATTGCGGGAATCTCTGCGCGAAGGATTTGAGCAGGAAGAAGCATTTCGCGAGTACAGTTATCTGGTAGATAAGAATTTTGGGATAGATGAGTCATCTCACATCTGATATAGCTGTGTAAAAAGGAGACGCTTCAGATTTATAATAGAATCTGAAGCGTCTCCTTTTTGTTGTTGCCAAGTTAATTGAGGAACCGGGCGACCACAACGTTTGATTAAGTGCTGTTCGCACTTAAAATTTGGGTTGGGTAAAATTAATAATACAATAAAAATTTGATTAAATTATATTGCAAAATTATGATAATATCAAGACATTTTTACAAAATAAAAAATTTTTTATAAGAAAATTTTTAACCGTAATTTTTCGCCTAAAAATTTATAAGAAATTTTTTACATGCTCCTGGAAAGTTCTTCGCAAGTTTTCATGGCTTCGATTACGGAGCTGCGGAAGCCTTTTTCTTCCAGGACACGGACAGCTTCAATAGTTGTTCCTGCCGGGGAACATACCATATCTTTTAACTCACCTGGATGCTTTCCGGTTTCCAGAACCATTTTCGCGCTTCCAAGAACTGCCTGGGCAGCGAACTGGTAAGCCTGAGCTCTTGGCATACCACCGGAAACGGCTGCATCAGCCATAGCTTCGATAAACATAAATACATAAGCCGGGGAGCTTCCGCTAACAGAAACGACGGTGTCCATCAGGCGCTCTGGAATGATCTCAACGCGTCCGAAACTCTCCAGAAGTGTGAGGACATAAGCAATCTCTTCTTTTGTCATATATTCATTCGGGCATGCGGCAGTCATACCTGCTCCCACAAGCGCCGGAGTATTTGGCATTGTACGGACAATTTTTACATTTTTACCAAACTGTTCCTTTAACCACGCCAAAGTTTTGCCTGGTGCGATTGTGATAATGATCTGATCTTCACGAACATCATTTTTGATTTCGGCAATTATCTCTGCATAGAACTGCGGCTTTACAGATAAAATGACAATATCAGAACTATTGATGACTTCATGGTTGTCAGCAGTTACCTGAATTTTGAACTGCTCTTTTACACGCTCGCGTCCAGCTTCCATGACATCTGCTCCGATAATATCATTTGCAGGGATGATCTGATTCTTTATAATACCGCCCATAATAGCAGACGCCATATTTCCAGTGCCGATAAAACCTAATTTCATAGTGATTCCTTCTTTCTTATTATTTGCCTTGCCCATGTTCGTTCATTTCCGGGTGGAAAATGTGTAGTTTAGCCGTATTGCTAAGATTCGTTTGGTAATCATTTTCCAGGCATCTTAGGAAAATAATAGCATTCTGGAAAAATGAAGTCAATCCGAAGTTAAAGGAATCGCTCTTGCGCGTTTTGACAGGGATGACATTGTGGGACTCGCTCTTGTAGGAAGTGACAGAGTTGGATATAATATACAAGAAATAATTTTTGCATTTGCATTTTTGAAATTAAGTGAAAATATATAGAAATTTGGTTAGGAAGTGACTGAATATGAAAAAAGAACTGGATTATTTTACAATAGAAGGGTGCTACGGAGGCAATCAGGACTGGTTCACGAATCTGATTATGCATATGGGTGGCTGTGCTGCAGCGACCGCATGCGACAGTTGCATTTATTTCGGACTTCAGAATGAAAAGATGAAGCCGCTTTATCCATTCAATATAGAATGCCTTACAAAAGAAGATTATAAGGCATTCAGCCAGATCATGAAACCTTACCTCAAACCACGTGCTGGCGGTGTACGGAAGCTTAGCTGGTTCGTGGAAGGTCTTGAACGATATATTCAAGATGTGAATGAAGCGAAACACACGGATATTTACATCGGGATGGAAGAATTCTGTGGTGATCATACATGGCAGGAAGCAGCTATATTTATTAAAGAACAACTAGATCAGGACATTCCTGTACCGTACCTGCTTTTGCGCCATCAGAACGAAGCCTACAAAGACTATATCTGGCATTGGTTCCTGCTCACCGGATACGAAGAAAAAGATGGAAAAATGTACATCAAAACAGCAACTTATGGGGAAAGCGACACCTTCGAACTCGAAGACTTCTGGAACACCGGCTGCGAAGAAAAAGGAGGCCTCATACGCCTTACACCACACTACAATTAATTAGGCAACGTGTTTGACCATTCAGATTTCAGATATAGAATATATATATCAGTATCAGGAAATATTGACGATACACCTAACCTACGCTACAATATTACTCAGGATTTTCGAAAATTACCGGGAACAGAATGACTGCAAATTTCGATTCGCTTTTCGGGTAATTTCCAACAATCTGAGAAAAATTAAAATAAAAATATAGAAGAAAGAGGTATACAACATGGCAAATCCAATCGTAACATTTGAAATGGAAAACGGTGACATTATGAAAGCAGAATTATATCCGGAAATTGCTCCGAACACAGTGAACAACTTTATTTCACTGGTTCAGAACGGATTCTATGACGGACTCATCTTCCACAGAGTGATTCGTGGATTCATGATCCAGGGCGGATGCCCGGATGGAACAGGCATGGGCGGTCCGGGATACACGATCAAAGGCGAGTTCTCACAGAATGGTTTTGCAAATGATTTAAGACATACAGAGGGTGTTCTTTCTATGGCAAGAGCAATGCATCCGGATTCAGCAGGTTCCCAGTTCTTCATTATGCACAAGAATTCCCCGCATCTGGACGGAGCTTACGCTGCATTTGGTAAGATTACAGAAGGAATGGATATTGTAAATAAAATTGCTGAGACAGCAACCGATTACAGTGACAGACCACTGGAAGAGCAGAAGATGAAAAAAGTTACGGTAGACACAATGGGAGTAGAATACCCGGCTCCGGAGAGAGTTTAAGATAAAAGTAAACAGTTAAATTAGAGGAGGCACAAAAAGCCCATGGATATGATACAGACAGACAAGCTGGTATTTGAATATGACAAACGGGATGAAGATGGCAATATTATCGGCAAGTCCCGGGCAATCGATGAGGTGGATATCGATGTGAAAGAAGGGCAGTTTATTGCAATTCTTGGTCATAACGGTTCGGGAAAGTCCACATTTGCAAAACATATAAATGCGCTTCTTGTGCCAACGGATGGAACGATGTGGGTAGATGGCCGTGACACAAAAGATCCGAACGAGCTGTGGAATGTAAGACAGAGTGCGGGTATGGTTTTTCAGAATCCAGACAATCAGATTATCGGAACGGTCGTGGAGGAAGATGTTGGATTTGGCCCGGAGAATCTGGGCGTACCAACCGACGAAATCTGGAAACGTGTAGAAGACAGTTTGAAATCTGTTGGAATGATTTCTTACCGGCATCATTCACCAAATAAGCTTTCCGGTGGACAGAAGCAGCGTGTAGCAATTGCCGGGGTCATCGCTATGGAGCCGAAATGCATCGTTCTTGATGAGCCGACAGCTATGCTGGACCCGATGGGGAGAAAAGAAGTTTTAAAAACAGTGCAGAAGTTAAGAGAGCAGAAGAAAGTTACGGTTATACTGATCACACATTATATGGAAGAAGTGGTCGATGCAGACAAGATTTACGTTATGGATCACGGGCATGTAGTGATGGAAGGAACACCGAAAGAAATCTTCTCTCAGGTCGATACATTGAAGCACTACAGATTAGATGTTCCGCAGGTGACGATTCTTGCGGACGAGCTTAAGAAACGAGGACTTGACATTCCGGATGGAATTTTGACGAAGGAAGAACTGGTGGAGGCATTATGTCAATTAAAATAGAACATTTGAATTATGTATACAGTGAAGGCACAGCCTACGAAAAACATGCGTTAAAAGACATTTGCCTGGAGATTCCACATGGAGAATTTGTGGGGATCATCGGACATACAGGTTCCGGAAAGTCTACGCTGATCCAGCATCTGAATGGACTGATCAAAGGAACAAGCGGAGCCATCTATTATAATGGAGAGAACATTTACCAGGATGGGTACGATATGCGGGCACTCAGAAGCCAGGTGGGGCTTGTGTTTCAATATCCGGAGCATCAGTTATTTGAAATAGATGTGCTGACGGATGTGTGTTTTGGACCGAAGAATCAGGGATTGTCACGGCAAGAGTGTGAGGCACGGGCGCTGGAGGCATTGAAGCTTGTAGGATTAAAAGAAAAATATTATAAATCATCACCATTTGAACTCTCAGGAGGGCAGAAGCGAAGAGTTGCAATTGCCGGGGTACTGGCAATGCGTCCGAAGGTGCTTGTACTGGACGAGCCGACTGCGGGATTAGATCCGAAGGGGCGCGACGAGATTCTGGATCAGATTGCATATCTGCACAAGGAATCGGATCTGACGGTGATTCTGGTTTCCCATAGTATGGAGGATATCGCCAGATATGCGGATCGGTTGATTGTGATGAACAGTGGTGAAGTGATGTATAACGATACCCCGAAAAATGTGTTCGAACATTATCAGGAACTGGAGAAGGTCGGACTTGCAGCGCCGCAGGTGACATACATTATGCATGATCTGAAGATGAAAGGATTCCCGGTAGGTGTGACTGCTACAACTGTAGAAGAGGCAGCAGATGAGATTATGCACGCATTAGGAAGACAATAGCAAAAAAAAGATAAAAGGCTTGTAAATAGATATTGGAGATATAAAAAATGATTCGAGACATTACAATAGGACAATATTATCCGGCAAAAAGTATATTGCACAGACTGGATCCAAGAGTGAAGGTTGTATCCACACTTTTATTCTTGATTTCATTATTCCTGTTTCGGAGTATTCCAGGATACATCATTGCGACCGCATTTCTTGTGATGGTAGTACGTTTGTCAAAAGTACCGTTTGGTTATATTGTGAAAGGTCTGAAGCCGATTATCATGATTTTGATGTTGACGGTATTATTTCAGTTGTTCCTGACAAGAGGCGGTGCCACATTAGTTCACTGGTGGATCTTTACAATCACAGAAGAAGGACTGGTAAATGCGGTGTATATGGCGATCCGATTGATTTATCTGATTATTGGATCATCATTAATGACATTTACAACGACGCCGAATGAGCTGACAGATGCTATTGAGAAGCTGCTTGGACCGTTGAACAAAATTCATATTCCGGTTCACGAGATCGCTATGACAATGTCTATAGCACTTCGCTTTATCCCGATTCTTCTGGAGGAGACGGACAAGATTATGAAGGCACAGATTGCCAGAGGTGCAGATTTTGAAAGTGGAAATATGCTTCAAAGAGCAAAAGCTATGATTCCAATCCTTGTACCGCTTTTTGTATCTGCGTTCCGCCATGCAAATGACCTTGCCATGGCGATGGAGGCAAGATGCTACCACGGAGGAGAAGGACGTACGAAGATGAAACCGCTTCGTTATGTGAGCCGTGACCATGTGGCCTATGCAATTGTGATTCTTTATGTGGCAGCAGTATTCGTGATTGGAAGATATGTACCGTTTCATATCTGGATTTTTTAACAGGAGGTTTTGAAGAGTGAGAAGAATTCGGATAGTAGTTGCCTATGACGGTACCAATTACTGTGGCTGGCAGATTCAGCCGAACGGTATTACAATAGAAGAAATCCTAAATAGACAGATCAGCAAACTGACCGGAGAAGATATCCGGATCATAGGTGCAAGCCGGACAGATTCCGGAGTACATGCACTTGGAAATGTAGCCGTTTTTGATACAGAATCCCGGATTCCGGGAGACCGGTTCGCATATGCACTGAATCAGAAGATGCCGGAAGATATTGTGATCGTAAGATCTGACGAAGTGCAGATAGATTGGCATCCGAGATATCAGAACGAGATATCCAAAACATATGAATATCACATTTATAACACGAAGGTGAGAAATCCGCTGAAAAACCGGTACAGCACCTTCGTTTCTTTCGATTTAGATGTGGAAAAGATGAGACAAGGTGCGAAATACATTTTAGGGGAGCATGATTTTGCAAGCTTCTGCAATGTACGGACTAATGCGAAAGATACTGTGCGTACGGTGCATGAAATAACAATTAAAGAGATTCCGATGGATAAGTTCCGGGCTTCGAATTGGGGACAGGAAAATTCAAATTTAGAAAATGAAAAAGAAATCGTTATTCGTGTAACGGGAAACGGCTTCCTATATAATATGGTTCGTATCATTGCCGGAACGTTGATCCGTGTGGGGCGTGGATTCTATGAACCAGAAAAGATCAGAGATATTCTGGAGGCGAAGGAACATACTTCCGAGGGAATAACAGCACCGCCGAATGGACTGGTGCTTGTATCAATAGATTATCCACTGTAAACGCTTTCAACAGAAGAATATAAGAAAAACGTAAGAAAAAAATAAGAAATTTGTATTTTTTCTTTGAATTATTAAGAACTCTGTGATAAACTATCTAGGATATATAATTCTATGGAGGGATTGGACAATGGACAATTACATGTATCTGGTTCCGGTTGCGGCTGTAGTAGCTTTGTTATTTGCTGCATACCTTGCAAATAAAGTAAGCAAAATGGACGCTGGAACTGACAGAATGAAAGAGATTGCAGATGCAATCGCTGAAGGTGCTCGTGCATTCTTAGGTGCAGAGTACAAGATTCTTGTTATCTTCGTTGTAGTACTTTTCGTACTGATCGGAGTAGGAATTCAAAACTGGATTGAAGCTATTTGTTTCGTAGTTGGAGCGCTGTTCTCAACAATCGCAGGATACTGCGGAATGACAGTTGCTACAAAAGCTAACGTTAGAACAGCTAACGCTGCAAAAGAGCACGGAATGAACAAAGCTCTTTCAATTGCATTCTCAGGCGGAGCAGTTATGGGAATGTGTGTAGCAGGACTTGGTGCGCTTGGTGTCAGCCTTGTTTATATTTTTACTAAGAACACAGACGTATTATTTGGATTCAGTCTTGGTGCTTCATCTATTGCGCTTTTCGCACGTGTAGGTGGAGGAATCTATACAAAGGCAGCTGACGTTGGAGCTGACCTTGTAGGTAAAGTTGAGGCTGGTATTCCAGAGGATGACCCGCGTAACCCGGCAGTTATCGCTGACAACGTTGGAGATAACGTAGGTGACGTAGCAGGAATGGGTGCTGACCTGTTCGAGTCATATGTTGGATCATTAGTATCTGCTCTGACACTTGGTGTTGGTGTGGCAGCTGTAGAAGGAGTATTATTCCCACTGGCTATTTCCGGATGTGGACTGATCGCTTCTATCATTGCTACATTCTTTGTAAAAGGTGATGAGAACTCTAACCCGCAGAAAGCTCTTACAAGAGGAAGCTATGTATCTGCAGCATTAGTTATCATCGTATCTCTGGCACTTAGCTGGACATTATTTGGAAACATGAACGCAGCAATCGCAGTAATCGCTGGTCTGGTTGTCGGCGTTATCATTGGTAATATTACAGAGTACTACACATCTGCAGATTACAAACCGGTTCAGGGAATCGGAGAGCAGTCTGAGACAGGTGCAGCTACAACAATCATCAGTGGACTTGCAGTTGGTATGAAATCAACAGCTATCCCGCTTCTTCTGATCTGTGTAGCTATCTTTATTTCATATCAGACATTTGGACTTTACGGAATTGCTCTTGCAGCCGTAGGTATGCTTTCAACAACAGGTATCACTGTTGCAGTTGATGCTTATGGACCGATTGCTGACAATGCCGGTGGTATTGCAGAGATGTCTGGTCTTGAGGAGTCAGTTCGTGACATCACAGACAAACTTGACTCTGTTGGTAACACAACAGCAGCTATGGGTAAAGGATTCGCTATCGGATCTGCAGCTCTTACAGCACTTGCACTGTTTGTATCATACGCACAGGCAGTTAAACTTGATTCCATCAGTATCCTTGATTACAAAGTAATCATCGGTATCTTTATCGGTGGTATGCTTACATTCCTGTTCTCTGCATTTACAATGGAGTCAGTATCTAAAGCAGCTTACAAGATGATCGAGGAAGTTAGACGTCAGTTCCGTGAGAAACCGGGCATCATGAAAGGTGAGGAGAAACCGGACTACAAGTCATGTGTAGGAATTTCTACAACAGCAGCTCTTCACGAGATGCTTCTTCCAGGAGTTATGGCAGTAGCAGCTCCATTGGTTGTAGGTATCGTTCTTGGCGTTGAGGCTCTTGGCGGACTTCTTGCAGGAGCTCTTGTAACAGGAGTTCTTATGGCAATCTTCATGTCCAACGCAGGTGGAGCATGGGATAACGCTAAGAAGTACATCGAGACAGGACATCACGGTGGAAAAGGAAGCGAGGCTCACAAAGCAGCCGTTGTTGGTGATACAGTAGGAGATCCGTTCAAGGATACTTCAGGACCGTCAATCAACATCCTGATCAAACTTATGACAGTAGTATCTCTCGTATTCGCACCATTATTCTTATCAATTGGTGGATTACTGTAATACATATTATGAGATTAAAAACGAGACATTGAAAAATGTCTCGTTTTTTTACGCAATTAACAATATCGGTCTCTCTTTTTATGAAGCTGATTCTCTAATGGAACGATGCTGACATATTCTGCGTTGTTCTCCTCGATGCATGTTTTGGCAGCTTCAATATCATCAGGATGTATCAGAAGCGCCATTCCACAGGCGGCTTTGCCATCTGTCGCCCGAGGGGCCGGTGCGATACGATTCGGGATATCGTGATCGCACAGAAGCTCGTGGAGCATCATCCCCTGGGTGTGATTATCAAAGAGTATGTAATAGCGGATATGTTCGTTTTTATCTTCCATTATTTGCTTAACATCTCCACAAATGCACCGATTCTTGTGCGGAGCTGTTCAGCATCTGTATCGGTGTAATCTGTTTCCAGAGAGAGAACCGGAATGTTCTTTTCTTTTAATGCTTCAGCAACTGCACGTTTCTCTGTATCATACAGGCAGCAGAACATGAGGCTGCAGTCGATGACTCCATCTACCTGGTATTCATCTACCATGCGGAGAATGTCATCGATACGTCCGGTGTTCGGTGTGAAGCAAGCACAGTTTGTCTTCATGTAACGTCTGGACAGATTCATGAACTGCTCGTCCAGTGTCTCACCAGATTCATCAACAAGGTTTTCGAAGTATCTTGTTCCGGTACACATCTCTTCACAGACAACAGCAGCGCCGCTTGTCTCAATGATGTTGTGTAATTTCCAGTTTGGAACTGCAAGAGGTGTTCCTGTGATCAGGATACGTTTTGTTCCTTCCGGAACGACAGATACACCATCTTTGATGCGCTGCTCCAGTTCGTCAGCCAGGCGGTTACACATCTGAGCACAACGTACCGGATCATCAAAGAAGGAAATCTGAGTCATAAGCAGAGCATCACGTCCGGAGATTGGCAGACATTTTGATTTTCTGCAATCATAAACTCTCTGCATTGCTTTTCGTTTTTCGTTACAGATTTTGATTGCCTCTGCAAGTTTCTCCGGTGTTACTTTGTTACCAGTGAAATCTTCTACAATTTTTGCAAAATCAGCAATTTCATCTTTCCATTTTACAATATCTTTTTCGCGTTTCATCTGAGGAACATCCATAATATGCATCGGAACGTCTTTTCCAAGAATCTCATAAGCTTTCTTTTTGCCATCACATGTAGTTTCCCCGACATACATGTCTGCAATACGGAAGAATGGGCAGGTACGTCCAAGTCTTGCACCAACAGAAGCTTTTACAAGCGGGCACATACTTTTTGGCAGGACTTTTTCACCGTCCGGAACCCAGAACTGGGAACCACCACAGAGTCCGGTCACAATACCATTAGCAGCGATGACAACTTCATCTGGTACATATACGCAAAATGTTCCGAATACTTTGCGTCCTTTTTTCTGCTCCTCAATTAATTCAGCCGGGCGGATACCATGTACCTCAGCAATGACCATATCCCAGAAATCCATTGCTTTTGGTCGGTTCTCCTGTGTCATAAATACATCCCCAACTGCTGTTGGAAGAACCTGACAGAGATTGTCGTGATTATTGATATCCATTCCAAGGTCTTCCCACATTTTTACATAATCAGCCATGTTATTATTCCTCCTCTTTGACATTGACTCTTTGATTGTTAGAACCAAACATTCATTGCGATTAATCCTATGTGATTATTGTAAGAAATAACGAATAGGTTAGTCAATGCATACGAAAGATTGTGAAAAATAACTATAAATGATGAACTCTTATAGAAAAAATAAATAGGTTAGTTTTGGCTTACATAGCCTTGAAACACAACATTTTTTGTGTTAATATAAAAAACGGAACATATTTTTGTATTTAATATCGAAGAGAGGTAATAAACGTGACAAAAGTTGACATTATATCTGGATTCCTTGGAGCCGGAAAGACTACATTTATTAAAGAACTGATTGAAAAAGTTTTCGCAGGCGAGAAGCTTGTGCTGATTGAAAATGAATTTGGTGAGATTGGTATTGACGGTGGATTTCTTCAGGATGCAGGAATCGAGATTACTGAAATGAACTCAGGCTGCATCTGCTGTACACTGGTCGGAGATTTTAGTGTAGCACTTAAAAAAGTACTGGATGAGTATCACCCAGATCACGTAATTATTGAGCCATCAGGAGTCGGCAAACTTTCTGATGTTGCAGCAGCGATTGAAAATGTAAAAGAAGATGCAGACATTGAAATAGAAGGAAGAATTACAGTTGTAGATGGAAAGAAGGCGAAAATGTACCTGGACAACTTTGGAGAGTTTTTCGAGAACCAGGTAGAGCATGCATCGACAATCGTAATCAGCAGAACTCAGAATATGACAGACGAGAAGATAGAGGCTTGTGTACATCTTTTAAGAGAGAAGAATGACAAGGCTACAATCATTTCCACACCGTGGGATCAGCTGAGCGGAGACGCAATCCGTCACGCTCTCGAGCACGGTGCAGAGATCGAAGGATTATTTGAGCATCATCATGACCATGACGAGGAGTGTACATGCGGCCATCACCATGAGCATCATCACGACCATGATGAGGAGTGTAGTTGTGGATGCGGACACCACCATCATCACCATCATCACCATGCGGATGAAGTGTTCACAAGCTGGGGTAAGGAAACTGCGCACAAGTACACAGAGGAAGAGCTGGATTACTTATTGAAAGCATTGTCTGAGACAGATGCGTATGGAACAATCCTTCGTTCCAAAGGAATTATCCAGATGACAGACGGTAACTGGAAGCAGTTTGATCTTGTTCCGCAGGAGTATGAGGTCAGAGATGGAAATGCTGATTATGCAGGACGTATGGTTGTAATTGGAACAGATCTCAAAGAAGACGAACTGGCTAAATTATTCCATGTACAATAGTAAAGATATAAAGGAGCAGCAAAAACAATGATGGAACCAACACCAGTATATATATGTACCGGATTTCTGGACAGTGGAAAGACGTTGCTTGTCAAAGATACTTTGATGGAGCAGGAATGGATCGAACCGGGACTTACACTTCTGATTCTTTGTGAAGAAGGTGAGGAAGAATATTCCAAGGAATATCTGGAAGAAAATGATATGGTGCTTTTAAAGATAGATAAATTTGAGCAGTTAAATGCAGCATTTTTTACAAACTGCGAGAAGAACTATCATCCGGCGCAGGTTGTCATTGAATACAATGGAATGTGGAAGCTGGAAGATTTGTTACAGCTTAAGTACCCACGCAAATGGCAGATTCAGGGAATTTATTCTACTGTTAATGGAACGACACTGGATATGTACCTGAAAAACATGAGAAATATGTTGATGGAGCAGCTTACCGAGTCAGAGCTTATCATTATCAACCGTTGCCCGGAAGGTGTGGATCGTTCCGGATTCAGACGTGCACTTAAGGTACAGAATCCAATGGCACAGTTGATATTTGAAGGAATGGACGGCAAGATCATTCAGCCGACAGCTGAAGACCTGCCATTTGATATTAAGGAAAATCCAATTAAAATTGAAGATGAAGACTTTGGAATCTGGTATGTAGATGCATATGATCATCCAGACCAGTATATGGATAAAGAGATTGAGTTTGTCGCACAGGCATTTCGTCCGAAAGGAATGAAGAATGATATGTTCGTTCCTGTCAGAAAAATTATGACCTGCTGTGCAGATGATGTCCGTCTGTATGGATATCCGTGTAAGATTCCAAAAGTTACAAATATCCAGATGCAGAAATGGTATCGTGTTCGTGTAAGATATTCCTTTGAGCCGACAGAGCCATTTGCACCAGAGCAGCCGATACTGTATCTGATGCACATTGAACCGGCCGAGGCACCGGAACAGGATTATGTATATCTTGGATAAATGTATTACACAATCTGCTTGACAAAGCATGTCAAATCAGTTAGCATAACAGCAGGGTAAAGAAAATATAACCAATATGCAAAGGCTATGAAGGGAAGAAGTAGTGGTGGATACACCCGTACAGAGAGCAGCCGGCAGGTGAGAGGCGCACGAAGGAAGAGACTACGAATACATCCCAAAGCTGCACACCGAAATCCAGAACCATGCAGAATGAGGAGACGTACAATCAAAAAGAACGTAAGAGAAATGTATTCTGAGGCAGGGACGAGTAGGCTGTGACGAGAAGCACCCGTTAACGTGCTTAAGCCGTGAATGCGGCTTAACGAGGCTGGCAGGCGTAAGTTGTCAGTAAAATAAGGTGGTACCACGATATATGTCGTCCTTGTCCGGTAGCGGACAAGGACGTTTTTATATAATAGGAAATTGCATTTCCTATTATATAAAAAAGCCTCCGGCAGGATGCGCACTCGCGCGAATAAGAACCAACATATCGTCCTTATAAAAATATGAATGAGATAAAGGAGAGAAAATCATGGGAATTTATGAAGAGTTACAGGCGAGAGGTCTGATCGCTCAGGTAACAGACGAAGAAAGAATCAGAGATTTAGTAAACAATGGAAAAGCAACATTTTATATTGGATTTGATCCGACGGCGGACAGTCTTCACGTAGGACATTTTATGGCACTGTGTCTGATGAAGCGTCTGCAGGAAGCAGGCAATAAACCAATTGCTCTGATCGGTGGGGGAACAGGATACATCGGAGATCCATCTGGAAGAACAGATATGAGAAGTATGATGACTCCAGAGCAGATCCAGCATAACTGTGATTGCTTTAAAAAGCAGATGAGCCGTTTCATCGATTTCTCAGAGGGGAAAGCACTTATGGTTAATAATGCAGACTGGCTTCTTGGGCTGAACTATATAGAAGTCCTTCGCGAAATTGGCCCGCATTTTTCTGTAAACCGTATGCTGACAGCAGAGTGTTACAAGCAGAGAATGGAAAAAGGACTTAGCTTCCTCGAGTTCAACTACATGATCATGCAGGCGTATGATTTCTATGAGTTGTTCCAAAAATACGGCTGTAATCTGGAATTTGGCGGAGATGATCAGTGGAGCAATATGCTTGCAGGTACAGAGTTGATTCGTCGTAAACTTGGAAAAGATGCTTCTGCTATGACAATTACACTGCTTCTGAACTCCGAAGGAAAGAAGATGGGCAAAACACAGAGCGGTGCGGTATGGCTTGATCCAAACAAGACTTCCCCATTTGAGTTTTACCAGTATTGGAGAAATGTAGGAGATGCTGACGTTCTCAAATGTATCCGTATGCTGACATTCCTTCCGTTAGAAGAGATTGACGCAATGGATAAATGGGAAGGAGCAGAGCTTAACAAAGCGAAAGAAATCCTTGCATTTGAGCTGACAAGTCTTGTTCATGGTGAAGAAGAGGCTAAAAAAGCACAGGAGGCTGCAAAGGCATTATTTAGTACAGGTGCTGCAGCAGATATGCCTAAGACAGAACTTACAGAGGCTGATCTTACAGATGGCAACATTGATATTATGACACTGCTTGTAAAATGCGGTCTGACAGCTTCCAAATCTGAAGCACGCCGTGCAGTACAGCAAGGTGGAGTGTCTGTAGATGGAGAGAAAATCACAGATATTGCCCACACATTTGCCGGAGAAGATTTTGGCGGAGAAGGAATCGTTCTGAAAAAAGGAAAGAAAAATTTCCGCAAGGTCATTGTAAAATAAAATATAATTATATAAAATGATGTTGGGGACTTTTGCCCCAACATTATAAAGGTAAATATTATCATAAGTAGAGGGTGGAGCCTATGAAGTGTCCAAGATGTGACAAACCGATTAACGATGGAGAATCTTACTGCCCACATTGTGGGTACAAACTGGAAAAAAAGAAATCAAGGACATGGATCATGATAGGCGGCGTTGCGCTGGCTGGAGTCGTGCTTGGCTCTGTTGTTGCACAGACCGGTTACCATGCGTTCGAAAAACAGGTCAGTGAGACGCAAAGTGAGCTGACTGCAGATTCGAAAGATGCACTGCCGGATCAGAAGACAATAGAGGCAAATAAGAAGAAAAACGAGACAGAACGAAAGAAGGAAGAACGGCAGGAACAGGAAGATGAAAAAGAAGCTGAGATTACAATTTCTGTAGACGAAGCAACTCCTGTGGATCTTGATTCTTATGTACAGATTCAGCCTGTATCTTCCAAGGCGAGTTCAGAACTTGATGATAACACAGCCGAGAAAGCAATTGACGGTCAGGAAGTGACGTCGTGGCAGGAAGATGTAGCAGGATACGGACAGGGTGAAAATCTTACACTTAAATTTGAAAAAACATATACGGTAAAGTATCTTGCACTGAAACTTGGAAGCTGGGAAGATGATGCTGCGTATGAGCAGAATAACAGACCGAAAGAACTGGATATTCAGACCGACCATTTCATTCGGAAAGTTACATTTTCAGATGAAAAAAAAGAATACTGGGTCACATTTTCAGATACATGTAAAACCTCTGAACTTAAGCTGATTATTGAGCAGGTATACAGAGGTCTCAAGACGAGCTGGAATGACACTTGTATTGCAGAAGTGCAGGTTTATGGAACTGAAGAATAAAAGGAGTGAATGAAATATGGCATTTCATGAAGTACCAATTGAAAGTCTTGAATTTAACCCATTTAAGAAGATAAGTAAACAGTGGATGCTGATTACAGCAGGAGATGAGAAGAAGTCAAACACGATGACAGCAAGCTGGGGAGGTCTTGGTATTATGTGGGGAAAGAATGTTGCAACCGCATATATCCGACCAAACCGTTATACAAAAGAATTTGTAGATCAGACGGATCACTTTACGTTATCATTTCTCCCGGAGGAGGAGCGTAAAGCGCTGAACTACTGTGGAACAGTCAGTGGACGTGATGTGGAGGATAAGTGGGCGGCAGCCGGACTTCATCCTTATCCGGTCGACGGAACAACAGGAGTGGAAGAAGCAGATATGATTTTTGTATGTAAGAAGTTATATCATCAGGAAATGAAACCAGAGTGCTTTGATGCACCGGAAAACGATGAGAGATGGTATCCGGAGAAAGATTACCACATAATGTACATGGCAGAAATCGAGAAAGTACTGGTGAAATAATGAAAGTTTCAACAAAAGGAAGATATGCACTTCGGATCATGATCGATCTTGCAGAGCATAACACAGGCGGATATATTCGCTTAAAAGATATTTCAAAGCGACAGGGGATTACATTGAAATATATGGAGCAGATCATGCCGATCCTCACGAAATCAGGATATGTAAAGAGCTTTCGTGGAAATAACGGTGGTTATATGCTGGCAAAAAAACCAGAAGAATATACAGCTGGAGAGATTTTACGGGCAGCAGAAGGCAGTCTGGCTCCGGTAGGCTGCATTGAAGATGAGCCAAATGCATGCAAACATTATGAACAGTGTAGGACAGTGAAGTTTTGGGAAGGTCTTTGGGATGTGATCATAGAGTACACGGATCGATTTACTCTTGCAGATCTGATGGAAAATGAAGACATTGAAAACCCAATATGCAAAGAAGGCTAAAACGTAAGACAGGAGTGTAAGATATGACACTGACACAGTTAAGATACGTGATTACAATTGCAGATACCGGGTCTATGAATGAGGCATCAAAAGCACTTTTTATCTCGCAGCCAAGTTTGTCGCAGGCGGTCAAAGAGCTGGAGACAGAGATTGGAGCAGAGTTATTCAAGCGAAGCAACCGAGGGGTGTCGGTTACCCAGGAAGGAATCGAATTTCTGGGATACGCAAGACAAGTTGTAGAACAATATGAACTGATTGAGTCTCATTATATCGAACGTAAAAATGTAAAGAAAAAATTCGGAGTGTCTATGCAGCATTATACATTTGCAGTCAATGCATTTGTGGAAATGGTCAGACAGTTTGGCATGGATGAGTACGAGTTTGCGGTCCGTGAGACGAAAACATATGAAGTCATTGAAGATGTAAAGGAATTCCGCAGCGAGATAGGAATTATTTATATCAATGATTTTAATCAGAAGGTATTGACGAAGATGATTAAGGAGTCTGATTTGGAATTTCATCCAATTTTGGACTGTGGTGTCTATGTTTATCTTTGGAAAGGGCATCCTCTTGCAAATAAGGAAGAGATTTCCATAGAAGAACTGGAAGAATACCCGTGTCTTGCATTTGAGCAGGGGAATTATAATTCGTTCTATTTTGCAGAGGAAGTGTTAAGTACTTACGAATACAAGCGCCTGATCCGGGCGAATGACCGGGCGACCCTTTTAAATCTCATGGTAGGGTTGAATGCATACACACTTTGCTGTGGCATTATATGTGAGGGACTCAACGGTGAAGATTACTGTGCAGTGAAGCTGAAATCCAATGAGCATATGACGATTGGTTATCTGAAGCGAAAGGGTGTGGCGCTTAGTCCTTTGGGACAGAAATATCTGGAAGAAATCCGAAAATACAAAGCTATGGGCATGGACATCCGTGGCGTGGAAGATATAAAAGCGGATCAAAAGCAGAGCTAGAAGTGAAGATGAAAATATGAGAAAGATACAGGAAGCTGACTATAGGAATTACTTATAGCCGGCTTTCTTTTTTACATATTAGACAGGTAGGAATTATCATGCTATTATATACCTATCAAACAGATAGGAAATGTGTTTGATAGAAACAATGAAAATAGCAGAGCAATCTGCAAAAACACGCCAGTAAAACAAGTAAGCAATAAAATGAGTAAGCTTGTTGGCAAGGTGAATAGAGATTTAGCAGAAGAAAAGGAGATAGGGATTATGAGTGAAAAAATTACAAGAGAGAACAGAAAATTTAAATTTGAGACATTGCAGTTACATGTAGGACAGGAGCAGCCGGACCCGGTTACAGATGCAAGAGCAGTTCCGATTTACCAGACATCATCTTATGTATTCCGCAACAGCGATCATGCAGCAGCAAGATTTGGTCTGGCAGATGCTGGTAACATTTACGGACGTCTGACAAACCCGACAGAAGATGTATTCGAAAAGAGAATCGCAGCACTGGAAGGTGGCGTTGCAGCACTTGCAGTTGCTTCCGGAGCTGCCGCGATTTCATACACAATCGAGAACCTGGCACAGAACGGTGACCACATCGTAGCGGCTAAAAACATTTATGGTGGATCCTTCAACTTATTAGAACACACACTTCCACAGTATGGAATCACAACAACATTTGTTGATATTTTTAATGAGGAAGAGGTTGAGGCAGCATTCCAGGAAAATACAAAAGCATTATTCATTGAGACACTTGGAAATCCGAACTCAGATGTAGTAGATGTAGAAAAATATGCAAAAATTGCACATGCACATAAAGTACCGTTGGTAGTAGACAACACATTTGCAACACCTTATCTTGTAAGACCAATCGAGTACGGTGCTGACATCGTTGTACATTCCGCAACAAAATTCATCGGTGGACACGGAACAACAATCGGTGGAGTCATTGTAGACGGAGGAAAATTTGACTGGGAAGCATCGGGAAAATTCCCTTCACTGACAGAACCAAACCCAAGCTATCACGGAATTAGCTTCACAAAAGCAGTTGGAGCCGCAGCATTTGTTACAAAGATCCGTGCAATCCTGCTTCGTGATACAGGTGCAACAATTTCACCATTCCATTCATTCCTGTTCTTACAGGGACTTGAGACACTTTCACTTCGTGTAGAGCGTCATGTACAGAATGCACTGAAAGTTGTAGAATACTTGAACAACCATCCACAGGTAGAGCATGTAAATCACCCGTCTGTATCCACAGATCCAGAGCAGCAGGAACTTTACAAGAAATACTTCCCGAACGGTGGAGGATCTATCTTCACATTCGAAATCAAAGGAGATGCACAGAAAGCAAAAGACTTTATCGATAATTTGGAGCTCTTCTCACTCCTTGCAAATGTAGCCGATGTGAAATCACTTGTAATCCATCCGGCAACAACAACACATAGCCAGTGCACGGAAGAAGAACTGTTAGACCAGGGAATCAAACCAAACACTATCAGACTTTCTATCGGTACTGAAAATATTGACGACATTATCCAAGACCTTGATGAAGCATTCAAGGCAGTAAAATAACCCTATCTCACATGAATTGGGGATGTAGCTAATCAATGATTGACTACGGCCCCAATTCAATTTTACGCAGGGCAGAACTTATTAAAATTTCAAGTACATCGTACTATATGGTGGAATTTCTAATTTTCCGTCCATTTGAATTTCTGTATCACTGATCAGGTCATGGACCGTTCCATTCAATTCCTGATGCCATGCGGTATAGGGTGAGTCAGATGCATTGACAGTGACCAGTATACGTTCTTTTTCTGAGCAACGCTCGAATATGAGTTGATGATTCTGGATCACTACATTTCGGTAAGAGCCATTGCAGAGTGCATCACTGTTTTGACGGATCTGGATTAATTTTTTAATGAATTTTGTGAGTTCATTTGGTTTTGGTGCATCAAAACATGGGCGAAGTGCATAATCATTGTCTGGTGCTTTCTCGCCTTTTTCGCCCCATTCACTTCCATAATAAAGGCATGGTATGCCTGGCATACCAAGAAGCAGACCGTATGCCGGCGGAATATGTGCCGGGTTAGTCAGGATGCTGGCGAGTCTTGTGACATCGTGGTTATCAGCAAAAGTCATAAGATGCTTTCCGCGGTAAATGCACCAATCCTCTGGTCCAAACTGGCGGTTCAGGGAATGTGCGATTTCAAAAAGATTCATGCAATTGAAGCTGGAATAAAGTCCTTTATAACATTCGTAATTCGTGCAACTGTGAAGCATTTCATCATTGACAATCTGGTTATAATCTCCGAAAAGAACTTCTCCAATCAAGGCAAAATCGGGCTTTAATTCCTGAGTGAACTGTCGCAGACGTTTCATAAATTCACGATCCAGACAGTATGCAACATCAAGCCTGAGTCCATCGATGTCAAAAGTATCAATCCAGAAGCGGACACAGTCCAAAAGATAATCGACCACTGTCGGATTTTGGAGATTTAATTTGACCAGTTCAAAATGTCCTTCCCATCCTTCATACCAGAACCCATCGTTATAACAACTGTTACCATCAAAACTAATGTGGAACCAATCCTTATATGGAGAGTCCCATTTCTTTTCCTGGACATCACGAAATGCCCAAAAGCCACGGCCGACATGATTAAACACACCGTCCAGTACAATCTTGATATCGTGATTATGCAAATCCTTGCAGACATCTGAAAAATCTTCGTTTGTGCCAAGCCGGCAGTCGATTTTTCGAAAATCTCTTGTGTCATATCCATGATTGTCGGAATCAAAGATTGGATTTAATAAAATGGAATCTACACCGAGGTCTTTTAGATAATCGGACCACTCCATGATCTTGCGGATGCGGGGAACCGTTACACCATCATTGTGCACTGGAGCACCACAGAACCCAATCGGATAAATTTGATAAAATACACTGTTATAAGTCCACATAACTATGCCTTCTTTCTTTATGTAATATTATTTTTTTTATAGTAATTTGGAACCAGATAAATAGAATCAAGCCCTTTAAAATAGAAGTGATGGAAATGCTCCACCAGATTCCGCTAAGTGCCAGTGGCGTTGCAGTCAGTGCAAGTGCCATCGGGATTCGAAGCAGATTCAAAGTAATTCCGATAATGGAAGGCGGCAGTGTCCTGCCATAACCACAAAATGCACCGGAGGTTGTAATCTCCAGGCTGGTAAATAATTGAGAAAAACCAAGGATCATCAAGTAGCTGATTCCCATCGGGATAACATCAGGTTCTGTGATGAAAATCTTAAAAATCGGAGTCGGAAAGCATACCAAAAGTATGGTGCAGAAAAGACCCCACGGAAGTACGATTTTCAGAGCGGACCGATATCCGGCATGGATCCTGTCTTCTTTTCCGGCACCGTGATTCTGAGCAATAAAGGAATTGACGGCAGAGGCAAAACCATCTGAAGTCATCCAGGAAATCGATTCAATCTGCGCGCCGACTTTTTGTACGGCAACTGCAGCATCACCATATCCGGCAACCAGTCTTGCTATGGTCATGGAAATGCCAGTAAATACAAGACTCTGCAGACAGGAAGGAAGCCCGAGCCGGAAAATTTCTGAAGCTTTCTTAGAATCTGGAGCTTGCAGTAAATAAATATGGTGAAACAGAATCTGGTCTTGGCTTGCAAAAAATAAAAAAAGTAGTGTAACAACCATTTGTGCAATGATCGTCGCAATGGCTGCTCCCGTAACTTTTAATGCAGGAAATGGACCAATCCCGAAAATCAGAAGCGGATCCAGAATGATGTTGATAACAAGTCCTACGCTGGTAGAAAGAAAGGCGGGATGACTATTTCCGATAGCAGTAAACAGTCCGGTAAATATCTGATTTAAGAATGAAAATATTACAAGCCCACATGTAATCATCAGGTAGCTGACAGCATCATTTATAACGGAGCTGCTTGTCAAATGAAAGAAAGCAATCAAAGGCTTGGAAAAAATCGTACATACCAGTCCATACAAAACGCCGAGAAGAAGTGTCATCTGAAATGTAGTGGCGGCATAACGCCCCGCAGAGTCTGTGCGCCCTGCACCAACTGCATGACCAACGTGAACCTGACCTCCCATTCTTGCTAAAGTAACAAGTCCGTTAGAAAGCCACATATACATGCCGGCAGCGCCGACAGAAGCGACAGCGGAACTTCCCAGGCGTCCGATCCAGATCATGTCAATCATATTATAAGCCATCTGGATCAGCGAAGTTGCCATGATAGGAAGAGCAAGTTTTGTAAGTGAAGATAAAATAGGGCCATTTATCAGGTCAATTTTCTTTTGCATATCAATAATCCCCCCCAACATCATTTTATCAACCATAAGTTATGATTTGAGTCAAAACCTCCCAACTATGATACCATGAATGCGAAAAGAAAGATATAGAAGTAATAGAAAGAAATATCAGAAAATAAAGAAAAAGATAGAATCAGAGACTGAAAACATGAGAAAAGAGGGGTAAAAAAAGTTCGGAAAAAGTATTGAAAATGGTTGACACACACGGGTCAGTATAATATAATATGACAGTATGGCAAAAGAAGAAACAGCATGAGGCCAAAGCCCCGGAATCATGTTGATTTCGATAGAGAAGCAAAAAAATAAACGTTAAAGAATTACAGGAGGGAATTCCATGAAGACTTATATGGCTAATCCAGATAAGATTGAAAGAAAATGGTATGTAGTTGACGCTACAGGATATACATTAGGACGCCTTGCATCAGAAGTTGCTAAGGTTTTAAGAGGTAAGAACAAACCTCAGTTCACACCACACGTTGACACAGGTGATTATGTAATCGTTGTTAACGCTGAGAAGATTAACGTAACAGGTAAGAAGATGAACCAGAAGATTTATTACAATCACTCTGAGTATGTAGGAGGAATGAAAGAGACTACATTAGCAGAGATGATGGCTAAGAAACCAGAGAAGGTTATCGAACTCGCAGTTAAAGGAATGCTTCCAAAAGGACCTTTAGGAAGATCTATGATTAAGAAGCTTCATGTATATGCTGGACCGGATCATGAGCAGCAGGCTCAGAAGCCAGTTGAGCTTACATTTTAAGGAAAGGTTGAAAGGAGGACATTACAGTGGCTAAAGCAAAATTCTACGGAACAGGAAGAAGAAAAAAATCAGTTGCAAGAGTTTACCTTGTACCAGGAACAGGTAATATTACAATCAATAAAAGAGATATCGATGAGTATCTCGGACTTGAGACATTAAAAGTTGTTGTTCGTCAGCCATTAGTTGCTACAGAGACAGCAGACAAATTTGATGTAATCGTTAACGTAAAAGGTGGCGGATACACAGGACAGGCTGGAGCAATCCGTCATGGTATCGCCAGAGCACTTCTTGAGGCAGATTCTGAGTACAGACCAGTTCTCAAGAAAGCTGGATACCTTACACGTGACCCACGTATGAAAGAGCGTAAGAAGTACGGTCTCAAAGCAGCTCGTCGCGCTCCGCAGTTCAGCAAGCGATAATCGACTGCTCAGACTATATCAAAATGGTTAAAACACCCCGGAAAATCAAGGTTTTCCGGGGTTTTCTTATACCTAAACGGGTGACAAAAGTTTGACCTCATTTGACCAAATGAGAGCCGTTTTCACCCAATTTTTAGTGGTTAAATATAGGACAACCGGCAAAAATGGGGTCAAAAAACGGCCTTAGTGGTTAAAAAATAGGACAACCAGAGAACAATTTCGGGGGTATTTTTGAGGGCGATTTTGGCACTCTCAGACACCGGATTTTTCGCTGGAGGGTTTGGCATAATCTGACCAAATCTGAACAATTAAATACGATTCTAATGCAGGTACTCAGTAACAAATAACAGGGTGCTTTTTTTGTTTCAGAGATTCCGGCATTAGAAAGGGCCGTCACTTTATGATTTTGAAGTGGCGGCTTTTTCGTGTGCCAGGCATGGCACAAGTCTTACGGGTGAAAGTCCCGTCACGGGTATTTACCGCCAAGTGTAGCGAACCACAAGCCGAAGACAGCAATGTTTAGGGGGAGGAAGTGGTGTAGCAAAACCGTTGAGCCTACGAACAGAAACTGGATATGAGACTAAATGGCGGGCAAGATTGCGAAACAAATCGAAGCCCAAAAGGTAAACGTAACGCCAAGAGAGTAAATCCAGAGGTTGTGCGGTGAAAGACTTGTGTCTTACCTTGGGAGGCCTAGGTAGCGTACAACTTGTACGTGCGATAAAAAGTTCATACCTAGGAGTCAGCTGAGACCATAGTATCCCGAAGCACCAATGGGAAAAGGGTCTAATGTCAATATATTGCAAATCGCTGTAAGCAAGGTTAGAATAATCCGAAATCAAAGATATGCTTAACAAGTGGAAACGTATGTCTACGGAAGCAAAAGGTAGAGGGGATAGTATCTGTGATAAAAGCCGCTGATGAAACAGAACCTCGGGAGGTTGCAAGAAACATGCATCTGGCGCTACCTGTGATATTTCGTATTCTCTATGGCTGTGGACTTCGTGTGTCTGAAGTTGTTGGTCTTCGCTATAAGGATGTAAATCTCGAAGATGGGATTCTTACAATCCGTGAAGCCAAAACTGACCGTGACCGATATATCCCATTATCAGACTCTGTGAAAGAGGCTTGTATCGGAAGTTGGGAAAGGCTCAACCTTTTCTGTTTTCCTGCTCCGAAAGTAGCGCCGACACGCCCCAAAAATTGAAATGTCACAGACTTGTGACATTTGGGGTCGAATTTAGCGGAAATTTTTTGTGGCTCGTGACATTTCTGTGAGGTTTGGTCGTTACAATGGGTTTATCAAAAAGAAAGGATGGTGTTCTTTATGAGAATTTTGCAAACGACTGAACTGAAAAAATATTATGGCACAGAGCCGGACATTACCAGAGCCTTGGATGGTGTGACCCTCTCCATAGAAACTCTCCAAACTTTCATAACAGGGATAGATACTCCATTTGCGGAGGGAGGAACGGCGTTTCTTCGCCGCACCTTCCTCCGCTATTTCTTTTTGTCTGTATCCTTGTCTTTTGCCTGTCCGCACCGGATAATATGAGTAGAATAAGAAGCGTAGTAAAGGAGTGAAAACAGATGCTGACCTTTGAAAAGGTGCTGGAGATTTTTACGGATTACCTGACCGCAGACGAGACCATAGAAGTTTATATCAGCCGCCATGGATGTGTAAGAGTTGAATTTGACCAAGATTTTCACTATTGCTCTGGCGAGGTGTGCCATACTCCCAAGGAACTGTTCGACCTCTTAGCCGATGATTACCGGACTTATCTGGAGATTGAACTGACCAAAGGAAAACGGGAAGTGACGGAAGATGATGAGAGAGAAGCGGATGCCCAGTGCAAACGGCATCTGGAGCGTTGGAAGGAGGAACAGGAATGAAGATTTTGAAATGTCTGCTGATGATCGTAACTGTACCGGTCATTTTGGTGTTGACGCTTTTTGTCTGGCTTTGTACGGGGCTGATCTACATATCCGGTCTGGTGCTTGGTCTGCTCAGCACGA
The DNA here is from genome assembly GCF_900290215.1 of Dorea sp. Marseille-P4042. NCBI lineage: Bacteria > Bacillati > Bacillota > Clostridia > Lachnospirales > Lachnospiraceae > Dorea > Dorea sp. Marseille-P4042. The sequence continues at coordinate 1,106,254 of NZ_OLMI01000002.1, read as the reverse complement.
TAATTGCTCTGCTTGGCGTGGCTGTGATTATTACCTATTCCCCGCAAAATGGTGTGATTTTGCTGGTTATAGCTTTTTTGATTAGCCCGATGGGATTGCCGCTTGCGGCGATCTGGCTGTTGGGTAAGGTGCAGGATTTGAAATATGCAATTCAGGACAGGGTGTATGGGTGAAGGTATCTTACTCACAATCTTGGTCACTGACTAAGATGGTGTGGTTATAGTACGATAAATATTTTGTGAAAAATGGTTGAGAAAGAATTTATTCATAAATTTTGCAGAAAAACTGCAAAAACAAGCTATAAATATTGACCAAAGCATTTTTAACTGTTATAATAGTGGCTGAAAATACGAATACTGAGAATGGAGGTATTCAATTATGTTGATTCAGTTTACAGTTGAAAATCACAGGTCAATAAAGAACAGTGCCGTAATCAGTTTTGCGGCCTCTAAGGATAAGTCATTTGAAGAATATCTGCTTCATCCAGATGAAAAGAAGGCATTGTTGCCCGTACTTGCAATTTACGGTGCCAATGCAGCCGGAAAAAGTAACGTATTACACGCAATGATGACAATGAAAGAAATGGTTGTAGGAAATGCAGCAAAAGTTTCTAAGGGACAAAAGTTGCCGTGGGAGCCGTTTGGCGGAACAAAGGAACCGACGTCTTTTGAGATGGTATTTATTTTTCAGGGAGTTCGTTACACATACGGTTTTTCTTTTGATGCAAAGAAGATTTATAAAGAGTATCTTTACCATTGGCCAAATGGTCGTGAAGCCTTAATCTTTTCAAGAGAAAACGGAGTATATGAGTTCCGGGAAAATGTAAATGAGCAGGTAACTCTGAGCAATCGAACACCAGACAATAAGCTCTATCTGGTATCTTCTAATGACTGGAATCTGCCTCAGACGGAAAATGCTTATCGGTGGTTCCTGGAAAAGTTGACATTCTTGATGGATGAAGAACCAGCTACCTCAGAAACTGTTGCCCAGATTGCCAGTGGTGATGATAAGAAAGCTCGAATCTTAAAGGAATTGTTGCTTGCCGATCTTGGAATTACCGATGTTACAATCAAGAACACTTCCGGTAAAATTCCGGTTATTACGACAACACATCGAATTATTAACGAGGATGGTACAACAGAATACTTCCAGCTTTTAATGGAGCAGGAATCTGTCGGTACACAACACTTTTTTGCCCGCATTGGAGGATGGTTGCAGGCACTTGAAAACGGCGCACTTTTAGTTGTTGATGAAATTGAGGATAGTCTGCATCCTCTTTTAACCAGAAGGCTGATTGAAATGGTGCAGGATAAGGCTGTCAATACAAAGGGAGCGCAGCTGATTTTTACAACACACGATGCAATGCTACTTGACTTGAATTTCTTCCGTAGAGATCAGATTTGGTTTGCTGAAAAGAATGATGAGACTTGTGCAACAGAGCTTTACTCGTTGGCATCTTTCTCTCCAAGAAAAGGAGAAAATGTGCGTAAGGGTTATCTTCAGGGACGGTTTGGTGCAATCCCTTTTATCGGAGGTGACGCCTGATGAGCAAGATGCGAAAAGAGTATGACCCGAACAAAGTTAAGCGGCGTAAGCGTAAACCGATTGTTTATATCATCTGCGAAGGAAAAGAAACAGAGACACTTTATTTCAAACATTTTCGTTCACGAAACTGCCTAGTGGATATTATCCCAATTCCATCGAAACATAAGGCGGCGGAACATTTGGTGAAACACGCAAAATCCCTGATTTCTCAAGCAGATTATTATCCGAAAGATGGAGATCAGCTTTGGTGTGTATTCGATTGTGATGATAATAAAGACTCTGAGCTTCAAGCCGCAATTTCTTATGCGGAGAAGCATGGGTACAAAATCGCATATTCCAATCCAGCATTTGAGTATTGGTATCTGCTCCATTTTGAAAAACGGAATGGATATTTGAAAGATTCCGCTACGGTAATTGACATTTTGAAAAACAAAGGGTATTTGGAGAACTACGGAAAAAGTGTGGATGTTTTTGAAGAACTGCAGGAACATCAACCGGAAGCTATTCAGTACGCAAAAGAACGGGTGGAGCGATTAACCAGAGATCAGGTTGCTGTGATCTGCCGGGATAGTAATCCGGTAACAACAGTCTATGAGCTGGTTGAATTTTTGAATAGTAAAAGAACATAAAAACACCATTGCAGAGGTGTGCATAATGACAGAAAGCTGTCACTTCAACGATAAAAATTCGTTGGGTGGCAGCTTTTGTGTTTGGAGAGGAGGAAGCATTATGGCAACTACAAGAATCATGCCGCTTCATGTCGGCAAAGGCCGCACAGAAAGTCGGGCAATCAGTGACATCATCGACTATGTGGCCAATCCAAAGAAAACAGATAACGGCAGGCTCATTACCGGCTATGCGTGTGACAGCCGGACTGCGGATGCGGAGTTCCTTCTGGCAAAGCGGCAGTACATTGCCGCTACCGGACGAGTGCGTGGTACAGATGATGTGATCGCCTATCATGTGCGCCAGTCCTTCCACCCTGGTGAGATTACCCCGGAAGAAGCAAACCGACTGGGCGTAGAATTTGCCAAGCGGTTTACCAAGGGCAATCATGCCTTTGTGGTCTGCACCCACATAGACAAGTCGCACATTCATAATCACATTATCTGGTCATCGGTCAGCTTAGAATATGACCGGAAATTCCGAAACTTTTGGGGCAGCACCAAGGCGATTCGTCGGCTAAGTGACACCAGCTGTATTGAGAATAGACTGTCCATTGTAGAGAATCCGAAACCTCACGGAAAGAGCTATAACAAATGGCTAGGCGATCAGGCAAAGCCCTCTCACCGAGAGCTGCTTCGTGTGGCGATTGACAACGCATTATCACAAAGTCCTGCTGACTTTGAAGAACTGCTGAAGCTGTTGCAAGAGTATGGTTGTGAAGTCTCAAAGCGCGGAAAATCGTATCGACTGAAGCTCTCTGGTTGGGAGAAAGCCGCCCGCATGGACAGTCTGGGCGAAGGATATGGATTGGAAGATTTACAGGCAGTTCTCTTAGGGAAGAAAGCACGTACCCCGCGAAAGAAAACCGTCACACAGGCAGAGACGCCGAAGGTCAATCTGCTGGTGGACATTCAGGCAAAATTACAGGCTGGAAAAGGTGCTGGCTATGCGCGATGGGCTAAAGTTTTTAATCTGAAACAAATGGCGCAGACCATGAATTACCTGTCAGAGAACAATCTGCTGGAGTATGCGGTTTTGGAAGAAAAGGCTACGGCTGCTACGGCACATCACAATGATCTTTCGGCGCAGATCAAAGCGGCTGAAAAGCGCATGGCAGAGATCGCTGTTCTGCGTACTCACATCGTAAATTATGCCAAGACCCGTGAGGTCTATGTGGCATACCGCAAGGCGGGTTACTCTAAGAAATTCCGGGAGGAACATGAGGAAGAAATTCTGCTCCACCAGGCTGCTAAGAATGCCTTTGATGAGATGGGCGTCAAGAAGCTGCCCAAGGTCAAAGAGTTGCAGACAGAGTACGCAAAATTGCTGGAAGAAAAGAAAAAGACTTATTCCGAGTATCGGCGTTCCTGCGAAGAAATGCGGGAGCTTTTGACTGCAAAAGTGAATGTAGATCGAGTGCTGAAAATGGAGGTAGAACAGGATGTTGAAAAAGAAAAAGACCACGGCCAGCGGTAAGCTGGTCCTGGTCAAAAGCGATCGCAGGCACTGGACATCCGGGGGATGTCCGTTTAGTGCCGACCGTAGTGGAACGGAGACCGCGCAGCCACAGAATGAAATTCTGTGTTCAAAGGGGCTTGGGGGCGCTGCCCCGGGCAAGCAAGCGGAGAGGAAAATCACGGAGGGATTTTTTTCTCTGCTTGCTTGCCTCTTTTCTCCGAAATTGAAAAGAACCAGTGAGAGAATCGTTAAATTTCACTCACTGGCTCAATTCGTTTCAAATTTTTCGGACAACTCTGTCAGTTCTTTCACCGTTTCCTGGGTGTGATGCAGCAGGGTGTCACGCATTTCTGGCGGACAGCTGGAATAAAGCATTTTCATCTGATTGACACCCTCATCCTCCAGAGAAATATCTGGATTTATAAGCGTATCTAAAGAGATGTGCAGGACCTTTGCCAATGCTCTCAAAATCAAATAAGAAGGATTCATTTTCCCCTTTTCGATATTGGCGATTTGCTTTACAGAAACATGGCTCAGATCCGCAAGCTCCTGTTGTGTCAGGTCTTTTTTCTTTCGGGCTTCCCGCATTTTTTGCCCTAAAGCAGTCAAATCATCAATCGGCATAATCGTTCACCTCAATAATATTGTATCGTTCCGGTTTATATGATGGAATGACCTTATTATGCCTGACGAGCTGTACGATTATGCCGATTATATAAAACTGCGATTGGTGATAAACTTGTATTGTTCGAGACAAAGAACTATAATGTACTCTGTGGAGGTGCATAATGGATTATATGACACTAAAAGAGGCCGCCGAAAAATGGGGCGTGACACCTCGTAGAGTAAATTACTATTGCGCTGCTGGGCGTATCCCCGGCGCTGTAAAGATGGCTGGTGTTTGGCTGATCCCAAAGAACGCAGAAAAGCCGATTGACGGAAGAACGAAAAAGTTGAGAAATTTTTGAGATTTTCATGCGATACTATATGCTTGCGAAAGGAGGCGTTGATTTGTGAACGAAAAGCTACTCATCGTGGATGATGAAAAAGGCGTCGTTGATATGCTGAAAAGCTATTTTGAAATGCAGAGCTTTGTGGTCTATACGGCGTATGATGGCGAAACAGCATTGAAACAGGCGGCTTGCCATCCTGATCTTGTGCTGCTGGACATCAATATGCCCGGCATGGACGGACTTACCGTATGCGAGAAAGTCCGCAGCCACATTTCTTGTCCCATCTTATTTTTGACGGCCAGAATAGAAACCGCCGATAAGATCAAAGGGTTTCAGGTTGGAGCGGATGACTATATCATAAAGCCGTTTGACATTGATGAATTAGGCGCAAGGGTCGCTGCACACTTGCGGCGGGAAAACAGAAAGCAGGGGCAATCCGAACTCCGCTTTTTCTCTGAAATGGTGATCGACTACTCCAAACGGGAGGTATCTATCAACGGAACGCCTGTCAACTTATCAAAAAAGGAATTTGACATTGTGGAGCTGCTTTCACTGAACGCTGGGCAGGTATTTGACCGGGAAGGAATTTATGAAGCTGTGTGGGGACTTGATGGCGAAGGCAACAGTGATACCATTATGGAGCATATCCGAAAAATTCGAAGCAAGTTTACTGCCTTGTCGCATCACAGTTATATCGAAACAGTTTGGGGGGTGGGTTACAAATGGAATGGATAAAAAATATGAGCCTGAAAAAGTCCTTGTTCACGCTGACGCTCATCAACCTATTGCTGGCATTAAGCCTTTCGGCTGTTGTTTTTGTGGACTGCACAAAATTGAGTGCAGTATTCGCCCCATCTGGCGTGCAAATTATCGTTGGAGCAGATTCCACAATAAAGACAGAGTTTCCGGAACCGGTAGCAGGAGCAACCGCAGTTAGAAATGCGTTGGTCATTTTTCAGTTCGTTTTGCCGATGCTATTCTTCATTGTCGCTTTGATATTAACTGCATCTCTGTTCTATCGCTGTAAGCTGAAAGAGCCACTTGCTATTCTTATGGATGGTGCAAATCGCATGATGCAGAATGACTTGGACTTTATCATTCCGGCCGTGTCCGAGGATGAACTGGGACAGCTCTGTGTCACGTTTGAAACCATGCGGCAATCACTTTTGAACAGCAACCGTGAGTTGTGGCGACAAACGGAAGAACGGAAACGGTTAAATGCGGCGCTCGCCCACGATCTCCGAAATCCGATAACAGTCCTGAAAGGATCAGTGAAAATGGCAAAACATTGTGCAGGCACCGGCAACACACCGCAGCTTATGGACGATCTTGATCGTATAGATGCCTATACAGGACGCATCGAACGCTATGTAGAAACTATGAGCAAGGTTCAACGGTTGGAGCAAGTTCAGCCGAAAAAAGCTCTTTTTGACACCGGTGCCCTGAGTGCAGATTTGGAAAAAGATCTTGGCTTTTCTATAACCGAATATGGTAAGCAGCTTCGCTTTCATGGCCTGTCTGTATGTGGCACTGTCTCTTTGGATAAAGGAATGTTGTTTCAAATTGCTGAAAATCTCACAACAAATGCTCTGCGGTTTGCAAAAGAGAATGTCGCGGTAAAACTTGCCATAGAAGGTGAAAATCTGATATTAGAAGTTACGGATGATGGTGATGGATTTCCGACGGTTCTTTTGAAAAATGGCATTCAACCGTTCCGTAAGGGTACAGAAGAAGCAGAGCATTTGGGCATGGGACTTTATATCTGTGATCTTCTTTGCCACAAACACGGAGGTGCTTTGAAAATTGCAAATACCAATACCGGGGCTGTTGCATCCGCAATTTTGAAAATCTCGTAACTCTTGAGTGTTTTTTGAGATTTCTCTTTTATACTCTCCTTATCAAAACGATAAGGAGAGTTTTTTCATGGATATTCAAGTAAACGATGTTTCCAAAATCTACGGTACAGGCGAGAACAGAGTCGTTGCGCTGTGCCATGCAAATATGACAATCCACTCCGGTGACTTCATCTCCATTATGGGGCCGTCAGGCAGTGGAAAAAGTACGCTGCTTCACATCATCAGCGGATTGGATACGCCAACTTCCGGCAAGGTGTTGTATGGCGATACCGACATCCATCACGGCAGTGACAAGGAGTTATCGGCGTTCCGCCGCCAAAAGATCGGCTTCATCTTCCAGCAATTCAATCTGCTCCCGGTGCTGACAGCGCAGGAGAATATTATCATGCCGCTGCTTCTCGACAAGCGCAAGCCGGACAATGCCTATTTACAGGAGATCGCAGCCTTTTTAGGGATCGACAGCCGTTTGAACCATCTGCCCCATGAACTGTCCGGTGGGCAGCAGCAGCGCGTGGCAATCGCCCGCGCTCTGATCGCAAAGCCAGACATCATCTTCGCCGACGAGCCGACAGGAAATCTTGATACCAAAAGCGGCAGTGAGGTTATGGAAATGCTCTGTGATCTTCGGGCGAAAATGAAAAAGACACTTATTGTCATTACTCACGACCCTCATATTGCAGAAATGGCAGAGCGTCGTTTTACCATCATTGACGGAGTGCTTTCGGAGGTGACAGTAAGATGAAATCCTATTTAGCTCTTACATGGAAAGAACTAAAAACGCAAAAAATTACAGCGACTTTAATCCTGATTGCAGTTATCATGTCAACGATCATAACAACCGTTGTTGGTCAGTCCATTGGAATTTTGCAGTCTATGAGAATAGAGCAGGCTGCGAGCCTAAACGGAAACCGATATGTAACATTTCATCAACTCAGCAGGGAACAAGCACAGAAACTCCACGAGGATGATCGAGTATATGATGTAGGAGATACCGTCTTTGTAGGCAGCACAACCCTTGGTAATAGCAGCCTGAACTTGTATCTCAGAGAGTATCATGATAACGCTTTGGCGATGTACCCAGCAATCAGCAAGATAAAAGAGGGGCATTTGCCGGAGAAAGCAAGTGAAATTGCATTATCAGAGGATAGCTTGAGGTATCTTGGATTAAATGCTGCGGTTGGAGATACCGTTTCTTTGGATATGCGCGTATCTGTTATGGATGGTTCACTTCCTGAATTTGAATATTGCGGAAAATTCATATTAACGGGTATTCTTGAAAGCAGCTATATCGGCTATTCAACAGGTACAGTTGAAGGAATTGTAGGAAACGGAACCGCAGAAAAACTATTACCAGAAGAATATCTGCTTTATTCTACTGACTTTAAGACTCATGACAAGAAAAACTTTCAGAGCATCGTTTATGATCTTGCGAAGAACTTGGATGTAGAGGATCGGTATATCCAATATAACTGGATTCTTCTTGATGCTGTCGGTATTTCTTATGATGAGACATCCAATAGTGATGCTGGTGCAGGTTTTTCCTTTATGACGGTGGCGTGTGTTTTGGTAGGCTTGTTGGTTTTGTTTGCAGCTGGACTGGTAATTTATAATATTCTAAAAATTTCCATTACAAAACGAATTAAAGAATATGGAACACTTCGTGCAATCGGCGGAGAGCGTGGACAAATCTATCGTCTTGTTTCCTTGCAGCTCCTGATCCTTTGCGGAATCAGTATTCCGATTGGGCTGGTACTTGGCACATTAGCAGCAAAGGCTACGCTAATTGCTGCTACGGGTGTTCTCAATCCTGATATATTCATGGCAAATAGTGTTTCCGAATTAAACGAAGCAATCAGCGCTGCCAGTGCGGTAAAATTCCCCATGCTCCTTGCAAGTATTGCGGTCACACTTTTATTTGCGCTAATGGCTGCCTTTCCAGCTGCTCGGTACGCATCGCGTGTATCCCCGACAGTTGCTATGTCTGGCCAGTCTGTTAAGATCAAACGCCGCAGAAAAAGAAATCACAAAATCTACAATTTTGAAGCCTACTATGCAAGACTCAATTTGAAACGCGGGCGTGGCAGGACGCTTCTTACAATACTGTCTCTTGTTATGAGCATTACCGTCTTTGTTGCTCTGCAGAGCTTTACTGGGCTGCTTGATGCCAGCAGTTCGATTCAGGATATGTATTTCAGCGATTATGCTGTTACAAATGAAACATCAGGTATTCCGGCAGAAGCTATAAGCACATTGGAGGCAAACGACACTGTAAAAGACATTTCCACTGTCAGGCTTTCTGTATTTACGCCGGGTGCTGGTGACGAACTTCCCTTTGAAACAGATTTGTCCGTGCAGAGCCACGAAACTTTTCAGCTTGTCAATATTGACGATGGGCTATTAGAAATCTACGCTCCCAATCTTTCTGATCAGGATAAGCAGGCGCTAAATAATGGAACAGGCTGCCTTGTCAAAAATCCTATTCCCTTTTCTTACGGGGATACGCCTGTGGAGCATACGGAGCTTTCTATTGGTGATACGATCCAGTTGGGCAGCAGGGCGCTTCGTGTGATAGGGATAATTGATACTCCTATTACAATCAACAATGAAGGTTTCACCAACGGTGTGCAACTTATCGTGAACGAAGAAATATATTGCTCGCTGATGCAGGATGATACCTATTCTGAAATCTATTTGACATTGCAGGATGGCGTAGATACGAATTCTTTTGAAAGTATATTGGATGATTGGTGCAGCAAATATCCGGGTGCTCACTGGCTTTCTTACCTTGAAAGCAGCAATGAAATGGCAGAGAGTTTTGAACAAATCAAAATGCTTTGCTGGGTACTGATTATCTTTATTGGCATCATTGGCATATTGAATATCATAAACACCGTTTACAGCAACATCCATACACGTGTCAATGAAATTGGTATGCAGCGGGCTATTGGCATGAGTGCCGCAAGCCTTTATAAAACATTCTTGTGGGAAGGTGCCTATTACGCTATCTTTGCCTCTGTGATTGGCGCAGTGCTGGGCTATGTCTGCTGTATCTTTGTCGGGGCTGCAAAGACGGATGCCTTACAACTGGTTGCCGTTCCTGTTATTGCGATTATAGAGGCTACTGTGGTTTCTGTTGCTGCCTGCCTGCTGGCAACGGCGATCCCGCTGCACTCTATTGCAAAAATGAACATTGTTGAAACAATTGAGAATATCGAATAACACCTGAGCAAAAGCCGTCCGGCTTTGCAAAGATGACGGAGGCTTGAAAATATTGCATTTCAGGCCGCCGTTTTCCTTTTGAAAAAATGGATTTACGGAGGGTGTGATAAAGTCACCCTTTTTTAAGGATACGGCGGTGTCCGAGGAGGTATCGCCGTGTCCTTTTTGCCTTTTTGCAGTATCCATGATCTGCACCAGCTAAAAAAAGCCTTGCTCCTCCTCCGGGCAAGTATAACATTGCATCGGCATTATCGTTCCATGTAATTCAGTATAATAATGGCTGTTCTTGGCGCGCCAGTTTTCCCTCACGGAAATCTGGCGTTTTTTGTTGCCATTTTTTCGGAGATGACCCGGTTGTCTGCCGTTGTCGGTCTCCGCCTCTATTCGATCCACCCGTCAATCACCCGTGAATCGAAATGGAGGTACATAATGAAGAAAATTAACCTTCGGGAACTTTATCCTAATGTTTATACAACAGACTTTTTTGTAGATGTGACAGAGGAAGTAATGGAGACTATTCGAGCAGCTGAACGTGCGGAAGCTGCGTATGAGCGAAAGCTGTATCGCTATAAGGCGTACTACTCCCTGGACTGCGACAACGGCATTGAAAATGCGATTCTGATGAAGCCCCAGACACCGGAGATGCTTCTGGAGGAAAAACAGTTTCAGGAGCAGGTCTATGCCGCTGTGATGAAGCTGCCGGAGAAACAGGCAAAGCGAATTTATGCCCGATACTATCTGGGAATGACGGTAAATGAAATTGCCGAAGTAGAAGGTGTAGACCCAAGCCGTGTCCGAGACAGTATCCGCCGTGGATTAAAGCAGCTTGTAAAATATTTTTGATAAAATTTCATTTGATGCGCCTGTTTTTTGCCTTTTTTGTCAGTGTTAATAAGAAGGACAAGTTTTCCTCCTTCATCAGTACATTGACAATCGAATAGACAGCACAACAGGTACATAACCCATGTACGAGCGAATATGAAACGCCGCGAAGATGGAGCAGTCAGGGAGGTGATGAAAGAACTGCTTCGGAGCGATCTACGATTTCATAAAACGGATTGTGGCAGATTTGGCGCGATGACTGCATGGGGGCTTAAAGATACTTCCTCACGGCCCGCCAAAGACTTGGGGGGAACCCTGCGGCACACGATACGAACGATGTTGCGGAGTTATGACAGCCGCGCCAGCGGAGACCTGTTGTGTTCCCATCGTCAGGGGCGTGGCAAATGTGACGAAAGCTGAGAAATATAAATAGGAAGCGTTTGCCGCTTTCTGTTCAAAATCAGATACCATGCGCTGGCAGTTTCGGCTGCCAGCGTATTCATGTGATTTTGAACAAACACGATGACAAACTTGACAGATTGGAGGAAATATGCTTTATGGAAAAACTTATTACACGAAAAGAAGCAGCAGAAATTTTAGGTATCAGCATTGCAACGCTGGACGCGGCCCGTAACAATGGTCTTATTTCTTATGTGCAATATGTGCAGAATGGCTGTGTGTACTTTACTTCAGCGGGCCTTCAGGAGTATATCGCAAAATGCACCCACAGAGCAAAGCCAGCAGAAAAGAATGCAACTTATCGTAAACCTCGCAGAGCTGGAGTGTGAGCCGGTTCGTATCCTTGTCGAAATCATAATGGTCTGATAAAACATAGATACAGCGCTGGAGTCTATTCTTAGGAGGTGACGGAATTGGCCAAACGGCAAACAATAATTCCTCAATATGGCACAGTTATGAAAAGAGGTGTCCTATATTATAGGACCAGAATCAAAGACGCGAATGGTAAGCTCGTAGCTATCTACGCAAAAACACCTGAAGAACTATACAACAAAGAAACGCTTGCGTTGGAACAGATTGAGAATGCCACTTTTCATCGGAAAACGCCCACAGTTGCAGAGTATTGTGAAAAGTGGCTGCTGATGCAGTCGGTTCATGTACGAGCTACTACTTTGACGGATTACACCTCAAAGGTTAGGCGGCATATTATAGCGGAATTGGGAGATAAACGGATGGGTGAGGTTAGCCTGGATGATATTCAGCTTGCCCTTGTTCCGGTTTCCAAAAAATCTGCATCGGTTTATAAATCTGTGGTAATCCTTTACAAATCTATCTTTCGCGCAGCGATGGAAAGCAGGATTATTGACCACAACCCAACGATTTATCTGACAACAAAAGGTGGCGGTGTTCCACAAGAGGATTGTCAGGCTTTGACAGATGAACAGGTGGAGCGCCTTTTGGATGCTATCCGAGATTTGCCGCCTTATGTCTTTGTCATGATTGGTTTATATGCAGGGCTACGCCGGGAAGAAATTCTTGATCTGCAATGGGATTCAGTATATCTGGATACAGATACTCCATATCTGACGGTAAGACGGGCATGACCCAGAAAAATCAACCCAAAATCAGATATACGCTGGACTTTGATGTAACCCCGCATCAGCTGCGGCACACTTACATTACCAATCTTCTCTATGCTGGTGTTGATCCAAAGACCGTCCAATACCTTGCCGGACACGAAAACAGCAAAACAACTATGGACATCTATGCAAAAGTGAAGTACAATAAACCAGAGGAGCTGTTTGGGGTAGTAAATGGTGCGTTTCATCAGGCTATTGCTGAATGAAAAAATGCCGTTTTTTATGGTCCGCACACCGGATAACTGAGAGGCAGAAAGCCGGAAAAGCCCGGAGTATCAAGGGAAAACAGCTCAAAAACTCGCGCAATACGGTCTCAAATCCGCTCGTCGCGCACCACAGTTCAGCAAGCGATAATTTCAGTTACGCAAGAGATAATCTTCGGAACTCGGATTTGCGTTCAAATCCTTGTTTTACAAGGGTTTGTGGAGTTGTCAGATGTGGTGAAAAGCGGTGGGATTTACTCAGTTCGCAACGCATTTGCAACACGTTTGCAACAAAAATATCTAAAAAATATAGGACACTTTTCGGTGGTAGGCACTGGAGAGTGTCCTTTTTTGTTATGCAGATTCTGCATCGGCAATTACGATGTCCTCATTTTCTAAGGTTTTGTTGATTGCGTCTACAAGAACTTGCATATCTAAGTGAGTATAAACTTTTTCTGTCAAAGTCATAGCACCGGAGTGCCCCACAATTTTCTTGATTGTTGTATCCTGAACACCAGCTTCCGATAACATGGAAGTACAGGTATGCCGGGTACAATGTGGTGTACGGTCAATTCCAATCTGTTCCACAAGAGGAGTCCAATAGCTGTCATAGTAATTGCGATAAAGAAATCTTTTGCCATCCTCTGTATGAAGAAGATATTCGCAATCAGGACAAGAATTATACCAGTTTTTATAGTAAGGCAGGAGCTTATCAGCAATCGGAACTTTTTGGATTCCGTTTTCTGTTTTACTGTCAATTACATCAAAATACTGTTCTTCCAAATGCACATTTTTTTCTTCAAATCAAGAAATTCGGAGATACGTGTGCCATTATAGAGCAGCATGAGGATGATCTGATAGTATTTGTCCTCTTTCATTGTCCAGACTTTTGCAACTTCTTCTTTCGTGAATTTTGTACGTGTATGCTTGTTTGGATTGCGGTCTTTGTACTGGGCGATCTCAACAAAAGTAGAATAATCTTTGTTGCAGATGTCATTCTTTAATGCAAATTCATATAACTGGTTAAACAGGATTTTGATTTTCTTCAATGTGGGAAAATTCTTTCCGCAGGTGTCGATAACCTGTTGCAGGTCTGCCAGTTTTAAATCCTTAAAAACTCGATTGCAAAGAATGCCACATGTTTTGTAAGATGTCTTGTATCCTTTAATATTGCTTTCGGATACCGTAGGAAATTTTTTCTTAGACCATTCCTCATACACTTCCTCAAAAGTCATTTTGGCTGCCTTCGTATCATAAGGATTCCGGTTGTAATCAGCCAGCATTTGTAACCCCTCAGTTTTTGTGGCGGCATATCCAATAATGATATATTCATTTACTTTCTTTTCTTTGACTGGATCGATGCGATAGCCTGTGGTTTTACGAACCATCCAAGGTTTTCTTCTTTTTCCAGATAGTTTTACTACACTTCCGTAGCCGTTCGGTAATTTCATATTCTAAAAATCCTCCTTAAAAATTAGGACTCTTTCTTACCGTACCGCTTGTTCATAATTTTTTGAAATCTTTGGATTCGTTCTTCATTTGAGATTTCTTCCGTTTCTTTTTCGGTCAGTTTTGCATTTGCGTAATAAGCAAGTGTTTTATCCTGCCACTTCTGATAAGATTCGAGACTTGTCTGATAGTCCTTGACTTCATTTCGTTTATCCTCAAATTCTTCCAAGAATAGACAGAGATCCTGATTTAACTCCGTAGAAACATCTTTGCCATTAAAAGTAATAGCACATTCCCATCCATCATAATGTGGTGGTCGTTTGACTTCGATATTGAAGCCAAGTTCCTTTATCTTATCTAACTGAAATAAGAAATTCACAATATCAGAAAGATTTTCTAAAGGTTTTCTCTCAGTATCATATCCTATAAGATATGTGGATTCGCAGTCTAAAACTTTTGCGATTTCATTGAGCATAGCAATGGAAACTTCGATTTCTCCACTTTCATATTTTTGGATTGTGCGAAGCGATTTCCCTAACAAATTTGCAAGCTCTGTTTGGTTGATACCTTTTTCTTTTCGAGCAGTACGGATTCTAAGTCCGATTTGATTGTTATGTAACTTCTCATTACTCATCATTATTCACCTCACGCTTATCATATCATAGAAAAATGCGAATTATAAGTGCATATTAAAAAAGAAAGGAGAAATAAAATGAAGATAAACGTATTTAAAATGCAGATTTTGATGGGAGAAAAAGGATTAACAATTAAGAAATTGGCTGAGTTAAGTGGAGTGTCAAGGCAGACGATTTCCTGCATTATATCAGGAAAGAGCTGTACACCGCAGGTGGCATATAAAATTGCTACAGCTTTAGATCAAGAACTTAGTCAGATTGTAAAGGAGGATGTGGAAAATGGATAAAAGATTATATGTAGAATTTAAAAATAATCGAATTTTATGTTTTACATAAATTTAGGAGAAATTATATATGTCTTTTTGACTATCTTTTTATATCTTCTTAAATGTCCGCAAAGCCTTATTTTATCGGCTCTACGGGCATTTTGCTTTTGTGGTAAACCTCACATATCTAGGTCTATCTTCTTATATTTTCGCTATCAATCGTGGTTAAAATCGTGGTAAATACTTCTTATGCGATTAGACGCTGAACCTCTGNTTATTTTATAGGCTCTACGGGCATTTTGCTTTTGTGGTAAACCTCACATATCTAGGTCTATCTTCTTATATTTTCGCTATCAATCGTGGTTAAAATCGTGGTAAATACTTCTTATGCGATTAGACGCTGAACCTCTGATTTTGCGGTATCTATGGACGCATGAGCGTACCAGTTCATTGTGATACTGATGTTTGAATGTCCCATGATATACTGTAAATCTTTTGGGTTCATGTTCTTGCTTGCCAGCCTTGTGCAGAATGTATGGCGTAGCGTATGCGGTGTGATATGTGGCAAGGGATTGTCCTTGTGGTGCTTGTTGTATTTCTTTACCATACGGATAAATAAGGCATTGTAATCAATCGCAACTTTGGGTTTGCCTTTATGATTGACAAACAGAAAATTGCTCCGTCCGTCTATCACAAATGGTTCTGCCTCTGGGCGTTTTTTCATAACCCGTTGAAATGCCTGTATTGTTTCTCTGCTTAATGGTACTTGCCTTATTCCGCTCTTTGTTTTAGGCGTTTCAATATAATAGCCCTGTTCCTTGCTCTTTAATAACTGATGGTTGATAATCACAACTTCATTCTTGAAATCAATATCGGCTACTGTCAGTCCGCACAGTTCCGAGATGCGAAGTCCTGTTTTTAACAGTATCAGCACATCATCATAATGCTTGTGATACACATTGTCCATCTTAATAAATGACAATAAGGCTTGTTCCTGTTCCTCTGTCAATGCGACTTTCTCTTTGGTATCATTTTCTAGGACTTCATTTAACTTGAAATCAAAAGGGTTCTTCCTTACGCAATCGTCTTGTATAGCGATATAGAATGACGCTTTTAACGAGCGTTTATGGTTGTTAATGGTGTTATAGGAAAAGCCTTTTTCTTTCATGCGTAACGCCCATTCCTTAGCGTCAGAGGGTTTTATCGTATCAATGCTCCTAGCACCTAACTTATCCTCTTTTAATAACCGCATGAGTTGTTCCCGTTGTTTCTGTGTGCTTTTCTTCACATTTGCCCTCTGTGCGTTCTGTTTGGCGTAAAGTTGGCAAAGCGTCATTTTCTTGCCTGTGCTGTCGATACCGTCCTCAATATCCCGTCTTATCTGCTGTTCCAGTTCTCGAAGTGAGGGTTTTTCCCGTTTTCCCTTTGGTGTCGGGTCTGTGGGTGTCAATCTCCAAGCATACACATATTTTGTGTTTCCAAATGCGTCCACATATTTATATAAGTATTTTCCGTCTGTTCGTTGGCTCTCTCCAGTATGCAGGATACGACCTTTGTTATCCCGTCTTTTTTCTTTCATGGTGTCTGCTCCTTTCTTTGTTGGAAAGAGCCTTGATATGACTTGTGTTCATCATAACACATACAAGGCTCATTTGCACTAGATAGCGTCCAATTTATCAATGACCTGTTCAAACTGTCGGCGTTTAATCTGTATGCGGTTGCCATTCATAATGAGCCAGCCAGCGTCCTTGTTTTCCTCTGCCAAGCGTCTTAACTTATTTTCTCCAATGCGGAAATATTTTGACGCTTCTTCAATGGTAAGGGTATATTTTTCCCATACGGGAATATCGTTGTTATTCATCAGATACCCCCTTTCCCTTGTTTCGTGTCATACTGGATATAGGGGATAAGGTCGGTACGGTCTATCCTCTGTAAGTGGGCGGTTAATTTACTGGAAAGGGAACTGCTGTATCTTGCCCTGTCAAGCATAGTTCCCACTTTTTCCAGTCCACCTAATGCATCATGTTCTTCTAAGAAATAAAAACTTTTGACAGCAGAAATCACGCCACCCTCTGTGAGCCATTGCTGTGTTTCCTCAAGGGAATTATGTAGTTTCGGTACTTGCAGTTTCAAGACTTCCACAGCCCCTAAAAATCGTTCCCAAAACCGACACGTTTTCCATCTGCTCTTATTACTTTCATTTCTGTTTGGCACGACAAAGCGTAGGTTGTTTGCTAATAGCCCGAAAGCCAGTTCCCCAAGTTCCAGCGGTCTGTCTTTGAATGTCATGGCAAAAACATGAGCCTTATCATCACGCAGTTGCATTTCTGTCCGTTTCCAACTGCCGACTTCATCAAGTGTCTTATTATGTTTTGAACAGACTTCCTTATCCTTATCATAAAAGCGGTAGGATAATCCCGATTTACCAGCACCGATATAAACAGTCTTTGCGGTGTCGAAATCATCAAACTTGCTTTCGTCAAAGTGGTAGCCCTCACTATTAGAAATAAATTCCTCTTTTTCGCATTTCTTCTTTATCTGCTCTATGGTAAAGAATGGCTTTTCGTTCTTATCATCAATGGCAATATCAAGTCTTGTGAAATGAAAGTTATCCAGTCCGTATCTTCGCTCACAGCGTCGAAACATATCCCCAAAGGTATAATTCCTACTGTCGAGAATACGGAAAATATCATCACAACCTCTGCCAGTCATAACAAGATAACAGCCTAGCCCCTGTGGGTTATCCTCTGTCTTTCTTGCGTCCCCCGATACATAAATATCTCCAATCTGCCAGCGTGCTTGATAAGTCTTGAATTTTATCATTGCTGGATAAACATTGAAAATGTCAGTCGGTAAATCTAAAATGTGCATGATTACATCTTCAGCGGTTGCCGTTTCAAATACAATGCTGATGTAATCAATCTTAACGGATAAATTTTTGTGTGTAGTTATAGTGCATTGCTCCTTTCGTATGCCCCGTTTTTTTGCGGGGTAAAAATCGTGTTTTTTCCTTTATTTATCACAGTTTCTAGGTACTATGACATGTATACGCAGGGCGGTGTTACATATACGCCCTTTACGAACGCCGAAAGGCGTTCCCTTTCTTCCTGTGTCTGCTCCGTTCTTAACGCTCACGAGCCTTGTAAGGCTCGTGGCTAAACGGAACAGCCCCAGTCAGAAACCTTATTTTCGGTCTGATAGTCCATGTTTATTCATGCTATCAAAGTGAAAATATATCTTTTCTATGCTTACTCAAGCGTGTGATTGACCCTAGCGTGCTTAATCACTCTATCTGATACGATAATAACGCCATTAGAATTACTTGTCAAGAAGTTTTTGTTGACTTTTAGATACATATTAAGTATGATATGCTTATAAACACCAAAAAAAGCAACGAAAGGAGCGGTTATACTAAGTTATGGAGGGTTATATAAAGAAAATCAGTTTCTTAGGAGAGAACATACAGACCATAAGAAAACATAGAGGAATGAAACAGCAGGAACTTGCGGATAAAATCGGTATCAATATGCAGAGCCTTTCCAAGATTGAACGAGGTGTGAATTATCCTACCTTTGATACGCTGGAAAAGATAATGGACGTGCTGGGTGTAACGCCCAATGAATTATTGTCGGGAGAATGGAAGTATATCGACCACACCGAGCCATATATCATGGATATTATCAAACGGGAACAGGACTTCAATGTTTCTTTAGATTATCTGTCTGAAAATGAATTTTTCAATGATGAAAAAGAATGCAGATTTTACATGGAAACCAAACTCATACAGTATATCCATAACTACATTACCAATGAGGTTACGGAGTTAGAAGAACTTATGGAAATCAAGCAGTTGATACAACGTCAAAAAATAGAACGCATGATGAAAGTACATAAGGAAATGCGAGGGTTAGACCGATACAGAGAACAGCCCAAAGAGTATAAATACCATGACCCTTATGATGACTGGATATTCCGTCAACTTGCGGACATAGACAGCAGAAATAACATTCCCGACACTTCGCCACAGTTAGATTTTGATGAAACGGACTATGAAGATTATCTGAAAGAGAAATGGAACAGAGGTCTTTAATTTTCCTCTTGCATGGAAGATACAGCAAACAAAAAGCCCAGTAAAGAGTGCAAAGCACCACCAATGGTGGCAAGGCTCTTGACAGGGCTTTTTCTTTTCTGTGATTGGTAATCAAGAGGAAGAAAGGAAAAGTGTGCATTTTCAATGCAGAAAATATTTAAAGGGTATGCTGATTTTTATTGTGGTGGATATATGGAACTGTTATAATATGAGTATGAAGAAAGCGACAAATTGGAAGTTGTAGAGGTATAAAGAATTATGAAAAGTTTAATTATATATGGTAGTCAATATGGAACAGCAAAAGCATACGCTACAAAACTTTCAGAGATAACAGAAATTCCTTGCATAAGTTATGAAAACATAAAGGATATAAAGGATTACGAGCAGATAATTTATTTTGGGGGGTTGTATGCAGGTGGTGTAAAAGGATTAAAAAACACATTTAGACTATTGAAAAATAGCAATATCAAAACGATTCTGGTTACTGTAGGGCTTGCAGATGTAAATAATAAAGAAAATACTAATAACATTAAAGCCTCCCTTGAAAAACAACTTGAAAAAGATATTTATAAAAACTCTTTAATCTTTCACTTAAGAGGTGGTATAGACTACAGTAAATTGAATTTCAAGCACAAGACTATGATGAAAATGTTATATCATTCTCTTAAAAACAAGCCAATTGAAAGCCTTACGCAAGAAGATAAGGAACTGATAGAAACCTATAACACAAAAGTAGATTTTGTTGATTATGATTCGCTAAAACAAATTGTAGAGGTGATTCAATAAATCTCAGTTTGAAAAGGGGAAATGAAAAAGTGGCAATTTCAAATATAAATACAATTATTAGTAATGATTTTCAAAAAGTTTGGAACATTGTTTTAGCTGTTGATAAATATAACTCATGGCGAAGTGATTTGAGCAAAACAGAAATAATAAATGACAAACAATTTATTGAATACACAAAAAATGGATATGCTACTACATTTACCGTCACCGTTGTAGAACCATACAAACGCTGGGAATTTGATATGGAGAATAGCAACATGAAAGGTCATTGGATTGGTGTTTTTATAGACAAAGGGAATGAAACACAAATAGACTTTACAGAAAATGTGATACCTAAAAAGTGGTTTATGAAACCTTTTGTAAAAACCTATTTAAAAAAACAACAAAAGCAATTTGTTCTGGACTTAAAGAAAGCATTGGAATAATAAAATTCAAGATTGGAGGGTTGGAAATGGCTTCAAGTAAAGATTATTTACAATTTGTTTTAGAACAATTATCAGAATTACAAGAAATAACATATCGTGCAATGATGGGAGAATTTATTATCTATTATCGTGGAAAAATCATTGGCGGTATATATGATGATAGGTTACTGGTAAAACCAACAAAGTCTGCAATTTCTTATATGCCAACAGTTACTTATGAAATTCCATACGAAAATGCCAAAGAAATGTTATTGGTGGAAGAAATTGATAATAAAGATTTTCTGACGGGGTTATTTAATGTGATGTATGATGAACTACCAACGCAAAAACCTAAAAAGAAAAAATAAACAGTTTTTAACTTGACAATTTCATATCCATACACACAAAGCAGTTAGTCTTAGGATTGACTGCTTTTTTCTTACCAAAATTATAGATTGGAGTGATGAAATGATATACTCTTAGAACTTTTTAACAAGATTATTGAAGCATAAAATTTTGTTGTAGCGCTTATATGTGAATGGTATAATCGGGGTATGAAAAAAGATAAAATAGATTAGGAGTCAAGTTATGGATTATATCATAAGGGAAATTAAAAAAGCAGAATATGATTTACTCAATGACTTTTTGTATGAAGCAATTTATATTCCAGACGGTGTTGAGCCACCACCTAAATCAATAATTAACTGTCCAGAATTACAAGAATATGTTTTTGAATTTGGAAAGCGAAAAGATGATAGGGCTTTAGTTGCGGAAGTTCAAGGAAATGTCATAGGTGCTATTTGGGTACGAATAATGAACGATTACGGACACATTGACAATGATACACCGTCCCTTGCTATGTCTGTTTTTCAAAAGTATAGAGGACAAGGGATTGGGACTTCATTATTGCAACAATTATTGTTAGTGGAAAAATCTTTTGGTTATTCAAAAATTTCCTTATCTGTTCAGAAAAATAATTATGCAGTAAAAATGTATAAGAAAGCAGGTTTTCTTGTTGTTGATGAAAACAGCGAAGAATATATTATGACTATAAATCTATAACAGACAATCTAGTTTACAATTTCATATCCCTACATACAAAGCAGTTAGTCTTATGATTGACTGCTTTTTAAAAAGACACCATTTAGGTGTAATGATGTCTTTTGGGTGTTATTTTATAGTCATATCAAGGCTCATTCAATCGTGGTAAATTAGTGGTAAAATGAATGGTTTTCTATACTCCAAAATGCTTGAAAGTATAGTGGTTATGCGAATAATCCAAAATTAGATATAAAAATTAATATAACTTTTACTATTTTCAGATTGACTATGTTAGGGCTTTTTGTTATACTCTGCAACAATATTAATTAAGGAGGAATATTTAACATGGACGAAAGTGATAATGATTCTGAAGCGAACCAATTCAATAGAATTTTTATTTATATATCGCAAGGCATGGACTATGTATTCGGAACATAGACCATGTCTTTTGTTGCTTTTAAGTAAGTGTGATATTTAGATAATTTTATTGTGGAAAGGTTTTATTTATGAGTACATCAATTTTTATTCTTTTAGTAGTGCAGATTATTTTAATTATATTAAACGCGATTTTTGCGAGTGCAGAGATTGCTGTTTTATCAATGAATGAAACAAAGCTAGAACGAATGGCAGAACAAGGTAATGGTCGGGCAAAGAGATTAGTACGATTAACACAAGAGCCGGCACGATTTCTTGCGACAATTCAGGTTGCAATCACGTTGTCGGGATTTTTAGGAAGTGCTTTTGCAGCAGATAATTTCTCAGAACCTTTAGTTGATTGGGTTATTGGAATGGGAGTGAATATTCCACGTTCTACTTTAGATACCATAGCTGTTATATTGATTACATTGATTTTATCATATTTCACGTTGGTTTTTGGCGAATTAGTTCCAAAGAGAATCGCAATGAAAAAATCTGAAGAACTGGCAATGGGGATTTCAGGATTGGTTACGGGAATCTCTATCTTATTTAAGCCAATCGTTTCATTTCTTTCACTATCAACAAATATTGTCTTGAAAATTTGTGGTATTGATCCAAATGAAGCGGAAGATCAAGTGGGTGAAGAAGAAATACGTATGCTTGTTGATTCGGGAAGTGAAAAAGGAACAATAGATCATCAAGAAAAAGAATTTATTCAAAATGTTTTTGAATTTAATGATATTATGGCTGGTACGATTGCTACACGTCGAACAGATGTGACAATATTATGGCTGTCTGATGATGTGAAGGAGTGGGATGAAACAATCCACAATACACGACATACCCTTTATCCCGTCTGTGGAGATTCGATAGATCATGTTATTGGTATTTTAAATGCAAAAGACTATTTTAGATTAAAAGAAAAAAGTAAGGATATGGTTATAGATTCTGTAATTTCTGCACCATACTTTGTTATGGAAACTACAAAAGCAGATGTGCTTTTTAAAAATATGAAACAATCGAAGCAATCTATGGCGATTGTATTAGATGAGTATGGTGGAGTGGTTGGAATAGTGACTCTTTTTGATTTATTAGAAGAAATTGTTGGCGATTTAAACGATATTGAACCAATATCGTCGGAAGAAGAAACTGTTATTATAAGAATAAGTGATAACAAGTGGGAAGTGAAAGGCAATATACGATTAAGTGATATTGAAGACGCTATAGGTGTTACATTTACAGCAGAAGATTGTGACACATTTACTGGATTTGTATTTCAAAAATTTGGTATGGTACCAAAGGATGGGGATACAAAAATAGAATTGGAAATAGAAAATATGCATATAATCATTGACAAAATAAAAGAGCATCAAGTTGAACATGCAATTATAGAAATTTTAGAATAAAAATCTTGAAATCGCATTTGCAAATTATTTTAGAAACAAGTGGATATATCAGAAGAGTACATATACATTTTACGATCCTTATACTTTACAACATCGACATATGGCAGCAGATATCTCTCCAATAGAAACGCTTGGTTATCGTCCAACCCATAAAACCGTAAAAGAAAGAAAAGCAGGAAAGGGGAAAGTAATAGCAAGACTTTCTATGGAGCAGTTTACAAAGGATAAGAAAAGAACTGCGGTGGTACTGTTGTCTTTGGCAGCCAGTCTGTCTGTGTACCTTTGTATTGTGACCATGCTGGACAGTCAGGCAGCAAGAATCATAGTGTCAAATTATATGGATACGGATATGGTCATTCAAAATGATACGGCATGCAAAGAAAAATCAGAAGACAGAAGAGACGTTCTGGATGAATCTCTCGTGAAGTCGATCAAAGAAAATGCTGGAGTCTCTGAAGTACATTCTATGATATTTGCCGAGATTACAGTTCCATGGGAACCGGATTTTGCTGAGATGTGGATGAAAGAATTTTATGCAAAGTGGATGAGCATTCCATATGGTAAGGAAAAGGACGAGTATCAGAATCATCCTGAGAATTTTGGATCCTCTCTGATTGGAATTGATGAACAGGAATTTGATTATTTAAATAACAGTCTTGAGCATCCGATCAATAAAGGGGACTTCCTTTCGGGAAAAGCATGTATTGTTTATCGAAATGGTTTGGATCTCGCAGATGCTGATATCATAGGGAAAATGTGACATGTGCTTTGTATGAAGATCAACAAATGACAAAAACCTTTACCATAGAAGGAGTTACGGACGAGAATTATTATACGGCACTCCTTGGATACCCACCGACGATTATAGCCAGTGATCAGGTGGTGAAAACATTTGCCAATCATCCAATTACACTTAAGACCAGCATAAAATATCACAAAGAATATGATAGAGATACAGAACAAGAAATCCTGGCGTTATTAGAAGAAAATGACAATGCAAAAGACTTTTCCTGGGAATCCAAAATTGAAGATGCAGATGAGATTGAAAAAGCACAGGACAATATGCCGCAACTGGGAATCGGGATCGTGTTGATTACTTGGATTGTTTTGGAAAAGAATGGAACTGTTGTTGAGAGAATTAAGGGAGCTGAGTGATATTGAAGCAACGCACCATAATGGTGACACCATAATTTAAGGTGGTACTTGATGTTGTTTTGGATTTAGGTGATACTATAATCACATCTGCAGATGATAAAATCAAAATGAAAGGAGCAGATTGGATATGGTCGAATTTGGCGAACAACTAAGAAGAGCAAGAGAAGGTAAGGGAATGACTCAACAATCTCTTGCAGAGCAATTATACGTAACAAGGCAGTCTGTTTCCAGATGGGAATGTGGAGTTTCCCAAACAAAAGGATATTAAGAAATAACCTGTGTTTGCCTGCTTGCAAACAAAAGAATATTGCTACTAAGCTAAGAGATACTGCATAGGTGTGTTGGTATCTCTTTTTTTATGCTGCGAAACAGCACACTATTTCATCTCTGCTTGTTCGTTATCAACGTCTTAGCTCATAGCTTGTCAAGAACCTGTTGCAACGCAATGCGTCAGTACTCTTTACAAGCTGTGTGATAAGGCGTATCTTCTTGATGGCAGAAATTACCAAGCATTTTACTTTTACAGTAAGGTGCTTTTTTGTTTATGATATTTATCTATATCCATAGGAAGGAGGATTGATAAAAAATGGCACAGGTTTATGGATATGTACGGGTTTCCAGCATAGACCAAAATGAGGAACGACAGATTGTCGAACTATCAAAAAGAAATGTACTTTCAAAAAATATCTACATAGACAAGCAGTCTGGAAAAAGTTTTGAACGTCCGCAATATAAAAAGCTTGTAAGAAAGCTAAAACAAGGCGATTTGCTTTATATTTTAAGCATTGACCGACTAGGCAGGAACTATCTTGAAATACAGGAGCAATGGAGAATACTGACGAAAGAAAAAGGGATTGATATATGCGTTATAGATATGCCCTTGTTAGATACAAGGAATGGAAAAGATTTAATGGGAACATTCATTGCCGACCTCGTATTACAGATACTATCGTTCGTGGCACAGAATGAGCGTGAAAATATCAGAAAAAGACAGGCACAGGGTATTGCGGTGGCAAAGGCAAAAGGAATAAAATTCGGCAGACCAGAAATCGCGCTTCCAGAGAACTTTGGGGAACTTGTCCATGAATGGGAAAAGAAAAGGCTTCCTCTATCGGAAGTCTTGGAAGTATGCAAAATGAGTGAAGCCACATTTTACAGGAAATTAAGGGAATATCGCTTATTAAAACAAAAATAATTTGTGCTGAACTCTTAAAAGGTACACTTTTTAACAGTCTATTGTATCACTTCCATTATAAGCGATAATGCCTATTTTTTCAATACTCGTGGTATTTTTAGCCGTTTTTCTAACCATAATCTCTTGCTAAGGTTGATGGTATTCCCTGACTCATGATTATCAAAAAGTGTACTTTTTGATAATGATATAAAAGCAGGAAAGGAGGAATAGAATTTTTTAATTGTCTGTTGTAAATTTAAGAAAGGAGAAAGAACAATGAATCTAAAGAGGTTCACAAGTTTTGCACTTGCACTTATCTTGTGTTTCGCATTAGCACCTGTTAACGCTGACGCTCTTGCCAGTGAAAACGATGCAGTGAAAAATGGTTATTATGACAGTTCTGGTCAATGGGTTGAAGGTAAATTACAGCAGACGCTACCAGAAGGAATTCATTCTGTTAATAAAACTGCCACGCCTGTTGCTGACAACACTTATGAGGTTACCTTGGAAGTTGTTACTAAACAAAAGGTTGAATCATTCACCAAAAAGTCTGCAACTGTTCTTGTGCTTGATACATCAAAGAGTATGAACGATGATTCACGCCTAAAAACTTTAAAAAATTCGGCTGCTGAATTTATCACGACATACGCAGGAAAGAAAGAAAACACGGGACGTTATTTAGCCGTTGTCCAATTTTCTACTGGAACTAAGGTAGTTCTAAATTGGACAGATGTTTCTACGGAACAAGGAAAGAAAAGTGCTATCGATTCGATTCAAGCATTAAAGGCAAATGAAGGAACTAATTTGCAAGCTGGATTAAAACAGGCATCTTCTTTATTTAAGCAGTCTACGGTTCAGGAAATTCAAAAGGAGAATAGAAACACAGTTGTATTAACCGATGGAGCACCAACCTATTATCTTGAAAAATGCTCTGGTGGAATATTTACATGGACACATACGCATGTTGTAATTGATGGTGTCATCTATGATGAAAAAGGTTCTGGAAGCAGTGGAAGTCAAAATATTATTGATTTGACAACTAAAGATGCTAAAGTTCTTAAGGATGAATCAAAGGTTTATACCGTGTGTTATGGAGCACAGAATCAAACCACCTATAAAGGCGGTCCGTTGGTTTCTGATTTTCTGGCAGATAATATCGCACAAAGTTCAGATACAGCATTTATCGCTGGAAAAACTGAAGATTTAATGAAAGTCTTCGAAGCTATTTCTGAAAGCGTTGTCAGCGGGATTACTGGTGAAAATCTAACTGTTACTGACGGTTCTGCTCCATTTGTTACAGTGAGCAACTTGCCAACAACAATTCAGCAAGATGAGAATGGCTTTACATGGAAGTTGACGAATGCAACTACAACAACGGAAGGTAACCAAACTTATTATACTTATCAGCTAAAGTATACTGTCAAATTAGATGTAGATAATGCTGAATTTAAGGAAGAAAACTGGTATCCGCTTAATGGCAAGACCGAAATCAATATGCCAAGTGGAGAAAAAGTTAAATTCCCGATTCCTGCAGCACAGGGAACAAAGACACGTTATACCGTCACTTATACTGATGGGGTCGACAATGAAGAAGTATTCAAAGACAAAGTGTTTGAGAACATCGTAACAGGTTCTAAAACACCGGATTTCGGAGAAATACCGGTAAGAGATGGATATACTTTTAAAGGATGGTCACCTCAAATTGAAGATACAGTAACAAAAACAGTCGTCTATAATGCAACTTGGGATATGAACCTGATTGACTTAAACATAGCACCAACCATCACGGCAACGGATAAAGTACTGACTGTCGGTGATACCTTTGACCCAAAAGCAGATGTAACAGCAAGCGATAAGGAAGACGGCGATATCACAGCAAATCTCGAAGTTGTGAAGAATGAGGTGGATACAACCAAAGCTGGGGTATATGAAGTAACCTACAAGGTAACAGACAGCCAAGGAGCATCCTATACAACAACAATTCAGGTTACAGTGAATCCGAAGATGGAAACACTGAACGAAGCGCCAATTATCACAGCGACCGATAAAACAATTACAGTCGGTGATACCTTTGACCCAAAAGCAGATGTAACAGCAAGCGATAAGGAAGACGGCGACATCACAGCAAATCTCGAAGTTGTGAAGAATGAGGTGGATACAACCAAAGCTGGGGTATATGAAGTAACCTACAAGGTAACAGACAGCCAAGGAGCATCCTATACAACAACAATTCAGGTTACAGTGAATCCGAAGATGGAAACACTGAACGAAGCGCCAATTATCACAGCGACCGATAAAACAATTACAGTCGGTGATACCTTTGACCCAAAAGCAGATGTAACAGCAAGCGATAAGGAAGACGGTGACATCACAGCAAATCTCGAAGTTGTGAAGAATGAGGTGGATACAACCAAAGCTGGGGTATATGAAGTAACCTACAAGGCAACAGACAGCCAAGGAGCATCCTATATTAAGACGATTAAAGTCACAGTCAAAGAGAGAAAAATATCAACACCAAATACGGATAAAGAGAAAAAGCCGAATAACGGTGGAGATAAAATAAACAATACAGGCAATCCAAAAACAGGCGATCAGACAAATGTAGGTCTATTCACTTCTTTATTAGTCATCAGTGCATTAGGTATCGCAATTCTAGCGGTATTTAAGAAAAAGAAAGCCTTAGAGCATAAATAAGGTGTTTCTTTAAAAACATGGAAAGATAAAGAGATAACAGGCTGTTGTGTGTTATCATAAGCAATTTTTATACCGATGGAGTGAACCGGACACGGTGGCGGAAGTCTTCAGACTTTTCGGCACGCCAGCTTGCTGGCGAGGGGCTGGTTCACTTCGTCGGTTGGGCGAGCCTGCGAGCCGTTCAAAGTTCCCGTTATCTAACAAGGGGGGCACAAAAAACAAGAGACAATATACACTAACAAGCGGAAAACGCTGTATTTATAAGGCAAAACCGCATTTTATATGGCGTGATATAAATTATGCCATTATCACTATGAAAAATTAAATAAGACATAAGAAAGACAGTTGATTTCAAATAAGAAATTGATTATCTTTTTTTAACAGAAATGTAGGCAATTATCAATAC
Source organism: Dorea sp. Marseille-P4042 (assembly GCF_900290215.1). Lineage (NCBI taxonomy): Bacteria > Bacillati > Bacillota > Clostridia > Lachnospirales > Lachnospiraceae > Dorea > Dorea sp. Marseille-P4042. The sequence continues at coordinate 1,078,011 of NZ_OLMI01000002.1, read as the reverse complement.
AGGGTAGTTGCCTTTTTTAATTGGAGGAATTTAAAAATGAATGATAAAAACTTTATTGAAGAACTAAGACAAAAGCGTGAGGAATACGGAGTAACACAAACAAGGCTTGCTGTTGCCTGTGGTATCAGCCGTGAATATTACAACCGCATTGAAAAAGGAAAACAGCCATTGAATGATGAATTAAGAGAAGTCATAGAAAAACAGATTGAGCGTTTCAATCAACAAGAACCGTTGTTCCTGTTGATTGATTATTTTCGTGTCCGCTTTCCTACTACGGACGCATTGACGATTATCCGTGATGTATTACAACTGAAAGCCGATTATATGCTTTATGAAGATTATGGAAAATACGGATATGAAAGCAAATATGTACTTGGCAACATCAATATCATGTGTTCCATGCAGGAACATTTAGGTGTTTTATTGGAACTGAAAGGCAAAGGCTGTCGGCAAATGGAATGTTATCTGCTGGCACAGGAACGCTCATGGTATGACTTCATACTGGATTGTATGACGGCTGGTGGTGTGATGAAACGGCTTGATTTGGCTATCAATGATAAAGCAGGAATATTGGATATTCCAAAGTTAAAGGAAAAATACAAGGCTGGCGAATGTATCTCCTACTTCCGTATGCAGAAAGATTACAGCGGTACAGAAAAATTATGAGCAGTATGTCAAGAATGGCACAGAAATTGAAGATATGGAGATTAAGAACCGTTTTGAAATACGCATGAAGAATGAACGAGCCTATTATGCGGTTGTAGATTTACTGACCTATCGGGACGCTGAACGCACCGCTTTTTCTATCATCAATCATTATGTCCGTTTTGTCGATAGAGAGGACGATAAACCAAAAAGTCAATGGAAAACCAATGATGATTGGGCGTGGTTTGTAGAGTAATGAAGAAATAAAATCATTTCTGACCAGACAGAAAGACACTTACCGGAATCCCTATGATAAATATGAGGAAGACAGGAAGCGTCAGTGTGTTTTTGCCGGGTCAACGAACACAAGGCAGTTCATTCCCTTTGACCGTACCGGGGCAAGACGATTCCTGCCGATTGCCATTGATAGCAGTAGGGCAGAGAAGCATATCCTTGATGATGAAAAAGAAGCCAGAGCCTATTTTGATCAGCTATGGGCAGAAGCAATGGAAATCTACTGGTCAACGGAGAATAAGAACAGTCTGTTGAAGTTCTCAAAAGAAATGGAACAGGAAATCAGTGAATACCGAAAACAGTTCATACAGGAAGATACGATGGCAGGAATGATTCAGGGTTGGCTGGATGCCTATAAAGGGACTCATGTATGTTCCGTCCAGATCTGGAAAGGAGCCTTTGACCATTTTGACCGGGAGCCGAAAAAATTCGAGACAAATGAGATCTGCTCCATTATGGATACGCAGATCACCGGCTGGAAGAGGGCAGGAGTTCACAGATTTTCAAAGGAAGGATATGGTAGACAGAGAAGCTGGGTCAGGGAAGGAACAGAAGAGGGTGGCAACGAACCGGACAAAGATGGATTTACGAAACTGACGAAGGCAGAACAGTTGGAACTGCCATTTGACTTGCCCGACAAAGAGAAAGGCTGATTATGATACCGGAAAGCTGCTGATTACCCGGAAATTTATCGCTTGTTGACAATTTTGTTGACACCTAAATCCCCTGTGTTTACTGGTATTTCAGCTACTTTTTAACAGGTGTCAACAAGAACATTCAAAAAACTTTTCAATAGTATTTTGGAAAATAAAAAAACGACCAGTAAAAAGTTTCAAACCCCATGTTGACACTTACGTTGTCAGCGTACCGATAAACTTCCGGCAGGGACAAAGACAATCCTCTCTCTGTCGGGCACAGGAAAGAAAGGAAATAGATGATTATGGAGAAAATGATGAATACAAAAGCAGAAAGAAACACATTTACAAAGAAGATCGGGCAGACAGTATATATTGTCCGTTATTATTTCAACGAAGAGGCAAAGGAAACCATGCAGGAAAAGATTAACCGGATGCTGGTTACAGAAGCAAGCCGACAGGAAATGTAGCTGAGCGAAGTGACTTGACTGAGTAAATTGAAATGGAAATATGTCTGATAGTGTGATATGATGATAGCGGTTGCAAATGAAATTCAAACAACAGAGCCAAAACCAGAATATGAGAAAATAGTGAAAGATCCTTATGTTATGGAATTTCTGCAGATTCAGCCTGACACACATGTATATGAAGGAGACACGCAGTCTATTGGGATCGTACTTTGTGCAGATAAGGGAGATTCTATTGTAAAATATACGCTTCCTGACGATAATCACCAGATATTTGCATCGAAATATTTCACCTATCTGCCGTCAGAGGAAGAATTGAAACGTGAATTAAATTTGAAAGAATTTCACAAAAAGGAATAAAAACGAAAATACAAATCGTTGAGGAAAGAATCGAAGGTGGTGCAAACGAAAAAGCAGTATGGAGACTTTTCATTAACTGCCCTTTCGTTTGCATCAATTTCGATTTTTTCTGGTTGAACAAAGCGCGTCAACTCTATATGGACTTTTAATTCTGACACTCTATTTATAATAGGATAGCGTGTACACATAGAAACACATAGAATTTATCATTCAGTCCTGTATTATGACACCAGAAATAAGCCTCCCTAAGGAAGCTAAAAAAATATACAGTTATGATACGTTAACAGAGCATATGTGGTTTTGGTTTTATAAAATGTTGTTCTGTAGGCAGAGGAATAATCTTACCACCACAGGAAGAACACTTGCATATATCTTTAGCGTCATAATTCCGATTGCGGAAGAGACTGGAAAATGTTATTCTTATCATAGGTAGTGGAGCTTTCTTAGTTCAGTTGTTTCGTGTGGTAACTTAACAATAACGGATTATGGAAAGTAATTCCACTGCTTTTTTAATAAAAATAAAACTGCGCCACAGCCTTGGCAGGCCATCGCGCAGCGATTTTGTTCAATCGAAATTTAACGCTTGAAAAAAGGAGAAATAAACATGGCAAAGAAAGAAGAAAGATTTGAAGTTACATTTAGAGACGGAAGTTGGCTTAAAGATGAAGGAATTCGTCAAATCCTTGTAGATAAGAAGACTGGGGTTAATTACCTTTGTTGGAACTCCGGATTTGGAGCCAGTATTACACCTCTTCTGGATTCGGAAGGAAAAGTCATAGTGACAAAGTAAAAATCGCATTTGTTCATTTGTAAAGTAATTGTACACAATGTCTGCTACGTATTGTAGCAGGCATTGTAAATGGCGGTTTCTTGTTAAAAACTCGAAAATCGTTATAATGAGTTTACCAAATAATAAGGAGGACTCAAAAATGAATTTAGGAGAAAAAATCAAAGAATGCAGAAAGCAGGCAGGTTTTTCACAGGAGCAGCTTGCTGAAAGACTAAATGTATCAAGACAAGCAATTACAAAATGGGAAACTAATAAAGGTATTCCCGATATTGCTAATCTAATAGCGATTAGCGATGAATTTGGATTGAGTTTGGACGAGTTGATTAAGGATGATGTTGCCGTAAAAAAGAAAATAATTACGGATAGTTCAGCTAAAAAGTGGCACATTTTGATGATTGTATACTTGGTGGCTATCGTAGCATATATTGTTTATTTTGTAATCTGCCATAAAATATTGATGATTGGATTTTTGGTTGCTACTCTATTTATGCTGTTCTTTGAATTGAGAATTTTTATTAGAGAGAAAATATACAGAAAGCGTAAGGAATAAGCACTGTTTGCCTCGTTAATGCAAGCCGGAGAAAGGTGGCAGATTCCTCGTTGGTCATGCCCTTTGCTTCTGGCACAATACTTTCAAAGACTGCGCCCCGGACGATAAGGCGGTGGCTGCGCGTTCTGCGTTCCTCTTTGAATAGCTTCTGACGCAACATCTTTTCCCGATTTTCAAACTGCCGGATTTTCTTCTTTTCCCCCCTCAATCTCGGCTTGCAGCTCCTCGCGGGTTTTCTCTCTTGGCTTTGTCATGGGTGGTCGCTCCTTTCTGCTCATAGGCATAGAAAAAGGACAGTCGATTTTCTCGACTGTCCTCCCGGATTGGTTATGTAATTGTAAAATGTTATTTTTCATTAAACTTTTGAATATCTCCGTAATCTTTAAGCTCACTATTTTCAAAAGCTTGTTGTAAATTATCGCTATCCAAAAACAACACATTTCCACTTGAGGTCAAGGGCAACATACAAGAATCAGCTTTCAGTATTTCTGCCGGATTGTCTATTAGCATAACCAGAGGATTTTTTGCTTCTATCGGCTTCGCTGATCCAAGAGTTACATTTACAGGAAATGCAAGCAGACCGCCACCTTTGTATTCGTATAACCCTGTTCCTTCTGGCAATACACTTCCGTCGTTTGTCAATATCGGCATTTGATTGTCTAAAAACTCTTGCATACTTTTTGATAAGCTGCTATATTCTATGGGTTTTAATTTGCCAGAATCGCCAAAGTTTTCAATCCATTTGGGATTTGTAAACACCAAATGGTCATAATCTCCCAGCTCGGCAGAAAGTTCAATAGCGCTATCTACTACATAGGAGAGGAGCAAATTGTCCTCTTGGTCAGATAGCAAATTGCTTCCAGCAGTTATCAGTTCTTCATCTTCGCATACTGCATCTATGTCAGTATATTCTATAAAGCTAATTCCGGTCATGTCATATTCGGAAAGCTTATTTGTATTTCCGCACCCGGTTAAACTAATCACAAGTGCTAATGCAGACATGATTATAATGTTGTTATGTTTCATAGATTCCTCCATTTTCTGTTTGTTGCCCAGTTATTAAAGAAGTATAACACAAACTTATGAACAAATCCACGTCATTTCAGCCTGTCGGCAGCATCGCGTTCTCTGGCATACTCCCACGCCGCCTCTCGGCGTTCTTCACTGTATGGGGCGGTCAGATGGAAAGAGAAACCGTCAAGATATAACTGGGCATATTCTAATGGCTCATCAATGGCAAGTGCGTTTAATGTGAACAATCCGATCCGGGAGTGGTTTTTAAGTCCTTCTCAGCTTCCTAACAGTCAATGCGAAGCGTATAACCAGCAGAAGTATAAACATCAGAAGCATTTCAATCAGTTCACCATGTCGTTTTCATTTTGTGTTATACTGTTTTATAGATTTTTCTTGGTCTCCGCTGCCGCTTCGGTCGGCACAGAGCAGATGTCCACCGGACATCTTGTGCCCTTGTATTTGCCCTTATGAGAGTTCGTAAACACTGACGGGACGATATAACACAAGGGAAATAATAAGGAAAAGCTCACCTGCGATAAACGTAGTGTTTTCAAGGGCTTGAGAGATATTTGATAATAAAATATAACAGTTATTAAATCCCTTTGAATATATGAAATCTTAATTCCAGTTTGTAGAATTCAAAAAATTTAATATGAAATGTGAGATAGAGCGTATGGAAATGATCTATACGTTCTATTTTTTTGCCTTTTTTGGAAAAAAGCGATTAAAAAATTATTGACATTTTGTTACTGGCAAAACCGCTAAATCGATTTTGATTTCCTGCGGTGCGCGTCTGGCCGTATTTGATATTGCGGAGCTGCGCGAGGTTACATCCTGCGATGAGTTGGAACTGGATACGCTGGGAGACAGAAAAAACGGCTCTGTTCCTCATTATGAGTGATACGGATGACAGTTTTAACTTTCTCATTTCCATGTGCTACACCCAGTTATTCAACCTGCTTTGTGAAATGGCCGACGATGTGTATGGTGGCAGGCTTCCGGTTCATGTGCGCTGTCTGATTGATGAGTGTGCCAACATCGGGCAGATTCCGAAGCTGGAAAAGCTGGTGGCCACCATCCGAAGCCGTGAAATCTCTGCCTGTCTGGTGTTGTAGGCACAGAGCCAGCTCAAGGCAATTTACAAAGATAATACCGATACCATCATCGGCAATATGGATACTTCCATCTTCCTGGGTGGCAAAGAACCAACAACGTTGAAAGAGTTGGCGGCTGTTCTGGGAAAGGAGACCATAGACACTTACAACACCGGAGAGAGCCGGGGACGGGAGACCTCCCACTCGCTTAACTATCAGAAATTGGGAAAAGAGCTGATGAGCTAGGACGAGCTGGCAGTTATGGATGGCGGCAAGTGCATCTTGCAGTTGCGCGGTGTGCGTCCGTTTCTTTCAGACAAGTATGACATTACCAGACACCCTAATTTCAAATACACAGCTGATGCAGACAAGCGAAATACCTTTGATATTGAAGCATTTTTGTCTGCCAGACTAAAACTAAAGCCTGATGAGGTCTGCGATGTATATGAAGTAGACACGGAGGGCGTGTAATATGGTTCCGCTGAGAAAGGAGTGATCGTATCTATTTGCCGCAACTGCCTCTGTTGAGGCCATTGGTGTACAAAGCGGGCAATCATCAACAAAATAATGAAAAGGAGGGCAGCCGGAATCAGGCTCTCATATATCGAGGGCAGATTGTTCCGGCTTTTGTGCGCTTATGAAACAAACCTAACTAATCATTCAAATGATTCCGGCTAATATTATTTATGGCATTTTTTGAACAGGCAATTACCGTACTTCAGACTCTCGTTATTGCTCTGGGTGCTGGTCTTGGTATCTGGGGTGTCATCAACCTGTTGGAAGGTTACGGCAACGACAACCCTGGCGCCAATGCTCATGTGCGATAAAGTAATACACATATTTACAGACAGTAGCCCTCTATTCTGAAATTTTGTTGCATTAGTGTAGTTTTTGAGCGAATGTTATTTGTGGTTGACAGGTTTCCAACCATTATTGGTAGAATGACAGTCTATGATTTTGTTATAATCAAGACACGATAAAAAACAAAGGAGCTTTAGAGTATGAATTTTAATGAAAAACTGATTTCTTTGAGAAAATCCAAAGGGCTGTCACAAGAAGAACGGGGGCAAAATTGAATGTGTCAAGGCAAACAATTTCAAAATGGGAAAGCTGCCAGTCTTATCCCGATTTTCAACGGCTGGTATTGTTGAGTGATTTCTTCGGCTTGACATTAGATGAACTTGTTAAGGACATTGATGTGCAGGAAGTACGGGAAAAAAACTTAAATAGTGAACGGCTAAATTCCATATACAGTGATGTGGAAAATGCAAAAAAAATCATTAAATGGGGAATTATCATCGGAGGTAGCATTGCCGTTATTCTTCTGATGGTTGTGATTGTTTTGATTTTTAGCTTTGTATATTGATAGCTATATTTCAAGAAAGGATATGTGGTATGAGCAAAGAATGTTTGTTACAAGTGCAAAATGTAACGAAAAGATATGGAGATAAAATCGCTTTGAATGATTTTTCTATGGATATTTGTCCGGGCGAAATCGTTGCATTGATTGGAGAGAATGGAGCTGGAAAAACAACACTATTGAATATTATTTGCGGATATATTAGACCCAGTGCTGGACAGGTACAATATAAAGGGGAGAACATCATTGAAAAAACGTTGACAATACGAGAATTTGGCATTTTGATTGAGCCACAATTTTTAGATTATATTTCGGCGGAGGAAAATCTGCGATTGCTTTCACAACTGGTTAATCGGAAGCAGGACACACGAATAGAGGGACTGTTGGAAAAGACAGAACTTTATAGCAGCCGTAAGAAGAAAGTCAAAGAATTTTCTTTTGGTATGAAACAACGGCTCGGTCTTTGCCAATGTTTACTTACAGAAGTCGGTTTCATTATTTTAGATGAGCCCTTTGTCGGTCTTGATCCAATCGGTAAGGAGATTTTCAAACAGACTATTATGGATATAGCGCATAAACAGAATGTACCCGTATTGTTTTCAAGCCATGATTTAGATGATGTAGATCAAATTTGTGACAGATTGGTTATGATTTCAAAAGGCAACAAGCAGTTAGACCAGCCACTTGAGCATAAGCAAACTTATACTGTAAAGATAGAACGCATGATTTCTGATGATATAAAGCAGTTGCTTTTAGAAAAATGCAGCGATTTGCATTTCGTTGAGGATAAGATTATGTTTCAGGACGAAACGCTTATTATAGATATCCAAAAGATATTACTACAAAAAGGACATTATATATGTGGCTTCTCTGTCCAAAAAAATAATCTCAAAAGCCTGTTTGGAATGGAGGAATAAAAATGAACACTCTTACAACCATCACTAAGATAGAATTAAAAAAGCTATTCAAAAGAAAAGATTCGTGGCTCATGTTTACAATTTTGCTTGTGCCAATTTTATATTCTGTAGGCTTAGCTGCTAATTCAGATGTTATTACATATACAGGTGCAGGCAATATAACAGCCATAGGATTTGCAAATGCAATGTTTCAAATGAGTCAGTCTATGTTTATTTTCAATGTTATTTTATCTGCAATTATCGGGAGAAGTTTAGCATCAGAAATTGAGAATAAAAGTATTCGATTATATATAAACCGAGTTGGTGTCCGAAAATTGATTTATTTGGGTAAGGAATTGTCATTATTGCTATTTTCAATATTTATAGATATTTTACTTGTTTTAACGAGTATTATCTTTTATTATGCTGTACTTATTCATAACCCAAAAGTTGCAAGTGGTATATTATATGATAGTAATGCAGGTATGGAAATTGCTCAAATTATTTGTAATTGTATGTTTTGGCTGATAACAATTTATCTTGTGATGTTAATAGCAACAAAGCTAAAGACACTTGTATGTGTAGGCACCTATATGATTCTCTATATCATAATGAATTTGATGTCTTATATGGACGGGATAAAGTATCTATCACCATTACACTATATTGTTGCAGTTTCCTCAAATACCCTACAGTTCACATTCTCCACAATGATTTTTTCCCTTTATACTATTTGTATGGGAATTTTATTTACCCACATTGGTATTCGTAGGATTGAAAAAATGGATTTATAAAAAGAGCAGTAAACCCAGCCGAGCCAGTCAAAGGCAAGTAAATGGGCTTTGCCTACCTTTGACAGCCCCGTCCGTCCTTGCTGGCGGGGAATTAAGGGGCGACAGCAAAAAAGTGCTGCCGTCCTTTTCCATAATCGAAGAAAGGGTGAGTGTCCATGACTGAACAGGAAGCCTATCAAGAACATATCCGCTATACCCATGATACCTATTGTCGGATTGTTATTCGCCATGCGTCCTTTGACGCTACCCATGTGCTTTTTCGCTTTCAATATATATAGCCACAGTGTTGCTACTAATGCTAAAACAAGAAAATTGTAACTGTTCAGAACCCCTGATATCATTTTCAACTAATGGGGTTCTGAACAGTTACAATCGTTATACATTATCGTTATACATTATATAGAGATAAATGGTTTATATTGTGTTACAAAGTGTTGTAAAGGCTGGAATTACAGACTTTTTTAAAATTGACTTACATATAAAGTGTTATATTTATTTATCCTGATTTGACCGAAATTTGACCCTAGATTCTTTGTTTGGATTTGTTTGAAAATATTTTGATAAAAATGAAATAGAATGCAATATTTTAAATAAACATAAAAATATAGATAAAATAGGAAATAAGATATATAATTAAAGTAAATATATAATCTAAGGAAGAATGATATTTATGAGAAAAATTTTTAAACGATTGATTTTGTTAATCATACTTTTGTTTGCAATAGTATTAATTGTGCTTGGTGTAAAAGGAAATGTTTTTAAGGAGAATCGTCAAAATATGGAGTTGCGTTCTAGTGGAGATGATAATGCTCATTGGTTTCATTTGAGTGGGGTTGTTGTAGAGAAAACTTTTGATACACTTTTAATAGAACTAAATGAGAAGGAAGAAAGTAGTCTATTTTTTGATACGACAAAAGTTAGTTTAGATTGTACTAAGTGTAAAGGTGATCTAGAACAAGTATCAGAAGGAAATGTTATTAAATTTTATTTTTTTAAGTATAATGTTGATGGTGAAACGGTAAAAATTGAAAGAATAGTAAAATAAAAGTATAAGTAAGAGTTGGAGAAGGGGCTTCTTTTAATAAAGCATAGACAGCGTGCTGATGCAGACCGGATTTGAAAAAGTATTGAATTTCCGGGCATACCTGACAACATAGGTTGTCAGTTGGATTTTCAACCGGGTACGTTGCTTTATGGTTTTCTGACGGAAACGTCCCAAAGCCTTCAGATTCATCATATCGAGATCAAAGAAACTGACGAATCTCAGGTTGTCTTGCATCATAAGAGTTTTAGCAATCACATAAGTGTCGACCTTATCTGTCTTAGTTTTGCGAATGTTATTTTTACGCATCTGACAGGTTTTGATGGGGTTCAACACACACACTTGGTAAAACTCAGCAACAAGGTATCGAACAAGGTTGTCACCGTAGTGTGCCGTTGACTCAAGACCGATGATGATGCTGTTCTTGTCGAATGATTCGAGCTTAGAGACCAGCAGTTGGAAGCCATCAGCGTCGTTAGTGAATTTGAACGGCTCAAGAATTATTTCACCGTCGGAAGAAATCGCAGCGGCGAAATGGTTGAGTTTGGCAATATCAATGCCTACATAAATTTTCATGGGGTTGTACCTCCCTTTCCTAAAGTCTGATACCATGATGTCCACCATCGATTATCATCGTATCGCAGTTATCTGAAACGGTGAAAGGAATGGGATTCTCAAATACACAGGAAGCATTTGAAAATGTGAATGAATAAAGGAAATGGCATTAACCGTAAAAAAGTTAGTGCCTTTTATTTTGTCTATTATTATATTTCCACAAAATCCGATGCAGAGGATTTTCGAAAAATAGATGGAACGGAGATCATGCCGAAGGGACAGCGGCAGGAGTTACGTTTCGCCATATGGTACTGGGTACTATCTGTAATGGCGACAGAGCCCTTAAGCAGCTTCGCTGCAATCCCTTCGGTGAAACAACTTGAAAGAAAACCTTGCAAGTCCTCTTGTTTATCTTATGGGTTACTTCTGTCGGATTGCATTTTCCGATAGACCGCTTCTTTCGTGGCTTCTCGGAAAAAGCTATCCTGTCTGCTATATGCCAGATGTTCATTCTGGATATAAGCGTCTGATTCGCAATCATATTCGTAAGGGATTACCTGTGTTGTTCCCTGTTTTTCATCAATTCCATAGATAATTACTTTGGAATCTCTCAATGCCAGTCCGAGTGTCAGAAAGCCGGAAGTGAAATAATTGTTGTTGTGTGGAGCGGTTATGCTTTTCAGTGCATGAAAGAAGTCTGCTGCTTCCTCAGTCTGTCCATTCTCAAAAGCCGGAATGATATGTAGTATGTGATTACGCTGATCGCTTCGGTAACAGTAATCACCGGATGGTTAATCTTAAGAAAGAAGAAAATGAAATAAAGAAGATGACGAGCACTCCTGTGGATTTACCACAGGAGTTTTTCGGAATCAATAGAGACATAAGGCAGGCACTAACTATAAAAGTTGGTGCTTCTTTTTTGATTTTCTAAAAAATAATCTGACATTCTTCAAGTTCCCACGTGTGATTAGTAGAAAAATGATTTTTTCTGCGAAAATACCGTCCAAATGCCCTCTGAAACTTGCTATTAGTGAGGGAATATTTCATTTTTGCGAAAAAAATTGCAAAAGGGGGTTGGTAAATATACTTTCAAAAGCTTTATAGGTAGAGGAACAAAACTTTTTCATAATTTTTCAAAATCATGTCCGCTTTTAGCTCTCCCAATACAGAGTAAGTGAAGGGGCTAACAAAAGTAAAAGAAAAAATGATAAAAATGCAAAAAAATATCACGAATTTTTTGCATCATGCCAAGTCATTTGACTTTAGTAATCAGAGGACGTTTTGGAATGTTCCTTCGCTGAACCTTGACAATCGATAAGTGCACCCTGGAAGCCTACCAGGAGTTCTGCCATGACCTTTCTTTTTCTGAGAGCGAGCGGAATCATAATGACACTCCCGATGATGGGCGGCTGACCGGAGCCTTATGGTCAGTGACCTGCTGATGCAGGCAGAGGCAGTCTGAGACGGCTGCAGGTGGCAGGGAAACGCACGCCAGACCGCCGGACGAATGAAACTGATGACAATGTTTACAGGGCGAAATGCCCGGAAAGGAGCAGTTTATGACAGAACTGAAAATGAAAGAAATGCAGCTGATCAACTGGTTTGGATGCCCGAATCTGATTTATACAAGGGAGAGAATCCATCTGGCCGCCATGCTTGTAACGGATGCAGAGATGAAAAAGAATCTTTATAGAGTATGCAGATTCCTTGCAAGAGAGGAAATTGCATATCGGTATCCGATTATGTATGAAATGATCCGGAGAATGTTTTCACCGGATGATACCACTCCACCGGAAGCATGTGCAATGTTTATGCCAGACTGTGAAGTAGATGATGAAGAATATACAATGGCAGTGTAGCTGCGGAAAGGACAATGATATGGCAGTAGCAAGATATACACTGGCAGTGAACAGAAGATATAAACGTGACGGTGAACAGGAAGCAGATTTTATTTCCTGTGTTACATTTGGGAAAAGTGCAGAGTTTGCACAGAGATATCTCCACAAGGGAATGAGAATTGTGATTGGCGGTCGTATCTGTACCGGCAGTTATAAGGACAAGGACGGAAAGATGATTTATACCACAGATGTGATTGTGGAAGAACATGAATTTGCTCAGAACAAGGATAACGGTGCCGGTGCAGATTCGTCAGGAACACAGATAAGGATGGATTCATGGAAGCACCAGATGGTGAGATTCCATTTGATTAATCAGGATTAAATGGATTGAGAGGTTGCCTTTTGCTTAGGCATCCTCTTTTCCATTTTACAGAAGATATCAAAAACTAAAGATATTCAACCTAACGAAATCGTGATAGAATCAAAATATGTTTAAACGAAAAGATGGAGGTAGCTTATGGGCGTAAGTTATAACAGGTTATGGAAAATGCTCATAGATAAAAATATGAAGCGGATAGAGATGCAGTACCTTACCGAAATCAGCGGAAACATTCTTGCAAGGATGGGAAAAAATCAGTATGTATCAATGGAAACGATTGAGAAGATTTGCAAGAAGCTGGACTGCACCGTTGATGAGATGATGGAATTTACAGATGATGAGTAACAAGAGAAGACATGTCAAATTATTAAAACTGGCAGAATGCTTCAGAAGTCGAAAAAAGAAATTGAAAAAAGATAACACGCCGGATACGGCATAAATCTCTTAGCAAAGCTAAGAGCGCACTTCTATACAGGCAATTTCATCTGCCTGTATCGTGCGACCTGCGGTGCTGCTCCCGGTTTTGAGAAATCTCAATCCGGAAAATACAGCGAAATCAGAGATTTCGTACAAGGGGAGTTTCCCCTTGCGGCACAAGTGCCTATCCCCGATAAAGTTTGTGGCTGAATATTTCAGATACAGACATATAAAGTGATAGAAAGCATGAAATATAAATTTGAAGGGTGACAATATATGAAGTATTTATATTTGCATGGACTAGGGCAAAAACCAGACAGTTGGAATAGAGTAATAAAAGAAACGAAAGTATCGAAAAGCAGTCGCAGTTTGAGTTTATCAGAGATGTTAGAAGGGAAAGCTGCTGCATATAAGGAATTATATTCAGCATTCTCATCAGAATGCGACAAGGAGAATGAAGAAATTGTCTTATGTGGGCTTTCTCTGGGAGCTGTTTTGACACTTAATTATGCGATAGACCACCCGGATAAAGTAAAGGCACTCGTATTAATTGCAGCACAATATAAAATGCCAAAAAAATTATTAAAAGTTCAGAATATGTTGTTTCATCTTATGCCGAATTCGGCATTCAATAAAATGGGCTTCAAAAAAGCAGATGTTATTAACCTATGTGGTACGATGGCTGAATTAGATTTCAGCGACTCACTTCATAAGGTGTCATGTCCGGTATTAATCGTTTGCGGAGAGAAGGACAATGCAAACAAAAAAACTGCAAAAGAACTTTGCCATTATTTGAACAATTCCAACTTCCATGAACTTATGAAAACAGGTCATGAAGCAAACATAGAAGCTCCGGAAGAGTTGGCAATCGTGTTGCAAAGATTTTATGATAGTATCAATTAACTTCCCGTTTATCGGGAAGTCGCAGAGAACGAAAAAACGGTATTTGGAGGTATTCACTATGAAAAAGATTATAACCGTAATGCTTTGCATTGTGCTGGTTCTTCTCTTTGCCGGATGCGGAAAGAACGGCGATACATCAAAAGTGGAAATTGATTATGGAGCATCTTTCGTTTATTCAAAAGAAGAAATAGACTCTGCCATTGAGATTATAAAAAAGCAGTTCGCTTCGTTTGAGGGCTGTGAATTGCATAGCCTTTCTTATATGCCGGATGAAGAATGCAACAATGCAGATAACATTGAATGGATGAACAATTTAAGAACGGATGATAATAAAGAAGCCTTTACGCAATGTATTGCATTTGAAAGCAGTTTCCGTTCGCCGGAAAAAGGTGGCGGTGCATGGGAAGCTAACGAAGAATACACTTGGTCATGGTGGCTTGCACGGAGTGAAGGCGGAGAATGGAATCTGATGACTTGGGGTTATTGATAAGAGTAGAAAATTCCAGTATTACTGACCAAGAAATTAGGAGGATTCATTATGAGTGAGAAAACAGAGATTACTTTCATGCAAACAAGACTAATCCGGCTTGCTTCAGAAGAGTGGCATTTACCTGTTGAACAGATTATCCACTTGTTTAAAGAAGCGGATGTTCTTGGATATATAGAAAAATGCTATGGGATTTTTCATTGTGAGGGGGATGAAGCTGTGCTTGAAGACATTACAGAATTTGCAAATAATTCAGACCGTATTTTCAAACAGGGAGATCTAATAGAAGAACAGAAAAACAGTTAGAGAAGCTTACTCTTTCTTATATAAGAAACACTCTATAGCAATACCCAATTTTGTATCAAATACTGTATAGCCGATACCGATAGTTTGCCTGTTTTTGTATTTCTAGTATTTAACCCTGAATCATTCACGGAACAGCAGTGAGTAATTCAGGGTTAAGTATCATAGTGTTGTATTTTTTTTGACTAAAATAGCTGGAACGATGGTTTCACAGGGAATATAGTTGTCTAGTGACTGAATTGCTACTTGAGCCATGAGCGAAATATTCTGATCAATTGAAGTGATAGGATAAACAGCATAGTTTGATACAGGAGAATTATCATAACCAATTAGTTCAACCATATTTGGAACATCAAAATCCTGTTTGATACACTCACGTTCAAAGAGGTTGGCTATATCGTCATTAGAACAAAAAACCCCTATTTTTTTGTTTGGATATTTGGTTAGTAAGTTTTGAACTACTTTTTGCATTGTACTTTCTGCTTTTGAAGTATAGGGGTCAGTAAAATTATTTTCTACAATACGTTCATAACAGCGATCTTTTATTCCGAATTCAAACCCTAATATACGTTTGAAAGAAGGCCAATTTTCCTGATAGTCATTATTGATATGGATAAAAACATCGCAGTCATTTTGGATTAAAAGCTCTGCGGCTAGTTTTCCTCCAGTAAAATTATCATTGTTAATCTGTTTATAATTTCCACCTGTACGTTCGATAGTAATAACAGGTACAGGAAGCTCTTCTATTTCTTGAGGAGACAAGAGGTGACTTAATAGAATCAGCCCTTTGACCCTATAGGACAAAAGATTTTGGATAAGTTGTAATTCTTCCGATTTGGAGTTGTTGGAAGTGTAGACGATTAAATGGTATCCTTTTTCTTTTGCATATTTGATCAACTGATTTAGTAGTTCTGTGTAAAAGCTTAAATGTAAATGTGGAAAGATAACTCCTACGAGATTCGATTCTCCAGTTACAAGAATTCTGGCAAGATGATCTTGCTTATAGTTCAGTTTTTGGATTGCATCTTCTATTTTAGTTTGTGTTTCTTGTGATAAAAGTTCAGGATGATTAAAATATCGCGAAACCGTAGTTGGAGATACTTTGCTTTGTTTTGCAATATCTGTGATCTTAACTTTATCCATATACTCACCTCGTGATTATAATATATATCTTAGTATGAAAATTGCATAGCATAAGATAGAAATCTTATGAAAATAAATATAACATGATTTTCAGAAAAAGGAAAGATAAAATGAAAAAAATTTCATAAAATTAAAAAATAGAAGGATATATAGAGAGATGTTGTGAAAAACATCTAAAAACAAAACTTTTGATTTGTGAAAAATATGGAAACTGATGAAACGATAATGAAAACGATTGACATACAAATTTTCACATTATAGAATATCAATAAATCAATAAACAAAACGAATGGAGGTATAAAAATGAAAAGAAAAATTATTGCAAGTATTCTTGTAATGTCGATGGTTGGATCAATGTTGGTTGGATGTGGAGCAAACGGTGGGAAAAAACAAGCATCCAATAAAAACAGTATCACAGTGCTTGTAGAAAGTGGTTCTCCGGCTGAAGCACTTGCGAAAGAAACGGCAGCAGAATTTAAAGAGGAAACTGGCTGTGAGGTGGTTGTAGATGCAGTTGCTTATACGGGAATGTATGATAAACTTTCAACTGAAATAAAGGCAAAACAAGCAACTCATGATGTGGCGTGTATGGATGTAGTGTGGCTGGCAGCTTTTGCAGGCGCAATTGAACCATTAAAAGATGCTGACACAAGTGATTTTCTTCCGACACTAGAAGAGAGTGGTACGATTGATGGAAATCTTCTTGGATACCCTATGTGGGTAAATTCTAAAATTCTCATTTACAGAAAAGATCTTATTCCAGAAAACAAGGTACCAAAAACTTGGGAAGAGTATCAGAAGCTTTCCCAGGAACTTTCAACAGATGAGATGTACGGGACTACAGTTTTTGGAAGCGGAACCGATGCGGTATGCTCCTTCCTTGACTTTGCATGTCAGGCAGGCGCAGACGGGCTTGTGTTTGACAAAGAAGGTAATGTAAATATAACAGATCAGGCTTATGTGGATGCATTAAACTTTATGGTTGAAAATGCAAATGCAGATTATACACCGTCAGACT
The DNA here is from genome assembly GCF_900290215.1 of Dorea sp. Marseille-P4042. Lineage (NCBI taxonomy): Bacteria > Bacillati > Bacillota > Clostridia > Lachnospirales > Lachnospiraceae > Dorea > Dorea sp. Marseille-P4042. Next base: position 1,061,027 of record NZ_OLMI01000002.1, on the reverse strand, counting down.
CCTTATCTACAGCAGCGACAGAGTCTCAGGAACTTTTTACTAATGGAAAAATCGCCATGCAGTTAAACTGGAGTCATCAATATCCGGCGGCTGTTGCGGCATTAGGCGCAGATAAAGTTGGATGTGCACCGATGATTGCAGGAAGTGCAGGAATTGGTGCAACAACAGGTCCTTGGTATGAATGCGTTATGAAGGATTCTAAAAATAAGGAAATGGCACAAAAATATGTAGAATTCATGTATGAACATAATGAAGACTACATGGATCTTACATTAAAAATTGCGGGAAGGACTTCTGTATACGAAGAAAAAGGAAAGGAAGCAGGAAATGAACATACAACCGCGGTTCTGGAAACGTTGAATTCAAAGCAGTCTCAGGCAAGACCTATGGTAAAGACATGGCCACAGATCGAAGAAGTGCTGGTAGGTGTTGTAGAATCTACTTTGGGAGGAGCTGATATCAATGAAACACTGGAGTCAGCAAAGGCTGAAATAGAGGCAATTGGAAAGTAGTAAACATAGATTACGTAATTGTAGAAAGGGATTCTTGAGGAGTCAATCTTGTCAAGAATACCTTTCTAGTTAAAAGGTGGTAAAAATGAGATTGATTTCAAAAAAAACCTTATTATTATTCTTCCTTCCGGGTGCGGTATTTATGGGTGCATTCCTGATATATCCTATATTCAAGATGGTCATAGACAGTTTTTTTGAGATTGGCATTACGGGAGATAAAACATTTATCGGTTTAGAAAACTATATTCATGCATTTACAGCCGGCGGCTTTTTGAAACAATTAAAAAATACTCTCATCTATATCATTGTTGCCGTAGGAATCGAAACAGTGATGGGACTATTATTTGCACTGTTTTTTGAATTGGATTATAAAGGTAGTAAAGTGCTCCGCTCATTTCTTATGGCGCCTCTTATGATAGCGCCACTGGTAGCTGGTCTTACATGGAAATTGATGATGAGTTCAAGCTTTGGAATTGTCAATGAACTGCTGGCACGAGTAGGAATCTTATCAAGTAGCAGTGATATTCTCTGGCTTGCGGATGAAAAATGGTCATTATTAGCTTGTTGTATTGCAGACATCTGGTTGACAACACCATTTATGATGTTGATGATCTTAGCGGGACTACAGGGGTTGGACAGTAGCATGCTGGAGGCAGCAAAAATAGACGGTGCAAACAAATTACAGCAGATATTTGCGATCAAATTACCAGTCATCAAACCAGTTTTATTGACGGCGTTGTCTGTAAGGATCATTGATGCGGCCAGAACATTTGACATTATCTGGGCAATGACAGAAGGTGGACCGAACAGTTCTTCAGAAACGATCAGTATTATTATATATAAGACATTGACAAGATATAACGACATTGGTTATGCAAGTGCGATGGCAGTTGTATTTATTGTAGTTTTAGTAGTATTCACGCTGGTATTTATGCAGAGCTTGTGGAATCCGAAGAAAAAGAATGGTTAGTTGATTGGGATAGGAGGCATAAAAGTGAAGAAAAAGAGTGAAATAGGAAAAAAGATAGGGATCATATTATCAGTGGTTCTGACAATAGGCTGGCTTTTTCCGTATATATATGTGATTTGTTGCTCTTTTAAACCGGGTTCAGAAGTAATCGCAGTTCCGCCAAGTTTTTTCCCTAAAAACTTTTCAGTTGAAAATTTTTCAGGTTTGCTGGAAAGAATGGATGTTTTTAAATTTCTTTTCAATAGTCTGAGTACTGCGTTACTCAGTACGATTATTGCACTGATCTTAGGATCTCTTGCGGCATATGCGATTCAGCGTTCAGGTGCAAAATTGTCAATTTTGTTAGTGGTTCTGGTCTTGTGTTTAAAAATGATACCTACTTCAAGTATCGTGGTGCCTATTTATGAACTGATATGCAATTTGGGATTATATGATACAAAAATTGCTTTAATACTGGTATATGCAGCAATTAACATGCCATTTGTTATGTGGACAATGTTGAGTTTCTTTGAAGGAATACCTTCAACGCTGGACGAAGCGGCTTATATTGATGGGGCTAGCAGTCTGCAGACATTCAGGAAAGTAATCCTTCCAATCTGTAAACCAGGTTTAGCGACTGCATTTATATTCACATTGTTTTTGGCATGGAACGATTTTCTTGTTGCGTTATTGCTCACCAGCACAAATGCAAAGACGTTTACTGTTGGCTTAGCGGGCTTTTTATCAGCGTATAATCTGGATTTAGGTCCGATGTGTGCAGGAGCATTTTTGTTTAGTTTTCCTGTTATGATCATTTCTCTGGCTGTTCAGAAATATATTGTACAGGGAATGACAGCCGGAGCTGTGAAGGGATAGGGATGATAGAAACAGACAGGAGGATTTATGAATGAAATGTAACAATTATTACGATGTTACAAAATGGAAGACGGGAAATCCGTATGAAGATATTGGAGAAGTGATCAACAGCATGATCGCAGACATCAAAAGCAGGCAAACAGACTCGGATGTTAAAGAAGGAGGAAAGCCGGGAGCAGTAATATATATTCCACCGGGCGATTATCATCTGCATACTCAAGTGGTAATTGACATCAGTTACCTAAAAATCATGGGATCGGGACATGGTTTTGTCTCTTCCAGTATCCGATATAATCTGCCGCAAGATGAATGGAAAGACCTGCATGAGGTATGGCCGGGAGGAAGCCGTATTCTGGTGGAACTGTCTGGTAATAATGCATCGGAGAAAGACGGAGCTGCATTTTACGTGGAAAGAGATGGAAATCCTAGGATTAGCTCTGTTGAATTTGAAAATTTCTGTATTGATGGATTACATTTTGAAGATGATGGCACCCAAAAAAATGATCCGGAGAATACATATATTAATGGGAAGACAGGAATTTACATAGCAAGTGCTCAAGATTCATTTCGTATCACAGGAATGGGATTTGTATACTTAGAACATGGGGTTGTTATTTATCATGCAGATGCATTGTCAATCCATGACAATTTTATTGCAGAATGCGGCAACTGTATTGAACTACGTGGTTGGGGACAGGCTTCTAAAATTACAGATAACCTGATCGGTGCAGGGTATAATGGGCATTCGATCTTGGCGCAAAGTTTTGGTGGTCTTTTGATCAGTAACAACAATGTTTTCCCAAGAGGAAAAAGTAGTGTGTGTTTTCAAAATGTAGCAAAATCGATTATTTCAAACAATAGGTTTCATTCGTTTTACCCTGGAATGCTTTCGTTAGAAGATAATTGTTCTGAAAATATGATCTCCTCTAATCATTTCTTAAGAGACAATGAGCCGTGGAAACCGATGTTAGATAATGACAATGGTTTGGATGACAGTTACGGTCTTTTGTATATAAATGGAAATAATAATTCTATAGTTGCAAATCATATTTCAGAAATGATTCAAAGGAGATATATCAAGCCTCTAGATGCAATGCCTGTGATTATACGTATTGCTTCTGGAAGAGGGAACTATATTTCAAATAATCATATCGTAGCTACTTGTGATATTGAAAACGAGTTGCAAGATGCATCTGACTCTTGCTATTCGGCACAGGTAGACGCTTTGACATCATTAAATAATATCCGGGAGATGTCGGTAGTTTATGTATTGGTTGAGCAAGAAGCGACTAATAATACGATTCTTGATTCGGGAAATGAAAAACAAGTGATTTTAGATAGAACCGTAAATGTTTTCAGACCGACACCTGCTTTGGGAGATTAAGATATGGGACAACATAATACTTAAACAATGGTAAAAGATAATTGCAAAAAGACTGACAGAGAGTTCGATGCCAGTCTTTTTATTAAATGCTGTTATTGAAACAATAAAGTATATAATTTCCGGAGGAAGAAAGAGTATGCAGAAAATACATGTAAAAGCGAACAGGCACTGGATGAATGATCCAAATGGTTTCATCTACTATAAGGGTAAATATCATTTATTTTATCAGTGTTTTCCATATGAAGCTAGATGGGGAAGGATGCATTGGGCTCATGTGGTGAGTGATGATCTGGTAAACTGGGAGTATCAGGGAATTGCAGTATTTCCCAGTAAAACGGATGATAGAGATGGCTGCTTTTCAGGGAGTGCCGTTGAAGATGAGGGTAAATTATATTTATATTATACTGGTGTAAGGTATTTAGTGGAAAATCCTGAAGATATTAATTTGTTTCTAGACGAACAGTTTGTTTCGGCACAAATGCTGATTACATCAGAAGATGGATATCATTTTGATAACATAAAAGATAAAAAAACTATTATTCCGGTTTTTAATAACAGTGAGATCGGAGATGCACGGCATACAAGAGATCCCAAAGTCTGGAAAGAAGATGACGGATGGTATATGGTTCTTGGAAGTACGATTAATAATAAGCAGGGAAAGCTATTGTTTTTTAAAAGTACGGACAAGAAAAATTGGACATACATGAATTTTGTCACAAAAGATAACGGTTTCGGCTGGATGTGGGAGTGCCCTGATTATTTTCAAACAGATGGAGAACAGATTTTAATTTTTTCTCCGATGGATTTTAATAAAGGAGGGAAATCTTATTCTGACCAGTCAATCTGTATGAAAGTCATGTTTCAGAAAGAAACATGCCATATGGAGATGCCAGATACATATCAATATTTGGATTATGGACTGGATCTTTATGCGCCTCAGACTACTGTGGATGAAGCGGGCAGAAGAGTCCTGTTAGCATGGTTACGTATGCCAAAGCCGGTTGACGGACAATGGAGCGGGATGCAATGCATTCCAAGGGTTATTGAGGTGAAAAATGATCATATTTATTTTCGTGTACATCCTAATATAAGAAATGCTTTTTCCAAAAAGATTAACAGCCCGGATGAAGCGGATGAAAATGGATACAGAGTATCATTTTCATTAGAGGATGGGGAGACTGTTGATATTGGAGGATATCAAATTACAAGAAAAGGAAATAAGATCCATACGGATAGAGGTAGGCTGGTAGATACTTCATGGGAAATGCAAACAGAATTTTCCACTCCTGATTTAAAAGACGGATTCCAGATAGATGTATATGTGGATCCGAATCTAATTGAAGTTTTTGTAAATGACGGAGAATATATAATATCCAATTGTGTTTACAACCTAGGCACTGATATTCATCAACAGGGGAATGTGAAATATGAAATGTACACGTTGGAAGGAACAGAGGTATCGGAGGTGTAAAAATGTATGATGTAATTGCTTTAGGAGAATTACTGGTCGATTTTACGAATAATGGAACAAGTGATCAGGGAAATATGCTTTTTGAAGCCAATCCCGGAGGCGCGCCATGCAATGTGCTTGCTATATTGGCAAAGCTGGGGAAAAAAACAGCCTTTATAGGAAAGGTTGGAAACGATATGTTTGGTGCGATGCTAAAGGGAACGATCGAACGAGTGGGAATTTCATCAAAGGAACTAAAAGTAGATAAAAATGTGAACACAACGCTTGCATTTGTACATACATTTCCAGACGGAGACAGAGCATTTTCCTTTTATCGGAATCCAGGTGCAGATATGATGCTTACAGAAGACGAGGTAGATGACACGTTTGTTCAGTCTACAAAGATTTTCCATTTTGGTACTTTGTCCATGACACATGAAAATGTTCGGAATGCAACAAAAAAAGCTGTTAAAGCTGCAAAGAAGAATGGATCTCTGATTTCTTTTGATCCGAACTTGAGGGAGCCTCTTTGGGAATCCTTGGAAGAGGCAAAAAAGCAGATGGAATATGGATTTGAGCAATGTGACATTCTAAAGATATCCGATAATGAGATTCAGTTTATTACAGGAATAGAGGATTATGACCAAGGAGTCTTATATTTACAGAATAAATATGAGATACCATTGATTCTTCTTACTATGGGGAAAAAGGGGAGTAGAGCTTACTATAAAGACTTTAGGATAGAAGAAAAAGGATTTCAGGTATCAGCGATAGAAACAACAGGAGCGGGAGATACTTTTTGCGGGTGTTCCTTGGCATATATTTTGGAACACGATATTAACAACTTGACAGAGGATCATTTGAGAGAAATGCTTATCTTTGCGAATGCAGGTGCGGCTCTAGTTACAACAAAAAAAGGTGCAATTTGTTCTATGCCTGAACGGAGAGAAATTGTAGATCTAATTGATGTTGGTAGAAATGCAATTCATCAGTTTTGATACGGAGGATGTGGAAGAAAATAATCTCACTGCAGAAAAGGCACAGCAGCTGTGTCTGAAATATGCTCGATTTTTCCGCTGTTTTCGGTTACGTAAACGTTAATTGTTTGGAACAACAGAATGCAAATCAAACCCCAGGAACTTTGTGTTTCTGGGGTTTTTTAATCAAAGACAGGATAAAACAACTGTAGTTTTATCCTGTCTTTGAATGGAATTATTTGTTTGTGCTGTCTGCATCAATTACAGACTGAATCTGTTTCATCAAAGTATCATAGTTGTCTTGATTATCAATTCCGCCGAGCATCGGATCACCTACAATATTACCATTTCTATCGACCAGTATTGTTGTAGGAAATGCCATAATATCGGACGCATATTTCCCTGCATCTGAAGAAGAGTCAATGGAAAGATTGCGATATTTAGCACCCTGCTTTTCGAGAATAGTCTTTGCTTCTTTTATAGCAGTTTTGTTTCCGTCGAAGGTTTCTGTGTTGATACCTACAACTTCTCCACCCATTGATTTGATTGCATCGTTTAATTCGTTAAGTTTAGATAATTCGGCAACACAAGGTTTGCAGCCGGTGAACCAGAAATTGATGACAGTTACTGCATTTTTGGAAAACAGGCTTTCATCAACAGAATTTCCATCATAATCCTGACCAGAGAAATTCTTGAAAGGAGATGCGCCTTTGGAACTGTTTTTCTGATCGGTGTTATCAGATCCTGTATTTTTCTTTTCAATCTCAGCAATCTGTTCCTCGATTTTTCGGATAGTTTCAATATCAGCGGTCAGTGTTTTCAGCTCGTCATCTGTAAAAGACTCCTTGTTTGATTCAATAGTGGCAGCCAGAGAGTCCGCATAATTTCCATTTGGATCCGCATCACTTTTATTCATCATGCCAAATGCTTTGTCCCATACATCTTTGTGATCTGCGAAGATCTGATTTTCCTGCTGATATAAATCATTCAGTTTAGAGTTGGAATCGTCTGCAGATTCTGAGCCGGATTCAGTCTTGGTATTCGAAGATTCTGTGCCTGCAGTTCCTTTCCCGCTACATGCTGTAAATAATAATGCTATGCAAAGTGTTAAAATAGAGAGAAATGTTCTTTTTGTTTTCATAAATAATTGCTCCTTAAAATAATAGTAATAAAATGAATAGTTACCGGTTGGTTATGGTTGACTGCTGCTGTTCTTTTTTGGGGCATGTTTTTCCCAGAAACTGATATTGAATCGCATCTTTTGGACAAGCCTTGATGCAAGCCCCGCATCGTATACATTCTGGATGATTTGGAGTCTTGCACACATCAATATCCATTTTACATGCCTTTGAACATAGATTGCATCCGACACATTTGCTGCCTTCAACCTTAATATTAAGAAAGCTGATCTTATTAAATAATGAATAGATCGCTCCAAGAGGACAGATCCATTTACAGAACGGTCTGTAAAACAAAATACTCAGCACAACAACTGTAATTAAAATAAAGCATTTAAAAGAAAAAAGTGTTCCAAGTGCAGACCTTATAGCAGTATTTCCAAGTGACAGTGGTATGGCTCCTTCCAAAACACCTTGTGGGCAAATGTATTTACAGAAGAATGGATCCCCCATCCCTATAGAGTTCGTTACAAACAATGGCAGAAGAATAACGAAAACAATGAGGATTATATATTTCAGGTATCTTAGCGGTTTCAGACGGGCTGTGGAAAATTTTTTTCCGGGGATTTTATGAAGTAAATCCTGAAACCAGCCAAACGGGCATAAAAAACCACAGATAAATCTTCCGAGTGTCACACCGAGCAGAATGAAAAAACCGGTTATGTAGTATGAAAATTTAAATCTGGAGGATCCGATAACCGCCTGAAAGGCTCCAATGGGGCAGGATCCTGTCGCAGCAGGACAGGAATAGCAGTTTAATCCCGGCACACATACAGTTTTGATTTTGCCTTGATATATTTTACCCTTAAATAAATTGGAAATATGAATATTGGTAAGTAATGTGGCAACTGCCTGTATCCATCCGCGTATTTTGGCAACTCTTTTTGATAGTAATTTCGTTTTTTTATCCAATTCCGACACACTCCAGACATAATTTTATTGCTTTGCCAAGTACGACGTCTCCTTCACCTCTGAACGCACCATAGCAAATCATAGAGATACCCGTGATGAGCATTACAAATTGAGATATTTTTCTGCACTTCAAGATTTTGTTACTCCTTTCGTTTGTTGTATTTGTTGACCAGCTGACTTCAGTATTATACAATAGTTGGTGTGAAATTTTCGTTAAGAAGAAGGTGGAATGATTTTGAGATTATTAATAGTTGAAGATGAAAAACAAATATGTGATGCAATTGCGAAAAGTCTGTATGATGCCGGGTATGAGGTGGATACTTGTTATGATGGGGAAGAAGCGCTGGAATGCATTCTGACAGAGAATTATGATTTGGTTGTTCTGGATCTGAATCTGCCAGGCATGGATGGGATGGAAATCCTAAAGGAACTAAGACAGAGCAATGAGGAGACAAAGGTTCTTATATTATCGGCAAGAGGGCAGATTGCAGATAAGGTCGAAGGGCTGGATGCTGGTGCGAATGATTATATGGAAAAGCCGTTCCATCTACAGGAGCTTGAGGCTCGTATCAGAAGTCTGACAAGAAGGAAATTTGTACAAAAGGATGTATGCCTGGAAAGCGGCGATATTAAGTTTGACACGATAAAGCGTGAGGCATATGCAAAGGAAATAAAGATTTCCCTGACAAGAAAAGAAAAAGGTATTTTGGAATATCTGCTTCTTAATCTGGGCAGACCGGTAAGCCAGGAGGAATTGATGGAGCATGTCTGGGATGCCTCCGTGGATAGCTTTAGTGGAGCTATCCGAGTACATATGTCTTCACTAAGAAGAAAGCTTAAAGCAGTGCTTGGACATGATGTAATCATGAACAAGGTGGGAGAAGGGTATAAAATACGAGAGGAGTCCGATCGATGAAAAAGATGTCACTGCAGTGGAGACTTACCTGTATCACTACATTGTGTATTGCAATCATATGTGGGTGTCTGACGATGTTTGTCTATAAAAATGGTGTGTATTATATAGATTCTTTGCAGAAGGCTGTTAATGCGCAGGGCGATGATAGTGCAGACAATAGTGGAAATGATTCAGAAGAAATATATATTAGCATACCAGAGGATAAGTGGGATGAGTTCGCAAATGATTTTTCTGTTCAAGTGTACAATAATAAGGAAGACTACAGAAAAAACAGTTTGGTAATTTCAGCTTTATTGGCGATTCTTGGCGGGGTAGCTACATATTTTATAAGTGGACACGCACTCAAACCACTCCGTGAGTTTTCTGATAAAATAGAAGAGGTGCAGATACAAAATCTGGCAGACTCGCGAATCGAAGAAAGCAAGATTAAAGAACTGAATCAGCTTAGTGTTTCATATAACAAGATGCTTGAACGCCTTCAGGATGCATTTGAGGTACAGAGACAATTTACTGCAAATGCAGCACATGAGCTTCGCACCCCATTATCTTTAATGCAGGTACAGCTTGACCTATATCACTCCACCCAGCATCCAGGCAGTGATGCAGACACCTTACAGATGATAAAGATGGTGACGGAACAAAATGACAGGCTTGGCAAGATGGTAAAGACACTTCTCGATATGAGTGAGCTTCAGACGGTAGGCCGGGATGAACAAATTATCATGGATGACCTTGTTGATGAGGTGTTGGAGGATTTGGAACCTCTTGCACAGGAAAAGAATATAAAACTTATTGGGAAATGTAAGGATATAACGATGGTTGGAAGTGATATTCTTATTTACAGGCTGGTATATAATCTTGTTGAAAATGCTATAAAATATAATCATTCAGGTGGACAGGTTACAGTAACTGCATATAAGGAGCAAAAACACATTTGCCTGTCAGTAGCGGATACAGGAAGTGGAATCCCGAAAGAGCTCAGGGAGCGTGTATTTGAACCATTCTTTCGCGTGGATAAGTCCAGAAGCCGAAAGCTTGGCGGTGTAGGACTGGGACTTGCACTGGTCCATGAGATCGTGAGAGTGCATGATGGCAGTATTACAGTTAAGTCCAATCCGTCGGGAGGTACAATCCTTGAGGTGATTTTCAATCAGTAATAAAATGAACAATTATTGAGATGATTTTTAATCGTAATAAAATGAACAATTATTGAGATGATTTTTAATCGTAATAAAATGAACAATTTTTGCAGATAAAGGAGAAAGTAAAAATGAGTATTTTAAATGTTTAACATCTTACTCATGGCTTTGGTGACAGGGCAATTTTCTCAGATGTTTCATTCCGTTTTTTAAAAGGGGAACATATCGGACTTGTAGGAGCTAACGGTGAAGGAAAGTCCACATTTATGAATATTGTGACTGGAAAGCTGATGCCGGATGAAGGAAAAGTAGAATGGTCAAAGAATGTCCATGCAGGATATCTGGATCAGCATGCAGTACTGGAAAAGGGAATGACAATCGGCGGCGTATTAAAGTCAGCATTTGATCCACTTCTTCAAAAAGAGCAGCGCATGAATGAAATCTGTGACCAGCTTGGAGACACAGATTCAGAGCAGATGGAGCAGTTGATGGAAGAACTGGGAACGATTCAGGATGAGCTGACTTTACATGATTTCTACCCCATCGATGCAAAAGTAGAAGAGGTAGCAAGAGCACTTGGACTTCTGGATCTCGGACTGGAACGCGATGTCACAGATTTAAGCGGAGGTCAGAGAACGAAAGTGTTCTAAAAGGGACACCGATAATGAATGATGGGGACGTAGTACTTTTAAAGTTTACTACGTCCCCAATTGATTTACGCGAGCAACGAGCCAAAGTCCGTGCTTGCACGAGACCTTGGCGACTGCCGCGATAACTTGAGAAACTCGCGAAGCGTGTTTCTCATAGTTTATTTTGTCTTATATGTGAGCTGTTTTACATCTGGAATTGCCATTAATACCGGGTACAGTACGAAGGAGATAATCAGTCCACCGACTCCCTGAATAATATTGGCCGGAATACTTGCTGCTGCAGATGATCCATAAAGGAAAAATTCACAGATAAAATATCCACCGGCTACCAGTACGATATCAATCACGCCACCGAGAAGCACTGCTACATAACGTGATTTGGAATCTTTTGCAATTTTCTGGTAAACAAGTCCTGAAAACAGAGCAATCAGTCCTTTGATTACAAATGTAATCGGAACGTATACAAAATATCCACCAAGGAGGTCTGACATTGCGGAACCGATACCGGCTGCCAACAGTCCATAACTTGGTCCAAGAACAACTCCTGACAGGATTACGATTGCATCACCTGGATGTATATATCCGCCTGTTCCAGGTGTTGGAATACGGATAGACATGGTGGCAACACATGCAAGTGCAGCAAAAAGTGCTGTCATCACAATTTTTTTCAAATTTGAATTCATAGTAAAAACCTCTTTCCTTATATGATTACTTATCTTTCGATTGAACCTACTGTACAACACTCATGGCTTGATATAAAGGTCCAATTCTGATAAAAAACAACAGGCCAGTTTGTGGATTTATGGGAGAACTGTAAACTGGTCTGTTGTTTTTAGATAGCATTTATTTTAGAAACATATGTAACAACTTATTATTTATCTTCTTGTAAGGCTGATATCGTATTGGAAGATCCAGCCAGGTCTTCTTATCCACAATACTTTTGTAATGTGTAAATGTATCAAATCCGGTCTTTCCGTGGTAACTGCCCATGCCGCTTTCGCCAAATCCGCCGAAAGGCATTTCGCTTGTGGCAAGGTGAATCAGTGTATCGTTAATGCAGCCTCCGCCGAACCCGATTCTTGCAATTACATTTTCCGCTACATGTGTATCTCCTGCGAAAATATAAAGTGCAAGCGGATGGGACATGGCACGGATATTATTCACGGCTTCGCTGATAGAATCGTAAGTCAGGATTGGAAGAACGGGTCCGAAGATTTCTTCCTGCATGACAGCGTCCGCAAAGGTGACGTTGTCCATGATTGTTGGCTCGATCTGTAAAGTGTGATGGTCGAAAGTGCCGCCATAGACCACTTTGTCGTAATCAATTAGTCCAAGCAGCCGGTCAAAATGTTTTAAATTGATAATTTTGCCATATTCTTTATGTGCCAGAGGCTGTTTACTATATTGTTTTTGAATCTGTTTTTTCAATTCTTTTATAAGTTTATCTTTGACTGTGCGGTCGCAGTAAATGTAATCAGGAGCAACACATGTCTGCCCACAATTTAAAAATTTACCAAAAACAATACGTTTAGCAGCAAGTTTGATATCGGCACTTTTATGAACGATGCAAGGGCTTTTACCACCGAGCTCAAGGGTGATTGGAGTCAGATGGTTGGAAGCATGCCGCATCACTTCCTTCCCTACTTCCTGGCTTCCGGTAAAGAAGATGTAGTCAAAATGTTCATTTAGCAAGAAATTATTTTCCTCGCGCCCACCTGTGACAACGGCCACATATTTTTCATCGAAGCATTCCTGGATCATACGGCTGATCAGAGCAGTAGTATGTGCAGAATAGGCACTTGGCTTCAGGATTGCGGTATTTCCAGCTGCCAGCGCATCGATCAACGGCTCTATGGTGAGCATGAACGGATAATTCCATGGACTCATAATCAGTGTGACACCATACGGGGACGGTTTTTGATAGCTCCTGGAGTGAAACTGTGCCAGCGGGGTCCTGACTGTGCGCTTTTTCGAAAATTTGCGTGTATGTTTCAGCATGTAAGTCAGTTCGCTTAAGACGAGACCAGTCTCGCACATGTAGCTTTCAAAAGCACATTTTCCCAAATCTGCACGGATTGCGATATTCATTTCATTTTCATATTTTAAGATGCATGCTTTTAATTTTTGAAGTGCATGTATACGATATTCTACATCAAGCGTAGCATCGGAATGAAAAAAAGTCCGCTGTTTCTGAATCAGTTGTTTGATTTCAGCCTGTGTCATAAGAAAAGCCCTCCTATATAATTGAATTCATTTTTAAATTTGTAATTGGTCCCCCAAATACAGCTCTGGTTTGCTGGACTGCAAGTACGATGCCTACGGATTGTTCCGTGCTTTGCACTCCCATAATCCTCCCAATTATTCGCATATCGTGGGATTGTCATCCCACTTTTAGGCTCATATTGGGGCGCGTCCCAAGGTCTTTCATCCACTTATGAGCAAGTTCATGTGGATGAAAGACCTTTTGACCCTGGCATCATATTTATATGATTATGATAGATGCATTTGTCTGATAATTCAAGAAACAAATTGAAAGAAATGTTGATGTTATCGGACTGCATGATACAGGCATGGGTTAAAGCTACAGAGAATATTAAGAATATTCTAAAGAAGTTGTTAAGAAATGTATTCTAATATATCAGGTGTGAAGATAAAGGCTGGAAAAAGGAGAGAAAATGTTATGGATTATGTGAGGATTTTATATATTTATATAGTTGAGGATTTTATGTACAGTGGTTATCTGCTTCTTACGCTGCTGCTGCCGTGTCTGATATATCAGGGACTAATGGAAATCAAAGCAAAGCAAAATTCCAGACGTGTGCCTGCAAAATATTATTTTGGAGTTTATGTAATGCTCGTTTATCTGTGGGCGGTATTTAAAGTGACAGGGATTGGCCTGTTGGCAGACATTGTAAGACTTAAAGGTGCCATCAGTGGTGGATATAACTGGAATCCACTGGCAGGATTGGGCATGGGGTTTGTGTTAAATATAATCATGTTTCTGCCGCTTGGGCTGTTGATACCATGTATATGGAAGCAATGCAGAAATATAACAAATGTCACAGTCACAGGATTTTTACTGTCGTTAACAATTGAAATTTCTCAGATATTTAACGCGCGTGCAACAGATATTGATGATCTGCTTGCAAATACGATCGGCGCGTGCGCAGGATATCTGATCTGGAGAGGTATTTATGTGTTAGTTTGTGGAAAACAGAAAGAAAAAGGTGATGGACATGTGGAAAATCCAATAGAGGCTGATGGAAGAAAATGGGAACCAATGATATATCTGGCGCTGGCTTTTTCCGGAGCGTTCTTTCTGTATAATCCATATGTGCAATAATGAATTGCAGAAGACAATAAAAAAGATGCAGTTTTAAAGCTGCATCATTCCTGACATAATACACCCGCCGCAGGCACCTTGTTTTTTCAGGCTGTTCCATTGCTGCGGGTCAAATTTTATTCCGCCGATTCCGTAGACAGGAATCGTGACTGCATCACAGACATTTTTCAAAAAATCAAGTCCACGTGGCGGCAGGCCTTTCTTACAATCTGTTGTGAAAATGTGTCCGGCTGTCACATAGGTCGCACCGAGCTGTTCTGCTTCCATGGCATCCTCGACAGAATGAACAGATGTGCCGATTTTATGGAAGTCCGTAACATGAAAACTCTGCGAGATTGTCGAATCCTGACTTTGTAAATGCTTCTGCGACTCGGCAGACAACTCCCGTAACAGAGGCAGTGGCAAATGAATGGCATCATGTCCGAGTTCCAGCGCTGCTTTCCAGTAAGTATGTAAGATACATGGAACATCGTAAGCTTTACAGATATCCAGAATACTTTTTGCTAATGCTTTGTATTCGTCTTCTGGCAAATCCTTTTCTCTAAGAATGAGAGCGTCCGGGTGCCATTCGCAGACCCGTTTAATCTGGTCTTCAAAAGGTTGATTGCAGAGATGTCGGTTTGAAATGGCAAGGATTTGGAAATTTCTGCCAGGATCATCCCTCTTCTTGAGAATAGAATTATTTATCATAGAATCATTACAGTTCATATTGGATTCCTACTTTCTGAAAACTTCTCACAGCCTATTACATAAGCTCTTCTTTGAAATTTACATTTCCCAGTATAAAAAGTCTGATATGGAATGTCAATGTATGCTTCAAAGAAACACGAAAATATTCATAATATATGCTATACTCTAATTGCAATGTTCGACTTGAATTTGCGTGTGACAGAAAACTCGCAATCATTATTAGTGACAAAAACTTGAAATGATAGAAAAGGATTACGGGAAATTACATGGAACAGTACTATTATAATAGGATGAATAAAATAGAACAGGCAGTTTATCATGCCTTGTATCAGGGATTTTTAAATATAGATGAAGAGATTCAGATTCCAAGACTGGAGGGTGAGGCACTTTATAATGTCTTTTTCAAGCTCCGGCTGGATCATCCGGAAATTTTCTGGGCAACAGGCTATAAGTATAAATATTACAACGATTCTCCCAATCTGATTTTTGTGCCGGAATATTTATTTGAAAAAGCAAAGATAAAAGAACATCAGAAAGCCATGACAGCCCGAGTAGAGAAAATCACAAGAGAAGCGAAAACATTTTCCCAGTGGGGCAAGGAAAAATATATACACGACTTTTTATGTGAAAGTATACATTATGATAAGCTGAAAAAACCTTATTCCCATGAGATTATCGGACCTTTAGGGCATGGGGTAGGCGTATGTGAAGGAATTGCAAAATCCGTGAAGGTATTGTGTGATGTCCTTGGAATCTGGTGTATGATCGCAGTGTGTGGAAATAATCCGGAAAAAGGGATTAAGTACCGTCATACATGGAATATCGTAAAGATTGACGGACAGTATTATCACCTGGACGTAACATTTGACAATACGCTTGGCAATTATGAGAAAAAAGAAAATCAGAAACCGGAAAACAAAACTCCACGCAACACATCGGGAAAGAACAAAGCCGGAAAAGCAGAACAGATGGATTTCAGGTACGATTATTTTAACCTGGATGATAAAAACATTTTCCGGGATCACGAACCACTGTTGTATCCGGCTCCAGCATGCAACGAGGGCGGACACTTCTATTATAAAGAAAAGAAACTGTCATTTACAAAGATAGAAGATGTATACAAGCGGTCGCTTCAGGCAGCGAAGAAAGGACGCGTGCTGACCTTTCACTGGCGAGGCGGCTATCTGACCAAAGAAGTGTTAAAAGAACTTCTGGAAGAAATCGAGAGAGCCGGACGTGAGAAAAATAAACAGCCTCAGATCAGTCTGAACTGGGCACAGGCAGTCTTGAGGGTGGAGTATCAGGAACTGCCGGAAGGCATGATCAGAGAAACGAAAGTTGTGATGGAAGATGCCAATGAAGGAGAGCGAGAGATAATTGGAAACGGAGAAAAACACAGAAAATGTGTGGAAAGCAGAGCAAAAGAATAAAGAAAATGTGGAAAATCAGGCGTACCAGATTAGTCAGGAGAGAGCTTTGGAGATGCTGGAAGAACTTTTGGAACAAGATCAGTTCGAATTACTTCTGCCAGAGTATAAACTGGTTTATATGATGAACGATGCAGTGGAAAGTTTTCTTGTATTTCACGGTGCGCGAATGACCGGAATTCTGCACACCGACAGAACAGAAACTGGCAATGTTAGAACAGTTCCCGCCACTCAATTACTGCTGTTACCCGGCAGTGCCGGATCAATATATTGTACCAAAAGATAATCCGTGGCAGCCGTCAGAAGAGGCAATCACAGTCATGGAAGAATTCGCAGAAGAAGCAGACGATAAAAGCATGATAAAGTTATTAAAATATTACCGGAAACATCATGGTATGAGAATGAGTCGTTACATAGCCGTAAAATTACATCAGACAAAACATGTACGCTTCATAGAACTTCTGACAGAAAAACTCAAACAAGAAGCCGCAAACTATCCAAACCGGAGTTTCGGAAAAGAAGCTGATGAAAGACATCAGAAACTTATCAGTCAGGCAAAAAAAGAGCAGGCAGAACTTTATCAGCAGGGAATCAAATCCGAGGTACTAAGAGAAGAGCCATTCGTCACCGCACAAGACGAACTCGACTATAAGGTTTATCTCATGATTTATAAGTGGCAGGGAAAAAACAGGGGCGTCAATGTCAGAAGAATAAATTAAATTTCCAAAATAAAAAGAGCCCTCCCACCGGAAGACTCTCAAAGGAAAAAGTATGAAAAAGAAAATTGTTATTTATATCTCAGCATCTCTCTTGCTGATGTCTATATAATAATGAAAAAATGTTTTCGATTTGTGTTTAGATTGTTAAAAAAGTGTGAATCATGGAAAAGAAAAGTTTTGATGCAATTTTTATCTGTTATAGACAAGAAAAAAGGGAAAAAAGAGGCTAAAATGAATTTTATAATTCAAAATCTTGCAAATTTCATTGTTATTTTCTTAACTATCGTCAAAAAATGAAGTTGTCATATTTTTATCTTGCATTTCTCAGAAAAATCCTGTAAACTAAATCAAAAGTGCATGTAATCCGTGTGGGGCAGATGAACTATCATGCGACTTTTCGGTCAATTTGTAATTGCCCGTGGGATTAGAGAGAAAAAGGCTAATTGCAAACCAATAAAAAAAGAGAGGAAGAAGACAATGAAACAGTTCAAGAAAGTTCTGGTGGCGAACCGTGGGGAAATCGCCATTCGAGTATTCCGCGCGCTCAATGAGCTCGGAATTGTGACAGTCAGCATTTATTCTAAGGAAGACAGATACGCTCTTTTCCGTTCCAAAGCAGACGAATCCTATCCCCTGAATCCTGATAAAGGACCAATCGATGCATATCTTGATATTGATACAATTATTAAGATCGCACTGAATGCAGGCGTAGATGCAATCCATCCTGGATATGGGTTCCTGTCAGAGAATCCGGAGTTTGTAGATGCATGTGAACAGAATGGCATTACATTTATTGGACCTTCCAGTGATATTATGAGAGCAATGGGAGATAAGATTTCTTCCAAACAGATTGCCATTGCAGCAGATGTACCAATCATTCCTGGAGTAGATCACGCGATGAAGTCTTATGAAGAGGCAGCGAAGATTGCAGACATGGTCGGATATCCGATTATGCTGAAAGCTTCCAACGGTGGTGGCGGACGCGGTATGCGTATTGTCAATGATCCGGCTGATCTGGAAAAAGAATTCAACGAAGCGAGAAACGAATCTAAAAAAGCTTTCGGTGATGATATGATCTTCGTTGAGAAGTATCTGAAAGGACCAAAGCATATTGAGGTTCAGGTAATCGGAGATAATTACGGCAATGTTGTGCATCTGTTCGACCGTGACTGTTCTGTGCAGAGACGTCATCAGAAGGTCGTAGAGTATGCGCCGGCATTTACCATTCCAGACGAGACAAGAGAGAAGATTTTTGATGCAGCAATCCGTCTTTGTAAAAATGTTGGATATGTTAATGCAGGAACACTGGAGTTTCTGGTAGACAGAGATAACAATCCATACTTTATTGAAATGAACCCTCGTATTCAGGTAGAGCATACAGTCAGTGAGATGGTGACAGGAATTGATATCGTGCAGGCTCAGATCCTGGTTGCAGAAGGATATGCTCTTGATTCAGAGGAGATACATATTAAATCACAGGAAGATGTTACATGTAACGGATATTCTATTCAGACTCGTGTTACTTCTGAAGATCCGGCAAATAACTTCCTGCCGGATACAGGTGAGATGACAGTATATCGTTCCGGTTCCGGTAATGGTATCCGTCTGGACGGTGGCTGTGCATATGTCGGAGCCGTTGTATCACCACACTATGACAGTCTGCTTGTAAAGATTATTTCTCATGACCGTACCTTTGCAGGCGCAGTGAGAAAATCCGAGCGTGCCCTTCAGGAGATGCGTATCCGTGGAGTTAAGACAAATATTCCGTTCCTGATCAATGTGCTGAACCACCCGACATTCCAGTCCGGTCAGTGTTACACAACATTTATCGAGGAGACACCGGAGTTATTCCGCCTGACACACAGCCTGAACCGTGCGACTAAGATCATTGAGTTTATCGGTGATCGTATCATCAATTCTGACATGGGTAAGAAGAAACAGTTCGATAACCGTATTCTGCCGACATTTGACCATGATAAACCGGTCTATGGTGCAAGAGATGAATTTTTAAAACTTGGTGCAGAAGGCTACATGCAGAAGATTTTAAAAGAAGAAAAGCTTTATGTTACAGATACAAGTATGCGTGATGCGCAGCAGTCACTGGTGGCAACACGTATGCGTAGCAAAGATCTGTGCGGTGCCGCTTATGCGACAAATGCATTTATGCAGAACGCATTTTCAGTAGAGGCATGGGGAGGTGCTACATTTGATACAGCGTACCGATTCCTGAAGGAGTCACCGTGGAAACGTCTTACAACTTTAAGAGAGCGTATGCCGAATACATTGATCCAGATGTTGCTTCGTGCGTCCAATGCCGTTGGATACAGCAACTATCCGGACAACCTTGTAAAAGAGTTCATTCAGATCTCAGCAGAGAATGGAATCGATGTATTCCGTATTTTTGACAGTCTGAACTGGATCGAGACTATGAAACTGCCAATCGAGGAGGCACTTAAGACTGGAAAGATCGTTGAAGGTGCAATCTGCTACACAGGAGATATTACAAGTCCGAACGAGACAAAGTATACATTAGATTATTATGTGAAGATGGCGAAAGAACTGGAGTCTTTAGGATGCCATTCTATTGCAATCAAGGATATGGCAGGACTTCTGAAGCCGCTGGCAGCAAAAGAACTGATCAGCACACTGAAGAGAGAACTTCATGTACCACTACATTTGCATACACACGATTCCACGGGAAATGGTGTAAGTACTGTTATGATGGCGGCAGAAGCCGGCGTAGATATTGTTGACCTGGCAATTGAGTCTATGTCATCACTGACCAGTCAGCCGTCTATGAACGCAGTAGCAGAGGCACTTCGTGGAACAAGACGTGACACAGGCCTGAAGCCGGAGGAACTGACAGAATTAAGTCACTACTACAGCCGTGTGCGTGAAGTATATGCACCATTTGAAAGTGATATGAAATCTCCAAACACAGAGATTTACAAATATGAGATTCCGGGAGGACAGTACTCCAACTTGCTTGCACAGGTAACAAGTATGGGGTCACCGGATGATTTTGAAGCAATCAAGGGACTTTACAAAGACGCCAATGATCTGCTTGGAAACATCGTAAAAGTAACTCCAACTTCCAAGGCAGTCGGTGATCTGGCTATCTTTATGTACAAGAATGGCCTGACAAAAGATAATATTCTGACAGAAGGTGCCGGATTATCCTATCCGGATTCCGTCGTATCTTATTTCCAGGGTATGATGGGACAGCCGTATGGTGGATTCCCGAAGGAGCTGCAGAAGATTGTCCTGAAAGATATTAAACCACTGACAGAACGTCCAGGTGCACTTCTCCCGGCAGTTGATCTGGATCAGATTAAGAAGGATCTGTGCGAGAAATATCATTATGAGGATCGCTCAGAAGCAGATATGTGCAAGAAAGCAGTCAGCTATGCACTGTATCCGAAGGTATATGAGGACTATTGCGAACACTTTGAGATTTACAATGACGTTACAAGATTGGAAAGTCACGTATACTTCTATGGCCTTAGAAAGGGTGAGGAGACTTACTTGAAGATTGGCGAAGGAAAGGAACTTCTGATCAAATATCTGGAAGCAAGCGAGCCGGACGAGGAAGGATACCGTACATTGATGTTCCAGGTAAATGGATCTATCCGTAACGTCAAGATTCTGGATAAGAAACTGGAGATCAAGACAGATCGTAAGCTTAAGGCAAGCAAGTCCAATCCGAAACAGCTTGGAGCAAATATCCCAGGTATCGTAGGAAATGTCCTTGTCAAAGAGGGAGATACGGTCAAAGTCAATACACCGCTTCTTACTCTGGAAGCTATGAAGATGGAGACAATTGTTGTATCTACGATCGAAGGTGTTGTAGACAAGATTTATGTAAAACCAGGTGAAACAGTGCATCAGGACGATCTGATGATGTCCTTCCAGTAAAAAGATTTTTGAAAAAAGCCTTGAAAAGGACTAATCAGAGGATTATAATCAAATACAGATAAGAGAGATTCTTCGGGGCAGGGTGTAATTCCCAACCGGCGGTAAAGTCCGCGACCCGCTGTGTAAGTGTATGCAGTGGCTGATCTGGTGAGATTCCGGAACCGACAGTAAAGTCTGGATGAGAGAAGAATTATGGTGAATGTATGTCAGTCCCCCGAAGCGTAAGCGTCGGGGGATTTTGTGTTGTCAAGCATACGACAAAAAGGTTCGGTGGATCTTTTTTAGTGATACATTCTAAAGAAGCATAGTTCCAAAAGAAGTATTCTTTCTTACTTAAAATAAAAGAGGGCGGTGCCTGAGGTTTTCATTTGCACAGCTCAGACACACCGCAGATAAAAAGTCCAGCTAATAAATGTCAATAGTTAAATGAGAAAAAAATTATTTTGTTTTCTGACTAAAAAAGGGCAAACTTCCCCCTTGGTGAAAATATCATTTTTTGAAAGATATTGAATCATTGGGTTCATAGTATTTTANAAAGTCCAGCTAATAAATGTCAATAGTTAAATGAGAAAAAAATTATTTTGTTTTCTGACTAAAAAAGGGCAAACTTCCCCCTTGGTGAAAATATCATTTTTTGAAAGATATTGAATCATTGGGTTCATAGTATTTTATGCAGCTATGTCGCATTTAGCAGCATTGTATTGTTTGATATGCTCCTGAGGAGCAATGATTTTAAATGGTTTGTTGTCTCTGAGTATTGCAAATATCATATTGCATACCTTATGTGAAACAGCTCCCATTGCTACGAGCTTTGGTTTTGAGTCACATTTCTTGAGGTAGTACTCACGAAGAACTGGATTTTTAGCTTCTCCATTACGGGAGATACTGATGCTTTGTAAGGTTAACGTGTGAATCACACGTCTAGCTATGGCAGAACCACGCTTAGACATTTGAACCTTGGTACCTTCAAATTTTCCGGATTGTTTTACTGCCGGATCAAGACCGAAATAAGCGAAAAGTTGTTTTGGTTTTGAAAATGCTGAAAAGTCACCAATCTCACCCATGATGGATACAGCAGACAAGAAACCGGCACCTTTAAATGTTTCAATCAAATGAATCTGCTTGACAAAGTCGGCATCTTCATTAGCATCAACAAGCTCATGGAGCGATTCAAGAATGTTGTTGATTTCTTCATCATATTTACGTATGAAGCTGATATAAAGGCGAATACGCTTGATGTTGCTGTCTATGATGTAACCAAACTGATTTGCATCAGTTGCCGCCTGAATTATGGCATTATACTTATTTTGAGCATATGTAAGTCCAAAGCGAGCTGTTGATTTGATGATATCAATAATCTCTTGCTTGTCTGCTTTAAGAAAAGCTGATGGAGAGGTATAAGTCTCCAATAATGTAAGAGAAGTGTTGATAGTAACCTTGGAAAAGATGTCAAGATACTGTGGAAACACCATGCGTAATTCACCCTGAAGCTTATTCACATAGGCACTGCGATTATCCATTAAATCGTAGTATTCACGGCATAGGTTACGGCAGTTTAGAGCAAGATCTGAAGGCATAAGTGAAACCTTTAAATCAGGTTTCAAACCAACCAAAGCAGCTTTTTTAGAATCAAAACGATCATTATGTACTTTTCGTATGTTGATGTTTGTGCTATTCTTAGTGATGATAGGATTAATAACCGAGCAGTTAAAACCCTTATCACGAAGATAGCAGAAGAGTGGGTAATGATAAATTCCCGTGGATTCGAGGAAAATGTGACTTTCCAAAGAATACAACTCTTCTGCTTCTTTTATTTTAGAAACAGCGGTTGTAAGGGAATCAATACTGTTATGTAGGATTTTGTAAGGTTTTCCTACGAATTGTTGGTTTGGAAGTGCTATAGACATCCATGAGAAATCAGCACCGATATCAATACCAACAGAGATGAATAAATCATCGAGATTAAAGAAAACTTTGTTTGACATGAGCAATAGCTCCTTTCTGATAGGAATCCATTTCCAATCTGGCAGGTACACAACCTAGCGCGTTATTCGGGTATGGCCTTCCGGCTCCCAACCAGCTAAAACATAAAACCCTGTCGAATGGACTAATTGACTTAATTACAGGTATCCACTGATAATCAGTGTCCCAAGGAGAAATACATTCTTTGTCCTATCCTAAGAGATGATACCTTATGTTTTATCTAGTGTCTATCAGGAACCGTCAGACATGATCATTATTATGGATAACATCTGATGAAGGAAGAATCCCTTCTTCTGTTATCTGATTTATAGAAACTTATTAACCAAGTAGTCTTGATTGACTACATCATTATTATACTAGGAGAGAAAGAAATGAGTACAAATGTAGCAACACAGAACAAGTCAAACACAGCAGGTATGTCAAAAGTAAGATTCATTACCCAGGTGGGAATGCTGGGGGCAATTGCAGTTATTTTAATGGCATTTGAAATACCGCTTCCATTTGCACCGGCATTTTACAAGATTGATTTCAGCGAAGTTCCGGCACTGATCGGCTGCTTTGCAATGGGACCGGCAGCAGGAGCAATGATCGAACTTATTAAAATCGTATTACATCTTCTGATCAGTGGAACATCTACAGCAGGTGTCGGTGATATTGCCAACTTTGCAATTGGCTGTGCCTTTATCCTTCCGGCAGCATGGATCTATAAAGCAAAACACTCCAGAAAAAGTGCAATGATCGGAATGGCAGCAGGAACTGTATTTATGGCATTTATCGGTTGCTTTTTAAATGCATATGTATTACTCCCGGCTTATGCAAAAGCATTTAGCATGCCAATCGATGCGTTGGTAGGAATGGGAACAGCAGTAAATGGTCATATTACGAATTTACTTACATTTGTCGTATTTGCAGTAGCACCATTTAACCTTTTGAAAGGTGCAATGGTATCCGCTGTAGTACTTCTGATCTACAAGAAGATCAGTCCGATTCTGAAAATGAGATAATATCAGCTGGGAGATGACTCCCGCCTCTATAGGTGGTGAGAAACAAGCTTGTATCAGTAGGGGGATGTTCCAACATCATTATATAGAAGGAAAATATTAAAAAATAGCAGGTGGATATATGGCACTCAATGTCAGAGCTTAAATATGACATTGAAAGCGATATGTTTACCTGTTATTTTTTATATAATAAGAAATTGTAATTTCTATTATGTATAAAAGATTGTACTGATAAAAAAACAGAGTGAAATCTAAAATTTTCATTGACAGACGGAAAAGAAGGAGATATTATAAGGTCAATACAAAAACAGAGTTGGAGGATAGGAATTATGAAATTTAAAAAAGTTGTAAGTGCTGTATTAGTATCAGCACTGGCAGTCAGCATGATGGCAGGCTGTGGTTCTAAGAGCGGAAGCTCAGATTCAAAATCAGATGTATTTAAAATTGGTGGAATCGGACCGATGACAGGAGATGCAGCAGCATATGGTGAAGCAGTAGACAACGGTGCAAAGCTTGCTGTAGAAGAGATTAATAAAAATGGTGGAATCAATGGTAAGCAGGTTGAGTTCAAGACAGAAGATGATCAGGCAGATGCAGAGAAAGCTGTGAATGCTTACAATACTCTGAAAGACTGGGGTATGCAGATTCTTATGGGAACTGTAACATCTGGTTCTTGTACAGCAGTAGCATCTGAGACAGACAGTGATCACATGTTCCAGATCACACCTTCCGGAACAGCAGTAGAGAGCGTTGAGGATCACGACAACGTATTCCGTCTTTGTTTCTCAGATCCTGAACAGGGAACAAAATCTGCAGAGTACATTGCAAAGAACAAACTTGCAACAAAGATAGCAGTTATTTATAACAGCTCCGATGTATATTCTAATGGAATTTACACAAACTTCGCAGCAGAGGCTAAGAAAGAAGGCCTTGATGTTGTAGCAGCAGAAGCATTTACAGCAGATAATAAGACAGACTTTTCTGTACAGTTAAAGAAGGCACAGTCATCAGGAGCTGATCTTGTATTCCTTCCAATCTACTATCAGGAAGCATCTGCTATCTTACAGCAGGCAGCTAAGTTAGATTATCATCCGACATTCTTTGGATGTGATGGACTTGACGGAATCCTTGGTGTAGAGGGATTTGATAAATCTCTTGCAGAGGGAACGATGCTTCTGACACCTTATGCATCTGATGCACAGGATGAGAAGACTCAGGCATTCACAAAAGCATATGAAGATAAATACGGCGATACACCAATTCAGTTTGCAGCAGATGCATATGATGCAATTTACGCTATCAAAGCTGCAGCAGAGGAAGCGGATGTAACACCGGATATGGATTACTCAGAGATGTGCGACAAATTGATGGACGCTATGACAAAGATCAAGATTGACGGTCTGACAGGTGTAGACGGAATCACATGGGAGAAGAACGGTGAGCCGAACAAGGCACCTAAGGGTGTTAAGATTGAAAATGGTGTATATGTATCCATGGACTAATTCAGCCCGATAAGTTAAAATAGTGATAAGCGGCTGCTACAGAATTGCTGTGGCAGCCTTTCTCACATATTGCATCATAGTTGGGGCTTTTGCCCCCAACATCATTATAATTGAGAGGTAAAAATTTTAGTTAAAGGAAGGAGAAGAAAAATGAGTTTTATATCTTATCTCATTAATGGTATCAGCCTTGGAAGTGTATATGCGATCATCGCTCTTGGCTATACCATGGTATACGGTATTGCTAAGATGTTGAACTTCGCCCATGGTGACGTTATTATGGTCGGAGCATATATCGTATTGACTTGTGTGACAGGCACAGGTCTGAATCCAATTGTTGCAATCATTATTGCGACGATCGCCTGCACAATTTTTGGAATTGTAATTGAAGGAGTTGCTTATCGCCCGCTTCGTAATGCGGCATCTCCACTGGCAGTTCTGATTACAGCAATCGGTGTCAGCTACCTGCTTCAGAACCTGGCACTTCTGATTTTTGGTTCTAATACGAAATCATTTCCAGAAGTCATCAAATTGCCAAACTTAAAATTGGCAGGTGGAAAGCTTACAATTACAGGAACAACCATCCTGACAATTGTACTATGTATTGTTATTATGGCAGGTCTGATGCTGTTTATTAATAAGACAAAAGCAGGTCAGGCAATGTTGGCTGTATCCGAGGACAAAGGTGCAGCACAGCTTATGGGAATTAATGTAAATAAGACTATTTCCATGACATTTGCAATCGGATCCGCACTTGCTGCAATCGCAGGTGTACTGCTCTGCTCTGCATACCCAAGCCTGACACCTTACACAGGTTCCATGCCTGGTATCAAGGCGTTCGTAGCAGCTGTATTTGGTGGAATCGGTTCTGTACCGGGAGCGCTGATAGGAGGAATTATTCTTGGAATCATTGAGATTCTCGGAAAAGCATACATTTCTTCACAGCTTGCAGATGCAATCGTATTTGCAGTTCTGATCGTGGTACTTCTTGTAAAACCTACTGGAATTCTTGGTAAGAATATCCAGGAGAAAGTGTAGGTGGCAGGAATGTTAAAGAATATGAATAAAACAACAAAAAACAACATGATTACATATCTTATGGTAATCGTAGTTTACGCAGTAATCCAGGTACTTGTTACAAGTGGAAGCCTGTCTAGCTTATTTACAGGATTACTTGTACCAATCTGTACTTACATCATTTTGGCAATTTCTCTGAACCTGGTCGTAGGTTTTCTTGGAGAACTGAGCCTTGGACATGCCGGATTCATGTGTATCGGAGCATTTACAAGTGCATTTTTCTCTAAATGCATGAAAGGTGTCATTGAGCCGGATCTTTTAAGATTCATGATTGCTCTTCTGCTCGGAGCAGTGTGCGCAGGAATTTTCGGAATCCTAATTGGAATTCCGGTACTTCGTCTGAACGGAGATTACCTGGCAATCGTAACACTGGCGTTTGGCGAGATTATTAAAAATGTAATTAATGTCTTTTATATTGGCAAAGATTCTAAAGGATTCCATTTTTCAATGAAGGATTCCGTCTCTTTGAACATGGAGCCGGATGGAAAGATTCTTCTGAACGGACCACAGGGAATCAGCGGAACACCGAAAGACAGTACATTTACTATCGGATTTATATTAATTCTGATCACACTTGTCATTGTTCTGAATCTGATCAGCTCCAGAACCGGACGCGCGATCATGGCGATTCGCGATGACCGTATTGCAGCAGAATCCGTAGGAATCAATATAACAAAATATAAACTGATTGCATTTTCTCTGTCTGCAGCAATTGCAGGAATGGCTGGAGTGCTTTACTCACATAATCTGTCATCGCTGATGGCAACACCACAGAACTTTGGATACAACATGTCTATCATGATTCTTGTATTTGTTGTTCTGGGAGGCATTGGAAGTGTGAGAGGTTCTATTATTGCAGCAGCAATCCTGACACTGCTTCCGGAACTTCTGCGTGGGCTGTCCAATTACCGTATGCTGATCTACGCAATTGTACTGATTGTCATGATGCTCTTTAACTGGGCTCCGAAAGCAATTGAGTGGAGAGAAAAACATTTGGCAAAATTCAAACGGAAAAAAGCAGTAAAGGAGGAAGCATAAGATGGCATTATTAGATGTAAAAAATCTGTCCATTTCCTTCGGAGGACTGCGTGCAGTAGACGGGTTTGAAATGCAGATCGAAAAAGGGGAACTTTACGGACTGATCGGACCGAACGGAGCCGGTAAAACAACGGTATTCAACCTTCTGACAGGTGTGTATAAGCCAAATGAGGGAATTATCAAACTGGATGGCGAGGATATTACAGGTAAGAAGACGATTGACATCAACAAAGCAGGTATTGCAAGAACATTTCAGAATATCCGTCTGTTCAAGCAGTTATCAGTACTTGATAATGTAAAAGTAGGACTTCACAATCACTATAAATATTCTACACTGGAAGGAATCTTACGGCTTCCAAAATACAAAAAAGTAGAGAAAGCCATGGACGAGAAGACTATGGAAATCTTGAAGGTTTTTGATCTTGACGGTGAAGCAGATGTGCTGGCAACGAACCTTCCATATGGTAAGCAGAGAAAGCTGGAGATTGCCCGTGCTATGGCAACAGAGCCGAAGCTTCTTCTTCTGGACGAGCCTGCCGCAGGTATGAACCCGAATGAGACGGGAGAACTGATGGAGACGATCCAGTTCGTGAGAAAACATTTTGGAATGACAATACTTCTGATCGAGCATGACATGAAACTGGTATCCGGAATTTGCGAAGAACTGACAGTTCTGAATTTCGGTCAGGTACTGGCACAGGGAAAAACAGCAGATGTGTTGAATAACCCTGAAGTTATTTCTGCATATCTTGGAGATGAATAAGAGAACCGGAAACAAACGTAAAGAAAAGCCAGACAGGAGGAAATAAGAATATGGCAATGCTTGAAGTAAAGGATTTGGAAGTATATTACGGAATGATCCAGGCAATCAAAGGCATTTCGTTTGAAGTAAACCAAGGAGAAGTTGTGGCTCTTATCGGAGCAAATGGAGCCGGAAAGACAACCACACTTCATACAATTACAGGTCTTCTTCCGTCAAAGAAAGGAACTGTAACATTTGAGGGACAGGATATTACAAAAGTGCCTGCTCACAAAATTGTATACATGGGAGTCGCACACGTACCGGAAGGACGTCGTGTATTTGCAGATCTGAGCGTATACCAGAATCTGAAAATGGGTGCATACACAAGAAAAGACAAAGAGGAGATTGAACAGACGCTTGCTATGGTCTATGAGAGATTCCCTCGTTTGAAAGAAAGAAAGGACCAGAGAGCCGGAACACTCTCCGGTGGCGAGCAGCAGATGCTGGCAATGGGACGGGCGCTTATGTCAAAACCGAAACTGATCGTCATGGACGAGCCTTCCATGGGACTTTCACCAATCTTTGTAAACGAGATCTTTGACATTATCAAAGAAGTAAGAAAAACGGGAACGACAGTACTTCTCGTAGAGCAGAATGCGAAGAAAGCATTGGAAATCGCAGACCGCGCCTATGTATTAGAGACAGGTAAAATCTTGCTCAGCGGAGATGCAAAAGAGCTGATGAACGACGATGCAGTTAAGAAGGCATATCTTGGTGAGTAGAGGATAAATGTGTAGAAGTTCAGGGAAGAGTAATGTTTTCTTCTATGAGTTTCAGATTGAGGCTTGTTAGAGCAAGACTTGCATAAAAGAGATGTTACATTTAAAATATAAGTAACAGAAAAAGATTGGGGGAATTGCTATGAAAAGAGTAGTAATAACAATCAACAGACAGTATGGAAGCGGTGGAAAGACCATCGGGTACATGCTGGCAGAAAAACTCGGAATTCCATGCTACAGCAGAGAAATCCTGCAGCGTGCCTCCGAGGAAAGTGGTATTAATGAGAGTATGTTCAATGCACGAGATGAACGCCTGAAAAGGTTACCGAAATTCCTGCTATCCACCAACGTATATAGCGGAGAACTCCTTCCACCGGAAAGCAAAGAATTTACATCAGATCAGAATCTCTTTAACTACGAAGCTGAGATCATTAAAAAATACGCAGCAGAAGGTTCTTGTGTATTGATCGGACGATGCGCTGACTTTGTCTTAAAAGACGATCCGGATATGATCAGCGTATACGTTCATGCAGATCACGATTTCCAGATGAAATCCGCATTAGAGCGTGTCAGCATGAGCGAAAAAGAGATGGAGAAATACATCGAACGAGCCAACAAATACCGTTCAGACTTCTATCATTATCACACAGGAAGAAGCTGGGATGATGCAGAAAATTATGACCTGTGCATCAACAGCGGAAAACTTGGATTCGAGAAGACAGTAGAGTTGATTGAATCTTATATCAAGATAAAATAGTAAGATGGGGACGTAGCACTTTGCAAAAGTGTTACGTCCCCATCAACGATTCAGGGTATCCCCAATTTAGTGTTTCAGACTTTTTCTATAGATCCACACAGAAGCTATTGCGCTGATAAGTTCTGTGATCCAGAATGCATTCCATACTCCGACAGCACCCCGGATACGGCTTAAAATAAAGGCCGCCGGCATAATGATAACTACATAACGCATCAGAGAAATGAGCAGTGACTGTACCCCTTTTCCGAGGCCTTCCAGTGCGCCGGAAGCAGTAACGGAGATACTGGAAACAATAAATCCGGAGCTGATAATGCAAAGTGCAAGACCGCCCGCCTGAATTGTTTCAGGATTCGTAGTGAACATTCCGATAAGACCATTTGCAAAAAACAGACACAGAAGTGTTCCGCCTGTCATGATTCCACCACACATAAGCAGCGCCAGACGGAAAATTTTTCTTACGCGCTCCATTTCTCCGGCACCATAGTTGTAACCAATGACTGGACGCATTCCCTGGACAATTCCACTTGCCGGAAGATAAAGGAACGTCTGCAATTTGTAGTAAATTCCAAGCACTACGACGTAAATGTCGGAGTAGGCGGAGAGAACACCATTAAGAAATGATACTAAAAATGAAGGCAGAGCCAGGTTTAAAATGGCTGGTACGCCAATTGTGTAGAGCCTAAAATCCAAGGATCGTTGAAGGGGCAGACAAGATTTTTTTAGCTTTACCGGAAGTGGCTTCTTCACATAATAGATTAGATAAACAATTACAGTAATAATCTGTCCGATGCCGGTTGCAAGCGCAGCACCTTTAATTCCGAGTTTTGGGAAGAATCCAATTCCGAAAATCAGCAGCGGATCCAGTATGATATTGGAAATACAGCCGCATAAAAGTGCAAACATCGTCTCATTCATTCGTCCTACAGCCTGAAATATTTTCTCAAAAGCCAGACTGATCATAATCACTGGCGCGAACAAAAACACAATTCTGGAATATTCTAATCCAAGTTTTATAACATTTTCATCTTTCGTAAATGCTCCTAAAAATGTTGGCATAATTGCAATGCTGATGATCAGAGCAAGAAATCCATGTATCACTGAAAGAATCATTCCGTGAGTTGCGGAAGCATTTGCATTTTCTTTATTGCCAGCTCCGAGATGGAATGCGATCATAGCGTTGATTCCGACGCCAAATCCAATGGCAGTCGCATTCACAAAGTTCTGTACCGGAAAAACCAGTGACAGGGCAGCCATTGCCTGCTCATTGATCTGAGCTACGAAAAAACTATCTACAATATTATAAAGCGAGTTCACCAACATTGAAATGACCATAGGAAGCGCCATAGAAGTCAAAAGAGGCAGAATCGGCTTTTCTTTCATAAATGTATCATTCATAAATATTTCCTCCTTAAAAATATGTTAACCGAATTATTTCGGGCATACAAAAAGCCGTACAATTATAAAAAGTCTATAATTGTGCGGCGAAAAAAAGTTGAACTGAAAAAGTCCACACTGTAGTTTTTAGAATATGTATTTTGTAAATGTTACTTTGAATCCGAAATATTAATCAGATTTAGCGAGATAAGAATAGCATAAAGATTTTTATACGTCAACCTGTCATTTTTATAGGACATCTAAATATGTAAACTATAGCTATAAGAAAGCAAAGAGACAATGGAAACTATATAAATTACAGATTATGTCTAAGGAGGATGAAGAATATGAAAGGATATGCAACATCAGAAGGGTATATGGGATTAGTGCAAGGAAGATATATGTTATTCGCAAGTGAAGTAGATTATAGAGAATATATGGAGGATTAGATAAAATCCTTTTGAAATTGGAGGAAGATTACATGTGTGAAAGAACCGGATAATTATTATGATCAGGAGGCTTAATTAAATAATGATGATTGCCTGATGATTGTACGTGTAAATGGAAGACGGGATATTCTTATTATGATACAATAAGGATAAACTATAAGAATAACAAAAGAGGTATTTCCATGGACTTTAAGTATTGTAAATTAGAAATCTTTCTTCCGCCATCGCACCTGGAGGTCTTACAGAAAGCTCTCCAGGAGGTTGATGCGGGACACATCGGCAATTATGATTCCTGTATGTCGGTGAGTCCGGTAACTGGTTATTGGCGTCCGCTTGACGGCTGTAATCCATATATAGGGACGAACGGAGAAATCAGTTGTGAGCCGGAGTTAAAAGTGGAGGTTACAGTATATACAGAAAATGTTGATAAGACAATCGAAGCGGTGAAGACAGTTCATCCGTATGAAGAGCCTGTTATTAATGTGATTCCACTTTGGAGGACAAGCTTTTAATCATGGATATCATTGAACGGGACATTTATGCCCTGATTGCCTCTGGCGATGGAATTAAAGCACGGGAGATTGCTAAGAAACTGAATAAAGACAGAAGCACAGTGAATCATTATCTTTATAATTCGCCTTATATGAAGGATTTGTGCTACCGTAATGAGAATTATGAGTGGTACGGACTAATCAGGCAGAGCAGACCACACATGGGGCTGGGTGATTATAGCGGATATTATGGAACAGTAGCTGAGTTTCTGGAACTTACTGAGAATGAATGGTTTCAGATGTTGACGGAAGGGCTGTGTCGGTATGGCAGCTAACATGATCGGTGTCAAGAAGCGGATTATTGCAGTGAATATGGGATTTATGAATGTTGCCATGTTCAATCCGAGAATTGTGAAGAAAAGTGGTTCTTATCAGACAGAAGAAGGATGTTTGTCACTGATTGGCGTGCGTCCATGTACCAGATATCAGGAGATTGAACTCGAGTATCAGGACATGAACTGGAAAAAACAGCGTCAGAAATATACTGGTTGGATTGCACAGATTATTCAGCATGAGATAGATTATTGTAACGGGATTGTAATTTAATTTACGCGTATTTTACACAATCATGAAATAAAATCAATATTCCCTTGTTATATTAGATGATGCAAGGTCGACAACTTGCAGAATAAGTTTGAAAATGCAGAGCAGGAGAGATGTTGATGATTAAATCGTATGTGATTGATACTAATATATTGATTCAGGCGCCGTATGCATGTCAGTGTTTTGAAGAAAACCGGGTTATTTTACCATTGGTCGTACTGGAAGAATTGGACGGACTCAAGAAAGCAGAAGGTGAAAAAGGGGCAAATGCCAGACGGGCCATACGTTTCTTAGAAAAGCTTCGAATGAAAGGTGACTTGTTAAAGGGAGTAGAGTTGGAAAATGGTGGTTTTTTAAGAGTCGAGGCTAATTGTGTCGGAGTGGAACTTCCTAAAAGTTTGCCGGAAGATAAAGCGGATAACAGGATTTTGAAAGTCTGCAAAGGGATTTCTGATGAGGAAAAACCAGTAGTACTTGTGACAAAGGATCTGGTGCTTCGAATAAAAGCTCAGATTATGGGGATTGAGGCTCAGGATTTTAGTACGGAGCAGGTAATTGCAGAGGAAGAACAGTATAGTGGCAGACAACAATGCTTTGTGGCGGAGGATAAGTTCAAAGATTTTAAGAAAAAAGGAGTTTCTGTCAAAGAATTATATTTGTCAGATGAAATGGGAAATAAAATTCAACCGGAACTTGTGGAAAATGAATTTATTATTTTAAAAGCAGATCAGTCGTTGAAGAAAACACATCTTGGAAGAGTGGAAGGTAAGAAAGTTGTGCCTTTAAAATACAAAAAGAATTTACCATATGGAGTGAAGCCGAGAAATTCAGGTCAGTATTTTCTTCAGGAAGCACTTATGAAACCGGCTGATGAGGCACCGCTTGTGATTGTAAAAGGTATGGCAGGCACAGCTAAGACATTTTATTCTCTTGCAGTTGGTCTGGAGAAGATCTTGAACAATCCGACGGGGGAATATCGCAGAATTCTGATCTGCAGACCTAATGCACAGTTTGATTCGGATATTGGATTCTTGCCGGGAGATGAGCAGGAGAAGATATCTCCGTTAATGCGCCCGATCATGGATAATCTGGAGCAGTTAATTGATTCTGATGAGGAAGCCCGTTATCAAGATGAGCAGGAACTTCAAGGGAAAATAGAAGAAATATTTGCCAGAGGCATCATACAGGCTGAAGCAATGAATTTTATAAGAGGACGTTCATTTGTAAATACATATTTAATCATCGATGAAGCTCAGAATATGACTCCAAATCAAGTGAAAGGAATTATTACAAGAGCCGGAAAAGGAACGAAAATTGTGCTGCTTGGAGATCCGAATCAGATTGACCGCCCATTTCTTGATGAGAGAACGAATGGTCTCAGTTATGCATCGGAGTATATGAAAGGAAGTCCGCTTTGCTATCAGATTACGATGTCAACAGAAGAATGTGAGCGATCGGAACTGGCGATGGACGCAATTCGAAGATTATAAATAACAGAAGGGAACATATTTAAATTGGATAAAATAACTTATAAATCGATCAAAAAGATGCCGGAGGTGAATGCATATATTGAACAGGGAAATAGAGTTTTAGGAATCTTAGGATATACAGAACATTCCAGAGGACATGCAGTTAAAGTTGCCGAGACAGCAGGAGAAATTTTGGAAAAATTAGGATATAACGAACGTACAGTAGAACTTGCCCAAATTGCAGGATATATGCATGATATGGGAAATTGTGTCAACCGTGTAGATCATGCACATAGTTCTGCCCTGATGGCATTTCAGCTGCTTCGGGAATGGAAGTTTCCAGATGAAGATATCGCGGCAATTGTCAGTGCAATCGGTCAGCATGATGAACAAACTGGGACTGCAGTAGATGCTGTTTCTGCGGCATTGATCCTGGCAGATAAGACAGATGTCAGAAGAAACCGTGTAAGGAATCCGATCAAAGAGAATTTTGATATGCACGATCGTGTTAATTATGCGGCAGTTGCCTCCAGTCTTCAGGTTAATGTTGAGAAAAAAGTAATCTTATTGGAAATTGAACTTGATGAAGAAATATGCTCCATTTTAGATTATTTTGAAATATTTCTGCAGCGCATGCTGATGTGTAAAAGAGCAGCAGAAATACTGGGGTTAAAATTTAAGATGAAAGCCAATGGAAATAAAATCTGTTGATCATAAAGAATAAAAAGTGCAAATAAAATGCAAATAAAAAGAAGTGCCACTGTGGGATGTGACACTTCTTTTCGTTGCCGAAGCATCTGGAAGAACCTGCCAGTGACAGGTTCTTCCGGTAAGAGGGGAAATTACATTTATGAGAAAATTCTATCTCACAGGAAAACACTCTCAATGGGAGAGAAAATTATCCTTCAATGGAGATGAATTTTTTCTCTGGTTCAGCTGGTTTTGCTTCTTTCTTTGGAATGAAGAGTTTCAAGATACCGTGTTTGAACTCAGCTTTGATATCCTCTTCTGTAACATCTTCTCCAACATAGAAAGTTCTCTGGCAGGCTCCGGCGTAACGCTCACGACGAAGATAACGTCCGGTATCTTTCTCCTGTTCGTCCTGATCCAAACCTTTTGCTGCACTGATGGTCATGTAACCGTCTTTCAATTCAGCGGTGATTTCATCTTTCTTAAAGCCCGGAAGATCCATCTCTAACTCATAACCGTCTTTTTTCTCTTTGATGTCAGTTTTCATAAGGTTGTGAGCATGATGTCCGTAAAGTTTTTTCTCTGCACGACGCTCTGCTTTGTCATTGTAAAATGGAAAGTTAAAGAAATCATCAAATAAATTATCATTAAAAATGCTAGGTAACATAAGTCATTCCTCCTAAAAATATATACTAAAATTGTTATAATCAAATTACTCATCTATGTGATCCGCAGGCGGTTCTTTTGAACCGCCACGGTTACAAAGAAGGTGTAACAAATCTAAAACTTGTATACAGCTTTGCTGTGAAATTATCCTTCAATGGAAATGAATTTCTTCTCCGGTACAGCCTTTGCTTCCTTCTTAGGAATTGTCATCTTCAAAGTACCATTCTCGAAGCTGGCCTTAATATCTTCCTCTGTAACAGCATCTCCAACATAGAAGCTACGGTTGCAGGAACCACTGTAACGCTCACGGCGGATATATTTGCCATCTTCATCTTTCTCATCTTTGTTCTGATTAGATGTAGCATGGATTGTTAAGTAACCATCTTTCAGCTCTGCTGTGACATCTTCTTTTTTAACACCTGGAAGATTCATTGTCAGTTCATAATCATTATCATTCTCTTTAACGTCTGTGTTCATGAGGCTTGTATTGCTGTAATCCCATGAATTCCAACCATCATCAAACCAATTGTCCAATAAGTTTTCTCCAAAAATACTAGGTAACATCATAAGTCATATCTCCTTTCAAAAGACATTCATAAAATATATTTAAGCACTGTCGGAGAAATCCGATGTGTTGTGTGCCAGAACCTTTCGGATCAGGAATCTTATCTTTCTTTTGTTCCCCTTCCTTTGTTCTAACTGTAATATAGCACCTATTATTAGCACTGTCAAGAGGTGAGTGCTAATATTTTTCATATTTTTTTGCAAACCCTTTAAAATCAATGGTTTGCAGTATCTTATTTCTTTTGAAATTGTGATTTTTTCTGTTTTGACACCAATTTGACACCAATTTTTCTTTTTATGGTGTCAAGCGTTTAACGCCATGCTATCCAGTCTTGCAATCTCTTTTTCAATCCTTGTCAGCTCTCCGATATGGTTATACACTTCCATTGTTACATCTATATGGGCGTGTCCCATAATATATTGAAGAACCTTTACGTCCATACGGCACTCTGCCATTCTGGTGCAGGCGGTATGTCGCATGACATGAGCTGAAAACTTCGGTAACAGCTCCGCTTTCCTATGCTCTTTTTTTGCCCATTCTACTTCGACTTTGTTATATGCGTCTACAATGTTATATAAAACACTATTTACGCCATTCGGCATAAGCGGTCTGCCCGATTTCGCTGTAAAGACAAACCCCGAATACCCGTCCACCTCAATGCTCTTATCCTTTGCAAGCATGAAATTGATTTTCCTTTGTTCCTCAAAGGCTTTTGCAACTTCTTGTGTCATAGGTATAATACGAATACCCGACTCCGTTTTTGGTGTTGAGATATGAAACTTGCAACCGTCGCCTAAATTCTTATATATGAGCTGGTGGTCTACATTAACCGTTTTTGCCTTGATGTTTATATCTTTCCATGTAAGACCAATCAACTCTCCACACCTTAATCCCGTACCAATCATTATGGTAAACATAGGATAATATGTGTTATAGACATTGCTCTGTTTTACAAACTCCATAAACTTTTCTTGTTGAGAAACAGTTAAGGCTTCTTTTTCCTCTGCTGGTTTTCCATAATCGCTAATGGAACTTTTTGCAGGGTTCTTTCGGATAATATCATCATCAACAGCCATTTCTAATGCAGGATAAAGCAGGTTGTGGATATACTTGATTGTAGAATAAGCATATCCAGCTTTGGAAAGTTTCGCATAATACTCTTTAATATGTGAGGGTAAAAGCTGAACAACTTTAATATTTCCAATCTCGTCTTTTACTCTGTTTTCCCAAGCACGAACATAACTAACTCTTGTAGTATCAGCCAGCTCACGAGTTACCATATAACGCTCAAATAACGTGTTGAGCGTCATTTTTTTGATTGCTCCGTCTGTCAATATGTTATCTTCCATATCCTTTGCAATCTGCTTCTCTTTTTCTCGAAGCTCTGGTAAATCTTGTGCATAGACTGTCAATCTCTTGCCTGTTCTTACATCTGTATAACGATAACTGTATCTTCCGTCATTCCGCCAGTTTTCGCCCTCTCTTAATTTTCTTCCTTTTGGGTCTTTTCTACTAATTGCCATGAGAACCATTCCTTTCTGAAAAAGCCTCTTTTCTTGTTCTCACAGCGTGCTTTGTCCTTTCTTATTATACTACACACGCCAGAGAACATAAATAGAAAATCGCTCTATTCTTCCAAATATATCAAGTATTTTTTGACTTTTTCTATGGAATAAAGAACCCTGCGACCTATCACAATTTTTGCTCCTGCCTGCTCGCCAATCTTTCTTGCAGTAGCACGACCGCAAGATAACATAGCAGACAGTCCCTCTATATCAACAGCAATCGGCTGTTCCGTTGCTCTTATCTTCGTTTTATTCATATTCCAACACCTTACCTCGCTGGAACATCACATCATTTAACACATCAGTATTTAACATAATGTAACACCCCCTTTACTGTGTATCTATTTACAAGTTACATAAGCAGACAGACGGCTTTGGAAAGCTCCGTTAGTATCCCAACCATTCCCATTCTTGTGGGCAGAACCGCACCATGCGGACGTATCATTATTCTGTGAGGATAGGTCGTGGCAAAGCGACTTTTCCAACGGTCGCTCTCGGATCACTGCGTGGGTCGCTCGCTTTCTTTTGGAAAGGTCATGGCGTACAGTCCCCGTGGCTTGCTATCTCACAAACGTATCTGTCTGCTTTATTCAGTTGTCAAAGACCAGACGGGCATAATCAATCCCGATATAAATTAGAAGCGTTTAATATCAAAGTTTAAGATTTTACGAATAATTGCTTCTTTGATAAAACCTTTCATTTCCAAATCTACCGCAAGACGTAAGTTGTTGTTATCGTCGTAAAACGGACGCATACAGCACTGATTGATATATGGGTCATAAAATTCCAAGATTTTTGAAATTGCTGTTTCGTCGCCGTCGCAGGCTTTGGAAATAACCGTGAAAGTCGGTGTCAGCTCTTTTGGCATTTTTATTTTTCCTCCTCAATCAGTTGCTTTAACTTGTCTAGTGCTTGTATTCTGCACTTCGTTACATTCGCTCTGGAACAGTCAAGCATTTTCCCAATGTAAGTGTCCGTGTCCCCAATGAAAAAATACTGTAAAACGATATTACGCTTTCGTTCTTCAATAGCTTTCAATGCACGAGCCAGTTGTTCATCTTCGATTGATACTTTTTCTCCACAGACTTCAAATACTGCAACATAATCCGTAGAATATGTATCTTCTGTACCTATGGAATTTAAGAGGTCGTCCATAATTTCGGCGAATGGCATTTCTTTTTTCTCTGAACGACGTATCGCTCGATAGAAGTCAATCGCTCTATGACGTATAACTGTTTTAATAGCACAATCGAATTGATGACAGGTTTTTTCTTGTAGTTCTGACGGTTTCATTTTCCTCACCTCCTTTCGCTAGTCGAAAAGAGGTGTCTGCCCCTTTTCATATATACCGCGTTGAAAGTGGGGTACAGCGTAACCAAAATCAAAAAAAACTTAAAAAAATTTTTTCTGGCATGAAAAAAGCCCGCACAAAACATATAGTCTGTACGAGCCTTTGAAACTGTATTGTATTTAGTTCTTATAACAATGCCGTTAGGGTCAAATTGATTGTGTCGAGGTATATCTAAAATATTCCATAATGACAGCTCCTTTACGGCACTATTCTTGTTTATTCAGACAGAAAAGAAATTGCACCGTTTTTAATTTCTAAGATTTCGTCGGCTTCTTCTGCCAAATGCTTACTGTGTGTAACCACAACAACACATTTTCCTAATTCATGTGCAGTCTTTTTCAGCAAAGCAATGATTTCATCAGCGGTAGTTTCATCAAGATTTCCCGTGGGTTCATCTGCCAAAAGTACATGAGCGTCGCTGGCTAAAGCTCTTGCAATCGCTACACGCTGTTGCTGTCCGCCAGATAGTTGCAATACATTTCTCTGCCAGTATTCTTTGCCAATACCAACTTCTTCCAATAATTTTTCAGCATTCCCACTACCGCCTAATTTGACGTTTTCAACCGTTGTCAAATAATCAATCAGATTATAATTTTGAAATACCAATGAGATATTATGCTTTCTGTGGTAATTCAGCCCTTTTTTTGTAATATCCTCGCCATTGCAAAGGACAGTCCCTTTTACTGCTGTATCTAAGCCTGCTAACAACGATAAGAGTGTTGTTTTTCCTGCACCACTCGGACCGATAATGGTATAAAAGATACCCTCCTCGAAAGTAGCAGATACATTATTCAAAATGGTTTTATCTTTTTTTGTTTTGTAAGCATAGCTTACATTCTTTACTTCTAACATTTTCGTCGTCCTCCTAACTCATTTCCGATAAAATATCTTTCGGGTTTCTCTTTAGTATTACAATTCCAGATACCAGAACAGAAGCCGTTATCAACACAAGAACACTTACACCGTCCAACAGATACATTTCTGGTGTAACCTCTACGCTGATACTCTGCACGTCCTGCTTTGGTGCAACGTATTCTGTGGATACTTTTCCCTCATTATTCTTTTCTTCCTCCTGCATTTGCTGAACCTGCTGTGATACCAGATAATTTGCAGTTACTTTGGAAACGGCAGGAGCGACAGCAAAGGATAACATAAGGGAAAGAACAGCAATCATAATCGCTTCGCTCCAAATCTGTCCGATAATTCTAAATTTCGGAACACCGAGAGATAAGAAAATACCGACTTCCTGCACTCGATTTTTCAGCCAGAAAAGGAATACTAAAACAAGGATAACAAAACTTGCAACAGAGATTACCAATATCATCATTTCGCTTACTTTTGCTAAATCATTGAAGTTTGAGGACATGGTTTCGGAATTTCCGTTATTGTCAATCAAATCATATTGCTCCCAGTTGATGTCTACTTTTTGCAGATTTTCTTTTACTTCGTCGTAAGCTTCCACATCTTCTACTTTGAAATAGGCTCTTTCATATAAAGGACTTGTTTCACCCTCTGCCTTTTCTGGAAATCTCAAATCTGTAAATATTACATTTTCCGAACGGTAAGTATCGCCCTGCATAAGTGGGGACATCTTTTGATCCACTTGATAAATTCCAACAATCTCAGCTTCTGATACCTTTGAATTTACAGTATCGTGGTAATCATTAAAAGAAATCTTATCGCCGATTTTCAGATTATTTTGCTTTGCAAGTTCTTCTGAAATAACA
Source organism: Dorea sp. Marseille-P4042 (assembly GCF_900290215.1). Taxonomy (NCBI): domain Bacteria; kingdom Bacillati; phylum Bacillota; class Clostridia; order Lachnospirales; family Lachnospiraceae; genus Dorea; species Dorea sp. Marseille-P4042. The sequence continues at coordinate 1,020,164 of NZ_OLMI01000002.1, read as the reverse complement.
CACATATCTTTATCCTCTGGGGTTATCCTTCGTCCCTCTTTGATATGCAGGTTTCCAGATAAAACATTTCTGTCAAGTTTCATATCTTTGTTTCCAATTAAGCTTACCCCTCCCACATCTACGCTTTGGTCTACATCTTTATCTTCAATTCTTTGGAAATTTACAGGGTTTACAGGAGTTGTTGCTGTTGTAATATTGTAATCAGCAATTCCTTTTGTTTTTGCCAGTTTCTCAATGTCTTTTATATCTAAGCTTTCAAATTCATTTGTTGTCCAGCCTGACCAAGTCTCCACACCATTGATAATCTCTTTTTCCTGATGGTAGCCACCAAAACTACCTTCCTTATCATTACCAATCTTTTCTGAGCATTCACGAAGTCGTTTTGTTCGGTACTCTGCATTTCTTTCTAAAAGAAAGCCTGCACCTATGGCTTGTCTGGTTTTGTCCTGCACCTCAATACTGGCATTTTTGCTCGCCACACCTGCAAGAAGCAGGGTACTGATTGCAAAAACAATCAACAATAAGAGAATACTTTTTACGGGCTTTCTGAACACAGAACGCCTTGCCAATCCAAAAAAATTCATGTACTATCCCTCCATTTTCGCTAATATATCTTTTGGGTTTGCTCGTAATATCGGAAGAATGGAACAGCACAATGCCACCAGAATAACTGCACCACCTAAAAGAAACAACATTCCAATATCTTGTATCTGCAACACCACTTTCAGATTTTCTGTTACGCTTTCTGAACTGGTAATGATGTTTTGCAAAACGCCCGAGAACAATTTACCAATGGCTGTTGCTCCTAAAACTGAAAGTGTAAATACACTGCCTGCTTCTAATAAAGTTTGCAGGAAAATTTCACTTTTTGTCTTGCCGAGACTCATAAAGATTGCCACCTCTTTTTGCCTTGTCCGCATCCACATACATAACAGCAGGGAAACAACAACAGTACCAGTTACCAATGTAAGTACCAGCATAAGATTTGCCACCTTACTGATTTGCTCTAATGGAGCAGACATCTGTTGATAAAGGGTATCGGAAGTGCTAAGTCCTACATCATTTCCGAATATTTTTTGCAAGCTGGTTTCCAGCACATCTAATTTTTCTGGTCTTTTTGAATAAACGCAGAGTTTTTCAAATTCAGCTTCTTTGAACAATTCTTTGTAAGTGCTGTTGTCAATAAAGATTTGATTTTCTATTCGATTGACCGCCGTAGTTTTTGACGGCTGGTCTTTTTCAACATTTCCTGCGGACATGAAAATCCCAATAATCTGAACAGATACTTTTGTTCCGTTTTCTGTACTTAGCTCAATCGTATCTCCAACTTTTAGTCCATTTTGATTTGCAAGGTTCGCATTGATAACAGCACCTTTTTTCTTGTGTTTGATATAATCGCCAGAAGCTAAGCGGTACTGCATTTCTGAAAAAGGACTGTCTTTTTCCAAATCATCATAGGAGAGCAACGCTATTTTCAAATTTTCCTCATTCGTAGAAGTATTGAGCGTAACGGGAGCAAAATCATTCGGAAATACCTCTTGTCTGCCGATACGGTTGATAGACGAAACATCTTCCAGCGTTTCAATCTTGTTTACTTCATTCTCTGTTATCTTGCTGTCCTTACTTGTAATTTCAGCTACAATCTTAGAATTTGTCTTTTCCTGCATGGCTTGTTTGGACTCATTTGTAGTCCTTAAAATCATGCTTGTACCTAAAATCATACTGTTTACAAGTATCAAAACAATCAACAGAAGAATGGTTTTTCCTTTTTTTCGCTGTAAATAGCGAAAACCAAGTTGATAAAACTTCATACTTCACACCTCTATTCCCAACGGGCTATGACAACCTTTGTTGCATTGAAATGATTTGTGTCTGCAAATTCTCCATAGAGATATACTTCAGATTGCTTTTTCACATCGGATATAGAACCCGTTGTTACATTTGTAACACCAGACTGGGCGCTTACTGTGGCAATGACAAATTCACAATCTGGGTTATAGGTTACAGAAACAGCATTGTCTTTATTTTCCATTCCAGGTGCTTCTATTTTTACCCCAGCTCCCCCCTCAATATCTTTTGCTTGACTTATGGAACAACCATTGTCTGTAAATTCTAAAACACTTCCCATCAAATTAGCAGACTCTAATATGTCATCTCCTTTATTTTCTGAAGAACCATTTGTATTTTCTTCATTCGTATTAGAATTGACAATAGGATTCGGCGTATCTGGTTTTTCATCTGGACTTGCACCACACCCCGTCAATGCACAGATACATAATCCAACTGCTACAAATTTACTGATGTTTGTTTTTTTCATTTTTGTATTCCACCTTTCTTGTTCGATATGCCCCTATTGTAAAGGCAAACCATTCTAAAAATCCTGTAAAAAAGTAAGAAAATCATCATCATTTTTTAGAGGATTTTTACAGACTTTTCTGTTATACTGTCTATAATTTATATAGAAAAGGATTGATACATTATGAAAGTACTTCTTCTGGAAGATGATTTAGAATTATGTAAAAATATAAAAATTTCGCTGGAAAAAGAAAACTATATGGTTGATTGTTGCAACGACGGGGAAACTGCTATGCTGTATGCTTTAAATACAGACTATGCTTATGACCTTGCCATTGTAGACCGTATGCTACCGATTATTGACGGTTTGACAATCATAAAATCTATGCGTAGAAAAGGAATATCTATTCCTATCCTTATCATTACTGCCATGAGTACCCTTGACAATCGGGTTGAGGGTTTAGACGGCGGTGCTGATGATTACTTAGTAAAGCCGTTTCATATCAAAGAATTGCTTGCAAGAGTTCGAGCATTGACAAGGCGACCTGCCAATATCCAGTTATCGTCTAAATTACAATATGGAGATTTAACTTTCGATAAAGACAGTAGAACCTTATCCACACCAAATAATTCTCTTTTATTAACTTCAAAAGAAACCGAGTTGACTTTTGTATTTATGCAGAACCCAGAAACACTATTTTCCCGTGAACAGCTTATCCTTAAAATCTGGGGCAGTTCTTCCGAAGTAGAAACTGGCAATGTAGACAGTTACATTTCTTTTCTGCGAAAACGCCTAAAAGAATTAAAAAGTTCATGTAAAATAACAACGGTCTACGGTGCAGGGTACAAACTGGAGAAAGAAACATGTTAAATAATTTATACCGAAAACTTCATATTCTGTTTGCAAGTTCTGTTATGCTGATTATTACCCTTGTGATTTCCTTTGTCGTTGCGAACACAGTTCATACAGAGAAAATCAACGAAAGCACCTTGTTTCAAAGATTGACAACCTTGCTAATTTATCAAGTGGAAAGTGCTTCTTCGGATATGGATAAATCACTCAAAGCCTACGAAAAAAGTTATCATATTTTTTCTTTGATTAGCGATACAAAAGGGAATACCATTTATCAGAGTGATTTCCCATTTCCAACTTCTGCGAACAATCTGTTGCATGATGTAGAAAAACAGATTTCTACACAGCCATTATCACAAACAGAAAGCAACACAACTTCACAAGGCGGTTTTCTGGAAATAAGAGGAAAACATCACGATACTTATTTTGTTATTCCTGCTACCATTCGGACAGCAAATGATACCGTATATCATGCAACCTTTCTTTATCAGACAGCCAGTTTGACGGATATTTTACAAAAGACATTGCCTATCTATCTTCTTATCTGGTTTTTGGCTTGTATCGTTGTTATCGTGCTGACCCGTTATCTGCTGAAAAAGTCGTTTGCTCCAACGGAACGGATACTGCAAAGCCAAAAAGATTTTGTTGCAACAGCGTCCCATGAATTAAAATCTCCACTTGCTGTTATGATTTCCAACACGGATATGCTTCTTGATAATGTTCCCTTAAACGAACAGGCAAGGCAAGCCGTACAGACCATAGATTTTGAATGTATGCGGTTATCCCGTTTAGTCAAAGATATGTTACTTTTAGCTTCTTCTGACGCAAAAACATGGACATTGCATAAAAGCACAATCAATGTAGATACCTTGCTCATTACGTTATATGAAACCTACGAACCCGTCTGCATGAAGCAGAATTTAGAACTAAAACTGCATTTATCCGAAGAAAGTTATCCTGCCATGCTTACTGACAAAGACAGACTGTTTCAAATCTTGTGTGTCTTTATGGATAATGCCATTCAACATTCCAAGAATAATTCTTTGATAGAGATAGAAGTAATCGCCACCGAAAAGAATATTGCTTTTTCTGTGGCAGACCACGGACAAGGCATTTCCGATGAAGATAAGCAGTATATTTTTGACCGCTTTTATAGTGGCGACAAGTCCCATACGAACAAATCAAATTTTGGACTGGGACTAAGTATCGCCAAAGAATTAACCCAAATGCTGAACGGCACAATAACTATCAATGATACTGCTGGTGGCGGTGCTACTTTTACTGTTAAATTTCCTCTGAAATAGATTAAGGCTTGCAGATCATACAAAATGTATGGAGCAAGCCTTTTTTCAAATCTTTGTCTTTTTGGTAATCTTGTAAATATATTCTTCTGGGGTAGGGCGTTTATTACCAAAATATTTTTTGAAATTTGCCTGCACCTCTGGGTCTGGGCTGTTCATGGCTTCATCAATCGTTGCTTCAATATCAGCCCGTATATCAGCCAATGAAACACCGCCAGCTTTTGCACCTGCTTTCAAGGCTTTTTTAATATCTCGTTTTTTAAGTCCTATCATAATAACCTTTCTATACTTTTTTCATAACATTAATCTGATTGTTCCACGAAAGCCAAAGACGAAAATTCAAATATAATGAAATACATAGTGTTAATATTTCGGCAACGGGAACAGCCAACCATACACCTGTTATTCCAATAAACTGTGGCATTATTAACAAGCCTATCATTATAAAGCCAAATGTTCTTAAAAAAGAAATCAAAGCAGATAGCTTACCATTAGATAATGCAGTAAAAATTGCTGATGAAAATATATTGAAACCCGAAAAAAGAAAACTAAATACAAATATCATAAACCCGTTTATTGCAATTTTATATACCGCTTCATTTGTCCCAGTAAATAAACNTAGCTTACCATTAGATAATGCAGTAAAAATTGCTGATGAAAATATATTGAAACCCGAAAAAAGAAAACTAAATACAAATATCATAAACCCGTTTATTGCAATTTTATATACCGCTTCATTTGTCCCAGTAAATAAACGCACCAAACTATTTCCATTTATAAAGGATAACGCAAAAATAAATAATGAGCCTACAAAAATGAAAGAAATACAGATTTTATATATTTTCTTTAATCCGTAATAATTGTTTGCTCCAAAATTATAGCTAATAACTGGGGCAACACCCATTGAAAAACCAATAAATAATGTTGTAAGCAAAAATTGTGTATATATAATTATGGTAATAGAAGCCACACCATTTACACCTAATAAATTCATCATTGTACGATTGAAAAAGAATGTAGTAATTGCCGTTGAAAGCTGACTAACCATTTCTGATGAACCATTTATACAACTTTCTCCAAGTACTTTAATATCTATAATAGGTTTTACAAAAGACAATGTTCCCGATTTTTTACTAAAGACAACTATTCCCGTAATGGCTGGTATCAAATAACCAATTCCGGTTCCAAATCCTGCACCAGCAATCCCCATGTCAAATATAACCATAAAAAGATAATCAAATACGATATTCATTGCACCAGCACATACAGAAAGAACCAGTCCTAAAGTTGGTTTTCCTGCTGTTACAAATAAATTTTGAAATAGTACCTGCAACATACTTGCAGGTGTAAACAGTAAAATAATAGTTAAATAGTCTTTACAATATGGAAATAAAACCTTATCAGCTCCAAGAGTATATATAATTTCATCAATAAAGATAATTCCTAGAATGAAAATTACTACTCCCAAAATAAAACCAAATAAAATAAGTAGTGTAAAATCTTGTTTTGCTCGTTTGGGTTCTCCTGCCCCCATTTTTCTTGCAACTATGGCACTACCACCCGTAGCTATCATTGTTCCCAATCCTACTATTAAATTGATAACGGGACAAACAATATTGATTGCTGATAAAGCATTTGTATTGACAAATCGTGATACAAATATGGTATCTACAATTGTGTAAAGCCCCATAAATAACATCATGGATATGGTCGGGAAAGCAAATTTTAATAAAGACCCAGTATTAAAATCTTTTGCAAGAGGATTACTATTCATTTGTACTACCCCCATTTTTTGAAAATAATACTAATTTTTGTGTAGGATAACCAAATTCAACTAATAATTCTGCTTCTGCAAAGCCTAATTCTTTGTAAGTCTTACGATACCCCGTATCAGCTTTGTCGCCCTCACGAAATGTTGTTACAGAAATGTCTTTATCAACTAAAAGTTCATTCATAACCTTATCTAAAAATAATTTTGCAATACCACATTTACGATATAACGGGTGTACTCCAAAGAAATCAATACTTCCCGTATGATAGTTAATAGACATCAAAGCAATAGCAATAGTATTATCAGTTAAAATCAACACTCTTTGCTCTAAAATACCTCTTTCTAATTCTGTTAAGTATTCATTCTCGTTCAAATTTGGAAAACCGTCTATTACTAAATAAGCTAGTTCTAGGCAGGCAGGTATATCTGTTGTTGTAGCAAATCTGATATTTTCTTCCATTTCTTGTTGCGATAATTTTTGTTTAACTGTCTGTATCAAATCAAATCTAAGCTGTAACGGATAAAATTCTTCGTTCATTCGATATTCGTTAGGCGTTTTCTTATACATCTGCTTAAAAATATTTGTAAATGCCTGCTGACTTTCATAACCAGCAATAAGCGAAATTTCAAGAATAGATTTATCAGAAAACACTAAAAGTTTTGCGGACTCTGTTAATTGTCTGCGTTGTACATAGTCATGTATAGACAATCCAACAGTTTCGACAAACATTCTATGCAAATGATATTTTGAATAACCAACACCCATTGCAATAGAAGATAAGTTTAGTTTTTCTGTGAGATTGTCTTCTATGTAATTGATAACAGTTATAATGTTTTCAACCTTATTGACCATTACAGCACCCTCCTTTCAGCTTAGATTATAATACCTTGCTTTCTTCTAATTTTAATATATATTGCGGTTTTTACATGAAATTTTATATCTAATTTTTGATTATCCGCATAAACACTATATTTTTAAGCGTTTTGAAATATAAAAAAAACACTCGTTTTACCACGAATTTACCACGATTGAATGAGTCTTGATATGACAAAAAATGACTAAGGGAGATAGCACAATAACTGTATATCTCCCTTATCTTCATTTATACTACTAATTACTTCATTTGATTTAAAACTTCAATGCTTTTTACCATCTCGTTTTTAGTCTTATCATATTTTCACTCCTATATTAAAAAACAAAAATCTTCTCTATCGGAGCATTCACAACTCTTGAAATATCAATCGCTAATTTTAGGGAGGGATTATACTGTGCCTTTTCTAAACGCATAATCGTTTCCCGGCGAACACCGACCTTTTCTGCGAGTTGTTCTTGTGTTAATCCCTGTGCCACACGATATACTTTTAGATTACATTTGAAATTTACTCCCATACTTATTCCTCTTTTTCATAGTGATACAATAAATAGCTTTTTTGAAACAATATAATTGCCACAATAAGAGAAACGGATATAAGCAGAAAGATTGCACACCATTCTGCATTGAGGGCAAGTACATGCCACCGACTAAACAGAACAACAAACACTAAAAGGATAAATCCCGTTTTATAGGCTTTTAAATCTGCTCGCACTTTGTTCTGTTGAAACAATTCATCTTTCAAAGTGTGTGAGAGTTTCCCCTCAAAAAACAATCCAAATAGCCCAAAGAGAGCGAAAAATAGGAACGGAGACACAACACCATATTCACTATATGTCCAAAAACCTAAAAATCCCAGAAAACCGCATATTCCAAATATTCCCATAAAAGACGGTATTTTTTTTGTATAACTCGGATTGGAACTATCCTGTGGAAAAAGAACATTGAAAATGATTTTAAATGCTACCATAACGACATAAATCCCCCAAAGAATAGTCAATACACCAACTGCCAGCATAGGAATGTCCTTTACAGAAAAATATAAATTTTCCAAATCCATTTCTACTACCCAGCGTCCTTCATTATATAGAAGTGAATGTGTGATGCCTGCAATAAGGCAAACTAGCCATATAATACTAGTAATGATAAAAGTTTTAATTTGTTTCTTTGACATAATCATACCTCTTTCCAATGTGATGTTTTTGTATCTTTACAAGACAAATATATCACTTTGATGAAAGAGTGTCAATAGAAAATGATATAAATATATCGCATTTATAATTTTCTATCGGATAGGTGTGTGCCCCTTGCAGAGATACACGCTTTTGTCTGATTTAACACAAATCACTTTTATCCCTTTCTTCCTCTTGATTACCCACAACAGAAAAGAAAAAGCCCTGTCAAGAGCCTTGCCACCATTGGTGGTGCTTTGCACTCTTGATCGGGCTTTTTGTTTGCTGTATCTTCTCGCAAGAGGAAAAAGATTACTCGTCCTCGTTGTAAAAATGGCTGTTTTTTAATATCTCCCGTAAAAGCTCCCTATCTTCTTTTGAGTCTGTGTCTATCCTTTTGACAGTATAGTAAGGCGTATATATGCTTGGAGATTGACACCCATAGACCCGACACACCAAAGGGAAAACGGGAAAAACCCTCACTTCGAGAACTGGAACAGCAGATAAGACGGGATATTGAGGATGGTATCGACAGCACAGGCAAGAAAATGACGCTTTGCCAACTCTATGCCAAACAGAACGCACAGAGGGAAAATGTGAAGAAAAGCACACAGAAACAACGGGAACAACTCATGCGGTTTATTAAAAGAGGACAAGTTAGGTGCTAGGAGCATTGATACAATCAAACCCTCTGACACTAAGGAGTGGGCGTTACGCATGAAAGACAAAGGCTTTTCCTATAACACCATTAACAACCATAAACGCTCGTTGAAAGCGTCATTCTATATCGCCATACAAGACGATTGTGTACATGAATTATTATTTTAGCTTATTCGGAACTATTTGTGAACATAATTCAATGAAAATGTAGTTTGCAAACCATATTTCTATGAAATGCAAACTACTTCTTTTGATTTATTCAATTATCTTCCAGTTACTATCCTTATGTAGCACAAGCTCATACTGCGATACCTGCGTTGCCTTTGTCTGATTATCAAGGAATTTCACAGCAACCTTGACTTTCACATTGTCCCCGTCCTTTGTAAAGATAGAGTTTACCAATTCAGAATAAAGGTAGTCCCTGCCGATAGGTTCAAGTACATTACCCGATACATAATAGGCAAGCTCTTTTTCTGTGGCTGTCGGGTACAGCTTAAAGAATGTTTCCAGAAATGCGGTAGCGTCGTTTACAGTATCAGCGTCCACGCTTGCGTCTGCTTCTGATGTCTTAGGCTCATAGTCTGATTTTTCGATTGCTGGTGCAAGGGTAGGGTTCTGAACGATTACCATATCCCCGTCAGCGTCTACATGGACTTTTACGGTATAGGTTGCTTTCACATTGCTTGTCTGTTCTCCCTCTTTTATCTGCTGATCCACTTCGTAGGTAGCAGAAAAAGTGTCCGTTCCCGACTGTTCAATACTCCATACAATCACATCTGTAACTGTGGAGCTGGTCGGTATATCGGTTCTAATGGTATCCACATTCAAGTCCTGCAATTCCTTTGTCAGATAACCGCTGATTGCCTGCGTCCTTGCTTCAATCGCTTCTTTGCTGTTACTCCATGTGTAGTAGGACTTTGCAAAGTTCTTCACAAAATTTTCTATCCCGTTGGTGTCCTGCAAGCGAAGCTCTATGATTTCTTTTTCATGGGTCGTGTGCTGGTCGATAGCCGTAAAATTTTTATACACCCCAAAGCTCACGCTTGCGATAAGCACCACCCACAACGCAATCACAGTTTTCTTATGTGTGCCTACCTTGACAGTACGCACCTTTTTTTCTTTTGGTTCTTTGATAGTTTCTGTCTGTTTCTTATTCTTCTTAAACATATTTTCAAGTCCTTTCTATTGTTTTACTCGTCCTGCACCGATTAAGTGCTGTTGCCAGTAACTACTACTTAGGTCTGCATATCCTATCGGGTCGCCTGCATGGTACATTTTGTTATTTCCTACATAAATGCCGACGTGGGTTACATACGAACCAGCGTTATAGGTGGAATGGAAAAACACCAAGTCCCCAGCCTTTGCCTGCGAGAGTGGAAGATGTTGGGTAGCGTCATACTGTGCTTGTGCGGTTCTCGGTAAGGAGATACCAGCTTTTCCATAACACCATTGCACAAGTCCGCTACAATCAAAGGAAGTGTTCGGGTTACTGCCACCATACACATATTTCCAGCCTTGATATTTCAACGCTTCATTCATAATCGCTTGTGCCGTCGCATTATCAAAATGTGCCACGGTCAGATATTGATTGACTAATTCCACATAGAACATATTTCCATAGCCATACCGCCAGCCCCCGTTCTTCGCAACGGCTATCGGGTTGGTGTAGGTTACTTTCTTTCCACCCGATTTCTCACGGGCGAAGCTCTCTGCAAGATTAAAGGTGTGTTCCTTTCCTTTTCCTGCCACATATCCCACATAGCCACCGCCATAGTTATAAGACTGTATTGCTACATTCAAATCGTCGATACCTTGATTTTTGCTGGAAGAAAGCAGGGACGCAAAATACTTACACCCCTGCTTGATTGAGCTTTCCGTATCTAAGGAATTAGGCGGTAAACCAAGACTTTCTGAACTCTGCATAACATCTTCTGCCTTACCGCCACTTTCTACTTGAATGATAGCCAATAGCACATTGACATACTCGGAGATACCGTATTCTCTGGCATACTTTTCCACCATAGGCTGATGTTTCAAGACTTCTGCGGATAAGTTCATACCCGTAATCCCAGAAGAAAAATTGCTGTTCTCGTCGTCGCTGTCCGCACTAATCAAGACACCAAAGAAAAGCACCAGAGAAAAGAGGATAGGAAACAGACTGCCGATAAGAGCGATATGTTTCAGTTTCATTTTTTCTTCTGTCCTTTCTTCGTTACAAGGTTACGAGTTTTCTCTGTTGTCTGCTGGTTCTTCTGAACGGTTTGCGTCTGCTGAACCTTTGTCCTGTGGTCTTTGGTGTAATTCTGGCGTGTTTCCTGCGATACCACTTTTTCAACATTCTGCCTATGTACTGGCTGTGCAGGTTGGGTCGCTTTCTTATCAGAAGCACCAGAAGATAACGGACGCTCTTTGATAACATTTGTCTTGACTGGCTCACTTGCTTTCGGAGTTGGAGCTGTGGCAGGGCGTTTGACTTCCTGCGTTTTTTCAACACTCGGCTTTGAAGCTGTGGCTGGTCGCTCATGGGGACGGGTAGCTCCCGTTGTCGCTGATCCGTCAGCCTTTCGCTGTGCCTGCCTTGCTTCTTGTGCTTTTTGAAGCTCCATACGCTTGTCAGCAATATTCTGCCTGCGTTGCTCCTGCTTTTCCAATCGTCCCGTCTGTCTGGACTGCTGTTCCTGCACCATGCCACGCTTGAAATCTGATACGCTGGACTTTGCCTTTTCCTTTGCGGAATATACCGCATAAGCGGTCTGTGTCGGCATATCCTTGATGTTTTCTTTGACAGCATTTGCCTTGTCTTTCACTTTATTTTTCGTATCTAAGACAGCACCCACCTTTGAGCCTGCTCGCTGTCCCATGCTGGAAGTGGTATTGCCCCGATTTTCTTTAGAAGCGGTATTTTTTCTTTCAGCCCTCTTGCCAGCAACGGCACTTCCAGCCACCGCACCAGCCACACCGCCCGAAATACCGCCAGCACTTACTGCCCTTGCAATACGGTGTTCCATACGCCTAGCCCTATGTCGCATAAACAGATACGGTCTGCGGAAAATTCTTCGTCCCATGCTTTGACTGTCGCCAGCATTAAGAGAGAACATACTCATTAAGTCGCCCAGCTTCATGTAGATACCAGCGAAACATACTATCTGCAAGAACGCCACCATAAAGAACGGGTAATCCGTGGAAATGTTATAAAACATACTGGAAATGCTGAACGCCACCGTTACAATGAGCGTTATCCCTGCCCGTGTCATTATGGTATTAAACACCCTTACGATTGCCTGCTTTGCCATACTTTCATAGCTCGGTATCATGGAGAGTAGAAAACTAATAGGTAAAAACATTGCAAAGATAATAAAAAGTATCTGGCTAAACAACATCATGCCCGTAAGCAAGAATACAAATATCGTGATACCTAAGTTAAAGAACAAAAGGAAAAACACCATACCTAAACGGTTTACGACCTGCGGTATCGTCAGATTGTTGTTGTCGTTATCCTCGATTTCTGTTTTCACGACTTCCTCTCTGGTTTTTCCGTCCTCGTCCTCTGGGCTTGCCGATACAAGAGCTTCCACACGGTCTGTCCCGATTTCTTCTGCGTTGCTGTTTCCAAATTGCAGAAGTAGCCACGGCTGTTCCACTTGAATGGAAAATAGGCTGTCCCGTATCAAGTCCACGCTGTCCTTGCCCTCGCTGTCAGAGTTTGGGAGCATGATTTTTGTTCCCAAGTCAAGTGAAGCGGTACTGATGTCTGATGAAAACTCATTTATCTTTTTGATGTAGTCGGGAGCATAAGCAATAAACGAAGCGGACAGCACGAACACCACTACAAAGTTGATAACAGCGTGAAGTGCCTTACTGGTTTCCCGTTTGATAAGTCCCGTATAGGCAACATAAAGTCCTACCACCAAAATAATGAGAAGCAGAAAACCAACATAGAAGCCCGTAGAAGAAAAGCCGTTCTGTGTTACGCCTGCAAGGGTCTGTATGCTTTTTCCGATACTGTCTGCCATATCGTTGATGAAGTCTAATTTATAGGCTTCCTGCACCACATAGCCCGTTGCATTGCTTAAATAAAGGCTTATCGTCCAGACAAAGTTGGTAATGCAGTAAAGCCCGTACTGTACCGATTTTCCGATACCGTCCAGCCAGTTCCACGGCAACCACGACCAGCTATTATCCACATAAAAATCAAGCTGGTAGTTGGAAAGGGGATATTTTGAGTAAAGATTTTCTGCGTTTATGGTATCGTCCACAAGCCCCGTCGCATGAGCCACCGTCCCCAGAAGTGAAAGCAGGATAAGGGAGAGTGCCACCACGAACAGAGCCATTTTGAGAAAGTGAAGTATCTTCCTTTTTGTGAACGCACCTTTTATCCTTTCTTTCATCACTCCACCTCATTTCTCTGTACGGGCGGTCTGGTATCAAAGGCGTGTAGCAGTTCTTCAAAGACTGGGTGTATCTGCACCACGCCGACACGCCCGTATAAGTCCTGCAATAAGCATTGTCCGTTCTCCAAATCACGCAAGCGTTTCTGGTTGTTCTCGTCGTCCTTGTCGATACCGAAAAACTCTAAGGTCTGCTTTATCTCGTTAATGTCAGTAGAACGAAAGGCAAATTTCAAGCCGATATTGTTTTTCAGACTTTCTTTTGACACGTCGCCAGAAGATTGTGTAACAAAATAAACGCCTGCCTGCATAGCTCGCCCAGCACGAACCAGCTTATTTGATAAGGTTTCGCCTTGTGCCACATTTAAGAACGCCCATGCTTCGTCCAAATCTACAATCTTAAAAATACTTCTGTCCGAATGGATAAAATCAAGGGCAAAGGTGCTAATCACAATCAGCATAGACACCGACAACAATTCAATGGTCGTGTATTCCTCAAAAGTGGTATCTTTATCTGGCAACACAAGGTCTGCTACTTGAATGATATTGAGCTGGTTATCAAGGCTGATTGCATTTTCCACCGTACCGTCTGAAAACAGCAGATGTGCAAAGTCGTAGTCCGTGAAGCTGTCGATATGGTCTGCAATATTTCTTGATATGGGCGTATCTTCACTGCGTAGCTCGTCTATCACATGGAGCAAGCCCCGACTGTCGCTCTGGGTAACGGAACGCACCGCTTTACGTAACACGGGGAATTTTTCGCCATCCCTAGAAGAAATACCCGTAAGGAATGTTAAGATGTCGATTGCCAGACTTTCAGCGTCTTTTACATTCTTCATAATCACGAATGGGTCAAGAAGTCCTGCATTTTCTTTTTCGCTTGTGAGATTGACAATGTTTATCTCATGGGCTATCTCTGGGAGCGTTTCTTTCCAGTTGCCACGCTATAGCGATAGGTAACTTTTTGATGTTATCTCCAAGTTTTCCCCCGCTTCACACCGTACATGAAACTTTCGCTTCATACGGCGTTCCATCATATCCAAATAGATTTATAAGTTATTTCCAGTTATTGTCTGGTATCCGTAATTCGTCCGTATTCTGTTCAGTTTTTTCTTCTGCTGACTATTAAGAACATAACCTTTTAACAGTGATTTTGCTTCGTCTGCTGATTCTGTTAGGATTGCCTTTGCAATGGGAAGTTCCACAAATGCCAGATTAGAATATCTATCAAGGTTATCTCCTTTGTCTGATTTGTGAATACATATCAGAGTGGACGGAGTTCCTCGACGATTCATTACATAGCAGTTGCCTTGTTGTGCGATATATGCCGAAATACGATTGTCGTTAAACTCTACGCTATCGGCAGGGTTTTCATTTTCCAACAACGCTCGGATTTCTTCTTTTGTTACAACTACAACGTCCTCATGCACCTTGTTTCTCCCTTGCTTTGTAAAATTACAAATATCTTGCGAGAAATTCATAGGATTTTTGTGTTGTACTCCTTGAATCGGCAATAGCGGATTATCCGCAATCATCACTATTTTTGTTTTTGGTCTGATTCCTTTTGTCCTGCTCTGAAATTCTGAACTTGTACTTTCAAATGGAACTGATTTTGCAATGTTCCTTAAACGGATTCGTATGGTCGGTAAGAGAGCGTAACTTACTTCTGTCAGGTTGTTATATACGTTAGTTGCTATGCAGTAGTAATTCTGCATACCGATAACTGTCAGATTATATCTGCTGATATTGAAGCCAGTCGTATGTCTGGCTATATCTTTTACCTTTAACTTTAGATTTGTTTTCGCTTTCTTTAATGCTTTTTGGTTCATATCTGTTTTGGCAACATAACCGTGTTTCGTTCTTCCTTTTGGAATGACTTTGATTTTGAACCCCAGAAAATCTGATGAATTTTTCTTCAGATTTACTACCTTTGATTTCTCTGGACTGATTTCTAATTTCAGCCTTTTATTAAGAAAATCTACGGTACTGTGGTAAAATCTTTGTGCTTCTCCATAGGTTGAACACATGATTTTAAAATCATCAGCGTAACGTACAATAAAACCGCTTTTCAGTTTGGTATATTTCTTTGCGTATTGAAGCCACCCATTTTTACTGCGGTTCTTCGGCTGGAATGTTTCCCACTGACTGCTTACCCACCAGTCTAATTCATTAAGGACTATGAGGGAGAGCAGTGGACTTAACAGACCGCCTTGTGGCGTTCCTTTTTCTGGGACACCCTCGCCGTCAATTTCGGCTTTCAGCATTTTGCTGATAATGCAAATCAATCTTTTATCCCGAATACCAAGTGTCCAGATTTGTTTTAATAGTTTTCCATGATTGACATTATCGAAAAATCCTTTAATGTCTACGTCAACACAGTAATGATATTTTGATAAATTTATCAGTGTCGTTACTCTGCTGACTGCATGGTGGGCACTTCGATTCGCACGGAATCCATAGGAATGATTATGGAACTTTGGTTCGCATATCGGCTCTAGGACTTGCAGGATACATTGTTGTACCAGCCTGTCCCAGATACACGGAATCCCCAATGGACGCATTTTATCGCTCCCAGCTTTTGGAATGAAAACACGTCTGACTGATTTGGGGCGGTAGTTGCTAAGGCTTTCCCGAACGGTAGCAACAATCTCAGCATTGCTGAGTTGTTTTATATCGTCTATCGTCATTCCATCCGTTCCAGCCGTTTTACTGCCACTGTTTGATTTCAGATTACGGTAAGCTAAACAAATATTTTGTTCCGAACCAATAATTTCAAGTAACTTATAAAAGTTATTACCGTTCTTGCTCTGTGCGTATAACTCGTCATAAATATGTTGCATATCATAATACTCGTTATAGCGGAGCTTGTTTTTCTTTAGCATGGTCTGTACCCTCCTTGTTTGCAGGAGCAAGTACATCTCTTAGTCTTACTCGAACCCATACCATTTTTCTTAGTAATTCTATTCTTCATATGACTAGTGGCTATCCCTCCACCGCTTGTTATCACGGTTTCATAGGTACTGTGCCACCACTCTCACTGACATTAACACACCTTATATCATTGCTAATCTCACAATAACTTTCTGATGTGAACACTTCACAGACAGTAAAATCTCCATGTTGTCAGCTTTCAACGTTCCAAACACACTATCTGTACATATATCCTTAGGTTTCCTCTATAAGCCTGCTACCTTGATAACGCCTTTAACGTTATATGGATTTTCATAAATGCGGAGTCTTACTCACCCACAGTAGCGACACTGTTTGTGTCACTGGACATTTCTATCCAGCCCCGATATAGACCTGTACATTCAAGGATTCGTCAGTAGACCTCTCATCTACATTCTAACCATAGATATTTTATAGACTTCCGGCATATAGGACACAACGCCCACCTCTGGGAATCTTTCGTCAGCATTATCTGTTACGGTGTCTGTCTGCCGACTTCACCGAGCTTCTGACAGAGCCTTGTTTACTCAAGTTTCTGCCAGTCGGAGTATTAAAGTAGCCTTTCAGGGCGTTACCCCGTCATTCGACTATTCGTGTGTTTAGTTCTCCAACACACATTAAATATTGATTTAATGAAGTGCTGTGCCTACTCTTTTCAAGTAGGAACGTTTCGCACCTGATTTTGGGTCTAAGATAACCGCTTGTCCCCCAAAGAGAACAGAGTAGTACACAAGAAGATTGTTGCAGAACGACTTTCCACCGCCAAGCGAACCGACAAAAGCAGACGCTAAAGCGTTGGTAACTGTACCTTTTACACCTTGACTGGCAAGGGACGGTTGCAGGTACACATTTCTTCCCGTATCAACGGAATAGCCCATATAGATACCCGTAGTTTCTCCTAACTGCTGGGTCGCTCCAAAGCCAAGCCCAGCCAAGAAGTCTGATTTTACATACTGCACATAGTCATTGATATATCGCTTGCTGGCAGGAAGAAATTCAGAATGAAGCCCCAGCATATCCCCAGCAGGACGCACCAGCTTTACATTGAGGTCGTCGTAAAAGTCCTTGACTTCATCACAACGGCGTTTCAGCTCGTCAAGATCGGGTGCAGACACCCGTATCACGTAGCTTAACTTATACATACTTTCTTTGCTCTGGTCTAAGTCCGTTTCCAGTTCGTCCACACTGTCTAATGCGTCCACCACATTTGAGCTGGTTTCACTTCCTGCTTGATAAGCGTGATTGTCAAGGTCTTTCAATTCCTTTTTCTTATTTCTTACGGTGGTAAGTGCTTTTCGGTTCTCCACGATTTCTACATTCATAGAAGTATCAACGGGGAATGTGAATTGCTGTTGCTGGAAATAGAAGATTTCACTTGACGGAAAATCAAGCTCGCCTACAATCGCATTGACGGTAAAATAGGACACATAGCTTTCCTTGTCCTCATGTTCCAAGCGTAAATACCGCTGGCTTTCCTCAATCACACACCTTGTCGGACGGATAAGGTCGTAGTATTTTATCAGCGTTTCTTTGTTCAATTTCTTCTTTGGTAGCTGGTACTCATAATCTTCATAGGCAATACCGTCCCTACCGTAAAGATGTTCCATGAGATACCCAAAATCATTGATTTCCAAGCGACGCACCTTAAAGCGACGGGAGATTTTATTTTCCAGTAACTTTTCCATTTTCATGTAACGGTTGATTTCATCATTCGGCATGGAAACAAAGTCATTCATCAGCGTGTGGTTCACTTCATGGAGAAATTCCGTGAACGTCAGCCACGTCGATTTTTTGATGTTCTTCAGATTGAGCTGTTCTTCCGTAACCATGAGCTTAAAGCCGAGAAAAAAGCGGTAGTCCACTTGATTGTCCCCAATCATAGATACTAACGCTTCGGTCTGTTCGTCTATCTTCTGATAGGCAACTTCCTTTAATTTTCCAGTTACCAGCTTCTTTGACTGCTCCTGCATACTTCGTATGGAACTTTCTGTGGCAATCTGCAACGCATGAATTTTACCCTCACGGGACTGTGCGATGAGCTGTCGAAAGCTGTCATGCACGATAAATTTTTGCTCTGCGGATAGAAAAGAATAGTTGTACGGTATCAGCTCATAGTAAGCGAACACCTCATTGTCCTTGTTCCAGACAAGGTTATTGTCAATATATTTTATCGGGAACATAGTTCACACTCCTTACTGCCGTGATTGTTTCATTCAATATCTGCTTATGCAGTTTTACGGCTTTTCCTGCATAAGTGATTTTAGGTCGCAGGGCATAGGTTATCTGTGATTTCAAAAAGCTGTACGGCTTCTTTCCGTCAAAGGTTTTCTGCGACATAAACCAAGTAAGAGCAACGGGAATACCAAAGTATTTGAGAAATGCTCCCTCAATCATGGAAAGTGGGGGAATATCCCCAAACAGAATGATGATAAATTCTGTAATCACAAACCATGTAATCTGTGTAAAAGTAACGGGAAAGGGTAAGTTAAAGTCATTGATTGCATACAAGACTTTTTCCACGTTCCAGATACCCGTGTAGCTTTTAATCTTTTTCAAGTTCTTTCAGCTCCTTTCGTAAGTTTCTAAATAGAAAAGGACAGCCATGTTTCAGACTGTCCCTTAAAAGAGAAATACGCTGTCAGTAACAACCATGCTTGTCGCTGATCTTCCAGCGTTAATATGGTATCTCGCACATACCTCGGCTTGTTTCAATAAAGCAACCACCCATATCCAAATCTCGCCCGTAGGCTTCATAGTCAATGTAGTTCTGTAAGCTGGGTGGAATGTCGCCAAGTGCCTGCAATTCGTCTATGTAGTAGTAGGCAACGTCTGTCATAGTTTCACAGTCGGGATAATAATAAATATCGTCCTTGTGTTCCACGACTTCTTCCAGCGTCCCGTAGTGGCTGATAAATTCGTCCAGACACTCTACGATATAGTCGGGAAGTTCCTCTATCATTTCATACATCTCATTGAGTTCTTCAATGGAAACATACTCGCCAATCGCAATGGGGAAGTTATCGGTATCATGGATAGCGTATTCCTCATATTGTTCATTCAAGCCGATTTTTTCTTTCACATCTTCCTCGTCAATAGGAAACGTGAACCAAGCACCGACTAAATAGCCCTCATTGTATTTGCCAAGATTAGCAATGTAAACCGCCATATCATCAATCATAAGCACCACCTCATTTCCTACTCTGGCAGTTCAAAGATACCGTGTTCCGTTACTAAAAATTTCCCGTGTTCCTGCAAGTGAGAGGCGTAGGCTTCAAAGTCAAAATAGTATTCTTGACAGTCCTCGGATAAATGCTTGAACGTCGGGTCGTTCATCAGCTTTTGCCTTGCAACATCTATCATGCTTTTGCAGTCGGGATAAACCGTAATCACATTTCTGCAAATATAAAGTGCTTCTAAATTTTCATACACCGTAAGTAGTGATACATATTCTTCCTGCATATCACTTGAAAGCTGGCGGTACATAAAATCTAATTCGTTGAGCTGGTACACGCTGGTGTGTTCGTGGACTTCATCAGCATAAGGCAACACCTTTTCGATAATACGATAATCTTGACTTTCTGCACCGATACCTAACTTTTCTTCAAACTCGGCAACATCTATCGGCAGGTCGAACCAGTATGATGTTGTTTCTTCGCCAGTTGTTCCTCTCGTTTCCACCAGCACCCTTGTTTCCTGCATTGTTCCTCACGTCCTTTCTGTTGTTTCATCACATCTTTTAAGGTCTGGTACGACATACCAAACACATATTTAGAAAAATCTTCTAACTGTCTTTCTTCATAGTCGGCAGGGTTCAGTCGTTTCATTTCATGCCATACCTTACGCTTGTAAGAGGGCAGGTCGGAAATGTATTCACAGCCGACGTTTGCCTGCATATCCTTAAAAATATCGCTCATTTCATCACTCCAATCTGAAATTTTGGTAAGAAAAAAGCAGTCAATCCTAAGACTAACTGCTTTTTAAAACATATAAGAACTTATATTTTATTTTGAGAAAAACACACCATAAAGAACGATAAGTGAAAAAAATATTAGCACTCCAGTTCCAATTATATAACATAGTCTAATAAATTTTTTTCCCTCATTTATATCATCGTATATGGAAGATAATTTTTCATTATTTAAATTTTTTTCTCTTACTTCTTGCACGTCAATATCTCTTACCAGTTCATCTAATGTCAATCCAAAGAAATCACTCAATAATACTAATCGTTGAAAATCTGGGTATGATTGACAAGACTCCCATTTTGAAATTGTTTGTCTGGAAACCTTTAGTTCATTTCCCAATTCTTCTTGTGAAAGACCTTTGGACTTTCTTAAATTTATCAGTTTTTCATTAAAGTTCATAAGTAGCCTCCTAAAATAAATTATATTTGCGACCGCAAAATGAGTATTGCAAATATGATGATTTCTTGCAACCAACCTTTGTTGGCAATTTGTCAACCATTCATTACATCAGTATAATTCACTAATATTTGTCATAAAGTAAAGAAATATTAACCACATATAAGTTCATTTTTCATGCTCCAATTATAGCATTCTCATATCAGCACCACAATAAAATTTTACGTACCGATAATCTTATTGAACAGCTCCAACAGACACTATTTCATTACTCCAATCTGAAATTTTGGTAAGAAAAAAGCAGTCAATCCTAAGACTAACTGCTTTGTGTGTATGGATATGAAATTGTTTATCAGACATATTGTTTGAAAAATACATTTAACTTTTGCCCTAGTAGTGTTGGCGTATCTGTATTTACTTCATGTCCTGCATTTTCAATAATAGCTATTTCTGCGTTTTCTATCTGTTGTTGCAATTCTAAAGAAGCTTTTTTATTTATCTTATCCTTATCGCCACAGACAACAAGTACCGAACATGATATTTTTTTCAGTTCATGTTTAAAATTAAGTTCTGTCATAGATTTGCATAGATTGATAAAATCTGTTTTCTGAAAGCCCATTTTTTCAAATGCTGAACAAGGCATAATACGGAATATCAGATTTTGCATTTTTAACAGATACTTTGGCATTTCATATTGTGTGCCTATTAACACTAATGAGTTCATTTTTTCTGGGTGTTCTATCGCATACTGCATAGCAAGAATACCACCTAAAGAAAGTCCACAAATATTTAGCGGTTCTTCAAACTGTTCACAGTATGTTTCCAATGTCCGATACAATGTATCATAACATGGTGTTTTCCCAGAAAGCCAATCTGATAAATTAGGGCATAAAACTTCAAAATCATCATTGAATACTTTTACGGTATCACTCCAACTTTCAGAAGATTGTCCCAAACCATGAAGCATTATATATTTCATTTCATCACTCCTAGATACTGTGTTTCATATCCACATTATAACATTCTCATATCAGCACCACAATAAAATTCTATGCACCGATAATCTTATTGAACAGCTCTAACAGACACCATTTCATCACTCCAATCTGAAATTTTGATAAGAAAAAAGCAGTCAATCCTAAAACTAACTGCTTTGTGTGTGGGGATATAAAATTGTTTTTAATCTTGAATAGGTATCCAAATTTCAATAACTGAATTATCTCTATTCCAATGGAAACGGTAATCATATTTTTCAAAGTGCAGGATAATATTTTTTATAGGGGTATATGGTGTATTAGGAATAATTTGTGATAAACTTTATATCTGATTTTTGATTATCCCTATAAATATTACACTTTCAAGCATTTCGAAGTATAGAAAAACACTCATTTTACCACGAATATACCACGATTGAACGAGCCTTGATATGACGATAAAATANATTTGTGATAAACTTTATATCTGATTTTTGATTATCCCTATAAATATTACACTTTCAAGCATTTCGAAGTATAGAAAAACACTCATTTTACCACGAATATACCACGATTGAACGAGCCTTGATATGACGATAAAATAGCACTAAAAAGACACCATTGACACATTGAAGTGGTGTCTTTTATTAATAAGCAGTCAATCCTAAGACTAACTGCTTTTGCAAAATAAAGGTAATCACTATTTTGTTTGTTTCTTTAGAATAATATAGCTTGCAATCACAACTACAAAGAATACTAACACGAAAACTAAAGTATGAAATATTCCTATCGGATAAGGTGCAATCCACCCTTCTAGTTTGAAAACCAATCCTGAAATATATCCTGTAATCATAGAAATAGGCATAAAAGCAACTCCGATTATATTAAGCCAATTTACATAAAAGGGGGATTTTTCTTCCGATAGTATTCTCGCTATAAAATATCCAACAATCCCTATAGCTTGAATAATCATTGAACCCCAAACTGCTTCCATTGTTTGTTCTGCATACCAATTACCAAATGCACAAAACAGCCCAATAGCAACAAAAGCTGTTGATGATATATAAAGTACCTTACTCGTAAGCTCTTTATTTTTTTGTTCTTTGTCTGCTACTGGTTCAATTCCCTTTAGGATATAGTCAGTTGTTACTCCAAAAAAATCACTCATTATAATTATTTTTTCTAAGTCAGGCGTACTTTGTTCACTTTCCCATTTAGAAACAGCCTGCCTTGAAACTCCAACTTTATCCGCAAGTTCCTCTTGTGATATTCCTTTTGATTTCCTTAAATATTGTATTCTGTCTGCCATATTCATTAGCTAACACTCCTTTCTTTCATGGTGTAATTTTAGCAATATTATCAGTTGCATAGCCACCATTTAGATATGGAAATATGTCAACTGGCAGTTGCAATGATGTTTTTTGACAAATCAGCAGAATATTCTTGCTTATAACGTAATTTAAACATATCCATATTATAACAGTTCCATATATCCGCCACAACAAAAATCAGCACACCCCCCCCTTGACATTTTTCTGTCTTGAAAAATACACACTTTTTCTTTCTTCCTCTTGATTACCAACCACAGAAAAGAAAAAGCCCTGTCAAGAGCCATGCCACCATTGGTGGTGCTTTGCACTCTTTACTGGGCTTTTTGTTTGCTGTATCTTTCATTCAAGAGGAAAATTAAAGACCTCTGTTCCATTTCTCTTTCAGATAATCTTCATAGTCCGTTTCATCAAAATCTAACTGTGGCGAAGTGTCGGGAATGTTATTTCTGCTGTCTATGTCCGCAAGTTGACGGAATATCCAGTCATCATAAGGGTCATGGTATTTATACTCTTTGGGCTGTTCTCTGTATCGGTCTAACCCTCGCATTTCCTTATGTACTTTCATCATGCGTTCTATTTTTTGACGTTGTATCAACTGCTTGATTTCCATAAGTTCTTCTAACTCCGTAACCTCATTGGTAATGTAGTTATGGATATACTGTATGAGTTTGGTTTCCATGTAAAATCTGCATTCTTTTTCATCATTGAAAAATTCATTTTCAGACAGATAATCTAAGGAAACATTGAAGTCCTGTTCCCGTTTGATAATATCCATGATATATGGTTCGGTGTGGTCAATATACTTCCATTCTCCTGATAATAATTCATTGGGCGTTACTCCCAGCACGTCCATTATCTTTTCTAATGTGTCAAAGGTAGGATAATTCACACCCCGTTCAATCTTGGAAAGGCTCTGCATATTGATACCGATTTTATCCGCAAGTTCCTGTTGTTTCATTCCTCTGTGTTTTCTTATGGTCTGTATATTCTCTCCTAAGAAACTGATTTTCTTTTCGTAATGTTCCATAACTTAGTATAACCGCTCCTTTCGTTGCTTTTCTCGGTGTTTATAAGCATATCATACTTAATATTTATTAAAAAGTCAATCAAAACTTCTTGACAAGTAATTCTAATGGCGTTATTATCGTATTAGATAGGGTGATTAAGCACGCTAGGGTCAATCACACGCTTGAGTAAGCATAGAAAAGATATATTTTCACTTTGATAGCATGAATAAACATGGACTATCAGACCGAAAATAAGGTTTCTGACTGGGGCTGTTCCGTTTAGCCACGAGCCTTACAAGGCTCGTGAGCGTTAAGAACGGAGCAGACACAGGAAGAAAGGGAACGCCTTTCGGCGTTCGTAAAGGGCGTATATGTAACACCGCCCTGCGTATACATGTCATAGTACCTAGAAACTGTGATAAATAAAGGAAAAAACACGATTTTTACCCCGCAAAAAAACGGGGCATACGAAAGGAGCAATGCACTATAACTACACACAAAAATTTATCCGTTAAGATTGATTACATCAGCATTGTATTTGAAACGGCAACCGCTGAAGATGTAATCATGCACATTTTAGATTTACCGACTGACATTTTCAATGTTTATCCAGCAATGATAAAATTCAAGACTTATCAAGCACGCTGGCAGATTGGAGATATTTATGTATCGGGGGACGCAAGAAAGACAGAGGATAACCCACAGGGGCTAGGCTGTTATCTTGTTATGACTGGCAGAGGTTGTGATGATATTTTCCGTATTCTCGACAGTAGGAATTATACCTTTGGGGATATGTTTCGACGCTGTGAGCGAAGATACGGACTGGATAACTTTCATTTCACAAGACTTGATATTGCCATTGATGATAAGAACGAAAAGCCATTCTTTACCATAGAGCAGATAAAGAAGAAATGCGAAAAAGAGGAATTTATTTCTAATAGTGAGGGCTACCACTTTGACGAAAG
This sequence comes from Dorea sp. Marseille-P4042, assembly GCF_900290215.1. Classification (NCBI taxonomy): domain Bacteria; kingdom Bacillati; phylum Bacillota; class Clostridia; order Lachnospirales; family Lachnospiraceae; genus Dorea; species Dorea sp. Marseille-P4042. The sequence continues at coordinate 995,265 of NZ_OLMI01000002.1, read as the reverse complement.
CAAGTTTGATGATTTCGACACCGCAAAGACTGTTTATATCGGTGCTGGTAAATCGGGATTATCCTACCGCTTTTATGATAAGGATAAGGAAGTCTGTTCAAAACATAATAAGACACTTGATGAAGTCGGCAGTTGGAAACGGACAGAAATGCAACTGCGTGATGATAAGGCTCATGTTTTTGCCATGACATTCAAAGACAGACCGCTGGAACTTGGGGAACTGGCTTTCGGGCTATTAGCAAACAACCTACGCTTTGTCGTGCCAAACAGAAATGAAAGTAATAAGAGCAGATGGAAAACGTGTCGGTTTTGGGAACGATTTTTAGGGGCTGTGGAAGTCTTGAAACTGCAAGTACCGAAACTACATAATTCCCTTGAGGAAACACAGCAATGGCTCACAGAGGGTGGCGTGATTTCTGCTGTCAAAAGTTTTTATTTCTTAGAAGAACATGATGCATTAGGTGGACTGGAAAAAGTGGGAACTATGCTTGACAGGGCAAGATACAGCAGTTCCCTTTCCAGTAAATTAACCGCCCACTTACAGAGGATAGACCGTACCGACCTTATCCCCTATATCCAGTATGACACGAAACAAGGGAAAGGGGGTATCTGATGAATAACAACGATATTCCCGTATGGGAAAAATATACCCTTACCATTGAAGAAGCGTCAAAATATTTCCGCATTGGAGAAAATAAGTTAAGACGCTTGGCAGAGGAAAACAAGGACGCTGGCTGGCTCATTATGAATGGCAACCGCATACAGATTAAACGCCGACAGTTTGAACAGGTCATTGATAAATTGGACGCTATCTAGTGCAAATGAGCCTTGTATGTGTTATGATGAACACAAGTCATATCAAGGCTCTTTCCAACAAAGAAAGGAGCAGACACCATGAAAGAAAAAAGACGGGATAACAAAGGTCGTATCCTGCATACTGGAGAGAGCCAACGAACAGACGGAAAATACTTATATAAATATGTGGACGCATTTGGAAACACAAAATATGTGTATGCTTGGAGATTGACACCCACAGACCCGACACCAAAGGGAAAACGGGAAAAACCCTCACTTCGAGAACTGGAACAGCAGATAAGACGGGATATTGAGGACGGTATCGACAGCACAGGCAAGAAAATGACGCTTTGCCAACTTTACGCCAAACAGAACGCACAGAGGGCAAATGTGAAGAAAAGCACACAGAAACAACGGGAACAACTCATGCGGTTATTAAAAGAGGATAAGTTAGGTGCTAGGAGCATTGATACGATAAAACCCTCTGACGCTAAGGAATGGGCGTTACGCATGAAAGAAAAAGGCTTTTCCTATAACACCATTAACAACCATAAACGCTCGTTAAAAGCGTCATTCTATATCGCTATACAAGACGATTGCGTAAGGAAGAACCCTTTTGATTTCAAGTTAAATGAAGTCCTAGAAAATGATACCAAAGAGAAAGTCGCATTGACAGAGGAACAGGAACAAGCCTTATTGTCATTTATTAAGATGGACAATGTGTATCACAAGCATTATGATGATGTGCTGATACTGTTAAAAACAGGACTTCGCATCTCGGAACTGTGCGGACTGACAGTAGCCGATATTGATTTCAAGAATGAAGTTGTGATTATCAACCATCAGTTATTAAAGAGCAAGGAACAGGGCTATTATATTGAAACGCCTAAAACAAAGAGCGGAATAAGGCAAGTACCATTAAGCAGAGAAACAATACAGGCATTTCAACGGGTTATGAAAAAACGCCCAAAGGCAGAACCATTTGTGATAGACGGACGGAGCAATTTTCTGTTTGTCAATCATAAAGGCAAACCCAAAGTTGCGATTGATTACAATGCCTTATTTATCCGTATGGTAAAGAAATACAACAAGCACCACAAGGACAATCCCTTGCCACATATCACACCGCATACGCTACGCCATACATTCTGCACAAGGCTGGCAAGCAAGAACATGAACCCAAAAGATTTACAGTATATCATGGGACATTCAAACATCAGTATCACAATGAACTGGTACGCTCATGCGTCCATAGATACCGCAAAATCAGAGGTTCAGCGTCTAATCGCATAAGAAGTATTTACCACGATTTTAACCACGATTGATAGCGAAAATATAAGAAGATAGACCTAGATATGTGAGGTTTACCACAAAAGCAAAATGCCCGTAGAGCCTATAAAATAAGGCTTTGCGGACATTTAAGAAGATATAAAAAGATAGTCAAAAAGACATATATAATTTCCTGATAAATTTTTCCATAAGTTTCATATATTTTTTCCATAGCACCGATATGCTCCATGACCAAATACTTATAAGACGGTATTTCTTTATACAGAAAGTTGTCTGGAATAATAGTTCGCTTTGGTATAGAACAGAAATAATAAAGTTTTCCATTTCTCCGTTCCATAAAAGCATATTTTACCCAATTTCCCGATTGTGAAAGATATGATTTCTTCAAATTACTGTTAAACTTTCTCCAAAACTGCGTACTAATCTGAATATTCCTTTTTTGGTAATTCGTAAGCTCTACTTCCTGCCCAATAACTGAAAATGCGTCTAATTCTCTTATAGAATAATTCATCATTTTACTTTGTGAGCAGTGATAATGGTATAACTGTACGCATTTATTGTAATGATACAATTATCAATCGTTATGTACCAGTTTTTCCCTTTTCTTATAATTTCTGCATTAGAAAGACTGATTTTTTCTTTGCACCATTCAATCACGTTTTCTACATTCAAAGATAAGTTCTTTTTAATTCTAATAACGCCAAGTTCAGTTGTATGAAGTCTATCCAAGTTTTCCAGTAATTCATTTGCCATATTTTGACACCTCATTTTTCAACAGATTTATTTGTATATTTCATATCCCAATTATATCATTCTCATATCAGCACCACAATAAAATTTTATGCACCGATAATCTTATTGAACAGCTCTAACAGTACATCTTTCACACCGCCAGCGTTGAATACCAAACCGACAGCAATCAAGGCAACTACCAAGAAGCCGATAAGTTTGGAAAACTCACGCTTGAAACCTAAGTAGATACCGATAACCACAATCGCCATAAGCACTAAGCTCTGTGCGTTTGATAAAAACCATTGATACAAATTTTGCCCGAAATTCATTTAATTGTCCTCACTTTCTCTTAATTGTTTCATTTTATAGTCGGCTTCTTTGCCGACGCTTAACATACACATCAAGACCACGCCGATACCCATTCCCATAGATACCAGCAGGAAGTCTTTTACTAATTCCCACATTTTTTATCACTCCTAACTTTCTACTAAATCTTTTGCAGGGGTCGTCTGCTGTTTGATTATCATTTCATGCTTTTCTGTGAGCTTTGCCTGCTGTTCGATTGTTTCCATGTAGTCTGTGCCGTTTCCTTTATCAATCCTTTTCAGCATTTTCAAGGTCGGTGCTACCTGCCTTTGTACCCAACGCAACGTGCGGTCTAAGGTATAAGGCTCTGGCTTTGTCGTCAGCTTCAAACTCTGTCTGTTATCGCCGATAAACCAAGCCCAGCGGTCATTGAGTTTCCAGTCATTTTTTCGCTTGTCTGGTTCTTCATCAACAAACCGCACATACTGGTTGATGATAGAAAAGGCGGTCTGCTCTGCGTCATAATAGGTCAGCAAATCTCGTACTGCATAATAGGCACGTTCATTCCGAAGCCGTATCTCAAAACGGTTGATAATGTCGGCTTCTTCAAGCGGTGTCCCTAACTTGATATACTGCTCATAGTCCTTTTCATAGATACAAAAATACACATCTGATTTCAGCGACCCAAGATAAAGGGTACGTCCCATATATTCTCTGTCGTCCTCTCTGTGCTTGATAAGCTCGCCCGACTGGTAAAACTTATAACTTCTGGACTTTCCGATATATTCCCGTTTCCTGCATTTTTCCGCAAGCTCTGGAATATCCAAAATGCCCGTATGGTCGTTGATAGCAAGGTCGATACGCTTCATCACGCCACCGTCTACCAATGCGTCCATGAGAAAGTCATACCAGCTTCGTTGCTGTGCCAGCAGGTAACTTTCAAACTGTCGGCAACCACGCCCCTTTAACTCTAAAAGGACACCTTTTTCTTCGTCAGCCGACGTATAGATAAAGATGTCCCCTAAAGAATAATGCTCCGTATAACTGTAACGCCCGTAATCTTCATGGAGCATATAATTGATATTCAGTTTTAATATATCTTTGATGATGTGCTGTATATCCAGCGTGGGAAAACGAATTTTCACATAATCAAACAGCATGGTAAGCGGTGCTTCTGGATTGAACCTTGCCAGTTCTTTATGCAGAGTTTCCAGAAGTTCCTTTGACGGCTTCATTTTTCCGCTTTCTATCTTGTTGAGATATTCCCTTGTGATACCAGAAGCCACCGCCAGCCTGCCTTGTGAGATACCGTAAGCAATCCGTTTCTCCCGTAATTCTTTTATCCATTGTTCTTCATTCAGAACCATACCCCCAATCTGTAAAGTGTGAAGTTTTTTAAGGCAACTTCACAGCCGATTTTTGCTAGGAAACCATGCCAGAAGCCTTATGTTTCCTATGTTTTTTGTCTATTGTCTATTTGCAAACGTACCCCTCTGTTAGATACCGAGGGGTTTTACCTGCTGGCGTGGCTGACGCCACACCAGCAACGGCTAGTCCGTGCCGTCGCCTTTCGCTTCGCACGTCGCCGTCCCGTCCTGCCTTGCTTGTGCAAGAGAACCGATAGTCTGTAAAAAATCATGTCCTTTCGGGACTAAAGGCGTATAAAATTCACTTATGACGCTTGTTCCCACATCACAATAGCCACGCCCTTTGATACGCTTCTGGAAAAACTGTTTCTTCACATCAGAACCAAACAGCATACCGTAACCAAGCTCACTGATACGCCCCAGTCCTACACGAAAGTTGAAGTTATCCCTTATCCCGTCCGAGAAATACTTTGCGTCTGGTCTTTGACAAGCAACGATAAGGAAATAGCCTGCTTGTCGTCCCAACATAACGATTTTCTTTAACTGGCTAAGTAAGCTCACGCTTTCTTTTGTCCCCAGCATTTCAAAAAACGCCACATATTCATCAAAGATAAGAAAGCAGGGTGGCAGTCCCAGATAGGCGTAATTTTCGCCCGTCTTATAGTTCGGGTGTTGCTTCATTTCCTCACTTCGCTGTACCATTCCCTCATAAAAAGCATTGACGCAATCAATCATTTCTTCTTTGGTGTGAAAAACGTTCGGCATGACTGTTCCTAAGTCCGCAAGGTCGGCGTTCTTTGGGTCTAAAATGTAAAGGACAGCGTTGGTATGCAGTAGAGCTTCAATGAGCGTCAGCAGAAAATAAGTTTTACCGCCACCCGTCCCACCAGCAATCAGAGCATGAGGAAGTGCGTCATATTCCCAGACAAGATTTTTCATCAGCCTAAGACAACCGTTCTCTGCCCGTACTTCATCAATGGTAATGCGGTTTGCTATCATATCATAAAGCAGGGTATATTCGATATAGCCGTCATGCAGGGTCTTGTCGGTCAGTTCGCAATACAAGCCACTTTCCAGTTTATCCTCTAACCGTAAAAGCTGGTCTTGATATTTTCCTAATGTGATTTCACAGCGGATATGAAGCAGTCCTTTTTCCATTTGATAGTAAATCTTCGGAAACCAGACGATTTTTTCCCTTGATCTGCTTTGCAGGTCAGTAAAAAAACCGCTGTCTTGTACGGTATCGGCTTCATACCACTTATTTTCCAGTATCATTCTTGCCAGCTTTTGACAGTGCAGGAGCTTCTTGAAACTGTCGTAACAGAAGCGGTAATACAGAAAAGCGACCAATGCACAAACACCAGTCGCTATCAGTATGGTTATGAAGTTGTAAGGGGAAAGCGTCAAGCCGTTTTCTAACAATCTGAAATGCTCCCAATCGGTACGCATGAGCTGTTTGATATTCAATAGCAGAAGAACCGCCACGAACACAAACAGAAGCGTCCCTATGGAAAAGTGGTAGACAATGTGCTTGTCGCTGGCTCTGATACGGTGTCCTTTATTAAAAATCATTCTCATAAATCAATCACTCCTTTCTGGGTACGAAAAAAACAGTTAATCCTAAGACTAACTGCTTTGTGTGTATGGATATAAAATTGTCAAACTGAAATTTTGTTATTTCATTTTTTCTTGACATTCGCTACATTCTTTATCGTGAATAGAAATAATGCCACCGCATTTAGGACAAGTATATTTTATTTTCTGCTGTTCCATGAAATGTTCCAAACCATGTCCTTGAACAAAACGGCTATTTTCTATAAGACTTGCTTGATACCGTTTATTATAGCTTTTTTCAAGATTTTTAATCAACTTACATGGATATTCAGCACATTCAAAACAATAGGATAACGATTTTCCTTTGATGCAATCCTTTATTTTGCATTTACGACAATGTTCTGGTTTCCCTTTATCACTATTCAAGCACCCAGAACAAGGTTTTTTATTGTAACAGTGCTTATAACAAACCTTACAATTCATTCCGCATGGGGCAAACATGCTTATATCAATTTTTTCTTTTGACATTTTCATAGTTGTTTGCTCCTTTCAATTCTAATTTGTCGCTTTCTTCATACCCATATTATAACAGTTCCGTATATCCTCTACAACGAAAATCTATTCAGCAAGTCTATTTTTTCGGTTGTCCCTGCGGTGTATGGTTCTGTGAAGTGCCTGTGTTCTGATTGCCTTTATTCTTCAACACAATATCTTCTGCCTTTACATACCAATCCACATCAGCACCCGTATAGGTCTTTCGTGATACCGTATCGGCTACGGGATTGACAAGTTCCACAACTGCATTGTACGGAAATTCCCTTAACGGTACTTCTGGCGGTACAGACACGGGGATAATTCCACCGTGCAGACTGCATTTCAAATCATAGATACGCTTTTTAAGCTGGCTGCTCGGTGTCCCGTCCTCATTCTGCAAGAACACATCACGCACCGCTGTAAATTTTAATTCTCCAAATGTTTTCTCTCTGTCAATAACAAACCCGTTTGATAATCTCATAAATTCTTCACTCCTTTACTTTTCTTCAACTGCTACAATATCATCAGCAACTAGCACATAATCGGTATGTCCCATATCCCCGATTGCGTAACCTCTGCCGTATAACTTCGGATTGACAAGTTTTACTTTCTGCTCATACTTGAAATGCTTTTCGCCAGCCTGCACGGGAATTTCTACCACAACATTTTCCCCTCTCTGCACATCTGAATAAAGGTTGTAGCTTCTTCTTGCGAAAAATCTGCGGTTATCTTTATCTCTGTCAAAAACATGGTCGCTTTCGCCTGCAAATTCAAGAGTTCCAAAAGACTGTGCCATATCTGGCACGACATATTTCATTTCCATATTGTTTTACCTCGTTTCTTTCTATATTTGATAAGTTTTTTGATTGTGATTTCTTATTCTGGCGGTTCGGGAAGTACCAGCAATCCCACCGATAGTAAAGGGTAAAATCAATGCTTACGCACCCTTGACTATCCGTGTTCTTGCAGGTTGTTGGCAGACAAGCCAGAATAAGCGGAAGTCTGCCTTTGACAGCTTCGGCGGAGAGCGTGATTTTCCTTTTTTCATATCGTTACCGCCTTATGATTTCTTTATTTTACAGCGTTTGTAGAAGAAGATACTTGCCAGTCCAGCACCAGAAGTCAAAAGAAGTGCAAGCAGTCCGTAAAGGTTGGTGTTATCGCCCGTTTTGGGACTGTCGCTAGGTCTGCTAGGCTTTTCTGGTGTCGGTGGTGTTTCGGTTTTCTCTGGTTCTTCTGGCTTTTCTTTAAAGGTAATCGTCTGTCCCTTATCCTCAATATCCTTATGCTCGGTAACTTTCTTCGGTTCGTCTGGATTGCTTAAATCGTATAATTCCTCAAAAGCTACAAGCTGTTTACCGTCAAGAGAAGTAGCGTCAAAGGTAAAGATAACTTCCACTTTCATAGTTTCGCTGTCAGCAGTAAAAGTGTAATCACTTTCCACACGCTTTCCATTGATAAGAAGTTCTGCATTTTCTTCTTTCAACATCTGCCAGCCCACAAGTTTGTACTGTGTACCGACTTCTAAGCCCTCTAAGGTTACGGTATCAATGATTGTAACGTCTTTTCCAGCTTCAAGCTCTTTGTTGCCGTCCTTATCCGTAGCAGTCGTATGAATTTTGATGATACGCTCTGTGATAAGTACGGTCTGCCCGTCGTCCTCAATGTCTTTGTGTTCTGCAACTTTTACGGGTTCGTCTGGATTGCTTAAATCATACAATTCTTCAAAGGTAACAAGGTTTTTGCCACCTAAAGCAGACGCATTGAACGTATAGGAAATTTCCACTTTCATTTCTTCCTCATCAGCGACAAAGGTATAATCGTTTTCTACACGTTTCCCGTCAATGATAAGCTCGGCGTTTTCTTCCTTTAACATCTGCCAGCCTTTGAGCTGATATTTTGTGCCTTTTGTAAGTCCGTCTAATTTGACCGTATCAACGATTGTAACCTCTTTTCCTGCAAGGATAGTCTTTTCGCCGTCCTTGCTGGTCGCTGTGGTATGGATAGAGATTTCTTTTTCGTATTCATCAGTCAGCGTTCCTAAATCAATCACAAGATTATTTCTTGATACCACGATTTCAAAAGGTGGGATAAGTTCAAAGCCTTTGTTACTATCAGAGCGTAATTCTTCAATGATGTAGGTATCATAAAGTAATGCACCCTTGCTGTCGTCTGGTTCAGAAGTCCCAAACCACACACCGTCCTCACTGGTCTTTCCTGCGTTTGTATTGTGCTTATGAGAAGCCCATTCAGCAGAAGTGGAGAATTGCCCGTTATCATCAGTTACCACTACATGATTTTCACCCGTCGTCTTGCTTGTGATCCTAAAGGGAACATTAGCAAGACGCTTGTGTGTACCTGCACCGATTTTTACACCCTCAATATCTCCACGCTTAATCTGATTGTAGATAGAATGAGCTTCGTCGGTTAAGTCCACGATTTTTCCATTTTCTGTGATTGTAAAATCAATCGGTTTTGCACCGTCAGTTAAGTAACCGTCGGGAGCTTGTTTCTCAACGATACGGAAATTTCCGTAAGGCAAAAGGTCAGCGGAAGTAGAAGCGATACCCTCAATGTCCGTATGGATTGTTTTTACGACTTCATTTTTCTTGTATAGCTTGCCCTCAACCAAAACAGAATTATCATTTAAGGAAATGATGTCAAAGGCAGTATCTTTCAAGGTTGCACTTCCTTGTGGTTTGGTATCGCCCGTTTCTAAATCTCGTTTCTGAATTTTGACACCGCCACGAATGACTTTGTCTGATACAGAAAACTGGTTACTTCCAGTTAATACGGCAAGGTCGCCGTCCTCAGTAATCTGTGTAAGGTATAAGCCTTTTATCTGTTCTTCACTACCGTTTGCCTGCATATATGCACCGTCTAATAAGTAGCCCGTTGGTGATTTTGTTTCTTCGCAAGTTAGTGTACCAAGAGGTAAAACCGCTTTTCCGTCCTGCATATAGAAACTGTCGCCAGATACTTTGTATGCGTCTGCTAATTTTGTGATGTAGTGGGTTGTCCCGTTGCTGTCTGTTTCAGCGATTGTCTTTGTAACCCATGTACGAGTAGCTTCGGCAGGGAGATTGTCTTTATTATAGAAGCCTGCATAATACTTCCATGTAAATTCCGCACCTGCTAAAGAAGCGCTCCCTTGCGGATTGTCTTTCTGTGTTTCCATATCAATCTTGAAAAGCTCAATCAAAGTGTCCGTTACTTTTGGCGTATCAGATACTTTCAATGTTGCTGTCTTTCCAGCTTCAACCTTTAAGGAATATACAGTTTTATCCACTTTATATCCTGCTGGTGCGGATAATTCCTTGATATAGACTGTGCCTGCTTTTACCTCTACAATATCTGTATTTCCGTTTTCATCAGTCGTAAGGGGAGCAAGCTGTTTCGTGCAGTCCTTATCAGAAAAGACACCATAGGTTGCACCTGCAATAGAGTAATTCCCGTTACCGTCTGTAATGCTAGTATTACTGGAAGTCTTTTGTAATTTCGCATTTCCGACATTCAGCTTCGCCCAGAATTGTCCCAATTCCTGCCCCTCGCCAGAGTAGATATAACCGCCACATTCATAGCGTCCTTTATTTTCTTTGACAAAGGCTCTTGCACCAGAGAAAACTTCGTCCTGCGTTGCCTTTGGAATTTCATCATAAGAAGCTCGCACGTTATCACATTGCCAGCCAAGATGTACGCTCAATCTCTGCCAGACTACACATTGTTCCAACAGATAGACTTGCTTGTAGTTCAATTCCTTGTGAGTTTCGCCATACTGTTTGACATACTCTAAGGATAACGCCACATCTGAAATCTGGTCGGCACTCATGCGTGAGCTTGCGTCAGCTCTGGTCTTGTAGCCATTCTTAAAATCTGTATTGATGTCGATACAATAGGCAGTTTCGCCCTCGACTTTCATATAGCCCTCATTGAATGTCGAACCGATAGAACCGTCATTCATTACTTTTTCAATGATACCGACACGCTCTGCACTTTCCGTCCAGTATTGCTTACTTTCTGCATGGACAGGTGTAATCGGTAAAGCAGTAACGACAGTTGCAAGAACTAAGAAGCCCGTACACAATCGTTTCCATGTCTTTTTCATAAATCTAATGCTCCTTTCATTTTGGGTAATAAAATAGCCGTCCAATAAGAACGGCTGGAAATAGAAAAGGAACGTCATTTTAGGCGTTCCATAATCTATAAAATATTCAATTTTTTATACTGATGTGTTGCTCATCAAAATCTCAAATTAAGGTTATTTGACACCAATTTTGACACCAATTTTTTGTATATTGACGATTTTTGATGAAATATGATAAATTCATAAAACCCGTGAAAAGCCTGTAAATAGGCACTTTACGGCACTCTATGAACTAAGACAAAAGCTACGCTGTAATAACAAGAGATGAGTGCTAATTGTTTTGTGAAAAATCTGTGAACTGTTTTTTTGTATAAAAATAAGAGGTTGTGGCACTGAAATTTCAATGCTGTAACCTCTTATTTTCAATATTAATATTTTTTTGCTGCTTTTCCAACATATTCTTTTGTGTCCATGTTTTCAAATCCCTTTCGTTTTCAGATGAATTTCATTATACAGTATTTTATTCGACAGAACAATATGATTATACTGAATACATCGCAGAAATACACTGCTTTCTACACTAGATAAAAGGTGTGATTTATGATAAAATGAATCAATACGGCAAAAGATAAATCAAGAATAGCCGGGATTAATTTAAAGCCAGGGCATAGAGGCTTTGGGCGTGAGAAAGGGAAAGCCTGATCTGCAATAAGAGCAGATCAGAGGTAAAAGAGAGATGGAAACACAAAAGAACAAAAGAAGCACCTTTTCGGGGAAGATAGGTTTCGTACTGTCTGCGGCGGGTGCATCAGTAGGATTGGGAAATATTTGGAGATTCCCGTATCTTGCAGCAAAGTATGGTGGAGGAATTTTTCTTCTTATTTATATTTTGCTCGCATTGACATTCGGTTACACAATGATTGTTGCCGAATCAGCTTTGGGACGTATGACAAGAAAAAGTCCTGTAGGAGCATTTAAAGCATTTGGAAAGAAAGCGGGGTGGCTCTCCTTTGGAGGCTGGATCAATGCAATCATTCCAGTGCTGATCGTACCATATTATTCCGTGATCGGAGGCTGGGTCATTAAGTATCTGATTGAGTATGTGAAGGGAAATGGTATAAAACTGGCGGCAGATGGATATTTTTCTGAATTCATTTCAAATGGAGCATCGACAGAAATCTGTTTTGTAATTTTCTGTATGTTCACATTGTCGATCATCTATGCAGGTGTGAGAAATGGAATCGAAAGGGTTTCAAAGTTCATGATGCCGATTTTGGTCGTTCTGTCTGTCATTATTGCGATTTATTCGGTGACAAGACCAGGAGCTATGGCAGGAGTGAAATATTTCCTCGTGCCGAATCTGAAGAACTTTTCATGGATGACGGTTGTGGCAGCTATGGGACAGATGTTCTATTCCCTGTCTATTGCTATGGGTATTCTGATTACATTTGGCTCTTATATGAAAAAAGACAGTTCCATTGAAGATTCTACAAGAAATGTAGAAGTATTCGATACAGCAATTGCAATTATGGCAGGACTTATGATTATCCCGGCAGTTTTTGCATTTTCCGGAGGAGATCCGGATACACTGCAGGCAGGTCCGGCATTGATGTTCATTACAATCCCGAAAGTATTTGCAAATATGGGATTTGGAACAGTTGTAGGAATTTTATTCTTCCTGTTGGTATTATTTGCAGCAGTGACAAGTTCTATTGCACTGACAGAAAGTGCAGTTTCGACCTTTGAAGATGAGATTGGCTGGAGCCGAAGAAAATCTACAGCCGTAATCGGAATTATAATGATTGCCCTTGGAACATTATCCTGTCTTGGATATGGACCGCTGGCATTTGTAGAAATCATTGGAATGCAGTTCCTGGATTTCTTTGATTTCCTGACAAATTCAGTGATGATGCCAATCGCAGCTATGATGACAAGTATATTTGTATCAAAAGTAGTTGGCATAGACCGCATAGAAGAGGAAATCAGACATGGGGAAGCTGCGTTCCGCAGAAAGAAGATATTTGTAGTCATGATTAAATATCTCTGCCCGATTTTTGCTATGATTATTCTGGCAAGTTCCGTGGCAAACGCATTTGGCTGGATTTCCATGTAAATATGTAATTTATATACCATAAAATAATCCCTGGCAGGTACACGCGTGATAGTACCTGCTATGGGATTATTTTATTTTGAGGAGAATTCTATTTTCACATAAAAGAAATGCTTGGCAGGTTAAATCCACATAAATTACAGACCAGTATTATGGTATGATAAAATAAGCTTAACAAATCAAGAAAGTACGTAAGAAAAGGAGAACTTTACTAAGGGAATTGACTGGGGAGAAATATTAGATGTAGAAGGCGCAGATATGGTAGAGGTTTACAATGAGAATATACCGGAAGAGGATTCTAAGTATTATGGACTAGTAGTAGAAAATCATTATTCAGGATCAGGGGATACTGTTGGGGCATATATTTATAGCATAATGTGGCACTTTAACCAAGCTGTAGCTTCCTGGTGTTATCGCGGTCTAACACATGTGTTAGAGAGAGATCCCGAGGGCCAGTACCAGTAATCCTACTAAGTAAAAGCCCCCACGGTAAATGTAATTCTTTTGCATTAAGCTAATTTTTCTCCAGTTAACATCTCATAGCTCTGTAAGTATTTGTCGATTGTTTTCTCGACGATTTCATCTGGAAGGGTCCAGTCATTATCCGGATTTGCTTTCAGCCAGTCACGGGCGAACTGCTTGTCGAAGGACGGCTGTCCATGACCCGGCTCATAACTATCTGCTGGCCAGAAACGGGAGCTGTCTGGTGTGAGCATCTCGTCACCAAGTACCATGTTACCGTTCTCATCAAGACCAAATTCAAATTTTGTATCAGCAATGATGATACCGCGTGTCAGTGCGTAGTCCGCACATTTCTTATAAAGAGCGATGGTGTAATCGCGAAGCTTCTTGGCATACTCTTCGCCTTTTCCAGGGAAGTATTTTTCAAGATGAGCAATGCTCTGCTCATAGGAAATATTCTCGTCGTGGTCACCAATCTCAGCTTTTGTAGATGGTGTGTAGATTGGTTCTGGAAGTTTGTCGGACTCTTTTAATCCTTCCGGAAGAGTGATTCCGCAGACTGTTCCATTTTCTTTATAGCTTGCCCATCCGCTTCCTGTAATGTATCCGCGGACAATGCACTCGATTGGAAGCATTTCAAGCTTGCGGCACATCATACTGTTGCCATCGAACTCTGGTTTCTGGAAGAACTCAGGCATATCTTTTACATCAGTAGAGATCATATGGTTTGGAATAATGTCTTTTGTCAGATTGAACCAGAACTTGGACATCTGAGTCAGAACAGTTCCTTTTTTTGTAACGACGTTATTAAGAATCACATCAAAACAGCTGATGCGGTCCGTAGCAACCATAATCAGGCTGTCACCGTTATCATAGATTTCACGTACTTTTCCTTCTTTGATTGGTTTCATCTTAATACCTCACTATTATCAATAATTTTATTCGGGTTATCCTGGCGTGGTTTATATCGCCTACTTATAAGTTAAGCAGATTTTATTACAAAAAACAATAGCTAATTGCTTCAAAACATGAAAATTCATGCTGTTTTATAAGGATTATAAAACAATATTGTAAGCATTTATAAACGCAGCTTATCTAAAGAGACATATTTCTCAACAATCGATAGTTGATATTCCGCTTGTTAGAAAAACAGCAGGTCAGAGCATGTCATCGGAGTGGGAACCAAAGTGTAACTTCAAAGACTCCGGATACATTTTCAGAGGCGAAGGCTGAACTTGTTTTCTGAGAAATGTTATGGTTTCCCGGGCTGTCTGATGATGGTTTCTTTGTCAGAAGCATTTCGCCGTCCATCATCTGCATCATCCGCTGGACATTACGAAGTCCGATATTGCTGCTTCCGACATCAGAATGTTCTTGCTTGATTGCATTGGAAACAGTCACAGTAAAGCGCTGTTTACGGACGGAACTGCGGATGATGACCGGAGTTCCTTTGTCTCCATATTTTAAAATATTAGAGAACAGATTGGTAAAAATGCGATTGATCATTGTTTTGTCGCTGAGCAGAATACCAGTCACTTCTGGAATTTTAACATTTGTCGTAAATCCGGCCAGACTAATGAAATCGCAATTTTCCTGAATACATTGAAAAATGTAATCGGTAGACAGCCAGGACATGTCAGGAGTTTCCTGCTCTTCGGAAACAAGGGCGTAACTGAACATTTGATCCGTCAGTTCTTTAATATCGGAAGCTTTTTTCAGACACCGGTCCAGATAATCCTCCTGCTTTTCAGGAGTTCTTCCAAGCTTTAATACTTCCAGATATCCGGTCAGAATTGTAAGTGGCGTCCGTAAATCATGGGAGAGTGCTGTGATCAGATCCTGATTTGCTTTTCGGCTTTCTTGCTCACGGACAATATTCTCATTTAAAGAGATACGAAGATGATTCAACTCATTTGCCAAAATGCCAATTTCATCTTTACTATATTGCGGAACCGGGTGGGTCAGATCCCCTGTGGACATCAGCAAAATTTCCTGCTCCAGAGCCAGTACTTCGCGCATCTTCCGGTTCATGAAGAACAGGACGATTCCAAGAAAGACCAGGACACTTAAAAGTAGCGAAAGAAACATATAAGGGTAAATGAAAAGGGCACGCTGGTAATTGGCAACAACGACTTGAGCTTTTCCGTTTTGAAATTGGAGATACCCTTGACGAAAATCTTCCCCTTCCCCATCAGTTAACCTGTATCCAAGATCGAAAAAAGTCCGGAAACCGGAATGCTTTTCGTCCATAATTTTTGCATATTGTCCTGTAATATAAAGGCCATCCTCCTGTTCGTAAAGATAAATGCTTGTGTATTTATCTGCCAGATCTAGAAGGGGTTTTATTGCTTTTGCGGCAGATTCATCGTCTGAGGATTCTGGAAGTGATAAATTTTGTGCAGTTTTGTCCAATTTCGTCCAGAAATCTTCGTCATCAATCTGGGACTGTAAAATTTCAAAATTTCCTGTCCAGTTTACCAGAGTCCATTTATTTAGCCAAAGCAGTTCGAATAATGTTGCAGAAATCGTCAGAGCCAGAAGCAAGATCAAAAGAAAACGGTTCTGTAATTTCATGGTACTGAATTTTTTTTTCATGCTGTTACCTCATTGTTACTTAATGAAAATTATTAGTCGCAACGATACCCTTTTCCCCAGACTGTTTTAATTAGTTCAGGATTACCGGGATTATCTTCCACTTTGGAGCGTAAGTTTCGAATATGTACGGTGACAGTATTATTTGCACCGTAGTAATAAGGCTCCTGCCAGACAGACTCAAAAAGACGCTGGGCAGAAAATGTCTGGTGGCGGTTCGCGACCAGCAGTTCCAACATGGAGTATTCCGTTTCTGTAAGGTCTAAAAGCTGCCCATTTTTATGAACCTCCCGGACAGTCTGGTTTATTTCCAGATCATGAAAGAGCAGGATACGATGCCTGGAGTCAGAAGCATTCGATGTACTAGATATTGGATCAGCAGTCGGATTAACAGAAGCACTATTGACACTTTGATTGCCGCTTTCATTTTTCCCTTTGTATACCTGGTAACGCCGAATCAATGCCTTGCTCCGGCTGATCAGTTCGTTGTAGGAAAATGGTTTTTCCAGATAATCATCACCACCACTGGAAAAGCCAAGTGTCTTATCGCTTTCCTTTGTGCGGGCACTTAAAAACAGAATTGGCGCATTGCTCAGTTCCCGGATTTTCCGGCATGTCTGATAGCCATTTGGCCCCGGCATCATAATATCCAGAATAATCAGGTCGAAATCCTGCTGCTCAATGAGTGTAAGTGCCTGCGCCCCATTTGCCGCTTCAGATACTTCGAAACCTTCCCCACCAAGCAGCACATTTATAATTTCCCGGATTTCCGGGTTGTCATCTACGATTAAAATACAAGTCTTATCCATAGAAATAACTCCTTTCGATAGATCTATTATACAGGAGTTTAGAAAAAATAAAAAATCTTCTTAAGAAACTTTAAGATTTAATTAGGCATTTTCTTAAGGGATGAGTGTTAAACTTTGGGCATACTGAATGATAAAGCAGAGATGATGAGTAGTGTCTTCTGCAGGAACTGAATTTATGGAGGTATGCAAAATGGACAGAATCAGTATTGTGGTTCCGTGTTTTAACGAAGAGGAAGCGTTGCCGGTGTATTATCGGGAGATGAAGCGCGTCATGGGCGAGCTGTCAGAGGTTTCCTTTGAGATCCTTTTCGTGGACGATGGTTCCAGCGACAAGACTTTAGAAATATTGAAACAATTAAATGCAAAAGATGGAAGATGTGAATATTTATCTTTCTCCAGAAACTTTGGAAAAGAAGCAGCTATATACGCGGGGCTTAAACATGCAAGTGGAGACTATGTGGCAACGATGGACGTAGATCTCCAGGATCCACCTGGACTTCTTCCGGAAATGTATCGTATTTTGAAGGAAGAACCTTATGACAGTGTTGCAACAAGACGTGCCACCAGAACCGGAGAGCCAAAAATCCGCTCCTTCTTATCTGAGACATTTTATAAGTTTATTAACAGCATTTCCAAGACAGAAATTGTCAATGGTGCAAGAGATTATCGGTTGATGAAACGGATTATGGTGGACGCCGTATTGGAAATGAGTGAATATAATCGTTTCTCGAAGGGAATTTTCGGCTGGGTCGGATTCCGTACAAAATGGCTGGAATTCCAAAACGTGGAGCGTTCGGCAGGAGAAACAAAATGGTCTCTTCGGAAACTATTTTCTTATTCGCTGGAAGGAATTACCGGATTTTCAGTAGCACCTTTGTCCCTGGCATCTGTTATGGGAGTAGGGTTCTGCGTGTTGGCATTTATTATGATTGCAGTAATCATAGTACGGACATTAATTTGGGGCGATCCGGTTGCAGGCTGGCCGTCAATGGTATGTATTATCTTTTTGGTGAGCGGGGTTCAACTGTTCTGTCTTGGAATCGTGGGAGAGTATCTGGCTAAGACATATCTGGAGACGAAGCACCGTCCGATATTTATATTGAAAGAAAGTAAAGTTCAGACGGCAGGAAAAGCAGCAGGAGACAGCTTTGTGGGAAGCGGTGTGAATGCTGTAATGCGAGAAAAGAAATCCGGGGAGGAATCTCATGAAGACAAGACAGTCAAAGCGTCTGCATAATCAAAATGTTGGAACAACAAAGCCGGTGCATCTGCATAATAATGAAGAAACAACGATGTCAAAATATCTGTATTATGCAGGGTATGTAATACTCGCAGCACTGACATTATTTTTCTGCTGGATGTTTTGCCTCAGATGGGGAGTATTTGGATCGAAGGTGGACTGGATCAGCCAGCACAGTGTTATTCCGGATTATTTCAGAAAACAGTTTTATGAGACGGGAAATCTATTCCCGGAATTCGCTATGAACCTGGGCGGAGGACAGAACATATACAATTATTCATATTATGGACTTTACAGTCCGTTATTTTTGTTGTCCTACGCATTGCCTTTTGTGAAAATGTCTACGTATGTTATTGTTATGGAAATGCTATGCTTGATGGCTTCGGTGCTTTTATTGTATCTGTGGCTGAATCGAAAAGGATTTGGCAGAGCTGTCAGCTTCGCTGTGGCTGTTATTTTTTTGCTGACGGGGCCTATGATCTGCCAGTCCTACAGCCAGATTATGTTTGTTAATTACATGCCATTTTTAATCCTGGCTATGATGGGTGTGGACAGATACTTTGAAAAAAGGCGTTCAGGGCTTTTGGCAGGCAGTACATTTCTTATGATCATGACCAGCTTTTACTTCAGTATCGGAGGAATGCTGGCGTTGGTAATCTATGGAATTCATTGTTACGGACGAAAACTGGAAGGAAAAAATGAGCGTGCCACAGTAAAAGGGTTTCTGTGCGAGGGCGTGAGATTTCTTCTGCCTATGATTTTTGCAGTACTGGCAAGCGGAGTCCTTCTTGTGCCGACAGCCCTTGCATTGATTGGAAGAAGTTCCGGTGAATCTTCCGGAGGCAGCGCGAATGCAGAAAGTCTGTCGGTATTGCTTGGAAGTGGAAATGCAACAAAAATCCTGAAAGGACTTTTCTTTCCACAACTTAGATTGTCAGGAGTTTTTTATTCACCGTATGGTCTGGGATTCGGAACGTTGATGCTGACGGTGCTTGTTGCGACCATGTTCAGGCGAAGATGGAGTGACAGCGTAATGGCGTGGATCATTGCCATTGTCGCAGGCGTGCCGGTTTTTGTATACATTTTAAATGGGGGACTTTATCTGAGGGACAAGGCACTGATCCCGTTAATTCCGCTTTTTTGCTATATGCTTGCCATGTATTTAAAGAAGGTGAGCTGTGAAGAGTTTTCGTGGGGCGGCTGTATTCCATATGTTGTCACGATGGAACTTATCTATATAGGAAGAAACCAGGAAGGAATGGGAAATCTGTGGCCATTTTTGATGACAGAATCTCAGATTATGTTTGGTTGTTATCTGGCAATAGGTGTGATAAAAGAAGTGTGGAGAAAACGAAGGAAGACAATCTGGAGAATTAGAGGAACAGTTTTAATTTTAGCAGGTTCTATGGCGGTATTTCTGGCAGTATTTGATAATCAGTATGCCAAAGAAAAACAGGAGATGCTGGATACAACATTTTATAAACAGGTAACAGATTCTAAAATCACAGATGCAATTCAGACAGCAACCGATGAGGCAAAAAAAGATGGAGGATTTTACCGGACAGTCCAGCTTGGCAATGACGATGAAAATGCAGCAAATTTAAATCGTGTGTGGAACACAGATCAGTACATTTCTTCCATCTATTCTTCTTCCTATAATAAGACCTACCAGAATTTTAGAAAGGATACATTTGGGCTGGAACAGCCTTACCGGAATTTCCTGATGCAGTCTGAGGAGTCAAATCCGATTTATGCGAGATTCATGGGCGAAAAATACATTGTTACAAAGTCTAAGATGAAAGGTGTCAGGCTTCTTGGAAAGTCGGGGGAGTGGAAGATTTATGAAAATGAAAGTGCAGCTTCGATCATCTATGGAACAAGCCAGGTTATGAGTGAGAAAAATTATGATAAGTTGGACTATCCATATAATCAGACAACACTTCTTCAGAAGGCAGTTGTGCCGGAGAGTGCCACGAAGCAGACGGACAGTATAGAGGCGGTGGACAATTTGCACAACGCAGTACTGCAATTTGGGGAAAACTCCTGTATTTCTGAGACAGACGGTGGATATCATATTTTTGCCAAAAAGGATACAAAAGTAAAAGCAGAGATTGTGAGCCAGATAGACATAAATTCAGTGAATACAGTGAATACAGTGAATACAGAGAATGCCGGTGAAAACACAAACGTTGCGAATGAAACAAAAACAGATTCTGGTAACAGAGTTTTATTGCTTCGGTTCAAGGTCAAGAATCTGAAACCCTCAAAAGATCTGACAATCTGGGTGGATGGCAATCGTAATAAACTGAGCGCTAAGCAGCGGGTCTATTATAATGATAACACAACGTTTACTTATGCAGTGGCACTTGAGGGTGATGAAAATCAGGTAGAGGTTACATTTAGCAAAGGAAAATATAATCTGTCTGATGTGGAAGCATATATAGCACCGTTGCCGGGAACAGAGCTTTACGAATCAGAGTTTTTACAAAATAGCACAAAGACAAAGGGAAACGTAATTGCCGGAAATCTGACAATGCAAAAGTCAGGATATCTGATTACTTCGATTCCATACGATTCCGGATTCAAAATTCAGGTTGATGGAAAAAATGTAAAAAGTGAGAAAGTAAATACAGCGTTCCTTGGCTGTAAGATGAAGGCAGGGGAGCATAACATTGTCATCACATACCATGCACCGGGGATGGCAGCAGGAAAAGTGATGTCCTCTGTCGGAATGATGGGATTTCTTATTTTATCTGTGTTAGAACATAGAGAATTACAAAAGAAAACAAAGCAGAATATGTGAGAAAATCTAAGGGAAAAAAGGAAAAAAATGAAAATTGAGGGTTCCTGACTGGTTGACACAAAAAAATGAAAGTGGTAAATTGAAAAGAGAAGTTAGCGAGTGCTAAATACGTCAGATGAGCCTGAAATCATTTGACCGACACCGCCAGTGAGTCTCGAATCATATAGGAAAGAGGGAATCTAACATGGGAAGATATTATCGTTTATCTAAGAAAATCACAGATGATATGGCAACCGCAATTTTGAACGAGATTAATGAACTGGAAAATGTTCAGACAGCAAGAATCACAGAAGATAATAAGTATCTGTTCGTGGACACGAAGGATCAGCAGTATCCAGAGGTTATGACACGTGCATTGAATATCTGTAGCCGTCTGGGTGGCAAATGCGAACTTTCATTTGCAGGTTTTGAAGGTGGATTCCAACCATAAGGTGTAAGAAAAAATATAAAAATCCGGATTTGCGTAATATCACATGGTTAGTGAGGACTGCGAAAAATCCGGATTTTTTGATTTTGTTGTTTTTTTTAACGGTTATTTCGTTCATGCAGCTTATACAGAACAATTAGTTGTTCTCATTATCTGCGAGGTAATTTTTTAAAGCGGAAAAACTCTCTGAGCTGATGACATGCTCAATCTTACATGCATCTTCAGCGGCAGTTTCCGGATCCACCCCAATTGAAGTCAGAAAACTTGTCAGGAATGTGTGACGTTCGTAAATTTTCCCGGCAATTGCCATACCACTGTCTGTCAGGTTGATATAACCATTTTCATCAACAGTAATATAATTATTTAATCGAAGATTCTTCATTGCAACGCTGACACTCGGCTTAGAAAAAGAGAGCTCATGTGCAATATCAATTGACCTGACATTTCCAAGTCTGTTTTTCAGAACCAGTATTGTTTCCAGATAATCTTCTGCAGATTCACGTATTACCATAATAAACACCTCGCTTTGCGGTAAAATAATCCCCTGTCCGTTGGAATTGTAATAGAAATTATATCATAAAATGGGAAGTTGTTCAATTTCTATTGGAGAAATTGAACTGATAATAAATTTCAAGAAATTTCTCACTGACGGAAACCATGAGAATTTTTCTTCCGGGAAACGACCGGGGATTTTACAATTTGTTTTATGAGGCATTCGAGTATGGTCAGGCACATTTTTTAAAAGCAGTATTTTGAGGTAAAAAAAGAAACAGAAGTAATCTGATCATAAAGCCGATGCAGGATTTTTGAATCCTGTATCGGCTTCGGAGATTCCATAGAGATTTAAAGAAATTTATTTGTTATAATTCATCAGCGTTTTGATGTCTTCTTCCGGCGTGGTGATAGGTGCTATACCGTAATTTTCTACCAGAAAATTCAAAATATTAGGAGACAAAAATGCCGGAAGAGAAGGGCCAAGACGAATGTTCTTGATACCCAGGTGTAAAAGTGTTAACAGGATGCAGACGGCCTTCTGTTCGTACCAGGAGAGAACGAAGGAAAGCGGAAGTTCATTTACGGAGCATCCAAATGCATCTGCAAGTGCTACAGCAACCTGAATCGCACCATAAGCATCATTACACTGCCCCATATCCATTAGTCGCGGCAGACCACCGATTTCTCCAAGATCGAGATCGTTGAAACGGAATTTTCCGCATGCCAGAGTAAGGACAATACTGTCAGAAGGTGTCTGTTTTACAAATTCTGTGTAATAGTTTCGTCCAGGTTTAGCACCATCACAGCCGGCAACCAGAAAGAAATGACGGATTGCACCTGATTTTACTGCTTCAATTACAGTGTTTGCATGGGACAGGATGGCTGCATGACCAAAACCGGTTGTCACTTTTGTACCGCCATTGATGCCGGTGAGTACCTGATCTTCCTTGTAACCACCAAGTTCCAGCGCTTTTTCAATAACCGGCGTAAAATCTTTCTTCTCATCAATATGAACAGCACCGGGGAAGGCAACCATTTCTGTTGTAAATACTCTGTCAGCATAACTGCTTTTTGGCGGCATCAGACAGTTGGTGGTGTAGAGAATTGGAGCTGGAAGATGATCAAATTCTTTTTGCTGATTCTGCCATGCGGTTCCAAAATTCCCTTTTAAGTGTGAGAATTTTTTTAAGAGTGGATAGGCATGGGCAGGGAGCATTTCACCATGAGTATAGATGTTGATTCCTTTTCCCTTTGTCTGTTCAAGTAAAAGCTGCAGGTCTTTCAAATCATGTCCGGTTACAACAATAAATGGTCCCTTTTCTATTGTAAGTGTAACATTGGTTGGTTCTGGTGTCCCATAGGTTTCTGTATTTGCCTTATCAAGAAGTGCCATACACTTCAGGTTGATTTCTCCTACTTTTAGTACTGTAGGAAGCAGTGCATCTGCATTTTCTTCATAACCAATCTTAAATAATGCTTCACAGAAGAAGCGATTCACTTCAGTATCTTCATAATTCAGAACATTTGCATGATAGGCATAGGCAGCCATTCCACGAATTCCGAAAAGAATCAGAGATTTCAAAGAGCGTATATCTTCGTTGGCATTCCACAGCTGTTGCATATCGTATTCGTCTGTTTTACCGCAAGATGATTGACATTTGCTGCAGTCAGGAACCAGTCTTTCTTTTTCAGCTCGGACTTTTTGTATCATGTTTTCAATTGAGACATCGTCAAAATTTACATTTGTAACTGTGGTAAACAGCCCTTCAATTATAATCTGTCCGGTTCTTTTGGAAATAGCTGTTGTACTATCGACAGCTCTTGCAAGACCAATCAAGGCACCCGTCAGTTCATCCTGTAATCTGGCTGTATCTGCCTTTTTTCCACAGACACCGGCATTTCCTGTACATCCGGCGCATCCGACGGTCTGCTCACACTGAAAGCAAAACATTTTCTTATCCATTATTGTATCCTCCTTTTTTATTCTATAGTTTTCCCATCAATACTTATCGTTATAACCTGCCATGGTAAGAATTTTCCACTATCCTGAAGCGCCTTTTTTGCTGCCATCTCCAGACCACCACAGCAAGGAACTTCCATCCTTACGATGGTTACACTTTGAATATTGTTATTTTGAATAATCGCAGTCAATTTCTCGCTATAATCTACCTGATCTAATTTAGGACAGCCGATTAATGTTACCTTATTCCGAATAAAATCCTGATGAAAGCTTGCATATGCATAAGCAGTACAATCGGCTGCGATTAATAGTTTTGCGCCGTCAAAATATGGTGCACTTACAGGTGCCAGTTTAATCTGTACTGGCCAGTTCTGAAGTTTTGATAGCTGCTCTACGCCTGGAGTTGATTTTATGGTATCAGGTGTTTCGGATCGCTGAATCTGCATGCTTCTAGAACCAGGACAGCCGGTGTGTGTAGACATTGCCTGATTTTTGGCAAATACTTTTTTCTGCGCTTCTTTTACGGCTTCTTCATCATATGCAGGAGCCTCTCTTTCTTCAAAAGAAATGGCACCTGTAGGACATTCCGGGAGACAATCACCAAGCCCGTCACAGAAATGTTCTCTTACCAATTCTGCTTTTCCGTTAATGATGTCAATGGCACCTTCATGACAGGCATCTGCACAGGCACCGCATCCATTACATTTTTCTTTATCAATTCGAATAATCTTTCTTATCATTTTTAACCTCCGTCTATAGCATAAAATTTTTATTTCTGTTAGAATCATAGTATAATAAATGCAACTTGTATGTTTGATTTCCAACAGGAGGAACAATTTTGAAAAAATTTTTACCCATTTTAAGGAACAGTCCTTTCTTTAAAGGTCTTACGGATGACGAGATATTATCCATATTGCACTGTGTAGAGGCAACAACAGTTTCAAAAGAGAGAGGTTCTTATATTTTCAGAGCAGCAGATTCTACAGAAGTAATGGGACTTGTGGTGTCAGGCTGTGTTCTTGTTATCCAGGAAGACCTTTGGGGGCATCGAAATATTTTATCAAAATGTCATGCCGGTGATTTTTTCGGAGAACCATATGCGGCAAGTCCGGGTGCTGTTTTGAATATCAGTGTGGTAGCAGATGAGGACTG
This sequence comes from Dorea sp. Marseille-P4042, assembly GCF_900290215.1. Classification (NCBI taxonomy): domain Bacteria; kingdom Bacillati; phylum Bacillota; class Clostridia; order Lachnospirales; family Lachnospiraceae; genus Dorea; species Dorea sp. Marseille-P4042. Next base: position 970,553 of record NZ_OLMI01000002.1, on the reverse strand, counting down.
TGAAATTATTTTCCTAAATGTCCAGAAGCTTCTGGTTACTTGTCCAACTGCATGCGAGCATCATCAGAAGTTGATTCGTAACCTGGTCAGTGTCCTGGCAAATAAGATACTGATCTTGAACGATAAGATCACACATGTTGGCAAGCGAACGACAAGAGATAAACTATTGTCATATCTGTCAGCCGAATCCATCAGACATTCATCTTTATCCTTTGATATTCCTTTTGACCGGCAGCAGTTAGCAGATTATCTTTGTATTGACCGTGCAGCAATGTCTACGGAGATATCAAAGTTACAAAAAGAAGGTTTTATAAAAACAAATCGAAAGCATTTTGAATTAATGGTTTCTAATGATATGGATTCAACAAGGAAAATGTGATGGATATCAAGGGAAATATAGGATTAATTTGAGAATTATTATAATGTGCAAGAGGAGGAAATTTTAGATGATAAATAAATTACATTTAGCAATGATTGAGTTATATAGAGGAGATTCAAAGAGAATTCAACATTTTTGTAAAGTGCATAGTTATGCAAAATTGATAGCAGAAACGGAAAATGTAGATAAGAAAGGTTTGTTTACCATTGAAGCAGCAGCTTTGACACATGATATTGGAATTCATTTCTGTGAAGAAAAATATGGTGATTGCAATGGAAAACTACAGGAAAAAGAAGGTCCTGCAATAGCAGAAAAGCTGCTTAGAAAATTAGGATTTGAACAAGAGGTATCGGAGCGGGTGCAGTATTTGATTGCACATCATCATACGTATAATAATATTGATGGTATAGATTATCAGATATTGGTAGAGGCTGATTTCCTGGTGAATATTATGGAAGATGGTTTATCGAAAGAAGCGGCTTTAAAAGCCTATCATAATATTTTCAAAACATCATGTGGAAAAATGATTTGCAGGGAAATGTTTGATATAACAAGATAGAGCGTGATAAACGAACAGTAGATAAATGTTTTACAGAAGAATGAGAATGGATGGAGGTAAAAATGATTATCAGAAAAGCGAAAGAAAAAGATATTCCGAGAATTTTAGAGTTATTAGAGCAAGTGTTACAAATTCATGCAGATATAAGGCCTGATATTTTTATTCCGGGCACGACCAAATATACGATAGACGAATTGAGAGAGCTTTTGAAACATAAAGAAAAGCCAATATATGTTGCGGTGGATGAGGATGATGTTTGTGTAGGGTATGCATTTTGTCAATTACAAGAGCAGCCTTTTTCAAACAACATGGTTCCGTTTAAGACGTTTTTTATTGATGATCTTTGTGTCAGTCAAGAGGTTCGAGGTCAGCATGTTGGCGAAAGTCTGTTTGAATATGTAAAAAATGAAGCGAAACAGATAGGGTGCTATGAAGTGACATTGAATGTATGGGAAGGAAATACTTCAGCAGAGAAATTTTATGAAAAAATGGGAATGCGAACGAAAGAAAGACAAATGGAATATATATTGGTAGAAAAATAATATGCAGAAATAGAAAACATGGCAGAAGTTTTTCAAGGAACACGCAGGTTATCCGAAGTTTAAGAGTAAACACAATAATCATAAGTCATATACAACAAATTTTACGAATGGCAATATAACAGTAGATTTCGGGTGCAATAGAGTAAAACNGAAAACATGGCAGAAGTTTTTCAAGGAACACGCAGGTTATCCGAAGTTTAAGAGTAAACACAATAATCATAAGTCATATACAACAAATTTTACGAATGGCAATATAACAGTAGATTTCGGGTGCAATAGAGTAAAACTGCCTAAATTAAAAGGAATAAAAGCAAAACTGCATAGAAATTTTATCGGACAGATAAAATCGGCAACGATATCACAAGTTCCGAGTGGAAAGTATTATGTATCAATTTTAGTGGAAACAGAACACGTGGAACTGCCACATATAAAACAAAATACAGGAATAGATTTAGGTATTAAGGAGTTATGTATTACTTCTGCTGGAAAGAAATACGAAAATCCAAAAATCATCAGAAAATACGAAAAGAAACTGGTGAAACTGCAAAGGCAGTTAGCCCATAAAGAGAAAAGAAGTCAAAATTACTACAAAACAAAGAAAAAGATAGCAATATGCCATGAAAAAATAACAAATACCAGAAAAGATTATCTGCACAAGATGTCCCATGAGATTATCAGCGAAAACCAAGTGATAGTTTCGGAAGAATGCAAATACATGTCTTCGTATTTTTAATTCTATACAGTAGAAAGCAAATGCGAACACGCCGATGGCGAAAGGTCCTTTTGCTAACTTCCTGACAAAACTGTCTTATGTGCAGCAGATGTTTAAAGAAAAGGGGTGTATCCATTAATGAAGCATTTTTCCTTGGTGGGATCAGCAAGACAGAAGTGCTCGCAGCAAGAATGGATACAATAAAAAATTTGTAGGAATATGAAAGATATGGAATTAAGACTATTACGCTATTTTCTAACCGTAGCAAAAGAACAGAGCTTTACAAAAGCAGCAGAACAATTGCATATTACCCAGCCAACGCTATCTAGACAGATGGCGGCATTTGAAGAGGACCTGGGAATAACATTATTTATTCGAAGAGGGAAGAAAATTTCGCTTACTGATGAGGGAATTTTATTAAAAAGGCGTGCCCTGGAGATTCTTAATCTTGAGGAAAGGACGCTGGAGGAACTGAAAGGAAAAGAAGAGGTTGTAGAGGGAACTATAACCATTGGATGCGGTGAATTTGCGGCAGTGGAGACATTGGCGAAGATATGTAAAACGTATAAAGAAAAATATCCGCTGGTTCAGATTGTATTGCATACTGCAACAGCAGATGCAGTGTATGAGATGATGAACAAAGGACTTGTAGATATTGCATTATTCATGGAGCCGGTGGACACCGAAGGGCTGGATTATATCAGAATCACAGATTGTGATCACTGGTGTGTCGGAATGCGGCCGGATGATCCACTGGCAGAAAAAGAGTTTATAAAAAAGAAGATCTCATAGGAAAACCATTGATACTGCCCGAAAGAGTGAGTGTTCAAAGTGAACTTGCCAATTGGTTTGGAAAAGACTATTCAAAACTTCAGATTGCTTTTACAAGTAATCTTGGAACCAATGCAGGAGTCATGGCGGTAAATGGACTGGGCTATCCAATATCAATCGAAGGTGCTGCAAAGTATTGGCGAGAGGATATTCTTGTACAGCGAAGAATTTCTCCTGAAATCACGACAAGCACTGTGATTGCCTGGCGACGGAATATCCCATATTCGCTGGCAGTCCGTAAAGTGATCGAGGAGATTAATGCTTTCCAGGCATAAAACAAAATTCAATATAAGCATTAGACATAATGAAGTGATAGAGCTTAAAATAGATGTGTAAGATGAATGTAAATCTTATACATCTATTTTTGTGAAAAATACGCAAAGAAAGGGGCTTTTTATTATGAGTAAAAAATTAGTGGCATTTTTCAGTGCAAGCGGAACAACAAAAAAAGTAGCAGAGATGATCGCAGAGGAAGTAAAAGCGGATTTGTTTGAGATTGAGCCGAAAGTTCCATATACAAAGCCTGATCTTGACTGGATGAATAAAGAATCCAGAAGCAGTGTGGAAATGAGTGATAAAAAATATAGACCGGCGATTATGAAAAAAGAGATGGATATGAGTTCTTATGACGAGATCCTTCTGGGATTCCCAATCTGGTGGTATGTGGCTCCGACAATCATCAATACATTTTTAGAAGCTTATGATTTCAGTGGTAAAAAGATTGTGCTTTTTGCAACGTCCGGAGGAAGTGGATTTGGGAACACTGTGAAAGAATTGCAGTCATCTGCACCAGACGCAGTTATTATAGAAGGCAGACTGTTAAATCGTGGAACAAAACAGGAAATCTGTGAATGGGTAAACTCTTTATAAACAACAGTATTATGGAGGTATACAGAAAATGGGAAAAATAATACAGACAGCAGGAAGAAATACACTTGGTGAATTCGCACCGGAATTTGCACATTTTAACGATGATGTACTTTTCGGCGAAAACTGGAATAACCAGGATATCGACGTAAAAACAAGAAGTATTATCACAGTGGTTGCGCTGATGGCTTCCGGAATTACGGATTCTTCTTTAAAATATCATCTTCAAAATGCAAAAAATCAGGGTGTGACACAAAAAGAGATTGCTGCTGTAATCACACATGTTGCATTCTATACAGGATGGCCAAAAGCATGGGCTGTTTTCAATCTTGCAAAGGAAGTGTGGGAAGCAGGCGAAGGAGATTTGCCATACGAAGAGGAAGCGATGCGTGCGCATGCTAAAGAGATGGCATTTCCAATCGGTGCACCAAATGATGGCTTTGCACAGTATTTTTCCGGCAGAAGTTTTCTTGCACCGATTTCTACTTCTCAGGTTGGAATTTTTAATGTGACATTTGAACCTGGATGCAGAAATAACTGGCACATCCATCATGTAAAAAGTGGAGGTGGACAGATCCTGGTATGTGTTGCCGGAAGAGGATATTATCAGGAAGAAGGTAAAGAAGCTGTAGAAATGAAGCCAGGTGACTGCATCAATATTCCTACAGATGTTAAGCACTGGCATGGAGCCGCACCGGATGAATGGTTTTCACATCTGGCAATAGAAGTGCCGGGCGAAAATAGTTCCAATGAATGGCTTGAACCGGTAAGTGATGAAGAATATAGAAAACTAAAATAGGAAGATTGAAAAAAGTATATCAGCTGGGAGTCAATCCCCCAGCTGATATAGCCTCCGGCAGGGCGCACATTGTCCGGTGGACAATGGTTTTGCGCCGACCGAAACGGAGTGTAGACTTGCAGAGGTGCGCAGTAGAAGTATGTCATGCAATTGCATGACGCGCACCTCGCAGCAAGAATGCCGAGGCATTCTTGAATTCATTGAGCGGGGTAAGCGAAAGGGCGTTGATGCAGTATCTTGCAGATCATAAAAATATCCGAAAGATTTATCTCTGCCTTGATAATGATACTGCCGGAAACGCCGCCTGTGAGAATCTTGCAGAAAAAATCCCAAACGATAAGGTGGTAATGCGATTAAGACCAGTAAAGAAAGACTGGAATGAATGTCTGACAGCAGGAATTATCTGCTTTGGTTTTTTCAATAATTTCTAAGATTGAGGTTGCTTTGAGAGTGCGATTGGTGGAAGCATTGCTTATACACGGAGAACCACTTGTTTTGCAAGATTCATCGATTTTTATATGTAAAATAAAAGCTCTACATCTTTAAAACCGCGTGTGAGCGTTGTTTTATTAAAAGATGCAGAGCTTCTTCTTTTATTGAAATTCACCGATTCCAAGAAGAGCGCGAATACCGGCGCAAGACCATGCATAGGAAGCATTTGGATCGGTTGAGTTACCTTCATCAATTGCAGCAAGATAATAAATCGAACTATAGTAACTAGAATATGAGGAATCACTTACTGTGCCATAATCTGTTGTTTCACCGATTTTATATGCTTCATATTGTTTGGTATCGGAACTGTACAATCCCAAGTATCCTCTAGCAGTATAAATGATGCTATGGACCTTTCCGTTTCCATTGATGAGAGCTAAGAAATGACCGGATCCGTCCTGCAAACTTGGTACTTCGGATAATTTTACCGTTTCAATGTAGGAATCTTTCAGATTAACACCAGCAAGCCCATTACTGGCTGGGGCAGGATTTCCAGAAGAACTGGCAAGTGTTATCGCTCCACTAGAGGCTTTCCATTGCGTTGAACCTGCATATAATTCAGAGGTTACAGTTTGTACTGCTTCGTGCAGCATTCGAGTTTCTGCGATGACTTTATCTTTTTTCGCTTTTTCGATATAGCCTGTTAATGCCGGAATTAGTAGTGCGGCAAGAATTGCTAAAATTGTTAATACAACAATCAGTTCTATTAAAGTAAAACCACTTTTTTTACTTTTAGAATGTTTCATTTTGTAATGTCCCCCTATGAAATAAGAACTATATTTCTTTATTTAATAAGTATAAGGGATAGCTTGTCTGAAAACAAGAAGAATTATAATAATTGTAAGTATGAAGAGCATGCAATATGGGAAGATTTCGAGTGTTTCTAATGGAGGCACCAGATTTATTCTGCTATACTAATGTATAGAATGCGGCTGGAAATATTCGCTGCAATTTAGGAGGGGAATAAGTATGAGTTGAAGTATTTTGCAAAAAGTGTAGTTTTAAACAAAAAAATATAATACCCTGAAAAGCCGATAAAACAACGCAAAACTCGGCAATACAGGGCATTTCAGAACAGGAGAATTTTATGATTAGAGTACTTTTTATCTGTCACGGCAACGTTTAAAGTATGGCGAGAAAGACTTGATTTTGTAGGATTTTCTAGATAGAAACAGATAATTTACACCTTATTTATACCTTTGGAAGACCGAATCGGAATAATTAAAAAAGTTGTCATAATTCAGTTGGTCAAAAAATAATACTACACTCAAAATCAATTAAAAAATCAATCGTAAAAAAATACGATTGATTTTTTGCGCATTTTTGCATATAATGTAATCATTATGGTTGGAAAGGGAACGATTACTATGCGTGAAACAAGAATATTAGAATTCAAGGAAACGATTACGAATACTTTTTTGAAAACAGTTAGTGCCTTTTCGAATTACAATGGTGGAACAATTCTTTTTGGGGTTGATGATAATGGAAATGTGAAAGGATTGCCAGATGTAAAACAGGCCTGTCTGGATATCGAAAATAAAATCAATGACAGTATATCACCTCAACCAAACTATACACTTGAAATACAGAATAATGACCAGACGATAAAACTTACTGTAAAAAGTGGTCTTCAAAAACCGTATTTATATAAATCAAAAGCATACAAACGAAATGATACAGCAACGATAGAGGTAGATACATTGGAATTTTCAAGGCTTGTATTAGATGGAAAAAATATTAGCTTCGAAGAATTACCTTGTAAAGATCAGGAGCTATCTTTTAAAATTTTACAGTGTAAACTGAAAGAAAATATTTACATTGAAACTTTCAATCAAGATACTTTAAAGACATTGAACCTGTATGACAATATAAATGGTTATAATAATGCAGCGGGACTTTTGGCAGATAAAAATCATTTTTCAGGAATTGATATTGTTAAGTTCGGTGAGAATATCAGTATTATTCAAAAAAGAGTAATGTTTGAACATATATCGGTTTTAGAAATATATGAAAAAGCACTTGCTGTATTTAGAGATTATTACCAATATGAAGTAATACAGGGGGCTGACAGAAAGATGGTAGAGAAAATACCGGAAGCAGCTTTCAGAGAAGCAATTGCAAATGCTTTGATTCATAGGGTATGGGATATTAATTCACACATCAGAGTTTCTATGTTTGATGATAGAATAGAAGTAGTGTCTCCTGGTGGATTGCCGGCTGGAATAACGGCAGAAGAATATTTATCAGGTAAACTATCTATTTTAAGAAATAGAAATCTTGCAAATGTATTTTACAGACTGGGATTGGTAGAGAGATTTGGAACAGGAATTACACGAATCAAACAACTGTATGCAGAGAGTTTGATAAAACCAGAATTTGAAGTGTCAGAAAATGCTATAAAAATTGTACTACCGATATTTGAAATGAATGTCAATTTAACCGAAGACGAAAAAGTGATTTACAAATTTTTAAGTAAGACGATGCTGAAACCAATAAGTGAAATTGCACCATATGTCCCATTTGGCAAATCAAAAACAACACAATTACTGAAAGCTATGGAGAAAAAGGGTGTGATTGCAGTTGAAGGAAAAGGCAGAGGAACAAAATATATCATTAAGTGATTGAGAACATAGAGAGGCCAAATTACACAATCTTTCAATAACACAAGGAGAAAATCATATGATAAAAATTTTATTTATATGTCATGGAAATATTTGCCGATCAACGATGTCTGAATATGTTATGAAATATCTAACAGACCAGGCGGGGCTTGCCAGTGAATTCTATATTGATTCGGCTGCAACTAGTCGTGAGGAGATTGGTAATGGTGTTCATCATGGCACGAGACAGAAGTTAAAAGAAGTAGGAATTCCGTGTGGCAACCACAGGGCACGGCAGATGATGAGAAGAGACTATGAAGAGTTTGATTATATTATCGGTATGGATGCGTGGAATATCCGAAATATTATGAGAATCATCGGTTCAGATCCAGAGAAAAAAGTTTCTATGCTTTTAGACTTTACGGATCGTCCGGGAACAGAAATTGCTGATCCGTGGTATACGGGCAATTTTGATGCGACCTATGATGATGTACTGGAAGGTTGTACAGGATTGTTAGAGCATTTGAAGAATATCAGCTGGGAGATGACTCCACCTTTATAGGTGGTGAGAAACAAGCTGGTATCAGTGGTGGGAGTCAATCCCTCAGCTGATATAGCCTCCGGCAGGGCGCACATTGTCCGGTGGACAATGGTTTTGCGCCGACCGAAACGGAGTGTAGACTTGCAGAGGTGCGCAGTAGAAGTATGTCATGCAATTGCATGACGCGCACCTCGCAGCAAGAATGCCGAGGCATTCTTGAATTTATAACAAAAAATAACTTGAAGGAGTGTAAGAGTGATTTATGAAAAGTTTGTCTATGAGAAATAGATGTGTAATCGGATTTACGCTGTTTTCCATGTTTTTTGGAGCAGGCAATCTGATATTTCCGCCGTTTCTGGGTGCTGAAGCGGGCAGCAGTACGATACCGGCTATGGTTGGAATGTTACTGACGGCGGTGGTATTACCTGCTCTTGCGGTGATATCTGTGGCAAAGCATGATGGATTGAAGAATTTGGCGGGAAGCATACACCCGGCATTTGCGACAGTTTATGCGGTGCTGATCCATTTGTTAATCGGACCTTTTGTTGCAATTCCAAGGACAGCATCTACCAGTTTTGAGATGGCGGTCGTGCCATTTTTATCTGACGGAGTCAGTGCTGAGTCTTTATTGATTATGCGGTGTATATACTCGTTTACATTTTTTGTGATAGCAACGATAGTCGCGCTGAAGCCAACGAGACTTAAGGATTTACTGGGAAAAGTAATGACACCGATTCTGTTGATTTTGATTGCAGTTATTTTCGTGGGAGTTGTTGTAAAGTTCCCGACAGTTGTAAGACAGGCAGATGCGAGCTATAAAGGGCATGCGCTTCAGCATGGTTTTGTCACGGGATATCAGACAATGGATATTTTAGCAGCATTTAACTTTGGTGCAGTTATAGCTATGAACATTGAAGCATTTGGTGTGAAGAATCGGAAAGGTGTGGCTAAAGAGACGATTCTGGCGGGAATTGGAGCTGGAATCTTACTTTGTATTGTATATAGCGCAACAGCATATATTGGTGTATTGTGCAGTAGTAAGGTCGGAAATGTGGAAAATGGAACGCAGATTCTGACCTATGCAGTTCACGCATGTTTTGGTATCTATGGAAAAGTATTGATTGGTATTATATTTTTCATAGCATGTTTTAATGTATGTGTAGGTTTGCTATGTTGCTGTTCTGCATATTTCCACGAATTAGTTCCGAAGATTTCGTATTTTAAATGGTTACTTGTATTTGCTGTCTTCAGTTTTGTGATTTCCTGTGCGGGATTAAATGCGATTTTAAATGTATCATTGCCGATTCTGAAAGTGATGTGTCCTATAGCAATTGCATTGACTTTTTATGGTCTTGTCAGACGTAAAAGGCAGTAATAAATATTTATCTCAGTCGAGAAGACTCCCCCTCTTCAAGTGGTGAGTAATAGCAAATTTGTCTCAGTGGGAGTTAGGTCTCCGACTGAGATAAATGCTCCGCGAGGATGTGCAGTGATTCTGATAGGAATATGTCAGCTTTGCTGACCAGAATCACGAGCCAAGTCTCACGGATGTTCGACTTGAACCTAATTGAGAAGTTTTAAGTACGTTTGACTGAAATAGTGAAAAATCTGTAATATGGAGAATTTTAGAAATATATCAAAATCTCCTATATTACAGATTTTTTAGTTACATATGGATGTAGTTAAAGTGCTCTAAAAATTTATACCTCGCAGGATCGAGAAAATGTGCAGAAGATTATTTTAGTCAAATAATTCTTTCAACATAGCAGCATCAAATGTAACAGAGGATACATGATTTACCTCGATTTGATATAGTGCATTTGCTGCGATATGCTCGGCAGCCTGCTCCAGATCACGGATTCCAGTCGTATCTGAGAATTTTTCAATAACAGCGTCCAGAGCTTCTGGTGACACGATACATTCGCTTTCTTTTAAACTCATACGTTTTAAAATCTTTGGCAGTGCAAATTTGGAGAAAATAACTTTCTTCTCTTCTGGTGTGTAATCCGGAATATCAATAACAGCAAAACGTGACATTAACGGTGCACTGATCTGGGATTTATCATTGGCTGTTGCGATTGGATAAACACCGGAAGTTGGAATCATACACTCAATGTAGTTGTCTGTAAATCCAAGATTATCTAATAGTGTCAACAATACATCGGCTGGATTTCCATTTCCTTTACCGGAAGCAGCTTTATCAAGCTCGTTGATAATGAAAACCAGGTTAGATTCTCCTGCCATTGCAAATGCATCCATAATAATACCGGTCTTGGCATTTGCGTATATACGGGAACTTCCGGTCAACTGTTCCGGGTCATTGATGGAGCTCATATCCAAAGTTGTCCAAGGCAGTTTAAGGATTCTTGCAACAGCGTAGGCAATTTGGGATTTTCCTGTTCCTGCAGGTCCTACCAGGAGAAGTCCGTAAGCCGGAAGGGTATGTGTACGGTTAATCTGGATGATTGTCTCTATAATACGTTGCTTTACGCGTTCCATACCGTAGAGTTCTTCGTCTAAGATACGTCTTGCTTCATCAGGATCAATTGATTCAAAATAATCTGTCTTCCACTGGATATTCATCATAATAGAAAGCGCACGCTGTGCGTGGCGTCGTTCTTCCGGGGATACTTCGTGGGATTTTGCAACTGCCAGATTACGTCTTGCCCAGAGACGGATGTTATCAGGAAGAGTTCTTCCGGCACAAGTAATGAAGTCGGTAATACTCTGAATACTTGTAAGTTTCATATCATCACCAAGTTCAGAGTCTTCCTCTTTCAGTGTCTCGTCAAGCGGAGCGCTGCTGGAAAAGAGCCGTTCCATCATAAACTGAAGGAAACCGTCTTCAGCAGATAATTTTGTGGCACCGCCATAGGCAATTTCACGAATTTTGTAGACTGCATAACCGTCTGGGAGGTTCTTACCGGACAGACGAACGTTGATATGATTTTCGCCGAGCCATTTGATCAGGCTTACAAAGCGGGAATCAATCTGAAGAATATTGGCACTGACAATACCATCTTCTTCTTCAAATTCAAATGCTGTGTGCTTTGCAGGGTTTGTGAATACACCGCAGGAATGATGAGCCCACTGGCGGGGAGCATTGTCCAGAAGAAGAATCGGATCTTCCGGAGTAGCAACATTTTTATCAGAGTGAAATGTAGTGTAAGTAACTTCGGTTGTTGTCGTTGTTGATTCAGGATTACTAAAATCAAATACTGGCATGAGAGAGTCTCCTTTGTAATTTATTTTTCTAAGATACTATGGATAGATTCATGCGATACATTTCGTAATTCTGATATCTTACATGAATTGTGCAAATACGGACGCACCAATGACAGTGATAAGTCCGGATACTACGATGGACAAGCTGCTCATTGCGCCTTCAATATCCCCAAGCTCCATAGCTTTGGAAGTTCCGATTGCGTGGGAAGCAGTGCCGATGGCAATACCCTTGGCAATAGGTTCTTCGATTTTGAAAAGCTTACATAAGCTTTCTGCACACATATTTCCCAGTACACCTGTTAATACGATGATAGCAACGGTGATGGAAACGTATCCTCCAAGTTCTTCTGATACATCCATTCCAATCGCAGTTGTAATAGATTTTGGAAGAAATGATACATATTCCTGATGCGTAAATCCAAATAGGACTGCCATGGCAAGAATACTTCCAAGGCTTGCAAGTACACCACTGAAAATACCGACCGCAATTGCTTTCCAGTTGGATTTCAATAATTCGAACTGTTCATAAAGCGGAATAGCAAGGCAGATTGTAGCTGGTGTAAGCAGATAAGAAATGTATTTCGCTCCTTCATTATATACCTTATAATCAATTCCGGAAACTGCTAAAACAGCAATTACTATAATTACTGCGATAAGGAGCGGATTGAAAATGGCAAGTTTGAATTTCTGTTTTAATAATGCGCCAATACCGTAGGCGAGAAGGCTTAACAGTACCCCGAAAAAGACAGAGTTGTTAAAAAATTCCATAGCCACATTCCCCTTCCTTGGCAGACAAAGCTTTTTTTAACGCTGCTTTTTTTGAAGCGGAATAACGAATCATATATTGAGTAGTCATGCCAGAGACAGCCATAACAAATATAGTAGAGAAAATAGTAACAACAAGGTACAGAATCCATACTGACCGAATAATATCCCATGCTTCTAAAAGTCCTACAGCAGCTGGAATAAACATTAGTGGCATGATTTCAATCAGAAATCGACCTGTTTCTTCAATCTCTGAAAGAGGGAAGAAACCCAATTTTAAACAGGTGAACATCAATATAATTCCATAGATGCTTGCAGGAACTGGAAGCGGAAGTACATGGTTCAACAATTCTCCGATGAAAGAAAAGACAAGAATAATCCCGAATTGTTTCAAAAATTTCATTTGTAAAATCTCCTTATTTCTTATTAATATGTAGTTGAAAAGTAATGCTTGTCTATCGTAGCACACACGAAAGATGGTATCAAGGGAAAAACTTTGCAAAATACAATGATACATTTTATCGTAGTTTGTGTAAATTTCCTAAAATAAAAAGGAGATGATTTAACAACAAATCAACGAACAAAATTATGACTATCTTGATAGGAAGGTAAAATTTTTGGGGGAAAGTTATAATCCTGAAAACACTGTATTTACGGGGCTTTTCGGGGATTATAAAAAGTTTTTGCAAAAAAAATAAAAAAAATTAAAAAAAGGGTTGCCAAAACACTTGCGCTATGATATTATAACATTCGTCGCGAGTGATACACACGAAAAACACACAAGCGATAAAGAATATGGCTCCATGGTCAAGCGGTTAAGACATCGCCCTTTCACGGCGGTAACACGGGTTCGATTCCCGTTGGAGTCATTTTTATTATGCCGATGTGGCTCAATTGGCAGAGCAGCTGATTTGTAATCAGCAGGTTATCGGTTCGAGTCCGATCATCGGCTTAGTTCCTAAACGGGACTTAATGATTTTGGACCTTTAGCTCAGCTGGTTAGAGCAATCGGCTCATAACCGATCGGTCCTGGGTTCGAGTCCCCGAAGGTCCATTTATCTGGCCCAGTGGCTCAGTTGGTTAGAGCGCCGCCCTGTCACGGCGGAGGTCGAGAGTTCGAGTCTCTTCTGGGTCGTTGATATCATTTGTATGATATCACGTTTATTTTTTTGAATATGGGATCATAGCTCAGCTGGGAGAGCATCTGCCTTACAAGCAGAGGGTCATAGGTTCGAGCCCTATTGGTCCCATTTCGTGATAGTAAGTTATCACGATTTGCAAGTAGTGTAATCACGAAATGTGACGCGATGCTTCGCATCGATGCACACAACTCCTTCGGAGTTGGCGCGATTCATCTTGTACGCCGCAGTGGCGGAACTGGCAGACGCACAGGACTTAAAATCCTGCGGGACTTATACTCCCGTACCGGTTCGATTCCGGTCTGCGGCATTAGTTAAAAATGGGAGAAACGTTGAATTTACAGCGTTTCTCTTATTTTTTTGTTTTAAAATGTTTGAACACCTTTGAACACTTTATGATGAAATACCAAGATTCTGAAAAGCAAGCCTGTCATTCTTCCTCTTATTGACATTCCGCAAGTAATGCAATGTTGTAGCTGTCTCACTATGTCCCATTAAATAACTAAGGGTTGTAAGATTATTTCCGTCAAAAGCTGTTGAAGCATTGTAAAAGCGGATTTTATGACTGGAATGATAAGGAACACCGGCTTCTTTGCAATATTTCTTCAAACGGCGATTAAAGCTGTCTGTTGTCATAATCTCGCCGTTGGGTTCAAAGACATATATTCCATTTGGATTTAATTCCTTTGCTTTGTGAAGAATTTTAAGTGCTTCGTCTGTAAGGAACTGTTTACGGAATCCATGAGAAGTATTTCCTTTCATTTGATTTACTACTTTTACTTTTCGGCTTGAGAATGTTAAATCATCATTCAATGTACGTTCACAGGTCGCCTGTCTGTGAAGATATACAAGCCTGTTATTGTAGTCAATATCTTCCCAACGGATAGCTTTTGTTTCTCCAACACGGATAAACAGATAGAAAGATAACTGTATTGCAAGAGAATATGGCTCTATGATACACCGAAGATAATTTAATAACTTATGCGTATCATCACGGGAAAATACATTGTCACTTTGTAATTCTACTGGCTTATAGGTAAACTGTTTGAAATTCACATCAGAGACAGGATTATGTGATATAATTTCTTCTTCAATCGCATAACTCATGATTCCATTCAAAACAGAACGGGCATTACTGACTCGCTTGTGCGTGAACTGTCGGTCTTTTGTAGCTTCTCTGAAAAAGCGGATAAGCGTGATTGGTTTGATTTCGCCTATCTTCATTTTAACAAGTTCTGTATCTTTGAAAAATCTATTCCATTCAGATACATATTCTTGAATTGTTTTTGCTTTTACGGAAGTATAATCTCTTTTATACAAAAGCCATTCAGCATATAATTCTTCCAGTGTGACATTCTGACGGTTTTCAGCTTTCTGCTTTTCGATATAAAATCTGATGATTTCTTTTTCAAGGTTCTCTTTACTCTTCCTCTTAACAGGACGACGCTTGTTAGGTTTGGTTTCATCGGGTAAATAAGTACGCCAGCTTTTTTCTGATTCCGAGTAATAAATTTCATATTTGTGATTCTTCAAGATTTTTTTATTTGCCATAATTTTAAAATCTTTGAAGACTTCATCTGTGGTCATGTTAGCACAGGTGGCTAACGTATTCAATAATGTTATATCTGAAAACGTAACGGGATTATCCATAAGATTCCCCCTTTACGCAAGGATTTTCTTTTTTAATTTTGATGTAGATAACACTGCTGTCCTTTAAGCATGAACCAGTAGATAAGAAAGCGTTGGTATCGTAAATTTGCCTTGTGTATTCTTTCTGAAAGACGATATTTTCTTTTTGTAAGTCATGTAAAATGTCTTCGG
This sequence comes from Dorea sp. Marseille-P4042, assembly GCF_900290215.1. NCBI lineage: Bacteria > Bacillati > Bacillota > Clostridia > Lachnospirales > Lachnospiraceae > Dorea > Dorea sp. Marseille-P4042. The sequence goes on along the minus strand of NZ_OLMI01000002.1, from coordinate 955,281 downwards.
TCAGCATGACTTTTGTTTCGTGTGGAACTTTCAGATTTTGAGATTTAAAAAAGGCTTTTTTCTTATGTTCTTTCAAATCAAGGTCTTTTCCAAAATATTTGCTAAGATAACGACCTCTGTTTTCTTTGCTGTCTACATCAATGCGATTGATTTTAATAAATCCATGTGACCATAAATTCTGTAATTTTTCTTTTGCTATATACGGAAAATCAAAGAAAATAACATGATAATGGATTGCTCCACGCTTCTGTTTCTCCCACGTTGCAAGGTATTTTAATAACTGGGTTTTGGTATGGTACAAATAATAATTTAATCGCTGGATAAAATACTTAAATTCTCGGTTAGTTATCAGGATTTCCTGAATGTTTTCTTTAAATGTCAGCGTTACAAATTTTGTTTTGTTATCAAAGTTGCAGTCAACAATACGGGCAATATCCCAACGAGCCTGTTCGTAATGCTTCTGCTTGCGTTTTAAACTGTCATATTGCTTATGAGCTGACATTTCATCAAATTTTTTTCGGTTACTTGTGTCTGTTAAATCTGCCTTTTCTTTCGAGTGAATAAAAATAGGGTTTTCGTAAATATATACTTCTTTTGTAGTAGGAGTTTCAATGATTTTCGTATTGTATGCAAAACACTCTTTTGTTTTGCTCACGAATCTCACCTCATATCCCAATTTTTGTAATGAATGTTCCGATTATTTTCGGAAGATGTTGTTTTATATATCAAGTATAGAGGTCAGCCAGTTCAGCACCTATGACGTTGTCCGGCACTGACTGGCTGACATAATGGGAAAAATTATTTCATTCCCACTTTTCTGATTTTGGAAGCTTCTGCTTTGACAGAAAGACGTCCATTATAGAGACTAGCCCAAGTATGTAATCCATCAAATGAGACTGGAATCTGCCCTTTTTGTTCAAGTTCTTCGTTGGTAACAATCGCTGTGTTAGCTTTAATGCCTACTTTGACTTTTTCAAACTTTAATTTTGGAAGAAGAACTGTATAGTAGAATCCTAATTTTTCTTTTGTAGAAAAGTCTACCCAGTCAGAAACTTCTACTAACTGAAATTCCTCGTGCAGTTTGTCTGGATTTAAAATAAAGTCATTTCCTCTAATCATCGTTTCACCTCCTTATAAATATCTGATTATCAGATATTAAGATAATCTTATGATAAAACAAGCATTGCAGAATGTCAATAGAAAATATCTGAATATCCGATAAAAAGATTGACGGACGGAAAATCTTGAAATATAATGTGTTTATGAAGGAGGTGCTTGAACGTGAACAAAATAAAAGAATTGAGAAAAGAAAGCAATATCACGGTTGCGGAACTGGCAAAAGAACTGGGTATTTCGCAGAGTATGCTGACAAACTATGAGAACGGCAATGGAACACCGAGAGATGAATCTATATGGGAAAAGCTGTCGCAGATATTTGGAGTAAGTAAAAGCCATGTCATGGGACTGACTACGGATATTGAAACTACACAGAAAACCAATCGGCTGAAAGTAGTGGTTGATATGTCCCAGCCAGTATCCGTACATCCAAAGAACCAGACAGAACTTGATATACTGGTGAAAATGGATTTACTGGACGATGATGACACGGAGATACTGCTGTGTTTTATCAATGAACTTCTTGCGAAAGACAAATATGAGGGAAGAAGAGAATCGGCGATAGAATATCTGGCAGAATAGGGAATGTGTAGAGAACCGTCCACTTGCCCAGCCGACCCTCCGCCCTGTTAGGAACCGTCGCTCTGGGCATCCTGCGGAACGTTAGTCTTTGAAAGATACGGACAGCGAATGAATAATGGTGGTAAGTCGAAAAGGATAGCAGACAGCACAGGTGGTGTGTTGTTATGTTATTCTTTTTTATTGAATTGCTTAGAAAATGGAACTATAATGTGGGGGGAGAATTAGACAATCTTGAAGTTATAAAGGAGAAACACTATGGGATTATTTGGTAAAAACAAAAAAGAGCGAGAAAAAGAGTATATGAACAGATTAGATGTTCCATTATGTTTAAAAGAAGACTTTGAATTGATTATTGATGATGTATTTACAATTATGGGGGTTGGAACAGTTGCCACAGGAAACATATCAACAGGAATGTGTAGAGAAGGAGAAAATGCGTGTGTTTATAAAACAAATGGAGGTGTATTAGAGACTATAATTACTACCATCGATATACATACAAAAGAACGAAAATCAAATGGTTGTGGATATAAAACAGAACATGTTGGACTTGGGTTAAGAGGAGTTTCTAAGGAACAATTAGAAAAAGGAGATAGAGTGATTGTAAAGAATGCCAATATGTATGGAATGTAATTACAAATTCCAGCTTGTCGAGATGAAAAATCAATTTATTGAACTGAAAACTATTGACTCTCACGGAACGTCATAGATTAAAGTTATCTTATCAGGAACAGGAGGTCAGCAGTTATGAGGACAGTAAAAGAAATATCAGATTTAACAGGTATCAGCGTTCGCACGCTTCACTATTATGATGAAATTGGATTGTTAAAGCCAACAGAAAAAAGTGATGCGGGATACCGGCTTTATGACGATAAGGCATTGGAAACATTACAGCAGATTTTGTTTTTCCGTGAGTTTGATATTCCATTGAAAGAAATCAAAGCTGTTATGGATAACCCGGTTCTTGAAAGAAACCAGCTTTTGCAAATGCAGAGAAAAATGTTGGTAGCAAAAAAAGAACGTATGGAACGTCTGATTACCAGCATTGATGATATTCTGAAAGGAGAGAATAAAATGGATTTTGCAATTTTCAGTAAAACAGAAGTGAAAGAAATGTTTCAAACTATGCTTGAACATATGCCCGACAATATGAAAGAACTTGCTGTCAAAGAGTTTGGAAGTGTTGAAGAATGGAAAAAGCATTATATTGAGGCAGTCTCATCAGAAGAAATGCAAAAAGGCTATGCCAAAGTTGTTGAGTGGTATGGAGGAAAAGAAAAATATTTATCTGTAGTCAACAATCCTATTAGCAAAGACGTAGCTGACAGTTACAACAAACGAATAGAAGCAGTTTTGCAAGAACTAATTGCAAAAAGAAATTGTGATGTAAATTCTTCGGAAGTTCAAGAAGTTGTTGAAGAATATGGCTTACTTATGAAGCAGTTTTCACAAATAAAAGAAGAACAAGGTTTTATGATGGCACAGGCACAGTATTATCGCAACGAAAGAATTAAGTCTATGACTGATGAGAAATATGGTGAAGGTACTGCTGATTTCTTAGCACAAGCTATTGAAGCATTTTACAAGTAAAAATACGGTTTGTGAATGAGAAACATTTGAACACCGCAGACTTGATGAAGTCTCCAAAGTCCCTTTCTATCAGTATTTTTGATTACTTAAAACGGTTCGATTCCGGTCTGCGGCATTTATTTGAAAAGTCTTAAACTTTATTTGCAAAGTTTAAGACTTTTTTCTTGTCTTTTGCAAATTATTTTTCACTATGTTATTATAAGATTGTTTAAGAGTGAAAGATTGGAGGAGAGATGATAATGACTTTATTTGAAATAAGGCTACCGCAATCCCACTGGCTTTAGACGGTGGGTTAAGGTAGCAAAAAATCAGAAATTATTGTATATTCATGGCATGGGAACATGGAAATCTAAAAACAGACACAAATACCTATTACAATATCACATTATTTTCGTCTGCAAATATAGGAAGAAATTACTGGTTTCGAGACAGATATCAGATGATATAAAGCAGTATTCATATGAGATATGTCAAAGAAACAGTGTTATTATCAGATATATGGAAACGGATAAAGACCATATTCATTACATGATAGAGACAGGACCAACAATGTCTATTAGTAAGATTGTAAACCTGATGAAGAGCTATACAACATACCATATATGGAAAAGATATCCCCAATATTTACGAAAACAATTCTGGAAAGAACATACCTTTTGGACAGATGGATATTTTGCCTGTAGTGTAGGAAATGTATCGGAAGAAATGCTGAAGAGATATATAGAAATTCAAGGTTGAGAAAGAAGATGACAGTGGATGTTAAAGGCATATAAATATAGAATATATCCTAATAATGAGCAGAAAATACAAATTGCAAAAACATTTGGCTGTTGCCGTTTTGTATATAATCAGACACTGGCATGCCGGAAAGAAGTATATGAGAAAGAGAAAAAGTCAGTTAGTAAAACTGACTGTAACAATTACTGCAACAGACAATTAAAGAAAGAATATGAATGGCTGAAAGAAGTGGATAAATTTGCTCTGACAAATGCGATTTACAACATGGATGCTGCATATCAGAAATTTTTTAAGGAACATGCAGGTTATCCGAAGTTTAAGAGTAAACACGATAATCATAAGTCATATACAACAAATTTTACGAATGGCAATATAGCCGTAGATTTCGAGGAAAATAGAGTAAAACTGCCTAAATTAAAAAATGTAAAAGCAAAACTGCATAGAAATTTTAGCGGGCAGATAAAATCGGCAACGATATCACAAATTCCGAGTGGAAAATATTATGTATCAATTTTAGTGGAAACAGAACATGTGGAACTGCCACATGTAAATCAAAATACAGGAATAGATTTAGGTATTAAGGAGTTATGTATTACTTCAGCTGGAAAGAAATACGAAAATCCAAAAATCATCAGAAAATACGAAAAGAAACTGATAAAACTGCAAAGGCAGTTAGCCCATAAAGAGAAAAGAAGTCAAAATTACTACAAAACAAAGAAAAAGATAGCATTATGCCATGAAAAAATAACAAATACCAGAAAAGATTATCTGCACAAGATGTCCCTTGAGATTATCAGCGAAAACCAAGTGATAGTTTCAGAAGATTTGCAGATAAAAAACATGGTAAAAAATCATCATTTGGCAAAGTCTATAAGTGATGTATCATGGTATGAGCTTACAAGACAGTTAGAATATAAGGCAAAGTGGAATGGCAGAAAATATATCAAGATAAATACATTTTATGCTAGTAGTCAGCTGTGTTCAGTCTGTGGATACCAAAATACAGAGACGAAAAATCTATCAGTAAGGGAATGGATATGTCCTGTCTGTGGAACAAACCATGACAGAGATATCAATGCGGCAAAGAATATACTGGAAGAAGGATTAAGACAAATAGCATAAAAGGAATAACAATATAGGACAGGGACTGTCCGAATTAACGCCTGTGGAGATAGTAGGTTACGAGGTCTGCGAAGCAGGAAGCCCATTGGCTTTAGACAATGGGTAGTTCACACAGGCAGAAGGAATTGTTTCAAATTATGTGACACAGAAAAACGAAAACTTACTTTCTTTTTTAGATGGAGAGACTATGATTTCATTTGTTCCCTTTCCAAATAATATTCGAAGAAGTGTGGTTCATGAAGAATTAAAAAATGTTTTTGAAGAGATAAAAAAGGTCATTTCAGGAAGAACTTGGAGTGCGGTAGTAGGCTCTTTGGTGAAAAATCTGGATGATTTACCAGATTTCGATTACAATTAGCAATTATTGCATATCAGCATTTACAACAAAGTGAATGCAAAGTTTAGAAAATAAATGACAGAAAATATAGAATATTAAAGAAGAAGAATTAATTGCCAGAAAATACAAAAATCTTCTTCTTTTTTTGTTTTAAAAAACAATGATTTCATATTTTTATAAAACTATAATATACATACAGTAAGACAAGGAATCAGAGACCTTGAAAAAAGATAATATGTTATGTAAGGAGGAAATGGCATGTCACAGAGAAATTTTGAAAAATTGAATGACAAAGGATCTCAACTTATTGCGGAAAGTAACAGGATTACCGACATTACAGATTCGAAATGGGGACACCCGGATGGAGCAGATTTCTGGTACATAGATCCGGCTTTAAATGTTGAGACGGCAACTTTGTACAACCCAGAAGTTTCGGATGAAGAAAAACTTAAGTTGGGAAAAAAGAGACAGCAGGCATATTATGATCAGTGGTGGAGTACAGAACATACCTGCGATATCGAAAAACACGAAGTGCCAGGGTGTGAAGAAGAGCCTGACACACCAGTGGAAGTGTGGGTAGTGAAACCTAAAAATATAAAACCACGTAAGAATCGTGTGCTTTACTATGTGGTTGGAGGAGCACTCGTTTCACTGAATCCTAATGCATATCCGATTGAGCGACTTTGTGAGGAACATAAATGCATTGGTATTGTTCCGATTTATCGACTTTCATGGGAGGCAAAGTATCCGGCTGCAATCAATGACCTACATGCAGCATATAAATGGATGGATGACAATGCGGATATGCTTGGTATTCATCCAAACAAAGTTGTATTGAGTGGATCAAGTACAGGCGGACACCTTGCATTGGCATTAGCATTCCGTTTGAAGAGATATGGATATAGTCCAAGAGGAATTGTAACGGTTAGTGCACAGACAGACGATAGAGAGAAAGATGGATCTTCTTTCTATAGTGGTGTATGGGATTCTGTTGAACAGCATGATGGATTATATCAATGGTTAGGTAGAAACTTTGATTCTAACAGGGTAGGACCAGAGGCACTTGCTAATCATGCAACAGTAGAGGATTGTATTGGATTCCCGCCAACATTTATGTATCAAAGTGAAATGGATCCGGATATTTTTGGAAATATTGAATTTTACACGAAGCTTTTGAAATCACATTCATTTGCTGAATATCATGTGTTTGGAGGAGCTCATCATAACAATGGAGTATGGTCAGTCATTAAGAATTGTGGTGAACCAAATGATTACTCTATTCGTATTGCACAAATGTTTGATAGCAATATAGAAGATTGTTTTAAATATGATTTAAGAAGACCATGGGTTGTGGAAGATTATAAAGCTGCGTTTAAAGAAAAATTTGGTGAGTAATGGCATTTCATAAAAAATGAAAAGAGGTACAGGTATGAATGTAGATTTTTATGAATATGATGAGTTGGGTTATGCAGTAGATCCGGAAAGTGATACAAAAGAAATTACCGTAATTTTGGTTGGAAAACAAACGGTAAAAGCAAATCCAAGACCAGCAGTAATTTATGTAACGGGTGGAGCAATTAACGAATCTTATGAAAAACTTGAAGAATTAAAGAAATATTGTGCAGATAATAAAGTCGTATTTCTGTGCCCAAAGGCAACGGATGTGGAAGAATTGGCAAAAACATATCAGTATGCTGTTGGTAATTTTAAAAAATTGAATATTGTTCCAGAAGAAATTTCAGTAAAATCAGACGATGATCATACAAAGCAGGCAGAAGAGTTAGTTGATTATGTATTGGATGAGTATGATGCGGAGTTGGATACAGTCGAAAAATTTTCATTATAGGTAAATATTGTAACTTAATAATATAAATATTTGTAACACATGTTTTTTCTCTTTCAAGATTAATTAAAAAGCCCTAATGCTGCAACATTAGGGCTTTTTGTGCAGTATAGAGAAGTGTACAAATTCTGAACATTCTGAATTTATGAAGAGTGAAAGATATAGAATGAAGTGGTAACATTAAATTAGAAAGAAAAGTTATTGCAGTAACTTTTTTTGAAAATTAATTCCGAAGGAAAAAGTATCATGTGTTATGAATAGGGATTAAGAAACCAGGGAGGTAAAAAAATGGGACTTGAAAAATTTAGAATTCGTGATGATGTTAAATGGGCACATCCAGAACTGGAGCAGGCATATGCACTGATGGGAAATTCTGTTGGATATGCAGAAGTACTTTTAAATGATGATCTGTCATTTGAAGAACGACAGGAATTTGCAGCACATGCGGAAGATGGATTTAAAGATTACCTGCCAGATTATGATTGGAGCCGTGTAACAGAATATGAAGCAAAAGGTTGTATTGATGAACCAGATGCTCCAAAAGTAAAAGTTCTTGTTGCAAATCCAAGAGAAGGGAAATGGCGTTATAAGAGAAATAGTCCATGCATTCTTATAATTCCAGGCGGAGGACTTACAACATGTTTCCGCTTTACAGCTGCAATTGAAGATTGGGCAGATAAGTATGGAGTTCCGGTAGCAACCTTTAATTACCGCACACTTTGTATGGGCGCTCAGTATCCACAACCGATGAATGATTGTGAAGCTGCATATAATTTCCTTACAGAGCATACAAAAGAACTGAATATTAGTGCTAATAAGATTATTATTCATGGTAATAGTTCTGGTGGACATTTGTCATTGGCTCTGTGTCACAGACTGAAAAAACGTGGAATCACACCACGCGGTTGTCTGGTATGGGTGCCGATTATTGATGATCGTCCGTTGCCACAATATCGCTCATTAAGTATAAATTCTGCATTTTGGGGTGGCTCTGATGCTGCACAATCTGCACGTCAATACTTAGGAAAAATGAACAATATGGTTGATGTTCCGGCAGAAGCATTCCCAGGACGCGCTACGGTAGAAGAATGTGTAGGATTACCACCAACATTCATTCATGCTATGGCTAATGATAATGGTGTGGATCAGGCTTATGATTATGCAAGTAAACTTGCAGCTGCAGGTGTTTATGTTGAACTTCATAACTGGGGCGGAAGTCAGCATTGTTCATTGTCAACAGCAGCAAATGTATTGGATAAAGACGATCCAACAGCAGAGTACGCACAGCTGTTTAATGCAGTGAATGAAAAGGAATTCAAAGATATGTTTGAAAACGATTTAAGACGTCCATGGACAGTCGAAGAATTTAATGAAAAGAACTGATTGAAATAATCAGATGAAAAGGTGATTATTATGGCAGAATTTAAAGAATATGAAGGACTTGGATACTTTATTGACCCAGAGAGTGATACAAAACAGGTGTTTATTCCATCCCCGCCGACTATGGCAACTGTAAAAATTAATCCAAGACCTGGGATTATTTATGTGACAGGTGGAAAAGTAAAAGAAGGATATGAGCAGTTGGAAGCGTTAAAGGATTATGCAGAAAAAAATAAAGTTGGAATTTTCTGTCCGACTTCTTTGGAGGCAGAAGAGATCTCTAAGACCTATCAGCATATCCAGAAAAGCGGAAAAGTGCTGAACATTAAAAGAAATGAATTGACAGTCATGGGAGATGCAGAACATATGGATGCTGCACAGGAAGCTGTAGATTATATGGTTGATGAATGTGATGCAGATATGGATGATGCAGAAGAGCTCACAATATAGATAGTTTTTAGAATCCTGTTTAATGAATGGGGCTGTTGCAAAAGTAGATAGATAATCTACTGGAGCAGCAGCCCCTTTGTTATACCTTAAACAGAAAAGGATCTGTACTTTTGTTATTCAAATGTAATAACTTGTTCGGGAGTATGAAAGCTTTCGGATTTTTATACAGAGAGCAAGGGTATCGCTCAATCCTCTGATTTGATGATTTTGCGACACCCTCTGATAATATGATAATAAGAAAGTATATGTTTAAAACGACTGTAATGTTTGGACAGATGACTTTGATTCTCTTACTTTAATAATTCAGGCATTGGGTTAATTCCTGATGCCATGAAGATTCCGACAACGGTAGCAACAATTACACAGTATATGATGCAAGGAATAATGTTGGTCTTGATTAATTTACCTTCATTACCGCTGGTTCCAGTTGTAGCACATACAGATACGATATTGTTTATACATACCATATTTCCAATTGCACCACCACAGTTTTGAAGGGCTACAATCAATACCTGGGACATGCCTAGCAGAGAAGCTGTTTCAAATTGCAGGGAAGCAAATAAGGTGTTGGATACGGTACATGATCCTGACATAAAGGCGCCGAGTACACCGATAAATGGAGCGATAATAAAGTATGCACCATGAAAAATATTTGCTAGCGCATCTGCCATGACATATAACATACTACTGTTTGTATAATCAAAAGTATCAATTACTGTGGAAGCAACTTTTGCACCTATGTTAGCATTACTTGTGTAGCGATAAAGATTAACCATGGCAACACCGAAAAGTAATGCAATAGCAGCACCGGATATCTGACAAAAAGAATCTTTGATTGCTACCTTGGCTTCATGTTTACTCATTTTGTGAAGCAGAATGGTAATAAGAGCAATTAATGTAAATGGCATAATACCAGGATTCCATAAGAATTTAAAATCCCAGTTGATCGTGTCAAATCCAAGAATATGATCAATGTGCAGAATAAATGGTTCATCTGTGAGAATCGGTTTTATTTTGAAAAAGCCAACACGTGTTAAAACAAGGATAATACTGATGATTACGTATGGCATCCATGCTTTAACAGGCGACATACCTTTATCTTGTGGCTGGCTGACGGTTTGCGTTGAAAGCCAGCTTTGGTCGCCCCATTTTTCCACTCCATCAAAAGTCATAACTTCTTTTGGCATTAAAAATCCTTTTTTGGCAGCGAGGATTAAGATTGGCAATGCTGTAAGAAAAGCAACCATAGAAGTTAATTCTGGACCTACAAAAACTGCCATTGTAAGATAGAGAACTCCGACAACAACACCTGTAAGGATGCAGAATGGAAGTGCTTTTAATGCATCTTTAAAACTGTGGTTTTTTCCGAAGACTTTACAAAGGACACAAAGTCCGATAAAAATAATGAACAGACCACCAACCATATGTGGAATACAGGTCCATTTGGTCAGCATAGCGGTAAACTTATCCGGATCACCGCCAAGAGCTGTTACGGAAGAGGATACAACACTGGAAGCTGTCAGTGTTGGAACACCGACAGGCCCCGGGCAAACAGGTGTAGAGTTGTAAATTAAACATACAGCAGCTGCTGCCAACGGTGGGAATCCAAGTGAGATTAAGATTGGAGCAGAAAGTGCAGCAGGTGTTCCAAATCCGGCAGCGCCTTCGATAAATCCGGCAAATACATATCCTACAAGGATTGCTTGAATCCTGGCATCTTTTGTAATATTTGAAAAGATATTATTAATAGAAGCCATTGCGCCAGATTGTTTCAAAATATTCATAAGTAAGATTGCACCAAAAATAATTGCAAGTGTTTCAAAAGCACTCAGAAAACCCGCAAGAGTCTGAGCACCAATTTCGAGTATTCCCATTTTCCAGATAAATCCGGCAACAAAACAGGCAATAAGCCAAGATGCGGGCAAGGCCCGTTTTGCCGGCCAGTTAAAGCCGACCATTAGTATGACGGTCAAGAAAATAGGAATAGCAGCAATAAGTGCATACATAAAAAATCCCTCCTAAAATGCGAAATGTGCTTGTTTATAACAGTAGAAAATGGCATATTTCATGGTTTTAGAATAACAAAAAAAGTTGGGGATTTCATTTTACAAAGCCGTTGTCTGTTTTAAATATGAACAATAAAAAAAAGTGTGTTGTTTTTTGTTGAAAATATTGAACTAATAAATTGTATGGGATGAAAAATTAGACAAAAACGCTAAAATGTACAAAAAATAATTAATGATTGAGGTTGATTGGTTAAATAATCTATAATAGAATATTGTTAGAGAGAAAAAACATACAATTTAAAGCTTATAAGAGAGTAAATATCTCAAAGGAGTGTAATGTATGGCTAATAATCAGATAATGAAAGAAGCGTTGGCGACCGCATTAAAGAAGTTATTGGAGAAACAACCATTATCTAAAATCTCTGTCAAGTATATTACAGATTATTGTAATATAAGCAGGAACACATTTTATTATCATTTTCAAGATAAATACGAATTAATTAACTGGGTTTTTTATACGGATATGCTTCAAAATGTAAATTCGTTTAATGATCCATCTAAACTGACAGATAGCTTTTTAAATGTATGTAAGTGTTTATATGCAAATCGAAAATTCTATCTTGCATGTTTTCAGTACGTGGGTCAGAATTCATTATATGAATATCTGAATGATCTTTATTATGAAATGTGGAAAATTAATATTGACATGCGCTATTCCGAATCCGGATTTAAATTAACAGAGTCAGAGTTGCAGCTCATGGCGAAAATGAAAGCGCATTCTTTCGTTGGAATTATTTCGGACTGGGTCAAGGATGGAATGCGAGATAATTATATGAGTTATTTTGAACAAGTACATGCAGTATTGGAATTTGAAGCTTCAGGTTATGCACATTTAACAGAAGAGCGAATGCTGGGAGAGCATATGGAAAAAGCGAATATGATTGGCAGAAAGAAGTGTTTGAAAGCATGTTAGAACGTTCAGAGTATATTTATTCAATTCCTGACGGGCTGACTGGAGAAAAAAATCAAGATAACATAGTTCCATTTATTAATTATAAGGAAGCAGCGCCCCAAAGATGCCTTGAGATGTTGTTAAAAAAGCATCGGGGAGAACATTTTCAAAGTGAGGTTATCATGGTGTCGCACGAAAAACGCAAAAATATGTCTGGCGTACAGTATTCAGGGCTGCGAGGCATTGAAGCCAGACAAATATGAAGTCAGCCATCAGGGTTATGATAATCAGTATGTGAATGCAGATCCGAATCGTTTGTTGCCGGTAGATATTATGAGAGAGTTGGAGAAAGAAGGAATTATTGGAAAATTATGTGATATCTTTCTAACAACAGCAGGAGTGATGACATCGACAGAAGAAGGTATTCGTCTCGGGAAACGAATTGCATCTTCAATCAGACAATATGAAGTGGATGCTGTGATTATTACATCAGCGTGTGGAACAAGTACTCGATGTGGAACCTATATTGGAAAAGAAATTGAAAATATCGGAATTTCGGTTGTACAGGGTACCAATCTGACGCGCATAGCTATTGACTCTGGTAGTGTGAGGATAGTAAAAGGTAATAATGTTTGTTATCCCTTTGGAAATCCGCAATTGCCCTTGGAACAGGAAAAAGAACAGCGCAGACGATTAGTCATGGAAACGTTAAATCAGTTACAGCAGGTCATCAAATAAGAAGGAATATAAGAAAATAAGAAAATAAGAAAAGAATCTTTTATTGCAGAAAAAGAAAATCTGTAATGAGAGGTTCTTTTTTTACTAAAAAATGGTACATATATGATATTTGTAATAGAATTAGACACAATACTTTTCTGTAAATTGAGAATGAAAAAAAAGAAAGATAAAATATATACAACAGTAGAGTTTGGCTAAGTATCACTGCATGGAAGAATGCAGCGTCTCAATGTGAGAAAGGAGAAAATGCCATGAGTAAAAGGTTACAAATTGATTACATTCGTGTCAAAAAGGTTCAATTTGGAAAGAAAACAGAACTGTCAGAAGGTGTATTGACAGTCAACAAAGAAGAGCTTATAAATCAGGCAAAAAGTGAATTGTTCGGAAGTCTGGATATTAAGCTGGCTGTACCAGGAGAAAGCTGCAGAATCCTGGGAATTCATGACGTAATGCAGCCGCGTTGTAAAGCAGATGCACCAGAAACATCTTATCCTGGAATCTGGGGAAAACTTGCACCTATGGGAGAAGGCCGTACCGTTGCATTAAAAGGAGTGGTTGTATCGGATATTTATTATGCAAAATGCAACATCAAATATTATTTGGATATGGGAGGAGAATGTGCAAAATACTCTAACTTTTCCAGACATTACCATATTATTTTAGATGCGACTCCGGCAGAAGGTGTCAGTGATGCAAGTTATGCAGAGGCTTTAAAATATGCATCGTTAAGCATTAACGTTTATCTGGCAAAACTGGCAATTGCTGTGAAACCGGATGAATCAGAGGTTTATGAACTGGGACCGGTAGGTCTTGGAGCGGATGGTAAACCACTTCCGAAGGTAGCATATCTGGTTACGCATATGGCTTCTCATGATACTTGGAATTTCCTTGTATATGGGCAGAGCGCGTTAGGATTTCTCCCAACAATTCTTCAACCAACAGAAGTGCTCGATGGAGCTATGGTATGGAGATATTGGGAGCCGAACTATTATCTTCAAAATGAAGTCTATATCAAAGAATTGATGAAACGTCATGGAAAAGACATTGAGTTCGTCGGTTTTGTTATGGACAACAATGTTATGAAAATTGATGGAAAAGATGCAATGAGTATGATGGCAGCTACCTTGTGTAAAGAAACTTTAAAAGCAGATTGCGTTATTGTAAATAAATCAGGTATGGGACATTGCCAGCTGGACAGTGCACTTGCATTTAACTGGGCAGAAAAAATGGGAATGACATGTGTTATGAATTTGTCTGCTGTATCTAATGATAAACCTGGTGATATGCTTGTCATATCAGATTCAAAGATTGATGCCGTTATAAACAGTGGACGAAATTACGACCTTCATCATCCGAGAGTAGAACGGGTGATTGGAGAAGGAGCCAATGTGCCTAGTTTGATGGGAATAGATGTGAGAGGGCCGTTTACACATACTACGAATTTTGCTTATCAGGGAATTTGGTCACAACTGGGTGACTGTTATGTAACTACAGATTCAGATTTGCCGGAAGTACCGGAAAAGGAGGCGTAGATCATGACAGAAAAAATCAGAGTCGTACATTATATTAATCAGTTTTATGGTGGATATGGCGGAGAAGACACTGCTAGTATGGGGATTGTTATAAAAGAAGAACCGGTAGGACCAGGACTTGCTCTTGCCAAAAATCTAGGAGAAAATTATGAAATTGTAGCTACATTTATTTGTGGAGATAATTATATAGCAGAGAATACAGACGAAGTGTGCAGACAGTTGATAGACACTGTGAAAAAATATAAAGGACAGCTTTTTGTGGCAGGGCCTGGATTTAATGCAGGAAGATATGGAATCGGTTGTGGTGCTGCGACTTCTGCGGTGACAAGAACATTGAAAATCCCAGCAGTTACTGCATTGTATGCGGAAAATCCTGGTACAGATCTCTACAAGGATCAGTGCTATATTCTTCAGACAGAAAACAATGCTGCAAAGATGCGACAGGTTGTAAAACAGGTTGCAGTTTTTGCTAAACGCCTTGTAGAAGGTGATTTTATTGGAGATGGTAAGAAGGAAGGATATCATGGATCAGGTCCGGAAATTGAAATCGACTATACAATTCCGGCACCAAAGAGAGCGTTAGCTATGTTGCTTAAAAAGTATCATCACGAGAACTTCTATACAGAAGTCATCATGCCGAACCATGAAGATATACCACTTCCGGTTCTGGATAAGCCATTAGATGAGATAAAAATAGCAGTAGTCACTGACGGAGGGCTTGTGCCAAAGGGAAATCCGGATAACCAGGTTCCGACAAATTCAAGATATTATAAGATATATGACACTCATGGAGTGGATGCACTGAATGCAAAAGATTATGAGGTCAGTCATCAGGGATACAATAATGCATTTGTACTGGCTGATCCGAACCGTCTTGTTCCGGTGGATGCACTTATGAAGTTGAAGAAAGAAGGTAAAATCGGAGAGGTATATCAGAAGTTTTATTCTACAGCAGGAGTTATGACTCCGATGGAAATGGGAAAGAAATTTGGAGAAGGAATTGCAAAAGACATGAAAGAAAATGGAGTGGATGCTGCAATTCTGACATCTACTTGAGGGACCAGCTCTCGCTGCGGTGCAGTGATGACAAAAGAAATTGAAAGAGCTGGAATCCCAATTATCCATGTAACAAATCTTACCAAAATTTCTGAGGGAATCGGTGCTCATCGAATTTTACGAGGAAATAGTGTGCTTCATGTATTTGGTAATCCGTCACTTCCACATGAGCAAGAAGTTGAATATAGAAAAGAAATGGTGGAAGAAGCATTGGAAATGTTAACAGAAAAGCCAGAAGAAGGACAACATGCTTTAATTTGTGAATAAAGGGGAGTCGGATATGTTACAGCAATATGGTGGAATTCAAGCATATGTGTTGCGGATTAGAAGGGATTTGCACAAGATTCCAGAAATAGGGCTGGAACTTCCTGAGACAGAAAAATTTATAAAAAAGGAATTAGATGCGTTGAACATACCATATGTCTGTTCAGAAAGAGGCAGTGGAATTATGGCAACCATAGAGGGTGCATATCCCGGAAAAACAATTGCGTTTCGCACAGACATGGATGCTTTGCAGTTGGAAGAGGAATTAGATATTGATTATAAATCTCTATATCCGGGATATATGCATGCCTGTGGGCATGATGCGCATATGGCAATTATGCTTGGGACAGCAAGAATGCTCCTTACGTGGAAAGATTCTATGCATGGAGTGGTAAGATTAATTTTTCAGCCTGGTGAAGAAACAGCCAGAGGAGCAGAAATTGCTATTGAGGATGGATATGTTAAAAATGTCGACGCGATTTTTGGACTGCATATAGGTACTTTATTTGGAAAAGAAATTCCTTGTGGAAAGTTTATCATATCTTCAGGCTGCTGTATGGCCTCTTATGATCATTTTATTATTAAAATAAAGGGAGAATCTTGTCATGGATCAAATCCGGAAAAGGGGATTGACCCGGTTCAGATAGCTTCGCATCTTGTATTAGCACTACAGGCTATTCAGACAAGAGAACTTATGGGAACAATTGCCAGTGTGATTTCAATTGGTAAGATTATAGGTGGCAATCAGTATAATGTTATACCGGATTCAGTGATACTGGAAGGAACAACTCGTGCGGTGGATGAAAGTGTACGGCAATATCTGGCAAAAAGAATTGAAGAGATTGCAAATATGACAGCTATGACTTTTGGCGGTGAATGCGAATTCCAAATTATATGGGGAGCACCACCGGTCGTAAATGACAGACATATGGCAGATTTGGCAGCAGATGCCATAGAAGGGACTCTCGGAATTCAATATGTGGAGCGGCATATGGAGTCACCATGTATGGCAGGTGAAGATTTTGCAAATTATTTAAATATAGTTCCGGGGGCTTTTTTATATCTGAGTTCTTCTAATACAGAAAAAGGAACAGACTATCCACATCATTCTTCACGCTTCAATGTAGATGAAGATGTATTGTGGGAAGGGGTTGCTGGATTTAATTCAATAGCAAAACAGATACTTCAAAATTAGAAAAGAGGAAATATATAGTGGAATTATATACAGAAAAAGAAGTGTATCGTCCATTTTGGGAAAAGGACAGCGCATTATTAGAAACAGAGCTAGGATGTAGTTGGCATAAATGCGCATTTTGTGATTTTACAAAGGATGATTTTTATATATTTCCTCTTGAAGAAATAGAGAAAAAAGCAAAAATGCTCGTACCATATGCAAAAGCAAAAAGACGTATTTTTTTGCTGGGAGAAAATCCATTTGTAATGGATACGGGGAAAATATTGGCAATTACTGGATATGTAGAGCGTTATATGCCATGGATTCATGAAATCAGTATGTATGCAAGGGTTGATGATGTTTTAAGAAAGGATGAGAGAGAGCTTCTTGTACTACGAAAAAAAGGAATTTGTCATTTGCATATTGGAATAGAGTCTGGAAATGCAAAAGTGTTGAAACAAATGAATAAAGGGGTAACACCAGAACAGGGTATAGAAGCTTGCGAACGATTACACAGGGCAGGAATTACATATTCAGTTACGGTAATTCCGGGACTTGGTGGTAAAAAAATGTCAGAAGAACATGCGGAAGATACTGCAAAATTTTTGAATGTCATACAACCTGAAAGAATATGGATGATTGGATTAAAAATCTGGAACGATACAGATTTGTATAAGCAATATAATCAAGGTCTGTTTGTACCTTTAGATTTACGAAGCCGTATGATGGAAGCAAAAAAAATACTGGAGAATCTGAAAATGTCAGACTGCATATTTGCGGATACAACTGTATTGAATAAATATACAGTCATAGGTAAACTGCCGTATGATAAAGAAAAAATGATAAACTGGATGAATGAATTAGCAAAAGGAACTGAAAACTAACTCGGAAGCTGACTGGCAAGAAAGTAAGTTCCGTAGCTGTGTGATTTTCATATTTTTTGTATCCGCATATTTGTACTTTGAGGTGCAAGGAGAGATGTTTGGAAGTGCAAGATTTTTATTTGCAATCATGATTTTTGTTTCATTATATGGGATGGCAAAATATAAAAAGAATATAGAAGGGATTGTTTCAAGAAATACTTTGGAGCATTGGATTGTGGGGGCTCATTCAGGAGTTTTGCATATCCGATAAAAGGTAGTAAAGATTTTGGGAACAGAAAAGCTATAAAGGCAGCACCACAATGAAGGTGCTGCCTTTTCCTGTATTGCTTTCCACGGTGACTGTACCGCGATGCAGCTCTATGATTTTCTTTACAAGTGCAAGTCCCAGACCATTGCCTTCCGACTGGTGTGAAGTATCGCCCTGATAGAACTTGGTAAAGATTAAATCAGAGGTTGCCTGATCCATGCCGGGACCGTGATCCTGAACTTTGACGATGCAGGTTCCATCTTTTGTGTGAAGAGAGACAGATAATTTTCCAAACTCTGGGGAAAACTTAATTCCATTGTCCAGAAGATTGATCCATACCTGTTTTAGCAGTGCTTCATCAGCGAGGATGTCCAACTCTTCCAGATTAAGATCCAGCTTCAGATGTTTTTGGGACCACTTATATTCCAATAACAGAATTGCTTCCCGGATCTGTTCGCTTAAGGAAAATGTTGTCTGTCCGGAAAGGGAAGAGAGACTTTCAATTCTGGAAAGGTCAAGTATGGTCGTGGAAAGTTCTGATAAGCGCCTGGACTCTTCTATAATAATGTCCAGATATTCTTCGCGTTGATCTTTTGTGAGTTGGTCGGATTTTAATAATTTCGCGAATCCAAGAACGGAGACAATCGGGGTCTTGAATTCGTGAGAGAAGTTGTTGATAAAATCTGAGCGTAACATTTCTGTACAGGACAATTCTTCGGTCATGTGATTAAAGCAATCAGATACTTCTCGGAATTCTGCTGGGTGTTCCAAGTGGATTTTAACATCATAATTTCCTGTGGATACTTGATGAATAGCCTCGACCAATGTATGGAGAGGTTTGAGCGGCAGGTGGCTGATCAGAAGTGTGATCAAGGTGCCGATGATAATACTGATGATCCCGGTCTGGATCAGAAGCGGAATCTGTGAGGACGGTGGTCCGGCATTGATGAAGCCATGATGGATGAGCAGGATCATAACTCCGTTTCCGAGAAATGTGGATAATAACAGTAGGACAAAGATTAAACCGGTTGTAAGAAGGTTCATTTTTGTTCGAAAATTTAGTTTTAATTTGCCTGCATTTGTATGTGTAAAGTATTTCATCATTATTTTAATCTCCATATATTTCATTTACATGAGTGCCTCTTGCACCTGTGCTTTATATCCAAGCCCCCGAATTGTTGTGATGGAAAAATCATGACAATTCTGGAACCGGTTCCGGAGACGGTTGATGTGTACGCTGACAGTCGCATCGCCGGAATCAGAATCTGGGCCCCAGATATCGTCCATAAGCTGCATGCGGGTGAATATCTGGTTTGGGTAAGAAAGCAGCTTATATAATAGAAGGAACTCTTTCTGAGGAAGCAGCTGGGTATCCTTATCTGTAGTGACGGTCAGGGCATCATAATTTAGTATAGTATGTCCAATGCGAAGCTGGTGTTCCGCAGTGATTTTTGCCCGTCGCAGAAGCGCTTTGATTCTAAGAAGAAGGACATCCTCATCAGCCGGTTTCGTCATATAATCGTCAGCGCCGGCAAGAAATCCTGTTTTAATGTCATCCGGAAGCTGCTTTGCAGTATGCATCAAGATAGGGATATCATTTTTACAATCGCGCAGAAGCTTTGTGAATGTAAACCCGTCTGTTCCGGGGAGCATAATATCAAGAATGATGAGTGCAATATTGTTTGTCTCCATAATATGTAGTGCCTCATTGGCTGTTTCCGTGCAGATTGGAGTGTACCCGGCGGCCAGAAGAATTGTTTTTAAATAGCGTCGTATATTTTTGTCATCATCAATAATCAAAATTTGTAGCATAGAAAAGCCTCCAATTCAACTGATATAAATTTTTCAGTGATGTTATCCCCTCTTTCATTCTATGAGAGAGTTTAGCACAAAAATTCATTTAAAAATCTATTTTCACAAACTTTTCACTTTTGGACATGCAAAAGTTTAATTTGAGTTTAGATTCATTTTCTTTAATAAGACTTGGAAGAAAATGTAGGAGGTTTGTGATGATTTCAGTAAAACATTTAACAAAATGTTACGGTGAATTTACCGCAGTAGACGATTTGTCCTTTGAGATTGATGAGGGTCATGTCTATGGTTTTCTGGGACCTAATGGTGCCGGAAAGTCTACAACTATGAATATCATTACCGGCTGTCTGTCAGCGACATCCGGTCAGGTCACGATTGATGGTCATGATATTTTTGAAGAGCCGAAAGAAGCTAAGAGAGCAATCGGCTATTTGCCGGAGATTCCACCGCTTTATACGAATGAGACACCAGAGGAATATCTTAAGTTTGTTGCAGAAGCGAAAGGATTAAAAGGAAAAGAAATGGATTGTCAGATCGAGGGTGTCATTTCCCAAACGAGAATCCAGAATGTGAGAAAACGTCTGATTTCCAAGTTGTCGAAGGGGTACAGACAGAGAGTTGGGATTGCCCAGGCACTTCTTGGAAATCCGAAAGTTATTATTTTAGATGAGCCTACCGTAGGATTGGATCCGATTCAGATTATTGAGATCCGTGATCTGATCAAGCAGTTGGGAAAAAATCATACAGTTATTTTAAGTTCCCATATTTTATCAGAGGTGCAGGCAATCTGTGAAAAAGTGTTGATTATTTCTGGTGGGAAATTAATTGCATTTGATGAACCGGAACATTTAGAGAAGTCGCTGGCAGGTTCTAACGAAATCTTGTTTACAACAGAGGCAACGCGGGAAGAAGTAGAGGAAGTGAAGTCTTTACTTGGTGAAATTACAGAGGTGTCTTACCGTGAGACGCAAGACGGCCTTTTAAGTGTGACAATGAAGACAGATTCTGATGATATCCGTGGAATCAGCCGTAAGCTTTCTATGGAATTTGCAAAGAGAGAAAAAGCGCTTTACGAGCTGACCTCCAAGAAAGCAAATTTGGAAGATATCTTCCTTGAGCTGACAGAAGCTGCTGACCCGGCAGATGTTCCTGAAAAAGATAGTGAACAGGTGAAAGCAGATCTTCAGAATATGGAAATCAGTGGTCTGGAAGAAATTGGTGGTCTTGAGAAAGACGAGACTGATGAGGAAGAATACAGGAATAAAAAGAAACAGGAAGAGGAGGAGAAAACAGAGTGAAAGCAGTATTAAAACATGAGCTGTCCGGTTATTTTCATTCATTGACGGCATATGTATTTGGAACATTTCTTCTTGTATTCGTAGGAATCGGATCTATGCTCTACAATATCCAGCAGGCAGTTGCGAACTTTGAATATGTGCTTGGATTTATCAGCCTTATATTTGTCGGATTAGTGCCGATCCTGACTATGAGAGTTCTGGCAGAAGAGCGAAAACAGAGAACAGACCAACTTCTTTATTCGCTGCCGATTACAACGACAGATATTATCCTTGGAAAATATCTTGCGCTTTTAGTTGTATTTTTAATTCCACTAGTAATTGTTGCTTTTTATCCATTAATCTTTGCAAAGTTTGGAGATGTCTATCTTTTGACATCGTATGGAAGCTTGATCGCATTTTTCATTATGGGTGCAGCACTTATTGCGATAGGAATGTTTATTTCTTCGTTGACAGAGAATCTTGGAATGGCAGCAGGTATCTGTGTGGCAGTTGTATTGTTCAATTATTACAGTGTCAGTTTGGCAGATTACATTTCCAGCAGTGTGATAGGTTCCATTATCGCACTTGTTGTATTGATTTTGATTGTCGGCCTGATTATTAAGATCCTGACGAAAAATGATGCGGTTGCGGCAGGTGTTGGTGCAGTTTTATTGATTGCAGTTGCTGTGATTTATTTTGCAAAGAAAAGTGTGTTCGAAGGACTGCTTCCGAATATTATGAAGACGTTGTCCTTGTTTGAACGGTTTTATACATTTGTAAATGGAGTGTTTGATATGACAGCTATTGTATTTTATCTGTCTGTCATTGTATTCTTCTTGTTCCTCTGTGTTCAGTCACTTGAGAAAAGGAGGTACAACTAATGAAGAACAAAACAGCTTTAAAAGGCGGTACTTATTCTATTGTATTGACAACAATTGTGCTTGCAATTCTGGTCGTGGTAAATATATTTGTCCAGGCGCTGCCGTCTTCTGCAACCCAGTATGATATCAGTTCCACGAAACTTTATTCTATCACAAGCAACACAAAAGTTGTTGTAAATGCGTTGAAAGAAGATGTGACGATTTACTGGGTCGTACAGAATGGTAAAGAAGACGATGTCATTGAAAAGCTTTTGGACAAATATGATACATTATCTGATCATATTAAAATAAAAAAGAAGAATCCGGATATTTATCCGACATTTACCCAGAAATATACAAGTGATGAGGTTGCCAACAACAGTCTGATCGTAGAGTGTGGGGATCGCAATCGTTATATCGCATATAGTGACATCTACGTAACCAGTGGAAGCGCATATTCAGGCTACAGCAGAACGACTTCATTTGACGGAGAAGGAGCAATCACTTCTGCGATTGATTATGTAGTGAACAGCGAACAGCCAAAGATGTATATATTGAATGGACACGGCGAAGCAGAACTTTCCACAACATTTAGTAATCAGCTTACAAAAGAAAATATTGAGACTGAGAAATTTTCACTTCTGACAACCAATGAAGTTCCGGACGATGCAGATTTTGTGTTAATAAATGCGCCGTCCAGTGATATTTCCGAGGAAGAAAAAAATATGCTGGAAGATTATTTTAACAACGGAGGTAAGCTGCTTGTTATGGCAGGACCGGTGGAGAGTGGAGACCTTCCGAACCTTTATAGCCTTTTATCGGATTATGGTGTGAAATCTGATAACGGAGTTGTTGTTGATACAGACCATGATCACTATGCTTTCCAGGCACCGTATATCCTGATGCCGACCATTGAGAGCAGCGACATTACAGATCCGCTTCTGGATGAGAGTTATTATGCAATCGTACCGATCGCAAGAGGACTGGAGGTTGGAAATACGGATAAAGATGTAAATGTAACATCGCTTCTCACAACATCAGACGAGGCATATTCAAAGACGGCAGGATACAATCTGACAACTTATGATAAAGAAGACGGGGATACAGATGGACCATTTTCGTTAGGAGTAGATATTACACAGGATGAAAATGATGGACAGATGATCTGGTATGCATCTTCTTATCTGGTCGATGATACTTACAACAGTTATTCTTCCGGAGCAAACCTGGATCTGGTCATGAATTCTATATCCTCACTGGTAGGGCAGCGTGACGCAGTTTCAATCAGAAGCAAATCCTTACAGTACAATTACCTGACGATCAGTGATTCTACTTCATCAATTCTGAAGCTTGTCATGATTGGAGTATTCCCGATTGTTTATCTGGCTGTTGGTATTGCGATTGTTGTGAAGAGGAGACGGGCAAATGAAGCGAACTAAAAAATTATATATCCTGCTTGGAGTTTTAGTGGTGATATGTATTGCCACATTTGCTCTGAGCAAGACAGAAGAAAAGAAAGAAAATATTAAAAACAGTGACAAAACGGTTTTGGAAGTGGACAGTGATTCTGTGAATAAAATCTCCTGGAAGAGCAGTTTGGGAAGCCTTGCCTTTGAAAAAAAGGATGGTACATGGACTTACACCGATGATGCAAACTTCCCGGTAGATCAGGATAAGATTGCCGAGAGATTAAAACTATTCAAAGAATTTGGAGTGGCATTTGAGATTGAAGATGTGGACGATTATGGACAGTACGGTCTGGATGATCCGGAATGTACAATCACATTGGAGACGGACGATAAGACTTATGAAATCTCACTGGGTGATTATAGTACCATGGATTCTCAACGTTATGTTTCAATCGGAGATGGAAATGTGTACCTTGTGAAAAATGATCCGATGGATAGTTTTAATGTGACGATTGACGCACTTGTGAAAAATGATGAGATTCCAAACTTTAATCAGGTGGAGAAGATTTCAGAAATTAAAGTTTCCGGGTCTACTTCTTTGGATGCAAAATACAAAGAAAATGATGGTCTTTCTGACAATGAAGACGACATTTATTTTGTGAACAAAGATAAAGAAGAACAGCCGCTGGATACGAATCTTGTGAAGACCTATCTGAACAATGTAAATGCACTGAATCTTGGAACGTATGTGACTTATAATGCAACAGATGAAGAACTTGTAAAATATGGACTTGATGAACCACAGTATAATCTGGAGGTAAAATATACACCGAAGTCCGAGGATTCTTCTGAGGATTCCGGTGACAGTAAAGATTCAGAAGCAGGCAGCAGTGAGAAAACATTTATACTTCATGTCAGTGCAAAACAGGACGACAAAGCCTATGTCAGAATCGGAGATTCCAAGATTATCTACGAGATTACAGAAGACGAATATAAGAATGTGACAGATGGTTCTTATGATTCGCTGAGACATAAATCAGTTGTAACAGCGGATCTTTCCGATGTGGACAGGGTAAAAGTGACGCTGGAAGATAAAGATTACACCATTGATCTGTCTGAGAAGAAGGGCGATGTTGTCAGTACTTATGACGGAGAAGAAATTGAAGGAACAGACTTTACAGATGCACTTAAAGCGCTGAAAGCAAGTGACTTTACAAGTGAAGAACCTTCTGAGAAAGAAGAAATCAGCTTTACGTTACATTATAAAGATGACAAATATCCGGAAAAAGAAGTTAAAATATATCGATATGATGGAACGAATTGTCTTGTGACAATTGACGGAAAATCCATATCACTAGTAAAACGAGATCTGGTCGTAGATTTGACGGAAGCAGTGAATGCAATTGTGTTGAAGTAAATGTCGTATCCCTTGAATCTGCGCGTAGAACATAAATGTACAGGACCCTGGTGGAAGTAATCTTGCCAGGGTCCTGTACATTTATGTAATCCCGCCGGAAGTTCGACTTGAATTGTACTCGTATGTTAGAAGTGTATGTTAAAATTCTGTGATAAGAGAGGCTTTGCCCTAGACAAGAAAAAATATATGTGCTATTCTAGTCCCTATTGAAAAAGGAGACGGTCATTTGGATATTTATCAGATATTAGTTACACATAACAGAGAATGGACGGCAAGAGAGTTCCTGTTTTTTGTTATTGTGTTTATAGTCGTAGCATTTTGCCTGCGGCAGTTGGTAAAAAGAGACAAAATGAAAGGCTTTCAGGCGTATGCATGTCTCGCAGCTCTTACATTTCTTGCGATTGTATATGCATCGACAGTATTTACAAGAAATCCACAGACAGATTATCATTATAACCTTGATTTATTCTGGTCCTGGCGGGCAGTACTTCGTGGCAGCAGAGAGATGTTGAAAGAAGATATTTTAAATATTGTGTTGTTACTTCCGCTTGGTGGATTACTTCCATTTGTCTTTGACAAGAAGATCCGCTGGTGGCAGGGATTGTTATGTGGAATAGTGGTTTCACTCGGAATCGAGATATTGCAACTTGTTCTGAAAAGAGGGCTGTTTGAGTTCGATGATATTATGAATAACAGTATAGGCTGCATGTTGGGGTGCATGTTTGGAAATCTAGTGGCTTATCTGTTAGCGGGAAAACCAATATGGCATAGAGACAGATAGAAAAGAGTTTGAGAGGTTCATGAAAAAAGTTTTATTTGCAATTAATACATTAAATAATGGCGGGGCGGAAAAGGTGCTGCTTACATTGTTGCGGTATCTGGATCCAAAAAAGTATGAGATACATCTGCTGGTCGTGCAGTACGATAAGACTGTATTCGTGTCAGAGGCAATTCGCGTCGCATTTGGAGAAATGTTCGGTATAGAATTAGTTCAAAATGCAGCGGTCTGTTATAATCCTTTAGAAGCAAAGACAATCCGCAGAATGGCAAAAGCCTATAAAGTGGCACATGACAAATTTACAATTTGTGCAGTGGGACGAGTGATTCCGGAAAAAGGATTTCTTCGTCTGACCAGTATCTGTGAGCATATGGTAGAAGATGGCAGAGACTTTACTCTTAATATAGTAGGAGATGGAAAAGAATATGACCGTCTAAAAGAAATGGTCGAGTCTCATCATTTGGAAAAATGGGAGCATTTGATTGGATTTCAAGAGAACCCATATCCATATATAAAAAATGCAGACTTATTTGTCTGTTCTTCCTTGAATGAAGGATATAACCTTGCAATCAGTGAGGCGGTTATACTTGGTGTGCCGGTTATATCTACAGATTGTAGCGGAATCAAGGAAAATCTCGGTAACGGAAAATGGGGATATATTGTAGAAAATAGAAAAGAAACATTGTATCATGCAATTTCCAGATGCTTTGATGAACCAGGATTCTTAGAAGAATTAAAGAAAAAATCTGAGGCAGGTAGTATACAGGATACGTATGAAGGAAGATTAAAGAAGATAGAGAGCATAATAGAGGGTGTAGTAAACTGATAAAAGTGCTATGTCCCAACTAACGGGCAAAGGTGCCCTTTTTTGATTACCTCTTCTGATTTGTGAAAAAAGAGAGGTTTTCGATTCAGATGGGAAAATGAATTGTATAAATTATGCAAATAAAATAAATAATAAAAACAATATTGACAATTCTGGACGGGCATGATATATCAGATGGGAGATGCAGTGGTGGGAGTCAATCCCCCAGCTGATATAGCCTCCGGCAGGGCGCACATTGTCCGGTGGACAATGGTTTTGCGCCGACCGAAACGGAGTGTAGACTTGCAGAGGTGCGCAGTAGAAGTATGTCATGCAATTGCATGACGCGCACCNGTCAATCCCCCAGCTGATATAGCCTCCGGCAGGGCGCACATTGTCCGGTGGACAATGGTTTTGCGCCGACCGAAACGGAGTGTAGACTTGCAGAGGTGCGCAGTAGAAGTATGTCATGCAATTGCATGACGCGCACCTCGCAGCAAGAATGCCGAGGCATTCTTGAATATATAAGCTGTTGCGTGAGACAAGACTGGAAAGTGCTTAAGAGCTCATGGGAACGCAAAAAAAATAAATGAAATTTCCTGTTGACAAATGTCGATAGAAATGATATTCTAGATAAGCTGTTTCGAACGACAGAGATGATCGAAGCGGACAGTGAAAAAGAAAAATAAAAAAGTTGTTGACAAGCGATTGTGAATGTGATAATATAAATAAGCTGTCGCTGAGACGACAACAAAGAAAAAGAACCTTGATAATTAAATAATAGACAACAACCCTGAAGATTCTTTAAGAGAAAATTCAGAACGGACATTGAATGACAATGTCGACCTTAAAACAGTAAAAGGGATAAGAAAGCTAGTAGTTTTCTTGACCTGGAACGAACTTTGATTTTAAATCCGAGTCAAATCGGAATTAAGATTTTTTAACGAGAGTTTGATCCTGGCTCAGGATGAACGCTGGCGGCGTGCTTAACACATGCAAGTCGAGCGAAGCACTTAAGTTCGATTCTTCGGATGAAGACTTTTGTGACTGAGCGGCGGACGGGTGAGTAACGCGTGGGTAACCTGCCTCATACAGGGGGATAACAGTTAGAAATGGCTGCTAATACCGCATAAGACCACAGTACTGCATGGTACAGTGGTAAAAACTCCGGTGGTATGAGATGGACCCGCGTCTGATTAGGTAGTTGGTGAGGTAACGGCCCACCAAGCCGACGATCAGTAGCCGACCTGAGAGGGTGACCGGCCACATTGGGACTGAGACACGGCCCAGACTCCTACGGGAGGCAGCAGTGGGGAATATTGCACAATGGGCGAAAGCCTGATGCAGCGACGCCGCGTGAAGGATGAAGTATTTCGGTATGTAAACTTCTATCAGCAGGGAAGAAAATGACGGTACCTGACTAAGAAGCCCCGGCTAACTACGTGCCAGCAGCCGCGGTAATACGTAGGGGGCAAGCGTTATCCGGATTTACTGGGTGTAAAGGGAGCGTAGACGGCTGTGCAAGTCTGAAGTGAAAGGCATGGGCTCAACCTGTGGACTGCTTTGGAAACTGTGCAGCTAGAGTGTCGGAGAGGTAAGTGGAATTCCTAGTGTAGCGGTGAAATGCGTAGATATTAGGAGGAACACCAGTGGCGAAGGCGGCTTACTGGACGATGACTGACGTTGAGGCTCGAAAGCGTGGGGAGCAAACAGGATTAGATACCCTGGTAGTCCACGCCGTAAACGATGACTGCTAGGTGTCGGGTAGCAAAGCTATTCGGTGCCGCAGCTAACGCAATAAGCAGTCCACCTGGGGAGTACGTTCGCAAGAATGAAACTCAAAGGAATTGACGGGGACCCGCACAAGCGGTGGAGCATGTGGTTTAATTCGAAGCAACGCGAAGAACCTTACCTGATCTTGACATCCCGATGACCGCTTCGTAATGGAAGCTTTTCTTCGGAACATCGGTGACAGGTGGTGCATGGTTGTCGTCAGCTCGTGTCGTGAGATGTTGGGTTAAGTCCCGCAACGAGCGCAACCCTTATCTTCAGTAGCCAGCATTTAGGGTGGGCACTCTGGAGAGACTGCCAGGGATAACCTGGAGGAAGGTGGGGATGACGTCAAATCATCATGCCCCTTATGACCAGGGCTACACACGTGCTACAATGGCGTAAACAAAGGGAAGCAGAGCCGCGAGGCCGAGCAAATCTCAAAAATAACGTCTCAGTTCGGATTGTAGTCTGCAACTCGACTACATGAAGCTGGAATCGCTAGTAATCGCAGATCAGAATGCTGCGGTGAATACGTTCCCGGGTCTTGTACACACCGCCCGTCACACCATGGGAGTCAGTAACGCCCGAAGTCAGTGACCCAACCGAAAGGAGGGAGCTGCCGAAGGTGGGACCGATAACTGGGGTGAAGTCGTAACAAGGTAGCCGTATCGGAAGGTGCGGCTGGATCACCTCCTTTCTAAGGAAGATGGATAAAGTAGGCTGCAAAGCAGCCGAATCAATCCAACTAAAACGGAAGATGGATAAAGTAGGCTGCAAAGCAGCCGAATCAATCCAACTAAAACGGAAAAAGTAAGGGCTGTTGTCTGTTATTTAGTCATCAAGGACTGAGCGCGGAATTGGACGCGCGAAGGACATAATGACAAGTTATCAGTTCCGTAAAAAGAACGAATAACATTTCCGGTGGCGATGCGCTTAGGGGTAACACCCGTTCCCATCCCGAACACGATGGTTAAGACCTAAGCGGCCGATGGTACTTTACTGGAGACGGTACGGGAGAGTAGGTGGCTGCCGGATTGAAAAAATAAACTGGTTTTACCAGTGATCAGAGAGCTGAAGAGATTCAACTTCCTGATGGCTGATAAAACAGTCAAATGCTTACATTGCACCTCAAGAACTTCGTTCTTTCGGTCGCGTGCAGGCACGCTATGAAACAGAATATTTCACAGCTTATGAATGCAAGCATTCAACGCAGAAAATATTCGTTTCGCAATGTACCTTGAAAACCGCATATAAGAAATATAGATAAGATATTAAATATCTAATCAAGACATCCGAGGTAATTGTTATAAACAGAGTAATAATTACTACACAATTCGAAGAAAACGAATCCAAAAAATTGACCTAGAAGCCAACGCATGCAACGCTATGCATGTGTCGATGAAGAAAGCAACCCGTAGGCGGCGATGTCAAACCGGTTAGCTCACAAGCTTTGCTTGTTTCGCTATCCTTTGCTTCGCAAATGATTGCAGAACTTCAGACGGTTCCAGATGAATGCAAGCATTCCTCTGAGAACAGTCAGAACTTCCGCACCGCTTTCGACATCTATTGGTTATGCTAATAAGAGCGTATGGTGGATGCCTTGGCACTAAGAGCCGATGAAAGACGTGATAAGCTGCGAAAAGCTTCGGGGAGGAGCAAATATCCTATGATCCGGAGATCTCTGAATGGGGAAACCCACCT
The DNA here is from genome assembly GCF_900290215.1 of Dorea sp. Marseille-P4042. Taxonomy (NCBI): domain Bacteria; kingdom Bacillati; phylum Bacillota; class Clostridia; order Lachnospirales; family Lachnospiraceae; genus Dorea; species Dorea sp. Marseille-P4042. The sequence goes on along the minus strand of NZ_OLMI01000002.1, from coordinate 925,438 downwards.
GAGCAAACCTCAGGTATCCTAACGCCAATACATAACGTTAGGAGGGGAACCCGGTGAACTGAAACATCTAAGTAGCCGGAGGAAGAGAAAACAACATGTGATTCTGGAAGTAGCGGCGAGCGAAACCGGAAGAGCCCAAACCGGAGTGCGTGCACTCCGGGGTTCGGACCGCGGAATTGATCCAAAAGACTTAACAGAACGGCCTGGGAAGGCCGGCCAGAGAGGGTGAAAGCCCCGTAAGTGAAAGGTCGATTGGCATGGCGGAATCCAGAGTAGGTCGAGACACGTGGAACCTTGACTGAATATGCGGGGACCACCCCGTAAGGCTAAATACTCCTTAGTGACCGATAGCGCATAGTACTGTGAAGGAAAGGTGAAAAGGACCCCGGGAGGGGAGTGAAAAAGAACCTGAAACCATATGTTTACAAGCTGTGGAACCACTTTAAATGTGGAACCGCGTACTTTTTGTAGAACGGTCCGGCGAGTTACGCTGGCTGGCGAGGTTAAGTCCTTAAGGGATGGAGCCGAAGGGAAACCAAGTCTGAATAGGGCGAAGAGTCAGTCGGAGTAGACCCGAAACCGGGTGACCTATCCATGTCCAGGATGAAGTTGCCGTAAAAGGCAATGGAGGTCCGAACCCACATCCGTTGAAAAGGGTGGGGATGAGGTGTGGATAGGGGAGAAATTCCAATCGAACCCGGAGATAGCTGGTTCTCCTCGAAATAGCTTTAGGGCTAGCCTCATACAAGTCTTGCGGAGGTAGAGCACTGAATTTCCTAGGGGGCGTCAAAGCTTACCGAAGAATATCAAACTCCGAATGCCGCGTAGATGGTGTATGGGAGTCAGACTGCACGAGATAAGTTGGGTAGTCAAAAGGGAAAGAGCCCAGACCTGCAGCTAAGGTCCCAAAATGTGTGTTAAGTGGAAAAGGATGTGGGATTTCGAAGACAACTAGGATGTTGGCTCAGAAGCAGCCATACATTCAAAGAGTGCGTAATAGCTCACTAGTCGAGAGGTCCTGCGCCGAAAATGTCCGGGGCTGAAACACACTGCCGAAGCTCAGGAATGTACTTGTACATTGGTAGAGGAGCATTGTATACGGGAAGAAGCAGTACCGATAAGGAGCTGTGGACTGTATAGAAGAGAGAATGCCGGAATGAGTAGCGAGAGGAAGGTGAGAATCCTTCCGGCCGAATATCTAAGGTTTCCAGAGTAAAGCTGATCTGCTCTGGGTAAGTCGGGGCCTAAGGCCAGGTCGAAAGACGTAACCGATGGACAACAGGTTGAAATTCCTGTACCGCGATATAACAGAACTGTGGGGACACGTGTGGAGAGCACAAGCCGGGAATGGAAAGCCCGGCGCAAGCGAGGTAGGAGTCGTACCGGCAAATCCGTACGGCAATCCGAAGACGTGATGCGTACCGAAATAAGAGTAGGGAAGAGTGTGAGCCATGCGTCAAGAAAAGCCGCTATTGTTTGTATCGCGCCCGTACCGTAAACCGACACAGGTGGATGAGGAGAGAATCCTAAGGCCGACGGGAGAAGCATTGTTAAGGAACTCGGCAAAATGACTCCGTAACTTCGGGAGAAGGAGTGCCACTGAGAGGTGGCCGCAGAGAATTGGCCCAAGCAACTGTTTAGCAAAAACACAGGTCTATGCAAAACCGAAAGGTGAAGTATATGGGCTGACGCCTGCCCGGTGCTGGAAGGTTAAGGGGAGAGGTTAGCGCAAGCGAAGCTTTGAACTTAAGCCCCAGTAAACGGCGGCCGTAACTATAACGGTCCTAAGGTAGCGAAATTCCTTGTCGGGTAAGTTCCGACCCGCACGAAAGGCGTAATGATTTGGGCACTGTCTCAACAATGCACCCGGTGAAATTGAAATACCAGTGAAGATGCTGGTTACCTGCGCCAGGACGGAAAGACCCCATGGAGCTTTACTCCAGCTTGATACTGGGATTCGGTATTGCATGTACAGGATAGGTGGGAGGCTTTGAAGCGGTGACGCCAGTTGCCGTGGAGCTGCTGTTGGGATACCACCCTTGCAGTACTGGGTTTCTAACCAGCGGCCTTTAACAGGTCGGGGGACAATGTCAGGTGGGGAGTTTGACTGGGGCGGTCGCCTCCGAAAGGGTATCGGAGGCGCTCAAAGGTTCCCTCAGAATGGTCGGAAACCATTCGAAGAGTGCAAAGGCAGAAGGGAGCTTGACTGCGACACCGACGGGTGGAGCAGGTACGAAAGTAGGACTTAGTGATCCGGTGGTATAAAGTGGGATTGCCATCGCTCAACGGATAAAAGCTACCCTGGGGATAACAGGCTTATCACTCCCAAGAGTTCACATCGACGGAGTGGTTTGGCACCTCGATGTCGGCTCATCGCATCCTGGGGCTGAAGTAGGTCCCAAGGGTTGGGCTGTTCGCCCATTAAAGCGGTACGCGAGCTGGGTTCAGAACGTCGTGAGACAGTTCGGTCCCTATCCGGCGTGGGCGTAGGATATTTGAGAGGAGCTGTCCTTAGTACGAGAGGACCGGGATGGACTGGCCGCTGGTTGATCTGTTGTTCCGCCAGGAGCATAGCAGAGTAGCCAAGCCGGGACGGGATAAACGCTGAAGGCATCTAAGCGTGAAGCCCCCCTCAAGATGAGATATCCCAACGAAAGTTGTAAGACCCCTTGAAGACGACGAGGTAGATAGGACAGAGGTGGAAGTGTGGTAACACATGGAGCTGACTGTTACTAATAGGTCGAGGGCATAACCAAAAGCAAGAGTACTTAGAGAAGACGAGCAAAGCGAAGGCTGAGCTTAGTACGATGCTTGTTCGAAGGAACTTAGCGAGGTTCTTTCGAGCTTAGTGAATCGAACTTCCTTAAGTGCGAAGCACAGGTGGATAGGTAAAGATGTTAAAAAGTTTCTTATATGCAGTTTTGAAGGTATATATTTATATAAGAAGTGATTGGTATGAACCAGTCACTTTTTTTGTACATAGAAAGTCGCATTTCCTATTATACAAGAAGTCTCCGGCAGGGTGTGCACTCGCGCGAATTAGAATTATATCAAAAGAATACAATTCTCGTTCATTGTGTGTTGTCGCGCAATTCAGAATCCGTTACAATAAAGTTATGATTAGTGTGTACAAAAAAGACAAAATCACATACGAGATGAAATATGTAACAAGGAGGTCGTGGTATGTCGGATTTGAAATATGACATCATCATTATCGGTGCGGGTGTTTCAGGTTGTGCTGTGGCACGGGAATTATCACGTTATGATTTGAAAATCTGTGTGCTGGATAAGGAAAGTGATGTCTGTGAGGGGACGAGTAAGGCGAACAGTGGAATTGTTCATGCAGGACATGATGCAAAGCCAGATACATTGAAAGCGAAACTGAATGTTCAGGGAAATCTTATGATGGAAGAGATGGCAAAAAAGCTGGATTTTCCGTTTAAAAGAAATGGTTCACTAGTTGTCTGCCAGAACGAGGAAGAACTTTCAAAACTAGAAGAACTGAAAGAGCGAGGCAAAGAAAATGGAGTGGAAGGGTTAAGAATCCTGACAAGGGAAGAGGCACTTGAACTGGAACCGGCACTTGCAGATTCTGTGTATGCGGCGCTTTATGCACCAACCGGAGGAATTGTCTGTCCATTTCTTATGAATATTGCTTATGCAGAAAATGCAGCAATCAATGGTGTAAAGTTCCAATTTGGAACGTGTGTGCAGGATATACAGAGATGCCATCAAGTAAGTGGATTTGAAGTCATTACAAATCAGGGAACATTATATTCAAACTATGTAATCAATGCTGCCGGAGTTTATGCGGACGAAATCCACAACATGGTCAGTGAGAAGAAACTTCACATTACACCGCGAAGGGGAGAATATTGTCTCCTTGATAAAAATGCGGGAACTCTGGTCAGTCATACTATTTTTCAAGTGCCAGGGGAAATGGGGAAAGGTGTTCTTGTAACTCCGACCATACATGGCAATCTGATGATCGGGCCAACTGCCGATGATGTTCCAGATAAAGAAGATGATGCGACGACGAGAGCAGGGCTTGATAAGGTGTTAAATGATTCTGCGAAATCCGTAAAAGGCATTCCGACACGCCAGGTCATCACATCATTTGCAGGACTTCGTGCACATGAAGATGGTGGAGATTTCCAGATAGAAGAATTAACTGATGTGCCAGGATTTATCGATGTGGCTGGAATCGAATCACCAGGACTTACCAGTGCCCCGGCAATCGGAGTGTATGTCTGTGATTTAGTAAAAAAAATGATGGAAGATACAGATCGGCAAATAAATCCAGGAGATTCGGGGAATTTAAGAAGCTTCGAAGTAGCTGATAAACAAAAAAGTTCAGGCAGATTACAGGAAAAAGAAAATTTCATAGAGACGCGTAAAGGAATCGTACATTTTGCAGAACTAAGTCTGGAAGAACAAAAGGAACTGATTCAGAAAAATCCAGCGTATGGACAGGTCATCTGTCGCTGTGAAACCGTGACTGAGGGAGAGATTCTGGATGCAATCCGAAGACCGCTTGGAGCGCGGACGCTGGATGGAGTAAAGCGAAGAGCCCGGGCAGGCATGGGACGATGCCAGGGAGGTTTCTGTACACCGAGGATTATGGAGATACTGTCCAGAGAGTGTGGAATTCCGTTGGAAGAAATCTGTAAAAATAATCCGGATTCCCGAATCATTGTAGGAACAAATAAGGACAGGCTGTAGGGAGGTGCAGGAATGAAAACTTGTGATTTAGTCATTATCGGAGGCGGTCCTGCAGGACTTGCAGCAGCGCTTGGAGCAAGAAAGCAGGGAATAAAGGACATTTTAATCGTAGAAAGAGACAAAGAACTTGGTGGAATTCTAAACCAGTGTATTCACAATGGTTTCGGACTTCACACATTTAAAGAAGAGCTGACTGGACCGGAATATGCAGGACGTTATATTGAGCAGGTAAAAGACGCCGGGATTCCATATGTGATCGATAGCATGGTGCTGAGCATTCAAAGCATGAGCCAGTATAAGAGTAGTCTTCAAGCAGATCAGTGTGAATATAACAAAGAAAAATATTCAGAAGCAGATCAAGATAAATATAGCAAGAAGAAATATACAGATAAAATTATCACTATGGTTAGTCGTACGGAAGGTATCATTCAGATTCAGGCAAAGGCAGTAATACTTGCCATGGGTTGCCGGGAGCGTCCAAGAGGAGCGCTTAATATTCCGGGATATCGCCCGGCTGGAATCTACAGTGCCGGAACGGCACAAAGACTTGTAAATATGGAAGGATATCTTCCAGGGCGCGAGGTTGTAATTCTTGGTTCCGGTGATATTGGACTGATCATGGCAAGACGTATGACACTGGAAGGGGCACATGTAAAAGTAGTTGCGGAACTGATGCCTTATTCCGGTGGACTAAAGAGAAATATTGTGCAGTGTCTGAATGACTATGATATTCCACTGAAGTTAAGCCATACAGTCGTTGATATTCATGGAAAAGAACGGGTGACAGGAATTACGCTTGCCAAGGTCGATGAGAAAGGAAAGCCAATTCCGGGAACGGAAGAAGAATATGCATGTGATACGCTGTTGTTATCCTGTGGATTGATCCCGGAAAATGAATTGTCACGGGAACTGGGCGTGAAATTAAATCCAGTGACCAGCGGACCGGTTGTAGACGAGAGTCTGGAGACAAATGTGCCGGGAGTATTTGCCTGTGGAAATGTGCTTCATGTTCATGATCTTGTGGATTTTGTATCAGAGGAAGCGGACAGAGCAGGAACATGTGCGGCGAGATACATTTTACAAGAGAATCAAAGCAGTAATCCTGGCATAGACCAAGAGAGTCAGTATAGTGATTCGGATATAGGTAAGGCTTCCAAGATGAATGATAATAATGATCCAGTGATTCCACTCATTTCTCTTGGCTGTGTCCGCTATACCGTTCCATCTGCCATTCATTTGTCCAAGATGCCGGATAAATTGAAAGTGCGGTTTCGTGTCGGAAAAGTTGTAAAAAACTGTGCAGTCGATGTATACTGTAATGAAGAGAATAGCGAGAAACGGATTAAGACAAAGAAACGTCCAGTCGTAGCACCTGGGGAGATGGAAGAGATTCTGCTTGGCAGGGAAGAACTTTTAAAATATCCGGATTTACAACAGCTTATCATCACGGTGAAGGAGGGATAGACTATGGAGGAGAAGAAACTAATCTGTATCGGCTGCCCTCTTGGATGTGAATTATGTGCAGTATTGGAACGTGGAGAGGTTATAAGTGTTACAGGAAATACTTGCAAGCGCGGAGATGCTTATGCCAGAAAGGAACTGGTAAGTCCGGAGCGTACCGTGACAAGTACGGTGAAAATGAGTGACGGGCGCATGCTTCCGGTGCGCACGAAGACGGATATTCCTAAGGCGAAAGTATTAGAATGCGTGCGAGAATTAAAACATGTTGTCGTAGAAGCGCCAGTGGAAATGGGGCAGATAATTGTGCAGGATATTGTGGGGACAAATGTACCGGTGATCGCGACAAAGAAGATGGGAGAACGTGTATGAAAAAATATGTAATGGCTCTGGATCAGGGGACAACCAGTTCCAGATGTATTTTATTTGACAAAAAAGGAAATATTTGCAGTGTAGCTCAAAAAGAGTTTGAGCAGATTTATCCAAAACCGGGCTGGGTCGAGCATGATCCGATGGAGATTTGGGCCTCTCAGTTATCTGTTGCGACCGAAGCAATCAGTAAAATCGGTGCAAGTGCTGATGAGATTGCGTCCATTGGAATTACGAATCAGAGAGAGACGACGGTTGTGTGGAACCGTGAGACGGGTATGCCGATTTACAATGCAATCGTGTGGCAGTGCCGCAGAACTGCAGAACGGATCGATCAATTAAAAGAAGATGGTCTGACGGACTATGTGAAAGAGACGACAGGACTGATACCTGATGCATATTTTTCAGCGTCAAAGGTGGCATGGATCTTAGAGCATGTAGAGGGAGCCAGAAAGCAGGCAGAAAATGGAGACCTTGCTTTTGGAACAATTGATACATGGTTGATCTGGAATCTGACCCGTGGGGAAGTACATGCGACAGACTACACCAATGCCTCCAGAACGATGATGTTCGATATTCATAAATTAGACTGGGATCAGAAGATTCTGGATTATTTCAAGATTCCAAAGAACATGCTGCCAAAAGTAAAACCATCCAGTGGAATTTTCGGATATACAGAAGTCGGTATGTTTGGCGAGAGTATTCCAATCGCCGGGGCAGCAGGTGACCAGCAGTCAGCATTGTTCGGCCAGTGCTGTTTTGATGCCGGAGAAGTGAAGAATACATATGGAACCGGCTGTTTCCTGCTTATGAATACAGGAGAAAAGGCTGTGACTTCAGAAAATGGACTGCTTACGACTATTGCAGCCAGCGCAGACGGAACCGTCCAGTATGCATTAGAAGGAAGTATTTTTGTGGCAGGAGCGGCGATCCAGTGGCTGCGTGATGAGATGCGTATGATCCGCAAAGCGGCAGATACGGAGCGTTATGCAACTGCGGTCGAAGATACTGCAGGCGTTTACCTTGTTCCGGCATTTACCGGAATCGGAGCGCCGTACTGGGATCCATATGCAAGAGGTACGGTCGTGGGCATCACAAGAGGCTGCAAAAAAGAACATTTTATCCGGGCGGCACTGGAATCTATGGCGTACCAGACCAATGACATTTTGAAAGTGATGGAAGAAGAATCTGGTGTACAGATCCGGACGCTCAAAGTAGATGGTGGTGCATCAAATAATAATTTTCTGATGCAGTTCCAGGCCGACATTCTTGGTGTTGATGTGCTCAGACCACAGTGTGTGGAGACAACAGCTCTCGGAGCGGCATATCTTGCAGGAATTGCAGTGGGTTACTGGGAAGATGTAGAGGACGTGCGCGCAAACTGGGCACTGTCCCGAACATTCCATGCAGACATGACAGACGAAAAGAGACAACATTTGTTAAAAGGCTGGAAGAAAGCAGTCGGTCGCGCATTCGAGTGGGCGGAGGACTAGATTATGAAGCGGGAATTTCAATATCCGTCGCGGGACGGAGTGACACAGATTCATGCAATCGAATGGGAGCCGGAGGGGGAGATCCATGCGGTTATGCAGTTATGTCATGGTATGGTCGAATTTATCGACCGATATGATGCATTTGCAAAATATCTGAACGAACATGGAATTTACGTGGTCGGACATGACCATCTGGGACATGGAAAATCTGTGCAAAATGAAGAATATCATGGATATTTTCATAAAACGAATGGAAATGAATATGTAATCGGTGACATTCACAAACTTCGGGAAATAACGCAGAAAAAATATCCGGATAAGCCGTATTTTATGCTTGGGCATAGTATGGGGTCTTTCCTGATCCGTCAGTATATGGAAATGTACGGACCTGGGCTTTTTGGAGTCATAGTCATGGGAACCGGAGCACAGCCTGGAGCCGCATTATTTTTTGGAAAATTACTGTGCAAAGTCATTGCCGCATTTAAAGGTGATGATTACCGGAGTACATTTGTGGATAACATGGCATTTGGTGGATATAATAAACGGTTTGAGCCTGCCAGAACAGATAAGGACTGGCTGACGCGTGATGAAAAAGAGGTGGACGCCTATCTGGCGAATCCATGGTGTACGTTCCGCTTTACAGTCAATGCATATTATCATATGTTCTGTGGCATTGAGTATGCACAGAAAAAAGAGAATATTGAAAAGATCCCGAAAGATTTGCCGTTGTATCTGGTGGCAGGATCAGACGATCCCGTTGGAAACTTCGGAAAAAGTGTGGAAAATGTTGCAAAAACGTATCGGGAATGTGGAATTAAAGATGTGTCCCTTAAGCTTTATGAGAAAGACCGCCATGAGATATTAAACGAGCTGGACCGGCAGGTGGTTTACGAGGATATACTGGCGTGGGTGGAAGCGCATCTGCTATAGCCAGCATCGACTGAAACGGGAGAAGACTTGTAAAAGGTGAACTAGAAAAACGCGAGGAGATGAAAAATTGGCTAAGAGAGAAAGAAGAGTTATTTCGCTGGTCGGCGGTGGTGGCAAGACAACGACCATGTATGCGCTGGCTGAAATTTTCAGAGAAGAAGGGAAAAAAGTAATTGTGACGACAAGTACACATTTGCAGATCCCTCCAGAAGAAATCCGTGCGTGGAATATTGAAGAAGTGAGAAGTCTCTGGAAATCTGACCAGATTGCGGTCATCGGTACAGATTGTGAAAGTAATAAGAATCTTGCAGCAGGAGATCAGGCATCAGTAAATCAGATGGAAAATAAGAAATCTGTGAAAAAGATGCGTATGCCAGATGGTTCATTTTTACAGGAAGTTCTGCAGGAAGCGGAGGTTGTACTAATTGAAGCGGACGGAGCAAAGCATCTTCCCTGTAAGGTGCCAATTGAGAAAGAACCAGTCATTATTCCGGAGTGTACAGATGTCATTGCGGTTGTGGGAATGGACGCATTAGGGAAGCCATTAGAAGAAGTCTGCTTTCGAAAAGACCTTGCAGTTCAGTTTTTAAATACGAGTTATAAACATCTGATAGCAGAAGAGGATATTGCAAAAATCCTTTCATCAGTGCAAGGTGCACGAAAAGGCGTGGAAGACCGGAAATATTGTGTCGTTCTGAATAAATGTGACGATGAAATCCGCAAGGAGCGGGCCGAGAAGATCCGCTCCTTGTTAAAAGAAAAGAGCATTGAAAATGTAATGATCACAAATTGTGAAAATCGTCAAAATGAGTTGAAGAAATATTTCTGATAAAATTCTTGAATTATTCCTGCATAACCCGCGCCATATCTTCTGGCAGCGGTGCAGTGAAACTCATATGTTCTCCGGTAATCGGGTGGGTGAATTCCATGTGGTGGGAGTGCAGAGCTTGACGTGTCATGTACTCCATGTCTGGGTTGTACAGGTAGTCACCAATCAGTGGATAACCGAGATATTTCATATGAATACGGATCTGGTGGGTGCGGCCGGTCTCAAGACGAAGAGAGACAAGGCTGTGCCCATTTGCTTCTTTTACCACTTTATAATGGGTGACTGCATCTTCTCCATGTTCCCAGTCTACGGTCCGTTCGATGATGGTTCCTTCCTTGCGCCCGAGCGGAGCCTGGATGGTTCCTTCGGAAGGTGTGACAGAACCTCGTGCAATCGCGAGATATTCCCGGTGGACTTCCCGGTATTTTGTCATGTCCGAGAGAATACTGCCACTGACCAGATGCTTGGAAACAATGGTAAGTCCCGAAGTATCCCGGTCCAGACGGTTACAGCACCGGAAAATGAAAGGTTTTCCCTGAGACTGAAAGTAGTAAGCCAGAGCATTTGCTATAGAGTTTGTGTAATTATTTAAAGACGGGTGAATCGGCATGCCGGCAGGCTTGTTCAGCACAAGAAGATCTTCATCTTCATAAACGATATCGAGTGGAAGTTTCGTCGGTGGGATTTTCTCAGAATTTTGTGTCTCACAGATCCGCACTTGCAGATGGTCTCCTGTAGAAAGTTCCTGACGCATATAATAATGTACCCCATTTACAAGGATACTTTTCGGCATTCTTTTAATCTCCGACAGATTCTGCCCCGAGTAGCGCTTCCGGCGTAAGAATTGCTCAACTCTAAGGCCGGCACTGTCTTCATCTATAATATAATCGATATTTCGATTCATTGCATTTCTCCCATATAATGTCTATAATAAAAAGTAATCTGGCGATTAGTGCTAGTATAGCACATTTTTCAGTGTAATGGAAATCCAGTGAATTACGTTATTTATCAGCCATTATTTATAAGAAAAGAGGTTGTTAACAGTTAAATATAAATTATAAAATTATATAAGTTGGTGTTGAGCTTTATAAGATATTAGAGTAGAATATTATTGAAAGGAGTTGATACTTTGAGTAAATATTATTCTATACATGAATTTTCAAAAATTATAGGCGTATCTGCTCAGACATTACGAAATTGGGATGCCAATGGAAAACTTCATCCGCATCATACTACAGTAAGTGGCTATAGATATTATTCCGATGAGCAACTCAGCCAAGTAATAAATGTAAAGCCTAAAAATCGCATTACAATTGGATATTGTCGCGTTTCCAGCCATAAACAAAATGATGATTTGGAACAACAGATTGATAATGTTAAGACATATCTTTTGGCAAAAGGACAGCCGTTTGAGATAATAAGCGATATCGGTTCTGGGATTAATTATAAGAAAAAAGGACTTCAGGAATTGATTAGACGAATCTCTCAAAATCAAGTTGAAAAGGTTGTTGTTTTATATAAAGACAGGCTATTGCGATTTGGTTTTGAGTTGATAGAATATATCGCTTCACTTTATAATTGTGAGATTGAGATTATTGATAATACTGAAAAATCGGAACAGCAGGAACTTGTTGAAGATCTGGTTCAAATAATCACAGTATTCAGCTGCAAATTACAAGGAAAACGAGCGAACAAAGCTAAGAAACTTATCCGGGAATTGATACAGGAGGAAACAGATGGTAAAAGCCATAAAAGTAATGCTGATACCAAACAACGTACAGAAAACTAAGATGTTTCAGTACGCAGGTGCTTCAAGATTTGCTTATAACTGGGCTTTGGCCAGGGAAAAAGAAAATTATGAAAAAGGTGGCAAATTCATTTCAGATTCAGAACTCAGAAAAGAATTTACAAAGCTCAGACATTCTGAGGAATACGCATGGTTATTAAATATTTCAAATAATGTAACCAAACAGGCAATCAAAGATGCCTGTACTGCGTATAAGAACTTTTTCAAGGGCTTGCAAAAATTCCCAAGATTCAAGTCTAAAAAGAGATCAATGCCGAAGTTCTATCAGGACAACGTTAAGATACAATTCAGTAATACCCACGTTAAGTTTGAAGGCTTTTCTTCCAGCAGGAAAGCAAATAAGCAAAAAATGAATTGGGTAAGACTTGCAGAACATGGACGTATTCCAACAGATGTTAAATATATGAATCCGAGAATATCCTTTGATGGATTGAACTGGTGGATCAGTGTATGTGTAGAATTTCCTGACTGCAAGGAAACACTTAATGATGATGGAGTTGGCATAGACTTAGGAATTAAAGACTTAGCTGTCTGCTCTGATGCCGTTAAGTATAAGAACATCAATAAGAGTCAGAAAGTAAAGAAACTAGAAAAACAGAAACGCAGATTACAGCGTAGTATCTCTCGTTCTTACGAGAAAAATAAGAAAGGGGAAAGTTACTGTAAAACAAATAATGTAATCAAAAAGGAAAAACTTTTATTAAAACGAAATTACAGATTAACAAACATCCGTAAAAACTATTTGAATCAGACCATATCTGAGATCGTAAATCGAAAGCCAAGATTTATTTGTATTGAAGATCTGAATGTCAGTGGAATGATGAAAAATAGACATTTATCCAAAGCAGTACAGGGACAAGGATTTTTTGGGTTTAGAAAACAGCTTGAATACAAATGCAATGATAAAGGGATCCAGCTTATTATGGCTGAACGGTTTTATCCATCATCAAAGCTTTGCAGCTGCTGTGGAAACATCAAAAAAGATTTGAAGTTATCTGACAGGGTTTATAGATGTGAATGTGGGAATATGATTGACAGAGATTTCCAGGCATCTATAAATCTTAAGGCCTATGGAGAACGATTTGCAAGCTAACACTGAAACGTTAATGCAAATATGTACGGATACGTTAGTTCGGAATTTACGCCTATGGAGAGTACAAGAACTTGTGAGTAGATAGATATTTATATCATCAAAAGCATACTCGTTGAAGTAGGAATGAAACATGGGAGTTTATAACTTTTTATAAGTTTTCAGTAACGGAAACCAATAATGACATCACTTAGTACTTTATGTTATATAGAAAAAGATGGGCAATATCTAATGCTTCACCGTACAGTGAAGAAAAATGATGTGAATAAGGATAAATGGATTGGTGTGGGCGGACATTTTGAAGCAGATGAAAGTCCGGAAGAGTGTGTGCTTCGTGAAGTGAAAGAGGAGACAGGATATACGTTGACTTCTTATCGGTTCCGTGGGATTGTGACATTTGTATCCGGAAATGGTGTGACAGAGTATATGCATCTGTTTACTGCTGATGAATTCGAAGGAAAATCCATAGCATGCGATGAAGGTGAACTGGAATGGGTGAAAAAAGAGGACGTGTTGAAACTAAATATCTGGGAAGGCGACCGGATATTTTTACGGCTTCTTGCAGATGAAGAGCCATTCTTCTCACTGAAGCTTGTCTATGATGGTCATGATACACTGGTGTCAGCAGTGTTGAATGGAAAGCCAATGGAGCTTTTTTGAGTCAGCCATTCGCGAGCTGAAAGAAGAAGTGGAAGCGGTTCGCTGGATGGATTACGAGGAGTGCAGGCAGAAAGTTCATGACGGCGCGATGCCGAACTGTATTTACGAAGATGAATTTCGAATGGTCGGGGAATACCTTGACAGAGTAAGTGTCTGCCGTTAAGATGAAGTCAGAGAAAATATAGTACAGACAGGCTGCACAAAGATGCAGTTATAAAAAATGAATCTGTGCAGATAATGAATAGATGAAAGGAAGGTAAGCATATATGGCAGTTGTACATGTAACAGGAGATACATTTGAACAAGAAGTATTGAAAGCAGAAGGAAAGGTACTGGTTGATTTCTGGGCCGGCTGGTGCGGACCATGTCAGATGCTGGGACCGGTTATTGAAGAAGTGGCAGCAGAAGTAGATGACGTAAAGATTTGCAAAGTGGACGTAGACCAGTGCATGGATCTTGCAAGACAGTATAAGGTTGTGTCCATTCCGATGCTTGTTGTATTTGAAAACGGAGAAGTGACAGGAAAGCAGCTTGGACTGATCAGTAAAGAAGAAGTATTACATTTAATTGGGAAATAAAAAGGAAACGGGTATACAAATGACAAGAACGGGAATTGTAAATGGAAGATTTCAGGTGCTTCACCTGAAACATATGGAGTATATTCTTGCAGCAAAGATGCACTGCGACAAATTATATATTGGAATCACGAATCCGGATGGAGCTCACACGCGGGATACGGTGCATGATGAGAACAGAGGAACGAAAGCAGGGAATCCATTGACCTATTTTGAGCGGTGTGAAATGATCCGTGGTGCAATGGAAGAATTTAATGTGCCTGCGAAAGAGTATGATTTTATTCCATTCCCGATCAGCATGCCGGAGTATATCGCACAGTATACACCAAAAGAAGCAGTATACTATGTAGGAATGTTTGATGACTGGGATGAGGAAAAGTACAAGATTTTACGAAGCCTTGACCTGGATGTGAATATTCTTTGGAGAAAAACGGAAGAAGAGAAAGGAATTACTGGATCAAAAGTACGAGAGCTTATCGCCACAGATCAGGAGTGGAAACAGTTTGTTCCCAAAAGTGTGTATCATTATCTGACAGAAAATGAACTGGACAAGCGTGTAAAGCGTCTGGAACTTATGAGGATTGAAGAAAAAAAGGCCATTGAACAGATGAACATTGCAGAGGCAGTGGAACGTCTCGAAATGATGGAATCCCAGGATATGGATTAAAGGAATAGACAAAAAGTATGGTTGATAACAATGGAGAGAGATTTTTGTTATCAACCATACTTTTCTTTTAAAACATTTTTAAATTCAGGATGAAATCTAACGAATCACTGTTCCGGTCTTTCCTTCCAGCGCCTCGTTTAATTTATCGTAAGAAGTGATGAGTGCACTTCTGCCTTCTCTGCCTTCTACAAAGTTTACGGAAGCATTGAATTTCGGGAGCATGTTGTAAACTCCAAAATGTCCTTCTTCCATATATTTTTTAGCCTGATCGACTGTAATTTCGCCAAGGTCTTTTTCATCGGCACGTCCCATATGGATCTTAACTTTCTCAACACTTGTCAGAATGATCAACATATCAGCATCTGTCTCTTCTGCCATCTTACCGGCAGTCAGATCTTTTTCAATAACAGCGCTGGCTCCTTTAAGATGATTGTCCTGCTCAAGTACCGGAATTCCCCCACCGCCACATGCGATAACAACCTGATCTGCATCTAACAGGGCTTTGATCGCATCAATCTCGACAATGCTGACTGGATTCGGTGCAGATACGATTCGACGGAATCCCTTTCCCGGCTCTTCCACGATATAATTTCCCTTTTTCCGCTCCAGATTAGCTTCTTCTGCATTCAGATAACGGCCGAGAACTTTGGTTGGTGTATAGAATGCCTCATCATAAGGATCCACAACAACACTGGTAAGAACGGTACTGACTGTGCGGAAAATCCCGCGGTCTAAAAGCTCTTCGCGAATGCTGTTCTGGAGATCATAACCGATATATCCCTGACTCATGGCTGAACAGATACACATAGGTGCTGCTGTATAATCTTCATGCTGCTTTGCAAACTCATTCAATGCGGTATGTATCATTCCGACCTGAGGTGCATTACTGTGTGTAATAGCTACCTGATATCCGTTCTGGATAAGATCGGCAATTACTTTCGCTGATTTTTTCACTGCCTCTAACTGTTCCGGCAATGTTGTTCCAAGTGCCCGGTGTCCCAGAGCGACAACAACTCGTTTCTTCATAGTATAGCCTCCTGCTAAAAGTATTCTACCTTTAATCATACATGAGTGGGTTAAAATTGGCAAGATTTTAAGTGATTCTTGAAGAAAAAACAATGCATAAATCCATGAAGGACCTCGACATTCTTACTGCATATATTATATTAGCTGGGAGATGGCTCCCACCTATAGGTGGTGAGAAACAAGCTGGTATCAGTGGTGGGAGTCAATCCCCCAGCTGATATAGCCTCCGGCAGGATTGCAGAGGTGCGCAGTAGAAGTATGTCATGCAATTGCATGACGCGCACCTCGCAGCAAGAATGCCGAGGCATTCTTGAATAAAAATATATGTGGAGGATGAATATGCGCCTGAACGATTTTCAAGGAAAAGAAGTCATCAACGCCTGTGACGGTAAAAAATTAGGCTACATTGTAGATTTTGTCTTTGACGAAAAATGTGGACAGATCGAAGCAATCATTATTCCAAAGACATCAAAGTTCTGTAACTTCTTCTGTGACGGCTCCGAATATATCATTCCTTACAAATGCATTTGCAAAATCGGACCAGATGTCATACTGGTAGAAATGCATGAGAAAAAATAAGAAAAATTTAAGAAAAAGTCCGGGAAATGGGAGTAATAGTGGTTTGACTTCTCGTACGCCACAAGATATACTAATAAGGAAAGATTAGGAAAAGGAGCGCAAAAGAATATGAAATGTCCATATTGTGGAAATCCTGACACAAAAGTAATTGATTCCAGACCTGCAGAGGACGGAAGCTCCATTCGAAGAAGACGTGCCTGCGATATATGTGGGAAGCGTTTTACAACTTATGAAAAGATAGAGACAATCCCTCTTATAATTATAAAAAAAGATAACAACAGAGAACAGTACAGCCGTCAGAAGATTGAAAACGGAATTATCCGGGCATGCTATAAGCGTCCGGTGCCGACAGAGAAGATCCAGCAGGCGGTGAACAATATAGAGACAAAGGTATTCAGTCTGGAAGAAAAGGAAATTCCGAGCAGTGTGGTCGGCGAACTTGTCATGGACGAACTGAAAGACCTGGATGAAGTAGCATATGTAAGATTTGCATCTGTATACCGTGAATTTAAAGATGTGAATACTTTTATGGACGAGCTAAAGAAGATATTAGATAAGGAAGAAAAATGAGAACATACAAATTAACAATTTCTTATGATGGCACCCGCTATCAGGGGTGGCAGAGACAGGCGACGACAGATAATACAATTCAGCATATATTAGAGTGGAGCATTGGAAAACTGGTCGGATACAGAGTCCGTGTAGATGGCTCCGGGAGAACTGACGCAGGGGTTCACGCACGTGGACAGGTTGCAAGCGTACAGCTCTCCAAGCTTTACGATGTAAAGGAATTGAAGGATTCCATTAACAGATATTTACCGGAAGATATCCGGATCATGAAAGTGGAACTGATGAAAAATGGGTTCCATGCGAGAAAAAGTGCAAAAGGCAAGAAGTACGAATATTATATTGACTGCAGAGAAAAACCAGATGTATTTTCCAGAAGATATTGCTATCATTATCCACATAAGCTGGATATCGAAGCAATGCGCGAGGCAGCAGATTATATGATCGGACCGAAGAATTTTACAAGCTTTACGGATGACAGTGAGAATAAGGATCCAGTCCGCAGGGTTACCAACATTAAAATTGTAAGTAATGGAGAAAAGCTCCGTATTACTTATTATGGAACCGGGTTTATGTATCATATGGTCCGGATTATGACAGGCACACTTCTGGAGGTCGGAACAGGAGAGCGTGAAGCCTCTATGATTCCGGTCGTCATTGCAGCAGAAGACAGAAGCCTGGCAGGATTTCTGGCACCGGCAAGGGGTCTGTTTTTAAGAAAAGTGTATTACTAATGCCGTTACTGTCAATTTTGAAAATGGAAGAAAAAAATAGAAGACAAGAACACAGGAGACTAAAATGAAATTTATATCATGGAATGTAAATGGTATCCGTGCATGTGCCGGAAAAGGATTTATGGATTTTTTTCAGGAGACGGACGCAGACATTTTCTGCATTCAGGAGACGAAGATGCAGGAAGGACAGCTTGAACTGGACACACCGGGATATCATCAGTACTGGAATTATGCGAAGAAAAAAGGTTATTCGGGGACAGCAATATTTACCAAGCAGGAACCAATCAGCGTAAGCTACGGACTTGGAATCGAGGAGCACGACCAGGAAGGGCGTGTGATCACATTGGAATTTGAAGATTTTTACTTTATTACCGTGTATACACCAAACTCCCAGAGCGAGCTTGCAAGACTGGATTATCGTATGAAATGGGAGGAAGATTTTCTTACATACTTGAAAAAGCTGGAAGAGACAAAACCGGTTATTTTCTGCGGTGATCTGAATGTAGCGCACACAGAGATTGATCTGAAGAATCCAAAGACGAATCGGAAAAATGCCGGATTTACCGATGAAGAGCGTCAGAAATTCACAGAGCTTCTGAATGCCGGATTTGTAGATACATTCCGGTATTTTTATCCGGAGCAGACAGGTATCTACTCCTGGTGGTCTTACAGATTTAGTGCAAGAGCCAAGAATGCAGGTTGGAGAATTGACTATTTCTGTGTATCCGAGAGTCTGAAAGACAGACTGGAAGACGCGAAGATACTGACAGATATTATGGGATCAGATCATTGCCCGGTGGAATTGGATATAAAGTAACTTTAAATTTTAAAATGCGGTTTTGGATTTTAACTATCAAAATCGCATTTTCTCTTGAAATATAGGGATTTTGTGGGTATAATAATGTCATTAAAAAGAGGTTGAAAAATCCAATGGTGGAACAAGCTTATTGGTTTTTTGCACCTCTTTTTTCGATATCAGGAATAAAATTTCCAATATCAGATGCTTCCGGAAGAATGTATAAAAGCATCTTTCCAATGGATTTCTAAAAAAAAACAGGAAAAAATAACAGAAACAACACATGAAAAGAGAGGATGACAGACATGAAATTTAAAGAGATTAATCCATCACCACGTACACTTATGACACCGGGACCAGTTGAAGCAGATCCTCGCGTACTTCGCGCAATGGGCGCACACATTCTCGGACAGTTCGATCCGGAATTTACAGCACTTATGAATGAGACAATGGAGATGGAGCGCTATGTGTTCCAGACACAAAATAAAATGACATATCTTGTAGATACCACATCAAGAGGAGGTCTTGAGACAGTTCTGACAGGAGCAATCTGTCCGGGAGACAAAGTTTTGATTCCTGCATTCGGACGTTTTGGATATCTGCTTGCAGAGATTCTGGAGAGATGTGGAGCAGATATCACACTTCTTGAGAGAGAATGGGGAACTGTATTCGAGCCGGAAGAGATTGAAGAGGCATTAAAGAAAGACAGCTACAAAGCCGTTGCATTTATCCACGGTGAGACTTCTACATCTATGATGCAGCCATTGAAAGAGATTGGTGAAATCTGTGAGAAATATGGTGCACTTCTGATTGTAGATGCAGTTGCAACACTTGGCGGAGCAGAAGTACACGTTGACGACTGGAAGTTATCCGCATGTATCTCCGGTACACAGAAATGTATTTCAGCACCTTCAGGTTCTGCACTGATCACATACAATGAGCAGATTGAAGAGATTGTTAAGAAGAGAAAGAAAGTAGAGAAAGGAATCCGTACAGCAGATGATGTAAATGGTTCACTTGCAGGAATCCCAAGCAACTATCTGGATCTTGCACAGCTTGAGGATTACTGGAGTCCAAGACGTCTGAACCATCATACAGAGGCTACAAGTATGCAGTATGCAGTACATGAAGCACTCCGCTGTATCGTGGACGAGACTCTGGAAGCAAGATGGGCAAGACACAGCCTTAATGACAAGGCTCTGTGTGCTGGTCTGAATGCAATGGGTCTTAGCATTTTCGGAGATATCGAGCACAAGATGCCGGTTGTAACAGCAATCAATATTCCGGAAGGAGTAGACGGAAAGGTAATCCGTGGAACACTTCTCAACGAGTTCGGAATCGAAA
This sequence comes from Dorea sp. Marseille-P4042, assembly GCF_900290215.1. Lineage (NCBI taxonomy): Bacteria > Bacillati > Bacillota > Clostridia > Lachnospirales > Lachnospiraceae > Dorea > Dorea sp. Marseille-P4042. The sequence goes on along the minus strand of NZ_OLMI01000002.1, from coordinate 905,792 downwards.
TTGCAACATCATTCGGACCACTGGACGGCAAGATTTTAAGAATTGGTAACATGGGATATTCAAGCCAGAAGAGAAATATTCTGATACTTCTTGGTGCTCTTGAAGCAGTTATGCTTCAGAATCATGTTAAGATTGCTACAGGCGAAGGTGTGGCAGCAGCTATGGAAGTATACAAAAATGCTGAGAAATAAATAATGATATTGAAAAATATATGACAGATAAATGCCTCTTGGTGAATTGATTGCCAGAGGCATTTTTAATTGCATGTGTAATAATAATTTAATATTTATTTATACTAAAAGTATAGATAATTAAAACATAACATGTTATAATATGACATAAGGATTTACAGGAAAGGAGCAATACAATATGCCGTTATTGAAAGAGGACATTTACACAATAAAAGATATATATGCATTACCAGCCGGAGAACGTGCAGAACTGATTGAGGGAAAAATATATGACATGGCACCGCTGTCAGCAGCTCATCAAAGAATATTAATAGCATTAAGTACAGCAATATATAATTATATTGATAGTAATAAGGGCTCTTGCGGTGTATATTTAGCGCCGTTTGCTGTTTTTCTGAATGAAGATGACAAGAATTATGTAGAGCCGGATATATCTGTGATTTGCAATCCGGATAAGTTGGACGATAAAGGGTGCAATGGGGCACCGGACTGGGTGATTGAAATTGTATCGCCAAGCAGTCAGAGAATGGATTACATGATAAAGTTGTTTAAGTACCGTACCGCAGGGGTTAGGGAATATTGGATTGTAGATTCATTGAAAAATAGAATTACTGTATATAATTTTGAAGAAGATACCATGCAGGAGTACACATTTTCAGAAGATATACCTGCAGGAATATATCAAGGCAAGCTTACAATTAATTTATCAAATATTCAGAGATAAGTGTAGAATATATGATTTACTCCGGAACATATACTGTTATAAAGGCAGATGTTCCGGAGTTTTTTCGTAGGTTGAAAATAGTAAATATATATATAAAATATCTATATGCATATGATGATTATCGAGAAAAGCAATTTGAAAAAGCTGATTATGAGTGCTAAAATATTCAAAAATACAACAAAAAAGAAAGAGGAAAAAGTATTATGAAAAGAATGAAGAAATTTGCAGCTCTTCTTCTTGTAGTAGCCATGACATTTGGTATGGTTGCCTGCAGCAGTTCAGACAAAAAAGAAGAGTCTACAAAAAAAGAAACTAAGACAGAAGAAAAAAGTACCAAAAAGCTTGATGGTACTTTGAAAGTTGTTACAACTGGAGATGCTTATCAGCCATTATTTGATAAGTTTACTGAAGAAGTTGGACCTAAAGTAGAATTTATTTCTATGTCTTCCGGAGAGGTATTATCAAAATTGAAAGCAGAAGGTGGAACGCCAGCAGCAGACCTTTGGTTTGGTGGCGGAATTGACGCATTTATGGACGCAAAAGATAATAATCTTCTTGAAAAAGTAGATTTTGATGCGGCAGATGAACTTTCACCAGACTTTAAGGATAGTGATAATTACTGGTTCTCTAAAGGTGTTACTGTAGTAGGATTTATTGTAAACAATGATATTTTAAAAGAAAAAGGACTGGAAGCTCCGAAGACATGGGATGATCTCACAAAGGAAGAGTATCAGGGAGAGGTACTGATGTCTAATCCGGCTATCTCAGGAACAAACTATGCAGTAGTAAATGCACTTCTTCAGACAAAAGGACAGGACGAAGGTTGGAAGTATTTTGAAGCACTTAATAAGAATGTAGATTATTATTCAAAACGTGGTTCAGATCCAAGTACTAAGACGGCAGCAGGAGAAGTTGGTATTGGTATCACATATATCAATGGTACACTTGATGAGTTAAAAGAACAGGCAGATGTTGATGTTATCTATCCTGAAGATGGAATGCCATATGTCCCAGAAGGTGTTGCAGCATTTGCAAATGCAGAGAACACAGAGGCAGCAAAAGCATTTATCGAGTGGTTCTTCTCTGATGATGAGAACATGAAAATGATGGCTGGTATTGACAAGAATAATACATGCCTTCTTGTAAAACCAAGCTTGAAGGGACTGGAACTGAATTTTGACGAGAGCCAGCTTATGAAAGAGGATCTGTCATTATTTGGATCAGAAAGAACAGAAATTCTTGACAAGTGGAGTACTTTGATGGGAGATAAAGGTGAACAATAGAAAACCTATAAAAAAACGGGCATCATTATATGATGCCCATTTTTATAATATATTAGATTATTTTATATTGGCAATACTGGTAGCCGGAGTATTGATATTTATTCTTTATCCGCTTCTTTGTATGGTGAAGCAGAGCTTCGCAGGAACAGAAGGATTTTCAACGGAAGTTTATAAAAGTATTTTCAGTGATAATCTGGTGTTAGTAAAAAATAGTGTATTTGTCGGAAATTTATCAGCATTTTTTTCTACGATTGCAGGACTTCTTGTAGCAATTTGTGTGTGGGCAGCTGGAAAGAAAATGGGAAAAGTCCTGGAGACAATTTTATTGATTAGTATGGTCTCTCCGCCATTTATTGCATCGCTGGCATACATTCAATTATTTGGAAGAAATGGATTGATTACAAAAGGAATTTTAGGCTTGTCATTGAATCCATATGGCTGGCTTGGGGTTGTTGTTATGCAGACTCTATTTTTTGCTTCATTAAATGCACTTATGATTCTTGGAATGCTGAAGAAAATGGACATGTCATTGGTCAGGGCATCTTTTGATTTAGGAGCATCATCTGGCTACACTTTATGGAGAATAGTAGTACCGTTGTTGCGCCCAATACTTTTAAGTTGTTATTTGCTTTCCTTTATCCGCTCAATTGCTGATTTTGGAACTCCAGTAGTAATTGGAGGCCGCTTTGAAACAGTTTCAACAGAAATATATATGCAGGTCATTGGCTATTCTAGATTGGACAAAAGTGCTGCGCTTAATGTATTGCTTCTTGTTCCTACAATTATTGTATTTGTATTATACCGTTATTTGATGAAGAAAAATGAAAAAGTTATTGATGGAAATAGCAATAAGACGATTGAGGCTGGAAATACTTTCAGACTACGAGGTATGTCGGCAATTGTTGTATGGCTGGGAGCAGGTTTCTTTTTTGTTATGATGGCGCTGGAATATGGATCTATTTTCTTGAATAGTTTCAGTAGAAATCTGCGAGGCAAAATTACATTTACAACCATGTATTTAAAAGCATTGCTTGAACGAGATATGGACACTTTTGTACGAAGTGTGGAATATGCGTTGATTGTTGCAATAGTAGGAAGTGTGATTGGAATGTTGCTTTCTTACTATATTGAAAGAAGAAAAATAAAATTAGGAGGAGTGCTAGATTTTATTATTACATTACCATATATGCTTCCGGGAAGTTGCTTTGGAATTGGTTATATTCTTGCATTCAATCATAGTCCGTTAAAGTTTACCGGAACAGCAGCTATTGTTGTGTTAAATATGATTTATAAGCAGATGTCCATTACAACAAAGGCTTCGTTTTCTTCACTGCAACAAATCAGCATAGAACTTGATGCTGCAGCAAGAGATCTTGGGGCAAACAAATTTTTGGTGATGAAAGATGTAATTCTTCCTAATATGAAACAAGCTTTTGCAACAGGATTTATTAATAATTTTACAAGTGCAATGGTTACGGCAGGTGCTGTAATCTTTCTGGTGACACCAGGACAAAAGATTGCTGTATTTACATTATTTGACTGTATTAATACAGGGCGATATGGCGAAGCATCAATGATTGCAACATTTATTATTGCTATTACAATTACTGTAAATGTGATATTTTCAATACTTGTTGCTTGGAAAGGAAGAAGAAAACGTGTATTTAGAACTGAAAAATGTAAGTAAAAGTTTTGGTGAAAAAGAAGTAGTAAAAGATTTATCACTTTCGCTTCCTAAGGGAGAGCTGTTATGTTTGTTAGGAGCATCAGGTTGTGGAAAGACGACAACGCTTAAAATGATTAGTGGTTTCTTAAAGGCGGATAAGGGGCAGATTTTGATTGATGGACATGATATTACTGAACTAGATCCAGAAAAGCGCCCAGTATCAACTGTTTTCCAGTCATATGCATTATTTCCGCATATGACGGTTTTGGAAAATGTAATATATGGATTAAAATTTCAGGGAATTCAAAAAAAGAAAGCCAGAGAAATGGGGATGGAGTATTTGAAAATCGTGGATATGGAAGAATATGCAGGATTTTCAATTGGCGAAATATCTGGTGGACAACAGCAAAGAGTTGCATTAGTCAGATCGTTAATTACAAAGCCGAAGGTACTTCTTTTAGACGAGCCACTTAGTAATTTGGATGCGAAACTTCGAGTCAAGATGCGTGAAGAAATTCGGGAAATTCAAAAAAAGTATGAGATTACAATGGTTTTTGTAACCCATGACCAAGAAGAAGCAATGGTACTTGGTGACAAGATTGCTATTATGGATCAGGGTAAACTTGTCCAAATCGGAAGACCGGAAGAAGTGTATTTGCATCCACAAAATGATTTTGCAAGAGATTTCTTGGGAATATCGAATCAGTTTACCGATATGCGAGGAAACCATATATGTTGTAGACCAGAAGAACTCGAATTTGTGGATAATGGTACTGTAAAAGGAATTGTAAAGCAGGAAGAGTTTTTAGGATTTTACCGACAATATTGTGTTGAAACAGAAACCCATGAAACCATCATTGTAAGAACGGATAGAGGGGTAAAAAAGGAAGTAGGAAAAGAAATTCAGCTTCAAGTTAAATAGAAGATTAAAAAGGATATAATTTATCAAAAAATAAAGATTCTTATAGAAGAATATATGATTTACTCCGGAACATATACTGTTATAAAGGCAGATGTTCCGGAGTTTTTTTATGAGAAAGTTAATAAAACTTGAGAAAATAAGTATCAATTGCAAGCGTATTCAAAAGAAATGGAATAAGAAATGGTTGACTCGTGGGATTTTTACATGTGTGATTGCAATAGCATTGATAGGTTCATGTAGGTACATATCAGGAATTGTCAAGGTTTCAAGCAATGTCAATGGGAAAGAACTTCCGATTTACTGTGTCCAGACTGATGAAAAGAAGGTTGCGCTCTCATTTGATGCGGCATGGGGGAATGATGATACCCAGAGAATCCTGGACATTTTAAAGGAACATGATGTACATGTCACATTTTTCATGACTGGCGGGTGGGTCGAAAGTTATCCTGACGATGTGAAAGCAATCTATGAGGCAGGCCATGACCTTGGAAATCATAGTCAGAATCATAAGAATATGTCTCAGCTTTCCGATGAGGAGAAGACGCAAGAGTTAATGAGTGTTCATGAAAAAGTGAAGGAGTTGACAGGAGTCAAGATGCAGTTGTTTCGCCCGCCATATGGAGATTATGATGACGCCGTTGTTTTAAATGCCAGGGAAAATGGATATTATCCGATTCAGTGGGACGTGGATAGTTTGGATTGGAAAGACTACGGGGTTGATAGTATTTTAAATACGGTGCTGAATCATAAGGCACTTGGAAATGGTTCGATTATCTTGTGCCACAATGGAGCGAAATATACGGCAGATGCTCTGGATGCATTGCTGGACGGATTGAAAGAAAAAGGTTATCAGGTAGTGCCGATATCGCAACTGATTTATAAAGAAAATTACCATATGGACGTGACCGGAAGACAAATTCCGGACGCGAAGTAGATACCTAGAAAAGCCCGTAAAATGGACGAAAAATCAGAATATACACATCAATTAAAGAACATATATAGAATAGTTTAATATTTGCTGTCCTTTTATTTAAATTCTTGATTGGACAATGGAAAAGTAATTGTGGTAACATTAAATGTATACTTGTTAACGTTGATAATTACTGCATAATAAAGCAGTGATACAACTGGAGAAAAAGAAAAGGAGAACTTAATGAAAAAGAAAATTGTAAGCGCACTTTTATGTGTCGCAATGATCGCAACTATGGCAACAGGTTGTGGTGGCAGCAAATCCAGTTCTACATCTGGAAATGCAGATTCTACAGCTAAGCAGTTTGAGATTAATGCAGCAATTGCAGCAAATCCACCTGCACTTGATCCACACACTGTAAATGCTAATGTTACAGGTGGAATTGGAATTCATATTTATGAAGCTCTGTTCCAGATGGATGAGAATTATGAACCGCAGCCAGTACTTGCAGAGTCTTATGAGATGAGCGATGATGGAAAAGAGTACACAATCAAACTTCGTCAGGGAGTAAAATTCCACAACGGAGATGAGATGAAGGCAGATGATGTAGTAGCATCTATGAATCGTTGGGTGAAGCTTTCACCAAAGGCTAAAACACTCATTGACGGTTCAGTGTTTGAAAAAGTAGATGATTATACAGTGAAACTTACTGTAAATGAGCCATCTTCTGATATCATCATGGTTCTTGCAAGCCCGATTCAGTTTGCAGCTATTTATCCAAAGTCAGTTGTTGATTCAGCAAGTGATGAGGGTGTAAAGGAATATATTGGAACTGGTCCGTACAAAGTAGCAGAGTGGAAGCAGGATCAGTATGTAAAACTCGAAAAATATGAGGATTATCAGCCGGCTGAAGGAGAATCCAGTGGTCTTGCAGGAGCAAAAAATGCACAGGCTGACACAATCACATTTAACATTGTAACAGATACAGCGACTCGTATTGCAGGTGTACAGAATGGTCAGTATGACATTGCTGAGGATATCCCGGCAGATCAGTACAAAGATCTTGCAGCAGACAAGAATCTGACTATGGATGTTCGTAGTGGTGGTACACTGAACCTGTTCCTGAATACAACAGAGGGTGTTATGGCTGATGAGAAAGTACGTCAGGCAGCTCTTGCAGCACTTAACTGTGATGATATTCTGATGGCAAGTTATGGAGATGCTGATCTTTATAAGCTGAATGCAGGTTGGTGTAATCCGGATGATGCTCAGTGGGGAACAGAGGCTGGCTCTGAATATTACAATCAGAACGATGTAGAGAAAGCGAAAAAGCTTCTTTCTGAGTCAAGCTACAACAACGAAAAAATCGTATTAGTTACAACACCAGAATACAATGAGATGTACAACGCAACATTAGTTGTTCAGGAGCAGTTAAAAGCAGCAGGATTCAATGCAGAAGTTGAAAGTTACGACTTCAGCACATTCATGGAGCACCGTGCAGATCCGAAACAGTTTAGTATGTATATTACAAGTAACAGCTACAATATGCTTCCAATTCAGTTATCAGTACTGGATAAAGGATGGGCAGGACTGGATCGTCCGGAAGTAACAGACGGAATCAAAGCAATCCGTTCAGCATCTTCTAACGAAGAAGCAAAAGCTGCATGGGAAGATCTTCAGTCATTCATTTATGAATATGGTGCAGCAAGTGTTATCGGACATTTCACAAATATTACAGCTATGAACAGCAAAGTTGAGAATTATCAGTACCTGAGATTCCCAATTTACTGGAATATCACTTTTGCAGAGTAATAGATGGAAGAGTTTGCTTACATCTAGGTGAGTCTTGAATAGTAAACACAGCGGCGGAATGCGAAAGCAACCGCCGCTTTTGCAAATTTAAGTAATATTTTCATTGAACTTAAAAATCATGGAGGAGGAAATTATATGTTATCTTATATTGGAAAACGTATTCTGTCATTGATTCCTGTACTCTTTGTTGTGTCGTTTGTGGTTTTTCTGGTTGTATATATGATACCGGGAGGACCTGCAACAGCAATTTTAGGACTGGAAGCATCAGCAGATCAGATAAATGCTTTGAATGCGCAGCTTGGTTTTGACAGACCATTTCTTGTGCAGTATGGTGACTGGATCGTCAATGTATTTCAGGGAAACTGGGGGGATTCATTCTTTTTACATGAGTCTGTAACAGAAGCAATTGCTGAATATTTTGGCCCAACAATCAGCCTTGCAATTCTTGCGCAGTTAATTGCATTAGTTCTTTCTATACCACTTGGGATTCTTGCAGCATATAAGAGAGGAAGCGCGACTGATGTAGCAGCAGTATCTGTGTCATTGCTTGGTATTGCAATTCCAGGATTCCTTTTAAGTATGTTTTTAATGTTATTTTTTAGTGTGTATCATCACTGGTTCCCGGTAGCAGGGTATGCACCATTGGCAAATGGACTGTTGGAACATTGGAAATATCTGTTTGTTCCTGCACTCTCACTTGGAATTGTACAAGCTGCTTATATTACACGAATGACAAGATCATCACTTCTTGAGGTGTTATATAAAAATTATATTCGTACAGCAAGAGCAAAAGGATTAAAAGAAAGAAAAGTAGTTCTTCGCTATGCACTTAAAAATGCGGCGCCTGCAATTCTTACAGCAGTCGGACAGTCATTTGGAAGTCTGATTACAGGAACAATCGTAACGGAGACGTTGTTTAATATTCCGGGGCTTGGAATGTTGACAATGGGTTCTATTAATCGAAGAGATGTATATGTAATCCAGGGAGTTGTATTATTTGTAACATTATTGTATGTACTGGTAAATCTTGTGGTTGATATTTTATATGGATTTGTAGATCCAAGACTGCAGCCAGGCAGAAATAAATAACGGGAGGGCGGAAAATGGTATTAACAAGAAAAGGAATTTCTGCCTCCAGTGAGGCAATTATAAAAGAACAACGACAGATTACAAGAGAAAAATTACTCGCAAGTCCGGGACTGATTATCGGAACAATTGGATTTTTATTAATTCTGGTTACTGCAATATTAGTTCCGATTCTCAACACGCAGGATCCAAATGCAATGGTGGTCATGGATCGTCTGAAAGCACCAAGTGCTGCACATATTTTTGGAACAGATGAATTAGGAAGAGACTTATTTATCCGTGTAATGTACGGAGCAAGAGTTTCTCTTTGGGTTGGCGGTTGTGTTGCAATCTTTTCCTGTGTTTTGGGAACAATTATCGGACTTTATGCAAGTTATTTCAAAGTGCTTGATCAGATCCTTATGAGAATCTGTGATGGATTGATTGCAATTCCGGGAATCTTACTTGCGATTGCATTGATTGCGGCACTTGGAACATCAAGCTGGAATGTAGTTGTAGCACTTACAATTGTATATACTCCAAACGTAGCGCGTACAGTACGTGCCAGCGCTATGGTTATTCGTGAGCAGACTTATGTAGAAGCTGCAAAAGTACAGGGAAGCGGAAATTTCAGAATCTTATGGAAACTGATTCTTCCGGGCGTTATTTCACCGCTGACAGTTCAGGCTTCTTACATTTTTTCACAGGCAATTATTTCAGAAGCATCTCTTAGCTTCCTTGGAGCGGGTGTTCCGGCACCGGCAGCCAGTTGGGGAAATATGCTGGAAGCAAGTAAAGCAGTACTTTCAAAGGCACCTTGGACAATGATTGTACCAGGAGCAGCAGTTATTATATGTGTACTGAGTCTAAATCTTTTTGGAGATGGACTTCGTGACTTTATGGATCCGAGAACAAAAGGAGGCGTGAAAAAATAATGAATGATACAATATTAGAGATTAAAGATTTACACGTTCTGTTCCCGGTACATAAAAAGTGGCTTCCGGCAGTAGATGGCGTGAATTTGAAGATTGAAAAAGGTGAGATCACTGGCGTAGTTGGTGAATCTGGTTCCGGAAAAAGTGTTATGTCCCAGACAATTCTAAGACTTCGTGATCATGATACAAATGTCCGCTATGAAGGTGAAATTTTATTCGAAGGTGAAGATTTGTTAAAGCAGCCTTTAAATAAAATCCGTGATATCAGAGGAGACCGTATTTCGGTTATTTTTCAGGATCCATTGACTTCATTGAGCCCGGTTCATACTGTAGGCAGTCAGTTGAGTGAAGTACTGACTTTGCATAAAGGGTTAAATAAAGAACAGGCAAAAGAAAAAGCAATTGAAATGTTAAAATTGACAGGAATCCCAAATCCGGAGAACTGTTTTAAACAGTATCCATATGAACTTTCAGGTGGTATGCAGCAACGTGTTATGATTGCAATGGCATTATCCTGTGAACCAAAGCTTTTGATTGCGGATGAGCCAACAACAGCACTTGATGTAACAATTCAGGAACAGATTCTGCAGCTGATCCGTGAATTGAACGAAAAGCTTGGAATGTCTGTATTGTTTATTACCCATGACATGGGAGCAGTTGCAAATTTATGCCATAATGTAAAAGTTATGTATCTTGGTCAGGTGGTTGAAGAAGCATCTACAGAAGAATTGTTCCAGAATCCGCTGCATCCATATACACAGGGACTACTGACATGTATTCCGCACCTTGGAGTGAAAAAAGGAGAACCGCTGCCAGTGATTGAAGGATCAGTGCCTCCGTTATCTAAAGTACCGGTAGGGTGTCATTTCTGTACCAGATGTAAGATGGCAGATCAGCACTGCATGGAACATGAGCCGCCAGCCTGTGAAGTTGCTCCGGGGCATGTAGTGAAATGTTGGAAATATGCCGAATCCGGAAAGCAGGAGGTGTAAAGATGAGTGAACATTTGCTGGAAGTAAAACATTTAAAAAAATCATATCCGGTGTATGATAATTCTGGAAAATTATTTGCAAAGAAGAAACATATGTGTGCGGTCGATGATATGTCTTTCTTTATTGAAAAAGGAGAAACTTACGGACTGGTAGGAGAATCTGGATGCGGAAAATCTACGACAGGAAGAACAATTGTTGGTCTGAATCATGCAGATAGTGGAGAGATTTTATACGATGGAAAGGACTTATGTAAATTAAGTGATAAAGAATTTCGCCTACTGCGTAAAGACATTCAGATGGTATTTCAAGACACTTTATCAGCGCTTAATCCGAGACAGAGAATCGGAGATAGTTTAAGTGAGACTTTAAAAATCCACGGAATGACAGATAATGAGAAGAGAAGAGAAGCCGTAGTTGAAATCCTGAAAAAGGTAGGACTTTCCGAAGAGCATTATTTCAGGTTTCCACATGAATTATCAGGCGGACAGGTTCAGAGACTTGGAATTGCCGGAGCTTTGATTATCCAGCCGAAGCTGATTGTCTGCGATGAGCCGGTATCTGCGCTGGATGTATCTATTCAGGCTCAGATTTTGAACATGCTTGTGGAACTTCAAAAAGAATTGGGACTGAGTCTTTTGTTTATTTCTCATGATATCGGTGTAGTACGTTTTATTTCAGACAGAATCGGAGTTATGTATCTTGGAACTCTGATGGAAGAGACAGGGACAGAAGAACTTTTTGAGCATCCATTGCATCCATATACGGAAGCGTTGTTTGAGGCGGTTCCTGATCCGTATATCAAACGTACGGAATTAAAAGGATTAAGTGGAGAACAGCCGGTTCGAACAGAAGATTTCAAAGGCTGTGCGTTCTATACAAGATGCCCATATGCAACAGATCGTTGTAAGACAGAAAGACCGGAACTTAGAGAAGTGAAACCGGGACATAAAGTAGCCTGTCATAGATATAATAATGACTAGTATAAGCCTTTTAAATTAGCATAATAAATCAGAAAAAGCGTCACTCATATTTTGTATGAGCGGCGCTTTTTGGTACTATTGAAAGTATGTAGTCGTAATTATCTTTTGGGCAGATTATTTTGAAAATGTAGAATATATTTTTACCAGTTCTATGACCATGTCTACAACTTTATCCATGCTTTGGGCAGAAATGTGTTCATAAGGACCGTGATAAGCGTGTGCCCCAGTTCCGATATCAGGGCATGGAAGTCCGCGAAAACTAAGATGACAACCGTCAGTTCCTCCACGGATTGGAGAAACATTTGGAATTAGTCCAACTCTTTCACACGCAGATTTTGCATTTTCAATTAAGTGGATATTTTGTTCAATGATATCTTTCATATTATAATACTGGTCGGTTATACAAAGTTCTACGGTTCCTGCGCCCCATTTTGCATTTAATTGTTCAGCAATGGAAAGAAGGTGATTTTTGCGATTTTGAAACTCAGTGTTGTCATGATCCCGAATAATATAATCCATATGAGCAGAACCACAGTCTCCAGCTATATGAACTAAATGATAGAAGCCTTCATAACCTGCAGTATCACGTGGTGTTTCGTGCTTGGGAAGTTGGTTATTAATTTCCATGGCGATCAGGCAGGCATTGATCATAGTGTCTTTAGCAGAACCAGGGTGGACGCTCACGCCATGAATGTCAAAAGAAGCGCTGGCAGCATTAAAGTTTTCATATTGTAAGTTCCCCTCTGTAGAGCCGTCAAGTGTATATGCAAAATCGGCATCGAACAAATCTATATCAAAAAGGGAGATACCGGTTCCAATCTCTTCATCAGGCGTAAAAGCAATACAAATCGGGCCGTGAGGTATCTGCTGGGACTGCAAGCGTTCAACCAGTGTCATAATCTCAGCAATTCCGGCTTTATCGTCAGCTCCCAGAATGGTTGTGCCGTCGGTCGTGATCAGTGTGTGGCCGGTTAGAGCTTTGAGATGTTCAAACATATCAGGACTAAGAATAAGACCACTGCTTCCAAGGGGCAGATCTTTGCCATTATAATTTTCAGTTATGACTGGCTGAATTGCATGTTTGCAATAATCAGATACAGTATCTATATGAGCAATAAAACCAAGTGCAGGAGCATTTTCATATCCTTTTGTGGCTGGAAGTTTTCCATAGAGAAAACAATGTTCGGTGAGGTGAATGTCAGAAACACCGAGGAGTTGCATTTCATCTTTCAGAAGATTAGCCAGGTCAAATTGACATTTCGAAGAAGGTGTTGTGTTACTGGTTCCATCGCATGGAGTGTTGATTGCGACATATTTTAATAAACGTTCATAAGCTTTCATAGAGCTCTCCTTGTGTGTGATTTATATTATATATCGTAGCATATTTTAAGGGAAAATGCATTAGTTTTAAATCCCAGGAAAGCCCGTAAAATGGGCAAAAAACTAGAGTACACTCTATTTAAAGAACATATATAGAATAGTTTAATATTTGCTGTCTCTTTTATTTAAAATCTTGATTGGACAAATGAAATGTTAGCTTGATATAATAATGCTCGTACTTATGAATTGTTGACAATATGTGACAGGAAAAATACAGTGTCAACATGTAATGAATAATGCAAAGAAACAAAAGTAAACCTAAGGAGGAAACGAATGAAAAAGAAAATCATCAGCGCACTTTTATGTGTAGCAATGGTAGCAACTGTAGCAGTTGGTTGTGGAAAAAGTTCCGACAGCAAATCTACAGATTCTGCTTCCAGCAGTGATAGCAGTTCACTGGTAATGCCGGTATCTGCAACAGTAACAAGCTTAAACGGTGACTTAGAGACAATGGCAGAGGGAGCTTTCCAGCTTGCTCCATACCAGGATAAACTCTACTATGTTGACCAGGACGAGACAAGATGGTACCTGGCTGATAGCTGTGAGGTTTCTGAGGATGGTCTTGAGTATACATTAAAATTAAAAGATAATCTGAAATGGCATGATGGTGAGCAGATTACAGCAGATGACGTAATCTTTACATTTAACTGTAACCAGAACACAGACAACGGTGCCGGTTATACCAATGTTGTATTTGTAGGTGACAAAGAAGTTAAGGCTGAGAAGGTTGATGACCTGACAGTTAAATTCACACTTCCAGAAGTTTCTGCTTCTTACTATGAGCTTCTTGGAAAATTAATTCTGATTCCAGAGCATGCATTTGACGGAAATACAGACATCAAGTCTGCAGATGCTAACCTTACAGATATCGGATCTGGTCCGTACAAACTTGTAGAGTTCAAAGACGGTGAGTCTCTGACATTTGAGAAGTTTGAGGACTATTATGGTGATGAGCCGCAGATTGACCAGATTACATTCAAAGTTATTCCAGATGCAAGTTCACAGGAAGTTGCATTTAAGAATGGAGAGATCAATTTCTTCGCAGTATCTTCTGATGATGTAGCAACAGAGATGGAAGAGACAGACGGAGTTACTCTTCATAAATTAGCAGAGGGACGTGTAAAATACCTCGCTTGGAACAAATACTGCCCTACATGGGAGAACCGTGATGCAGTAAAAGCTGTATTTATGGCACTGAACCAGGAAGAAATCGTTAAGGGTGCTTACGGAGATTCTATGGGAACAACAGCAAACTCTGTTTTCAGTAACAGAAACCTGTTCTATGATAAGGATGTAAAAGGGTATGAGCAGAATCTTGACGAGGCTAAGAAGTTAGCTCAGAGTTCAGGACTTGCAGGAAAGACAATTACTCTTCACTATAACACAGACAGAAGTTACATGGAGGCAACAGCACTTCTGATTCAGGAGCAGTTAAAAGCAATCGATGTAAATGTTGACATTCAGGGAATTGATGCAAACGGATTCTTCGATGTAGTATTCACAGATAAGGATGATTATGAGTTATACCTGAATGAGTATGCAGCAATCGGTGACCCAGGTGAGGTCGTAGCTGGTATGTTCGATGGAACATGGGGCAATAACATCGATACTCCACAGGAGATTCTTGACCTCTTCGAGCAGGGTAGAAAAACTACAGATGTAGAGAAGAGAACAGAGATCTACAAAGAGTTACAGGAGAAAGCAATGGAGTCTTATCTGACATACCCAATCGCTTACCCTAACTACTGCTTTGCTACAAGCGACAACCTTGAGGGAGCAGAGACATATTCAACAACACCAGTATTTGAGGATTATACAAAACTGTCTTTCAAATAAGATAAATGTAACAAGATAACGAAAAGCCGAAATAGATTCTGTTTTATGCAGAATCTATTTCTGAATATAGGAGAAAAATCAGAATGAAAAAATTTATTGCAAAGCGGCTTGCACAGATGCTCGTTGTATTTGTTGCAGTATCCATGTTTGCGTTTTCTATTATTTATTTCTCTCCTGGAGATCCACTGTATCTGTATACTTCACCGGCAGTTTCATCATATAAGATGTCGGATGAACAGTTAGATGCCATGCGTGAATCTTTGGGGCTGAATGGAAATGTAGCAGAGCGTTATGTGAGCTGGGCAGGAAAAATGTTACAAGGTGACTGGGGACTGTCTGTCAGTAACCACCAGCCGGTTAAGAAACAGATTATGGATAAACTTCCGAATACAATCGGACTTATGGGAGCAGCGTTGGTACTGTCAATTCTGTTATCTATACCACTTGGACTTTTAGCAGGATATTATAAGAATAAATGGATTGATAATATCGTCAGTGGAATTTCGTACCTTGGAATTTCCCTGCCAGCTTTTTGGTTCGGAATTATGATGATCATTTTATTTTCCCTGAATCTGGGCTGGCTTCCAAGTTCAGGTATGCACGCAATTGGAAATACATCTACTGGAGATCTGATTAAGCATGCAATCCTTCCGGCACTTGTATTGAGTGTAAATAATACAGCAGTATTTGTACGATATATCCGTGCAAATACCATTGAGCAGATGGAAGAAGATTATGTTATGACTGCAGTTTCAAAGGGTGTGCCACAGTTCCAGGTCATGAAAGGACATGTACTGAAGAACTGTCTGCTCCCAATTATTACAATGGTTGGAATGAACTTTGGAACACTGATTACAGGTTCATTCGTTGTAGAGTCTGTCTTTGGGTGGCCGGGACTTGGAACTCTTTGTATGAGTGCAATCAACAGCCGTGACTATACGATGATTATGGGAATCACGATGCTTGCCTGTGTCGTACTTTTAATTGGTAACTTCCTGGCAGACATTTTATATGGATTTGCGGATCCGAGAATTAAACAGGGAAAGGAGAAGAGTAATGGATAGAAAAGCAATGAAGAAAATGTTTCTTTCAAATAAAATGGCTGTTGTCTGTACAGTTCTGATTTTGATTATAGTAATTGCCTCTTTAATGGCTCCTCTTTCTCCGTATGATCCAGATGCATCTAACGTAGCAGAAAAAATGCAGGGAATCAGCAGTACACATATTCTTGGAACTGATGATATCGGACGAGATACATTTACAAGAACTTTATATGGGGGACGTATCTCATTGCTTGTTGGATTTGCAGCAATGTGCGTGGCAGTTATAGTAGGTACACTGTTTGGAACCATCAGTGGATACATGGGTGGTGCAGTTGATGCATTTATGATGCGTATCGTTGATGTATTTATGTCTGTCCCAAGCTTGCTGTTTATTATTGTTGTATATGCATTTATGCCACGTAACCTTGTAACATTGGTAGGAATGCTGGCCTTTTTCTCATGGACCAAGGTAGCCAGAGTTGTGCGTGCACAGACCCTGACACTCAAAGAGCGAGATTTTGTGATTGCTGCAAAAGCTCTGGGTGTAAGCCAGGGAACTATTATTCGTAAGCATATCATTCCGAATCTGATGCCGCAGATCATCGTGTCAGCAAGCCTTAGTATCGCAAATGCGATTCTGGATGAGTCTACACTTAGTTTCTTAGGTTACGGAGTTCAGCTTCCGATGGCTTCCTGGGGAAGTATGTTGCAGACAGCTCAGAAATTTATTTTACATAACCCAATTATGGCAGTGGCACCTGGAGTGATGATTCTTGTAACAGTTTTATGCTTTAATGTATTAGGAGATATGTTACAGCAGATGTTAGATCCGAAATTAGTGAAATAGTCAGGAAGGAGAGCAGAAAATGAGTAAAGTACTAGAAGTGAAAAATTTATCTGTATCATTCCGGACATTAAAAGGGGAAGTACAGGCTGTACGGGATGTATCATTTGATATAGAAAAAGGTAGTGTGACAGCTATCGTAGGAGAGTCCGGCTGTGGAAAATCCGTTACATCAAAGTCGATTATGGGATTGATTAAAAAGCCTGGATATGTAAGCAAAGACAGTCAGATAATTTTCCAGGGGGAAAATATTCAGGAATATAATAGGAAACAGTGGGAAGCTTACCGGGGACCGAAATGTTCCATTTGCTTCCAGGATGCGCTGACAGCGTTGAATCCGACTATGACTGTTGGAAAACAGATTATGGAAAAAATCCGAGTTCATAAGAAAGTGAGCAAACAGGAAGCGTGGGCAGAAGCAGTTCAGATGCTGGAGAGAGTAGGAATCCCGAATCCAGAGCTGCGTATGAAGCAGTATCCGCATGAGTTTTCCGGTGGAATGCGCCAGCGTGTTATGATTGCTATTGCAATGACACTGAATCCGGATCTTCTTATTGCCGATGAGCCGACAACTGCACTTGATGTAACAGTTCAGGCGGACATTCTGGATATGATGAAAGAGATTCAGAAAGAGCACCCGATGAGTATTATCCTGATTACACATGATCTTGGAATTGTTGCAAATTTTGCTACAGATATTATTGTTATGTATGCAGGAAAAATCGTGGAGCGTGGCACGGCAGAAGATATTTTCTATCATCCGACCCATCCTTATACAAAGGCACTGCTGCGTGCAGTTCCACGTCTGGATATGGAAGGCGAGAAACTGGAGACAATCGAAGGCGCACCGCCGAACATGATTAATCCGCCGAAGGGGTGTCCATTCGCACAGAGATGTAAAGAAAGAATGGACATCTGTGAAACAGCATTTCCGGAAGAAAGTAAGCTGAGTGAATGTCACGAAGTATGCTGCTGGCTTCAGAAGGAGGGACGATAGTGGAGAAGAACGAATATTTGTTAGAAGTAAAAGGACTGAAAAAATATTTCAAAGTCGGAAAAGGAACTTTAAAAGCCGTTGACGATGTCTCGTTCTACATTCGTCCGGGTGAGACACTTGGCGTCGTAGGAGAATCCGGCTGCGGAAAGACAACATGTGGAAGAACAGTTCTTGGTCTGTATGACAGAACAGATGGAGAAGTTCTCTACCGAGGAAAAGATGTACACAAACTGAAAGGTGAGGAGCGCAAGCAGTTCACGAAGCACGCGCAGATTATTTTCCAGGATCCGTATGCGTCTCTGGACCCGAAGATGAAAGTTCAGGACATCATCGCAGAAGGAATCCGAGCACATGGACTGGCAAAGAGCGAGAAAGAGATTAAAGAGAGGGTTAATGAACTTCTCGTAACAGTCGGTCTGGATGCACAGTATGGAGAGCGTTATATCCACGAGTTTTCAGGTGGACAACGGCAGCGTATCGGAATTGCCAGAGCACTGGCAGTAGAACCAGAATTTATCGTGTGTGATGAGCCGATTTCTGCTCTTGACGTGTCTATTCAGGCTCAGATTGTAAATCTGCTCGATAAATTGCAGGAAGAAAAGGGTCTGACTTATATGTTTATCGCCCATGACCTTTCTATGGTAAAATACATTTCCGACCGTGTTATGGTCATGTACCTTGGAAAAGTAGTGGAGATTACAGCCGCTGACCGCTTGTATGAGCAGCCGGCACATCCATATACACAGGCACTTCTGTCTGCGATTCCGATTCCAGATCCACACGTAGAGGCGAAGAAAGAGCGAATTAAGATGGGTGGAGAAATCCCAAGTCCGGTAGACCCACCAAAGGGATGCCGTTTCCAGAATCGCTGCAAATACGCAACAGAAAGATGCCGAGAGGAAGAACCAGCACTTCGCCTGATTGGGGAAGACCACTACGTGGCATGCCACTTGGAGGACGAATAAAGAAGTTACAGATGTGTAACAAAAATGTAGTGATTATAATTTTTCAAAAACCTATTGACCTTTCTCTGAATATAGAGTAATATTTATGTAACGCAAAAACAGATTGCGCTCTATAATTTAAATTCTGTGAAGAGAAAGAGTAGAGATAAGAGATTTCCCTACAGAGAGCTGTCGGTGCTGAAAGACAGCGGGAGGCTTATTTTGAAAATCATCTCTGAGAAGGAAAGCTGAAAGAATCACATCAGGTAAGTTTTCACGGGGATTTCCCGTTATAGAAATCACGTATGATTGTACGTAGTGAATATCACTTGTTTTAGAAGAACAGGGTGGTTGCGGAACTGATAATATGTCCGTCCCTATTTCAGGGGCGGACTTTTTGTATATATGATGCCAGTGACACAAGCTTTGCACTAATAGAAGCATAGACGTAGAAGAGTTAAAGCGTGGAGTAATCTGTAGGCATCATACTTATACACAACAAGAGAAAGGAGAAGATGCATGAGTAATCACACAGAGATCAGATGGCATGGCCGTGGCGGTCAGGGTGCCAAGACAGCAGCATTACTGTTAGCTGATGTTGCATTTAAGACAGGAAAATACGTACAGGGATTTCCGGAGTATGGTCCGGAGCGTATGGGTGCGCCGATCACAGCGTACAACAGAATCAGCGATGAGGTGATCCGTGTACATTCTAACATTTATGACCCAGAGTTCGTAGTTGTTGTAGACGAGTCACTTCTTGAGACTGTAGATGTAACAGCAGGACTGAAAAAAGAGGGGGCGATCCTTGTAAATACAGCCCGCCCAAAAGAAGAGATTATTCCACATCTGAAAGGATACGAAGGAAAACTTTACACGATAGATGCACATAAAGTATCTATGGAAGCTATGGGAAAATATTTCCCGAATACACCGCTTCTTGCAGCAATCGTAAAAGTTGCAAATATCATGGACGAAGAGACATTTTTAAGAGAGATGCAGGCTTCTTTCAAACATAAATTCGCCAGCAAGCCAGAGGTTATCGACGGTAACATGAAGGCTCTTGAGATGGCACTGAAGGAGGTAAAATAATGGCTACAGATATCAGCAAATTAGGAGTTAAGACAAAATGGCAGGATCTGACTGAAGGAATGATCGTTGCCGGAGCAGGGACTTCAAAGGATTTCCACACCGGTGAGTGGACAAGTGTAAAGCCGGAATTTATTGAAGACAAATGTAAACAGTGTCTGTTATGTGTACCTGTCTGTCCGGACAGTTGTATCCCGGTTAAGGATATGAAAAGAGGAGCATTTGATTATGACCATTGCAAAGGATGCGGTATTTGTGTAAAAGCATGTCCGTTCGGTGCAATTACGATGGAAGGAGTGAAATAAGATGGCAGGAAAAAGAGATCGTTTATCAGGAAATGAAGCAATAGCAATCGCTTTAAGACAGATTAATCCGGACGTATTTCCGGCATTCCCAATTACACCATCTACGGAGATTCCGCAGTATTTCGCTTCATTTGTAGCAAATGGACAGGTGGATACAGAATTTATCCCGGTTGAGAGTGAGCATAGTTCTATGTCAGCAGCAATCGGAGCATCTGCTGCAGGAGCACGAAGCCTTACAGCAACTTCTTCCTGTGGACTTGCTTATATGTGGGAGGAACTTTACATTGCAGCTTCTAACAGACTTCCGCTTGCACTTGCACTTGTAAATCGTGCACTGTCCGGTCCGATCAATATCAACTGTGATCATTCTGACAGTATGGGAGCAAGAGATGCAGGCTGGATCCAGATTTACGCAGAGAATAATCAGGAAGCTTATGACAACATGGTTCAGGCTTTCCGCATTTCCGAGCATAAAGATGTACGCCTTCCAATCATGATCTGTCAGGATGGATTTATCACAAGCCACGCCGTAGAGAACATTGAACTTCTGGAAGATGCAGACGTCAAGAATTTTGTTGGTGAGTATGAGCCGGAAGATTATCTTCTGAATCCGGAGTGCCCGATGGCAGTCGGCCCTTACTCTATTACAGATTATTATATGGAAGCAAAGCGTAACCAGGCAGAAGGAACAAGAAATGTCAGCCGTGTCGTAAAAGAAGTGGCTGAGGATTTTGAGAAGCTTTCCGGCAGAAAATACGGACTTTTCGAGGAGTATCGTATGGAAGATGCTGAACGTGCAGTTGTTATCATTGGTTCCGCAGCAGGAACAACAAAAGATGCAGTAGACAGACTTCGCGAGCAGGGAGAGAAAGTCGGACTGATTAAGATCCGTCTGTTCCGTCCATTCCCGGCTGATGAGATTGCAGAAGCATTGAAAAATGTCAAGGCAATCGCGATCATGGACCGTGCAGAGAGTTATACAAATCACGGTGGCCCACTTGGAGCAGATGTGATGTCTGCATTATTCCGTGCAAGAAGCCAGGCACTCGCAATTAACTATGTATATGGACTTGGTGGACGTGATGTGCGTGTCGAAGATATGGAAAATGTATACGAAACACTGAAACAGGTCATTGCAGATGGTGATGCCGGAGAAATGTATCGTTACATGGGAATCAGAGAATAAGGAGGCGCGAAGAAGATGAGTTATAATTTTAAAGAGACAATGAACAAACCAGAGCGTCTTGCTCCTGGACACAGAATGTGCGCCGGATGTGGCGGAACAATTGCAGTAAGAAATGTCCTTCGTGGTCTTCATGAAGGGGACAAAGCAGTCATCGGAAATGCAACAGGATGTCTGGAAGTTTCTACATTTACATATCCATACACAGCATGGGAAGACAGCTACATTCACAATGCATTTGAAAATGCAGGGGCAACACTCAGCGGTGTTGAAGGCGCTTACAAAGCGTTAAAGAGAAAAGGAAAATTACAGGATACAAATTACAAATTCATTACATTTGGTGGAGACGGCGGTACATACGATATCGGACTTCAGTCATTATCCGGGGCAATGGAGCGTAATCAGGATCTTGTATATGTGTGCTACGATAACGGAGCTTATATGAACACAGGTATCCAGCGTTCTTCTGCAACACCAATGTATGCAGATACAACAACAACACCAGTTGGAAGCGAGAGCAATGGTAAACCGCAGAACAGAAAAGATCTGGCATCTGTAATTGCGGCACACGATATTCCGTACGTTGCACAGACTACATTTGTACAGAACTTTAAAGATCTGCACATCAAATCCGAAAAAGCTATCTATACACCGGGTGCAGCATTCCTAAACATTATGGCACCATGCCCGCGTGGATGGAGATACAACACACCAGACATTATGGAAATCTGTAAACTTGGTGTAGAGACATGTTACTGGCCGCTGTTCGAGGTCGTAGAAGGAAAATGGATCCTGAACTATGAGCCAAAGAAGAAACTTCCAATCGAGGACTTCTTAAGACCACAGGGAAGATTCAAACATTTATTCAAGAAAGGTAACGAAGACCTTCTTGGGGCATTCCAGAAGGAAGTAGACAGAAGATGGGAAGACCTTCTGTTCAGATGTTCAAGATAAATGTAAGATGCGTTCATAATCTGCAGGCGTGGAGCGGCAATAGGTTCGCTCCGGGCTTGTAGATATAGAATATAGTAAGATTTATGAATTAGGGAAATGAGGTAAAGGCATGGGACTTGCAATACCAATCGAGACAAGTGCAAGGCACATTCATCTGTGCCGGGAAGATTTTGAAATATTATTTGGAAAAGGAAAAGAACTGACATTTAAGTCAGAACTCAGCCAGCCGGGACAGTTTGCCTGTGAAGAACGCCTGGAGGTCCGCGGACCAAAAGGAGCATTCGAGAGGGTTGCAGTTCTTGGACCTTTCCGTGGGGAGACTCAGGTGGAAATCTCAATGACAGATTCCAGAAAACTGGGAATTCCAGGAATGATACGTCAGTCCGGAGACACTGCAGGGACACCTGGATGTACACTGGTGGGACCGTGTGGAAGCGTGGAATTAGACCACGGTGTGATTGTGGCAAAACGCCATATACACATGACACCGGTACAGGCATATCAGTTAAATGTAAAAGATAACGACTCTGTATTCGTCATTACACAGAGCTTTGAACGGGCACTGATATTTGCAGATGTCATCGTTCGCGTCAGTCCGCAGTTCGCACTTGCAATGCATGTAGATACAGACGAGGCAAATGCATTCGCAGGAACCGAGAACCCGACAGGAACACTGCTCAAGCTCTTCGGAGGAAAATCCGAAGAACTACAAAGATGGGCAGATGAGATTCAGAGTGGTATTCATCGGATATAAAATTATATAATACAGGCACAAGAATAGTCCTATAAGGCACGCTCGCGCTACCTTCCGCTGGCAGCACTTACGATTATGGTTGCAGAATCAAAACCAGATGAAATGGAAATGATGATTACAGTTATTATGAATTGTATGAAATAGATTACTTGCACCTGTGTCGGTTTGTGTGTATACTTGATTTAGAATATTTGTGCGTGAGTACGAGAAATAGGAGGTAGTGGTATGCGTGATTTTTTAGATAAGGTGAAGGAAGTTTTTGACCGTGAATGGTCAGGTGAAGAGAAAGTTCTGATTATGCTTTGTTGTGTTCTTTTAGGAGTGATTTATGGATTTTTAATTTCTCCAATTAAAAAAGGAATTTCCGTTGGCAATAACAATGGAAATAATTATAACGAATATGCAGATGACTACTGGTTAGATGACGAAGAGTAGAATAAAAAGTAAGAAATATTGATGCCGGATCAGAGTGATATGTGCCTGAAAATTTGGACATATTTTATGAGGTAACTTAAACAAATGAGGATTTTCTGTGTTGAACAGAAGGTCTTCATTTTTTATGCAGATATATTTGCTCATAGGATTTAACTTTGCAATTGAGTTCCATTTGAAATATACACTATTAATCAATTGTCAGGATTGACAAAGCATCATTTTCTTTTTATAATCATAAACATGTGAGACAACGGCGTTTTCATCCTTGTATGAGAGCGCCCTTTTTTGCTATAAAAGTATTATCAATAGATAGCTTGGAGGCATGTTTACATGCATTACAGGCTATCTATTAGATAATCTGAGCTGCATGAACAAGAAGGGCGAAAGCCCGGATTGTGAATGTGGCAGCAGATGCGGGAGTGCAAAGCACGGAGCATCTGGCTTTTATAGAGTCAGATAGTAAAAAATAAAACAAGCGGGAGGTTTCTTATGAACAATTACACACGCGAGGATATTTTGAGGATGGTGGAAGAGGAGGACGTTGGTTTCATTCGTCTTCAGTTCACAGATATGTATGGAACTTTGAAAAATGTAGCAATCACCAGCAGCCAGCTTGAGAAGGCGCTGGATAATGAGTGCATGTTCGATGGTTCTGCCATTGAAGGTTTTGCGAGAATGGAAGATTCGGATATGTATCTTCGCCCGGATCTGAATACATTTGAAATCTTTCCGTGGAGACCGCAGCAGGGGAAAGTAGCAAGGCTGCTCTGTGATGTACAGAAAGCGGACGGCAGTATGTTTGAAAGTGATCCAAGATATGTGTTAAAGAAAGTGATTGCCGAAGCAAAAGAGATGGGGTATACATTTGACGTGGGACCAGAGTGTGAGTTCTTCTTATTCCATACGGACGAAGACGGACTTCCGACTACATTTTCTCATGAGAAGGCAAGCTATTTTGATCTGGGACCGTTAGATTTAGGAGAAAATGCAAGGCGTGATATTGTTCTGACACTGGAGGATATGGGATTTGAAGTAGAAGAATCTCACCATGAATTTGCACCGGCACAGCATGAAGTGGATTTTAAATATGATGAGGCACTTTTAACTGCGGATAATATTATGACATTTAAACTAGTCGTAAAGACGATTGCCAAGCGTCACGGGCTTCATGCTACATTTATGCCGAAACCGAAGTACAATGAAAATGGCTCTGGTATGCATATGAATATGTCCCTTCATAATGAAGCGGGGGAAAATGTATTCAATGACAAGAATGACCCGAATGGTATGAGTAAAGAGGCATACTATTTTATTGGCGGTTTGATGAAGCACATTAAAGCCATGACATTTATCACGAATCCTATTGTAAATTCTTATAAACGGTTTGTGCCGGGATTTGAGGCACCGGTGCATATCGCATGGTCCAGAAAGAATCGGACGCCACTTATCCGAATTCCGGCAGACCGTGGGGGGAACGTCAGAATCGAACTTCGTAGTCCGGATACTGCAGCAAACCCTTATCTGGCACTGGCAGTATGTCTGGCAGCAGGACTGGACGGTATCCGTAGTAAGATCATGCCACCGGATAGCATCGACCGCAACTTATTTGAGATGAGCGAGGAAGAACTCAAAGAGGCAGGAGTAGAAAAGCTTCCAATGAATCTGATGGAAGCGTGTCAGGAATTTGAAAAAGACGAGTATATTAAAAATGTACTTGGAAATGATCTGGTGCAGAAGTATACACAAGCTAAGAAAAAGGAATACGAGGAATATGTAACCCAGGTCACAGAATGGGAGCTTAATAAATATTTACATCGAATCTAAGCCCGCTGTTGTGTGAAATATTTCTTATCAGAGAGAAGAAAAGATTCAGGAAGCCGCTAAAAGCGGACAGAAGGTCGGTTTTAGCAGCGATACACAGCAGGAGGTGGCAAATTGGTAGGTATTATAGTTGTATTTCCGAACAAGGATAATGCGACCAATATCCGAAATCTGTTAGTGCGTGCAGGGCTTAATGTTACTGGAGTGTGCACGACAGGAGCGCAGGCGATGAACTACGCAGATTCTGTTGATGAAGGAATTATCGTGTGTGGATACAAACTAAAAGATATGATGTATTCAGAATTAAGAGAATATTTGCCGGATCGCTTTGAGATGCTTTTGATTGCGTCACAAGGGAAATGGGAAGAAGGGCTGGCAAGTGGTGTCATGGGACTGACTATGCCGATCAAAGCGTATGATCTTATGAATACCCTTCAGATGATGCTTCAAAATATGGACCGGCGGCGCAGAAAACGTAAGAAAACGATTAAGAGCAGGACTCCTGAACAGGAAGCATTGATCCGAAAAGCAAAAGAATTGCTGATGGCGCGAAATAATATGACAGAAGAAGAGGCACACCGGTATCTTCAGAAGAACAGTATGGACAGCGGAACGAATATCGTAGAGACAGCGGAGATGGTACTTAGCATTATGAATGAATAAAGATGGGAGAAATAATAAAAATGAAATTCACAAAAATGCAAGGTCTGGGGAACGATTACGTTTATGTAAATTGTTTCAAAGAAAAAATCGACAATCCACCTGAGGTGGCAAAGATTGTCAGTAACAGACATTTCGGAATCGGGTCAGACGGTCTGATCATGATCAATCCGTCTAAGGTGGCTGATTTTGAAATGGAGATGTATAATGCAGATGGTTCCAGAGGAGAAATGTGTGGAAATGGAATCCGTTGTGTTGCAAAGTATGTCTATGATTACGGACTGACTGATAAGACACACATTTCCGTGGAGACACTTGGAGGAATTAAATATCTGGATCTGACGGTGAAAGATGGAAAAGTTGCACTGGTACGTGTTGATATGGGAGAACCGGAGCTTGACCCGGAGAAAATTCCGATTATAATGAAAGGGTATTCCGATGAAACTGATAGGGTACTAAATGCTCAGATTAAAGTAGACGGGAAAGAGTATCATATGACTGGTGTATCAATGGGAAACCCTCACGATGTTGTCTACATTGATGATGTACAGGGACTTGACATTGAAAAAATCGGACCGAAATTCGAGAACCATGAGAGATTTCCACAGCGGATTAATACAGAATTCGCAAGAGTTATCGACAGAAAGACCGTGGAAATGCGTGTGTGGGAGAGAGGATCCGGCGAGACACTTGCATGTGGAACCGGAGCATGTGCTGTAGCAGTCGCGAGCATTTTAAACGGATATACAGAGCGAGAAGTAGAAATCCGTCTTCTGGGAGGAAATCTTCAGATTGAATGGAATGAAGAAGATAATCATGTCTATATGACAGGTCCGGCGACCGTTGTATTTGACGGGGAGATAGATCAGCTGGGAGATGACTCCGCCTCTATAGGTGGTGAGAAATAAGCTGATGTGTCCCATGGATTGTGAAAGATATTGTAAGACGCCATGTAAGAATGGATAGAAACGACATTGTAAGATATCACATAATGAATAAATAAAGGAGACTAGAAAGATGTTTAAAGTAAACGAAAATTATCTGAAATTACCAGGAAGTTACCTTTTTTCAACGATTGGAAAGAAAGTATCAGCATATCAGGCAGCTAATCCAGACAAGCAGATCATCCGACTTGGAATCGGTGATGTAACACAGCCACTTGCACCGGTAATTATCGAGGCAATGCACAAGGCTGTTGATGAGATGGGCCATGCCGAGACATTTCACGGATATGCACCAGATCTTGGATACGAATTTTTAAGAAGCGCCATGGCAAAGAACGATTATCAAGATAAAGGCTGCGACATTCAGGCAGACGAAATCTTTATTTCTGATGGTGCAAAATGTGATTCAGGAAATATTCAGGAAATTTTTGCGGCAGACAGTAAGATTGCAGTGTGTGACCCGGTTTACCCTGTGTACGTTGATACAAATGTAATGGCAGGACGTACCGGAACTTACGATGCAAAGACAGAGACATGGAGCAATGTGATCTACATGCCTTGTACAAAAGAAACAAACTTTGCACCGGTATTGCCGGAAGAGACACCGGACATCATTTATCTGTGTTTCCCGAATAATCCGACAGGTTCTACAATCACAAAAGCACAGCTTCAGGAGTGGGTAGATTACGCTAATAGAGTCGGAGCAGTCATCATCTACGACTCTGCATATGAAGCATATATCTCCGAGTCAGACGTACCACACACCATTTACGAGTGCGAAGGAGCAAGAACATGCGCAATAGAGCTTCGAAGCTTCTCTAAGAATGCAGGATTTACAGGAGTACGTCTTGGAGCAACCGTTATTCCAAAAGATCTGAAATCCGGAGACGTGATGCTTCATTCCCTGTGGGCAAGACGTCATGGAACAAAATACAACGGAGCACCTTACATCGTACAACGTGCAGGGGAAGCGGTATACAGCGAAGCGGGAAAGGCTCAGTTAAAAGATCAGGTCGCTTATTACATGAACAATGCAAAAACAATCAAACAAGGACTGAAAGACGCAGGATACAACGTATCCGGCGGCGTGAATGCACCATATATCTGGTTAGAAGTACCAAAAGGAATGACATCCTGGGATTTCTTCGATTATCTGCTTGAAAAAGCAAACGTAGTCGGAACACCAGGTTCAGGATTCGGACCAAGCGGAGAAGGATATTTCCGCCTGACAGCATTTGGAACATACGAAAACACAGTAGCAGCAATCAAGAGAATCAAAGAAATGTAAATTGCAGTAAAATTGTAGATGGGGACGTAGCATTTTGTGAAAATGCTACGTCCCCATTAGCGATTTGAAAAATGTCTGGTGAAAAAGGGAAAATGTGAAAAGGGAAAATGCAAAAAATCTATTGACATTCTCTTGAATACGTGTATAATTAATATTCGCTGGACAAATAAAACAGCAGAGTAAGTCACATTAATGCGGATTGGTGTAATGGCAGCACAGCAGACTCTGACTCTGTTAGTAGAGGTTCGAGTCCTCTATCCGTAGTT
Source organism: Dorea sp. Marseille-P4042 (assembly GCF_900290215.1). NCBI lineage: Bacteria > Bacillati > Bacillota > Clostridia > Lachnospirales > Lachnospiraceae > Dorea > Dorea sp. Marseille-P4042. The sequence goes on along the minus strand of NZ_OLMI01000002.1, from coordinate 877,569 downwards.
ATTGATGCTGAGTATTTCGTAAGAGATACTCAGCATTTTGCGTATACGGGTGCTGCGTTCGGGACGTAGAGGGTGAAAGAGTAAATATTGACGCTTTTTATTTTCACACAATAGATGCAGATTTCCTAATATATCAGCTAGAAAATGAGAGATATAAATTTGGTGAAAAATTGCGAAAAAATAAAAAAAAGGGTATTGACTTTTTTTCAGAATTAAGTATAATAATATTTGTTCGCTGATAACGCAGAACATCACACTAATGCGGATTGGTGTAATGGCAGCACAGCAGACTCTGACTCTGTTAGTAGAGGTTCGAGTCCTCTATCCGTAGTTCCTTGGCAGGGGCGCCGGATACTTGAATGAGTATCCGGTTACTTAATTAAAGATATATCGGAGTGTGGCTCAGCTTGGTAGAGCGCTACGTTCGGGACGTAGAGGTCGCAAGTTCAAATCTTGTCACTCCGACTATGATTGGTCGCAAAGCTGATATATGGTTAGTTTTGTGGCTTTTCTTTTTATAAAATTGTAGTTTAAATATTTTCCATGGTATACTGAGTTTATAGAGTTGGAAGGGGGGAATATTATGACTGATAAAAAAGAAAAGTCAATGATACAGTATTTCTTATTATTCATGTTTAGTTTTGAAATTCTATTTATTTTTTTGGGGATTTTATATAATCAGGTGTTTCATTTAAAAAAGTTCTCAGAAGGTTATATTTTGATGCTTTTACCAACCATGAGTACTTTGTTTGCAAAACAACGGGCATCAAGTCAGAATGAATCCAATAAATTTTTTCGGTTTTATAAAATTTGTTTTGCAGGAATGACGATATATACTGTAATATCCGTTATTATTCCAAGTAGTGTCTTTATATCTCAAATATTGATGATAGCTGAATCATTATGCAGTATTTACTTTTTACAATCCATTGGGGAAAATATTTTGGTCAATATAGGTCTGTCTTATAATGTTTCGTTTAAGGAAGTATTGAAATATGCGTTGCTTTATATTGCTATTTTTATCCTTATGGTTCGAGTGGAATTCGTATGTGATTATCTAAAAACAGGAGATGTAGCGCAATTAAAGGTTCCATTGGCAGATGTGAAACAGCTAGTTGGTTTTGCGCCACTGTTTATCTTTACATTTATTATATTCTTGGGCGAGGAATATGGGTGGGGATATTTTTTGTTTCCATTGCTGGAGAAAGAATATGGAGTTTATAAAGCAATATTTTTCCTGGGAACGATAGAAGTGCTTTTTCATTTGCCGATAGACTATATGATAACTAAACTTCCAATTACTTTTTTTATTGGACGGTCTGTTATGCTTATTAGCCATACAATTTTTATGTGTTGGATTTATAAGCGGACATCAACTATATGGATTGCAGTGGTGATTCATTTCTTAAATAATAATTTATTAGGATTATGGAAATTAACAGAGAATAGCTTTACATTTTCAACGCCATTGGCAGTCATTTGTTATGTTGTAATATTCGGCTCGTTTATCTTTTCAAAAACATTAAAAAATCAAAGAAAGCCAGTTGCAAAGGAATTTTCTGTGCTATAATGAAGAAACAGCTTGATTGTGCCAAGGCACATTCATTGTTCTAGGAGTGACATCATGAAAATAGGTATTTTTGACTCGGGCATGGGTGGGCTGTCTGTTCTGCACCGTGCACTTCGCATGATACCAGAAGCAGATTTTCTCTATTATGCGGACGAGGAGCACGTCCCATATGGGGAAAAAACAAGAGAGCAAGTCCGGGGATATATTGACGAAATTATAGCATTTATGATCAAGAAGCAGGTAGATGCGATTGTGATTGCCTGCAATACAGCTACGAGTGTGGCCACAAAAGAATACAGAAGTCAGTTTCCACTGCCGATTGTGGGCATGGAACCGGCAGTGAAAAAAGCAGTAGAAGAATATGCTGACAGACCGGGAAGAATCCTGGTGGCAGCAACACCAATCACAATTCAAGGAGACAAGCTTCATCACTTGGTGGACCGGGTGGATAAGCGTGATATGGTAGATCTGGTTGCGCTTCCAAAGCTGGTTAGATTTGCAGAGCAGGAAATATTCGATCAGAATCAGATCGTGCCGTATCTTAAGGAGGCGCTGAAGGATTATCCATTAGAGGAATATAAAGCATTTGTCCTTGGCTGTACCCATTTTAATTATTTCAAAGAGAGCTATCAGGAGATTTTCCCGAATAAGATAGAATTTGTAGATGGAAATGAAGGAGCACTTCGGGAATTAATCCGTAGAATGGAAAAAGAGTGTGATACGATCAGTGTGAAGAATGGGACTAATGATGCAGAGGAATTTTCAAAAACTGATCGGGTTACATATTATTTTTCTGGTAAGCAGATTTCAGCGGCAGACCAGATACGTATTGACAAATATATGTGTCAGTTAGACCGAATGGCACTTATATAAAATTCCATATAAAGGAGGATGACAAATATGAGGTATCAGATTCAGGGAGATACTCTTCCGGTTGTGATCTGCCAGCTTGAAGCAGGTGAGCGGATGATTACGGAAGGGGGCGGTATGTCCTGGATGTCTCCGAACATGAAGATGGAGACAACGACCAATGGAGGGATTGGGAAAGCTGTAGGAAGAATGTTCTCAGGAGAGAAGATGTTCCAGAATATTTACACTGCACAGGGAGGAAACGGAATGATCGCATTTGCTTCTTGCTTTCCAGGATCGATTCGTGCATTTAACATCAGACCGGGGCAGGAAATGATCTTCCAGAAGAGTGCATTTCTGGCAAGTGAAGCGGGAGTACAGTTGTCTGTACATTTCCATAAGAAAGTGGCTTCCGGATTATTTGGAGGAGAAGGATTTGTTCTTCAGAAAGTCAGTGGACAGGGAGTTGCATTTGCGGAATTTGACGGACATGTAGTGGAATATGAACTGCAGCCGGGACAGCAGATTGTGATTGATACGGGACATCTTGCAGCAATGACAGCCAGTTGTCAGATGGATATTCAGACTGTGCCGGGCGTGAAGAATATGCTTTTTGGAGGCGAAGGACTGTTTAATACCGTGATTACAGGACCGGGAAGGGTATGGCTTCAGACAATGCCGATCAGTAATGTTGCCGGGGTACTTAGACCATATATTCCGTCAGGCTCATAAGGTGAGGTATTTATAAGGCGCACGGATAAAAAACTGGTTATTATAGGTGCAATTCAAATTTGCATATAGCCAAGTTTTGAATCCGTGCGTTTATAATTTTAACAATACAGGAATAGAGGAAGTGAGATGGAAATGGAGAAGGTGAAGAAGGAGCTCATGCATATGTTTCATGCGTGGAGAATATTGTTAGGGAGTCTGGTGAAATGGATTCTATTATCAATTGTGATTGGCGGTGTGATTGGTGTCATCGCCAGTGCATTTGCGAATCTGATCGCGTGGGCAACGGACTTTCGTATGGGGCATATGTGGATGGTATATCTGCTGCCTTTTGCAGGTCTCATGATTGTTTTTCTTTATCATGTTACGGGGCAAGAGAAGAATGCCGGAACAGATATGGTGCTTATGGTAGTACGGTCAGATCAGAATACGATGCCGGGAAGAGTGGCACCATTGATTTTGATTGCAACAGCTTTGACGCATTTGTTTGGAGGTTCTGCCGGCCGGGAAGGTGCGGCACTTCAGTTTGGGGCAAGTCTCGGAAACTGGCTAGGACGTAAGATACATTTGAATGAGAGTGATAAACGTATTATGACGCTGGCGGGTATGAGCGCAGCTTTTGCAGCACTATTTGGAACGCCGATGGCAGCAGCATTGTTCCCGATGGAGGTTATCAGCGTCGGGATTATGTATTATGCAGCGCTCGTTCCGTGCGTGTTCTCCGCATTTATCGGAGAGCGGATTTCAATCCTTATGGGAGTTCGGACACTGACTGCGCCGTATCCCGTAGAAAAAGTACCGAATTTTTATGGAATCGCGTGGGGGAAAGCGATTCTTCTGGCAATCTGTTTTGCATTTGCCGGAGCGCTGTTTTGCGTGATGTTACATATTTTTGAAAAGCAGTTGAAAAAATGGTTTCAGAATCCGTACCTTCGAGTGTTTGTTGGAGGTGTGACAGTCGTTCTTTTGTGGAAGATTACGGGAACAGATACCTATCTGGGACTTGGTGGAGGTACGATTGCGCAGAGTTTTGCAGAATCTCAGAAATTGTGGGTATTTTTGCTGAAAATATTATTTACATGTATCACACTTTGTTCTGGTTTTAAAGGCGGTGAGATAGTCCCGTCACTGTTTATTGGGGCAACATTCGGCTCCGCACTGGCACCGATATTTGGCTTGCCGGTAGATATCTGTGCAGCGTGTGGGATGGTAGGCGTGTTCTGTGCTGTGACAAACAGTCCGATCAGTTCCCTTCTGATCGCATTTGAGCTGTTTGGATTTGCGGGTATGCCGTATTTTTGTACCGTGATTGCGGTCAGTTATCTGCTGTCCGGATATCAGAGCCTTTATAAAGCGCAGAAGATTGTGTACTCCAAGACGGAAAACAAATACATAGATAGGAATACGACCTCTTAAGATAATAAAAATGCCACACAGACAGGTGACGAAAGAAAGCCTTGAATCTGTGTGGCGCTTTCGCTAAAAAAACAATCAATTGAAATTAATTAGCGTCGCAGGACTGCAATCACGACTCCGAATTTTAACCATTGTACCATATCGGTATGATTGTTCGGGTCAACTGTGATAATATCGCCATAACCGTTGATCGGGAGCAGATGACAAGGATTTCCCTGTTGCATCTTGCGGATAAATGCGCGGCCGGTCGGCTTGTGGATCAGGATACAGGTGTCACCGTCACGCGGAGGTTTCTTTGAAATCCCCAGGATATCATTTCTGACATACACAGGATTAAGGTGGTTGGAAGTAATGCGAATGCCACAATGCAGGCGTTCACCATATTTCTTAATATATTCCGGACAGTAGATACGTTCTTCATTCGCAGAATCCAGTACCATACCATCTTCCATGTTGCCGGTCAGTACAAGAACATCCAGCATATTTTCTGAATCCTGCTCGTGACTCATCATTTCCAGTTCGAAATCAATCTTGCCACTGATGTATGCCTTCTGGCGATTATTTAGCAGACGAAACTTTTTCAGACATTCCATTTCCGGATTATCATTTCCAAATAACTCATAAAGAAAATGCCCTGTCAGTTTGTAGATTTGCATGGCGATCATGATATCAATTTTGTCAGTCCTCCGAGAAATGATATTTTTGTAAGTAGACACCGAAATTTCCAGTTTGGATGCAAATTCTGCCTGTGTCATTCCGAGATTTAAACGTTCTTTTTCCAGATTCTGGACAAAACAGTCCAATAATACATTTTTCGTCATATTTGTCTCAAATTCCCCTCTTTTTTGTTTGCTGGAATAATGGACAAAAAACTGACCATTTATAAAATAATGTTGAAAAAAAGTCGTAAATTTCGGTTAAGTAATTAGCTTAGTAGTTGGATATAATACTTTATGTAAGTATTATAGCAAGTGCATTTTTTCAAATCAACTACAGAATCAGGGGGAATGTAACATGGAGGATGCAACACTACAAGTTTTATCGAAATGCAATATTACGCCAAAATATAAAGGGTATACATATTTACCAGTGGCGGTCAGACTGGCGGATCAGTACATGAGAGAGCCGCTGTGCATTATGGCTGATATTTATCCTGTTATTGGACAGATCTATGACGAATCGCCAAGAAAAGTAGAGCGGGCAATCCGGAAGGTTGTAGAAGTGGGGTGGCAGAACAACCGGGAATATATGGTGGAGATCATGGGATTTGGTGCGAAGAAATGTCCTGGAAATGCGCAGTTTATTGATGCACTTGTGTATTATATCAGCTGGAAATTCAACAGTAATCCACAGCCAGCTTTGAGAGGAATTGTCTAAGAGAAGATTGAAAGAAAGGAAAAGAAAAAAAAGAACATAAAAAAGTTGAAAAAATGTCTTGCAAAGAAAAAAAACATGTGCTAACATAAGAGCATCTTTTTAGAGACAGTATAGAAAATGCAGAGAAAGAGACTCTGTTCGTGATAACTTGACAGGAATATGACGCCACCGACTGAGAGCGTCATTTGAGGGAAAGGAACAATAGGGAACACTCTGGAGCAGACTGAGCGAAAGCAATTTAGGTTTAAATTTACAGCAATTGCAAGTAGAGCAGTACGCTGGCACGCGTTATGTGCGAGAGATGAATTCAAAGACGAGTTCAAAAGCGGGTGGTACCGCGGATATTAAGATAATCCGTCCCGGAATACGATTATGTATTCCGGGACTTTTTGCATTAAGGAAAATACTTTCTGAAAGAAAAATATTAAAAGAGTAATAAAAATGGAACAAAATTTAACAGGAGGGAAACAGTCATGGAATACCAGACAGGCGTAAAGAAAAAAGATACATTGGAGATTACAGAACTTTTAAATGCAAAGACCGGCGAGGCAGTAAAAGTCAATGGTGCAGTGCATACAATCCGTGATATGGGTACAGTTGCATTTGTAATCTTAAGAAAAAGAGAAGGCCTGCTCCAGTGTGTATACGAAGAAGGCAGTGCCACATTTGATCTGAAAGAAATCAAAGAAGCATCAACGCTTGAAGTCGAAGGGGTGCTTGAGCAGAATGAAAAAGCGCCGAATGGCATTGAAATCCGCATGAAAAAAGTTAAAATCTTAAGTCAGCCGGAAGATGAGATGATGCCGCTTGCAATTTCCAAGTGGAAATTAAACACTTCTCTGGAGGCAAAGTTAAATTATCGTTCCATTTCTCTTAGAAATATCAGGGAGCGTGCAAAATTCCGGATTCAGGAAGGATTGACAAGAGCATTTCGTGATTTCTTATATAGTCAGGAATTTACCGAAATTCATACACCGAAGATTGGAGCCAAAAGTGCAGAAGGTGGTGCAAACTTATTTAAGCTGGAATATTTCCACCGTCCGGCAGTGCTCCAGCAAAGTCCTCAGTTCTACAAACAGATGATGGTCGGTGTGTTTGACCGGGTATTTGAAACGGCGCCGGTGTTCCGTGCTGAGAAGCATAATACGAAGAGACATTTGAACGAATATACGAGTCTGGACTTCGAGATGGGCTATATTGATGGATTTGAGGATATTATGGGAATGGAGACAGGATTTCTCCAGTATGCCATGGAACTTTTAAAAAAAGATTATGCCAGAGAACTGAAGATTCTGAATGTGGAACTTCCGAAAGCAGATCAGATTCCGGCAGTAAAATTCAGTGAGATCAAAGAGCTGGTAGCTGAGAAATATAATCACAAGATGCGTAACCCATTTGATCTGGAACCAGAGGAAGAAGTACTGATCGGAAAATATGCAAAAGAAGAGTGGGGCAGCGATTTTGTATTTGTTACGCACTATCCGTCAAAGAAGCGTCCATTTTACGCGATGGACGATCCGGAGGATCCGAAATATACACTGAGCTTTGATCTTCTCTTCCGTGGCCTTGAGATTACGACCGGAGGTCAGAGAATCCACGATTATCAGACACTTCTAAAGAAGATTGAAGCAAGAGGCATGACGACAGAAGGTATGGATCAATATCTTGCTACATTTAAACATGGCATGCCGCCACACGGAGGACTGGGAATTGGACTGGAACGCTTGACGATGCAGCTGCTTGGGGAGGATAATGTAAGAGAAACAACATTATTCCCAAGAGACTTAAGCAGACTGGAGCCATAGAGAATTCTCAGACAGTTCTTCTCATCTATGCTCCCCCATAAAAGTGGAAATGTACCTGCTTAACCACCCGGGAGCGAAATGAGAAGAAAGGATGGAAGAAGCTATGTTTGGAAAGAGATGTTCTTTATGTGGAGGAAAACTGAATAGTAATGGAATCTGTACGGAGTGTGGATTAGACAATAACAAATCCGATAAAAATTATCGAATAAACCAAAGTGAATGTGATCATGAACCATTGACTCATGTGCATTATGGCAAGAATGAAAAACCGGAGAAACAGCCGAAGCCGAATACACCGAGACAGTCCTGGCAGGGGAGGCAAAAAAATAACAACTGGCAGCAGGATCGGTCCTGGCAGGGGAGTACAACTACTTACTCTGGAAATACAGGAAGTACAGGGCGTAAGAAAGTCGGTAAGAAGAAAAAGCCGGGAAGGATCATCAGTAAGATTATAGCAGTCATTGTCATCTTCAATGTATTTTTGGGTATTTTCCAACCGATGGTCAGTGATATTTTAGATGATGTAATCAGCGGATATCAGGAGAATACACAAGACTATACAAGAAGTGACCCGTATGAAAATGTGACAAAAGAACTTCCGGCAGATGGTGAGAGTGTAAGTTTTGAGCTGACCAGTGGTGACTATGTGGTCGGTGTGCACATTCCGGAAGGAAATTATCAGGCGGATGTATCTTATGATTACGATACGGTCCAGGTTGATGACTGGGACAGTGGATTTTACCTTTATGAATATGCAGGGCGGACAGACGGTGATTATCTGGATGACTTAAGATTATACAATGGAGCGATTGTTCACATTTCTTCACAGACAACGATTACACTTTATTCAGATAATGCGCAGACAGAAAACATTCTTTATGAAAATAATCCACTGGCAGGACAAGAGCCTTTGGTAGTAAAAAAAGACCTGACCGTAGGTCCTGACCTTCCGGCAGGGGTGTATGATCTCATACTGGTCAGTGGAGAAGGCAGTGTGGACGTTGATATTTATACAGAATATGGTGAATCTATGGAGACAAAAGATCTGTATCTGGGCGAGAATTGCACAGACGGAAAAGAATATAAGAATCTTGTTCTTCCGAAAAATGCGCAGATTACATTAGATGACAATATGGAACTCAGACTGACTCCAAGCGAGCATATATCAACGACGGATTATTATGAATATTACAATTATTAAAGATAAGAATTAAGATGTAAGATAACTGGCAGACAGGAGGGTGCTTAAAATGGCAAACAAAATCTCAGACGAGACCATTGAGTATGTGGGTATTCTGGCGAAGCTGGAACTTTCAGAGAAAGAGAAAGAAGAAGCCAAGGCAGATATGGAAAAAATGTTGGACTACATTGATGTATTAAATGAACTTGACACGGATGGAATTGAACCGATGTCTCATGTATTTCCGGTGAATAATGTATTTCGCGAAGACGTTGTGATAAATGGTGATGGCAGCAGTGATACATTGGCAAATGCACCGCTTATGAAGGATCAGAGCTTCAAGGTGCCGAAGACGATCGGATAGGAGGAGACGAGTTATGGATATTAGGAGTCTGACAGCAGTGGAACTCGGAAAGAAAATAAAAGCAAAAGAAATTTCAGTTACGGAAGCCACGCAGGCATATCTGGATCAGATTGAAAAGGTAGAGAATGATGTGCACAGCTATGTGACCATTGATAAAGAGGGTGCATTAAAGCGTGCCGAAGAAGTTCAGAAGATGATCGATGACGGAACACTTCTGAGTCCTCTTGCAGGTGTTCCGGTGGCAATCAAGGATAATATGTGCACGAAAGGGATGAGAACAACTTGCAGTTCCAAAATTCTGGAAAATTTTGTTCCAACCTTTACTTCGGAGGCAGTTTTGAACTTGGAAAAAGCCGGTGCAGTCATAATCGGAAAGACGAATATGGATGAATTCGCCATGGGAAGTACAACCGAGACTTCTTATTATGGAGTGACAAGAAATCCATGGAATCTGGGACATGTGCCAGGCGGTTCTTCAGGCGGCTCCTGCGCAGCAGTGGCAGCAGGTGAGTGCGCTTATGCACTTGGTTCTGATACAGGTGGATCGATCCGTCAGCCGAGTTCATTTTGTGGTGTAACGGGGATTAAACCGACTTATGGAACGGTATCCAGGTACGGACTGATTGCTTACGGTTCTTCGCTGGATCAGATCGGACCAATTGCGAAAGATGTGACAGATTGTGCGACTATCCTTGAGACAATCGCTTCTCATGATGTAAAAGACAGTACTTCCGTGGAGCGGGAATATGACTTTACTTCGGCATTGGCAGACGACGTGAAAGGTATGAAGATTGGTATTCCGAGAGATTACTTTGGGGATGGATTAAGCGCAGACGTAAAAGAGCAGATTTTAAATGCAGTGAAGGTCCTGGAAGAAAAAGGCGCAGCTGTAGAAGAATTTGATTTAAGTCTTGTGAAATATGCGATTCCGGCATACTACATTATTGCAGATGCTGAGGCAAGTTCCAACCTGGCACGTTTTGATGGCGTAAAATATGGTTACCGCACAGAAGAATACGAAGGACTTCACAACATGTACAAAAAGACACGTTCCGAAGGATTCGGAGCAGAAGTAAAGCGCAGGATCATGCTTGGATCTTTCGTATTAAGCTCTGGATATTATGATGCTTACTATCTGAAAGCACTTCGTACAAAGGCACTGATTAAACAGGCATTTGACAAAGCATTTGCAAAATATGATATGATCGTGGCTCCGGCGGCTCCGACAACGGCACCAGAGCTTGGAAAGAGCTTAAGTGATCCGATGAAAATGTATTTGAGTGACATTTACACAATCTCCGTGAACCTGGCAGGACTTCCGGGAATCAGTATTCCGGTAGGAAAAGATTCCAAAGGTCTTCCGGTCGGCATGCAGCTTATCGGAGACTGCTTCCAGGAGAAAAAAATTATCCAGGCAGCCTACACATTTGAACAGACAAGAACTTATGAAGCACCACAGTTTGTGAAGGAGGGAAGATAATTATGGCAAAGCAGTATGAGACAGTCATTGGACTTGAGGTTCACGTAGAACTTGCGACAAAGACAAAGATTTTCTGTGGTTGCAGCACCCAGTTCGGAGGTGCGCCAAATACCCACACATGTCCGGTATGTACTGGTATGCCAGGTTCCCTTCCGGTACTGAACAGACAGGTAGTAGAGTATGCAATGGGAATCGGACTTGCAACTCACTGTGATATTACAAGAGTATGCAAATTCGATCGTAAGAATTACTTCTATCCGGATAACCCACAGAATTATCAGATTTCCCAGTTATATTTACCAATCGCAAGAAATGGTTATGTAGAGATTGAAGTTGGCGATACGAAGAAAAAAATACGGATCCATGAAATGCATATGGAGGAAGATGCCGGTAAGCTGATCCATGACGAGTGGGACGATACATCACTGGTAGATTACAACCGAAGCGGTGTACCGCTTGTGGAGATTGTATCGGAGCCGGATATGCGCTCTTCTGAGGAAGTTATTGCATATCTGGAAAAGCTTCGTACAACGATTCAGTATCTTGGTGCTTCTGACTGCAAATTGCAGGAGGGCTCTATGAGAGCGGACGTGAACCTGTCCGTTCGTGAAATAGGAACCAGTGAATTCGGAACAAGAACGGAGATGAAGAACCTGAACTCCTTTAAGGCAATTGCAAGAGCCATCGAAGGAGAACGGGAGCGTCAGATCGAGCTTCTGGAAGCCGGAAAGAAAGTTGTTCAGGAGACGAGACGCTGGGATGACAACAAAGAATCATCACATGCAATGCGTTCCAAAGAAGATGCACAGGATTACCGTTACTTCCCGGAACCGGACCTTGTCCCGATTGTTATCAGCCAGGAATGGATTGACCGGGTTAAGAAACGACAGCCGGAATTTCGTGAGGAAAAATTAAAGCGTTACAAGAAAGAGTTCGATATTCCACAATATGATGCAGAAATCCTCACAGAATCTAAACATATGGCGGATATCTTTGAAGAAACAACTGCTTTATGTGGAAAACCTAAGAAAGTTTCCAACTGGCTCATGGTGGAGACGATGCGGCTCTTAAAAGAACATAACATGGAATCAGAAGATATTACATTTACACCGGAGAACCTTGCGAAACTAATCGAGCTTGCAGATGCAGGAACAATCAACAGCTCGGTGGCGAAAGAAGTTTTTGATCATGTGTTCGAGGAAAATGTAGATCCAGAAAAGTATGTTGAAGAACACGGGCTTAAAACGGTCAATGACGAAGGAGCACTTATAGAAGTTCTCGAAAAAGTTATTGCAGATAATCCACAGGCTGTAGTAGACTATAAGGGTGGAAAAGAGAAGGCACTTGGAGCACTGGTAGGTCAGACGATGAAAGCAATGAAGGGGAAAGCAAATCCCGGACTGGTCAACCAGAAGCTTCGTGAGATGTTAAAGTAAAAAGAGTGACCTGGCTTTTGCCGGGTTACTTTTTTGCACGGAATAAATAGTTATAAAAACAAAAGAGTATATAAGGAGGTCGCCATGGGAGGATTTTTTGGTGTAGCATCAAAGCAGGACTGTGTCCTGGAATTATTTTACGGAGTAGACTATCACTCACATCTTGGTACAAGACGAGGAGGAATGGCAGTTTATGGAGAGGATGGATTTTACCGTGCCATTCATAATATAGAGAATTCTCCATTCCGTACAAAGTTTGATCATGATGTGTCAGAAATGAAAGGATATCTTGGAATTGGCTGTATTTCCGATTATGATCCGCAGCCACTTTTGATTCAGTCACACCTTGGAAGCTTTGCAATCACAACAGTCGGAAAAGTTAATAACTATGAGGAACTGTTAAAAGGTTTGTTTGAGAAGGATCATTCACATTTTCAGGAAATGACTAACGGGCAGATCAATGTGACAGAGCTTGTGGCGGCGCTAATCTGTGAGAAAGAATCCATAGTAGAAGGAATCAAATATGTACAGGACGTTGTAGATGGTTCTATGACGATGCTTGTCATGACAAAAGAAGGAATCTATGGTGCAAGGGACAGGTATGGGCGAACACCTCTTGTGATAGGTAAGAAGGATGATTCTTACTGTCTTTCATTTGAAAGTCATGCTTATATTAACTTGGGCTATACCGATTATAAGGAACTGGGACCTTGCGAGGTCGTCTATGTGACATCGGAGGGAGTAGAAGAAATACGCCCGGCAAGAACTGGCAAGATGAAGATCTGTTCTTTCCTGTGGGTATACTATGGATATCCGACTTCTGCGTATGAAGGGGTAAATGTTGAGGAAATGCGTTACCGTTGCGGAAGTATGCTGGCAAAGCGTGATGGAGATAGTGTGCATCCGGATATTGTAGCAGGTGTGCCGGATTCAGGTATTGCTCATGCAATCGGATATGCAAATGAATCAGGAATTCCGTATGCAAGACCATTTATCAAATACACACCGACATGGCCGAGATCATTTATGCCGACCAACCAAAGTCAGCGTGACCTGATCGCGAGAATGAAGCTGATCCCTGTACAGGCTCTGATCGAAGACAAGAAATTACTCTTGATCGATGACTCGATCGTTCGTGGAACACAGCTTCGTGAGACAACAGAGTTTTTATATAGAAGCGGAGCGAAGGAAGTGCATATCCGCCCGGCATGTCCACCGCTTCTTTATGGATGTAAATACCTGAACTTCTCGAGATCGAAATCCGAGATGGATCTGATCACGAGAAGAGTCATTCAGGAGCAGGAAGGCGGAGAAGTATCTGCAGAGGTATTAAAAGAGTATTCAGATCCATGCTCCGACCGCTATGCAAATATGATCGAAGAAATTCGAAGAATCCAGAACTTTACGTCACTAAGATACCATAGACTGGATGATCTTTTAGAGTCTATTGGAATTGATCCAAGTCAGGTATGTACGTATTGCTTCGATGGACGGGAGTAATTTTTGAAAAGTTCAGTTGAAATTATATAACATAATAAAAATCCAGACTATTTTATCCTCCGCAGAGCGAGACATTACAATGAGCCTGATAAAGCAGAAAAAGTGCAAGTAAAGACTTTCACTTTTCCTACAGTCTCATTTACATCGCTCTGAAGTCGAGAAAAATAGTCTGGATTTTTTATAGTTATTGGCGAACTGGAACTTTTCACAAGTTATGCGCCGAAAGAAGTGGAAAAATACAGGTCATTCTATCCGACTACAGAGCGAGGGAGATGAGACTAGAGTTCGAGTGAAAGCCATTGCTTGCACTCGAACTGTTTTAATAGGCTCAGCGGAATGTTCCGCTCTGGGAGGATAGAATGACCTGTATTTTTGTATGTTTACTCTTGCAACGCTTTCAATACACTACTTTCGGCTTCTATCTGGCTTTTGAGTTCGAGGATAAGTGTGCATTGCTGGCAGATGTCTGCAGAGCGAATCTCACATTGTTCTTTGATTCTGCGCAGGCGTTCTGCATAGAGCTGGACACTGTGATTATCAAGAGGCTTGTCTTTCAGCATGGCTTCTTCTAACACAGCTTTCTGATACATTTTCTCAACAGTTTCTAATTGTTTCAGCAGTTCTGGTATTTTCTTCAAATATTCCCCGTATACTTCCAGTTGCTGACATTCTTTCTGACTGTTCATAAGTAATTCCATGGCAAACTCCAATCTTTATAATTTATAGAAAAATGACATTAGTAGTTCTTAATCATAGTATAAAGTACTTGGAGCTGAAATGCATTATGATCTTATTTTTTTTACTGCTGTAAAATTAACGTGTGAATTTAATTGTAAAGAAGAAAAAGAATTGTTATACTAAGAAAAAGAACTGAAAGGAAGCGGTGAAAATGCCAAATATAAAACCAATTTCTGATTTGAGAAATTATACAGAAGTTTTAAAAGAAACAAGTGAAGGTGCTCCGGTATTTTTGACTAAAAATGGCAGAGGTGAGTACGTGATTTTGGATATGAAAGATTATGATAGAATGAAAGCAGAATTAGCAATGATGGCTGAATCAGGGAAAGGTGAAAAAACGGTAAGGGAAGAGGATTGGGTGTCAACGGAGGAAGTGGAGGAAAGTTATGAGTAGTTTTGTATCCCTTGAGGATGTGAAGAAAATATATCAGATGGGCGAGGTGCAGATTATGGCTGCAGCCGGTATTGATTTCCAGATTGAGAGGGGAGAATTTGCGGTTGTGGTAGGCCCAAGTGGTGCCGGAAAGACGACAGTATTGAATATTCTTGGAGGAATGGATACGGCAAGCTCCGGGCGTGTGATCGTAGACGGAAAAGATATTGCACAGTATTCACCGAGACAATTGACAGCATATAGAAGAGATGACATTGGTTTTGTATTTCAGTTTTATAATCTGATCCCGAACCTGACTGCTCTTGAAAATGTAGAATTAGCTCTTCAGATCTGTAAGAATCCTATGGATGCCCAGGAGGTTATGGAAGATGTAGGACTTGGTGAGCGTCTGGATAATTTTCCGGCGCAGCTATCTGGTGGAGAACAGCAGAGGGTTTCCATTGCAAGAGCGCTTGCAAAGAATCCGAAGCTTTTGTTGTGTGACGAGCCGACAGGAGCGCTGGATTACAATACAGGTAAAGCAATCTTGAAGCTTCTTCAGGATACTTGCAGGGAAAAGGGGATGACCGTAATTCTGATCACGCACAACTCTGCAATTGCGCCAATGGCGGACCGTGTCATTAAGATAAAGAATGGTATGGTATCAGAGATGACAGTGAACGAACACCCAGTTCCAGTCGAGACGATTGAGTGGTAAAGAGAGGCATTACATATGAAAATGAAACCAACGAGCAAAGATTTTTATATGGAGATCCAGAAGAGCCCGGGGCGATTTCTGTCTATTTTATTTATAGTGGCACTGGGCGTTGCATTTTTCTCAGGAATTCGTGCATCGGAGCCGGATATGAGACTGACGGGAGATGCATATTTTGATGAAAGCAATCTTATGGATATCAAAGCGCTCAGTACATATGGCGTGACACAGGACGATGTGGACGCGATTTTGAAAATCGACGGAGTAGAACATGCAGAGGGCGCGTACAGCGCGGACTTCATGCAGATCGTAGATAAGAAACAAAAAGTTCTGCATGTGATATCTTTACAGGATGAGATGAATCAAGTGAAGTTAAGTGACGGCCGGATGCCCCAAAAAGCAGGGGAATGTCTGGCAGACCAGGATGCAGGATATAAGGTCGGAGATACAATTAAATTGCGTTCCGGAACGTCTGATGAGGTTACAGATACTCTGACGACAGATACGCTGAAAGTTGTCGGCCTTTGCAGCAGTCCGATGTACATTTCTTATGGACGCGGAAGTGCAACGATTGGTACCGGAACTATCAGTGCATTTGTCATGGTGCCGGAAGAGACGTTTGATATGGACGTATACACGGAAGTATATGTACAGGTCAAAGGTGCAAAAAATGAAGTGGCATTTACGGACGGATATGATAAGAAAGTAGAGAAAGTCCTGGATCAGATCGAAGATATTACGGACGAACGTGCTGAAATTCGAAAGCAGGAGCTGGTAAATGAAGCACAAGAGAAGATTGACGAGGCGAGAGAAGAACTGGAGCAGGGCAGAGTGGACGCAGCTTCGGAACTTGCAGATGCGGCGGCTAAGATAGCAGACGCCGAGGAGCAGTTGACGAATGGAAAAGCACAGATTACCAGTGGTAAAAAGCAGATTGCCAGTGCTAAGAATACATTGAGCAAAAAAGAAAGAGAACTGGAACAGGCACAGAATCAATATAATGCCGGACTTGCACAGCTTCAGGAAGGTGAGGATCAATATGAAGCCGGACTTGCACAATATGAGGCTGCGAAACCGGAAGCTGAGGCGAAAATCCAGACTGGAAGAGAAGGACTTGCAGCGCTTCAGCAGATGATTCAGGCAGACCAGCAGACATTGACGGAAATTCAGCAGAGGATCGAGGCAGTAAATTCTGAATTGTCAGCATTTGACCAAATACCTGAGGATCAGCTTACAGAAGAGCAGAAGGCGCAAAAAGAACAATATGAACGACAGCTTACCGAGCTTAAGGAAAACGAAGCTGGCATGCAGCAGAAGATTTCCATTGAACAGCAGACATATGATGAGAGTAAAGCCGAACTGGATGCTGCCCAGAAGCAGCTTGATGACACTGCAGCAACTCTGGCTCAGACAAAGTCAGAGCTTGATGCAGCGAAGGCTTCTTTAAATGGTGTTCCACAGCAGCTTGCAAGTGGAAAAGCCCAGATTCAGTCCGGATGGACTGAAATTCGAAAGCAGGAGAAGAAGCTGGAAGAAGGAGCAGCAGAAATCGCGGAAAATGAAGCGAAAGTTGCAGAGGCAAAAATTGAGTATGCCAGTGGTGAAGAAGAGGCTGCCCAGAAGATTGCAGAAGGTGAACAGAAAATTGCGGACGCAGAGGCAAAGATTCAGGACATCGAAAAACCAACCTGGTATGTCTATGACCGTGATACTTTGACTGAGTATTCCGGGTACGGAGAAAACGCGGAGCGTCTAGGTGCGATTGGCCGTGTCTTCCCGGTATTATTCTTTCTTGTCGCGGCGCTGATTAGTCTGACCAGCATGACGCGAATGGTAGAAGAGCAAAGAACCGCAATCGGAACCATGAAAGCACTTGGATATAGCAAGATGTCCATCGCGAAGAAATATCTTGGATATGCATTGATCGCGACAGCAGGCGGCAGTGTATTGGGTGTGCTGATCGGTGAAAAGATATTGCCATATATCATTGTCTATGCATATGGAATATTATATCAGCATATTACACATATTCTGGTCCCATACCAATGGATCTATGCCTGGATGGCAGCGGCGGCAGCAATTGTATGTACAATGGCAGCAACATTTTTTGCATGTTACAAAGAACTTGTAGCACAGCCGGCAGTACTGATGCGCCCACCGGCACCTAAAAATGGACAAAGAGTTTTCTTAGAAAGAATAAAATTTATTTGGAAACATTTAAGTTTCACGTGGAAGTCTTGTATCCGTAACTTAACCAGATATAAGAAACGCTTCTTTATGACAGTTTTTGGAATTGGCGGTTGTATGGGATTGATGCTGGTTGGATATGGAATCAAAGATTCCTGTTATGAAATTGCAGAACTGCAGTTCCGGGATATTCAGATGTATGATGGAAGTGTCTACCTGAAAGAAGACATTTCAGATGAGACAAGACAGAATCTCCTGGATTATATGAAGGACGATTCGGACATCAGTCATTATATGCAGACCAGCATGAAGAATGTAACACTTGTCAATGGAAAGAATAAACGTGATACTTATCAGGTCGTATTTTCGGAACCGAAAGACGTAAAAGATTATTTTGATTTCCACGACCGGAAATCAAAAGAGGAATATACGCTTGATGATGAAGGTGTCATTATTTCTGAGAAAACCGGAAAGCTTTTGAATGCAAAAGCAGGGGATACCATTGAAATTAAAGACGAAGAGAATGGTAACAAGAAAGTAAAAATTGCTCATATCTGCGAGAACTATATGGGACACTATATTTTCTTCACTCCTTCTTATTATGAAAAAGTGTATGGTGAGAATCCGGAATATAACAGTATTTTCTTTGCAGGACAAAAAGGAGATACGCAGGAAGACTACAACAAGATTGGTGAAGACATTCTGACCCAGGACGGAGCGCTTAGTGTCAGCTATATGCGTGATATTGAAAAACAGTTGGACGATATGCTAAAAAGTCTGAATCTGGTTATTGTAGTACTGATCATTTCTGCAGGAATGCTTGCATTTGTCGTACTATATAACCTTAATACTGTTAATATCACGGAGCGGCAGAGGGAACTGGCGACCTTGAAAGTGCTAGGATTTTATGATCTGGAAGTGGCAGAACACGTATATCGTGAAAATGTACTTTTGACATTCATCGGAGCGGCGGTAGGAGTGGTGCTTGGAAAATTCCTGCATGCCTTTATCATTGATACGGTGGAAGTAGACACAGCCATGTTCGGAAGAAATATTAACTTTTCAAGTTACATGTACAGTCTGCTATTTACAATTCTGTTTTCATTGATCGTAAATGGAATTATGTATTTTAAATTGAAGAAGATTGATATGGTAGAATCACTCAAGAGTATTGAATAAATGGAATTGAAGCCAAGATGTAAGAAAAACTCCTTCCCTGGATAAAACTGTGGAAGGAGTTTTTATAATCATATATCAAAACTATTCCATATCAAAATCAAGCTCCTGACTGGCAAAGAATTTCTGGACATATTCGTCCCAGGCTTTTTCTATGCTTTTATCCATGGTAAATGTATTCATGGAAGTCCCGGTGATACATTGAAGTGCCAGTCCGTCATAGCGGAAATTAAGATACAGTCCCTGGATTTCCGCAGGGCGGTAGGTCAGATCATGCTCAGTGAGAAAGGATTCGAACTGATCTTTTGCTAGAGATAATATGAATTTGAAATTTAACGGAGTTTTCTTTCCACGGATTACCTGGAAGAAAAAATCGCGCACTTCTCCCCAGGTGGAATACTCCTTTTCAAAAGCTTCATCAAAAAAGTCTTTATGGATTCTACCATCTACCTGGAAGCGGTTAAAAGTAGTTACTTCTCCCTCAATCAGGGAAAAAGTATCAAATGTTGGTTTTAAAAGCAGGTGGGACATACAGACCTTTGCTTTCAGATTAAGAACGATCATAGTGAAAACCTCTCTGGATAATTATTAGAGATATTATAGCATAATTTTTGTAGCATTATAATTCTAATTTATCAAAAAGTTTTTCCTCCTAAAATATGAGTTTATTGACGGAAAAGTGAATTTGATATACGATTGAAAGATGCATATAGGAAAAAAGAAGGATTTTTAACATCTGTTCTTGTCTCTATTGAATGATGCCAAAGATAATATATCATCAGAGGCATATCGGAAATATTTAGAAACAGCCACTACCTTGTATGAGGAAGACCAAGGACTTTCCCGGCTTTGTCTAAGGAGGAGAAAGATATTTTAGATGTTGTAATAGAGAAACTCGGAAAGAAGAGTAAAAATGATATTGTAAACTTTATGCATAAAGAGCAAGCTTATGTTGAAACTGCTCAGAGAGATTATACCATTCAAATATGCGAAAATCTTGAAAATCTAGACATGCTAAGAACTTACAAGTAAGAGAGGAAAAAACTTGGGGAAAAAAACAATAGAAGAAAATACGATCACGGAGGGGATTATCTGGAAGCAGCTTCTGATATTTTTCTTCCCGATCATGCTGGGAATTTTAATCCAACAATTATATACAACCGTGGATACGGTTATCGTCGGACGATTTGTGGGGAAGGCGGCATTAGCCAGCGTAGGCGGTCCGGCGGCTGTTTTATCAACGATTGTTGTTACATTTTTTAATGGACTGGCAAATGGAGCGGCAGTTGTCATTGCGCAGTATTACGGAGCGAAAGACAAAGGAAGACTACATACAGGACTTCATACTGCATATTTATTTTCCATTGTGGTCAGCCTCGTAATATCTGTAGTGGGAGCAGTGCTGACACCATGGCTGCTTAAGATCATGAACACTCCACAGGATATGATGGCATCATCAACTACATATTTACGCATTTATTTTATGGGAATCTTATTTACGCTGGTCTATAATATGGGAGCGGCGATTATGAGAGCAGTCGGAGATTCCAAAAGACCGCTTCTTTATCTGGTGGTCTGTTGCGTACTGAATATAGGTCTGGATATATTCATGGTAGTTATATTAAAAATGGGAATTGCCGGAGCAGCACTGGCAACCGTATTTTCCCAGTGTGTCAGCGCATTTTTTGTGACCTGGTCTTTGACAAAAGACTATGATTCTATGAAACTACAATTCAGAGAACTTCGCATGGAAGCATATGTTCTAAAAAGAGAGTTGAAAATCGGTATACCGGGAGCTCTGCAGGCATGCGCTTATGGAGTGACCAATGTAGTCATTCAGGCATCAATCAATAGCTTTGGAACGGATACTGCAGCAGGATGGGCAGCTTATGGAAAATTAGATTTGATTTTCTGGACAGTATCCAGTGCACTGGGAGCGGCGGTCACAACATTTGTCGGACAGAATTATGGCGCAGGTAAGTGGGACCGGGTATATAAGAGTATCCGGGTAAACATTGGTATTTCTTATGTATTTACAGGTATGATCATCTTTACATTGTATGCATTTTGTGAGCCTATGTATCATATGTTTACAACAGATCCGAAGGTGATTGACATAGGCGTGTATATGCTTCGGTTCCTGGTGCCGAGTTATCTGCTCAGCATTCTGCTTGAAAACCTGGACGGTGGACTTCGCGGAGTCGGAGATGTACTGTGGCCTACGATATTTACATTTGGAGGATTGTTTTTAATACGACTCCCGTGGGTTATGATTCTGACTCCGATTTATCATAGGGTGGAGATTTTGCTGATCAGTTATCCGATTGCATGGGGAGGAACACTTCTATTCGTAATACCGTATTATTTCTGGAAGAAGAAAAAGTGTTTCAACAAAATATGCAGTGAAAAATAAAGCGAAATTTATGGATTTTTGCGAAATAATTCTCAAAAGTCAAAAAATTCTTTACAAATAAGCAATAAAGTATTATTATACAAAAAAAGATAGAAATCTTCAGGGCAGGGTGAGATTCCCTACCGGCGGTAAAGCCCGCGAGCCGAGAGGCATGATTCGGTGAGATTCCGAAGCCGACAGTATAGTCTGGATGAGAGAAGAAGACGGTACGTATAGTTTTAGTTATGAATGCGGTATCGAGGCTCTGAGATGGTAGACCATTTCAGAGCTTTTTTACTTTCGCAGATAATTAGTCATGAAGTTGTGATTAAAGTACCAGTGAACAAAACCCCTGTAGATCATCTGCAGGGGTTTTGTTCTAAGTTTAAGTCGAACGTCCGTGAGACAAATTTGCTATTACTCATCATCAGAAGAGGTGGGAGTCTTCTCGATTGAGATAAAAAGAAAGAAGGAATGTATGTGACAGACCAGGATTATATGAAACGCGCAATAGAACTTGCAAAAAAAGGAGAAGGATGGACGAATCCTAATCCGATGGTCGGAGCGGTCATCGTAAAGGATGGACGTATTATCGGCGAAGGCTATCATGTCAGATGTGGAGAGTTGCATGCGGAACGAAATGCAATTGCTTCTCTTACTGAATCAGCCGAAGGGGCAACGCTGTACGTTACATTGGAACCATGTTGTCATTATGGAAAGACGCCGCCGTGTACGGAAGCAATTTTAGAGCAGAAGATAAAAAAAGTAGTGATTGGATCCAGAGACCCAAATCCGAAAGTGGCAGGAAAGGGAGCGAAGATATTAAGAGATGCCGGTGTAGCGGTTGTGAAAGATTTTATGAAGGACAAATGTGATGAATTAAATCCAATATTTTTTCATTATATAACGACCAAAACACCATATGTAGTTATGAAGTATGCAATGACGCTGGATGGGAAAATTGCAACAAAGACAGGAGCTTCAAAATGGATCACCCAAGAAGCCGCACGCAGA
Organism: Dorea sp. Marseille-P4042; assembly: GCF_900290215.1. Taxonomy (NCBI): domain Bacteria; kingdom Bacillati; phylum Bacillota; class Clostridia; order Lachnospirales; family Lachnospiraceae; genus Dorea; species Dorea sp. Marseille-P4042. The sequence goes on along the minus strand of NZ_OLMI01000002.1, from coordinate 855,268 downwards.
GAAGTACAGTATATGCGTCATCGGTATATGGGAATCATGGTCGGGATAGGAACGGTACTTGCTGATGATCCAATGCTGAATGTCCGGGTAGAAGGGCTTAAAAGTCCGGTCAGGATTATCTGTGACAGTAAGTTAAGAATTCCACTGGACAGCCAGATCGTAAAAAGTGCGAGGGAGTATCGGACGATTGTAGCCTATGCAGATCCGGAAAACGTAGAGAAGAAAAAAGAAATTTTGCGGACAATGGGAGTAGAAACCGTATTTTGTCCGGATATGAAAAAACATGTTAATCTGAAGCATTTGATGGAGTATCTGGGAAAAGAAAATATCGACAGCATTTTACTGGAAGGTGGAGGAACTTTAAATGACAGTGCACTACAGGCCGGAGTTGTCCAGGAGGTGCAGGCATTTATTGCACCAAAAATCTTTGGCGGAACAGGAAGCCGGACTCCGGTGGATGGAATTGGGATAGAGCTTCCGTCTCAGGCAGCGGTACTAAAGTTCAAGGATATCTGCCAGATTGGAGAAGACCTGAAAATTACCTGTCACGTCTTAAGAAAAGAACAGGAGGAATTATGTTTACAGGAATTGTAGAAGAAGTGGGAAAAGTCCGTTATATTCAGTTGAATGGGAATTCAGGGGTATTGGCGGTGAAGGCAGCAAAAGTACTGGAAGGTACGAAGATCGGAGACAGTATTGCGGTAAATGGAGTATGTCTGACAGTCACTTCCCTGCAGCCTGACGGATTTACGGCAGATGTCATGGCAGAGACGATCAGAAGGAGCAGTCTTGGAAATTGTAAGATTGGAAGTTATGTAAATCTTGAACGGGCAATGGCAGCGGATGGAAGATTCGGAGGCCATATTGTGAGCGGCCATATTGACGGAACAGGAGTTATCAGGTCAATGATCCAAGAGGAAAATGCAGTCTGGGTATCCATTAAAACTTCACAGCGGATATTAGATCTGATCGTGGAAAAGGGGTCTGTCTGCATCGATGGAATCAGCCTGACGGTTGCGAAGGTAGACGATGAAGGGTTTCAGGTATCAGTCATTCCACATACAGGGGAAGAGACGATACTTCTGAAAAAAGCATCCGGAGATCTTGTGAATCTGGAAAATGACATAATCGGAAAATATGTAGAAAAATTAATGGGGATTGAAAAAAAAGAAGAGTCCAAATTGGAACATGAGAAAAAAACAGGAATTACAATGGAGTTTCTGGAAGAATTTGGATTTTAAATATACAGCAACAGAAAAAGAATAACGGAGGAAGAACAGATGGAACAAAAGTATCAATATAATACAGTAGAAGAGGCAATCCGGGATTTACAAGATGGAAAGATCATTCTTGTTACAGATGACCCGGACAGAGAAAATGAAGGAGACATGATCTGTGCTGCTCAGTTTGCGACCCAGGAAAATATTAATTTTATGGCAACGCATGCAAAGGGGCTGATCTGTACGCCGATGAGCGCAGAACTGGCAGCAAAGCTTAATTTTCCACAGATGGTTTCAGAAAATACCGATAATCATGAAACAGCATTTACGGTATCGATTGATCACGTAGATACAACAACCGGTATATCGGCAGCAGAACGTGCATATACGATGATGAAATGTGTGGATGATACATCAAGACCAGAAGATTTCAGAAGACCGGGCCATGTATTCCCGTTGGTGGCAAAAAAAGGCGGTGTACTTGTGCGTAACGGTCACACAGAGGCAACGACAGATCTTGTAAGACTGGCGGGACTGAAAGAATGTGGTGTATGTTGTGAGATCATGAAAGAAGACGGAACGATGATGCGTACATCAGAACTCTGGGAGCTGGCTCGTAAGTATCATCTTACATTTATCACAATCAAAGATCTGCAGGATTATTTAAGAATTCATGAAAAGCATGTAAAAGAAGAGGCGGTGGCAGATCTTCCAACACAGTATGGAGAATTTAAGATTCATGGATATGTTAATGACATTACAGGAGAGCATCATCTTGCTTTAGTAAAAGGAGAAATCGGGGAGGGAGAGAATGTACTTTGCAGAGTCCATTCAGAATGCCTGACCGGAGATGCTTTTGGTTCTCTTCGCTGTGACTGTGGATTGCAGCTTCAGACGGCAATGCGCCAGGTGGAGGAAGAGGGAAGAGGAATCATCCTCTACATGAGACAGGAGGGAAGAGGAATCGGACTGATCAATAAGATCAAAGCATACGAACTTCAGGAACGTGGATATGATACAGTCGAGGCGAATGTTCAACTGGGATTTGCCCCAGATCTCAGAGAGTACTGGGTCGGAGCTCAGATTTTATCAGACCTGGGCGTGAAATCCTTAAGACTTCTTACCAATAACCCGGATAAAGTCTATGGGCTTCAGGATTTCGGACTGGAAATTAAGGAAAGAGTACCATTAGAGATCCAGCCACAAAAATATGATCTGAATTATATGAAAACAAAACAGGAAAAAATGGGACACATTTTCAAAGAAATACAATTATAAAAAAAGAATGCAGGAGGAAGAAGAACATGAAACAGATTCAGGTAATTGAAGGAAAAGTAGTAGCACCAGAGGGAATGAAAGTCGGAATCGTAGCAGCCAGATTTAATGAAATTATTGTCAATAAGTTATTAGGCGGAGCCGTTGACGGACTTGTGAGACATGGTGTAGAAGAAGAAAATATTACAGCAGCATGGGTGCCGGGAGCATTTGAAATACCAATCACAGCGCAGAAAATGGCGCAGTCAGGAAAGTACGATGCAGTCATCTGTGTAGGTGCAGTTATTCGTGGAGATACATCTCATTATGATCTGGTGTGTAACGAATCAGCAAAAGGAATTGCACAGATCGAGCTTGCAACAGGTATTCCTGTTTTATTTGGAATCATTACAACAGAAAATATTGAACAGGCCATTGCACGTGCCGGAAGTAAAGCTGGCAATAAAGGTTATGACTGTGCGTTATCAGCAATTGAGATGGTGAATCTGATAAAACAGTTATAAAATTTGACTTTTATTCTTATACAAAGTAAAATAAACTATGTATGTCTTTTTAAAGATGTACATAGTTTATTTGTTTATTGGAGAATGAAAATGTTTGAAAAGAATAAAGAAAAAATGAAGGAAAAAATGGAGCCGGATAAAGTGCTTCGTTTTGCGATTGTTGCAGTAATCCTCTTGTTTTTGATCGGTGCGCTGATTATTGGAACGCGAATGATGAATCCGCGAGTGGATGCGACAGAAGGAGTAAAGAAACTGACAGAACTGGAAGATGCCAATGTTCAGAAGATTGATGCCAAGATTCAGGAATTAGAGCAGACAGAAGCAGATGAGGCGGCAGCGTGGAAAGCAAAGTCTGCAAAAGAAAAAATGGATGGCTGCATTGTGCTTGGCGACAGTACTGCACTTGGCTTCAGACAGAATGACATCTTGAGTAAGTCGCAGGTGAAGTCAAAGGATGGAGCAACGGTCAGCGATGCGGAAGGTTCCGGATTAAATGAGCTTTTGACAGCCGTAACAGAAGCAGAGACTGCACCACAGAAGCTTATCCTCTGTATCGGAAGAGGAGATGTAGCAGTCAGTGGAGAGACAGCGGATGCATTTGCAGCGAACTACAAAAGCTTTGTTGAGCAGGTGAAAGCAGCATTGCCGGATACGAAAGTTTATGTATGCAGTATCCCGGCATACCTGTCACTGACAAGTACAGGTGATGCGGCAGGTTCAGCCGATTCAGATAATGATTCAGATTCAGATGCTGCGTCAGACTCTAAAGATACAACTGACAACTCGGATCTTAAGAGCAGTACAGATTCTAAGAGCAGCACAGATTCTAAGAGCAATAGTGATAGTGATACATCATCAGATGATAGTAGTTCGTCCAAGATGAGTACCGCGCTGGATGTAACTTCATACAATGAAGCTTTGAAGGCTCTTTGTAAGGAAGAAAAAGTGAAATATGTAGACACAACAGATCTTACGGACGCTTCTTATTATGGGGAGGACGGAAGTACAATGACAAAAGCCTATTATGAGGCTTGTATTAATAAAATTCTGGAGGCAGCGTTTAGAAATTATGTTATTCAATAGTATCGCATTTATATGTGTATTTTTACCAGTTATTTTCATATTGTATTATCTGCTTCCGGGAAAGATAAAAGACATTGCCCTGGTTGCAGGGGGAGCAGTTTTTTTTGCATGGGGAGCCCCGGTCAATCTGGTCGTTCTGGCATTTTTTATAGTGTTTAATTATGCTGTAGGAATTCAGATGGAAGGCTACATGCGAAGAAGAAGGAGTACGGAGCAGTTATTTGCTGGAAGCATACTGATCAATATGATAGTATATGTGTTCTTTGCATTTATCGGACAACGCGTGGGCTTTATTTCGGAAGTGCCGGTCGGAGTAGGAATCTGCATCTTACAGGTGCTTTCTTATCTGATTGAGATTCACCGGGGAAATGTAAAGGCTCAGAAAAGTATTCTGGATTTTGCAGTTTACATAGCAATGTTTCCGTTGTTCCTGGCAGGACCGGTCGTAAAATATCCGCAGATCCGAAAGGAATTAAAGACTCGCAAATTGTCCTGGGCAAAGGCTGGCGAAGGAATTGTTTTATTTGTATGTGGTTTTGCAAAGAAAGTTATCATTGCAGATTACCTGGCAGATTCATTCACTAAGATCATGTCTTTGAAGGCAGGCGAGTTGTCTGCGTTTGGTGCATGGCTGGGATGTGCGATCTTCATGTTCCAGATTTACTTTGCGTTCAGCGGATACTGTGATATGGCGGTGGGACTTTGCAGAATGCTTGGATTTGATGTGAAGAAAAATTTCCGATATCCATATGTAGCACGTAACATAACAACATTTGTGCGACGTTTTAACAGCTCTGTTTCTGCATGGTTCTGGGATTACATCTGTGAACCACTCTGGGGCGGCTGGCTTGGAACACTTGTATCCGGAATTCTGATGGGACTTTGGTATGCAGGTATGTGGAAAAATGCACCGTGGCAGGTAACGGTCACAGGTGGATTGCTCTGGGGTATCTACCTTGCATTCTGGCAGATCGTGGAGCGTTATGCACTGCCATTTTTAAAGAGATTACCACCTGTGCTTGGGCAGATTTATACATGGTTTTTTACAGCACTTGGCTGGGTATTTTTCTTCGGTAAAACACCGGCAGCGTCATTTGGTTATCTGAAAGTGATGTTTGGATTTGGCGGAGGCGATGTGGTTGGTATCATGGGAAGATATCTTTTCCTTGGAAATGTGTTCGTTCTTGTAGTGGCATTTCTTGCAAGTACACCACTTCCGAATCTTATCTGGAAGAAGATTCTGGTATTTGGAAAGAAAGATAAAAAAGAAAAAAATAAAAAACGTCTGGAGCGAGGCAGAAGTGCAGTATTTGTATTCGCAGCCGTGATCATGATCCTGTGTCTTGTAAATGTGACAGGAGCAGGAAGGACATTTTTCAAAGAGACGGTGAAAGATACCCAGGCGAAACTGGATACAGTTCTTGGAAGACGGGACGTGAACGGTGTGTACCGAGGAAAGAACCAGTATCTTCTGGCGGATATTAACAAGCTGGACGAAAAGAAGGTTCAGGCAAATGTGGACGCGATTACAGCGCTTGCCGAGGATTATTCCGATGTGCCGATGTATATGGCACTGATTCCGGATGCTGCAAATGTATGGGCAGATAAGCTTCCTTCTTATGCTCCAGTGGAAGATCAGACAGTGCAGATTGCACAGATTCAGAGCATGCTTGGAGACAGTGTGAACTGGATTGATGCACAAGGTGTTCTAAATGCGAATAAAGATAAGAAAATTTATTACCACACAGATTCCCGATGGACAACGCTTGGAGCTAGTCTTGTATGGCAGCAGATTGCTTCAGATCTGGGACTTGACACTTCGAAAGCACCGGCTTTAAAACCTTATGTAGTGACCGGTGATTTCAGTGGAAATCTTTCCCGAACAAGTGGATTTGAAAGCGGATACCGTGAACCGATATACGCATATTTAACGGAAAATGCTTCTGATAACACGCAGATGGTGGCAAGCTATGAGTCTGAGGGCATAAAGACAGCAGAGCTTTATGACCGTACAAAACTGGACGAACCTGATGCGTATGAAGTATTTCTCGGTGGAGATTATGATAAAATAGATATCCGCACGACAGCAGACAGCACGGACCGGCTGCTTCTGGTGAAGGATTCCTTTGCAGACTGTATGATTCCATTTTTAATTCCATATTACAGGGAGATCATCGTGGTAGATGCAGATTATTATCAGAAGCATGTGTCGGATCTGTTAGATAAGAATAAAATTACAAGTGTGCTGTTTTTGTACGATTGCAATAATTTTGTACAGGATGACAAGCTGAGCAGTATTTTGAAAACGGATAAGGCAGAATAGGAACTGCAAAGTAATTGGAGTGTTAGTAAATGATAAGATTAAATAAATACCTCAGTGAGGCAGGTATCTGCTCCAGAAGAGAGGCAGACCGTCTCATAGAGGCGGGACGTGTGACGGTGGATGGCGTGCAGGCTGTACCTGGCATGAAAGTGTCAAAGGAGCAGAAAATCTGTGTCGGGAAAAAAGTGATCCAGGGTGCAGAACAGAAGGTTGTTCTGGCAGTCAACAAACCGGCAGGTATCGTGTGTACCGGGGATATGAAAGTGAAAAATAATATCATACGTTTCCTGCATTATCCGGTGCGGGTGACCTATGCAGGAAGACTGGATAAAGATTCGGAAGGCCTTCTTATTATGACAAATGACGGAGAACTGATCAACAGTATGATGCGGGCGAGATATCATCATGAAAAGGAATATCATGTCCGCGTGGATAAAGAAATTACTTCAGAATTTGTGCGGCAGATGTCAGAGGGTGTGCATATACAGGACGTGGAAAAGAATCTAGATGCGGTAACAAGACCGTGTGAGGTAAAGCAAATTGGAAAGTACACATTTTCCATTATTCTGACACAGGGACTGAACCGTCAGATCCGGAGAATGTGCGAAGCACTTGGATATAAAGTGACAAAGCTTGTAAGAATAAGAATTATGAATGTAGAACTGGGAAGCTTAAAGAGTGGAGCAGTGCGAAAAATAGAAGGACAGGAGTTAAAGAAGCTATATGAACAGGCAGGAACGCATGAAGGAACTGGTGGAGCTTTTGAATAAAGCATCAAAAGCATATTATCAAGACGCAGAAGAAATCATGAGCAACTATGAGTACGACAAGCTTTATGATGAACTTCAGGAACTGGAGCGTGAGCTTGGGATCACACTTTCCAATAGTCCGACGGTGCGAGTTGGATATGAAGTGGTCAGTGAACTCCCAAAAGAACGGCATGAAAGCCCAATGCTTTCTTTGGACAAGACGAAAGATGTAGAGGAATTAAAGAATTTTGTGGGAGATCAGAAGGCACTGATGTCCTGGAAAATGGACGGACTTACCATTGTTCTGACTTACCGGGACGGACATCTTTTTAAGGCAGTCACCCGTGGAAATGGAGAAGTAGGCGAGGTCATCACAAACAATGCAAAAGTCTTTAAAAATGTACCGCTTCAGATCAGCTATCAAGGTGAGCTGATACTGCGCGGCGAAGCAGTGATTGGCTATAAAGATTTTGAGAAGATTAATGAGCAAATCCAGGAAGCAGAAGCCAAATATAAAAATCCGCGTAATCTCTGCAGTGGTTCTGTACGCCAGCTGAACAGTGAGATTACAGCAAAAAGAAATGTAAAATTCTATGCATTTACACTGGTCAGTGCAAAAGATGTGGATTTCCACAATTCCAGAGCCTGTCAGATGGAATGGCTGAAAGAGCAGGGGTTTGAAGTAGTAGAATACCACGAAGTAATAAGAGACACAGTAGAGGCGGAAGTTATTAAATTTTCAGAAAAAATTGCCGAGAACGATTTCCCGTCCGACGGACTTGTGTTAGTATATGATGATATAGCGTATGGAAGATCACTGGGGCGGACGTCTAAGTTTCCACGAGATTCATTTGCATTTAAATGGGCTGATGAGATCCGCCAGACAAAGCTTCTGGAGATTGAGTGGAGTCCATCTAGAACAGGACTCATCAATCCGGTCGCTATCTTTGAACCGGTGGAGCTGGAGGGAACGACAGTGAGCCGTGCTAGTGTCCACAACATCAGTATTATGGAAGAACTGGAACTTGGTGTGGGGGATGAGATTGAAGTTTATAAGGCGAATATGATCATTCCGCAGATTGCACAGAATCTGACAAGAAGTGGTGTGAAAGATATTCCAGAAGTCTGTCCGGTCTGTGGTGGCAAGACAGAGATCCGCCGGGTCAGCAATGCAAAAGCACTGTATTGTACCAATCCGGAATGTCAGGCAAAGCATGTCAAAGCATTTGCACTCTTTGCGAGTCGTGATGCTTTGAATATTGAAGGTTTGTCAGAGGCAACGCTGGAGAAGTTTATTGACCGTGGATTTATAAAGGAATTCACAGACATTTTCCATTTGGATAAATGGCAGGAAGAGATTCAGACTATGGAAGGTTTTGGAGAAAAATCCTACAAGAACCTGATCGCAAATGTGGAGAAAGCAAGAGTGACGACACTTCCGAAAGTTATCTATGCACTTGGAATTCCGGGAATTGGTCTTGCAAATGCGAAGGTCATCTGCAGAGAATTTTCCGGTGATGTGGATCGTATGATTCATGCTACTGCAGAAGAACTTGCAGAGATTCAGGGAGTAGGCGAAGTACTTGCCGGTGCATTTGTAACTTATTTTCAGGATGAGAAGCATGTAGAAAGCTTGAAGCGACTGATTAAAGAGCTTGAGATTCCAAAGGAAGAAGAATCAGAGAGTCAACAGATCTTTGCCGGAGTGAACTTTGTTATTACCGGGAGTGTGGAACATTTTGCAAACAGAGGAGAGGTCAAGGAACTGATTGAGAGCCTGGGAGGAAAAGTTACGGGATCTGTCACTTCCAAAACAAATTACCTAATCAATAATGATGTGACATCGACTTCCTCAAAGAATAAAAAAGCAAACGAACTGGGAGTTCCGATTATTTCGGAGGAGCAGTTCATTAAGATGGTAGAGGAACAAAAGTAGGAAAGAAGGGAAAGAACCATGTCTGAACAGGATTATGTAGATACAATTGATAACAACGATAATAATAGCAATGACAATCATAACGATGATGAATATGAGAAAGTCTGCTTTGTCTGCCACAGACCAGAGAGTGTGGCTGGAAAGATGATCAATCTTCCGAACAATATGTGTGTGTGCAATGACTGTATGCAAAAGAGTTTTGATGCTATGAATAATATGAACTTCGGTGGTGCGATTGATTATAGCCAGCTTATGAATATGCCGGGAGTTCAGTTCTTAAATATTGATGATATGAGCCAGCAGATTCCAAAGCAGCAGCGCGTGAAGAAGAAAAAAGAAGGCGAGGAGGCAACGCCGCTCGTTGACATTCATAACCTTCCGGCACCGCATAAGATCAAGGCGAGCCTGGACGAGTATGTAGTCGGACAGGAATATGCCAAGAAAGTGATGTCTGTTGCTGTATACAACCATTACAAGCGTGTGGCAACGGATTCCATGGACGACATTGAGATCGAGAAATCTAACATGCTGATGATTGGACCTACAGGTTCCGGTAAGACCTATCTTGTCAAGACGCTGGCAAGAATTCTGGATGTGCCGCTTGCGATTACAGATGCCACATCTCTGACGGAAGCAGGTTATATTGGAGATGATATCGAAAGCGTTGTATCCAAGCTTCTGGCAGCAGCGGATAACGATGTGGAAAAAGCAGAACAGGGAATCATTTTTATTGATGAGATTGATAAGATTGCGAAAAAGAAAAATGCGAGTCAGCGTGATGTCAGTGGAGAGTCCGTACAGCAGGGAATGCTGAAGCTTTTAGAAGGAAGCGAAGTGGAAGTTCCGGTTGGAGCTAACAGTAAAAATGCGATGGTTCCGCTCACAACAGTCAATACAAAGAACATTTTATTTATCTGTGGAGGAGCATTTCCGGATCTGGACGGCATCATCAAAGAGAGACTCACAAAGCAGTCTGCAATTGGATTTGGCGCAGACCTGAAAGATAAATATGATCATGATAAGAAGATTCTTGAGAAGGTAGCAACAGAAGATCTTAGAAACTTTGGTATGATTCCGGAGTTCCTGGGACGACTTCCGGTAGTCTTTACATTACAGGGACTCACAGAAGATATGTATGTGAAGATCCTGGAGGAGCCAAAGAATGCAATTCTGAAGCAGTATCAGAAACTTCTTGCACTGGATGAAGTGAAGCTCGATTTCACAGAAGATGCATTACGTGCAATTGCGAAAAAGGCGATGGAGAAGGATACAGGAGCAAGAGCCCTTCGTGCGATTATCGAAGAATTTATGCTGGATATCATGTATGAAATCCCGAAAGATGACAGCATCGGTCAAGTGACGATTACACAGGAGTACATAGAAAATACTGGTGGTCCGATTATTACACTGAGAGGGCAGGAAGTACCGAGATTAGAAAGTCAGGCATAGATAGTAAGGCAGTTATAAAAATATAGAAGATAATGCCCAATAATAAAATAAGAAAACATCTCATATACATGTGAAAAGTATACGAGGTGTTTTCTTTTTTATGAACGATAGTTATGGAGAAATAAATACATTGTTAAAGACACGAAAAAATACAAAAAGCAATGTTTTGAAGGAGAGAGTGATAGCAACACAGCAGAAGGAGGAAGAGACAGGAGATACTTCATGCCGTGAAAAAATCCTCTCTCAGGATTTTCGGGATTTTATTATCCCGGATTACCGGTCAGATCAGGAACTGGTCTATCCCAAGAGCCAGATTTGTGTGCAGAGCCTTGGCTTTGGCTATCGTGTAGCATATGTGGATCAAAGTCTAGGGGAAGAACTAAGCATTGCGGCTTATGGTTATAACAGCATTCCAAATTGCTATGCACTGTTGGATATGGAAGCTATGAATGAGACAGGAATCAGTGTGCTTCAGAATTACCCGGGTCTTAATCTTCGAGGAAAAGGAATTATGATTGGATTTTTGGATACAGGAATAGACTATGAAAATGAAATCTTTCGAAACATAGATGGAAGCAGCCGGATCACGGCGATATGGGATCAGACTGACCAGAACGGTCAGCCACCGGATACATTTACATATGGAAGTGAGTATACGAATAATCAGATTAATCAGGCACTGAAAAGTGACAATCCAAAGGAAATTGTGCCAGTAAGCGATGAAAATGGACATGGTACATTTTTAGCAAGTGTGGCAGCAGGTGGAGAAAATATCCAGGAAGGTTTTACCGGGGCGGCATCAGAGGCTGAAATTGCAGTAGTGAAGTTAAAAGAAGCGAAAGATTATCTGCGAAAATTTTATGGAATACAGCAGAAGGCAGTGTGTTATCAGGAGACAGATATTGCGCAAGGACTTCGGTATCTGCATCTTCTGGCGCTGAAAAATCAGAAGCCCCTTGTTATGTGCGTGGCTCTTGGAACGAATCTTGGCGGACATAATGGAATGTCCAGTCTGTCGCGGATTCTCGGAAGCTATTCCAGACTGGTAGATCGATGCGTGGTTATTGGAGGAGGAAATGAGGCAAATGAACGACATCATTTTCAGGGAAAACTGAATCAGGTAGGAGAGGTTCAGGAAGTGGAAATGCGTGTCGAAAGTGGAAATACGGGATTTGTAGCAGAATTATGGGGGACCATTCCTAATATTGTGACAGCGTATCTTATATCTCCGTCTGGGGAGAGAAGTCCGGTGATTTCCATTCGGCAGGGGAATCGCTATCAGCTTACATTTCCATTTGAACAGACGGTTGTGGATGTGGAATACCGGTTGTTTTTGCGGAACGGAAGATCCCAGCTTTTGTTTCTAAAATTCGATCATCCGGCACAGGGTATCTGGAAGATAGGAGTACAGTCGCTGGGGCGTGCAGATGGAGAGTTTCACATCTGGCTTCCGGTGCGGGAATTTCTCGATGGAAATGTATATTTTCTGGAGGCAAGTCCGGACGTGACATTGACAGAGCCTGCGAATACCGATGATCCGATCACGGTTGCTTATTACAGGGGAGCAGATAAGAGTGTTGATATTAATTCTGGCAGAGGTTATACTAGAGACAAGAGAATAAAACCTGATTTTGCAGTTCCAGGAGTCCAGGTTTTGGGAGCAGGGGGAAATGGAACATTTGTAAGGCGAAGCGGTTCCAGTGTGGCAACGGGAATCACAGCCGGAGCCTGTGCGATGATCATGGAATGGATTTTGAATCAGCCGATTCCGGCAGGAGTTACCACAAGTCAGGTGGCAAATATTATCATATTAGGAGCACAGCAGAACACATTTTCAGAATTCCCGAACCGACAGTGGGGTTATGGAACGATGGACCTGTATCAATCGCTGGACAGATTGAGAAGATTATAACAGATGGGAGAGGTACAATATGGCAGACTTTTTTGAGCAGTTAGGAAAGAAAATTTCAGATGTAGCAGAGGACTTTGGAAAGAAGACGGAAGATACCCTGGAAGTGCAGCGTATCAAAAGCCAGATCCGTTCTCTGGATCGTGCCAATGAAAGAGATTACATCGAAATCGGAAAGAAGATTTATCAAAAATTCAAAGCAGGAGAAGTGGCGGACTTAGAGTGCATTTCCCTGTGCGAATCAATCGAAAAGAGAGAGGAAGAAGCAGCACAGTGCCAGGAGGAAATCCGCAAAATTCAGGAGGTATAACAGATGTTATTGATGGCAGCAGGAGGACTTCTTGTTGTGCTGGTGTGCGTGGACATGGGCATTAAGCAGTACATCGAGGAGAATTTTGAAGAAGAGGAAGAACGGGAGACAATTCTGGACAAAGTTGTGCTCCGGAAGGTTTATAATAAAGGCTTCTGTTTTAATACACTGGATAAGAAACCGGAGCTGGTGAGAAAGACATCTGGTATCTTGTGTGCCGGGCTTGCAATCTATGATGCATGGCTCTTTTTCAAAAAAGGAAAATGGCTCAGAAAATTCGGCATGGTATTTCTGACAGCCGGTGCAATCAGTAATACCTATGACAGACTGATTCGTGGAAAAGTCATTGATTATATCGGAATCCAGTGGAAAAACAGCAGACTTCGCAGACTCACCGCGAACCTGGCAGATGTGTATGTAGTAATCGGGGCAGCAGTGACAGGCGTAGCGAAGATATTCCGAAGATAGAAAAGAGGATTATGAATCCCAGGAAGGGAATAATCCACAAATAGAAAAATGAATATCCATAATATAAAAAGTGTGCAAGTTATAATTACTCAATAACTTACACACTTTTGTTCTACATTTTATTTTATAGAATTATTTCTTATTGCTCTTTACTTCCTGAAGCTTCATAGCGCGAACCTTAAGCGGCAGACCGAACAGATTGATAAATCCGTCAGCGTCGTGGTGGTCATAAAGGTCACCAGTTGTGAAGCTTGCAAGAGACTCATTGTAAAGTGAGTACGGTGAAGTTGTTCCGGCTTTGATGATGTTACCTTTGTAAAGTTTGAATTTCACTTCTCCTGTTACGTACTCCTGAGTTGACTCGACAAATGCCTGGATTGCCTCGCGAAGTGGTGTAAACCATTTTCCTTCATAAACAACCTGAGAAAGTTTATTTCCCATATCTTTCTTAACTTCTGTAGTAGCACGGTCAAGAACTAACTCCTCTAACTGCTGATGTGCCTCGTAAAGGATTGTTCCGCCAGGTGTCTCATATACACCACGGGATTTCATACCTACAACACGGTTCTCTACGATGTCGCAGATACCGATTCCGTGCTTGGCACCGAGTTCATTAAGCTTCATGATAATCTCAGATACCTTCATCTGCTGTCCGTTTATACTTGTTGGTACACCTTTTTCAAATGTCATGGTTACATATTCACCTGCATCTGGAGCTTTTTCTGGTGTAACACCAAGTACGAGCAGATGCTCATAGTTTGGCTCGCAGGAAGGATCCTCAAGCTCAAGACCTTCATGGCTGATGTGCCATAAGTTACGGTCACGGCTGTAGCTGTGGCTGGCATCAAATGGAAGGTCGATACCATGTGCTTTACAGTAAGCAATCTCATCCTCACGGGATTCCATCTTCCAGAGATCTGTCATTCTCCAAGGAGCAATGATCTTGATGTCTGGAGCAAGTGCTGTGATACCAAGCTCGAAACGAATCTGGTCATTTCCTTTACCAGTAGCACCGTGGCAGATTGCTACAGCACCTTCTTTTCTTGCAATTTCAACTAATTTCTTAGCAATTGCCGGACGAGCCATAGCTGTTCCGAGTAAATATTTATTCTCATATACTGCATGAGCCTTTACACAAGGCATGATGTAGTTGTCGCAGAAATCATCAATGATATCCTCGATGTATAATTTGGAAGCACCAGCCATCTTTGCTCTTTCTTCCAGACCATCTAACTCCTCGCCCTGTCCACAGTTAATGCAGCAGCAGATTACATCATAGCCAAATGTCTCTTTTAACCACGGAATAACAGCAGTTGTGTCCAGTCCGCCTGAATATGCTAATACGACTTTTTCTTTCATTTTCGAAATCCTCCTAATGTATCATTTACTTTCTATTTTAATAAGAAAATATCTTATTTGCAATCGCAAATCATACTATACACCTAAATTCATAAATATGCAAGAAAAAAATGGAAAAATCTTTTTAATATGCAGAATATGCATCGGAAATGTATAAAATTAGAGATCTGTGTGAATGGCTGTATGAATAAAGAAACTGGAAGAAAATACCAAATATCGAAAAAATAAAGAAAATGTAAGCACTAATCATACTAATATGATATGTAATATGTATAAATATTAACAATAAATATAAGGGATTTAATGCATTTATCAATTGGACGTGTCGAAAAAAAGAAACTAAAATAGAAGTTGTAATATAAAGACGAGAGTTATGTTATTGGAGGAGGAAAAAATATGAATTTAACAGGCTCAAAGAAAACACTTGCGTTGGCAGGTGTGATATGCGGACTTGTAGCAGCATGTCTTGCATATTTTGGTAACCCGGCAAATATGGCATTCTGTATCGCATGTTTTATCCGTGATACAGCTGGTGCAATGGGGATGCATCAGGCTGAAGCAGTAATGTATGCAAGACCAGAGATTATCGGTCTGGTTCTTGGCGCATTTATTATTTCAATTGCGACAAAAGAATTCCGCTCTACAGGTGGATCTTCACCGATGATTCGTTTTGTACTTGGTGTGATCATTATGATCGGAGCACTCGTATTCCTGGGATGCCCACTTCGTATGGTACTTCGTATGTCAGCTGGTGATTTAAATGCATGGGTAGCACTTATCGGATTTATTCTTGGAGTAGCAACTGGTGTATTTGCTCTGAAACAGGGATTCAGCCTTGGAAGAGCACAGGCAACAACAAAAGCAAGTGGAGCAGTACTTCCGGTCATCGTTGTTGGAATTCTGATTCTTGCAACATGCACATCACTTTTGAAAGCAAGTGCGGCTGGTCCGGGAAGCTTACACGCACCAATCATTATGTCTCTTGTAGGAGGCCTGATCTTCGGAGCTATGGCTCAGAAATCAAGAATGTGCTTTGCAGGTGGAATCCGTGATGTCATTATTATGAAGAACTTTGATTTATTATCTGTTATTGGCGGACTTTTCGTTGTAATGCTGATCTTCAATATTGCAACAGGAAAATTTGTAGTAGGATTTAACACACCAGGAGTTATTGCACATTCTGAACACTTGTGGAATATCCTTGGTATGTATACAGTTGGATTTGCAGCAGTTCTTGCAGGTGGATGCCCGCTTCGTCAGTTAATCCTTGCAGGACAGGGATCTTCTGATTCAGGAGTCACTGTAATCGGAATGTTCGTAGGAGCAGCAATCTGCCACAACTTCGGACTTGCAGCAAGTGGAACAGCACTTAACCCGGAGACAAAAGCTGTTGTAGCCGGAGCAGTTCCAACTAACGGAAAAGTTGCATGTATTCTTTGCATCGTAGTTCTGTTCATCATAGCATTTACATGTAAGAGAGAGACAGCTAAGAAATAAGAACAGAAAGAAATTCAGATGAATAATTACAACAGAATAGCTGAAAATAATGTCTGAAAGGAGTATATAGATATGGTAGAAGTAGATGCAAGAGGACTTTCCTGCCCAGAGCCGATCATGCTGACAGCAGAGGCTCTGAAGAACGAAAAAGGTCCAATTAAAGTATTGGTAAGTGAGCCGGTACAGAAAGAAAATGTTGAAAAATATGCAAAGAGTCAGGGAAAGAAACCAACATCAAAGGAAGTTGGGGACGAGTTTGAAATCGTCATTGAATAAGATTTTCTGATTTAGGCATCAGACGTACATGGAAGTTCAGGAGCAGTCGTGAAAACGGCTGCTTCTTTGCATGTATCTTTGCACATATCTTTGCACATATCTACAGAAAATGCTTGACATATATCGAGCGTCGATATAATATATAGATAACCGATATATCGGACGTCGATATAGCATCCGGCAGGATTGCGGAGGTGCGCAGTGATTCTGATAGGAATATGTCAGCTTCTCTGACCAGAATCACGCGCCAAGTCTCACGGACGTTCGACTTGAATTTAACAAGATTCTGAACTGCAAAAGAAAGGGGAGGTATAAAATGGCAGTAGATAAGAGTTTGGTGTCCGGAAGCACGATGATGTTGATTCTTAAGCTTCTGGAAGAAAAAGACATGTATGGTTACGAAATGATTGAGACTTTGAGGGAGAAGTCAGAGAATGTATTTGAGTTAAAAGCAGGAACATTATATCCGCTCCTTCATGGACTGGAAGAAAAGGAGTTTGTAAAGTCTTATGAGCAGGAAGCGGGTGGAAAGACAAGAAAGTATTATTCCATAACAAGAGAAGGAAAGAAGCAGCTCCGGGTAAAGGAAAAAGAATGGAAAGAATACGCCGGAGCAGTGAGAAATGTTCTGGGAGG
Source organism: Dorea sp. Marseille-P4042 (assembly GCF_900290215.1). NCBI lineage: Bacteria > Bacillati > Bacillota > Clostridia > Lachnospirales > Lachnospiraceae > Dorea > Dorea sp. Marseille-P4042. The sequence goes on along the minus strand of NZ_OLMI01000002.1, from coordinate 838,275 downwards.
TGTATGCTTTGGATAGACAGGAATATTTGAAATCTTTGACGGAACAGATTCGTACAAAGCGTGCGCGAACCATGGTTGCGGAGGAAGTAGAGGCACATATTGAAGACCAGAAACAGGATTTCATGGCTCATGGATTAGGTGAAGAAGAAGCCGAGTCGATGGCTGTAGTAGAGATGGGAGATCCGGTGGAGGCAGGCGTGAAGCTTGACCGGGTGCACCGCCCGAAGATGGAATGGACAGTTCTGATGGCGATTTTAGTTATTAGTATTATGGGACTGATCCTACAGGCGGTAGTTACTTCGTCTTTTCCAACAATGAATATGAGTACACTGGAAGCTTTCAAAGATAACTTTTTATATGGTGGAATTTGGAGTGCAATGTTAATAGGAATAGCGGTCATGTTAGGAATCTGTTATCTGGATTATTCTATATTAGTAAAGTGGTCATTTCCAATTTGGGTAGTTATGCAGATACCGGCAGTCTTTTCTATAGTTAGTAAGATCTTTTTTGATGAAACAATGTGGATTGGACCGATGGTCAATGGCAGAAGTATAGTTCAGATGTTATTGTCCTATCTGGTCATTCCCTTTTACGCAGGGACAATTTATCATTTCCGCAGAAAAGGAACGAAAGGACTGATCATTAGTACCGTGTGTCTTGGAATATCAGTACTTACCGATTTGATGATACCATTTATGTCATCTGCAGTTGTTACCGGAATTACAGGGCTGGTCTTACTGCATGTGGCAATCTGTAAGGGCTGGTTTGGAGAAAATAAAAAGAAATTTTTGATCAGGATGTGGGGTGTGATTGGAATCTGCCTGATACTGATGTCTGGAATAACATTTGGGGGTAATGGACGTTTCGTTACAGATTATCAAGTACATCGACTGGAAGCTTTAATTACCGGAGAACACTGGGATTATACAAGAGGTGCGGTTGCAGACGTAGCAAATGCTGCAAAAGATCCCAATTCAAGTAAATGGCATGAGTCGCAGTCTTCCGGGAAAATAGAAGTAACGGATCCATATAATGGTGCCACAGAAGTAGAAGCTGTCACGCTTTACAATTATGCAAGAAATGATTATATCTGGACATACCTGTTCCATTATTTTGGAAATGTAAAAGGAGTCTTTCTGGTTGTAGTATTTGCAGTATTTATGGCACTATTGCTCCGAATGGCGGTAAAACAGAAGAATCGCCTGGGATATATGATCAGTATCGGCTGTGTATTATTTTTGATTTTACAGTCACTGTTCTATATTGGAGTAAATGCAGGACTTTATCCGATTAGCGGAAATTATATGCCATTTTTATCTCATGGAAATATGACCATGATGATTACTTACTTTTATATGGGAATATTGTTGTCCGTGTACCGGAATACCAACGTCGTGAAAAATTAGTTGACAATATAGAAAAAGGCATATATCATATAAAACATATAGGAAAAGAAAGTATATGAAAGATTGGAGATGCCTGATATGACGAGAGCGGAAGCCTGGGAACTATTAACAGAATATAATCAAGACGAATTTCACTTGCAGCATGCACAGACAGTAGAGAATACGATGCGCTATTTTGCAAAAGAACTAGGATATGGAGAAGAGGAAGAATTCTGGGGAATTGTAGGTCTTTTACATGATCTGGATTTTGAAAAATATCCAGAAGAGCATTGTATCAAATCTCAGGAAATTATGAGAGAGAGAGGAGTCGACGAACGTGTTATTCATGCGACGGCAAGTCATGGATATGCAATTACGGTTGATATTCAACCAGAGCATGAGATGGAGAAGGTGTTGTATGCAGTAGATGAACTGACAGGGCTTATTGGAGCTGTAGTGCTTATGCGCCCGTCAAAGAGTGTGCAGGATCTGGAACTTAAGTCAGTAAAGAAAAAGTATAAGAGCAAGAACTTTGCAGCAGGATGCTCCAGGAAAGTAATTGAAAGAGGAGCAGATATGCTGGGCTGGACTTTAGACGAGCTGATTCAAAGAACCCTCGATGCATTGAAGACATTTCAGGAATAGAGAAGAAATACTAAAATATAGGAAATTTAAGAGGTTAAAAGAGGATGTAGCATTCAAAAAAATGAGTGCTGCATCCTCTTTTGCTATGGATAGTAAATTATATTTTTCCTGTATGTAATAATTTTAAAATTTTCTCAGCATCAAAATCAGGTGCCTGGTTCATGGCAAGGTCATAGATTGGCTGGATAGTATCAAGTGGTTCCAGCAAATCGGCGGCTATCTGAGAAACAGAAAAGTTTTTGATTATCCTTTTAATAACTTGTTTGATTAAGTAGAGCTGCTCGCCTTCAATACGGCCAGCACGTTCCCCTTCTTCACGGCTGATACGCCGGGTCTCCTGTACATCATATGCTTCAAAAGAATCAAACATCATATGGAACTGCCTCCTTGTAATATGGTCTGTAAGGTCATTGATTTCTTCAGCAGGGACATTGATTGTATGAAGAAATGCTGAAAATACAGAGCCCATAAGCTCTAAAATGTGTGGTGGTGTATTCTGTGTCAATTGGTTCCAGTAGTCTTCTGGAATCTCTTTTAAATGCTTGAAATCAGAGGAACTCTTGAGCTTGTTAAGAATGAAAATAGCTGAGAGCTCATCACCTTTTTCAATTAAATCTTCTTGGGAATACTTATTCAAAGGAACGATTAGATATTTATAATCTGGAATGAATTCTTCAAAGATATCACTCATGAATACCCGGTCTTTAAAATGTAATGCAGAAGTCCATTGTCCCGTGCCTTCATAATAAATAATTGGCAGGATTGGCGGATATAAAAAATCTTTGGATTTCGTAATTCCAGGATGTAACTTTTCCTGTGTGGCAGCGTAATCAGTCCAGACATAAACCATGTATCTGAGCAATCTAAAAGACATGTCAGCATCTGCTTCTGATTGGTGTTCAATAAGTGCAATCAGATAAAGCTCTGTGTTTTCAAGCTGAATCTTCTTCACAATGTCAGAATCACGGGATTCCTGAAATAAAGGAATAAAATGTGAAGAAACGTCTTCAATATCCTCTGGCTTTATGTTCATGAAAAAAGGAATATCCGTGTATCCTTTTAGAAATTGGGCACAGAGTGTCGAGTCTCCGAATACAATCTTGGCTGCATTGTCATGAATCTTTGAATTGTGTACCCCATGTTCAGTTGTCTTGTTGGTAGTTTCCATAGCGCTCCTCTCTGAGCAAATGTAAACTAAAAACTTTCTGAATATATTTTAACATTGTAAGTATAAAAAGACAATATAGAAATTGAATGAAAATAAATTCTATACAAAAGGGATTTGTCAAAAATTCAGAAGTACCGTAACATTTGCCCGGTGTGCATGCAACTTGTGCAAGTGCAGGGGCACTTAAAGTTGCGGTGAATGAGTAACATCATCAAAAATCTGAGTGAATTCTTTGCTGAAAAAGCAATGAAATTCAGAAATGAAATCCTGGCTGGGGATTTTCATGGGCGTTGAAACATAATGAAAATATCGTGCCCGAAATTTGATGTAGATGTAGTGTAGCACAGATAAAGAGTGAGGGCAATAGATGCAACAAAATGTTGCAGGAGATTTTGTGGGAGCATATAAACATAGGTTTGGAAATGCGATAAGATAGTGGTTTGATTATAGATAAAACAAATAAAATGATATTAGTTATAGAAAATGTGCGATGTGTACAAAAAGAAAATATGAATTGTAGAAATTAAACGCTGAAAAATAAAAAAAGCATATTTATAATAAACAACTGTGATAGACATGATGTAGGAAAATATTTTTGATTGACATAAATGTTATAAGTACCTATCGGAAATTTAATGAAAAAGGAGAAAACTAAATGCATGATATAAAAATTCATGATGTTTCATTTTCTTATGCAGGCAGTGATAAGTTAGTTTTGAAAGACATTAATGTGGATGTAGAAGGTGGAGAATTCGTTTGTATTCTTGGACAATCTGGTTGTGGAAAGAGTACTTTGTTGCGCCTGATTGCTGGGTTGGAAGATTGTACAACAGGTGAAATTTTAGTCGATGGAGAAAAAATACATGGTGCAAGTTTGAATCGAGGAGTAGTATTTCAGGATTATGGCTTGTTCCCTTGGAAAACAGCCGGAGCCAATATAACGTTGGCATTAAAAAAGAAATTTCCGGACTGGGATAAAAATCATCTGAAAGAAAGAACGATTGAGCTATTAAAAGCGGTAGGATTAGATGAATCAGTTTACCGTAAATACCCTAAAGAATTGTCTGGTGGCATGAAACAAAGATGTGCGATTGCCAGTGCATTTGGAATTGACCCACCAATTCTTCTTATGGATGAACCGTTTGGTGCACTTGATGCCGTAACCCGTTCCATGCTTCAGGATATGGTATTAAAACTTTGGGAAAAACAGGAAGATAAAAAGACGGTCTTTTTTGTAACACACGATGTAGATGAAGCAATGATTTTGGCTAATCGGATTATTGTGCTTGGACAATCACCAAGTAATATAATTTTTGATGTAAAGATACCAGATGAGAAACGTACTACGAGAGATTCCAGATTTGAAGATCCAGAGTCAATTAAACTTAGAAATGAACTGCTTCGTCAAATTAATCAAGATGTGGAAGCACATGTACAAACCGTGCAATAATAGAGAAATCTATTTGCAAATAAAAATATTTAACTAAAAAGGAGAGAACAAATGAAAAAGAGAATTATCTCACTTCTTCTTGCAGCAGCAATGACTTTCAGCCTTACAGCATGTGGTGGAAATTCATCTGATGATAAAAAGGAAGAGACAAAAACAGAAAACACAGACAACAAAGAAACTCCAGAAGTGGATACAATTCACTGGGCAAGAGCAAATAGTGGAAATATTCTTGTTACAATTGCAAAACAGCAGGGATATTTTGATGAAGTTGGAATCAATGTAATTGAAGATCCAGTTGAGTCTTCAACAGCAGCACTTCAGGCACTTCAGGCAAGACAGGTTGATGTAACATCTAACCAGGGAACAAATAACCCGCTTCAGTTTATCTCCACAGGTTCTGATTTTTCAATCGTTGGTGGCTATATGCTGAAAGGTATGTATATTATTGGAAAGAAAGATACTCAGTATAAAGATGTTACAAGTCTGAAAGGTTCTAAATTTGCATATGCAGGGGTACATCCGGTAGTAGGTATGGCATTATTAGATGCAGGAATTGATCCTAATAATGATGTTGAATGGCTTACATATAGTACAAACAGTGACCGTCTTGCAGCAGTAGTTTCCGGAGAAGCTGACTATGCAGTACTTAGTGGAGACCAGTTATATGCAGTAGGTAATAATGATCAAATTGAGATTAAAGCATGGTTAGATGATCTTGTACCAAACTATGGATGCTGCCGTATGAACATGAATACTGATTTTGTAAAGAAGAATCCTACAACTGTAAAACTTCTTCTGAAATCTCTGATTCGTGCTGAGCAGTGGTATCTTGCAAATAAAGAAGAGTGTGTAAAAATTCTTGCAAAAGAAATCGGTGCAGAAGAAGATTATGTTGCAGCATATCTGTTAAATGATAATTATGTTTCCAGTGTAGATCCGTGTAAGAATTCTGTAGTTAAGACATGGGAGGCTATGATTAAGATGGGATTCATTGATCAGGCAGATGCTGACAAAATCAACATTGAAGATCATATTAACACAGAACTTTACAAAGAAGCTCTTGATGAGTGTGTAGCAGAATATCATGATGAAGATCCAGATTTCTATGATGGAAGAGTTAAATTCTTTGAAGAAAACGATCAGTAATAAGAGATAATTAACAAATAACTCAATTCCGCCGTTTTATACTGCGAAATTGGGTTTTTTAAGAAGGTAATGGTTCGGAGGTATCTATGCGAAAAGTTTTAAAATTTATAAAGGATTATTGGATAACAGGTTGTATTTATCTGGCTATGTTTTTTGGGTACAAGTATATCGCAGATAACCAGCTTTTTGGTGGATATCTTTTCCCTGCGGTAAGCAAAGTTGCAAAATCTTTTAAAGAAAATATTGGTACATTATTTATGAATATGTTTTATTCATTTCAATTAATGATTCCAGCTATTATTATTGCTGTTGTAATTGCGATAGTTGGTGGGACTATTCTTGGGATGAGTAAAAAAATTCGGAAAGTGGTTCATCCGGTGGTTTACTCAATTAGTGTAATTCCATCTATTTTGATGTCCCCATTTGCGCTGCTTATGGCTCCAAGTTTTAGAATAGCTTCTTTGTTCCTGGTGGTCTACAATACAATTTGGGCTACATTTTTTGCTACAATTAATGGAATTATGACGATAGACAAAGTTTATCTTGATAAAGCAAAAACTTTGGAGTTAAATCCGGTAGAAAAGATGTTTCAGGTAATCTTACCTGCAGCAATGCCGTCTATTATGTCAGGGTTTATTACATCTCTTAGAGGATCCTTTGTAGTGCTTGTATATGCTGAAATGTATGGCGCAAAATTTGGTATGGGATTTTATGTAAAAAAATTTGCAGAATATGGACTTTACAGTGAGGCGTGGAGTGGCTTCATTTTCATGGTTGTAGTTCTGGTTATTGTTATGCAGATATTCGAAAAAATGAAAAACCGTATTTTAAGATGGACAATTAATTAACAGAAAGACAGAGGAGGCAAATAAATATGAAGATTACAAAAGTAGATGCAATTCAGATTGAGGATAAACCGGCTGATCAGCCGGGATGGCGTCCGATAGTGTGTCGCGTTTATACAGATACAGGATTATATGGAGATGGGGAAGCTGCAATTGCATATGGTGTTGGATCTACAGCGGCATATGGAATGATTCAGGATCTGGCAAAATTGATAATTGGTATGAACCCGTTGGATACAGAAGTTATTTGGGAAAAATTATATAAATCGACTTTCTGGGCACAAAATGGGGGACCGATTGTATTTGCAGGAATTTCTGCATTAGATATTGCGTTATGGGACATAAAAGGAAAATATTTTAATGTTCCAGTATATCAGTTGCTTGGCGGGAAAATGAGAGATAAGCTTCGCTGTTATGCAAGTCAGCTCCAATTTGGCTGGGGAGAAAGAAAAACACCGGCATATCAGATTGAAGATTATGTTGCAAATGCAAAAAAAGCTGTTTCGGAAGGCTATGATGCTATAAAAATTGACTTTTTTACATTCGATCCGAAAGGATACCGCTATAGCTCTGAGGAGACAACAAGAGTGCTTGATCCATATCATGTCCATGTTGTAATTGACCGCCTTGCAGCTGTCAGAGAGGCAGTTGGACCGGATGTAGATATTATTATGGAAAATCATTCCTATATAGATGCGCAGGTCGCAGTGCAACTGGGAGAGCAGGCGAAAAAATATAATATATTGTTTTTTGAAGAACCAACTACACCAAATCCGAAGATGAATAAATTTGTCTGTGATAAATTAAATATCCCAATTGCTCAGGGAGAAAGAATTTATTCAAGATGGGGATATGCACCATATTTTGAAGATGGTTCCATTCAGTTGATTCAGCCAGATATCGGTAACTGTGGAGGATTAACGGAAGCAAAAAAAATATGCGATTTAGCTCACATTTATGATGTAGGAGTACAGGCACATGTGTGTGCAAGCCCATTGTCAACAGCAGTTGCTTTACAGTTAGAAGCAGCAATTCCAAACTTTACGATACATGAACATCATGTGTATAATCGATATGATTATAATAAAAAATTATGTAAATATGATTATCAGCCAGTTGATGGATATATTACAGTTCCGGATCTTCCTGGTATTGGAAATGAATTGACAGATTATTGTTTCACAAATGGAAAGGTGACAACGATCGAATAAGCTTATTGATAAAAGCAATATATCTTTCAAAAGAAATCTATTTGACAGACAATTCATCTTGATAAATAATATCCATATTGGAGAGTGTGGATATGTTTGAAATTGATGTCTGTTATAAATTTATATTTGAATCAATGCTCGAGGATGATGTATTGGGATATATAGCAAACAAGGTATATGAATATACTCATGCCGGGATATTTTTTGTGTCGGAGTCCGGAGAAATTCTGGCTTATGCCTGCTCGGGAAAAGACCAGAGCATGCGTTCGATTATAGAAGAGCATGTAACATTGGAAGATTATCCTTATTTCTTTGAGGGAGTGTCACCGAATGGAGAGTTCCAGACGGTTGCTGCGGTGAAGGATAAGAAGAAAAATATTGGATATATCATCATTCACTATAGTAATGAAGAGTTTCGGACGTTTTTTGAAGAATTAGGAACAATTCTGACGGAAACAGCAAGACAATATTTTGAAGAGAAGCAGAAGAATACGTATTTAAATCTTTCGCTCAAAGACTATATTATCGGTTGGATGATTTTTGAAGGACAGCATTTTGTGGAATCGGAGCAGAGTCATACATTAAAAGGAAATTATTTGATGGCTTTGTTTACCGATGATTTTTCTGATATGGCGGTGGAGGCAGCAAAACTGGGAAGAATCTGGGAGCATTTTTACTTGTATGAAGAGAAACACTCCCTGACGGTTGTTTTATATCAGGTTTCTGATCAGACTGCGAAAAAGATTTATCAAATGGTGCAGAAAGAAAATCTGAACTGCTATATGAGTGAGACATTTGAAGATATCAATGACTGTAGAACAAAAAGAGATTTGCTAAAACAGATGGAACGGATTCCGAAGATATGTGATGGCAGAGGGGTTAAAAGAGAAAAGGACTGGTATCTTCAGGGGATTTTTTCTTATACATTGCCTTTAATCGAAGAGGCAGGACTGAGTGACTATTCGATTTTGAACTTGATAAAGGAAGATAAAAAAAATCACACAGAGCTTTATGATACATTGAAAATGTATTTATTATGCGAAAACAATGTGACAATGGCAGCGGAAAAACTTCATGTCCACAGAAATACATTAGTGTATCGATTAAAGCAAATAAAAGATTGTCTGGAATTAGATATTAACAATAATGAGATTTCGAGAGAACTTTTGGCATTTATGATTATGTATGACCTGTCGAAATCTTCAGAGGACTAGAGCATGAAACTTGTACAGGATTTACCAGAGATATTTGAAGAGTTTGGAGAAAAGAGGCGAGAAGCCTTTTTAGAGGTAAAAGAGTATAAAGACAAAGGTGTACCTGTTGTTGGAATGTATTGCGCATATTTTCCAACAGAGCTTGCAATGGCAGTAGGTGCAATCCCAGTCGGATTATGCTCTTTTTCGAATGAGACAGTTACGGCAGCAGAGCGTGAACTTCCTAAGAGCATGTGTCCACTTGTAAAATCGAGTTATGGTTTTGCAATCGAGGATAAATGTCCATTTTTCCATTTTGCAGATCTTGTGATTGGTGAGACAACTTGTGATGGAAAGAAAAAAATGTATGAACTGATGGCTGAATTTAAGCCGGTGTTTGTTATGGAACTTCCAAACAGTCAGTCTGAGAAAGGGCTGGAATTTTGGAGACGGGAAGTCATAAGGACAAAGGAATACTTTGAAGAATTTTTCCACGTTATTATTACGGATGAGATGATTCATCATGCAGTGCATCTGAGTAATGAGATTCGCAGATCCCTAAAGGAATTATGTGAAGTGATGAAGCTTGATCCGGCACCGGTTTTTGGTACGGATATCCAGAAGATGATCAATGGATCTAAGTATCGCTTTGATTTTAAGACGACACCGGAGCTGGTGGATGCTGTCACAGAAAAGATATTGGAAGAATATCATCAGGGAAAACATCTTGAGAGCAGACCGAGAATTTTGGTGACAGGCTGTCCAATAGGTGGAGATACGATGAAGATTCTGGAAGGAATCGAAGAAAATGGAGGAGTAGTTGTTGCGGTAGAAAACTGCAGTGGTGTAAAGACGCTTGACCAGATGGTGGATGAGACTCAGGAAGACATTTATGGGGCAATAGCGAAAAGATATTTATCTACAGGTTGTTCTATTATGACGCCGAACGACAATCGAATTGAATTAATCGGACGAATTATTGAGGAATATCATGTAGATGGAGTTGTGGAAATGATTCTGTCAGGCTGCCATGCGACAGGTGCGGAAGCTATTTATATCCGAAAGTTTGTAAATGAAGAAAAGAATCTCCCATACATTTCTATTGATACAGATTACTCGTCGGCAGATAAAGGACAGATATCTACGAGACTTGCTGCTTTTATTGAGATGATTCAGGCAGATAAAAGTGGCAAGAAAGAACTGGATATGAATTGTTGCTATAAACTGATCGTATCAGGCATTTCAGGTGGAAAATGTTTTGAAGAGATTTTGCAAAATGTATGGGATTATACGGGAGTTCCAGTCAGATTTTCAAAGAGAAATCAGGAAGTTCTGTATGAAGTTGGAAAAGAACAGGTCACAGCAGATGCGCAATGTATAGTACATGAATGTTTGGATGATGTTCGGATTGAAGCAGTGATTCTTGATGATCAGCGAAAGATACAAGTGCAGGAGCTTGCAGATATTCTTGCAAAGAGCATTGTCATGTATCAGAAGAACAGAAAAAATACAGGGAACGATCAAAAACGTCAGTCGGACTATTTGTGGATATTGGCGACCGATACTTCTCTTGCAGCAAGACTTGCAGGAAAACTTGAAGAAACTAAAGAGTTTTCTCCTGTTGTTGAAAAGCAGAAAGACAATAGTATCTTAATAACTAATATACGAGGTAAAGAGGATCGAACCTTGCTAATCCGGTTGTGTAAAGAATTCATATATGATTGTGATGGAAAGATACTGATTGGAAATGGTGTTAAAGCCGAGCAAAACTTAAGTGAAAATAAAAGGTTGCAGCAGGAAGTGTTTGAACTTGCAAGGAACCGTGCACCGGGGAAACATTTGTATTTGATAGAGCAATATTATCATGAACTGGCTATTTCTTACATCAGCCGGAAAGTTGGCAAAAATGGATTTAAGTTAAAAGAGCTGGAGCAGATCAGATGTGAAGATGAAGAGACAGGAAGAAATCTGTATGAGACACTCTACTGGTATCTGAGAATGAAAAGAAATGTGTCTCAGACAGCGGCAAAACTAAAGATTCACAGGAATACGCTACTTCCGCGTCTGACTCGGTTAAATGATATGCTGGATCTGGACAACCGCGACGGGGCAGAGTGCGAAAAACTTTTGGTTGCCATGGAAATAGAAAGAATGAAAAACAGTGATGAATAATAGAAACAATCTATAAATGCAATGCAATTGTAGGAAAAATCAATTTGCATATTGTGCTATAAAAGTCTAAAATTTTAAACAGAATGGTTAATTGTGTCCGTTTATAGATACGAATAAATTTGATGAGGTGAAAGAATATGGAGATTATTAAAGATTTGCCAGAGGTTTTTGAAGAATTTGCTGAGCAGAGACAGAAATCGTTTCTTATGATGAAAGAGCTGAAAGACAAGGGAATACCGGTAGTAGGAGCATATTGTACATATTTCCCAAAAGAGATTGCTATGGCTATGGGAGCTGCAACAGTCAGCCTTTGCTCCACATCTGACGAGACAATCCCGGAGGCAGAAAAAGATCTTCCGAAGAACTTGTGTCCATTGATCAAATCCAGTTACGGATTTGCAAAGACAGATAAATGTCCATTTTTCTATTTCTCAGATGTAGTTGTTGGGGAGACAACATGTGATGGAAAGAAAAAAATGTATGAGTATATGAGCGAATTCAAAGATGTGTTTGTAATGGAACTGCCAAATACTCAGGGACCGGAAGCGCTGAAACTTTGGAAGAAAGAGATTATCCGTTTTAAAGAATATCTTGAGAAAAGATTTGAAGTAACGATTACAGATGAAGATGTAAGAAAAGCTGTTAAAATTGAGAATGAAGCAAGAAAAGCACTGAAGCGTCTTTATGAAGTTATGCAGCATGATCCGGCTCCGATCAGTGGACATGATCTGTTCAAGGTTCTGTACGGAAGTACATTTAAATTAAATCGTTCTGAGATTGCCGGAGAAGTGAATGCCCTTGTTGACAAGATTGAGGCAGAGTATGCATCTGGAAAGATGCTGGAGAAGAAACCAAGAATTCTGATCACAGGATGCCCAATCGGAGGAGCAACTGAGAAAGTAATCCGTGCTGTTGAGGATAATGGTGGTGTTGTCGTAACTTATGAAAACTGTACTGGAGCTAAATCCATCGATCGCCTTGTTGATGAGAACGCTGAGGATATTTACCAGGCAATTGCAGAGAGATATCTGGCAATCGGTTGTTCAGTTATGACACCAAACCCGAATCGTTTTGATCTTATGGGACGTCTGATTGACGAGTATCAGGTTGACGGAGTTCTTGAGATGACACTTCAGGCCTGTCATACATATAACGTTGAGACTCGTGCAATCCGCAAGTTTGTAAATGAGGAAAAAGGAATTCCATACATTAATGTGGAGACAGATTATTCTCAGGCAGATGTCGGCCAGCTTAATACAAGGATTGCAGCATTTATTGAAATGTTGTAAGATTGCCGGTTACAGACTATTTTAAAATGAATTTTGAAATTCATGTTGTGTAAATTCATGAGAGGGAAAGCTAAGATATGAAGTTTATAGGAATTGATATTGGATCTACTTGTGCCAAGACTGTTGTTATGAACGAGAACAAAGAAATTGTTCTTGAGTTTGTGCAGCCGACAGGATGGAGCAGTGTGGATACGGCAGAAGAGATTCGTAAGAAGCTTGTGGAAAATGATGCGGATCCTGCAGAAAATGTATGTGTTGCTACTGGATATGGCCGTGTGTCTGTGCCATATGCAGATAAGATGATTACAGAAATTACCTGTCACGCTATGGGGGCTGTCTGGATTTTTGATAATAAAGATATGACAATCATTGATATCGGTGGTCAGGATACAAAGATTATCTGTGTAGAACAGGGATTTGTAAAAGATTTCATGATGAATGATAAATGTTCTGCCGGAACAGGAAGATTTCTGGAAATTATGGCAAATACATTGTCCATGCGTCCAAATGAGATGTGTGAGCTTGCAAGAGAAGGCTCAGGTGTAACGATCAGTTCTATGTGTACGGTATTTGCAGAGTCTGAGGTCATAAGTCTCATTGGTCAGGGAGAGAAGAAGGAAAATATCGCATTTGCAGTGGTTGATTCTATCGTACGAAAGGTTGCTGCCCAGGCAAATCGTATGAGTGAAGACCGTCCGATGCTTTGCCTGACTGGTGGTCTTTGCGAGTGCAGCTATATCAGTGAAGCGCTGACAAAGGAACTTGGCATGGAAGTTAAGACAGATCCACAGAGCCGTTATGCAGGAGCAATCGGTGCGGCACTTGGAGCTGTAAAGAAAGGCAAGAAGAACTAAAAACGTCTAGATAAAAGGAGTTTTACATTTTTGTTGTAAGCTCCTTTTTTGTATGTTATATTAGATGTATAACAGAAAACTTAATCTGTTCATGAAATCATCCGTAAGGATAGAACAAAAGAGATAACGAGGGTGATACGATGCTGATAGAGATCGATTTTAACAGTGATGAGGCACTGTATGTGCAATTACAGAATCAGATTATTATGGGAATTGCGACTGCGACAATCCAAGAAGGAGAATCACTTCCATCTGTCCGTCAGCTTGCGGATACGGTAGGCATCAATATGCATACAGTGAACAAAGCATATTCCATATTGAAGCAGGAAGGATTTATCCAGCTTGACCGCAGACGTGGCGCTGTGATTGCAATTGATGCAGATAAGGCAAAGGCTTATGCAGAAGTAAAGCGTGCGCTAAGAATCGCGCTGGCTAAGGGAAGTCTTAAAAATGTCAGTAGAGAAGAAGTTCACGAGATGGTGGATGAATTATTTGATGAATATGGTGGAAAGGAATAACAGACAGCATGAATTATACAGAACCAGCAAAAGAAGTGCTGAAAAAAGCGGAAAAGATTGCCAGAGAACTGGATCATCCATATGTAGGAACAGAACACCTGCTGCTTGCATTTATGCGGGTATGTACAGGTGTGGCGGGACAGATATTGTCAGCGAATGGTGTAGAAGAAGCAAATTTATATAAGATTGTAGATGAGCTGATCTCACCGGTCGGAGAAGTGACTTTTCAGGAAAAGCCAAAGAGAAGTCCGAGACTTGAATATACTCTGGAGGAAAGCAAGGAAGAGGCAATTCGTTTTCAATCAGAGGCAATTGGAACAGAGCATATGCTCCTTGCAATCCTTCGGGAACCGGACAGTGTTGCAACCAGAATACTACTGACACTCAATGTAAATATACAGAAAATCGTGCAGGATACGCTGGAAGTTCTCGGCGTGGATATCAAGGAATATCAAGAGGAGCTTCAAGAGACATATCAAAGAAAAGATGGGATTTTAGACCAGTATGGCACAGATTTGACTATGCAGGCAGAAGAAGGAAAGCTTGATCCGGTCATTGGAAGAAAAGCAGAGATTCACCGCCTGATGCAGGTGCTTGGCAGAAGAACGAAGAACAATCCGTGTCTGGTGGGAGAGCCGGGAGTCGGTAAGACAGCAGTGGTAGAAGGACTTGCCGCACAGATTGCAAGTGGCATTGTACCGGAAGGAATGCGTGACAAGCGGGTCTATACGTTAGATCTTGCAAGTATGATTGCAGGTACAAAATACCGTGGTGAATTTGAAGAACGTATGAAGAGACTTTTGCAGGAAGTAAAGTCGGCGGGAAATGTTATTTTATTCCTGGATGAAGTGCATACAATCGTCGGCGCAGGCGGTGCGGAAGGCGCAATGGATGCATCTAATATTCTGAAACCGTCTCTTGCAAGAGGAGAACTTCAATTGATCGGAGCAACAACGATTGCGGAATATCGAAAATACATTGAGAAAGATGCGGCACTAGAACGAAGATTCCAGCCAATTACAGTGGAAGAACCAGATGAGAAGCAGTGTGAAAAAATATTAAAAGGACTGCGGGAACGTTATGAGACGCATCATCATGTACAGATTACAGATGAAGCTCTTCAGGCGGCAGTTACACTTTCTGCACGTTACATCAGTGACCGTTTTCTTCCGGATAAGGCAATTGATGTGATTGATGAAGCATGTGCGAAAGTGAGTCTTAGTGGATTCAAGACACCGGAGCATATCTATGAACTGGAAAAGGTTCTTGGTAATTACGAAGCAAAGATGGAAGAGGCAATTCTTGCAGGTGATCTTGTGGAGGCTTCCAAGATCCGGGCAGAGAAAGAAGATGCTCAGAAAAAGATTATGCAGACGAAGAAGCGTTTTCAGAAAAAGCAGGCGGGCAGAAAACCACTTGTAACAGAAGAGGAAGTGGCAGCGGTCGTATCTGACTGGACGAAGATTCCGGTGCAGAAGCTTCAGGAATCTGAAGGTGCGCGCTTGCAAAAGTTAGAGCAGACGCTTCACAAGAGAGTGGTTGGACAGGAAGAAGCTGTTACGGCTGTGGCGAAAGCTGTACGAAGGGGGCGTGTGGGACTAAAAGATCCAAAGCGCCCGATTGGCTCATTTTTATTCCTTGGACCGACCGGAGTTGGTAAGACGGAATTGTCAAAGGCATTATCAGAAGCATTATTCCATGATGAGAATGCCATGATTCGTGTTGATATGTCCGAATATATGGAACAGCACAGTGTGGCAAAGATGATCGGTTCGCCTCCGGGATATGTTGGCCACGAGGAAGGTGGACAGTTAAGCGAACAGGTGCGAAGACATCCGTATTCAGTAATCCTTTTTGATGAGATTGAAAAAGCTCATCCGGATGTATTTAACATTTTACTGCAGGTATTAGATGATGGACATATTACAGATTCTCAGGGTAGAAAAGTTGATTTCCGGAATACGGTCATTATTATGACGTCGAATGCAGGCGCACAGGCGATTATTGATCCCAAAAGGCTAGGATTTGGCAATAAGGAGAATCAAGAGGAAGATTACAAGCGCATGAAGATGAATGTTATGAATGAGATCAAGCTTGTCTTCCGTCCAGAATTCCTGAATCGAATTGACGAGATCCTTGTATTCCATCCGCTAGGTGAACCGGAACTTAAAAAGATTACGGGAATGATGTGCCAGGAGGTGGTCAAGCGTGCAAAAGAACAGCTGGATATTCATTTGACGGTGCGTGATTCTGTGAAAAAGCTGATTATGGAAAAAGGAACCGATAAGAAATATGGAGCAAGACCGTTACGACGTGCAGTACAAAGTGAACTGGAAGACAGTCTGGCCGAGGCAATTCTCGCAGGTGAGATTAAGCATGGTCAGGAAGTCGTTGCCGGCGTATCGAAAAAAGAAATAAAATTTGAGGTCAAGACTACCAAATAAAAATAAATTGATATATAATAATTAATACAAATGAACCTTAGGAGGAAAGAGCTAATGGCAGCAGTGAAAGAGCTATTAAGAGCTGAAGCAGACGGAGCACTTGGTTTTGGAGACTATACTCTGAGCAGCAAGACAAAACTGGACGGATTTGAATTCCAAGGAGATGTGTATAAGGTAAAGACATTCTCTGAGATTACAAAGTTGGAAAAGAATGGTATGTTCGTATACGAATCCGTTCCGGGAACAGCAGTAGAAGATTTTAAAGCTTCTGAGAGAGAGGTTTCTTTTAAAGTATCCGGTACTGAGGATGCGCAGATTACACTGGAGCTGGAAGCAGACAGCGAATATGTTGTGTATATGGACGATGTGAATGTCGGCGATATGACAACGAACTTAAGCGGAAAACTGAGCGTGAGCGCAGAACTTGATCCGAATAAAGAGATTGAGATCAAGATTATCAAGAAGTAAATACGCAGAACATCGGGGGAAGCTCGCAGAGGCGTAGCTTCCCCTTTCTGGTAAAATGGAAATAAAAAAGAAATGATAAATCAAGGGTTAAGAGTGGATTTATAAGTAGAAATATAAAAAAGATATAAGGGAATCGTACATGGCAAAAGGTAAAAAAAGTATATTTTTCTGTCAGAACTGTGGACATGAAGAAAGCAAATGGCTTGGGCAGTGCCCGATGTGCAAGGAATGGAATACATTTGTAGAAGAGAAAGTTTCAGTAACAAGAGGAAGTACGGCTGCAGTGCAGCAGGTAAGGAATGCGAAAGACGCGAAGGTAGTGACACTTTCCAGTATTACGACTGATGACGATGAGCGGATGCAGACGGGGATTCTGGAACTTGACCGAGTGCTTGGTGGTGGAATCGTGCCTGGATCGCTTGTGCTGGTGGGAGGTGATCCGGGAATCGGTAAATCAACACTTCTCCTGCAGGTATGTCAGAAGTTATCAGGACAAAGCCGTAAGATATTATATATTTCCGGGGAAGAATCGTTAAAGCAGATTAAACTGCGTGCGAATCGGATGGGAACATTTTCTGAGAGTTTGTTTCTGCTGTGCGAAACGAATCTTGGAATGATACGTCATGTGATAGAAGAACAGCATCCAGATATGGTCGTGATCGACTCAATCCAGACGATGTATAACGAAGAGGTCGCGTCGGCACCGGGAAGCGTGTCTCAGGTGCGTGAATCGACCAATGTATTTATGCAACTTGCAAAAGGACTTAATATTTCCATATTTATTGTAGGACATGTGACAAAAGAAGGCACAGTTGCAGGCCCACGCGTATTGGAACATATGGTGGATACGGTGTTATATTTTGAAGGAGACAGACATGCATCTTACCGGATTCTGCGTGGGGTGAAGAATCGTTTTGGATCTACGAATGAGATCGGCGTGTTTGAGATGCAAAAAGGGGGCTTGGTGGAGGTAGAGAATCCGTCCGAGTATATGTTATCAGGGAAACCGGAAAATGCATCGGGTTCTGTTGTGGCATGTGCAATGGAAGGAACAAGACCGATGCTCATGGAGATTCAGGCACTTGTATGTAAGACGAACTTTGGAATGCCGAGACGTACGGCAGCAGGGCTTGATTATAACCGAGTCAATCTTCTGATGGCAGTTCTGGAAAAACGTATGGGAATGCCGCTTTCCGCGTATGATGCATATGTGAATATTGCAGGAGGAATCCGGCTGAATGAGCCGGCAGCAGACTTAGGAATTGTGATGGCGATTGCATCAAGCTATAAAAATCGCCCAATTGATGAGGATACCATCGTGTTTGGCGAAGTAGGATTAAGTGGAGAGGTGCGGGCCGTGACCATGCCGGAACAGAGAGTATCAGAAGCAAAAAAACTGGGATTTAAAAGATGTATTGTCCCTGCAGTTTCCATGAAGACGATTGGAAAGATGGAAGGAATAGAGATACTAGGAGTAGAAAATGTAAACCAGGCTATGAATCTTGTGTAACGGCTGAAAGAGATATGAACAGGAGAGTAAAAGATGGCGTTAAAAGACTATAATAAAGCATTTCGTTATGGGAAAAAAGAATATGAGAGCCGACTTCTTGCAGGGCGGAAGCCGACTTTGGAATCTTTGGACGAAGTATTACCAGATGAGGCATTATCAACAGAATCACTGGGACTTGTTCAGATTCCGATCGATCAAATAGTTGGAACAAGATATAGTGGTAGAAGCAGTGCATTTGCAAGTAATTTTATGCCAATATTGGAGAGTAATACGGAGTTTGCAATCAAATGGGCAAAACTCAGCACTTCTCATGAAAAGGAAGGAATTCATGAGCCAATCAAGGCGTGGGAGTATATGAATAAATTCTATGTAGAAGAGGGAAATAAGCGTGTCAGTGTCATGAAATTTTTTGGCGCAATTTCCATTCCGGGAACGGTAACGCGTATTCTTCCGAAGAAAACGAATGATAAAAACGTAAAAGTTTATTATGAATTTGTGAATTTTTACAGAGTGTCTAAAGTAAATTATATTACATTTTCAGAAGAAGGACAGTATGCACAGCTCATAAAAGAGATGGGAAAACATCCGGATGAGTACTGGACAGATGATGACAGACTGATTTTCAGTTCTGTGTATGCAAGATTTACAGCGGCATTTCATGCACATGGTGGACAAGAACTGGAAGTTTCATCAGCAGAGGCATTTCTTTCATTTTTACATCTATACGGTTATAAACGAGTAGAAGAAATGTCAGTAGAAGAAATTAACGAACTTGTGAAGAAAGCATGGGAAGAATTTGTTCTGCTTCAGTATAATGATGAGGAAAAAGTAGAATTGAAAATGACTCCGACAGAAGATAAGCCATCTCTGTTTGAAAAATGGCTTCCTCTCGGTGGCAATAAAGAACCATCTCATTTGAAAGTAGGATTTATCTATGCGAAGACACCACATTCTTCTGCGTGGACATATAGTCATGAACTGGGACGCAGGCATCTTGAGCAGACATTTCCAAATGAAGTCACGACGGTAAGTTATGAAAATATAACAGAAAAAAATATAGCATCAGCCCTGGAGGAAGCTATTCATGCGGGTTGCAATATTATATTTACGACAACTCCGACATTTGCGCAGGAAAGTTTAAGAGCGGCAATTACACATCCGGAAGTAAGAATCTTAAACTGTTCTTTGAATACGACGCACCGCTACATCCGGACTTATTATACTCGTATGCATGAGGCGAAGTTCCTGATGGGGACAATTGCAGGGGAAATGGCTGAAAACGATAAGATTGTCTATATTGCGGATTATCCGATTTTGGGAACAATTGCACAGATTAATGCATTTGCACTTGGAGCGCAGATGACAAATCCAAGAGCGAAGGTGTATTTAGAGTGGTCTACGCTGAAAGAACAGGATATTGAGAAAAGAATTGACGAGATAGACCCGAATTGTATTTCGGGAAAAGATATTATCGTACCAGATGATAATAATCATTTTTATGGAGTATATCATCGCGAAAGTGGTGGAGGTGAGCAGAAGAATCTTGCAATGCCACTGTGCCACTGGGGAAAATTCTATGAAGAACTGATCCGTACAATTATGGCAGGAAACTGGGAACAAGATAACGATGTGGAAAAAGCAATTAATTACTGGTGGGGAATGCCGACAGGGGTAGTAGATGTTATTTGTTCAAAAAAACTTCCGGCGGGTACAGTCCGGCTGGTCAATGTATTAAAGCATAATTATAAAACGGGACAATTTCATACATTTACAGATCAGATGTATGCACAGGGACATATACTTAAGGAAAAGAAAGGTGAAAAGCTGTCTCCGGAAGAAGTAATCGAGATGGACTGGCTGGCAGAGAATATTATAGGAAGAATACCAAAGATTGAAGAATTACAGGAGCAGGCCAAACCGGTTCTTACACAACAGGGGATTGAGACGAGGAAGGGATAAAGAACAATGCGAATAATGGTAATTGCAGACGAAGAGTCGAAATACCTTTGGGATTTCTTTGACAAAAGCAAACTGGAAGGTGTGGACTTAATTATATCCTGTGGTGATCTGAATCCAAATTATCTGTCTTTTCTTACAACATTTGCAGCTGCTCCGGTACTGTATGTGCATGGAAACCATGATGAAAAATATGATCGTATCCCACCAGAAGGTTGTATTTGCATTGATGATAAAATTTATGAATTTGAAGGCTTGCGAATTTTAGGACTTGGTGGTTCCATGCGTTATAGTGGTGGAAAATATCAGTTTACAGAACGCGGAATGAGGAAAAGAGTGAAGAAACTATGGTTTCAATTGCTAAAACACCGTGGTTTTGACATTTTGGTCACACATGCTCCGGCATATCAGATCAATGACGGAAGAGATCTGCCACATCAGGGATTTCAAGTGTTTATAGAGCTGATAGAGAAGTACAGTCCGAGGTTCTTCGTACATGGACATGTGCATATGACTTACGGAAGGCAGCATAAAAGATGTGATAAATATAAGAGCACACATATTATCAATGCATATGAAAGATATGTATTTGATTATGAAGATGATGAGATGAGCCCATTGAAGTTTGGAAAAATCGTAGGACAACAATAAGTTTAAGGCTGGCACGTAGTATTTTAGCAAAATACTACGTGTCAAACTGCGTTTAATGGAAACTCTTCTCGCAAAATAAGATACTTTAATTGCAATTTTGGGTATTAATTTGGGGGAAATGTAATTCAAACTGCAAATATGAACAAGTAAAGCGAAATGTGATAATTAGAATTGTGTAAATTGTGTAAATTGTGTAAATTATGCAAATAAAATAAATAATAATATTAACAATTCTGGACAGGCATGATATATTATACAAGCTGTTGCGTGAGACAAGACTGGAAAGTGCTTAAGAGCTCATGGGAACGCAAAAAAAATAAATGAAATTTCTTGTTGACAAATGTCGATAGAAATGATATTCTAGATAAGCTGTTTCGAACGACAGAGATGATCGAAGCGGACAGCAAAAAAGAAAAATGAAAAATAAAAAAGTTGTTGACAAGCGATTGTGAATGTGATAATATAAATAAGCTGTCGCTGAGACGACGACAAAGAAAAAGAACCTTGATAATTAAATAATAGACAACAACCCTGAAGATTCTTTAAGAGAAAATTCAGAACGGACATTGAATAAAATAAATGAAGTTCGACTTCGTCGAACGGCTTTCATACTAAATTCGTGAAAGGCCTCATTAAGTATTCAATGCCAACCTTAAAACAGTAAAAGGGATAAGAAAGCTAGTAGTTTTCTTGACCTGGAACGAACTTTGATTTTAAATCCGAGTCAAATCGGAATTAAGATTTTTAAACGAGAGTTTGATCCTGGCTCAGGATGAACGCTGGCGGCGTGCTTAACACATGCAAGTCGAGCGAAGCACTTAAGTTTGATTCTTCGGATGAAGACTTTTGTGACTGAGCGGCGGACGGGTGAGTAACGCGTGGGTAACCTGCCTCATACAGGGGGATAACAGTTAGAAATGGCTGCTAATACCGCATAAGACCACAGTACTGCATGGTACAGTGGTAAAAACTCCGGTGGTATGAGATGGACCCGCGTCTGATTAGGTAGTTGGTGAGGTAACGGCCCACCAAGCCGACGATCAGTAGCCGACCTGAGAGGGTGACCGGCCACATTGGGACTGAGACACGGCCCAGACTCCTACGGGAGGCAGCAGTGGGGAATATTGCACAATGGGCGAAAGCCTGATGCAGCGACGCCGCGTGAAGGATGAAGTATTTCGGTATGTAAACTTCTATCAGCAGGGAAGAAAATGACGGTACCTGACTAAGAAGCCCCGGCTAACTACGTGCCAGCAGCCGCGGTAATACGGAGGGGGCAAGCGTTATCCGGATTTACTGGGTGTAAAGGGAGCGTAGACGGCTGTGCAAGTCTGAAGTGAAAGGCATGGGCTCAACCTGTGGACTGCTTTGGAAACTGTGCAGCTAGAGTGTCGGAGAGGTAAGTGGAATTCCTAGTGTAGCGGTGAAATGCGTAGATATTAGGAGGAACACCAGTGGCGAAGGCGGCTTACTGGACGATGACTGACGTTGAGGCTCGAAAGCGTGGGGAGCAAACAGGATTAGATACCCTGGTAGTCCACGCCGTAAACGATGACTGCTAGGTGTCGGGTAGCAAAGCTATTCGGTGCCGCAGCTAACGCAATAAGCAGTCCACCTGGGGAGTACGTTCGCAAGAATGAAACTCAAAGGAATTGACGGGGACCCGCACAAGCGGTGGAGCATGTGGTTTAATTCGAAGCAACGCGAAGAACCTTACCTGATCTTGACATCCCGATGACCGCTTCGTAATGGAAGCTTTTCTTCGGAACATCGGTGACAGGTGGTGCATGGTTGTCGTCAGCTCGTGTCGTGAGATGTTGGGTTAAGTCCCGCAACGAGCGCAACCCTTATCTTCAGTAGCCAGCATTTAGGGTGGGCACTCTGGAGAGACTGCCAGGGATAACCTGGAGGAAGGTGGGGATGACGTCAAATCATCATGCCCCTTATGACCAGGGCTACACACGTGCTACAATGGCGTAAACAAAGGGAAGCAGAGCCGCGAGGCCGAGCAAATCTCAAAAATAACGTCTCAGTTCGGATTGTAGTCTGCAACTCGACTACATGAAGCTGGAATCGCTAGTAATCGCAGATCAGAATGCTGCGGTGAATACGTTCCCGGGTCTTGTACACACCGCCCGTCACACCATGGGAGTCAGTAACGCCCGAAGTCAGTGACCCAACCGAAAGGAGGGAGCTGCCGAAGGTGGGACCGATAACTGGGGTGAAGTCGTAACAAGGTAGCCGTATCGGAAGGTGCGGCTGGATCACCTCCTTTCTAAGGAAGATGGATAAAGTAGGCTGCAAAGCAGCCGAATCAATCCAACTAAAACGGAAGATGGATAAAGTAGGCTGCAAAGCAGCCGAATCAATCCAACTAAAACGGAAAAAGTAAGGGCTGTTGTCTGTTATTTAGTCATCAAGGACTGAGCGCGGAATTGGACGCGCGAAGGACATAATGACAAGTTATCAGTTCCGTAAAAAGAACGAATAACATTTCCGGTGGCGATGCGCTTAGGGGTAACACCCGTTCCCATCCCGAACACGATGGTTAAGACCTAAGCGGCCGATGGTACTTTACTGGAGACGGTACGGGAGAGTAGGTGGCTGCCGGATTGAAAAAATAAACTGGTTTTACCAGTGATCAGAGAGCTGAAGAGATTCAACTTCCTGATGGCTGATAAAACAGTCAAATGCTTACATTGCACCTCAAGAACTTCGTTCTTTCGGTCGCGTGCAGGCACGCTATGAAACAGAATATTTCACAGCTTATGAATGCAAGCATTCAACGCAGAAAATATTCGTTTCGCAATGTACCTTGAAAATTGCATATAAGAAATATAGATAAGATATTAAATATCTAATCAAGACATCCGAGGTAATTGTTATAAACAGAGTAATAATTACTACACAATTCGAAGAAAACGAATCCAAAAAATTGACCTAGAAGCCAACGCATGCAACGCTATGCATGTGTCGATGAAGAAAGCAACCCGTAGGCGGCGATGTCAAACCGGTTAGCTCACAAGCTTTGCTTGTTTCGCTATCCTTTGCTTCGCAAATGATTGCAGAACTTCAGACGGTTCCAGATGAATGCAAGCATTCCTCTGAGAACAGTCAGAACTTCCGCACCGCTTTCGACATCTATTGGTTATGCTAATAAGAGCGTATGGTGGATGCCTTGGCACTAAGAGCCGATGAAAGACGTGATAAGCTGCGAAAAGCTTCGGGGAGGAGCAAATATCCTATGATCCGGAGATCTCTGAATGGGGAAACCCACCTGAGCAAACCTCAGGTATCCTAACGCCAATACATAACGTTAGGAGGGGAACCCGGTGAACTGAAACATCTAAGTAGCCGGAGGAAGAGAAAACAACATGTGATTCTGGAAGTAGCGGCGAGCGAAACCGGAAGAGCCCAAAACGGAGTGCGAGCACTCCGGGGTTCGGACCGCNGCATGGCGGTATCCAGAGTAGGTCGAGACACGTGGAACCTTGACTGAATATGCGGGGACCACCCCGTAAGGCTAAATACTCCTTAGTGACCGATAGCGCATAGTACTGTGAAGGAAAGGTGAAAAGGACCCCGGGAGGGGAGTGAAAAAGAACCTGAAACCATATGTTTACAAGCTGTGGAACCACTTTAAATGTGGAACCGCGTACTTTTTGTAGAACGGTCCGGCGAGTTACGCTGGCTGGCGAGGTTAAGTCCTTAAGGGATGGAGCCGAAGGGAAACCAAGTCTGAATAGGGCGAAGAGTCAGTCGGAGTAGACCCGAAACCGGGTGACCTATCCATGTCCAGGATGAAGTTGCCGTAAAAGGCAATGGAGGTCCGAACCCACATCCGTTGAAAAGGGTGGGGATGAGGTGTGGATAGGGGAGAAATTCCAATCGAACCCGGAGATAGCTGGTTCTCCTCGAAATAGCTTTAGGGCTAGCCTCATACAAGTCTTGCGGAGGTAGAGCACTGAATTTCCTAGGGGGCGTCAAAGCTTACCGAAGAATATCAAACTCCGAATGCCGCGTAGATGGTGTATGGGAGTCAGACTGCACGAGATAAGTTGGGTAGTCAAAAGGGAAAGAGCCCAGACCTGCAGCTAAGGTCCCAAAATGTGTGTTAAGTGGAAAAGGATGTGGGATTTCGAAGACAACTAGGATGTTGGCTCAGAAGCAGCCATACATTCAAAGAGTGCGTAATAGCTCACTAGTCGAGAGGTCCGGCGCCGAAAATGTCCGGGGCTGAAACACACTGCCGAAGCTCAGGAATGTACTTGTACATTGGTAGAGGAGCATTGTATACGGGAAGAAGCAGTACCGATAAGGAGCTGTGGACTGTATAGAAGAGAGAATGCCGGAATGAGTAGCGAGAGGAAGGTGAGAATCCTTCCGGCCGAATATCTAAGGTTTCCAGAGTAAAGCTGATCTGCTCTGGGTAAGTCGGGGCCTAAGGCCAGGTCGAAAGACGTAACCGATGGACAACAGGTTGAAATTCCTGTACCGCGATATAACAGAACTGTGGGGACACGTGTGGAGAGCACAAGCCGGGAATGGAAAGCCCGGCGCAAGCGAGGTAGGAGTCGTACCGGCAAATCCGTACGGCAATCCGAAGACGTGATGCGTACCGAAATAAGAGTAGGGAAGAGTGTGAGCCATGCGTCAAGAAAAGCCGCTATTGTTTGTATCGCGCCCGTACCGTAAACCGACACAGGTGGATGAGGAGAGAATCCTAAGGCCGACGGGAGAAGCATTGTTAAGGAACTCGGCAAAATGACTCCGTAACTTCGGGAGAAGGAGTGCCACTGAGAGGTGGCCGCAGAGAATTGGCCCAAGCAACTGTTTAGCAAAAACACAGGTCTATGCAAAACCGAAAGGTGAAGTATATGGGCTGACGCCTGCCCGGTGCTGGAAGGTTAAGGGGAGAGGTTAGCGCAAGCGAAGCTTTGAACTTAAGCCCCAGTAAACGGCGGCCGTAACTATAACGGTCCTAAGGTAGCGAAATTCCTTGTCGGGTAAGTTCCGACCCGCACGAAAGGCGTAATGATTTGGGCACTGTCTCAACAATGCACCCGGTGAAATTGAAATACCAGTGAAGATGCTGGTTACCTGCGCCAGGACGGAAAGACCCCATGGAGCTTTACTCCAGCTTGATACTGGGATTCGGTATTGCATGTACAGGATAGGTGGGAGGCTTTGAAGCGGTGACGCCAGTTGCCGTGGAGCTGCTGTTGGGATACCACCCTTGCAGTACTGGGTTTCTAACCAGCGGCCTTTAACAGGTCGGGGGACAATGTCAGGTGGGGAGTTTGACTGGGGCGGTCGCCTCCGAAAGGGTATCGGAGGCGCTCAAAGGTTCCCTCAGAATGGTCGGAAACCATTCGAAGAGTGCAAAGGCAGAAGGGAGCTTGACTGCGACACCGACGGGTGGAGCAGGTACGAAAGTAGGACTTAGTGATCCGGTGGTATAAAGTGGGATTGCCATCGCTCAACGGATAAAAGCTACCCTGGGGATAACAGGCTTATCACTCCCAAGAGTTCACATCGACGGAGTGGTTTGGCACCTCGATGTCGGCTCATCGCATCCTGGGGCTGAAGTAGGTCCCAAGGGTTGGGCTGTTCGCCCATTAAAGCGGTACGCGAGCTGGGTTCAGAACGTCGTGAGACAGTTCGGTCCCTATCCGGCGTGGGCGTAGGATATTTGAGAGGAGCTGTCCTTAGTACGAGAGGACCGGGATGGACTGGCCGCTGGTCGATCTGTTGTTCCGCCAGGAGCATAGCAGAGTAGCCAAGCCGGGACGGGATAAACGCTGAAGGCATCTAAGCGTGAAGCCCCCCTCAAGATGAGATATCCCAACGAAAGTTGTAAGACCCCTTGAAGACGACGAGGTAGATAGGACAGAGGTGGAAGTGTGGTAACACATGGAGCTGACTGTTACTAATAGGTCGAGGGCATAACCAAGTAAGGTGGATAGGTAAGATGTTAAAAAGTTTCTTATATGCAGTTTTGAAGGTACATATTTTATATAAAATAAACATTAACCTGGAATGAGAGGCACGTCTGAAAGAGAAATCTTTTGGGCGTGTTTTTTGTGTGCTCAATTTTATATTTACTTCGATGTATTTTACATAATATAATATATAAGATGCCAGGGTCAAAAGGTCTAAATCCACATGAGCTTGCTCATAAGTGGATGAAAGACCTTGGGATCCGCCCCAATATGAGCCTAAAAGTGGGAGTGCAACGCACGGAACAATCCGTAGGCATCATAGTTGGGGCTTTTGCCCCCAACATCATATATAAATAATACAAGGATTATGCAAGATTGTACAATAAAGAAATGATATCTGTGAGGGAAAGATGAAAGAATTATTTACACAATGGGGAAGAAATCTAGATTCTGAACATGTTTTACAGGAATATCCAAGACCAATTATGATGAGAGAAACGCATTATGAAATTTTAAATGGCTGGTGGGAATATGCCTTTACACAGAATCAGAAGAAACCAAAGCAATATGATGGAAAAATATTAGTCCCGTTTTCACCAGAGAGTGTTTTATCAGGGGTATCCAGGCAGTTAATGCCGAATGAATATTTGTGGTACAGAACAAAGATAAAGTGTCAGGAATGGGATAATAAGGCATTACAAGAACGACTATTATTACATTTTGGAGCAGTAGATCAAAGTTGTAAAATCTGGATGAATGGACACTTTGTAGTAAGTCATGTGGGTGGTTATCTGCCATTTTCCTGCGATATTTCGGAGTACGTTCATAGTGGAGAGAATGAATTGGTAATTATGGTACAGGATCTGTCAGATACATCGTATCATGCAAAGGGCAAACAAAAATTGAAACGTGGAGGGATGTATTATACTGCTCAAAGTGGAATATGGCAGACTGTGTGGATGGAATATGTTCCGCAAGACCGGATAAAAAATGTAGAAACTAAATATATAAAAACTGGAAAACAAAAAGGAAAGCCAACTTTAAATAATTGCGTAAATGCATCGGAGAAGGTAAAAATATATATTCAGACAGTCTCAGAACAGAAAGATTTGACTGTACAAATAGATATTAGATTTCCGAAGATATATGCGAATGCAGAAGATAATGTAACGGATTTTATTGCATTATCACACACGATACCTGATGTGCAAAAATCAATATCAGGAAGAGCAAATACATGGATAGAGGTAGAAATTCAAAATGCAAAATACTGGTCTTGTGAAACTCCATATTTGTATTATTTTCATGTATCATTGATTGAATGTGAGGATGAGACAGATAAGACAGATAAGAAGCACATTTTAGATGAAGTGGAAAGTTATTTTGCGATTCGTGATTTTACAATTCAACAGGATGAAGACCATATTCCGCGCATTTATTTGAATAACAAGAAGTGCTTTTTGAAAGGAGTTCTGGATCAAGGCTATTGGCCGGATGGTCTTTATACAGCACCTTCAGAAGAAGCATGGATCTTTGATATTCTGGAAATGAAAAAAATAGGATTTAATATGGTCAGAAAGCATATTAAAATAGAACCGCAACGCTGGTATTATCATTGTGACCGGCTTGGAGTGATTGTGTGGCAGGATATGGTAAATGGAGGAGAAAAGTATCAGAGTTGGTTCGTCACGTATCTGGCAACGGTGCTGTCCGGATTGGGGATTACAGTAAAAGATCATTATTCCAGATTATTTGCAAGACGAAGTCAGAAAGGAAGAATTGAATTTATCAACGAGGTAAAAGAAACGATTCAGTTACTAAAAAAACATCCGAGTATATGCACATGGGTCATTTTTAATGAAGGATGGGGACAATTTGCTACACAACGAATCACGGATATGGTGAGAAAGATAGATTCAGAACATTTGATAGATTCAGCAAGTGGTTGGTTTGATCAGGGAACAGGAGATTTTCAAAGTATACATAATTATTTCTTCCCTTTAAAAGTTAAACCGGAAGACGTCAGAGCAGCCGTATTGAGCGAATACGGAGGTTTTACATTAGAAGTAGAAGAACATACTGCATCAGAAAAGAAATATGGTTATGGAGGCTATAAAACGAAGACAGAGTATCAGAAGGTCTATCGTCAACTAGAATATAAAATAAAAAAATTAGAAGGACAGGGATTATGTGGATGTGTGTATACACAATGGAGTGATATAGAAGATGAGATTAATGGAATCTATACATATGACCGTGAAGTAAATAAATTGAGTTAGAGTAGAAAAAACGATTCTTGATGATCGCACTGCGGCGGATAAGAAGTATGTTGCATACTGCGACCCGCCGCAGGCGGAGAATCTAGAAAGCGAGATTCTTTTTAGATCAGGTGTGTACTTTCCAATTTTTCTGTAAATGCATCATTTAACTTGATGACTGGTTTCCTGAGGATCAGACCGAGCAACAATGCCGGAATCAGGAAGAGTGCCAGTTTTCCAAGTTCAATCCAGTAGTTCATGCCATAGAAACCGGCGATGCATTCACGCATAGCGTTCATGCTGTGCACAAATGGAAGTAAAGGATATACTTTCCGGAAAAATTCCGGCGCACACTGAATTGGGAAAGTTCCACCACTTCCGGCTACCTGCATGACCATCAGCACAACTGCGATTGCTTTACCGATATCTCCAAAGGAAACAGTCAAAGCGTAAATAATGTTTACATATACAAGACTGCTAAAGCATCCTGCCAGTACAAATAATACAGGATGTTCACATTGGATGCCCAGGAAATAAAGATCGCCAAGACAGATCAATGCGCTCTGTAAAAATCCTATACAAAGGAGAAGAAGAATGCGTCCAATATATAACTGGTGTTCTTTCGGATTATTTAATTTGTGTTTTAAGTTGTCTGAAACATTTACTTTTAACATGGCAGCCATTACAACTGCGCCGACCCAAATCGCGAGTGTTGAGTAGAATGGAGCCATAGCAGATCCATAGTTCTCGATAGGGTAGATATGTGTTTCATTAAGCTTGACCGGTGATGCAAGGAATGAACCAATTGCCTCCGGATCCTCAGAGAGAAGGCTGGTCAGTAATTGGATGCCGTTGTCATCGGAAGATAGCATTGCAGTTGCTGCATTAGACATTTTACCGGATGCTTCATATAAAAGAGAAGCGGAATCTGATAAAGCTTTCTGTACCTCTGTGAGATTTCCAGCTGCAGAGCCTGTCACCCCGGAAATGTCTTTCAGACTGTTATCTAACTGTCCAAGCAGTGAAGTAATAGAATTGCTTGTGCTAGTCAGATCATTTGCCAGATTATCCAGACTACCCTTAACATTGTTTTCATAATCTTTTTTCACAGTACTGATTGAAGAATTACTCTGAGCGATCAAGCTGTCAATATTGTTCTTTAATTCGGTTGCATTTGCAGTTGCGGAAGTAATACCAGTAGCTGCATCGTTAATGGCATCACGGATTGCTTCTTGAGAAGCTTTCGCTTTCTGAATATTGCCGATTGCCTGCATAAGCATACCTTTTAAATATGGCTCAGTAATAGAGTCAGCAATTTGGCTCAGAGAGTTTTCCAGTGACTGGTAACCATCTATCAGATTCTGCACACGTCCACTTACGGCAGTCAGTGCATTTGCACAAGCCTGTGCGTCTGAATTATAGGAATCCAGTGCATTCCCAACACAGGTGGATACCGCACTGTAGAAGGAAGCGCTCTGTGAAAGTGCCTGGTTGATGGAATCTGTTGTTCCTGTTAAAGCTGAATTCAGGGAATCAATACCATTTCCAGCCACGCCCAGAGCATTTACACTGGCTTTTGTACCGGAACCGGACTGACTTAAGAATTCTGTAGTGGTATTCAACATAATTGCCGCAGAATTTGCCATATCGGAAAATGCCTGTACAGTGCCGGCGGCAGAGGATAAGTCTGTTGAAATCTGCGCCAGTGCGGCTGAGAGGTTGTCGGCGATTGTCTGATCATCGGTCTCGTCAGCAACGTTATTAACAAGCTGAAAGGCTTCTAATGCGGTCTGGGATACCGTCTGTACAAATGTATCATTAATTTGCTGCTGTACGGCATTTGCGCCTTTTACGGTGACTTTTGGGGCAATTGCGTTTTCCTTTTCATTGATATAATATTTGATTTCAGGATGTGTTACATTGGATGTGAAAATACTCATCATGTCTTTACTGAAATCTTTTGGGATTACGATTGCTGCATAATATTTTCCGGATTTTACTCCTTCTTTCGCTTTCTTAGCACTTGTAAATGTCCAGTCAAGCTGCGAGTTACCTCTAAGAGTTGTAAGAACCTGATCTCCAAGGTTAAGGTTTACTGAGAGAAGTTCACCACTATAACCTTCATCAGAGCTTGCTACAGCAACTTTTAAGTTTCCTGTATTTCCGTATGGATCCCAGCTTGCAGCGATATTGAACCACGCGTAAAGAGTCGGAATAACAGTGATTCCCATAATAACGATCATGGCAATGACATTTTTATGGATCTTCATTAAATCATACTTAAAAATGCGAAGAATATTTTTCATGATTATTCCTCCTCCTTTCCACGGAATTTTTTCACCATCTCATCAAAAGACATACCAGCCAGCTGTTGTTGCTCGGCGAGTCTTGTGTGAATGAATTCTACAATAATAAGCCATGTTGCGATGGCAATGATAGATATGATCCAAAGAACCAAAAATACAATTTTCGATTCCAGACTGAACATCAGTATCAGGAAGATCAGCGGAATAATAGTGATCGCAAGGAAACCATAGCGAATCATTTTCCGATAATTCTGTTCAAAATTCTGAGCTTTCTCAGCGGTCTGTGTACGTAAGTCGTCTTGTGAAAGAGAGGCTTTTAAAAGCATAGACAACTGAGCGCTCCTGCTTAATTGATCATCTGGTTCTTCGCAGACCATAAATTCTGTTTCAGACAGCTTCAGGTCGAACAGGCGGTTCAGTCCTGCCAGAAGAGGTCTTATTCCCAGTCCGATTAAAAGTGCAATCGGAACGTAGCAGAGCAAGATGAAAAGGTTGTGGATATAAACACTTCCATACATACCTGCAATTGCTTCACGCATCGCAGCAACTCCATAAGTGAATGGAAGAAGCGGGTGTATTTTCTGGAAAAATACCGGTGTCATTTCAATCGGATAGGTTCCGGAAGATCCTGGAATCTGAAGAATGACAAAGATTACACATAACGCTTTTCCAATATGCTTAAATGTCAGTGACAGAGCATAAATAATGTTGACATATACAAAGGAGCATACAAGCCCGGTCAGTACCAGCGCAAATGGGTGACGGCACTGAACGCCTGGAAGAAATACATCTCCGACACATACGATCAGTCCCTGGACAAGACCTAGCAGCATGTATAAAAGCCAGCGCCCAAAATACATATTTGTGGCACTGTAAGAACGCATGGATCTGTCACGGTCTACTTCCATTTTGAAGATAGCAATCAGGACGATTCCTCCAACCCAGATTGCCAGGTTCGAATAGAATGGTGTCATGGAAGAACCGTAGTTTTTAACAGAATAGTAAGTTTCTGTATCCACATTTACCGGAGATGATACGAATTCAGCAATCGTATCGGAATCAATGCCTTCCAAAGAGGTAAGCTTCTGGAATGTCTCAGAACTTGTAATCGCATTGATGTCGGTACGGACGTTGTCCAGTCGGTTGATTACGGCATTCAGAGAGGACTGTGTTCCATTCAGTACGTTGTTCAGTTCTGTGAGGCTTGTGCCAAGCTGTGTCAGAATACTGTTTAACTGCTCAGTGGTAGCAGGTACACCGTTCAGTATTCCGTTCAGTTCACCTGTCAGACTGGAAAAAATATCCATAGTCTGATTCAACTGTGGAAATACGTTCTCATCAAGAGAGGTACGAAGACTCTGAATACCACTTAAGTTTGCTTTGTTGATTGTTTCCAACTGTGCAAGTGTATTGGTTGTTGTGGAAAGTGCGTTGCTGATACCATCGTTTCCGGCAGTCAGGCTGCTGATCAACTGTTGATTGCTCTGGTTCTGCTCAGAAAGTTTTGCGAGAGCAGAGTTGATTATATCGGACTGTGCCGGTAATTGTGAAGCAAGCTGCTGCAGTGTTGCAATAATTTCACCGTTTTTGGTATTGACTTCCTGGGCATTATTCAAAGCATTTCCCACTTTCTGATTAATATCAGAAGCCTGGCCAGACAGCTTGCCGAATCCTTCAGAAGCCTGGCCATAAGCCTGTTCAATAATACTCAGACCATTTGAAATAGACTGGGATAATGCGGAAGTGAAGTCTCCGGTAGCTGTTCGTGTCTCCTTTAATACGCTGTCTGCATCGGAAAGTGCATTTGCACCGGAAGTTGCTGCGTCGCCTAAAGCAGATGTGGCACTTTTTGCGTTATCGATCAAAGTCTGTGTACCACCGACACTGGAATTGAAGGAATCCAGAATCTTTTGGTACTCGGCAATATTATCATTTACTTTGTCAAGCATTGACACAAGATCAGAATTGACAGTATCGATAGTACCGGCCAGGTCAGTAACAGACTGCTTTAATACATTTGAAACCGATTCAGATGCAATGGATGAAAAGGTATTGTTGATTTGAAGCTGGATTGTGCTGGCACCACTGTCTGTGATTTTTGGTGCAATTGCATTGATTTTTTCATTAAGATAATAATCCAGTTTCGGAGTCTCCATCTTGCCGGAGAGGATACTCAGAAGAGAACTGCTAAAATCTTCCGGAATTACGATTGCCGCGTAATATTTTCCGGATTTGACTCCTTCAACAGCATTTTCTTCATCCGTAAAAGTCCATCCGAGTTGATCATTTTCTTTTAAATTTTTAATGATTTCATTCCCGGCATTGATTGTAAGATCATTGCTTGTTGCATCTTTGTCGTTATTGGCAATGGCTACTTTAATGCCGGAGGTGTTGCTGTATGGGTCAATATTGGCTGCAATATTGAACCAGGCATACAGAGAGGGGATAATACATACGCCGATCATGACCAGCACGGCAGCAGGACTGCGAAGCAGACGTTTCATGTCCCGGCGGAAAATCCGAAATGCGTTCCTCATAAGTAAAATGCTCCTTTTGTGTAAATATTTTTCTAGTAATAGATACGATGTTGATTATCTTATCAAAAAGTATTATATTAAGGAAGAAAGTGATTTACAACCGTTAAAAGGTTAAAAAGTGCTGATTAATAGACAGAAAATATTAAAAATGTTGCATTATATCAATATGTTATAAAAATTTAATATTATAATGAAAGAAAGAGCAGGAAACATATGCAGAAGAAGACAGACCGTCGGGTCCGCAAGACAAAGACCCAGCTTAGAAATGGGCTCGCCATGCTTATGAAGGAGAAAAGTGTAGGTGAGATTACAGTAAAAGAATTGGTAGATCAGGTAGATATTAACAGATCTACTTTTTATTTGCATTATCCAGATATATCAGGGCTGTTGCATGAGATTGAGAATGATCTGGCAGAGGAGATGGAACGTGCGATCAGAGAGCATCCAATTGAAAAGCGAGAGGATAATGGATTTTATTTTCTTCAGGACATATTTCAAGTGTTAGACAACAATCGAGAGATTGTTTCTGCTTTGGTCGGACCTTACGGAGATATGCGATTTATTCAGAAAGTGGAAGTTATTCTGGCAAGAAACAGCAGGGAGGTGTTAGAGCAGATGTTTCCGGAAAAAAGTAATCAGATGGATTACTTTTATGCATATTGCCTGAATGGCTGTCTTGGATTTGTAAAGACCTGGCTTGCCGATAAAAAGTCCTGTACACCAGAGTTCGCAGCAGATTTTATCTATCGAATGGTGGTCAGTTCTATGCGTGCTTTTTGTGAAACTCGTGAGGAAGTGTAGGAGTATGCCATGCACTCTTAGTGAAATGTAACAAAAGAGCTTTCCCTATTTTGGTACATTCTTTCATTGACGGGAAAGTGTCAAAAGGATATAATTAAACCATCTAATGTAAGAGCTTACAAGGACGGTAAATGCCTTACGGTTTTTTTTAAATTTAAAATGTAAGCGTTTACAATCCGTAAAGCATTTCAGTTCGAAAAGTTCTTCGTTGCGTTAGGAAGATGGCTGAAACAGGGGATCAGGAAAGCACAGGTTATCAGTCAGAGATCCTAGTTACAACAAAATATAGAAAGTGAGGACAAGCAATGAAAAAGAGGTTATTAGCAGTATTACTGACAGCGGCTATGGTACTCGGAATGACAGCTTGCGGATCTAAATCCAATAGCGGAAGCTCAGACAAAAAAGAAGAAGCTCAGTCAACCGATGATATCAAAGAGTGCACAATCAAGTTCCAGTATTGGGCAGATAACACAGATTATTCTTCCCTGATGCAGGACATCATCAAGAAGTTCAACGAGGAGAATGAGTACGGAATCACTGTTGAAGGTGAAGAAGTTCCTTGGGATGGTGGAGGATATTCCAACACACTGTTCAACGCAGCTATGGGTGGTGGAGCACCGGATGTAGCAACCTTTAAGCTTTCCGCAACACCGATGTTCACAAACAATAACCTGCTTGCAGACTTAACACCTTATGTTGATGCATGGGATAAGAAAGATGACATTTCTGACAACATCTACGACGTAATGAAAAAGGCAGGCGGATCTGACGATTCACTTTATCTGATGCCATGGAACATTCAGGTACTCTATGTATACTACAGACCATCAATCTTCAAAGAGGCTGGTATTACAGAGACACCTAAGACATACGATGAGTTCCTTGAGGACATTAAGAAATGTACAATGGATACAGATGGTGATGGAAAGACAGATGTATACGGATTTGGTATGCGTGGTGCTTCCGGTGGACAGGAGCCATGGGGAAGCTTCATCTATGGTGAAGGTGGAAGCTTTGATGATCTGACATCTGATGCATCTGTACAGGGTATGCAGGACTTCATCGATCTGTATAAGAACGGATATGTTCCAGAGTCAGCTACGAACGATGGATTCAACGAGACAGTTGCTAACTTCAAGTCTGGAAAGACAGCTATGTTCATACATCATATCGGATCTTCTAAAGGTATGGTAGAAGAACTTGGTGATGATGTTGATGCATTCATTATTCCGAAAGGAAAAGGACAGTGGACATCCATGGGAGATACAGAGACTGTAATGTTCGATTCTTGCGAGAACAAAGCAGCAGCATTCGAGTGGATGAAATATCTTGCAACAGAAGAAGGACAGGAAATGTGGTGCGAAGGAACAGGACAGGTTCCAGTAAGCCAGACTGTTCAGCAGGAAGACTACTTCCAGAATGACAAATTCATGAAAGTATCTATGGAAGGTGTTGATATCGCAGGTACAGTTCCGGTTAAAGATACAACAACTGAGTGGATCACAAACTGGCCGGCAACAATTTCTCAGGCTCTGACAGGCGAGATTACAGCGAAAGAGTGTATGGATAAGCTGGACAAAGCTCTTAATGAGTAGAAACTAGATTTTGTAACAACTAGATAATAATTGATTTATGAAACTGCCTTGTCAGGCAACTGGCAGGGCAGTATGATTGAAAGGGAAAGAACACGATGGTAAAAAAGAAAAGTATCTATCCATATTTATTGGTAGCACCTGCTCTGATTATCATTTTGTGCGTAGTATTCATTCCGGTTATTAATGCGATTGGAATGAGTTTCCAGAGTTATGATTTGAGAAGACCGAATGACATTGCGTTTGTCGGACTTGCAAATTACATCGCGGCATTTAAAGATGAGCTGTTCTGGAAAGCACTTTGGAAGACGATTCTCTGGGTGGTATTTGGCGTTGGATTTCAGTTTGTATTTGGTTTTATACTGGCATTGCTTCTTAACAAGAAGTTCAGAGGGCGCGGTGTTGTCCGTGCAGTCAGCCTGATTCCATGGGTCACACCTGGTATTTTGATCGGTCTTATGTGGAGATGGATGTATGACGGTAACTATGGTGTACTCAATGACATTCTTCAGAAATTACATATACTTAATAAGAGCATACCATTTTTAGCACAGACGAATACAGCATTTCCGGCAGTTGTAGTAACGATTATCTGGCAGGGAATTCCATTCTTTGCACTGATGATTCTTGCAGGGCTGCAGGGAATTCCAGGAGAACTTTATGAAGCAGCCGACATGGATGGCGCGACAGGATTCCAGAAGTTATTTAAGATTACAATTCCAAGTATTAAGAATACAATCTTTATCACAGGACTTCTGAGAATTATCTGGGTTGCAAACTCAGTCGATGTTATCTTCAACATGACGGAAGGTGGACCGGCTTATGCAACACAGACACTGAGTGTATATGTGTTTAATAAAGCTCAGGCATTGAACTTAGGATACTCATCAGCAATGGCAATCTTGCTTGCACTTGTACTTTGCCTGGTTGCAGTTCCGTATTTGATCTTTACATTTAGAGAGGAGGAT
Source organism: Dorea sp. Marseille-P4042 (assembly GCF_900290215.1). Taxonomy (NCBI): domain Bacteria; kingdom Bacillati; phylum Bacillota; class Clostridia; order Lachnospirales; family Lachnospiraceae; genus Dorea; species Dorea sp. Marseille-P4042. The sequence continues at coordinate 800,966 of NZ_OLMI01000002.1, read as the reverse complement.
AAGTAGTATGAAGAGGGAATCATTTTTAAAGAGATTTTTAACATTATATCTTCCACTGATCGTAATATTACTTTTCATCCTGTTCCCGTTTTATTGGACATTTATTACATCTATAAAACCGGACACAGAGTTATACGGAGCAGTTACATACTGGCCAAGACAAGTTCAATGGGAGAACTACACGAAACTGTTTACTACAACAGTAAATTTCCTGGCTGCCATGAAGAATAGCTTTATTGTTGCGGCAGTAACAACAGTTGTTTCTCTGACAGCATCAACATTAGCATCATATGCGTTTTCAAGATACAGATTTGCAGGACGTAGAGCGATGATGGCATTGTTTTTAAGCAATAATATGTTCCCTACGGTATTGCTTTTAATCCCATTATACTCTATAATGAGAAATCTGGGGTTACTTTATACTCCATGGGCTCTTGTACTCGCATATACAACGTTCACACTTCCATTTTCTGTATGGTTGCTGAATGGATTTTTTAACGACTTGCCACTATCACTTGAAGAAGCAGCATTGGTTGATGGATGTAATAGAAGGATGGCATTTTTCAAGATCATTTTACCTATATTAGGTCCTTGCCTTGTTGCCACCGGTGTATATATCTTCATGACATCATGGAACGAGTATACATTTGCGGTAATGTTTACGAACAATGCGACAAGAACAATACCTGTAGCACTGAAGAGTCTGATCGGTCAGCTTGGAGTTGACTGGGGTCTGTTAACAGCAGGTGGAATTATTACAATCATTCCAGTATGTATCATGTTCTTCTTTGCACAGAAGAGATTAGTTGAGGGATTAACAGCAGGAGCTGTTAAAGGTTAATATAAGGAGGAAGAAAAATGAATTACGAGAAAAAAGCAAAGGAATTGCGCCAAGAGATATTGAAGAGTTTATTTGCCTGCCAGTCAGGTCATCCGGGCGGATCATTATCATGTGTTGAGATTCTTATGGCTCTCTACTATGATGAGATGAAGAATCTTGATCCTAAGGATCCTAAGAAAGCAGACAGAGACCGTCTCGTATTAAGTAAGGGACATGCTTGCCCTACATTATATGCAATCCTGGCAGATCTGGGATATTTCCCGAAAGAGGATCTGGCACACCTTCGTCAGATTGACAGCCATCTTCAGGGACATCCGGACTGCAACAAGACTCCAGGTGTTGATATGAACACAGGATCTCTTGGACAGGGAATGTCTCTGGCAACAGGACTTGCTCTTGCAGCTAAGCATGCAAAAGCTGACTACAAAGTATATGCAGTAGTTGGTGATGGCGAGTGTCAGGAAGGTATTGTATGGGAGGCAGCTATGGCAGCAGCTCATTACAAACTTGATAACCTTTGCGTTTTACTTGACTATAACGGACTTCAGATCGATGGAACTAACGATCAGGTTATGGGACTTGGAAACATCGTTGAGAAGTTTAAAGCCTTCGGTTTCGAATGCTTTGAAGTAGATGGACATAACATTGAAGAAATTGACAAAGCAATTGAGGCTCCAGTATCTGGTAAGCCAAAATTCATTTGCTGCCACACAATCAAAGGTAAAGGTGTATCCTTCATGGAGAACCAGGTGGGATGGCACGGAAGACCGTTGAAACCAGAAGAGTTCGAGACAGCTATGAAAGAATTGGAGGCGTAAGAAGATGGGAAAATCATTAAGAGTTGCTTACGGAGAAGCATTAGTTAAATTAGGACAGAAGAACGATAAGATCGTTGCATTAGATGCAGACCTTGCACACGCAACAATGTCAGCTACATTTGCTGAGGCATTTCCAGATCGTTTCTTTAACGCAGGAATTGCAGAGTGTAATATGATGGGCATGGCAGCTGGATTTGCTCATACAGGATACATTCCATTTGCAAGCACATTTGCTCTTTTCGGATCAGGAAGAGCTTATGAGATCATTCGTAACTCTATTGCATACACAAACACAAATGTTAAATTTGGATTATCTCATTCCGGACTTTCAGTAGGAGAGGACGGAGGAAGTCATCAGTCTATCGAGGATGTTGCTCTTATGAGAGAGATGCCGAACATGACGGTATTTGTACCATGTGATCCTACAGAGATGGAGAAAGCTGTATTTGCAGCAGCAGAGATTGACGGACCAGTTTACATCCGTGTTGCAAGACCTGTTTGTGAGGATATCACAACAGAGGATACACCATTTATCCCGGGAAAAGCTAACATCTTAAAAGATGGTAACGATGTTTGCATCATCACAATGGGACTTATGGTACCAATCGCATTAAAAGCAGCTGAGATGCTTGAGGCAGAAGGAATTTCTGCAGCAGTTGTTAATATGCACACAGTAAAACCTATCGATGCTGAGACAATCCTTGCTATGAACGAGAAGTGCAAAGGTATCGTAACAGCTGAGGAGCATTCTGTGATCGGTGGACTTGGATCTGCTGTAGCAGAAGTTCTTGCAGGACATGCCGGAGCTAAATTCGAAAGAGTTGGTATCCAGGATAAATTCGGAAAATCCGGTAAACCAGCTGAACTGTTTGCAGCTTATGGACTTACAGCTGAGAATATCGTTGAAAAATGCAAAGCAACATTAGCATAAGAATCTGATTAAATTCATTTTATTATATAAAAGGGAGATAAGAATCATGGAAATTTTAAATTATTCATTTGACGGGGAAGGAATGCAGAGAGTCTTCGAGAACGAGAAATGGACAGTTGGTATCAAAAACTGGAAACCAGCTAACGACATCACAGGAATCAACAATCTGGAGCGTCACAACAAGACTGATGAGCTTTTCGTACTTGTTGCCGGATCTTGCACACTGATCTATGCAAATGAAGTAGAAGGCGGTCTTGATATCAAGGCAGTTAAGATGGAGCCAAACAAGGTTTACAATATCCCAGCTACACTGTGGCATAACACAGTAACATGCAAGGATACAAAGATGATCCTGATTGAGGACTCCAACACATCCATGGACAACAGCGATATTTTAGATCTGAATGAAGATCAGATTGCTGCTATCAAAGCTTTAGTATAGTATCTTACGTAATGCATTAGTTGCATCGCGACAATAAAACAGGCTCTCTACGACATAATTATGCGAGATTATGTGTTGAGAGCCTTTTTTGTAAAAAAATCCAGACAATTTTGCAATAAATAAGAATGTTTATGCATTTATCTGTATTTTATACAATAAGCTTGATGTGGACATTTACAGAAAATTATAAAGGAGGTCGGAAGAAGTGTACAATTTAAAATTTGGCTGTCAGTCCTATCCATGGAAGATGGGAAAACATTTTGGTCAGTTGCCGAGAATGCTTAAAGTGGCAGCAGAGGCAGGATTTCAGAGCATTGAGTGCGAAATAGACATGCTTGGAACATGGTTCCATGACCCGGAAGGTGTGAAAAAACAGCTTGAGAAATATAACATGGAATTTGCAGCACTTGTTCTTCATCAGGATTGGAATGGCATGGAGGAGACTGTGGAAGAAGCAGCGTTAAGCCGTGAAGCAATTGAATTCGTGAGACATTTTCCAAATGCCAAGATTATGCTGAGCCATCATGCAGGAAATGTACTTAGAGGCGAAGGCAGGGCACTGGCAGAAAGAAGAAAATGTCTGATCAGCTGCATGGCATCTGTAGCGGCTAAGGCAGCAGAGGCAGGAATCGTATGTTGTTTCCATCCGAACAGTGCAAAGAATTCGTTGTTTCGTACAGAAGAAGACTATGAAGCCATGTTTGAGTTGATTCAGCCGACTGCTATTGGCTGGGCTCCGGACGTAGGACATATTGAGAATGGTGGTATGAGTGCAATTGAACAGATGAAAGCACACAGAGATCTGATCCGCCACGTGCATTTTAAAGACCGTATTGCTCAGAATGAATGGGCTGTTATGGGAGAAGGAAAGATTGACTATCCTGCAATTATCAAATATCTGGCAGAGACAGGATACCTTGGCTGGATTATGGTGGAAGATGAAAGTCCGCGTGCAGAGACAGACAGTGACGGGGTTGTTGCTGAGGACGGAAAATATATGTGCCGGCAGATTCACAGGTAAGCAATCAGACAGAAGCAGACTTTGCTGGAAGAAGAGATATTTCAGTAAAGATACAAAAAAATTTTTTTCTCGGGAGGAAAAGAGGCTATGAGTATGCATACAGTTGCAGTAATGGGTCTCGGAGTCCGTGGTAAGATTCATCTTCACGGGCTTCTGGAAAATCCAGATTATTATAAAGTAGTAGGTCTTTGTGATATTGATGAGCCTAAGATGAAAGCAGTTGCTGAGGAATACCATCTGGACGATGTACCACTTTTTACAGATGCAGAAGAGATGTTAAAGGAGACAAGACCGGAAATATTTGTATTTGTTACATATCCAGATCTCCGGCTTTCTGTCATTCAATTGGCAGTAAAATACGGTGTAAAAGGAATTTCTTTTGAAAAACCGATGGCTGAGAGTCTTCAGGAGGCAAAGGAAATTGTAGAGTTGTGTCATGATAACGGAATCAAAGCAGTTGTTTGCCATCAACAGAAATATCTGTCCCAGATGCAGACACTAAAGAAACGTATCGAGGACGGCGAGATTGGCGAGATTACAAAGATACATGTAGAGTGTCAGGCCTGGTTCAGTCAGCTTGGAACACACTATGTGGACTATATTCTCTGGGCGAATGGCGGATATCGTGCAAAATGGGTATGTGGACATGTACACGGTCCGATTTGTCTGGATGATAACCATCCGGCACCGGATTACCTGCTTGGTACTATGGAACTGGAAAATGGAGTACATGCCTATGTAGAGTGTGGATATCTTGCAGAGGCTCACAACCCACCGGAGTATGGAAGCAGTGATAATCGTCTGACTGTTTATGGTAAAGAAGGTTATGTATATGCTGAGACAGACGGGTTCTGGGGAGCTTGCACAAAGGCTACAAATGGACGTCTGATAGAAGGAAAGGATTCAGGCTGGAGAAATCATCAGCAGATTCCGATTCAGACACCTTATTATACAGAGTTTGCAGAGTGGATGGAGGACGATTCAAAAGTTCACAGCTGCAATATTGATACAGCATATCACGGATATGAAATTCTGGAAGGAATGTGCCTGTCAGCACTGAACAATGTGCGTGTAGACCTGCCAATCCAGGATCTGGATTATGAGCCGGTATTTGACCGCATGAGAAAGGATCTTCCGGAGTGCGACAGCCGTAAGATGTACATTTATGATGGCAAGACACCACGTAAGGAGCGCGACTAGTCAAAAGGAGCATCCAAAGGTCGGTTAAAAGTAGAAAAAGCAGAAAGTGCAGAAAGTGCAGAAAGTGCAGGTTCATAAAAATGAATCAGAAAAAAGAATGTATGGATGTCCATGTAAATGGATTGAAATTTCATGTACAGACATTTGGCAGTGGTGTTCCTGTCATAATGATCATGGGACTTGGAGCACCGGGAGATAAATGGAAACATAATTATGAGCTTTTAAGTAGATGGTTTTGGTGTATTGTTCCAGATAACAGAGGAGCAGGCTTAAGTGACAAACCGGAAGTAGAGAGCTATACAACAGAGCAGATGGCAGATGATATTATCGGTATTATGGATGCATTAGACATCAAAAAAGCCCATGTTATAGGTGTCTCTATGGGAGGCGCCATTGCACAGCAGGTGGCACTGAAAGCGCCAAAACGGGTTATTAGTCTGATACTCACCAGTACATTTGCAAGTGTAAGTCCCGCATTTAAAAAGGCGCTGAATCTAATCTGTGACCTGAAAGAAGATACGGATCCGGCAGTATTAAAACAATTGAATCTTTGGATGACGTATGGACAATACACGCAGATACATCACCCTGAGAAGATTGAGAAATCTATTGAAGAAGATGCAGCGTACCCTTATCCAATGCCTGTATATGCCTATAAGGCGCAGTGTGGGGCATGCCTCAGCCACAATACGGCAGACAGGCTGCATGAGCTTAAAATGCCGGTACTGATCGCTGCAGGGGCAAAGGATTTGTTCATGAATATAGAGAAGACCATGGAATTAGTACATGGAATCCCACAGGCGGAATTCTATCTTGCACCAGAAGGCGGACATGTACATCAGTGGGAATATCCGGGGCCGTATGACAGTGTTGTAGTGGGATTTTTGATGAAACACACAGAGGAAACAAAATAATGTCTATAGATATGAATACGTTGATTAGTCAGATGATTATGTTTTTTGTCATTCTCGGTTGTGGTTTTATAGGAGCAAAATTAGGGCTTTTGAAAGCTGAAGTCATTCATGGGTTAAGCAGTCTGCTCATGGGCGTGATTTGTCCGTTGATGCTGATTGCAGTTTTTCCGTCAGCAGTGCAGGAGGAAAATGCATGGGATATTGCAAAATCTGTAATTCCCTATGCACTGATTACATATCCGCTGCTTACAGGGGCTGGATTCCTGACAGGAACGTTATTACATTTTCGGGGAGATAAAAGAAAAATCTTTACTGCCCAATGTCTTTTCGGAAATATGGCGTTCTTCGGACTGCCTCTTGTAAAAGAGATATTTGATCCGGTTGCAGTTGTAGCATTTTCTTTCTGCGTTGTAATAGATAATCTGTTCCTCTGGACAGAGGGAGTATTGCTTACTTCAAAGTCAGAAGGAGGACAGAAGCTGTCCTTGAAGCTGGTCATAAAGAAGCTGTCCAATCCAGTCATTGTAGGTGTGCTGATCGGACTGGTACTGATGATCTTGAAAGTGCCATCAGATTTACTGATTCTTCGGAGTTTTGATACAATAGGAAGCTGTGCGAAGCCACTGGCACTTTTGTATATCGGAGGAACGATTGCATTGATGGAGTCGGGGGCATTAAAGAAAGCCTGGCCGGTGGTATTTGTCATAATCATTAAGCTGATAGTTATGCCGGTTGTCATCTTCCATGTGATGACGTGGCTTGGTGTGAATGATCTTGCGAGAAATATATGGACGCTGATTATTGCGCTTCCAAGTATGGCAAGCATTCCGATTATGGCAGAGAGCTTTGGGTCAACAGAAGCTGACTATGCGGCACAGGGTGTATTTATTATTACACTGGCAAGTCTGGTAACAATACCGCTTGTGGTGATGCTTTGCAGGTAAGTAATAAGACCTTGCATTTAGAATACATAAGGTGAAAGCTTTTATGTATAAAGGAGAGCTTAAAAACATTAAATAAAAGAGCAATGATTTAATTACATTAGAAACAAAAATATTTCTAATTCGATATGAAAGGAGAAATTAAAATGGTAGATCAGAATTGTGCATATTGTGTAGAGGGAGAATTATTGGCAAAGTTTGGAATTAAGATTTGCGAACTGGAGAATTCTAAAGTATATCTTTTTAAGGAGCAGAGTCATCCAGGAAGAGTTGTAGTTGCTCATAAGAAACATGTCAGTGAGATTCTGGAGCTGACACCGCAGGAGAGAGCAGCATACTTAGAGGAGATTGCAAAGGTATCTGAGGCAATCCACAAAATCTTCAAACCTGCAAAAGTGAACTATGGTGCATATGGAGACACAGGACATCATCTGCATTTCCATCTTGTACCAAAATACACAGATGAGTATGAGTGGGGTGGCACATTTGAGATGAATCCGGGAAAGAAATTCTTAAGCGATGAAGAATATGCTCAGATGATTGAGAAGATTAAGGCTGAGCTGGTTTAGAAATCCCTGGAGATACTGATTCTCTAAGTAGATTCACACTCCCAGTGCAGAACATTACGATGAGCTATATAAGACGAGAAAAGTGTACGCATAGGCGTGCACTTTTCTTGATTGCCATGTATGTGGTAAAAGGTCTGATGGACTTTTTAGTTTGTGTATTCGGGGAAAGGCTGGGAGATGTCAGACCTTTAAGAACAAGAAGGAATCAAATCACCTGGCTTTAGTTTTATATACGAAAGAGATAATTTATAATCGGGTTTTTCGATTGGTCTTGAGGTATCATGGGATTATTGAATCTGTCTGAACGTAAAAATGCTGTATAATATTCGGTATAAAATATATTGAAAGAAGGAAAGAGGTCATGAAAAAAAACATGAAAAAATTGTATTCCTTATTGCTTGTATTGACATTGACTGTTTCAATGGCTGCAGGATGTGGAAAGACAGAAAAAAGTACAGCCAATAGTGACACAAAGAAAGAGGAAGAAGTAAAAAAAGAAGAGGAAAAAATTCCAGAGACAACGTATCCGCTGACAATAAAGGATCAGATTGGTAATGAAGTTACCATTAAGGAACAGCCAAAACGAATTGTTTCTGGATACTATATTTCTTCATCAACATGCCTTGCATTAGGATTGAAGGACAAACTTGTTGCGGTAGAAGAGAAGATTGACCAGAGGCCTATTTACAAGTATGCAGCAGCAGACATTATGGATTCAGTAGGAAATGTTGGATCAGCAAAGGCATTTGATCTGGAAGCATGTCTGGCGGCAGAGCCTGATTTAGTTATTTTGCCAAAGAAAGCACAGGATTATGCAAAGACTCTTACAGACATGGATATTCCAACAATTGTTGTTAGCCCGGAAAGTCATGATGAATTAGTAGAAATGATTAAATTAATAGGTGAAGTTACAAATAGTAATGATAAGGCAACTGCAATGACAGATAAGTATGATGAAATTTTAGACAAAATCAATGGTATGACCAAGAAGTTAAGTGATGATAAGAAACCAGTTGTCTATATGTGTGGAACAAACTCTTATTTGACAACGGCTCCAAAGGATATGTATCAGGCATCTTTAATTGCAACTGCAGGAGGAAAGAATGCAGGAGATGTATTGGATGGCGATTCATGGGTAGACGTTTCTTATGAGCAGATATTAGATATGAATCCGGATTATATTATTATTCCAACGAACAATATGGCAAACGGACAGCCGGATTATACAGCCGAAGATGTTATGGCTGATGCAAATCTTGCAGAGGTAACAGCGGTAAAGAATGGTGATGTTTACAATATGCCGGCGGGGTATGAGGCATGGGATTCACCGGTGCCATCAGGAGTATTAGGTATGCTTTGGATGACAGCTACATTACATCCGGATTTATATTCTATGGATGAATTTGCAGATGATGCGGCAGATTTTTATAAAACATTTTATAACTTTGACATTGATAAATCATCTATTACAAAATAAGATAGTAATATGAAGAATAAGGAACGAAGAAAATTAATAAGGTTATTTAGTGGAATTATTGTGGCGATTTTTATTGCCACAATAATTTCTATATGCATAGGGAAATATTCTATAGCTTTAACTGATATATGGAATATTATCTGTGGAAACGAAAACGTGTCACTTCTGAGCAGAAAAGTATTTTTTACATTGCGCCTTCCGAGAACATTTATGGCGATTATGGCAGGAGCCGGACTTGGACTTGCCGGAAGTGTATATCAGATTATTTTCAAAAATCCATTGGCCTCACCAGATATTATAGGAATAGCAGGAGGTGCAAATTTAGGAGCAGCATTGGCAATTGTAGTTTTGACTTCGTCAGGAATGATGGAAATTGCGATGGGATCTTTTATTGGAGGATTTCTTGCAGTTCTTGCAGTAATGTTTCTGGTACGGGCAACTCGGTCTCGTGCCACAGCGACTTATGTACTTGCGGGAATTGTAATAAATGCAGTTTCCAAAGCTGTCATTATGGGGCTGAAATATTTTGCAGATCCGGAAAATGAACTAGCGGCAATGGAATATTGGGAAATGGGTACATTAGGTAACACAACAGCTGCAAAAGTTATGACTGTGTTTCCGCTGTTTTGTGTCGGAGTAATTGGAATTATCCTGTTACGCAGACAAATAGAAATGCTAGCATTGAGTGATAACGAATGCCGGGCATTGGGGATGCGTATTGGAATTGTGCGTACCATTATATTATTATTATCAACACTTCTTGTTGCATCTATTATATGTGTTACAGGACTTATTTCATTTGTAGGACTGATCGCACCACATATCGCGAAATTAATATTGAAAAGAAATAATTTTAATACCATGGTATTAAGTGGATTTATTGGGGCAATTGTGATATTAGTGGCAGACATATTTGCAAGATTACTATATAGTGTCGAACTTCCGATTTCCATATTAACAACAGTGATTGGTGTTCCTATGCTGATATATTTTCTGTGTGAAAAAGGAAAGGAACAGCTGATATGATGACGGGGCTTAGATTACGGAACATTTCTATAAACTATGGAGAACGCAAGATTTTGAAGAACTTAAATCTTGATATTCCAAGAGGAGAGTTTTGCGGTCTTTTAGGTTTGAATGGAAGTGGAAAAACTACATTACTCCATGTAGCATGTGGGTTTTTACCCATGCAGGGGGAATGTTATGTAGATGGCGAAAATTGTAAAAATCTTAATGAACGACAGCGTGCAAGAAAAATCGCATTTATACCTCAGATTTGCAGCCTTGCCGGAGGCCGAGATGCTATAGATGTGGTATTGATGGGATATAATCCCTGGTTGAACATATTGGAATCACCGTCTGTAGAACAAAAAAAGCAGGCACGAGAAATAATGGATAAATTAGGGTGTCTGCATTTGGCAGATAAGGATTTTGGAGAACTTAGCCAGGGGCAAAAACAAATGGTTATACTAGCACGGTGTATTGCACAAAATGCACCTGTTATGCTTATGGATGAACCTGACAGTGCGCTGGATTTTCTGAATAAGCATATCGTACTTGAGAAAATCCGGACCGTAGTCAGAGATGGAAATAAGGCCGGTCTTATCACAATGCACGATCCCAATTTTGCAATGGAATATTGTGACAGACTGTTTTTGCTCAAAGATGGAAAAATCGTTACACAGATACATATGAAGACAGATTCGAAAGAAAAAATAAAAGAAAGTCTGTCCATGATTTATGGGGAAATTGAATTATTGAAAAACGGAAAAGAATATTTGATGGGGAAAAGGCAGAATGTATAAAAAGGATTTCGCAAAAGAAATCTGGAAGCTTGCGTATCCAGTTGCATTATTGACACTGACGCAGAGAATAGGCTCCATTTTTGAAGGAATTCTTCTCAGTGTACATAGTACAGAAGAACTTACCATATCTTCTATCTGTGGTCCATACATTTCGATTATTACAACAGTAAGTTATGGATTGGCAATTTCAGTTAATGTCGTCATGGCGAAGATTTTTAAGAATCCGGATAGAAAAAAGGATGCGGGGGATATATTCAAAGGGATATTATTGCTGACCTTTATATTGGGAATTTTGATATCTGTAGTTGTCAGCACGCGGCTGTATTTTGAGTTCGCGGATATGACAAATTTACGCAAAACAGCATATCTATATATGGTTCCGTATCTTCTTGGAAATCCTGTAATCCTTTTATACAGTATTCTGATTGCAGCATTCAGAGGACTGGGAGATTCTAAAACGGGAATGTGGATGACATTTATTGCAGTACCAATACAAGTAGGTACAGCATATTTATTGTATAAACTATTTGGTTTCATAGTTCTGGGATATGGAATGATTTTGTCCCGAATCACAGGGTGTGTGTATGGGATACTGCAATACAACAGATATAATTTAACTGTTTTTACTCATTCAAAAGTGAAGATATCCAGAGCCTTAATTCAGGAATTTGTAAAGCTGGCTGCGCCCATAAGCTTATCAAAAGTAATCAGTCCAATAGCAAATGTAGTATTGAATCAGATTATGCTGGCAATGGGAACTAATCTTGTGGCTGTTGCAGGATTAGGGAATCGATTGTCTTTGTTGTTTTATCTTCCGGCAACAGCTGTAGGAAGTGCTGCAGTAACTTTGATTGCCGGAAATAATGATTATAAGGAACGAAGACAGCTGATAAAGCAGTTGTGTGTGACGAGTGTATTGCCGACAATTGTCATTATCATTGTTGCATTTTTCGTGAGGGGGCAGCTTTCGCAAATGTTAACTGCGGATGCTGCAATGCAGCAGGCTGGAAAAGTATATTGGACAATTAGTCTTTGGGCATATCCGTTTGTAGCAATAGAAATGACAATGACTTCTGTTTTACAGGCACTTGGCTATGGATTCCCGACACTGGCAATTACAATAGTCAGACTGTTAGGTGTGCAGATACCATTGACATATTTGGCGAGGCATGCCAATCTGGGAGCAAAAGGAGTATGGGGAGCTTATGTAATCAGTAATGTAGTATCTATGAGTGTAAGTGTAGTTTGGGGAATCAAGAAAATGAAAGGAAGAAAATAAAATGAATGCAATAGATATTGTAAAAGAACAAGTAAAGGCATATGAAAAGGGAATTGCACATGCAGTTGTTACTATTGTACATTCCGATGGTTCTACACCACGTACAAATGGTAAAATGCTTGTATACTCAAATGGGGCAACGAAGGGAACCATTGGAGGCGGGAATGTAGAATGTATAGCAACATCAGATGCATTGCAATGCATTCGAGAAGGGTGTAACCGATTGAAGCAATATGATATGACTTCGGAAGCGTCAGAGACTGGAATGACCTGTGGGGGAAATATCAGTGTTATGATAGAAGTGTTTACGGTACGTCCTGTTTTGGTTATGTGTGGAGCGGGACATATAGGAGAAGCAGTTTTGCGTCTGGCTTCGTTTGTCGGGTTTGATACGATATTGGTGGACAATCGAGAAGAAAAAGATATTGCTGAAAAAATTGTTCTGGCAGACAGGTTTGTTAAGGTTCATGACTACGAAGAGGACTTAAAAAATGTTGACATACCTGATGGAGCGCATTATGTAATAGCGACACAGGGACATAGCTTTGACGGAGATGCATTAGTGGCTGTGCTGACAAAGAAATATGCATATGTGGGAATGATTGGAAGTTCTTTGAAGATTAAAGCTTTATTTGAAAAGATGGAAGAGAAAGGCATTTCGAAAGAGGAATTAAATAAGGTGTATACTCCGATTGGGCTGGATTTAGGAGGCGAGTCTCCAGAAGAAATTGCAGTATCTATTATCGCAGAAATTCTTATGATAAAAAATGGCCGTACAGGAACACACTGGACGGGAAAGGAAAAATAGTATGAATAAAATAGTGATTCTCGATACTGCGACTCAATCTGTACAATATCAGGATGATGATGGAACGGAATATGGACGTGGACTTGCGGTGAAATTGCTGAAGCAATATATGGCTGATAATGTGTTTGTGATAACTCCGGGGCTTTTGACAGGTACACCTGTGCCTTGTGCTACGAGGGCAACAATTGTTGGGAAAAGTAAAGAAGAACGGGAGATTTATGTCAGCAACATTTCAGGAGATTTTCCACAAAAACTGGCTTCTATGCATTTATCAGGTATTGTGATTAAAGGAAGCTGTAAAGATAAAAATACAATTATTCACATAGAAGAACAAAAAATTTCATTTTTTGATTTTCCAGAATTACAGGGGAAAAGTTGTAAAGAGATGGTATCCTGTATTCGTGAAAAATGGGGGAGGGAGTGTGCCATTATCGGGAGAGGACCAGCTTCTGATCACTATTATCCTATAAGTAGTCTGTTTGTTACTTATCCGTATGGGAAACCAGAATACAGTTGTCCTCGAAGTAGTACAGGGGCAGGACTTGCAAAAATAGGAATCCGGGCAATTGTGCTGGAACGGAATCAGTATTTTCGGGGAGCCTGTGAAAACAGGGAAGGACTTCAAAGCAGCGGTAAGCGGTTGGCAAAATATATTTTGGACGATCCAATCTGTGGAGGAGCATTGCCCGGACTGGGTTCTATTACATTGCTTCACCTTTTAAAAAATGAGAAGAATCTGGAAGAACTCTTACAGGAGAAGAGAAAAGAAGAGAAGGCAGAAATAGAAAAAAGTGGGGAAAGAATCAATTATTGCTGTGCGCCTATGTGTGTTATCGGATGTCTGAATCGACACAGCAAAGGGAATGGAAACATTTATTCATCACCAGAGGAATCCGAAATTAAGGCAGCAATTGAGCAATGTTTTGCACAGGATATGGAAAAGGAACAGTTAGAGTCATGTACTACATATTTATCTCAGAAAGCTATGGAATCAGGCTTGAATATGATAGAACTCGTATTTGCTATGAGGTTATATTTTGACGCTGAAAAAGAAAAACCTTCTTTGGAACAGATTCTTCAATTAGTTAGAGAAGTTGAGGCAGCTACTGTGTTGGGACGAGTTCTTGCAGGGGGAACCAGACGCGTGTGTGAAGTGTTTTCCGATGAAACACAAATCCAGGGAAGAGCGACGAAAAAAGCAGTGACGAAGGAACGAGATTATCAGTTAAAAATAGATCTGGAATTGTTGTACCAGGAAATATTTTTGTTTGAGAATCTGGGTATATGTATATTTAGCTCTTTTGCATTACTGAATAAAGAGGAACCATTACGGTTGCTGGCAGAACTATATAAGGACAAAACAGGCAGAGAGATTACAGTAGAAGAAATGCTTCAATATTCTGCGCAATGTTTAAAACAGGAAGAGGAACTATGGAAAGAACTTAATATAGGAAATAATATCAAAGCAATACCAGAATTTGTTAAGGTATTATATAATTATTTTGAAAATACAAAAAATTAGTGCCTGAATATGAATGAAATAGGATTAACATGAATAATTTAAATTTGAAACAATTGGAAACATTTGTAACAGTTGCGGAAAAAGGAAGCTTTACAAAGGCGGCAAATGCTCTTTATATGGCGCAGTCTACAGTCAGTAATCATATACAGCAATTAGAAGAATCGTTAGGATTGATTCTTTTTGTTCGAGATATGAAAAGAAATATAAGTCTGACTCCCGATGGGAATCGAATTTATCAATTTGCAAAAGAAATATTACTGCGCTGCTCTGAATTGGAAGAAACAATACTGGAAAATAAAAAAAGTCAGTTGATTATTGGAGCGTCCACAGTGCCAACAGAAAGTATATTGCCAGAATTAATACATAAATTTATAAAAACACATCCTAATTGTCGATTTGTTGTAAAAAACGGGGACAGTGACCAGATTCAGAGAATGTTGACTGATGGAGAAATATCAATAGGGTTTGTAGGGACATCTGATAATCGCCAGGAAATTATTTATGAAAAGATTACGGAGGACAGATTTGTAATGATTACTCCGAATACACCAGGTTATGTGAAAATGCATGAACAAGGTGTGTATGGAAAAGAATTATTAAATAAACCTTTGATATTTAGAGAAAATGGTTCGGGAACACAGAAACTTATTGATAATTATCTGGGGAGTATGGATGTGACAGAAGATAATTTAAATATTGTAGCATACGTATCCAGTTCTCAATTACAGAAAGATCTGGTGAAAATGGGGACAGGAGTGGCTATTCTTTCCGAATATTCTGCGAGAGATCTGGTGTCGTCAGGAAGAGTACTCAGATTTGAAATGGAGCGAAACTGCCTGAGCAGAAATATTTATATGGCAAAGGATAAAAAGGGAATCCTGAATTCTCTCGCATTGGAATTTGATAAATTTGTAAAATCTATTTTTAAATTAAATTAATAATGGCTATTGCTACTATTGGTTCACACATAATAGGAGTGGAATAAGTTTAGTTTAATTCAACACTTCTTTCAGGAAAGACAATTTACAGATATGGTATCAATGGTATTATAGAGGAAAGGATGAAAACAGATTGTGTGGAAGATGTAAAAGATATAGCAGGATTGAATGAAAAAATAGTCATAAAAAAATAAATATTATACTAAGAGAGGGTGCTATGGTTGTGTTACCAACTATAGCACCCTCTCTTCAGGGGGATTCAAGAATGCTAAAGCATTCTTGCAGCGAGGTGTGCGTCATGCATTGCATGACATATTTCTATTGTGCACCTCTGCAATCTTGCCGAGGCTATATCAGATGGAATGTGCATATACCGATAGTGGTGGGAGTCCAGTTTCCATCCGATATATAAAGTTATCGGCTATATTTTACAGGCAGGAAGCGTAAGCTGCTTCTGCACCTTCTTCGCGGATCTTCTTAAGATCAGCAACAATCAGTTCTTCCAGTCCTTTAATTTCTGTCAGATCCTGATCCCACATATCTTTGTTGGAAAGTACAGCTTTTACAAGTTCTTCTGCACTGTCATCTTTGTGTGCGTAGTAGAAGTCAAGTGCCCATGCATCGTCCTGCACTTTGTACTCATTTCCTTTTGGTCTCTTGCATACCAAAGCTGCATCTTCACGTCTCTGAATATCATTTGAGTAGAATGCAATGTAAGCTGCAAGGCTCATTGCCAGGCAAGCAGGAATCTCACCTTTTTCGTTGATATACTCAAGGAATGAAGGCATGTTACGAGCTTTCCACTTAGATGTTGAGTTCAGAGAAATACTCATAAGCTCATGATTTACAAATGGGTTGTTAAATCTGTCTGATACAGCAGCTGCAAAGTCAAGCAGATCCTGTTTGTCCAGTGGAAGCGTAGGGATGATCTCATCGTAAAGCATTTTGTTCATGAAGCCTTTGATTGTCTCATTGTGCATGCAGTCACGAACGATGTCCTGTCCGGAGAGGTAAGCACCAAGAACGAAACCTGTATGAGCACCGTTCAGGATACGAACTTTTCTCTTTTTGTATGGAGTAACATCCTCTACAACATGTACATTTAATCCGGCTTTCTTGAATGGAAGCTTATCTTCAAGACCTGCAGGTCCTTCGATGATCCATACACCAAAGATCTCGCCGACATCGATCAATTCATCGTGATATCCGTTTGCTTCTTCCATTTTCTTAACTTCTTCTGCATCACGTACACGTCCTGGAACGATACGGTCTACCAGTGTAGAACAGAATGTGTTCTTCTCATTGATCCATGTTTTGAATTCTTCTTCAAGTCCCCAGTCATCAATGTACTCGTTGACACATTTCTGGAGTTCTTTACCATTGTTGTCGATCAGCTCACAGCTTAAAACTACAACTCCATCTTTACCTGCTTTGTAACGCTCATAAAGTACACGTGTCAGTTTGGCAGGGAAGCTGATTGGAGGACACTGGTCAAATTTGCTTTCTGACTCGTGTACGATACCGGCTTCTGTTGTGTTGGATACGATATACTCAAGGTCGTCACTCTTGGCAAGCTCAAGAACTGCGTCGAAATCATCATATGGATTGATACATCTGCTTACAGAAGAGATGACACGTTTTAAGTCAACTTTCTCCCCTTTTTCACTTCCGCGAAGGTACAGTGTGTAAAGTCCTTCCTGGTCGTTGATGAGTTTTGTAAGTCCCTGTGCGATTGGCTGAACTAATACAACTTTTCCGTTCCAGTCAGCTTTTTCATTTGCACAGTCAAAGAAATAATCTACAAATGCACGAAGGAAGTTTCCTTCTCCGAACTGCATAACTTTCTCTGGTGCGGATTCTTTGATATATCCGTTATAACCTGATTTCTTAAGAACTTCGTAATTTAATGTTTCCATGATTGAGTTTCTTCCTTTCTTAATTGATGAGATATGATTTTTACAATGTTACACCCTGTTTAAAGATTGCCATATCGTGGAATCCGGCGATTTCGGATTTTACTTCTTTACCGGAAGCAACTGCGATAACTTCATCGAACAGTTTTTCTGCCAGTTCAGGAAGAGTATCCCCTTCTACCAGGGTTCCACAGTTAAAGTCGATCCAATTCTGTTTTCTGTTATTTAATGAAGAATTGGTAGAAATCTTCATAGTTGGTACAGGACATGCGAACGGTGTTCCACGACCTGTAGTAAACAGCACAATGTGTGCACCGGAAGCAGCCAGTGCAGTAGAAGCAACCAAGTCATTTCCAGGAGCACTTAAGAGGTTCAGACCTTTTGTCTGAACCTGTTCTGCATAAGACAGTACGTCCATGACCGGAGCGCTTCCGGATTTCTGAGTACAGCCAAGAGACTTGTCCTCAAGAGTGGAGATACCACCTTTTTTATTTCCAGGAGACGGGTTTTCATAAATTGTCTGATTGTGACTCTGGAAATATTGTTTAAAGTTATTGATCAGATCAACTGTCTTTTCAAATAATACTTCGTCTTCACAACGGTTCATTAGCTGAGTCTCAGCACCGAACATCTCAGGTACTTCTGTAAGAACAGTACTTCCGCCTTTGGAGATAAGAAGATCGGAAAATGCTCCTACGACCGGGTTGGCTGTGATACCGGAAAGTCCGTCAGAGCCACCGCATTTCATACCAATGACCAGTTCGCTGCAGTCAATGTCTTCACGTTCAAAGCTTCCAACATAAGCGGACAAATCTTCGAGAATGTTAAGTGCATCAGCAATCTCATCTTCACTTTCCTGAGCAACAAGGAAACGGACACGTTTCGGATCATAGTCGCCGATGTAATTCTTCAGTACATCAATATTACTGTTCTCGCAGCCGAGTCCAAGAACAAGGACACCGCCGGCATTCGGATGATTGATCAGATCAGACAGAATCTTGCGGGTATTCTCCTGATCATCTCCCATCTGAGAGCATCCATAAGGATGTGGGAATGCAAAAATTCCTTCTACAGATCCCTGTACATACTTCTGAGCCTTGCGTTCGATCGCAGTAGCAACGTTATTTACACAGCCTACAGTCGGAATGATCCAGATTTCATTACGGATGCCGACTTTTCCGTTCGGTCTGCGGTATCCTCTGAAAGTGCGAGGAGCTGTCGGGGTAAGTTCTGTAACAGAACGATCATAGGTGTAAGTAAGCAGATCTCCAAGTCCAGTCCGAATATTATGTGTGTGAATCCAGCTTCCGCAGCTGATGTTCTCCTTTGCAATACCAATTGGACAGCCATACTTGATAACCTGAGCATCAGCAGGAATATCAGTCAGAGCAAACTTGTGTCCCTGGGGAATGTCCTCACGGAGAGGAACCTCTGTACCGTCCACATCTAATGTACGATTTGCAGATAAAGGAGTAAGTGCAACTGCAACGTTATCATTCTGGTGAATTTTGATAAATTCTTTCATGATCAAATCCTTTCTCTTAAAAAATGATGTTAGTACTAGTAAATGATGAAGGAGACATTAAAAATTCTAATCATCATGAACTCACGATGAAAGGTATATCTCCGACATCTGAATTTGTTATAAAATAAACGTGTAAGCGCTTACACTAAAAATACATCATTTTGATGTTTAGGTCAATAAAAATGACAAATCAATTTTGCCCAAAAAGCATTTTTGGAAAAATGCACAAAAACAAGATAACAAATTTGTCGAAAAGATTGCTTAAAAACCATTGATTTCATATGTGTAGTTGGGGTAAAATGTAATAAATGTAAGCGTTTACAATACAGACGATGCAAGCATAGAACACAGGAGGAAAGAAAAATGAAGAAATTTATGGACGAGGATTTTCTATTAACAAGTGATGCGGCAAAAAAACTTTATCATGATTATGCAGAGAACATGCCGATTGTAGATTATCATTGCCATATTAACCCACAGGAGATCTGTGAAGATAGAAAGTTTGAAAATATCACACAGGTATGGCTCGGAGGAGACCACTACAAGTGGCGTCAGATGCGTTCCAATGGTGTAGATGAGAAATATATCACAGGTGATGCTACAGATCGTGAAAAATTCCAGAAATGGGCTGAGACTCTTGAAAAACTGATCGGTAATCCACTGTATCACTGGAGTCATCTGGAGTTAAAGAGATACTTCGGATATGAAGGATACTTAAACGGTGAGACAGCAGAGGAAGTATGGAATCTTTGCAATGAGAAGCTTGCACAGGATGATATGACCGTAAGAAATATCATTAAAAAGTCAAATGTAAAATTAATCTGTACAACAGATGATCCGATTGACACTCTTGAATATCATGAGAAACTTGCAAAAGACGATACATTTGATGTAAAGGTACTTCCGGCATGGAGACCAGATAAGGCTATGAATCTGGAGAAACCAGAGTATCTTGATTACCTTAAAAAGTTAAGTGAAGTCAGTGGAATTGAAGTAAAGAGCTTCAAGACTCTGATCGAGGCGCTTGTAAAACGTATGGACTATTTCCAGGAGAGAGGCTGCTCTGTATCAGATCATGCTCTTGAGTATGTAATGTACGCACCGGCTTCCGAGGAAGAAATCGAGGCAATCTACAGCAAACGTCTTGCAGGTGGAGAAATCACAAAAGAAGAGGAACGGAAAGTAAAGACAGCCTTTATTCTTGCAGTTGGAAAAGAGTATCATAAACGTGACTGGGTAATGCAGCTTCATTATGGTTGCAAACGTGACAATAATGTAGTACGTTATAAACAGCTTGGACCAGATACAGGATATGACTGCATCAACAACTATGCACCATCTTCAGAAATGGCAGATATGTTAAATGCACTGTCTGATACAGATGCACTTCCAAAGACAATTCTGTACTCTCTGAATCCGAACGACAATGAGTCTATCGGAACAATCATCGGATGCTTCCAGAATGAGAAGACCGTTGGAAGAATCCAGCAGGGTAGTGCATGGTGGTTCAATGATCACAAAGTTGGAATGACAGCTCAGATGACATCACTTGCAAACCTTGGTATTTTAAGTAACTTTGTAGGAATGCTTACAGATTCCAGAAGTTTCTTATCTTACACACGTCATGAATATTTCAGACGTATCCTTTGCGAGCTGATTGGAGGATGGGTAGATAATGGAGAGTATCCGGATGATTACAAGACACTGGAGAAGATTGTAAAGGGAATTTCTTACAACAATGCAGTGGAGTACTTTAAATTTGACGTATAGGAATTAGAAGCTTAGTAGGAGTTTTTGCATATGGCAGTGAATATTTATGATGTCGCAAAATTATCGGGAGTGTCCATTGCGACTGTTTCAAGAGTGGTAAATGGAAGTACAAAGGTCAGTGAGAAGACCAGAAGAAAGGTTCTTGATGTGATGGAACAGTGTGGCTATACGCCAAATGTGTTTGCAAGGGGACTTGGACTGGATTCTATGAAGACCATCGGGATTTTGTGCCCGGATATATCGGATGCATTTATTGCACAGGCAGTGGCATTCCTTGAAGAACGTCTGCATCAGTATGAATATGACTGTATTTTGGGATGCAGTGGTTATGACCTGGAAGCGAAAGAGACACATACGAAAATGTTACTGTCGAAACGGATTGATGCGCTTATTCTGGTAAGTTCTACTTATGCAGGTCGGGAAGGACACCCGGAAGATGTGGAATACATAAAAGAAGCTGCAAAGCAGACACCGGTATTTCTGATCAATGGATTCGTAGAAGGAAAGAATATCTACTGTTCTTTTTGTGATGATTTTAAGGCAACATATGATGTGACGAGTGGATTTATCCGTCGAGGAAAGAAGAAAATCTTATTCTTGTGTGATTCCTATTCATACAGCGCATCGAAGAAGATGGCGGGGTATGAGGCCGCTCTTCGCGATGCCGGATATCCGATTCGCGGAGAATTAAAGTTCTATACAAAGAACAGGATTCATCATGTCAGGGATATGCTTCTTTCACATAAGAATCTGGAGTTTGACAGTGTTGTTGCAACGGATGACGGACTCGCGATTGGAGCACTTAAGTATGCGAATGTGAAAGGACTTAAAGTACCAGATGATATTGAAATTGCAGGATATAATAATTCGCAGCTTTCGGTAGGCTGTGAACCGGAATTAACTTCTGTGGACAATCATCTGGAGAAGATGTGTAATGACACTGTAGATTATATGTTACGGGTTCTGCAGGGAGATACTGATGTGCCACCGCAGAATGAAGTTGTATGCGAAATCAAAAAGAGATGTACGACGGATTTTTAAAGCGTGAAACTTAAAAATTAATTAGGAAAGTTTTTAAATTAAAAAGAAATAAAATAATTGCCAGATAACGATTCTAGGAAATAGATCGTTATCTGGCATTTCTTATTCTCTACAATGATTCATGATAAAAAGCTATTTATAATTCGCTCTGTTCAATTAAAATGTTACTGTCCCAATTCAGCAAGTAACTGCTTTTTAGTATTTAATAGAAGCTTTTTATATTGGGTAATTTGCTTATCTTTCATGCGGTCCTTTGGAGCAGAGATGCTGATAGCATATGGCAATTTGTGGTGTACACAGCCAAGGGATACAGCAATGCACCGGACTCCGATTTCCATCTCCTCATTATCCATGGAATATCCGTTGTTACGAATTGCAGCGATGACCTCTAAAAAGGTATTGTAGTCAGTAACAGTATTGGCTGTATAAGTGTGTAATTCGCTCTGTTCCCAAATCTGACGGATCTGGTCATCATCCATATCAGCAAGAATTGCCTTACCGACACCGGAACAGTAAAGAGGGATTGTTTTTCCGACCATAGATACCATACGAACAGAATTATGTGGTGCTTCTACTTTATCGATATATACAGCGTTGATTCCTTCCATCTGTACGAGGTGAACAGTTTCGCCGGTCTGTTCAGCAAGATCCTGAATGTAAGGCCTTGCAATATCAATGAGACTGTTATGTGAAAGGACCTGATTAGAAAGACTGCAGATCTTAAAGGTAAGACTGTACTTGGAAGTATCCGGATCTTGTTTTACATAGTCCATGCAAATTAAGGAATTTAAAATGCGATGGACAGTACTTTTATTTAATTCCAGTTCATTACTGATATCAAGAAGACCGGAAGGTCCGGATCTGGCAAGCAGTTCAATAGTCCGGAAAATTCGGTCAGAGACCTGGATTGGATTTTTCTCACTCAATGTTATAACTCCTTAGATAAAACTATTTACAGTGGGATAACAGAGTTCCTCACTGTCTGTCATCTATTGTAGCATGATATAGAAGAAAGAGCAAAAAAAACTTGACTTTTTTATGAGTTCGTGTATAATTCATAGTAAAGAAAGGTTCACGATATGAAAATAGATTTCATAATGTGAAACCAAACATATAACCCCATAAGTAATTATATATCATCATCAGAACAGGCAGTCCAAAAGGACTGCCTGTTCACTTTCAAGAATGCTGTTTATTCAAAATAAGACTGCTTAAATTGCCTTCATGGGTTGTTATCTGTCAGTGTTCTGCATAGATAAAATCTGGTCGATAATGTGGAATGCAACCTCTTCTTTGTTCATAATTGGAAGTTTCAGAACTTCTGTATCTGTAATCATTGTGACAACATTGGTGTCCGTCTCAAATCCAGCTCCGGCAACTTTCAGATTATTTGCAACAACCATGTCAAGGTTCTTTTTTGCCAGCTTCTTTCTGGAATTCTCCAGCATATTTTCCGTTTCCATAGAGAAGCCGCAGAGGAATTGGCCGGGAACTTTATGTTCTCCAAGATATTTTAAAATATCATCTGTACGTTCCAGCTCAATGGAAGTGGAAGAATTCGATTTTTTGATTTTCTCATCAGCTATGTGGACTGGCCGGTAATCAGCAACAGCGGCAGCTTTGAAGATCATGTCCATACCGGCACTTCTTGCAGTAACCTCTTCGTACATATCTTTAGCAGAGATGACAGGGACGGTCGTTATAAATGGCGGTGGAGTAAGAGCAGTTTTACCTGTGACTAAAGTTACATCTGCACCGCGAAGCATACACGCTTTCGCGAGGCTGTAGCCCATTTTCCCGGAGGAATGGTTGGTGATATAACGCACTGGATCGATTGCCTCCTGAGTAGGACCGGCGGTGACCAGTACTTTTTTCCCACGCAAGTCTTTTTTACATGCTATACATTTTAAAATATATTCGAATAAATCTTCTGGTTCCGGCATCTTTCCGGCACCGACATCACCACAGGCAAGCCAGCCATTAGCCGGAGTGATGACCTCCATACCATATTTTTTAAGAAGCTTTAGATTGTCCTGAGTGACAGGATTCTCATACATTCCTGTATTCATGGCAGGAGCAATGATCTTAGGAGCTTTGCTTGCGAGAATAGTTGTAGTGAGCATATCATCAGCCAGTCCGTGTGCAAGTTTTGCAATTACATTTGCAGTTGCCGGAGCAACCATGATGACGTCTGCTTTCTGAGCAAGAGCAACGTGTTCTACTTTGAATTCAAAATTGCGGTCGAAAGTATCTACAATACATTTATTGCGCGTCAACGTTTCAAATGTGATTGGATTAATAAAATTAGTGGCATTCTGGGTCATAATAACATGAACACAGGCACCGGTCTTTACAAGACGGCTGGCAAGCATGGCACTTTTATATGCAGCAATCCCACCGGTAACACCTAATAGAATGGTTTTATCTTTTAACATCATAGAAATAAACCTCTTTCTCTTTGTATGATTTATATTGATGTTGGGGGCAAAAGCCCCAACTATGATGCCTACGGATTGTTCCGTGCTTTGCACTCCCACAATCCTCCCAATTATTCGCATATCGTGGGATTGCCATCCCACTTTTAGGCTCATATTGGGGCGGGTCCCAAGGTCTTTCATCCACTTATGAGCAAGCTCATGTGGATTTAGACCTTTTGACCCTGGCATCTTTATATTTCAACTATAGCGTGTTTGGCAGTCTCTTGCAAGATGAGGAGACACAAAGGGATGACTTTTTTTTGAGAAAATGTTAAAATTAGTGAAACAGTTCTGGAATATCAGGATATTTAGAGAGAGGAGAAAAGAATATGAAAAAAGCAGCGGTATTTTTGATGATATTAACGATAAGTGTTTCTAGCGCAGCGTGTGGCAATAAAGAAAAGGATGATAATCAGGCAGATGCGAAGACGGAACGAAGCCAGAATGCAGACAATTCTAAAGATAATGATAAAAGTGATACTCAGACGAAAGCGGCAGACAATAAGATGTACGAGTTATCTTCGGAGGACGATGTATGGACTATAAAAGTATCTGCACCAAAAGGATGTTCAGAGACAGACTTTTCTTCGGACACGGCAAGAGCATTTGAACGTATTGGAAATGTAGATGGAAGCAGTCTGCAATATGTGATGACTCTTAGGAATGCAGATATTTCCACTGTAGAAAGTGATATGAAGGAAGAAGTACAATATCTGTATACTGCAAATTCTGATGATACGATTCCGGCAATGGATACACAGAGCAGTGAATACAATGGGAAAAGGTGGAATTATTTTTCCTATAATATGGAAGAGTTGAGTGGTTATCGTGTTTGGGTAGAATTGTCAGATGGTGATGTGTTTGCCTGTACAGTTGAGTGGATTGGAGAAGAGGAGACACCGGATGATATTGATACGGTCATCAAGACATTGTCTTCCTGTATTGCCGACTATGATGTATAGATTCTTCTTGAAAAGAAATGTACTTAATTTAATACTTGTATCTATAGTAGAACAGATGTTATAATTACTCGGTAATTGTATTGTATCCTGCATGGCAGGAATGATAACAAGGAGGTAATTGAATAATGAAAACAAAAAAACACGACACTCAGTGGATGGTCAGTGTTGCACTTATGGCAGCAATTGTCATTCTTCTGGCGAACACACCGCTTGGAATGATCCAGCTTCCAATTATTAAGGCGACAACCGTACACATCCCGGTAATCATCGGAGCAATTCTGTTGGGACCGTCAGCAGGGGCAATTCTTGGATTTGTGTTTGGTGTATGTTCATTGGTGAGCAACACAATGGCACCAACCCTTTTGTCTTTTGCGTTTTCTCCGTTCATGAGCACTACTGGAATTCCGGGAGCAATCAAGGCAATCTGGATTTCTGTAGGATGCCGTATGTTGATTGGAATCGCAGCCGGATGGTTATGGATTCTCTTTAACAAACTGAAAGTGAATCAGATCATTGCACTTCCAATCGTTGGATTCGTCGGATCTATGGTGAATACGATCACAGTTATGGGAAGTATTTATCTGTTATTTGCACAGCAGTATGCACAGGCAAAGGATGTAGCAATAAGCGCTGTATGGGGACTTGTTATGGGAACTGTTACAGCATCTGGTATTCCGGAAGCAATTGCAGCAGCAGTACTGGTGCTTGCAATCGGAAAAGTGCTGATCCAGGTATTAAAAAGAATGAATTTTTCATTTATTGACGCACAGACAGCAAAATAAACACTTAAATAGGCACGAATACGCCCCGCGGAAATTACCGTGGGGCGTTTGTATAATTTTCAATATTGTTAGAATTACGGATCTGGTAATGGTCTGTGATGGTATTACAGGAAGGGATATTCAAAATATTGCACAAAAAAATTAAAAAAGAGGACAGGACAATGGATAGTTTGGCTTTATAAATAAAAGCTATAACTATCCATTGTCTATCTGTATAATTTAAAGTGTTGACGAAAGTATCATCTTTTGGTAATATCCTACTTAACCGATAGGAAAGAGAGGATATAAAGGAGAGAAGATATGAGTAGTATAACAATGAATCAGAATGTAAAGAAAACTGTACATAATGAAGTATTTGTATCAGAAGGAAAAACAAAGCTATCAGATTTATGGAAGAAAGAAGACTGGCTTGCGGTATGGATTGGATTTATTTTAATTTCAGTCAGTGCGGTTTCCATTCTGATAGGAGGATTTGATTTTTCGGCAGCAAAATTTGATACATGGGGAAATGGAATCAGTGTGTTTGACCAGCTTTCAAAAATAGGCTTCTGGGCTGCACTGGTTAGAACATTTCTTGTACTGGGTATTTTGTTTACTGTTGGTGTAAAGCTTAGAGGCGAATCGGTGAATCAATATGTTCCTGCATATATCGGATTATTTATTTTATCTGTATTTGTAAGATTTATCAGCGCACAGTTTACCTTAAACAGATATCTGGAATGGGCTTTTTGGGCATTGATCGTAGGTCTTGTTGTATCGAATACAGTAGGGGTTCCAAAATGGTTAAAACCTGCCGTACAGACAGAGTATTATATAAAAGCAGGACTGGTTGTTATGGGATTTTCGGTACTTTTTAGCAACATTGTTAATTTTGGATTATATGGACTTGGAATTGCCTGGATTGTCACACCGATCGTTATTATTTTTATGTGGTTCTTTGGAACAAGAGTTTTAAAAATGGATAACAAGCCATTGGTTATTACAGTTGCAACGGCAACATCTGTATGTGGTACATCAGCTGCAATCGCAACAGGAGCAGCTTCAAAAGCAAAGAAGACAGATCTTTCACTTGCTGTTTCAATTTCTATTATTTTTACAGTGATCATGATGGTATTTGAGCCAATTATTATTAAAGCAACAGGAATGAGTGAATTAATGGGAGGTGCTCTGATTGGAGGAACAGTTGATTCTACAGGAGCAGTTACTATAGCAGGTACAGCACTTGGGGCAACTGCACAGACATCAGCAGTCCTTGTTAAATCAATTCAGAATATTCTGATTGGATTTATTGCATTTGCAGTAGCAGTATTTTTTACCACTCGTGTGGAATCAGATGCAAGTGGTAAAGCAACAGAAAATCATGTGACTGCAGCAGAAATCTGGTATAGACTTCCGAAGTTCATTCTTGGATTTTTTGCCGCATCCTTAGCTGCATCATTCATCTTTGTGCCATTGGCAGGGGCAGAGACAGTTTCACAGATTAATACTGTATTGGATCAGTATAAGAACTGGGTTTTTGTACTTGCATTTGTAAGCATTGGTCTGGATACGAATTTTAAAGAGATTAAAGAACAGTTCCAGGGAGGAAAGCCATTAGTTCTTTATGTTGTAGGGCAGCTGTTTAATATAGTACTTACATTTGCTGCAGTATATATTTTATTATCAGGAAAATTCTTCCCACTGCCACATCTTGTATAGAAAGAAGGAATTGCAATGATCAGACATACCGCAAAATTTATATTTCAAATAGTTTTTTATGCTGCACTTGCAGCAGTCGTTATATATATTATGGGAAATGGGCTTGGACTGGTGAATGGACTGGACTTCGGGGCAGGGGCATACTATTATGCCGATATTCCGCAGTTTGGAAAATATGTAAATGGAAGCCATTTTCATACACAGTTTCCAATGTGGTTTCATATAGCACTGTTTCTGATATGGGGCGGTGTTATGTATAAATTTTGGATATGGCTGGATAAAAAATTAAAATAAAGAACAGGAAACGTCTGGAAATCTGGAAAAAATATTTGAAAATAAAGCACCGGGATTTTGTTACACAAGAGTTGCGAACCCGACAGTCACAGCATTTGAGAACAGAATTACAAAGCTGGAAGGTGGAATTGCTTCGGTCGCATGTGCCTCCGGTATGGCAGCGCTTACGAATGCATTTTTAAATATTTTGCAAAGTGGTGATGAGATTGTATCAAGTGCCGGATTTTACGGAGGGAGTATTGATCTGTTCCGTGATCTGGAAACTTTTGGAATTACAACAAAAATGGACCGATGGCTTTTGTAGCAAAACTTCGGAATGGGATTTTTAGAAATACAGGGGCATGCCTTTCTCCGGTCAATGCATATCTGAATCTGATCGGTATTGAAACACTTGGACTTAGAATGGAACGTGAGTGCCAAAATGCACTGGAACTTGCACACTGGATTGCAGAGAATTATTCTGATATAATAGTAAATTATCCGGGACTGGAAAGTAGTTCCTGGCATCATGTTGCAAAAGAACAGTTTGAACATGGATATGGCGCAATTCTTACACTTCGCGTAGGAAGTAAAGAAAAGGCATTTAAATTTATTGACAGTCTTACAATCCCGTATATC
Source organism: Dorea sp. Marseille-P4042 (assembly GCF_900290215.1). Lineage (NCBI taxonomy): Bacteria > Bacillati > Bacillota > Clostridia > Lachnospirales > Lachnospiraceae > Dorea > Dorea sp. Marseille-P4042. Next base: position 772,380 of record NZ_OLMI01000002.1, on the reverse strand, counting down.
ATTTCCAACATAGGAGATACAAAGACGCTTAAAAATCAGAGACTAATCAGGAACAAGGTACAGGAGGAGAATGAAAATGGCAGAAAAGGTTGATTATGCTGCATTAAAAAAAGGTGGATTTATGAGACAAAAGCAGAAAGGTTGTTTTTCCTTAAGACTTGCAGTTGTGGGAGGAAATCTGACTGCTGAAAATATAAAGACAGTTGCAGAGGTGGCTGAAAAGTATGGACATGGATATGTGCATATGACTTCCAGGCAGGGAATTGAGATTCCATTTATAAAAGTAGAAGATATCAATGAAGTAAAAGAAGAGCTTGCAAAAGGAGGAGTCGGAACAGGTGTCTGTGGACCGAGAGTCCGTACGATCACAGCCTGTCAGGGCGCAGCTATCTGTCCAAGTGGCTGCATTGATACTTATACACTGGCAAAGGAATTAGATGCAAGATATTTTGGAAGAGAACTTCCTCATAAATTCAAATTTGGTGTTACAGGCTGCCAGAACAACTGCTTGAAAGCAGAGGAGAACGATGTTGGAATCAAAGGAGGCATGACAGTTGAGTGCAATCATGATGACTGTATCCAGTGTGGCGTGTGTGTAAAAGCCTGTCGCGAAGGAGCACTTCGCATGGAAGATGGAAAAATCGTCATCGATAGAGAAAAATGTAATAACTGTGCACGATGTGTAAAGAGCTGTCCAACAGACGCGTGGGTCGGCGAGCCGGGTTATATTGTTTCCTTTGGTGGATTGTTTGGAAATAAGATTTATAAAGGTGAACAGATTGTTCCGATCATCCGTGATAAAGAAACTCTTTTCAGAGTCACAGATGCGGCTATTTCATTTTTTGAAAAGCATGCAAATGCAGGTGAGCGTTTCCGACTGACACTTGAGAGAATCGGAAAGGAAGAATTCAAAAAAGAGGTTCGGGCTGCTTACGAAGGCAGATAGGTGTACTGACAAACAAAATGAAGATAAGAATCGAAAAGGAGAGAAAGAGCATGGCAGAAATACAATTTGACGACCAGGTAGATATTACAGATAAGGTTTGCCCACTCACATTTGTAAAAGCTAAAGTAGCAATTGAAGAGCTGGATGATGGTGAAGTCCTTGCAATTCGAATGAATGACGGAGAGCCTGTTCAGAATGTTCCAAGAAGTATGAAAGAAGAAGGACATAAAATCTTAAAGCTTGAGGATAATGCGGACGGAACTTATACACTGTATGTCAGAAAGGTAGAAGAATAATATGGCAGTACGGATCAACAAGGCTGATTTTGAAGAGAAAGTTTTAAAGAGCGATCTTCCGGTCATCGTAGATTTTTATTCTGATTCTTGCATAGCGTGTAAAAAGCTTGCGCCGGTATTGGGAGATGTAGAAGATGATTATGAAGGAAAATTATATGTATATAAGGTGAATACCAATTTTGATAAAGAGCTGGCAAAAGAATATCAGATAGCAGCGAATCCAACCCTTCTCTTTGTAAAAAATGCAGAAGTATTAGATCGAAAAATAGGAGCACACACTCTGGCAGAGCTTAAGACCTGGGTGGAAGCTTTACTGTAATAATATGGGTCAGGAGGAAGACATTATGATAATCGTAGTTTCAGGAGAAAAGAAAGAAGTAAAGGATAATCTGACATTACCGGAGTTGATCGAGCAGGAAAATGTAGAGATGCCAGAGTATGTAACGGTATCTATTAATGAAGAGTTTGTTCCTTCAGATGAGAAAGAGACAACCGTATTAAAAGAAGGAGACGTTGTAGAATTTCTTTATTTCATGGGAGGTGGATGTTAATGGCAATGACAGATGAACAGATTGAACGTTATTCCCGCCATATTATTCTAAAAGAAGTAGGCGCAAAAGGTCAGAAGAAGTTGCTGAAAGGGAAAGTTCTGATTATTGGAGCCGGTGGTCTTGGGGCTCCGGCAGCTATGTACCTTGCAGCAGCAGGAGTTGGAACAATCGGAATTGTAGATGCAGATGAAGTTGATCTGTCCAATCTTCAGAGACAGATTATCCATACAACAGCAGATGTAGGAAAAGCAAAGGTCAGATCGGCAAAAGAGACAATGAATGCCATGAATCCGGACGTTACAGTCAATACATACCGCATGTTCGTGGATTCTGCGAATATCAGGGAACTGATCCGGGATTATGATTTTATTATTGACGGAACAGATAATTTTCCGGCAAAATTCCTGATCAACGATGCATGTGTACTGGAGAAGAAACCATTTTCACATGCAGGAATTATCCGTTTTAAAGGTCAGCTTATGACATATGTTCCGGGAGAAGGGCCATGTTACAGATGTGTATTTAAAAATCCACCACCGAAGGATGCAGTTCCAACCTGCAAGCAGGCAGGTGTCATTGGAGCTATGGGTGGAGTCATTGGTTCCCTTCAAGCTATGGAAGCAATCAAATATTTGCTGGGAGTTGGAGATTTATTGACAGGTGCGCTGCTTACTTTTGACGCTCTGACGATGGAATTTCATAAAATTAAGCTTCCAAAAGATACTCATAACTGTGCAGTGTGCGGAGATCACCCGACAATTCTTGAGCCGATTGATTACGAACAGGAAGTATGTGAGGAGACAGCAGGCAGATTTGATGCACCAAGAAAAGAAGAGTAATTTGTAATCAGTGAAGAGGTATAAGTATGGCAATTATAAGAATGAAATATACACTTCTTGATGAAATTGCCCGGTATGCAACCGGGCATCTTCCAGAAGAAGCCTGCGGACTGATCGCAGGAAGCGAAGATGAAAATGGTCGTTTAATTGAAAAAGTTTATTACCTGACAAATGTTGATCATGCAGAGGATCATTTTACACTGGATCCGAAAGAACAACTGTCAGCAATCAAAGATATGAGGGCGAATGGATTAAAACCACTTGGTAACTGGCATTCACATCCATCCAGTCCGTCCAGACCGTCGCAGGAGGATATCAAACTTGCATTTGATTCCAATGCCAGCTATATGATCATATCATTTATGGCAGAAAATCCAGTGTTGAATTCTTTCCATATAGAAAAGGGTCAGGTGGAAAAAGAGGATTTGCGAATTTATTCAGATGAATATTATTTCTAAGTATAGTAAAAAGGAATAAAAAATGAAATTAAAAACGAAAGAATTGACAACCTGTGCACTGTTTGCAGCTTTGATCGCAATCGGTGCATTTATAAAAGTTGATATACCATTGCCAATGTACACCATGCACTTTACATTTCAATGGTTTTTTGTGTTGATGGCAGGTTTTCTGCTTGGTGCAAAACTTGCAACGGTTAGTGTGATCGTGTATCTTAGCATTGGCCTTGTCGGAGTTCCGGTATTTGCTGCCGGAGGTGGACCTGCATACATTTTCAGACCAGGATTTGGATTCTTACTTGGTTTTGTATTGGCAGCATTTGTCATTGGTACTATTACAGAAAAAGTAGGAAAAAATCATAAGGGAATGTTCTTAATGGCATCAGTTGCGGGACTGGTGACTTATTATACGATTGGAGCAATTTACTTTTATTGTATAAATAATTTTTATGCAGCAACTCCTGTGAGCTGGAGCGTTGTAGTTGTGGAATATTGTCTGATTACGATTGCACCGGATTTTATATTATGTGTATTGGCGACAGCATTTTCCTTAAAGCTCCGTCCAGTATTTCTTGGGATGATGCATGAGTATAGTATGGATCGGAAAGTGGTGTAATATGGCGTATTTTCCTATGTTTGTGAACTTGAAGGATCAGCCGTGCCTGGTGGTCGGCGGAGGGATGGTGGCATACCGGAAAGTGAAAGTACTTCTGGATTTTGAAGCCAGAGTGGTTGTAGTCGGAGAGAATATCTGCGATAAAATCAATGAAATTGTAAAAAAAAGTAATCAGTTAGAATTACAAAAAAAGTGTTTTGAAGATGCAGATTGTGATAATATGTTTATGGTGATCGCTGCAACAGATGATAAAGAATTGAATCACCATATTGCGGGAATCTGTAATTCAAAAGGAATTATGGTAAATGCTGTGGACCAGAAAGAGGACTGCAGCTTTATCTTTTCTTCATATATAAAAGAAAAAAATCTTATTGCAGCATTTTCGAGTGGTGGAAACAGCCCTGTGCTGGCACAATATTTAAAAAGTCAGGAAAAGGAGATCCTGACACCATTTCTTGGAGAATTGAATGAATATATGGGGAAGATCAGAAAGCGTGTGATAGAAAAGTATGACACAGAAGAAAAACGAAAAGAAATATTTAAAGAAATAGTAAATACAGCCATTGAAAATGGAGAATTGCCACAGGAGTAGATATGAGATACCGGGTAGGAACAAGAGGATCAAAGCTGGCGCTTGCCCAGACAAAGCAGGTTATTGAAAAATTAAAAAGTGCATTTCCGGAAGATGAATTTGATGTAGTAATCATAAAAACGACCGGAGATATGGATCAGAAAAGCCAGCTTGACCAGATTGGATCAAAGGGCATATTTGTAAAAGAAATTGAGGAAGAACTTTTGGAAGAGAAGATTCATCTTGCAGTACACTCTATGAAAGACATGCCAGATACAACGGCAGATGGACTAATATTTACAAAGGCATGGAAGCGGGAAGATCCAAGAGATGTTCTGATCTTGAGAGAGGCAGTGTCTGTGGACGACCTTCCGAAAGGAGCTGTGATCGGAACGGGAAGCAAGCGTAGAAAGTATCAGCTTCTGAAAATCCGCCCTGATCTTAACATAGTTGGGATCCGTGGAAATGTAGATACAAGGATTCGAAAAATGCAGGAAGAAGAGATGGATGGAATTGTACTTGCCGCAGCAGGTATTAACAGACTAGGAAGAGAGCAAGAGATTACCTGCTATCTTGAGCCGGATCAGATGATTCCGGCCCCGGCCCAGGGGACACTTGCTCTGGAAGTAAAAGCAGATAATATACAATTAATCAGAAAACTAAATAGATTGTCTGATCAGGAAACAGATATATGTGTAAAAGCAGAAAGACAATTTTTGAAACAAATTGGAGGAAGCTGTCATCTTCCGGTAGGAGCATATTGCAAGATACAGGATGAAAAACTAGTATTAAGAGCAATGTTTGGAACGGAGAATGGAAAAAAAATGGCATATACAAAGGTGGAATCTGCAGTTTTAAATAAAATAGAGGATTCATCACAGATAGATGAAATCTGCAGACAGATTGCCAGAGAAGCAGTAGAAAAAATTCAAATACAATTAAGTCATGAAGAATAAAATGGGTAAAGTTATATTAGTTGGAGCAGGGGCAGGAGATACCGGTCTGCTCACGATAAAAGGGAAAAAATATATAGAAGAGGCAGACTGTATCATCTATGACAGACTTGCATCGCCGGAACTGCTTGGAATGGCAAAGCATGGCTGTGAGTGCATTTATGTCGGAAAAGAAAATCACAAGCATATCATGAAGCAAGATACGATCAATGAATTATTATATAAAAAATCCAGAGAATACAGTCTGGTCGTACGGCTAAAAGGTGGTGATCCCTACGTCTTTGGAAGAGGCGGTGAAGAAGCATTATATCTTCGGAAAAAAAAGATTGATGTAGAAGTCGTACCAGGAGTTAGTTCTGTCGTTGCAGCATTGGCAGACGCAGGAATTCCAATTACGCACAGAGGGATTGCAAAAGGGTTTCAGGTCATTACAGCTCACAGTAAAAAAGACGAAGAAGCGCAGATTGATTATACGCTGCTTACCGATGAATCCATGACTTGTGTATTTCTGATGGGACTTGCACATGTAGAACATATTGCAGAAGAACTGATAAGAGCTGGAAGAAGACCGGATACTCCGGCAGCAGTGATATCCAACGGAACACTGGCTACGCAGAAAAAATGTATCGGAACATTGGAGAGTATCGGATATAAAGTAAAATGTGCAAAACTGGAATCTCCGGCAATCATCGTTGTGGGGAATGTTGTTTCATTGAATGACCAATTGGATTTTTTTGAAAAACGTCCATTATTCGGGAGAAAAATAACCGTACCATATATTGAAGCTATGGGAGAACGAACACATTTCAATAAGCTGATTACAGATTTGCAACAGCTCGGAGCAGATGTTGATACAATCATGGTTGGAAAGATTCTACCAATCCCAATTTCAGATTTTGAAAAAGAAATTAGCAGCTCCGACTGGATTCTCTTTACAAGCAGAAATGGTGTCAGGGCTTTTTTTTATAATATGAAATTCAATGACACAGATATCCGATGCCTTGCAAAAATTCGTTTTGGAGTTGTAGGAAAAGCAACAGAGCAGGAGTTAAAGAACTATCAGATAAAAGCAGATTTAGTTCCAGATGAGCAGACAGGAGCAGGGCTTGCCAAAGCTTTAAAAAAACAGATCAGTGACCAGACGAAAGTCTGTATATTTTCTGCAAAAGAGGCCTCCGAAGACTTGGAGAGAGAACTTCAGAAATTTTGCCATGTCATAAAAACAGATGCATATGAAAATGTAAATGTATCAGAGCAAGATTATATATTAAAGCCTGTAGATACAGTTATTTCAGAAGCTGTATTTACAAGTGCGTCCAATGTGGAACGTTTTTTTCAGATGCTGCCAGAGGAGATAATGGTAGAACGAGCTTATTCTATTGGCAAAAAGACGACAGAAGCACTTAAGAAAAAGAATGTAATGAATATTTGCGAGTCGGAAGAAAGTACTTATGAGTCAGTTGTTTCTTTGATAACAAAAAATAAGTCGGTTGTTTCTTTCATACAATTGGGGTATAATGGTAGCCAAAATAAATAGAGATGAAGGAGACAGATGAATGGAACTTGTAAAATCAATCATCATTCTTGTGATAGGATTTACACTTTTGATGAAAGGAGCAGATTATTTCGTAGAAGGAAGTTCATCAGTGGCAAAACGACTCTACATTCCTTCCATGATTATCGGTATGACAATTGTAGCAATGGGAACGAGCCTTCCGGAATGTGCGGTCAGTGTAACAGCATCACTTGCCGGGAATAATACACTTGCGGTCAGCAATGTTGTCGGATCGAACATTTTTAATCTTATGGTCGTATGTGGAGCATGTGCTTTATTTGCCCCACTTACAATAAAAAAAGATACGCTTGTAAAAGAATTTCCATTATCGATTATCTGTTCAGTTTTGCTGATCGCACTAGGATATGTGGGAATGAAGTTGGGACACATCGATGGAATTGCCTTTTTAATTCTTTTCGCAGGTTACCTTGTCTGGATGATCAATTCCGTAAAGAAAGCAAGATCAGTGCACAAAGAGGACGAGCTGATGAAAGAATCCGGAGAGTATGTAGAAGATGAAATCAGAATTATTCCAATGTGGAAAAGCATACTCTTTATTGTTGGAGGGATGATCGCAATTAAATTCGGAGGTGATTTTGTTGTTGACAGTGCATCAGATATTGCATTGTCATTCGGACTTAGCCAGACACTGATCGGACTTACAATCGTTGCACTTGGAACAAGTCTTCCAGAGCTTGTGACCTCCATTGTTGCAGCGAGAAAGAACGAAGTTGATATGGCGCTTGGAAATGTAATAGGTTCTAACATTTTTAACATTTTACTTGTGCTTGGAATTGCAGCAGCAATCAGTCCGGTAGGATTTCTGATGGACAATATTGTGGACACTCTTATACTGATCATAATGAGTAGTGCAGTTCTTGTATTTGCGTGGACTTCAAAAGTCATTAACCGAAAAGAAGGCATTGCTATGTTATGCATGTATGCAGTATATATGGTATATATATGTATGCGATAAAACTTGCAGGTAAAGTTGCAAAGAGAAGAATCAAGCAGAATTAAAAGGTTAACAGAATAAATGAATGGCAGATGTCTCAGATGTGTGAATGTCTGGGACATTTTCTCTATAAACTAGAAAGCATACAGAAAGTACAGAAAGAATAATATTTTTTACAGATAGGGCTGTGATTGAAAAATCGTGTTGTAGAGCAGGCAGAATTTATGATCGTAAAGAGGAGTGAAAATGTATGAATATTTATCATGTACATGATTTTAAAGAAGATGAGTACAGTTGGAATGAAGTGGGGAGAAGAAAGGCGAAAAAGAACAGCTATATCCGATGGCTGATTATGATAGTGAGCTTCGTAATTCTTTTTATAGCAGCATATCTGGAGTTTCGTTATGATTTGCTGGAAATAAATGGATTTTTGTGCTGGTTACTGGCAATTTTGGTTTTTTCCTGGGGTTTTACCATATGCTATGCGTCTTATGTCAGAAAGCACGCATGTAAAATGTCTCTGGAAGAACGACATGACTTTAACCTGTATCTGTACCATCACAAATACTGGAAAAATCCGATTCTGGCAAATCAGGCGCTTCTGAATAATGCAATTATTCTTGTCAAGATGAAGCAGTATGAACAAGCAGCACAGGCATTAGATGCAATGCATATCGAAAAATGTAAAGCGAAAGAAATGAAACTAATTTATTTCTTAAGAATCATTATAGCTTCTTTTAAAGACGATGAAGAGGAAATAGAAAAAGCAAAGATACGGTATACAGGCATCAAAGATGATGCAGGAAATTACCCGGCTTCCGAATTGGTGGAAAACTGGATTCAGATGAATGATCTGGAGCAGATGACAGCGTGTCTGGAACAAATGAAACCTGTCAAAAAAGAATACCCAGGTCTTGCTTTCGTAGTTACGATCTTCCTGGCATACACATTTTGGTTCTTAGGAACTGCATATGGAATTAACCGGGGTGCAGGATATGAAATTCGATATGTATTTTCTGCAATTTCGCTTATAGTTGTAAATATGGGACTGTTTGTAATGTTAATTTTGGGAATTATCTGGCTGCACAGACACCTGAATATTACATCGCCTGTATGGATCCAAAAAGTTGTGAAATTTATCATATGTGCAGTAATTGCAATTGCAGGGCTGATATTGCTATTTATTAATTTTCTGGATGTATTTCTGGGACTGGATGATAAGGAAACCGTCACGAGAAAAGAAAATGGATACACCTATCTGGAAGTCAGCTGGAGTAATATGGGGTATAATGTTTATACAGCAGAGTATGTAACGAATAATCCATTCATTATGAAAAAAATATATGTACCGACAAAAGATGATACATTTACAAATGAACAGCCAGACGCTTCCAATCCGGAAAATACAGAAAATAATGACCAGACAGACAACGATGCAGACAGCGCGGATTCTGATACAGGAAATAGTGATTCACAGGATAATGCAGAACCATATGAAAGTGATGAATGGTTAAGAATGAGAAATGGAATGCAGGCAGTCTATAATTATCTGATTGAGACAAATGCATTAGAAAATCCGGAATTCACTTACAGCAGTAATGCAAAAGGAGAGACGTATGTTATTGTCAGTACAGGACAGGAGACGAAGGATGGAAATCAGGTAAGTGTCGAATACGGTCTGTATTACAATAGAGAAAAGACAGATGACAACGGAACATACTGTGACGAGTATGTTTTGGAGAAAAAGTATCCGGGTGGAACATACGATACACAGTTAGTTGATTTTTATCTGGTAAATCCTGATACACTGGAAGTGACAGATGAACACAAGACGACTTGGTAAGTGTGAGAGGATAAAAGATAATAGAAAAGAAGGAGATTAGAATGATGAGTAGTATTTTCCTTATTTGCGATGGGATATCCGGCAGAGGAAAGATCACAGCAGGATAGATTTGATCCGGAGCGAATACATTTTATGACACCAGAGAAAGTCTAAGAGAATGGTATGACGGGTATCATACAGCAGCAGGAGAACGGTTATATAATCCACGTTCAGTTGTGTGTGCATTGACAGATAATCAATTGTTGAATTACTGGGTGAGTTCCGGAAAGTATGATTCCATTTTTACTTATATTCAGTATAATGTGGATCAGATTCAGAATGATCTTACGCTGATGTTTGCCGGAGAAAGGATACCGTCCGGTATACAGGAGTATGCAGCCACAGCACAGGAATTAAAGACGAAAGAAGAGATTTATTCAGCAATGGTTGTATATGAACTTTTAACATATGATAATGGAATGGTTTTTATTCCGAATAAAGAACTCATGGAAGTCTTGAAGTGGGAATTAGTTATGATAAAGAAACAAAAGAACACTCCTGTAAAGTAGAAGAGTTATAGAGTGAATAAAATGATGAGGGTCTGGCGAAAGCCATATCCTTTATTAAAAATCATCAGAGAATAGGATTTAAGGTGAATAGAATGATTTTTACAAGCGCTTCAGCATCAGGATATGATGAAAATATTACTCTTATAGGGATTACTGCAGAAAAGGGAGAAGTCATAAGAGTTGGGGATACTATTACGATTCCAATGAACGACCACACTTTTGAACAACGTGAGATTATTGACATGTATAGAGATTGGAAGAAGTGGAAAAAGGGCAAGGACTTATTTTCTGAAATAAAAGAAGGGGAATGGGCAGAATGTGTCATTCATAATATTCCTGCCGGACGTATTCATACAATCAATTCCCCTTACGATGAAGAAATATTGGAACATTTAGAAGATTGGGTTTGTTCGTAAGGATATTTATTTCCCAATATGTTCATTTGTGTGGATATAATAGTTGCAAAATGGGAGATAAAGGATTCGTAGATTGACAAAGCAGTCTGTTTTCCCTATGCTGAGACTATAAAAACGCTTTGCACACCTTAAAATAGCGGAGCGGGAACAGCAGGAGGAAGTGACAAGACGTGGAGGCGAAACAGTTCGGGCAGTTCATTGCCGGGATAAGAAAAGAGAAAAAAATGACGCAGGCGGAGCTTGCAGAAAAGATTCATGTGACGGATAAAGCAATCAGCCGGTGGGAGCGTGGACTTGGATTTCCGGATATCCAGACATTAGAACCACTGGCACAGGTACTTGGAATTTCGGTACTGGAATTGATGCGTTCTGAAAAAAAGAAACCGACAGGTGATATGGATACGACAGAAACTCAGTATACCCAGAAGGAGGTGGCTGAGATGCTTCAAAATGCAGATGACATTTCAAAGCAACTGAAAAAGCAGGATAAGAACGCTAATATCATTGCCGGAATTCTGGTGATTGGCGTGGGTACATTAGCGTGGGCAACAAAAATTGCCAGTCTTGGAGGCGGTCTTGTGCTCGGCGGACTCTCAGCAGCCGTGTTTGTTTCTCTGTGGTATTTTTTTCAGAATATTGATGATGAAGAAAGCCGGAGAATTTATGGTGTGGCATCGATTTTGTCTATTGGAATATTGGTATCACTGGTTAATTATATTTGGGGTGACCGTATTGCAGAATGGATTCCGGGTGGAATAGAACGAACAGAACAGATTTTCTGGACATTGTGGTATCTGTTCATGATTGCGATGATGATGGTTGGAACAATCCGGTGTGTCCGTCGGCAAAGACAGAAAAAAGAAAAGAAGTATAAAACGGTTCTTTTTACAGGAATTATGGCAGCTATTATGTTTGCTGCACTCTGGCAGTATCAGAATACCATGCAGGGACAGCGCCGGAATATGGGAATCTGGAGCGGGGCACAGCAATATGCTGAGACATTACTGAAAAAGGATAAAAATCTTGAAAACGACTGGCTGATCGGTGATGAATCATGGCGGGACGGGAAAAATACGTATCAGGTCCGTCTTACCTACTATGCCGATGCTGATGCCGAAAAAGAAGGTAGAGAGAGTGAATATCAGTACACCATTCATTTTGATGAAATAGAAGGGTATCTAATCAAATCTGAAGGTGTGCCGGAGAAAGAATAGAAAAAGTAGCTTTTATTTGGGAGAAATGATAATATAATAACAAAGGAGTTTAAATACATATATGAAGGAGAGATAAATGATGTACCAGGCAGACGAAAAACGATATGAAACTATGCAGTATAATCGATGTGGGAAAAGTGGGTTATTATTACCAAAAGTTTCGTTGGGACTTTGGCATAACTTTGGATCAAATGGTGATTATGATAATATGAAAGCAATGTGCTTTACAGCATTTGATCACGGGATCACACACTTTGACCTTGCCAATAACTATGGTCCGGAGCCGGGAAGTGCAGAGATTAATTTTGGGAGAATCCTAAAAGAGGATCTCGGAGCTTATCGTGATGAGATGTTGATAAGTACAAAAGCCGGTTTTGATATGTGGGATGGTCCTTATGGAAACTGGGGAAGTAAAAAATATCTAACAGCAAGTCTGGATCAGAGTCTGAAAAGAATGGGACTGGAGTATGTCGATATCTTCTATCATCACCGTATGGATTCGGAAACTCCATTAGAGGAAACAATGGAAACACTGGCGCAGATTGTCCGAAGCGGAAAAGCACTGTATGTTGGGATTTCTAATTATGATGGAGTACATATGGAGAAGGCAGCTACAATTCTGAAAGAGCTGCATTGTCCATTTATAATTAATCAGAACCGCTATTCTATTTTTGACCGCACAATCGAAAAAAATGGATTGAAGGAAGCGGCAGTAGAGTCTGGAAAAGGAATCATTGCATTCAGCCCACTGGCACAGGGAACATTAACAAACCGCTATCTGAACGGAATTCCGTCAGACAGCCGTATTGCAACAGATGGACGATTCCTTAAGGCAAGTCAGTTGACAGAAGAAAAAATCACAAGTATCCGTGGTTTAAATGAAATTGCCAAAGGAAGAGGTGAAAGCCTGGCGCAGATGGCATTGAACTGGGTATTAAAAGATGGCATAGTGACAAGTGTTCTGGTAGGAGCATCAAAACCAGAGCAGATTCTCGATAATCTGAAGGTTCTTGAAAGTGCACCTTTTACAGATGAAGAGCTGAAAAAAATTGATGCATTGAGTCTTGTGCACGCAAAATAATTAGCAAGTCAGGTGTGGACAGAAACGATAATTCATAAGTGAAGAAAGTGATAGACAAAGCTTCGGTTTTGTCTATTTTTTCTGGGAAGAAATGGGGGTAAGATAAAAATAAATAAGTAAACAGCGTTCATACAATAAATAGTATAGAATGAAATGTGGAGTGATGATTATGAATCAGAGAGATAAGTGGAAAAAATTTATTCCGGTTATGGCAATTCTAGCAATAGCGGTGATACTTGTTTTGATCGTGAAAATATCAGGGGAACCATTATCCGTTGATACAATTGTAAAATATACACCGAAAAATGTGGTGCTTGCGGTGATAATGCTACTTCTGTTATTTGGATTAAAGAGCTTGACGATAGTTCTGCCGCTTTCTATTTTATATCTTGCCAGTGGAATATTGTTTTCGCCGGTGGCAGCTGTGTTCATTAGTACAGTTGGTCTGTCTGTCTCCATTACAATTCCGTATTGTCTTGGAAAATGTAGTGGAAAACAGATTACAGAAGAAATATTTCAGAAATATCCGAAGGCAAAGAAGTTATCAGAATATCAAAAACAAAATACATTTTTTACTTGCTTTATAACGAGAATCGTTGGGTTCCTGCCAGGAGATATTGTCAGCTTGTATTTTGGTGCATGTGATGTGAATTATCTGATTTATCTTGTGGCAGGAATCAGTGGTTCATTACTTAGCATTGTGACGACGACCTTATTAGGAGAAAAGCTAAATAATCCGTTTTCAATAGAATTTGTTTTAGTAGCTTTTTGTAGACTTCTAGTATCTATAGGTTCCATAATGTTAAAAATATTATTTACAAAGAAACAAAAAAATATCTAAACAAAATTACCAAAGGTGCATAATATGTTGCATAGTCAGACTGACAATGGTGATTCCAATCCAGCAGGAAGCACCGAGAAGAAGTGGCTTTCCGCCAGATTTTATTAATTTTATAACATTACTGTTCAGACCAATGGCAGCCATAGCCATAATGATGAAGAATTTGGACAGTTCTTTCAGCGGTGCGAATACATCAGCACTAATTCCCATACTCATACATGCAGTAGTGATAATTGCTGCAATGATGAAGTATAAAATAAACATCGGAAATGCTCTCTTTATGCTAAAATTCCCTGTTTTTTCACCATTTACAGATGCGGATTTTGCGTGGATCAGAGACAATACAAGTGTAATTGGAATGATTGCAAGTGTACGAGTCAGCTTAACGGTAACAGCATTATTCAATGTTTCATTTCCAAGATTCCACATGCTGTCCCAGGTGGATGCAGCTGCGGTTACAGAAGAAGTGTCGTTAATTGCTGTTCCGGCGAACAGTCCGAAGGAAGAACCGCTCGTTGTGTCAAAGCCGAGGACATGCCCAAGTACAGGGAATAGTACAGCAGCAATGACGTTGAAGAAAAAGATTACAGAAATTGCCTGGGCAACTTCCGTATCGTCGGCGTCAATAACCGGAGCAGTAGCTGCGATAGCAGAACCTCCACAGATGGAAGAACCAACACCAACCAGAATCGCAGTGTTGGACGGAACATTGATAATCCTGCGAAGCAGCCATGCGATGATTAGGGAAGTACTGATTGTACAGATAATAATTGGCAGTGATTGTTTCCCGGTCTGCAGGATTACACCGAGGTTCATTCCGAATCCTAATAGTACGACAGCAGTCTGGAGAATAATTTTGGAAGTCCATTTAATGCCAGATTCTGCTTTCCCTTTATCTGTCCAAATCAATGTGATGAGCATTCCGGCGAGAATTGCAATGACCGGACCGCCGATGACCGGAAAAGCTTTTCCAAGAAGCCAGGCAGGTACAGCAATTATAAAACAAACCAAAATACCAGATAAGTTCTTTTTGATAAAATCCATAATTTTTTTACCTCTCGTTTAAATTTAATAATTTTTATTTTTCTAATTGATTATAACACTGGAAAACAATAATAAAAAATTATATAATATTATTGAAATATAAGAAATCCTTATTGATAAAATAGCAAACCAGAAGGGAAAAATACTATGTTAGATTTTAGGACGAATACCTTTCTCACAGTGTGTGAAACCATGAATTTTACAGAGGCAGCAAAGAGATTAAATATTACACAACCGGCTGTTTCGCAACATATTCGTTTCCTTGAAAACGAATATAATACCCAGCTATTCTTGTATCACAATAAACAATTGTACATTACCCAGACCGGAAAGATACTTAAAAAGCGTCTGATGACTATGAGAAATGATCAGCTCTCGATTTTAGAAGAAATGAAAAGTGTCAGTGGAGATATCGAATTATTATCTATCGGAGTTACAATGACGATTGGAGAATATGCAGTTGTTGACAGGATTGCGGATTTTATGAATCATCATCCAGATATGAATTTACATATTCATTTTGGGAATACGTCACAGTTGCTTTTGTTATTAGATGAAGGGAAGATTAATCTTGCTTTAGTGGAAGGAAATTATCCGAAAGATAGTTACGGACACATGAATTATAGTACAGAAGATTACATTGGGGTCTGCGAGGTTTCCCATACATTTCTGAAAAAGAATCCAAAGACTATGAATGATCTGAAAAACGAACGTTTGATTGTACGGGAGAGTGGCTCGGGGACAAGGAATATACTGGAAGAGTTGCTTTTGGCACGAGGAATGGAAATTTCTGACTTTGAGCGTTATATAGAAGTGGAAAATATGCACACGATTATAGGTCTGTTAAAACGGGATTGTGGAATTTCATTTATGTATAAGATTGCAGTCGCGGATGAATTAGAGTCGGGAGTGTTGAAAGAAATAAAGCTTTCGGATTTTAAGATGCAGCATGATTTTGATTTTATCTGGGAAAAAGACAGTATTTATACGGATAAATATGTAGAAATATGTAAGGAGCTATCCATTTTTAAATAGAACTTCAATACACAAATAAGGTAAATCTAAATAAACGTTAAGTCATGCTAAATAAATGAGCAACAGTATTTGCCATAATATTCATCTACCATTATAATAATGATGTTGGGGCGGATCCCAAGGTCTTTCATCCACTTATGAGCAAGCTCATGTGGATTTAGACTTTTTGACCCTGGCATCATAATAATATTATTAATGACTGAAAAGCTGATTGTAAAAGTAGTAAGGAGCTTGTTAAGAAGAGAATGATTGACAGAGAAGATATGCTGGCGCTTACAAGGCGCATGACAGTTAAGCGAACATCAATGACAAGGATAGCCGGGGGATACATGAATTCAGACGGTTGCATTGACGGGACATTTAATATTGCATTTTTGAAATTAAGTCCGTCGGATCGAGAGAAAAACTTGCAGATTGCAAAGAAAGTTCCGTTTGCAGAAACGAATCAAAACTTGCAAGAATACAAATTTTTGCAGGAAAATATGCAAAATGACAGCTTGTGGAAGCTTTTGATGGGAATGCGGGCATGCGGACTGAAAAATGACGCATTAATGGAGACATTTTATGAGATTGTAGGAGCAAATTATAAATCAAAAGGTGATTATGCTGTTTACGTGTTTCACGACCGTTATGATATTCCGATGAAGGGAACGGATCATGAGCGTCAGGGAGAATCCGAGAAAATGTATGAATATCTAATCTGCGTGATTTGCCCGGTGAGTGGTGATTATGAACCGGGAGAACCCGAGTGTGGATTTTTGTTTCCGGCATTTATGGATGAAAGCGCGGCATTAAATTATATAGATATATATCAGGCTGACATGAACCATCCTCATATAGAATTGCTGGAAATGCTTGGAATATGATGAACAAAAGAAAAAAGCTATAATTAAGAAAGACAAGAATGTGGGGGATAGCCTCACATAGAAGAAAGAGAGGAAAATGTATGAACGAATTATACGAAGCAATTGAGAAAAAAATTAAGGATGCAGGATATCCAAGAAATATTTCCGGAGCAGATGTGTATGATGATATCTGTGATCAGATTGACGGAAAGGATAATGGAGAGTATATTCTGTTGTCTAAATTTGAAGATGACGTAGTTTTTGAATATCACATTACAATTCAAGAAGAGGATTTTAATCTTGGAATCCTAAAAATGAAAACACCGGAAGGTGAATTTGTGGCTGATTTTGATGCATAGGCCTTTTAACAAAAATGTAGCAATAATATATAGCAGATGGTTCCTCCTGCAATTGATACCAGCATGCCGAAAACTGCGGATGGAAGAAAATTTCCAACATATTGAATGAACTTAGGAGTTTCCCGGTTTTCACGAAATACAAGAAAAGGCAGGAAACGTGTAGTCATTGTACCAAGTACACAAAGTTCGATAGTGATGATTTGTTGAGCTAATGTCATGTTAGCAAACCTCCTGTGTTTTTTATCGCTACTTCATTTTTTCAGAAGCACATTTGTCGAAATGATGTCGCGAGTAGTTTTTTTGATCCGGGATATCAAGCTTTTTGCGTAATAATGTCAATGAGACGATAATCAAAATCATGGTCGGAATCATAAAAGAGTCCGGTCCGAATACAAGGAGACAGAGAAAAGAAATTCCAAGTCCAAGTAATGAAGATGTATGATTCTTTTCTTTCAGCCACTGATCCATGAAGATAACGACAAACATAGCAGTCATGACAAAGCTGATGCCTTCTGTATTAATGGGGAGTAAAGAACCGATGACGCCACCGAAAGTTACAGAAGCGCCCCAGTAAATATGAAAGAAAATCCAGATGCATTCATATATATTCATATATATTCCGTAAGCCATTCCTAAAAACATAAATCCTGTCATAATTGGAATTGTATGTGGAAAAGGCCGATAAAAATTGAATATTTGCCATAATTTAAAGTTATAACAAACAGATATTTTTAGCTATTATACAAAACATTTGAAATAAATTACAATAAATCTATCGCAACACAAGTTTAAAATTACGATAGGTTTATTAAAATTTGGGAGATAATAATTATGAAGACACCATTTCGATATGATTTTGTAGGAAGTTTTTTAAGACCACAGAGATTAAAAAATGCAAGAAAAGATTTTGAAGAGGGAAAAATTACACAGGCTGATCTGACAAAAGTAGAAGACGAGTGTATCGTTGATTTAGTAAATAAAATCAAGGGACTTGGCTACCATGTTATCACAGACGGAGAGTTCAGAAGATCCACTTGGCATCTTGACTTTATGTGGGGATTTGAAGGTATCGAGCATCAGAAGACAGTAGAGGGAAATACAACATTTGACGCAGAAGCAGCCATGATTGATGATACCTATATGACAGGAAAGATTTCTGTAAAGAATCACCCGTTTGTAGAACATTTTAAATATGTAAAAGCATTGGAAGATGAAAATACAGTTGCAAAACAGACCATCCCTTCACCGGGACAGTTCTATGCTTACTTCACCGGAGCGCAGCTTCTTGCTACGACTTTAAAAATCTATGGCTCAGAAGAAGCATTTGCAGATGATGTCATCAAAGCTTATGGAGAATTCGTTCAGGAGATTTATGCGGCAGGATGCAGAAATCTTCAGTTCGATGATTGTGTATGGGGCGGTATGGTAGATGCAAAAATGGCGACAGCTCTGACCGGAAGAAACGGACAGGCTTTGGAAGATTATAAGAAGCGTCTGCTGAAACTGAATAACCAGGTTGTTGCACAGGCACCGGAAGACCTTGTAATCAATACACATGTGTGCAGAGGGAACTATCATTCTACGTTCTTCAGCTCCGGTGCATATGATTCCGTTGCAGACCTTCTGTTTGGAGAGGAAAATGTAAATGCCTACTATTTGGAGTATGATGACAAGAGATCAGGAGGTTTCGCACCACTTGCAAAAGTATCTGGAGATAAGAAGGTCGTACTTGGACTCATTACGACAAAGATACCACAGTTAGAGGATAAAGGAAAAGTCATTGCCAGAATCCATGAAGCAGAGAAATACGTTCCACTGGATCGCCTGTACTTAAGTCCACAATGTGGATTCGCATCTTGCGAGATCGGTAACAAGCTGACCGAAGAAGAGCAGTGGGAAAAATTAAAACTTGTAAAAGAAATTGCAGAAGAAGTCTGGGGAGATAGATAAAAGTCAGATATAAGGTAAAATAAAATCAGGTAACTTCCGGTTGTAAATCGTACAGTCCGGAAGTTATTTTTATATAATATGAAATTAAAAGCAATTTCCTTAAAAGTAATTATGAGCTTTTTTTAAAATCACCTATTGACAACCCACCAATAAATATGGTATAAATATCTAGTGTTACGGAGACAGACACACAATTTACTTAAATAGGGGATTGGTCAAGTGGTATGATAGGGGTCTCCAAAACCTTTGGCGGGAGTTCGATTCTCTCATCCCCTGTTGACTAAGGTCTTACAAAGCCTATAAACACGGGCTTTGTGAGACTTTTTTATTTTCTTGATTCTTGAGAGTAATCACCATAGTAATCACCTGATAATTCATTGCCTGTTCAATCTGTTTTTTTTGCTCAGCTTTTTGTTGAATGTCAAATTGATAATAACCTTTGGTTGTTTATATAACTTTTCTTTTTGGCAGTGCTTGTATCTTGAGTGAATGCCCTAGTCTCAATACGCTGAATATGAAGTGTTCCATTTTCCCAATCAATATCTTCCCATTTCAGAGCTGCAAGTTCACCAACACGAACACCTGTTTGAAAGCATAAATGTATGGCTAAATTTCGAATGTCAGGTTTTTTATCTACTAATTTCAAAATGCGAATTCGTTCTTCATCAGTAAAACATTTTTGCGCATCAGTTTTCTCACTCTTTTTCAAAATATTTTTCCAACTCGAAAATCACCGAAAAAGTTTGAGATATTAATAAAGGTATATTTTTTCTCGAACCTTGCATATCGAATCATTCCCTGCAATACAGTTTTTACATGGAATTTGCTCCACATTTGCAGTCTTGATAATTCAATATATCTGTAGTAACATAAATGAAAAGTCCAGATGAGAGAAGGTGTGCTTATGAATGAGCAGTTGCTAAAAATGAATGGTTCATCTGTGAAAATTTTAGACATGTTATCATTTGAATCACACTTGGGAATGGGATATGAATTTACAACAGAAAATATACAGACATATCTCAATGATGTAGCAGGCGTTCGAATAGTTTGTGCGTTTATTGACGATATTTATATGATATCAGATTTGATTACCCAACAGGATGATATTAAAGTTATTGAAATAAAAGATTATATAAAAAATCCAAAATCGAATGGTTATCGAAGCTATCATATGATTGTTGAAATACCAGTATTTTTTGCTAAGGGTAAAACACCTATGCGTGTAGAATTACAGATTCGAACCAATGGTATGGATTTCTGGGCAACATTGGAACATCAACTTCGCTATAAAAAAGGAATTGAAGAAATGCCTGGCTATGATGAGATAAGTGAAGAATTACTTCATTCTGCAAGAGCTATCATTGAAGCAGATAATGAAATACAGAGAATAAAAGACAAAATTGGTATGTTCCACGAAATTTATGGAGAAAACTGAGCAAGTAGGAAGGTGGAATATATATGAAACAAGATACTTTAGAGGGCAAAGCAAAAACAAAAAATGGGGTAAAACGGCTGTGTTTTTCCATAATCTGCATTCTTCTGGAAGTGATTTTTATTATTACTATCGTAACACGCTTGAATGAATATGCAGAAATCATAAATTTATTTACAAGGATTTTGAGTGGGATCTTGGTTTTGGGATTGTACGCATCAAATAAGACATCCTCTATGAAAATGCCTTGGGTCATCTTAATTCTAATTTTCCCAATTATGGGTGTAGGCCTGTATTTGTTGATTGGTTTGAATGGTGGCACACATAAAATGCGTGAGCGATATGCAGAAATTGATAGCAAATTGTTACCAATGCTTCCGGACAGTCAGGAGTGTTTGAGCAAAATAAAAGAAACAATCCCGAAAGCAGGAAATATAGCAAGTTACATACAAAGAAATTCGCAGTATCCAATCTATCAGAATACGGATATTGTGTATTTTGATGAAGCAGTGAAAGGATTAGAGGCACAGCTTAAGGATTTGGAGAAAGCACAGAAGTTTATCTTTATGGAATATCATGCGATAGAAGATGCTGAAGCATGGCATAAGATTCAAGATGTTCTGGAAGAGCGAGTAAAAGCAGGTGTGAAAGTTAGAATATTCTACGATGATATGGGTTCTATAGGCTTTATTAACACAGATTTTGTGAAAAAGATGGAGGCAATAGGAATTCATTGCCGTGTATTCAATCCGTTTGTGCCAGGTTTAAATCTGTTTTTGAACAATCGTGATCATAGAAAAATAACAGTTATTGATGGAAAAGTCGGATTTACAGGTGGATATAATCTAGCAAACGAATATTTTAATTACACACACCCGTATGGACAGTGGAAAGATACAGGTATTCGTTTAGAAGGAGATGCTGTTCAGTCGCTTACGGTGACATTTTTGGAAATGTGGAATGCAGTAAGTGATAAGGATGCTAATGATTCTGATTTTAGTAAATACCTTTTCCACTATGATTATGCGGCACAGCAAACTGGGTTTGTTCAACCTTATGCAGACAGCCCTATGGATAATGAGCAAGTAGGAGAAGAAGTTTATATCAGTATGATAAATAAAGCTGAAAAATATTGTTGGTTTATGACTCCATATCTAATCATAACAGATGAAATGACGCATGCGTTATGTCTGGCTGCTAAGCGAGGGGTAGACGTAAGAATTATCACACCTGGTATCCCTGATAAAAAATTCATTTATAATATAACTCGTTCTTTTTATCATGGATTAGTTAAACATGGTGTTCGTGTTTATGAGTGGACTCCTGGTTTCTGTCATGCAAAAATGAGTGTGGCAGATGACTGTATGGCAACTTGTGGAACAATTAATCTGGATTATCGAAGTTTATATCACCATTTTGAAAACGGCTGTTTTATGGCAGATTGTCAGGCAGTTGTGGAAATAAAAAATGATCTGATAAGAACGATGGGAGAATGTCGTGATGTGACAGACCAATATCAAACCGGACGAAGTGCATATTTGCGACTGGGACAATTATTTATGAGATTATTTGCTGGATTGCTATAAGAATCTGATGAAACGACCTTTCAAAAAACAGTTGATTTAGAAGTTAACTGTTTTTGAAAGGCCGTTTTTGCTATATCTAACAGTCTGTTGTACAAAGAAGATTTTGCATGGATGAAAAAACAAACCTTGTTGAGGTTAAATTGAGTTTGACTTTGTATTGTATAAGTATGAAATAAAAAGGAATCAGGTGATGTACAATGAAAAAGCATAAAATATGTAAAATCCTTCTTGTTATACTGGCAATTTTTTTATGTGTGGCTTTTTATGAATTGCTCGGAATCTGCGTTGCATATAAAAAGCAGCCGGAAGTGTCCAATACAACCAAAAAAGAAACAAAAAATGGGTCATGGAACGAATGCAGTGAAAATCCAGAACGGGCAGTAATCATAGAAAAGAATCCAGAAGCGCTTTTACAAAGAGTGCGTTTGATCAAGAATGCAAAAAAGGAAATTATTCTTTCTACTTTTGCATTTCAATCCGATGAAAGTGGAAAATTGATTTTAGGAGCACTGCATGATGCGGCAGACAGAGGTGTACATATTCGTCTGTTAGTAGATGGAATGGAGAGCTGGATTGATATGGAAGGAAATCCGTATTTCTATGGATTATCTTCCCATGAGAATGTTGAAATTAAACTGTATAATAAGGCCAATCCGTTGAAACCGTGGAAAATGATGGGTAGAATGCATGATAAATATTTGATTGCAGATGGAAAGAGATATATTCTTGGGGGAAGAAATACATACAATTATTTCCTGGGTGATTTTCCGGGACATAAGAACTATGACAGAGACGTGTTAGTGGTTTGCGATGAACCTGAGAAAGAAAATTCAGTTAACCAGTTGTCAGAGTATTTTGAAACCATATGGAATCAGGAAGACAGTGGTTATTTTCATAACAATAAAAAACTGGCAAATAGAAAATCTGTAAAGAACGCAGTTTTAGAGCTGCAGAACAGCTATCAGAAATATTTTGAAGAGAATAAGGAAAGAATCTGCGAGACCGATTACACGAACGAAACTTTTGAGACAGAAAAGATTGCATTAGTGTCAAATCCTATCCACACAGGTCCCAAGGAACCAGTAGTCTGGTATTATCTGGGAGAACTAATGAAAAATGCAAAAGAGCGCGTGAAAATTCATACACCATATATTATCTGCAATGATATGATGTATAATACATGGAAAGAGATTGCGGAGAGAGTTCCGGATTTTTCTATCATGACCAATTCGGTTGCCAACAATGGAAATCCGTTTGGTTCTGCTGATTATGCGAGAAACAGAAACAGAATTTTAAATACAGGAATTGATATCTGGGAGTATGAAGGCGGTTATTCTTACCACGGAAAAAGCATCCTGATTGATGATGATCTATCCGTAATCGGTTCCTTTAACATGGATATGAGAAGCACGTATTTGGATACGGAACTGATGCTTGTAATACGTAGCAAAGAGATTAATAAACAGTTGGAAGAGGGCATGATGGAATATGAAAAAGTGTCCCGCCAGATATTAGAAGGCGGAACTTATAATGATCCATATCATGTAGAGCCAATCGAATTAACAAAGAAACGTCAGAGAAAAATATTTTTGGTACAGCATCTGCTTGGATGGGCAAGGTATTTGTTTTAATAAGGAGGAAGGAAAACGTGTTTCAAATATTGATTGTAGAAGATGATAAAGAATTAAGCCAGCTATTCCAAAAAGTGCTTGAGAAGAATGGATATCAAGTCAAAAGTGCATCGGATGGAGCACAGGCATTAGAAGTATTGGATAAGGAATATATTGATCTGATCATTTCCGATATTATGATGCCGGTTATGGATGGTTATGAACTGGTGTCGGAACTCCGTTCAGCAGGATATCAGATACCGGTACTTATGATTACTGCGAAAGGTTCCTTTGATGATATGCGCCAGGGATTTCTTTCGGGAAGTGACGATTATATGGTAAAACCGGTAAATGTGAATGAAATGGTTTTAAGAGTCGGAGCACTGCTTCGCCGTGCACAGATACTGAATGAACACAAAATTGTGATCGGTTCAACAGAGTTTGATTATGATGCAATGACGGTTACAACTGATAAGGAAAGTCTTGTTTTGCCTAAAAAAGAATTCCTGCTTTTATATAAGCTTGCAGCTTCGCCAGGCAGAACATTTACAAAACAACAGTTGATGGATGAAGTATGGGGATACGAGACGGAGGCAGACCCACATACGATAGAGGTACATATAGGAAGAATCAGAGAGCGTTTTAAAGATAACCCTGATTTTGAAATCGTAACAATGCGTGGAATTGGATACAAGGTGGTGAAAAAATAATGGAACAAAAGAAAGAAAAAGGATTGCGGATCCGATCCTGTCTGACTGGTGCAATCTGTCTGGCACTTGTATTTTCAACAGTCATATCTGCTTTATTATTTGCTTTTTTGAATCATTTTTTTAATCTGCCGGGCAGCATACCTGTGCTTGGCTGGCTTTTGATTTTCAATACATTGATTGCAGGGCTGATCACTTCCTTTATTAATGCAAAGTTACTGGAACCAATCACCAGACTTAGTAAAGCAATGAAGGAAGTTTCTCAGGGAGATTTTGAACAGCATTTGGAAACGAACAGCCGTATAGCAGAAGTTGGAGAATCTTATCAAAGTTTTAACGTTATGACAAAAGAACTTCGTGCAACAGAGGTGCTGCAGATGGATTTTGTATCTGATGTTTCTCATGAGTTTAAGACCCCGATTAATGCCATTGAAGGATATACAATGCTGCTTCAGGGAGAAGAACTGTCTCCGGATCAAGAGGAATATGTAGAAAAAATCTTATTTAACACCCAAAGACTTTCTGGATTGGTTGGTAATATTTTGCTTTTATCCAAGTTAGAGAATCAGAATATACCAATGAAAAAAACAGAATATCGTCTGGATGAACAGATCCGCCAGGCATTTCTTTCATTGGAAACAAAATGGACAGAAAAAGAAATTGGTTTTCAGGTAGAATTGGAGGAAGTTAAATATACTGGGAATGAAGGACTTTTTATGCATATCTGGATAAATCTTTTGGATAATGCGATTAAGTTCAGCCCTTCAAAGGGGACAATTACGATGTTTCTGAAACAAGAACAGGATTCTGTTAAGTTCATTCTGGAAGATGAAGGACCAGGAATAGAGGATGATGTAAAATCCAGAATATTTGACAAGTTCTATCAGGTAGATGGATCTCATAAAGCAGAAGGAAATGGCCTAGGTCTTGCACTTGTAAAACGGATTGTAGATAGTGCCGGAGGAACAATCAAAGCAGAAAACCGTGAATATGGTGGATGCAGATTTGTTATAGAGCTGCCAAAGCAGAAAGATGAGATTATATAGTTTTAAGATAAATTAGAAGATGGGAGGATTTATATGACATTTTATCAGGAGTTGCAGTTAAATCAGGCAGGTTCTAAAAACCTGTTGAAAAAGAGTGAAACACTAAAAGAAAAATTATATCATATGTGGGTATATCTGGTGAAGATAGCTGCTACAATGGCATTTTGTTTTTTCTTTGTTAGTATTTTCAGCATTCTATTTGGAAATGAGAACAGCATTGTAGGTGTAGTAGTCTTATTATGTCTCATGGTGTTTAGAAATGCGGATCTGGGGATCCACACCGGACAATCTACGATGCTTTTGACTTTGTTCTTTGTAATTATGACTGTATGTCCGCATTTAGCAAATCAGTTTTCACCGGTATTGGGAATGCTGTTAAATATTGCGGCACTGGCTGTGTTGATTCTGTTTGGATGCCATAATCCATTCATGTTTAATCAATCTACATTGGTTCTTGGGTATCTGCTGCTATATGGTTATGATGTTACGGGAAAAAGCTATCAGATGCGATTAGTCGGAATGGCTTTAGGTGCAGCACTTACCTGCTTCGTATTTTATCGAAATCATAAAAACAGAACTTATAAAAGAAATCTGAAAGATCTGATGCAAGAATTTGATATCACTTCTTCCAGAACAAAATGGCAGATATGTCAGATTTTATGCGTACCGATTGTCCTTTGCATTGCAGAACTTTGTAATATGCCACGTGCAATGTGGGCTGGTATTGCGGCCATGTCCGCGATTTTGCCGTTTATGGAAGATATGCACTACAGAGTCCGTAAAAGGATTGTCGGAAATATTGCAGGTGTTATATGTTTTACAGTATTATATTTTCTGCTTCCTTCGTCAATCTATGCATATATAGGAATTCTTGGTGGAATCGGTGTAGGATTTTCAGCACAATATGGCTGGCAGGCAGTATTTAACACATTTGGTGCTTTAGCCATTGCTGCAGAGACTTATGGACTACAAGGAGCGGTTAGCCTTAGAGTGATTCAAAATGTTTTTGGTGTTGTGTTTGCTTTAGCATTTTGTGTTATATTTTATTGGTTTATGTCTAAAAAAAGGAAAGTGAGGTGACCGTACATGCAGAGTGAAGTGAATCAGGAAGAAAATTTGAATAGAATTATTACGGTTCCTAATCTTCTTTCTTTTTTTCGGCTTTGTCTGATTCCGGTAATTATATGGAGTTATTGTGTAAAGAATAATCCTCTGTTAGCTGGTGAAATCTTATTGCTGTCTGGTCTTACGGATCTTGCTGATGGATATATCGCAAGAAGATTCCATAGGATTAGTAATTTAGGAAAAATACTTGATCCGGTGGCTGATAAGCTGACACAGGCAGCGATGTTAATCTGTCTGTTTACTCGTTTTCCGCATGTGCTTCTTTTAATCGTAATAATGGCAGGTAAGGAGCTGTATATGGTAGTCAGTGGATGTCTTGTGATACGAAAGACAGGAAAAGTACATGGTGCAGACTGGCATGGAAAGATAGTAACCTTTTTATTATATGGAACTGCAGCGGTGCATATTATATGGTTCCACATTACACCGATGGTATCAGATCTGTTGATTGGTTTGTGCGCTATAATGATGGTCATATCGGTCGCTCTGTATATTATCCAGAATACCAGGACTCTTAAGGGAGAGACTGTATAAGCAATTTTATATTGCAATGACTAGAAAAAAATTTAGGAGAAGATAGATATAAACAGTAAGTCAAACACACAAACTATGGAGTCTTTAGTCGGTTTAATAAAATTTTAGATAGAAAATAAATCATTCAATGCCATTTAGATAAGGTTTTTTATGATGAAAACAGTATATCATATGCGTTCATGCATTGAAAATACTGTTCAGTTAAGAAATGCTGTATTTTTTAGGTGCACTAATGCGTAGAAAGCAGGTGTATGATGAGTTCAAATCATTTTAGGTTTAAGAAAATAATTTATGATCGTGTAGATGATGCTGATGTAAAAGTGACATCAACAAGTGCGATTGCGCAGATGTATATACGTAAGCAGAATATTTTCACAGAGAAGAAGATATTTCCTTATGCAAAAATGGAAGACTTGAGATTAGACTTGTTGCCTAAAATCAGGGTTATGGCTCAAAATCATGCTGGTGGACAACATCCATGGACCGCAATGGATGATCAGGAACTATTGAAAAGTGCAGGGCTGTAAGGAACAATAAGAGGAAATTTAGAGAGAATTGGAAAGCGGCCTCCTTTCCATGGTTGTTTTGTTATTAAAAATTAGTAATCAGTAGTAATCAGCAAACGAATGCCGTATAGCCCCATAAATCGGGGATTACAGCACCCTGGGGAAAGAGTTCGATTCTCTTATCCCCTGTTGACTGAAGAGTCAGAAACCTTGAATTTTCAAGGCTTCTGGCTCTTTTCATTTTCTGGATAATTCCAATGTAGTCAAACAGGAATCGTTCTTAAAATGAAAAATCAATTAATATTTATATAGAAGAATGACAACGGTCTACAAGAACAGGCAAATCAGTTTGCAAGACAAGCCTATTTTCTTAAAATCTCATGTGGTGCTTCTATTTCATTTGCCAGGGTATGCTCTGTTAATTCTGACATCAATTTCAACTTTTTATTGATCAGCGGCCGCATACAGTTAGGAACATGTTCCTGATGCGCTCTGTGGATTGCTACACATTCCTTACAATTTCCATGGTAGCGACAGGCTTTCAAGCAAGGACAGTGATCTTTATCTTTGTATTCCTTGCGAAATTCTGCTGCAAATTCTTCTTGCAGTCTCAGCCCTTCGGCACGGTTTCCTTTATGAAATTCTGCCATTGCATCCAGTTCTTTTTGGTTTTCTTCAATCTTCATATTACTAAAATTCCTTTCCTTTTTCATGATTAATTTCTGTAATCATTTTTATCTGGAAGCATATTTTCCATTTCCAATTTTTTTACCATGAATGTCTATTTCAGGCATTTGATATTTTACCTTACGCTGCGTCCGTTTCGGATTTCTTTTGGTATCTTTTACAACAGCTTTAACAGCAGGACTGAATTTCAAACTGAAGAGCAAAAACTCTGTCAATATATTGTACCAAATCGCTGGCGCGATGGCTAGCGTTACGTACAATAAGGTCGCCACTTTTTCTCAAAAATAAAAGTAGCAGTTTTTTTGTATATGTTATATTGTTAAGTTACCACACTCAAACAATTANATCTGTGATATATTGTACCAAATCGCTGGCGCGATGGCTAGCGTTACGTACAATAAGGTCGCCACTTTTTCTCAAAAATAAAAGTAGCAGTTTTTTTGTATATGTTATATTGTTAAGTTACCACACTCAAACAATTACACACAAAAGAACTGCTATGCTTATGTTATCATGTTTTTTTATTCTTAACAATTACATATCTGATTTTTTTATTCGTCCGCCTCCCTTTAGGTGTTTGTTTTTACTTTTTTATTACAAACATCATTTATTTTAGGAGGTTCATTATGGACAAATATTTTAATTCTTACAGAGAGATGATTTCTCTCCGTGGTCTTACCGACCATACAATCAAAAGTTACTCTACATATATCAAGGCTTACTTTGATTTTTTGACTGACGTGATTCACAAATCCCCGGAAGATGTTTCTTGGGATGAGATGCGTCAGTTTATCGGCTGGGTTCAAAATACCCGCTCCCTGTCAGACCGTACCATCAATGCGGTTATCTCTCAGTTACGTTTCTTTACCATTTACGTACTTCATAAACCTTGGGATGATACGCAACTCCCATTCCGAAAATTCGATAAATACCTGCCTTATGTGCCTTCCCAGCAGGAAGTAAAAACCTTCATCTCCACCATTCCGGATTTAAAGCAAAAAGCCATGATTGCTCTCATGTATTCTTCAGGTCTTAGAATTGGCGAAGTCTGTCATCTGAAATATCAAGATATAGAACGTTCTAACATGAGAATACATATTAATCATAACAAGAAGCGCTCGAACCGCTATGCTGTACTTTCAAAAACAGCATTGGAAAGCCTTAACCAAAAATAGTTTTCTTATCATAAACCTGTGGACTGGCTTTACCCAAAACAACATAATAAATCGAAACCAAGTGACACGTTTTATCTATCTAGACATATCCATGAACACGAGCAGCGACTCGGATGGCCTAAACGCATTACCTGCCATTCTTTTCGCCATGCTTTTGGTACCCACCTTTATGAAAACGGGGCAGACCTTCTGACTATTCAGGCATATCTCGGACATAGGTCTTTGGAATCAACAACCATCTATGTTCATCTTGCCACCAGCAGTATGCGTAAAGCCATTAGTCCTTTTGACATGATGGGAGGTGATTTCCTTGCATAAGCCTCCCAAAATCCAGCAGATTTTTCTAAACTCCTATGAGGATTTTCGTTCTTCGGTTTCTCATATGTCAGGAGTACAGGAAAAAGCAGCAACGGCCATACTGAACTGTAAATCAGGCAGTCTCGGTTGTAACATCAGCCAGTGTACCGACTGCGGCCACATGGAGTTTCACAACAATTCCTGCCGTAACCGAAACTGTCCCAACTGTCAGGCAATCCTGAAAGAAATCTGGATTGACAAGCGACGTGCGGAAGTCATTGATTCACCGTATTTTCATGTAGTGTTTACCGTTCCTCATGAACTGAATCCTTTGATTTATGGTAATCAGGAACTTCTGTATTCTCTGTTACACAGATGCTCCTCTGAAACACTTCTTGAACTTTCAAGAGATAAGAAGTATCTCGGAGCAACACCCGGCATCATTCAGGTTCTGCACACTTGGGGACAGACACTAAATTTTCATCCGCACATCCATTGTATTGTTTCCGGCGGTGGTCTGTCTGCCGACCAAAAACTTCGCAAGTGTGGTGAAAAGTTTTTTATTCCGGTTCACGTGATGGCAAAAGTATTCCGTGGAAAGTTTCTTTTCTATCTGCAAAAGCACTATGCCTTTGGAAAACTTGTTTTCTTATCTTCCTGTGCAGAACTTCGGAATTCTTACTCTTGGAATGAGTTCCGTGATTCTCTTTACAAGATGGATTGGTGCCCGTACATCAAAGAGACCTTTAACGGTTTCGGTAATGCCATTGAATATCTCGGTCGTTATACTCATCGGATTGCCATTACGAACACACGCATTCAATCTGTAACAGAAACGCAAGTTTCTTTTTCGGCTCGTGATTACAAATCCGGCGAGGCCAAAACGGTTATACTTGAAAATAAGGAATTCATCCGTCGCTTCCTTATGCATGTGTTACCATCAGGTTTTCAGAAAATCCGCTACTATGGTTTTCTGAATAACCGTACCAAAACGAAGAATCTGAAAATCATCTTCAAACTGCAGGGGTATCAGAAATTCAAACAGCGTTATGCCGGACTTTCGATTGCAGAACTTCTGAAAGAAGTCTGGAACTATGATATCCATGTTTGCCCGGCTTGTGGCTGCAGTAGTATGACACACCTTGGAAAGTCGTATGCTTATCGTAGTTAACCTTGTTTTTGTTCCATATGTTTCATCAGGCCTCCCTATGGAAGGTCTTGTCGGCATGCCTTGAAACAAAAAGTGTTTATTTAACACACTTGTTTTCAATTACAAAACACTTGTTTTCATTGCTTTTTGAGAAGATTTGAAAGATACAATTCCCATATACTTCTCAGAAAAACGTCCGCGAATTGGTACAATTATGAAGAATCACATTTAGAGCAGTTCCACATTTTTGAAAACTGCTCTTTTTATGTCTGCTAAAAATGTGATACTTCGCTTAAGAATTATAGCACAAAATGAAAGTGGCATGAAGAACTGATTGAAATGTTTCTGGTTTTTCTAACTTTATAAAAATAGTTGACAAATAATAAATATCACTCCATAATTGTTCTAAAAAGAACGATAAGGAGGAGGGAATGTATTTTTGGGATAAGCATAAAACAATAATAAGTTATTACGAGTTGCTTTCAGGTGCGGTATGTGACCGGTATGAGTTAACACAGATGGAATATGACATACTTATGTTTTTGCATAATAATCCGCAGAATAATACTGCAGCAGAAATTGTAAAGATTAGAAAATCAACAAAATCGCATGTGTCCACTTCGTTGAAAACATTGGAAAACAAAGGGCTTGTTGAAAGGAAACAAAGGAAAGAGAATAAAAAGCATATTGAGATTTTTTTGCTGGATAAGGCAGAGCTAATTGTGGAAGCAGGATTAAATGCACAAAAAGAGTTTGCGAAAAATGTTTTAAGTGGAATGACAGATGAAGAGAAGCATATGTGTATGAAGGTATTTGATAAAATCTGTAATAATGCAGAAAAATGTTTAAGGGAGCATAAGGAGAAGGCAAATGAAAACTAAGTTTTGTGTAAAGAAAAAACAATTACTGTTGATTGCCGGTCATTTTGGCATTTCTTTGATTGGAAAGCATATTTAATTATGGCATGTATGATGAGTGGCGGGATCGGATTCCGGGCAGCTGGTATATTTATCGCATTTTTTTATTCCGGTCTGGGCTTAGCTTTGGCACTGGCAGGAGTTATTTTTACAAAAAAATTATATGTTTTACAATCAATTAATTGAAAAGGAGCAGGATTTATAATGAAAGAGAACGGTTGCAAACCACAGATGCCAGATGTGATGGAAGCAATATTTGATGCAGCGTATTTGCTTTTTGATCTGGTTGCAGCTATCATTATTTCTTTTGGCTGTTATCTTCCGGTAACTTTATTTTGTAAAACAAAACCAAAGGTTGGATTATTAATGATTCCAAAGACTTGTGCATATATGTGGATTATTGCAATGGGACTTCAGCTTTTATTTTAACAAAATATAGCAAGAATGCCTCTTCCTCTACAGGTGGGAGCAAGTTACTTGATTGTGGATTTAGGAGAGCCGGGAAACCGACTCTCTTTTTGGGAGTATAGTTGCACTGGTGTGGAAAAAAATGTATACTTGTAACAGAAGCGGGAAAGCAATAATTGAGATAATATGGAAGGACAACAATTTTATGAATGACGATAGATATCTGGAATTATTAGCGGAGAAATATCCGACAGAACAGGCTGTCAGCAGGGAAATTATCAACCTGACGGCAATATTAAGCCTGCCAAAAGGAACAGAACATTTTATGAGCGATCTTCATGGCGAATATGAAGCGTTCTGCCATATTTTAAATAACTGTTCCGGTGTTATCCGAGAAAAAGTAGACCTGCTGTTCGGTGAGACACTTTCTGATTTTGACCGCGAGGAAATCTGTACATTGATCTATTATCCGGTGGAGAAGCTGGAACTTGTGCGCAAAGAAGAAAAGAATAATGAGGAGTGGTATCGTGCAACACTTGGAAAACTGATTGATATCGCGCGGCTTCTTTCTTCAAAATACACACGTTCTAAAGTTCGTAAGGCAATGCCGAAAGAGTATGCATATATTTTAGATGAGCTGATTCATGTACAGAAAGATGAAGATGATAATCAGGTAGTTTATCACAGAAATATTCTAGATACGCTTCTGGAACTTGACAATGCAGATGAATTTATTGAAGTGCTGGCAGGACTGATCAAACGTCTTGCAGTGGATCATTTACATATTGTGGGAGATATATTTGATCGTGGTGCATGCGCAGACCGGATCATGGATCTTTTGATGCAATATCACTCCCTGGATATTGAGTGGGGGAACCATGATATTCTCTGGATGGGAGCGGCAGCGGGAAGCAAGGCATGCATTGCAACGGTTGTCCGAAATAACCTGAAATATAATAATACGAAGATTCTTGAGAATAGTTATGGAATCAGTCTGCGGAATCTGGCTCTTTTTGCAGAAAAGATATATCCGAGCGAGGAACCAATGAAAGCTGCACTAAAAGCGATTTCTGTCATGCTTTTTAAGTTGGAAGGACAGGTAATCTTAAGAAATCCGGATTACAATATGACAGACAAACTGCTTCTTCACAAAGTAAATGTGGAAAAGCAGACAGTAGAAATTGATGGAACTGAACATGCAATTAAAGAAGAGGCATTTCCGACAGTGAATTTTGATTCGGGCGATATAGAAGATGTTTATCAGTTGTCTGAGGAAGAAGAACAGGTGATGGAAGGGCTTCGTATGGCATTTGTGAACAGTATACGTCTCAGACAGCATATTGAATTTCTGTATCAGAGGGGAAGTATGTATCGCATTTTTAATGGGAATCTGCTCTATCATGGCTGTGTGCCATTAGATGAAAGTGGTAATCTGGAAGGCGTTGCATTTGGCAAGAAGAGATATCATGGAAGAGAGTATCTGGATTACGCGGAGAGAATTGCCAGACGGGCGTGGTCAAAAGATGCCAGACAAAAAGACCGTGATTTTATGTGGTATCTCTGGTGTGGAAGAAAATCCCCTCTTTCCGGAAGAAATATTAAGACATTTGAGCGGACTTATGTACTGGATGAAAATACGTGGGTTGAACAATCAAATCCATATTATAAATTCTATCATGAGGAGAAAGTCTGTAATATGATTCTTCATGAATTTGGATTGTATTCCGAGAGCTCTCATATTATCAATGGACATACGCCAGTCAGAACATCAAAGGGAGAACATCCGGTACGGGCCAATGGGAAACTGCTTGTCATTGATGGAGGTTTCTGTAAGAGTTATCATAAGACGACTGGAATAGCAGGGTATACATTGATATTTAATTCTCATGGAATCCGAATCAAATCACATCAGCCATTTCAGAGTGTCTATGCGGCTTTGACAGAGAATAAGGATATCGAATCCAAATCAGAATTGGTGGAGACAGAGAGTGAACGACTGATGGTGCGCAATACGGACAATGGTAAGAAAATCAAAGAAGATATTGAAGGATTAAAGATGTTACTGCGTGCTTACCGAAGTGGAGATTTTGATGTATAGAAAGTTGAAACACAGATTGGAAATATAGATTAAAAATATAGAGGACAGTATCTTATTGTAAGTCATGATTTGACAAAAGTAGTTGGCGTGAGATAGAATAAGAAACAGAATGTAGAGGTATTCTTGAATTCGCCAGAACGGTGAAATATAACAGCAGAGTCCCATGAAGATTTGAGAATGGAGGCGGAGTGGAGTAATGAAAGAAAAGATTATACAGGGCGGTATTGTGAACGGCGTTAAGATGCTGGTATGTCCGACTTGGGAAGAGGATTTTCAGACTGAGATCCATAAGACCGGAGGCTGTCTTAGAATCAGCATGAATTATTCGGCTGTAGATGTTTCTTATTGGAAAGAATTGGAAGAGATAGCTGAGAGATACGGATATGATCTGGATGAGGAAGCCAAAGAGATTATAAATGAATATGTAAAAAAATATGAACAGTTCGATGATATGATCTGGATGAGTGGAGAGACTGAAATTGGGTTCGAGACTTTTTGCCGGACACTTGCAAAAAAAGCAGGGATATCACCGCGTCAGGCAAAAGAATATGTTGTGTCAAATCTGCATAATCTGGAGCATGAAGAAGCAGTAGATGCATTGCTTCTGGCTTTGCAGATCATAAAATCAGAAAATGGACTGGAAGGAACACAGTGGAACAAACCGACCTGTGATTTTCTGAAGAAGGAATTTGAAAAGATGCTCGGACTAAACGACGGGCAGGCAAACGCATGATACATCAGATAGCAGCAACGCTGCTACTTATGATAGTATTTGGAACTTTATATGGTGCCCTTCGGGATCGCTGCCCGAAGGGTTCTTTAGGATTTAAAGCGTCAGCAACCTGTATGGCGGTCTGGAATTGTGGAAGCGGTCTGGCAGCGGGAAAACAGGGATTTTCAGACTGGATGATATTTGTCGGCCTTTTGTTCTGCGTGCTTGCAGATGTGCTTTTAGAATTGGAATTTTTATGGGGAGTCGTTACATTTGGTATTGCACATTTTTGTTTTATTGCAGGAATTTACAGGATAGAAGGGATTCAAATTGGCAGTATTCTGGGAATACTTGGAATCTACGGCGTGTTTCTTATGATTTTTCATAAAGGATTGCCGAAACTTGGGAAATTAAAGATTCCTGTACTTCTCTATGCAGCGGTCTTAAGTTCTATGGTATCTATGGCAGTTAGTGCAGCGGTTATTGTACCAGGAAGAAGCAGATATTTTCTGGCAGCAGGCGCCTGTGCATTTCTTATATCAGATAGCCTGATTGCAGTAAGAACTATTGAGAAAAAGCAGAGTCTTCTGATGGGTGCTGTGTTACTCACATTGTATTATGGTGCAGTTTATATGATGGGGATGTCAGTCTATATGCACTAATCCTTGCAGTAACAATGTTGGAGAATTTTTGAATAATTAGGATGATATAAATTATTAAGAGCGCTTCATCAATTTTTTTGTTTTGATGAAGCGCTCTTAATTTATCTCTTCTGAGTACATTGGACTATACCTTTCGGTTGATAACCTGTCCTTTCTTTTTATTATGGGGTGTTTCTTTTATGTTCCTGGTGGTTTATCCTCCTTTCGGATTTCTAGTTTTTTTATTTTTAATTTCTTCTTTTGTTTGACTATAATATATCACTCAATAATGAAAATGTCAATATAAAAATTGAAAATAATAAAAATAAAATCACAATGTCAGATAATAGGAAAATTCAGATTGAAAAAATAGATTTTATCTCAGTCGAAAAGACTTCCACCTCTTCAGGTGGTGAGTAATAGCAAATTTGTCTCAGTGGGAGTTAGGTCTCCGACTGAGATAAACGCTCCGCGAGGATGCGCAGTGATTCTGATAGGAATATGTCAGCTTCTCTGACCAGAATCACGCGCCAAGTCTCACGGACGTTCGACTTGAATAATGGGAATAAGACATTGAAACAAGAATGTCGAGGTTATTATTGAAGAGATAAATAAAATACGAAAAGGTCAATAGAAGAATTTATGCAATATTTATAGAAAATATGCTATAATAATTTGAATTGCGCAAGGAGGAAGAGAGATGAAACCAAAGAATGCAGTTATGTTGTTACTGACTTCTCTGATTTGGGGAACCGCATTTGTTGCACAAAGCGTAGGAATGGACTTTCTTGAACCATTTACATTTAACGGAGTGCGAAGCTTTATTGGAGGAGTGACGCTTTTGCCGTGTATCTGGTTGTTGGAAAAGATGAATGGGAAGCCGGAAGTGGACGGAACAAGAAAAGATCTGATTCAGGGAGGAATTGCCTGTGGTCTGCTTTTATTTGCAGCAAGCAGCCTCCAACAGATGGGGATTCAGTACACAACAGCAGGAAAGGCGGGATTTATTACCGCATTTTATATTGTGTTTGTTCCGGTTCTTGGGATATTTCTAAAGAAAGCAGCAGGTTGGAAAGTGTGGATGTCAGTATTTCTGGCACTGATAGGGCTGTATTTCTTATGTATTAAAGAAGGATTTTCAATTGGCAAGGGCGACATTATGATTTTTGCCTGTGCATTGGTTTTTGCAGTACATATTCTGGTGATTGATTATTATTCACCAAAAGTAGATGGTGTGAAAATGTCATGTATCCAGTTCTTTGTGTGTGGAATTGCATCACTGCCGTTTATGTTCCTGACAGAAACGCCGCAAATTGGAAATATATTAGATGCCCGGATGCCGATTTTATATGCGGGAGTCATGTCCTGTGGGGTGGCATATACATTACAAATCCTCGGACAGAAGCATGCGAATCCGGCAATCGCATCGCTGCTTTTAAGTATGGAATCTTGTTTTTCTGTACTTTCCGGCTGGATAATATTAGGAGAAACACTGTCAGCGAGAGAAGGAATAGGCTGTGTGTTGATGTTTGTGGCAATTATACTTGCACAGCTTCCGGACAAGAGAGAAAAATTAAAAAATGGGCAGGCATAAAAGGATTATGTAAATACAAAAGACAGGAGAGAAAAAATGAGATTTGTAATTCAGAGAGTGTTAGAAAGTGAAGTAAAGGTAGATGGAGAGAGCCTTGGGAAAATCGGGAAAGGATTTATGGTTTTGATCGGAGTCAGCAATGATGATACAAAAGAAGTGGCTGACAAGATGGTAAAGAAGATGTTAGGACTTCGTATTTTTGAAGATGAACAGGGAAAAACCAATCTGTCACTGGATGCAGTAGGAGGAGAACTTCTTCTCATCTCTCAGTTTACATTATATGCAAACTGCAAGAGAGGAAACCGGCCAAGCTTCATCGAAGCCGGAGCACCGGATATGGCCTCGGAAATGTATGAATACATTATTGAAAAATGCAAGGAACAGGTAGAGGTTGTAGAAAGAGGAAGATTCGGAGCGGATATGAAAGTCAGTCTTATTAATGACGGACCATTTACAATCGTGTTAGATTCTGAAACTTTATAAGATTTAATCCTTGAATGGCAACAGGGCCGGGACGCAGTACATTTGTAATTATGTATTGTGTTCCGGTCCTGTTATTGCATATATAGATGAATCCTGGATAAGATTCCATCATGGATAATTATAAAAAAATAATAAACCCTATTGACATTTACATTCAAAGTGATTATTCTAACCGTTAGGCATTTAATAATTAGCCGTCTAATTATTAAATGATGAATTGATTTTACAAAATAAGTTCAAAACAATTCAAGTCGAACGTCCGTGAGACTTGGTGCGTGATTCTGGTCAGAGATAAAAAGAACTTTGAATTGGGAGGTGAGAAAACTGTGAATGATAAATGGATGGAAGCTGGATTTATGCTGATTCAGCAGGTGGCGCATCTTGCTAAATATCAGACTTTGAAAGAGATGGAATCCTGCGGATTAAAACCAAATCAGGCAGGAATATTGGTTGTGTTGCGAAGTGAAGGCGGATTATCCCAAAAAGAGCTTGCTAAGCGCATGGGAGTGACGCCACCGTCTATGACAGCGGCGCTGAAAAAAATGGAAAAACAAGGGTATGTTCTGCGAGAGCAGGATGAGAAAGACCAGCGGATTACGAGGATTCGAATATCTGATCAGGGAATTGAGTGTCTGAATGGACTTCAGCATATGATGCGAAATCTGGAGAAAAGGCTGTATGAAGGTATTTCTGCAGAAGAACGGCAGGAAATGAAGGAGACGCTTTTAAAAATGAGAGAAAATGTGCTCAGGTACAAAGAGTTTCAAGGAATGGATATGTGTGAGATCATGGAGAAGACCAGACCGCCGAAAATGCCGGAAAAATCGATTTAATAGAAAAGAAAAATTTCATTTATTATAGTAATAACGAGAAAGGATAAGACAGCTTATGAGAAAATTATTTCAGTTTTTAAAGCCATATGCACCACGGGTACTTCTGATATTATGTGTCCTTGTCGTGCAGGCTTACTGTGATCTGTCTCTGCCGACCTATACTTCGAATATTGTAAATGTAGGAATTCAGCAGAGCGGTATCGATGAGGAAATTCCGGAGAATATTTCTGAAGAAGAAATGAACCGGCTGCTATTGTTTGTGTCGGAGGACGACAGGCAGGATATTCAGGATGCATATGAAAAAAGTAGTGAAAGCTTTGATTACGATGGAGAAGTGCTGACACTGAAAGATTCAGTGAAATCAGATAATGAAAAGCTTGATGCACTTACAGAAGAGATGAAACTTCCGATGATGCTGACTGCCGGATTTGAGAATGGCAGTGATACAACAAAGCAGATGGAAGGGCAGTTAAAAGAGCAGATGAGCCAGGTGCCGGGAATCGAGAAGATGTCTGTGTTTGACATATTTGGCATGATGGATGATACGCAGAGAGCAGCAATTGTTGATAAGATTACGGAGCAGATGGATAAGATGCCGGATTCGATTCTGGATCAGGCAGCAATTTCTTATGTGAAATCCACGTACGAACAGATTGGTCTGGATACCGGACATATGAGTACGGTGTATATTTTAAAAACAGGTGCAAAGATGCTGGGACTTGCAGCACTTGGCATGGCAGCAAGTATTCTGGCCTGTCTTATGGCGTCAAGAGTTGGAGCTAAGGTCGGACGTGGACTCAGACGTGATACCTTCCGCAAAGTCATTGGATTTTCTAACGCAGAGTTTGACAAATTCTCGACCGCATCATTAATTACAAGAAGTACCAATGATATTCAGCAGATTCAGCTACTGACAGTCATGATTCTTCGTATGGTGCTGTATGCGCCGATCATGGCAATCGGAGGAATTTTGAAAGTATCTAAGACAAATGTGAATATGTTCTGGATCATAGGCCTGGCAGTGCTGCTTATTGTTATGGTTGTGGCAGTGCTTTTCATTGTAGTTATGCCGAAATTCAAAATCGTACAGAACATGGTAGATAAACTGAATCTGGTCAGCCGAGAGATTCTGACCGGACTTCCGGTTATCCGTGCGTTCCATACAGAGAAACATGAGGAAGAACGTTTTGACAAGGCAAATAAAGATCTGACAAAACTGAACTTATTTGTCAACCGTGCCATGACATTTATGATGCCGACTATGATGCTTGTGATGAATGGGATTACCGTTCTGATTGTGTGGGCCGGTGGACACAGTATTAATGACGGAGCAATGCAGGTCGGAGATATGATGGCATTTATCCAGTATGCAATGCAAATTATTATGTCATTCCTTATGATTTGTATGATTTCGGTTATGCTTCCAAGAGCAGCAGTTTCAGCAGAGCGTGTGGATAAAGTCTTGAAGAGCGAGACAAAAATCCATGATCCAAAGGAGCCAAAGACACTTCCTAAAAACGGCAAAGGAGAAGTTGCATTTGAACATGTATCCTTCCACTATCCGGGAGCAGAAGAAGATGTACTGCATGACATTACATTTACCGCAAAACCGGGAGAAACGACAGCATTTATCGGAAGTACCGGATGTGGTAAATCTACACTGGTCAACCTGATTCCGCGATTCTATGATGTGACAGAAGGAAGGATTACGATTGACGGACAGGATGTAAGAGATCTGACACAGCATGAACTTCGTGATAAACTGGGATATGTTCCACAGAAAGGAGTGCTGTTCTCAGGAAATATTGCTTCTAATATTATGTTCGGTAATCCGGCTGGAAGTGAGCAGGAGATGACAGAGGCGGCTCAGATTGCACAGGCTGTCGAATTTATCGACACGAAGCCGGAACGCTACAAGAGCCCGATCTCACAGGGAGGTGCCAATGTTTCCGGTGGACAAAAGCAGAGACTTTCCATCGCGAGAGCCATAGCAAAACACCCGGATGTATACATTTTTGATGACAGCTTTTCTGCACTGGATTACAAGACAGATACCGTTCTAAGAAGCGCATTAAAAGAAAAGACAACAGACAGTGTCGTTCTGATCGTGGCCCAAAGAATCAGTACAATTCTTCATGCAGAGCAGATCATTGTTTTGGATGACGGTAAGATCGTTGGAAAAGGAACGCATGAAGAGCTTCTGAAAACTTGTGATGCCTACTATCAGATTGCAGCGTCCCAGTTGTCGGAGAGTGAATTAAAAGAAGCAATGAAGGAGGAAGACTAATATGCCAAGAGGACGTATGGGTGGCAGACACGGTATGAGCACCGAAAAAGCCAAAGATTTTAAAGGTACCATGAAGAAGCTTATGGGATATCTTACACAGTATAAGATAGGTCTTCTCCTTGTAGTGATATTTGCAATAGGAAGTACTATATTTAATATTGCAGGACCGAAGATCCTTGGAAAAGCAACAACAGAACTATTTCATGGACTGATAAGTAAAGTTTCCGGTGGAAGTGGAATTGATTTTGATAAGATCGAAAAGATTCTCATCGGACTGATGTGCCTGTATGTGTGCAGTGCATTGTTCTCATTTATCCAGGGATACATTATGACAGGAGTTTCCCAGAAACTGACTTACAGAATGAGAAAAGAGATTTCGGAAAAGATTGACAGACTTCCGATGGGATATTTTGACAAGATGACACATGGTGAGATTCTTTCACGGATTACAAATGATGTGGATACTTTAAGTCAGAGTCTGAACCAAAGTGCGACACAGGTCATTACTTCTGTTGCGACAATCATTGGAGTACTGGTCATGATGCTCAGCATCAGTCCGCTTATGACAGTGATCGCAATTTTAATCCTTCCACTTTCCATGGAGCTGATCGGAATGATTGTGAAGCGTTCCCAGAGATATTTCAAGGAACAGCAGGAGTATCTTGGATATGTTAATGGACAGGTAGAAGAGGTCTATGGCGGACATAATATTGTAAAGGCATTTAATAAAGAAGACGATGTCATAGATGAATTTGACAGAGATAATGACAGACTGTATCGTTCTGCATGGAAATCACAGTTCTTATCCGGAATGATGATGCCGATCATGCAGTTCGTTGGAAACCTGGGCTATGTTGCAGTTGTAATTCTTGGTGGTTATCTGGCAATTAAGAAGACGATTGAAGTCGGAGATATCCAGTCATTTATCCAGTATGTGAGAAATTTTACACAGCCGATCCAGCAGGTGGCACAGGTGGCAAATATGCTCCAGTCTACAGCAGCCGCTTCTGAGAGAGTGTTTGAGTTCTTAGAAGAGCCGGAAGAAGAGGCAGCACCAGAAAATCCGGTTGTATTAAAGAATCCAGAAGGAGCTGTAGAATTTGAGCATGTTCATTTTGGCTACAATCCGGAGCATACAATTATTCATGATTTCAGTGTAAAAGTAGAACCTGGACAGAAAATTGCAATTGTAGGACCGACCGGAGCCGGCAAGACAACGATGGTAAAATTACTGATGCGTTTTTATGATGTGTCAGGTGGTTCCATCAAGGTAGATGGACATGATATCCGCGAGTTTGACAGAGGAGAACTGCGTCGTATGTTTGGTATGGTACTTCAGGATACATGGCTGTTCAAAGGAAGTATTGAAGACAATATCCGTTATGGCAAACTGGATGCTACACATGAAGATGTGGTGAAAGCAGCGGATGCAGC
Organism: Dorea sp. Marseille-P4042; assembly: GCF_900290215.1. Lineage (NCBI taxonomy): Bacteria > Bacillati > Bacillota > Clostridia > Lachnospirales > Lachnospiraceae > Dorea > Dorea sp. Marseille-P4042. Next base: position 730,202 of record NZ_OLMI01000002.1, on the reverse strand, counting down.
TTATGCACACCGGTTTATCCAGACTCTGCCAGGTGGATATGGTATGGAACTGAATGAAGAGGCAAGCAACGTATCCCAGGGACAGAAACAGCTTCTGACGATTGCAAGAGCGATTCTTGCAGATCCGAAGATTTTGATCTTAGATGAGGCTACAAGTTCGGTCGATACACGTACTGAGGTGCGTATTCAGAAAGCAATGGATAACCTGATGAAAGGGCGCACAAGCTTTATTATCGCGCACCGTCTGTCTACGATTCGTGACGCAGATCTGATCCTGGTCATGAAAGAGGGAGATATCGTGGAGATGGGCAGACATGAAGAACTACTTGCGAAAAATGGATTCTATGCGGATCTGTATAATTCACAGTTTGAACAGACTGCTTAAAAAGGAATTTTGAAACATGAATGTGGAGCCGGGAAGGCTGTCAGATTAAGGGCAGTTTCCTGGCTTCATTTAAAGATGTTGGGGTCAAAAGCCCCCAACTATGATACCTACGGATTGTTCCGTGCTTTGCACTCCCACAATCCTCCCAATTATTCGCATATCGTGGGATTGTCATCCCACTTTTAGGCTCATATTGGGACGGATCCCAAGGTCTTTCATCCACTTATGAGCAAGCTCATGTGGATGAAAGACCTTTTGACCCTGGCATCATTTAAATTAAGTATTTTATAAGATTTCTATGGTTGTGCGAAGGACGGATTCTATAGTATAATGTAAATTCGTAAGGAGCTAAAGAGAAATGTTAGAAGAAAAACCAGAATATAAAAAACGAAAAAAATATACGAAAAGACGTCAGCAAGTTATCAGACAGTTATTCTTTACAGGAGTGGCAGTCGTTGTTGTTATCATCGGTTGTGCAACATGGACATTAAAGTCTGATAATATGGCAAGAAAGGCTGATATACAGGCAAAGACGTCTCAGACCGGCAGAAAAGCGGATGCAGCAAAGACATCGGTTGAGAATGGGGTACAGGCGAACAGTGAAGCTGTGAAAGAGAAGACAGATGATAAGGATACATCAGATACGACTAAGAAGACAGAGACGACAGAGGAGCGAATTGCAAGGGTAAGACAGGAAGCAGTTACGGCAGGATATCCGGAGAAGGTCATTGAACTTCTGGATAAGAATCCGGAGACGGTACAGTTTGTGGAAGATTATGGAAAGAAGAAAGATCAGGCACCGGCTGCAACTGTGGAAGCAGAAGATGGCTATTCCGGTATGTTTCCGGAGATCCTCCAATGGGATGAAAGATGGGGATATTCTCCATACGGAACGAGTATTATTGCAGTAAGCGGCTGCGGTCCAACTTGTGTTTCTATGCTGGTCGTAGGGCTTACCGGAGATAAGACAGTGACTCCTTCAGTAGTTGCTGATTACGCAACACAGAACCATTATGTAGATGAGAATAATGATACGACCTGGGCATTTATGACATCAGGCGTGGAACATTGGGGACTGACGTGCCGTGAGAGTAATGGGAATGAGAGCGAGATTGCAAAAGAACTGGAGGCAGGGCACCCGGTCATCTGCAGTATGCGTCCGGGAGACTTTACAGATATCGGACATTTTATCATATTGACATCTTATAATAATGGAAATGTCACGATTTGTGATCCATTCAGCCTTGAAAATTCCAAGAAAAGCTGGAATTATTCCCAGATCAGTTCTCAGATCAAAGCAGTTTGGGTATATTCAAAATAATTCATAAAAATTCATAAAAATACAGCCTCTAAATAAAAGTAGAGGTTGTATTTTTTTAGAAAATGGGTTACAATTGTTTAAATGTATACAATAACACAATATAAAAAGACATCCCAAAGATACGGGAGGGCGCAAGGAGGGACCCTGGAATGAGTAATAATGAGGTCATGAAATTAGAAGAAGATAAAGATTTAAAAGGAGAATTTAAGGAGCTTTGCAAAGCCCTTCGTAATAACCATAGAATTGATCCCAATCTTTATGTAGAATATGATGTAAAGCGTGGACTGCGTGATTCAGCTGGAAAAGGAGTCCTGACAGGACTGACTGAAGTTTCAGATGTAACAGGATATAATCTGATCAACGGACGTAATATTCCGGCAGAGGGACGTCTTTATTATCAGGGAATTAATGTTAATGATATTGTAGACAGTCTGAAAGACAGAAAATTTGGATTTGAGGAGACTGTATATCTGTTGATGTTCGGACATTTACCAAATAAGACAGAACTGGAACATTTCCTGGATGTAATGTTTGAATTACAGGAGTTGTCCGGACGATTTGTCCGTGATGTTGTCATGAAAGCTTCTAATGAGAATATTATGAATGCGATGCAGCGTTGTGTATTGACACTGTATTCTTATGATGAGAATCCGGACGATATTTCTCCGGAAAATGTACTTCGTCAGGCACTTGAGCTGATTGCAAAAATGCCACTTATTGCCGTATATTCTTATCATTCATATAGACATTTTCGTAAAGATGAGATGCTCTTTATCCGTAACCCGGAGAAGGGATTATCACTGGCAGAGAATATCCTTCTGATGCTCAGACCAAAGGGAGAATATACAGAACTTGAGGCAAAGGTACTGGATATTGCGCTTGTACTTCACGCAGAGCATGGCGGTGGTAACAATTCCACGTTTACAACGCATGTAGTAACATCTTCAGGAACAGATACTTACTCTTCAGTAGCAGCTTCTATCGGTTCTCTGAAAGGACCTAGACATGGTGGTGCGAATCTGAAAGTTCAGAATATGTTTGATGATATTAAAGCTCATGTGAAAAACTGGGGAAATGAAGAAGAAGTGGGTGCTTATTTACACAAGATTTTGAATAAAGAAGCATTTGACCATTCTGGATTGATCTATGGTATGGGACATGCGGTTTATACATTGTCTGATCCAAGAGAGGTAATCTTGAAGAGATTTGCCAAAGCTCTTGCAGAAGAAAAAGGACGGATGAAAGAGTTTGCTCTCTATGAGCTGGTAGAGAGTCTTGCAGGTAAGATGATCAAAGAGCAGAGAAATCTTCAGAAAAATGTCTGTGCAAATGTAGACTTTTACAGTGGATTTGTGTATTCTATGCTTGGTATTCCACAAGAACTCTTTACGCCAATCTTTGCAATTGCCAGAATGCCGGGATGGAGCGCACACCGACTGGAAGAGTTGACAAATGCGAACAAAATTATCCGTCCGGCTTACAAATATGTGGGACATCATACAGAATTTGAGACAATGGAAGAGCGCAGCGCAGAGAAGATTACAGATGAAGATGTAAAAGAAGAGCCGGAAAAGTGTAAGAAAGAAGAAAAAGGGAAAAAATAAAAAACATATAGATACAGGAGCATGGAATATGGAAGAGAAGCAGGAAAAGAGCAGAATAGACAGACAGTTTGATTTTATCCGGGAGATTGATAAGGAAAAGTTTATTACAAGACAGACTTTTTTATCAGATGCAAAGCGGCGTGAAAACGATGCGGAGCATGCATGGCATATGGCGATCATGACGCTGCTTTTAAGTGAGTATGCCAATGAGGAGATTGATGTTCTTCGGGTTCTCAGTATGCTTCTTATCCATGATCTTGTAGAGATTGATGCCGGAGATACTTATGCATATGATGAGGAAGGAAAGCAAACACAGAGAGTACGGGAAGTAAAGGCAGCAGACCGGATCTACGGAATCCTGCCGGAAGATCAGGGGGAAAAGCTTCGTGAACTTTGGGAAGAATTCGAGGAGGCTCAAACGCCGGAAGCTAAGTTCGCGCACGTGATGGATAATGTTCAGCCGGCGATGCTGAATGATTATACAGAAGGAAAAGACTGGATTGCCAAGGGTGTGCGGTTAAGCCAGATACTGGAACGCAATGCACATACAGCAGAAGGTTCACAAAAACTGTGGGATTATGCATATACAAACTTTATTGAGCCAAATGTAAAAACCGGTAAGATTAAAGATGATACAAAGTAGATAGATTAGAATATAAACAATCATAAATGCCATACAGACTGACAGATATCCGAAATCAGGATATTTATAGTCTATATGGCATTCTTGTTTATCATTTTGAAAGCCGCTGATAGAACTGCTCATAAAAATCCACATCTTCTATGTAGGGGAGAAGATAAAAAGTCTGAAGTATCTGAATACTGAGTGCCTTTATCTTTTCACTGTCTTCGGATGTCATAGCATAGTTCTGTAACGGTTTGAGATAGTAGTGCCAATCAGATACGAATTTTTCGTGCCTTGAAAAATCCGGCTCATCAATCCATTTACGGACTTTGATCTTTGCCTTTCCGGGTTTTGGACATTCGTGAGTCTGGAGAAAATATGAAAAAGAATCATTTTCATAGTAACGCCCCAGTGGAAAGAGCCGGCAGAATCCCGGACGGAAAGGGTGTATGCTGCAGCGGCTATCTTTATTCAAATACATGCAGGAATCGGTATTTCCATTCATTTTAAGGTGAGGCAGGATCAGTCCGTCTACGACACCAAGTTCCAGGGAAGAAGCAAGAAGAGCCACAGGCGTGGTCTTAAGCCCCATGCATAACCGATACATATCATACGGGTCCAGAACAATGGAATCTCCCATGCCCTGACAGCAGGAAGCACACCCCTGACAGCCCATACAATCAGCTTTTACCATATCGTTGGCAGTATATAGTCTACCGTCTGAAATTTCATTTAAATCAATATCTCTTAACATATTTAAGTCCTCGTTATTTTATTATCACAGGCATTCATGAAATTAAAACTGCCTGGATTTATTATAATAAAAATATTGAGATAATGTAAAGGAAAAACAGTGTTTTTGTACCTTTCGAAAGGAAATGTATGGACTTTAAAAATTTACTGTGTTAAAATGTAACAGTGATGAGATATGAAAACAAAGGAGTGTAAATATATATGAGTAAGAAGATCAGAACGGAGGCGGTTGACTATCTTTTTAGCGCCATCTTAAGTCTGGAGAATAAGGAAGAATGTTATACATTTTTTGAAGATATCTGTACGATTAATGAGCTGTTATCGTTGTCTCAGAGATTTGAAGTTGCAAAGATGTTAAGAGAGCACAAGACTTATCTGGAGATTGCAGATAAGACAGGAGCTTCCACAGCAACGATCAGCCGTGTGAACCGTTCATTAAACTATGGCAATGATGGATATGATATGGTATTCGAACGAATTGGCATGGGAAGTGAAGAAGAAAATAAATAAGAAGAAAAAATTCAGATAGAATAATGAGAATGATATCAGGGACTGTTTCAGAAAAGAAACAGTCCCTTTGTTTAAGTGAGAATTATTTCTCTACATATTTTCTGGAAAGAGCGTAGGATCCGATCCATCCAACTAATGTTACGATAGTCAGGATAAACAGAAGAATCCAGGCACTTGTGTATGCTCCTGTTCCGTCATAAATCGCAGCAACCATAAGAGAACCGCATGTCAGACCAACCTGAGTAAAGCTGTTTGCAATACCATAAGCCTGTCCATATTTCTTTGTACCAAATACAGCAGCTGTTACAAGTGGTGGAGTTACAGTTCCTATGGCATCTCCAAGTCCGAAGAGGACTGCCATAATATAAAGCATTGTTACGTTGCTTCCCATTAACATGAAGATGAAAGATACTGCGAATGCAACACATCCACATACAGTACTGACAACAACACCGAAACGGTCATTTAACCATCCAAGTACGATCTTGCCAAAGATACCAACCATTGAGTAGATGGAAATAATTGCAGCCTGAATTGCCGGTCCGTGCATTTCTTCAATTGCCGGTGGGAATTGTCCCAGAGAACCGGAGTTAATAAGACCGTTGCAAAGCATACCAATCAGCATTAACCAGAAGAAGAATTTTGGCCAGCACTGCTGAACTTCTAAAGAAAGATCGGACTCTTTTTTATCAGAAGATTTATCAGCAGTTTTTGTATCGACTTCGTCACTTCCGTATGGTTTCAGTCCCATATCCTCAGGACGTTTACGAAGGATGAAGAAGGCAGCTGGAAGAGCGATTACAAGTACGATCAGAGCCATGATCTGGTATGTATGTCTCCAGCCATATTTTCCAAGTAACATAGTTACGATTGGACTGAAGATTGTACCGCCAACTCCGATACCAGCCATTGCAATACTCATTGCAAGACCACGTTTTTTAGCAAACCAGTTTGTGATCATCATACTTACTGGAATCAGTGCAGAATTTAACCAGAATACTCCAATGAATACAGAGGAGATATACAGGTGAATTGCATTCTGAGCCAATGAGTAAGAAGCGTAAGAGAGTGCGAATCCGATAATGCTGACGCACTGGATTTTACGCATATCGCCTTTTGCAAGTCTGGAAGAAACCATAGGGGAAATAAAAATTCCCAGTCCTTGAAGGATTGTATTTGCAAGAGTAAATCCGCTTCTTGAAAGACCAAGTTCTTCTGTTACCTGAATGAGGAATTTGTTACTAAGTGCCATGATCGGAGGTACCATTGTACATGTGATGAGAAGACATCCGATTACAATATACCAGCCATAGTGTATTTTTTTCTTTTCCATAGTCTTATTCTCCTTGTTTGTTTAACCAGTTGAATGCACAGGTTGCGTGTACAGCAGCTCCGTACGGAAGAGCATCTTCATTGAAGAGGACTCCTGGGTTGTGATGCTGTACCGGACATCCGTCTACCTTTGCTTCTATCATGAAGTAAGTTGTTGGCACATGCTCAGAAATAAAAGCAAAGTCATCGGAAGGTGTTACCATATAATTAGTTTTTCCGATGATTCCCGGTTCAATTTCAGAAGCATAACCGGCTAATTCCTTTGTCATCTCAGGATCGGAGTATGTAGAAGGAACATCGGAAAGTACTTCATAGTCAACGGTTGCTCCGAAAGATTTTCCTTCATATTCGCAGATTTCATGCATTCTCCTTACAAGTTTTTTACGAAGTTCTTTATTGTATGTACGAAGAGTTCCCATCAGAACAGCCTCGCCTGGGACAATATTCGGTGTTGCTCCCGCATTAAATGCGCCAAATGTCAGAATCGCACGCTCAGCAGATGGTGTCTCACGTGCGATCAGGTTCTGAAATGCACTGTAAATGTGAAGACCAACGTTAATTGGATCGATACCAAGTTCCGGCATTGCTCCATGACAGCCATTTCCATGAACGGTAATCTTGAATCCGTCACAGGAAGAGGTCATATAACCAAGTCCGTAATTCAGGGCTGGTTTGGAAGAATCCAGCATAACATGCATGCCGACAGCAGCATCAACTTTTGGATTTTCCAGGATTCCGGCAGCAATCAGCTTTTTGGATCCTGTAAATGTCTCCTCAGCCGGCTGGAACATGAGTTTTACACTTCCGCACAATTCATTGCGGTGTTCATACAGCATCTGAGCTGCACATAACAGCATTGCTGTATGAAAATCATGTCCACAGTTGTGAGCTGCATCAGTTTCAGTTTTAAATGGAAGATCGTTGTTCTCCGGCATAGGAAGAGCATCCATATCTGCACGAAGCAGAAGAACCTTTCCTGGCTTTGCGCCTTCAATCAGAGCAGTCACACCGGAAGGACAGATCTCAGTTGGAGTCAGTCCGATTTCACGGAGACGCTCCATGACGTATTTAGTTGTGTTTGGCAGATCCTCGCCAGCTTCTGCGTGCTGATGAAGATAACGTCTGTCTGCCTGCAATTGAGACTCAAGCTCTTTTGCACGCTTTAAAAATTGATTCATAGTAATTCCTCCTTATAGAAATAAAGACAATATAAAGACCTGTCTTTATTATAGGCAGATGTTATATTAAAGTCAATAAATATAGATGAAATATATGTATTGCACAAAATACAATTGCCTATATTGCACAAAAAGCAGTGATTTTAATTAGGAATAATTAATAAGAAATGTACGAATATAAGAAGTGTGAAAAGGGCAGTTAGCCATATCAGAAAAAGTGTGGTATCATATTATGGAACAAAGCAGAAGGGGGTCGGAATGTGGGGAAAAAGATAGCAATTATCGCGACCGATTTTTTGGAACAATTCATAAAGGATATGATTACTGAGTTGGGTATGGGGTTTCAGTATCACATCTTTACATATGAAAAATTCGAAGATATTAAGGATATTTATAAAAAAATCGGACCGGAATATGATGGGATTTTAGCAAGCGGAAGTTTTCCGGCACATATGATTCATCTTTACTATCCGGAAGAGAAGCGTCCGATTGGATGTTTTAACACCGATGACACAGCCATGTATCGTCTGCTGCTGAAGCTTTTGCAGCAGAATCGAAAGCTTGATTTTAGAAGAGTATATGCAGATATCATGGAATTGTTTGGTGGTAATCTGACGGCATTTGTAGAAGGACGGGAAGCCATGCCGGATCTTACCATTCTTTCTAATGAGACATTTACATTGGAAAGGATGCAGAAACTGGAAGAAGAACAGTATGAGAAACATCTGAATCTGTGGAAGGAAGGAAAGACAGATCTTTCAATTACACGTTTTTCAAGCATTGTAAAGAGATTAAAAGAGCAAGGAGTCAATGTATATTTTCCTTATCCGGGACAACAGTATGTACAAAATGTCTGTGAGAGACTGCTCAGTGATATTGAAAAACGGGAACTGGAAGAACGCCAGCCATGTGTCATTGTAGTTCGTCTGTTAGGACAGGAGAATTCAGTTAGTTATTTGCGAGAGCTGGATTCTAATTACATTCGGTTGGAAAGCATGATGATGGAAATGTTTGGAAATGGTATCACAGAATTTTCACTTCACAGATATCATTATGGAATGGAGATTCTTGCAACCAAAAAAGATGTTCTTAAAATAACGGAGGATCTGTCAAGAGATGGATTGTTCGCAGAACTTAAGAAACGAAAGACCGGCTGGAACTTTTGTATTGGCTATGGTTTTGGAGCAGGAATCGCCCAGGCAAGATTGAATGCGTTGAATGCATGCCATGAGGCAGAACTAAAAAAGAATACGAGCTATGTAGTAACAGAAAAGGAAGAACTGATCGGCCCTCTTGGAGTGGAGGCAACTGAGACATTTATGGTTGATAATCAGTCTTACCGGGATATTAAGTCAAAACTATCACCGATCACGGTCAGCAAAGTTATGTCTGCCTTGGAGGCATCTGCAGAAAAAGAGATTACAGCACAGGAACTTGCGTTCAGGCTAGGAGTTACAAAAAGAAGTGCGAACCGTTTTCTGTCAACATTAGAGCGTGAAGAAATATTGAAAGTTGCATACAAAAAGAGAACTACTTCCAGAGGAAGACCGGAGAGTGTATTTGTGCGAAAAGAAAAGTAGCCGATGAAGGCTACTTTTTTTTGTGTACTGGTTCTGGTAATTCATCAATAATCCTTTCAATCAGAGCCTTCTTTGCATATACATCAAAGCTAAGAGAAGAAATTAGAGAAAATAACTGCAGATATTCCCGGTCACTGTCAGAGAGACCTTCCATATCTTTGAAAGTATTCTGAGAAGTCTCGTATGCTTCGCGGACTTCATCTTTTAAGTTCTGAATCTGGCTCTTTGCCGTGTCGCAGACTTCTTCGTAGATAGATGCAACATCGACAGCACTGTCTGTATCAAAATACTTTTCCGTAATTGGAGTAAGAATCGTCTCAATATCCTTGATGGACAGGATCGTTTTAAAATAATAGATAAAAATCATGACAACCACATGTTCTTTGGAATACTTCTTCTTAACCGGTGGTGGGAGAAGGTTGTTCTTTGCATAATTATTGATCATTGTCTTTGTCAGAATCTTATCCTTATCGTACCGCTTACTGGAGCTTAACTGTTCGTCCATAAAGCTAGTCACCTGATCCATATATAATTCAATATTCGGTATATCCTCAGAGCGTACATAATCCATATTGGAAATACCTTCTAACATGCTGTTCAGTAGTTCATCCATATTAATCTTCATAATTGCCACCTCAATATAGATATTATATAGTAATAAAAACTATATGACAAGCAAAAAATAAAATGTTCACATATTGTTAAGAAAATAACATAACGAGCTAATGAGCAGTTAAAAATAGGTTAGATTAGTGGAGAAGAGTACGTGTGTGTGGTAAGGTGAATGCAAGAAAATTACGAGGAGGCAACGAAGATGATCAATGCAATTTTAGTAGTCTTGTTAGTTTTGATTGGAGGAGTACCATCGATACTTTTGACATTAAGTGTACCGGTGATGTTGGTATGGAAGATTTACCGGAAAGTCAGATATGGGTATAGCTTATATCAGTAAGTGAAGATATAAAAAATCAAAAGGGACAGCATCTGAAAAAGGTGCTGTCCTTTTGATTTTAGCAAAATCTTAACATATGTATGTGATATAATAGGAGCACCTAAAGAGATGTATTGTGCGATCAATTTGGCGGTGGAATGGAGAACATCTATATGAAAATTTTGAAAAATATAATTATTACGGCTGCAATGCTGGCAGCAGCGACAGCTATATGTTTTATTTTGAGGCCGCTTGTTCCGACAGACACGCATGTGCCGCTTATTTATGTGTTGTCAGTACTTTGTGTATCCAGACTTACAGAAGGATATTTTTATGGGGTGCTGGCATCTATGGTGGCAGTTGTGGGAGTCAATTATATATTTACCTATCCATATTTCCAAGTGGATTTTACTGTGACCGGCTATCCGCTTACATTTATTGTAATGTTGACAGTATCTATTTCAGTAAGTGCATTGATGACTCAGATCAAGATGCAGGAGCATGTGCGGTTAAAGGCAGAAAAAGAGAGAATGAGAGCCAATCTTCTAAGAGCAGTGTCTCACGATATCCGGACGCCTCTTACTTCTATAGAAGGAGCAGCGGCTGGAATTATAGATAATAAAGATGTTTTGACAGAGGAGCAGAAAGAAGAGCTGCTTTTGAATATCAAAGAAGAGGCACAGTGGATGGTACGGATGGTGGAGAACCTGTTATCCATTACCCGGATGAATGATGAAGGAACAAGACTTACGACACACGAAGAACTGGCAGAAGAGATTGTCAGCAGTGCAGTTGTAAAGTTTTCAAAGCGTTTTCCGGACATAAAAGTCGAGGTGGATATTCCAGAAGAAGTTGTTATTGTTCCGATGGATCCAATCCTGATCCGGCAAGTCATTGTGAATATTATGGAAAATGCTGTGATACATGGAGGATCGACGACGCAGGTGAAGGTAACCGTATCTGCGAATGAAACAGAAGCTATATTTTCTATTGAAGATAATGGGAAAGGAATTGATGGAAAGATTTTGCCCATGTTATTTACAGGTCAGATCAGTCACCGGGAAGGTGAGACGTACGATAATAAACGGAGTATGGGAATCGGACTTTCGGTATGTAAAAGTATTATAGATGCGCACAGGGGAAAAGTCTGGGCAGAGAATAAGATAGATGGCGGAGCAAAGATTTCATTTACATTACCGCTTGAGGAGGAAGAACAGAATGGAGATTAAAGACCGTGTATTAATAGTAGAAGATGATAAAAATATTCGAAAGTTTATACAGACGATCCTGGAGGCCAATGATTATGATGTAATCGCGACTGAGACAGGAAAGGAAGCATATAGTCTAATCACTTCCAGATGTCCAGATGTGGTGATCTTGGATCTGGGACTTCCAGATATGGACGGAATGAAGATTTTAAAAGAAGTCCGTGCGTGGTCCAATATGCCGATTATTGTAGTTTCTGCCAGAGATCATGAAAAAGATAAGGTAGAAGCGCTCGATATGGGAGCTGATGATTACATAACAAAACCATTTGGGACATCAGAACTTCTTGCAAGGATTCGGGCTGCAATCCGACATTTCCGGGGAACAAGCAAGAATCAAGGAGAGAGGCAGAAAGTCACATTTTTAAATGGAAAATTGGTGATAGATTATGATAAACACCGAGTCTATGTGGAGGAACAAGACGCAGGACTGACCCAGAATGAGTTCCGGTTATTAAGTCTCCTTGGAAAATATGCAGGCAAGGTTCTGACATATGATTACATGATGAAAGAAATCTGGGGACCAAACATGAAGGGGGATAACCGTATCCTGCGTGTGAATATGGCGAATATCCGTAGAAAAATCGAAAAAAATCCCGGTCAGCCACAGTTTATATTTACAGAAGTCGGAGTGGGATACCGTATTATAGAAACAGATTCTTAATCAGTGATAGCGCTTGTTTAACACAGGAACAATAGCTTTTCAGCTTCATAGGTCATTGCGCTTCTTTTTTATCTTTGTTATAATATGAAAATATGCTTTGGAATATTCTTGGTTATTGGAAGACAGGAGGATTAAGGTGCGGGCAACAGTACTTTGTTATAATTTAAAAGGGACGACCAAAGGTCGGAAGATTGGATTGATTTTTGGATTTTTAGGCTACAGAGTCCGTCATGTGGAGGAAGAAGAATACTTGCTTCCGGTTGGTGAAGTTGCAGAAGGCAGAACAACGGAATCAATAAATGAAGAAGCTGGGGTTAAAAAGAAAGAAATAGAAGCTGTATTTCAAGAGGAGATGCTCTTAATGTGTCCGGAAAATGAGCATATGCTGGATCAGGCACTTTTTCGTATGCGAAAAGAAAAAGTTCAGGTCCCGTTAAAAGCCGTTTTGACAGAGATGAATAAGAACTGGACATCGGTGGCACTTCATGATGAGATCATGCGAGAGCATGAGAAGATGACAGGTGGAAAATAATAGAAAGGAAACGAAAAGAACTTGAATATATATGATACGTTAAATGATAAACAGAAGGAAGCAGTCTTTCACACGGAAGGACCGCTTCTTATTTTAGCAGGAGCGGGATCAGGTAAGACAAGAGTCCTGACCCACAGGATTGCGTACCTGATTGAAGAAAAAGGTGTCAATCCATGGAATATTTTGGCAATTACATTCACGAACAAAGCGGCAGCAGAGATGCGGGAACGTGTGGATAATCTGGTTGGGTTCGGCTCAGAAAGTATTTGGGTGAGTACATTCCATTCTATGTGTGTGCGGATACTAAGACGCCACATTGCATTGCTTGGATATGACACGAATTTTACAATTTATGATACAGATGATCAGAAGACACTGATGAGGGATGTGTGCAAGTTGTTGCAGATTGACACAAAAATCTACAAAGAGCGTATGCTGATCGGAACCATTTCTCATGCAAAAAATGAGATGTTGACTCCGGAAGAATTTCGGCTTCAGTCGGGCGGAGATTTTCATCAGAAAAAGATTGCGGATGTGTATGAAGAGTATGAAAAGCAGCTCCGGGCTAACAATGCACTGGATTTTGATGATCTGCTTTTAAAGACAGTTCAGCTATTCCAGACACAGCACGATGTGTTGGAATATTATCAGGAGAGATTCCGCTATATTATGGTAGATGAGTACCAGGATACGAATGGGGTGCAGTTTGAGTTGGTACGTCTGCTTGCTTCCAGGTATCAGAATCTGTGTGTAGTCGGAGATGATGATCAGTCTATTTATAAATTCCGTGGGGCAGATATCCGTAATATTCTGGATTTTGAGAAAGTATTTACAAAGGCAGCAGTCATTAAATTGGAGCAGAATTATCGCTCCACAGCAAATATCCTGAATGCAGCAAATGCTGTGATCAGCCACAATCACGGAAGAAAGGACAAGACGCTGTGGACAGACAATGAAGATGGTGATAAGATTGCATTTCGTCAGTTTGATACTGCATTCGATGAGGCAGAATATATAGTATCCGATATAAAAGAACACGTGGAAAAAGGCGAGTGCGACTATCAGGACAACGCCATTTTATATCGTACGAATGCACAGTCCCGTATGTTTGAGGAAAAATTCGTAACAGCAAATATTCCATATAAGATTATTGGCGGCATTAATTTCTATGCAAGACGGGAAATTAAAGATATTCTTGCATATTTAAAAACCGTAGATAATGGTCAGGATGACCTGGCGGTGCGAAGAATTATCAATGTACCAAAAAGAGGAATCGGTCTTACCAGCATTAATCGTGTGCAGGAGTATGCTGCGATGCATGAAAAAGGATTTTATGAATGTCTTAAGGGAGCTGACCTTATCCCGGATATCGGAAGAGGCGTGTCAAAGCTTGAGTCATTTGTAGCATTGATCGAGCACTTTAAAGTAGATGCAAAGGAATTGACACTTCATGAACTGATGCAGGAAATTATTGACGAAACCGGATATATCGAGAACATTCAGGCAGAGAGTGAGATAGAGGCTCAGGCGAGAATTGAAAATATCGATGAGCTTTTAAATAAAGTCGTTGCTTATGAAGAAGTATGCGAAGAGCATGATGAACCGGTAACACTGAGTGGATTTCTTGAGGAAGTCGCTCTGGTGGCAGATATTGACAATCTGGATGAGAACAGTGATTATGTGGTGCTCATGACTTTACACAGTGCGAAAGGACTGGAATTTCCACGCGTTTATCTTGCCGGAATGGAAGACGGACTGTTTCCAAGCTATATGACCGTGACGGCCGATGATCCGGACGAATTGGAGGAAGAGCGAAGACTTTGTTATGTAGGTATCACAAGAGCCCAGAATGAACTGACTATGACTTGTGCAAGAAAACGTATGGTCCGCGGTGAGACGCAGTATAATAAAATGTCACGTTTCTTAAAGGAAGTTCCGCTGGAACTGATATCTACGGGAAATAAATTTTCAGGAAATGGAAAAAGTCTTACAGACCACGCGGATTATGAAGAACCGGAAAGAAAAACGGACTATCAGATGGCGAGACAGGCATTTAAGACGAAAGCATTTGCAGCAGTACAGCAGGGAAAATCCTTTGGAAAGCCTGCAGGGGGAAAGCTGGAGTATGGAGCCGGTGACCGTGTACGCCATATAAAATTCGGTGAAGGTACAGTTTTGTCGATAGTCGAAGGTGGACGTGACTACGAAGTGACGGTGAATTTTGACGGGCCTGGGACGAAGAAGATGTTTGCAGCATTCGCAAAATTACAGAAGATATAAGAAATATGCAGAAGCAGAGAATTTTGAAAAGGTAATTTTACACTGACAAACTTTGCAACTTTCAAATTATACTTTAAAATTTTATAAAATAAATGTGTAGTAATATTTTAAGACCAGTGTTATAATAATATACAATAATGTAACTTGCAAAGGGCAAGGGAAAGGACGAGGGATATGAGTAAAATTGATGAGCTTATTGCAACAACAAAGCTGAACGATCTGATTAACAAAAAGGAAGAAGAGAAAGCTTCCAAGACAGTTCTTTGGATACTGGCAGTGATCGGTGCTGTGGCAGCAGTTGCAGCAATCGCATATGCAGTATATTGCTTCTTTACCTCGGATTATCTGGAAGACTTTGAGGATGATTTTGACGATGATTTCGATGATGACTTCTTCAATGACGAAGATCAGATATAGGTTCAGAACAACAAAACAAGTAAGTAAAAAGCAGGCTGAGATGCCTGCTTTTTTACAGGACGAGGTGGATGATGGATGGACAGTGCTTTGCTCTGTTGATTGATGCAGATAATGTATCTGCAAGGTATATAAAGCCGATTTTAACAGAGCTTTCAAAATATGGAAATATCACGTACAAAAGAATTTATGGAGACTGGACGAATACGCAACATTCAAGCTGGAAGGATGAGCTGCTTAAGAACTCGATCACACCAATCCAGCAGTTCTCTTATACGCAGGGAAAGAATTCCACAGATTCTGCGATGATTATAGATGCGATGGATATTCTTTACGCAAAGGATGTGGATGGATTCTGCATTGTATCCAGTGACAGTGATTTTACGAGACTGGTGAGCCGATTAAGAGAGAGTGGTAAGATGGTTATTGGAATGGGCGAAAATAAGACGCCGGAGCCATTTCGAAAAGCATGCGACAAATTCACAATTCTGGAAAATCTTCTGTCAGAGAAAGGCTTGGAAGATGGAGAGGAAGAATCTCATGAAGTGCTGGGGCGTGAGAAGGTCGAAGATGCAGTTATTAAGATGATCATGGAGAATCAGGATAATAATAAGCAGACCGGACTTGGCGAAGTAGGAAGCCGACTGGTCAGCCTTTATCCGGATTTTGACGTGCGAAGTTACGGATATAGCAGCCTTTCCAAGTTTTTTGAGGAATTTGACAGAATACAGCTTGTGAAACATGGTCATGTAGCTTGGGTTACATTAAAAGAGAACCGTGCGAGAAAAGAAGACGTAGACCAGTTTGTGCGTAATTTGGTGAAAGGTGCCGGAGAAGCAGGTATGGATCTTGGTGCCATCGGAAATCGTGTGTATGATAAATACAAAGATTTCAAACTAAATGATTATGGATATTCCCAGTTCAAAAAATATGTTAAGAGCATTTCTCATATGAAGCTGGAACAGGATGGTAAACGCTGGAAAGCTCATTATAAAAAATAGATAGTCTGTAAAGGAGGACGAGAACGCTATGAAGAAGGGACAGGTATACGAAGGAGTCATCGAATCCGTAGAGTTCCCGAATAAAGGAATTGTAAATGTACCACAGGAGGACAGACGCGTTATTGTAAAAAATGGTGTGCCTGGTCAGAAGGTACGTTTTTCAGTAAATAAAGTGAAAAAAGGAAAAGCAGAAGGAAAACTCCTGGAGGTAATCGAGAAAGCGTCTCAGGAGATAGAACCTGCCTGTCCGCATTTCGGACAGTGCGGTGGTTGCACTTATCAGAATCTGCCGTATGAAGAACAGGTAAAATTAAAGGAGTCACAAGTCAAGGCAATGATGGATGAGGCAGTTGACGGAGACTATATCTGGGAAGGTGTACTGGAAAGTCCATTCAAAAGTGAGTACCGTAATAAGATGGAGTTCTCTTTTGGTGACGAATACAAAGACGGACCGCTGGCACTTGGTATGCACAAACGAGGCAGTTTCCACGATATAGTCAATGTATGTGATTGTCAGATTGTAGACAGTGATTACAGAAAGATATTGGCCTGTACACTGGAATGTGCGAGAAAATCAGGCCTGCCATATTATCACCGCATGAGACATGATGGGTATTTCAGGCATTTACTCGTGAGAAAAGCAGTGAAGACGGAAGAAATCCTCATTGATATTGTAACAGCATCAGAAGAAGGCTTTGACAGTAAACCAAAGGAATTTCTGGATAAATGGGCAGCAGCGCTTCAGGCACTTGAGCTCACCGGAAAGATTGTCGGAATTCTCCATACGAAGAATGACAGTCTCGCAGATATTGTAAAAGACGAAGGAACAGAAGTACTTTTTGGTCAGGATTATTTCTATGAGGAATTACTTGGACTGAAGTTCAAAATCACACCATTTTCTTTCTTCCAGACTAATTCGCTGGGAGCGGAAGTGCTTTATGAAAAAGCGAGAGAATATATCGGGGATACGAATGAAAAAGTAGTTTTTGACCTTTACAGTGGAACCGGAACAATTGCACAGATTCTGGCACCGGTAGCGAAGAAAGTAGTCGGTGTTGAAATTGTTGAAGAAGCAGTTGAGGCAGCTAAGGTCAATGCAAAATTAAATGGACTGGACAACTGTACTTTCTGGGCAGGAGATGTCTTAAAAGTCATCGATGAACTTGGAGAAGTACCAGATCTTATCATGCTGGATCCGCCGAGAGACGGTGTGAATCCGAAGGCACTTATGAAGATCTTGAATTTCGGAGTGGAGCGTCTGGTGTATATCGCATGCAAACCGACCAGTCTGGCAAGAGATCTGGAGATGATTCAGGGAAGAGGATATAAGGTAGAGAAGATTGCATGTGTGGATTTATTCCCGAACACGGTTCATATAGAGACTTGTGTGTTGCTACAAAGACGAACTATGTAGAAATCCTTAATTTTAGGCACTTTTTCAAGCATATCGTCTTTACAAGCGAGGGCGATAAAATCAGAAATAAAGAGATAAAAAACTATATCAATGTTTCGATAGTTGTTGATATAGAGTGTGGGAACACAATAAATTAAATGTTGAATTTGAGGGGTACTTGTAAAAAAGTATCCCTTTTCAATGTAAGACGTTCAGAAATGAGCGTCTATTTTATTACCCAAAATGAAAGGAGCATTAGATTTATGAAAAAGACATGGAAACGATTGTGTACGGGCTTCTTAGCTCTTGCGACTGTCGTTACTGCTTTACCGACGACACCCGTCCATGCAGAAAGCAAGCAATACTGGACGGAAAGTGCGGAGCGTGTCGGTATCATTGAAAAAGTAATGAATGACGGTTCTATCGGTTCGACATTCAATGAGGGCTATATGAAAGTCGAGGGCGAAACTGCCTATTGTATTGACATCAATACAGATTTTAAGAACGGCTACAAGATCAGAGCTGACGCAAGCTCACGCATGAGTGCTGACCAAATTTCAGATGTGGCGTTATCCTTAGAGTATGTCAAACAGTATGGTGAAGCTCACAAGGAACTGAACTACAAACAAGTCTATCTGTTGGAACAATGTGTAGTCTGGCAGAGATTGAGCGTACATCTTGGCTGGCAATGCAACAACGTGCGAGCTTCTTATGATGAAATTCCAAAGGCAACGCAGGACGAAGTTTTCACTGGTGCAAGAACTTTTGTCAAAGAGAATAAAGGACGCTATGAATGTGGCGGTTATATCTACTCTGGCGAGGGACAGGAATTAGGGCAATTCTGGGCGAAGCTGAATGTCGGAAATGCTACACTTCAAAAGACTTCCAGTAATACCGGCATTACAGACGGTAACGAAAATTACTCTATTGCTGGTGCAACATACGGTGTCTTTGCTGATAAGGACTGCACAAAACAGCTTGCCACCCTTACGACTGATAAAAACGGAAATACAGATGTTGTAGAGGTAAAAGCAGGCACAATCTATATCAAGGAATTATCCGCACCAGCAGGATATAAGGTAGATAAAACTGTATATTCCTTAAAGGTTGAAGCTGGAAAGACAGCGACTTTGAAAGTATCTGATACGCCAAAAGTAACGGACACTTTGATTGAGCTTTTCAAGATTGACATGGAAACACAGAAAAACAATCCGCAGGGAAACGCTTCTCTAGCAGGCGCGGAATTTACATGGAAGTATTATGCTGGCTTCTATAATAAAGACAATCTCCCTGCCGAAGCTACTCGTACATGGGTTACAAAGACAATCGCTGAAACAGACAGCGACGGGACAGCCCACTACATTACAAAATCAGCGGACGCATACAAGGTATCTGGCGACAGCTTCTATATGCAGGACAGCAAAGCGGTTCTTCCACTTGGGACGCTAACCGTAGAAGAAACAAAAGCTCCAAACGGCTACTTGTTAGAGGGTGCATATATGCAGGCTGGCGATAAGTCCGAACAGATAAAAGGCTTATATGTAACACAGATTACAGAGGACGGCGACCTTGCCGTATTAACTGGAAGTAACCAGTTTTCCGTATCAGACAAGGTTATCCGTGGCGGTGTCAAAATTCAGAAACGAGATTTAGAAACGGGCGATACCAAACCACAAGGAAGTGCCACTTTGAAAGATACTGCCTTTGACATCATTTCCTTAAATGATAATGCGGTATTGGTTGAGGGCAAGCTCTACAAGAAAAATGAAGTCGTAAAGACTATTCATACAAACCTTGAGGGTGTCGCTTCCACTTCTGCTGACCTTTTACCTTATGGAAATTTCAGTATCGCTGAAAGTGAAGCTCCAAACGGATATTTGACAGACGGTGCAAAACCGATTGATTTTGCAATCACAGAAAACGGAAAAATCGTGGACTTAATCGACGAAGCCCATTCTATCTATAATCAGATTAAGCGTGGCGATATTGAGGGCGTAAAAATCGGTGCAGGCACACACAAGCGTCTTGCTGATGTTCCCTTTAGGATCACAAGCAAGACGACGGGCGAAAATCATGTGGTGGTAACTGATGATAACGGGCAATTCTCCACTTCTGCTGAATGGGCTTCTCATAAGCACAATACAAACGCAGGAAAGACCAGTGAGGACGGTGTGTGGTTTGGGACTTCTGAACCAGACGACAGCAAGGGTGCATTACTTTATGATACCTACATCATTGAAGAAATGCGTTGCAACAGTAACAAAGGCTTTGAACTTATCCCACCTTTTGAAATCGTGGTATCAAGAAATAATCTTGTGATTGATTTAGGAACGCTGACTGATGAATACGAAAAAGAAATCTCTATCCATACCACAGCGACCAGCAAAGACGGCGAAAAAAATATCCTTGCAGGAAAAGACGTTACAATCATTGATACCGTAACCTTAGAGGGCTTAGAAGTCGGTACACAGTACAAACTTGTGGGCTGGCAGATGTTGAAAGAAGAAAATGCAGAGCTTCTTATCAATGGAAAGCGTGTGGAAAGTGATTATACGTTTACTGCTGACAGCGAAACTATGAAAGTGGAAGTTGCCTTTACCTTTGACGCTACTTCTCTTGACGGCAAACAGCTTGTAACTTTTGAGGAATTGTACGATTTGAGCAATCCAGACGAACCGAAGAAAGTTACCGAACATAAGGATATTGAGGATAAGGGACAGACAATTACCTTTAAGGAAAAGCCAGAAGAACCAGAGAAACCCGAAACACCACCGACACCAGAAAAGCCTAACAGACCTAGCGACAGTCCCAAAACGGGCGACAGTACAAATGTAATGGCATTTGTTGTGATGTTGCTTGCGTCTGCTGGTGGATTGGCTGGAACATATCTTTACAAACGCCGTAAAATGAAAAAATCATAAGGCGGTAACGGTATGATGAAAGAAAAATCACGTTCTCCGCCGAAGCGGTCAAACGGCAGACTTTTGCTTATTCTGGCTTGTCTGCCTACAATCTGCAAGAACACGGATAGTCAAGGGTGCGTAAGCATTGATTTTACCCTTTACTATCGGTGGGATTGCTGGTACTTCCCCAACCGCCAGAATAAGAAATCACAATCAATTAACTTATCAAAAATAGAAAGAAACGAGGTAAAACAATATGGAAATGAAATATGTCGTGCCAGATATGGCACAGTCTTTTGGAACTCTTGAATTTGCAGGCGAAAGCGAGCCAGTCTTTGAAAGAGATAAAAATAACCGCAGGGTCTTAGCCAGACGAAGCTATAACCTTTATTCCGACGTACAGAAAGGCGAAAATGTTGTGGTAGAAATTCCCGTGCAGGCTGGCGAAAAGAAGTTCAAGTATGAGCAGAAAGTAAAACTTGTCAATCCGAAGTTATACGGCAGAGGTTACGCAATCGGGGATATGGGACATACCGATTATGTGTTGCTTGCTGATGACATTGTAGCAGTTGAAGAAAAGTAAAGGAGTGAAGAACTTATGAGATTATCAAACGGTTTTGTTATTGACAAAGAGAAAACATTTGGAGAATTAAAATTTACAGCGGTGCGAGATGTATTCTTGCAGAATGAGGACGGGACACCGAGTACCCAGCTAAAAAAACGTATCTATGATTTGAAATGTAGTCTGCATGGTGGAATTATCCCCGTGTCTGTACCGCCAGAAGTACCGTTAAGGGAATTTCCGTACAATGCAGTCGTGGAGCTTGCCAATCCAGTAGCCGATACGGTATCACGAAAGACCTATACGGGTGCAGATGTGGACTGGTATGTAAAGGCAGAGGATATTGTGTTGAAGAATAAAGGCAATCAAAACGCAGGCAATCCACAGAACCATGTACCGCAAGGACAGATGAAAAAATAAATGTGAGCCCATATTTTTCTTGTAACTTATATATAGAACCGATATAATTAGTTGAAAAGTTCTGTTTTAAGCCATGTAAAACTATTTTGACAAGGGAAAATGGCAATGTCAAAGGCTTTTGACAGACAAAATAGCTATATTCATATACAATAAAGGAGAAGATTCAAGATGGATATTGGATTACAAATCAAAAAATTTAGGGAACAACAAAAAATTTCTCAAGAAGAACTGGCTCTTAAAATATTTGTTTCAAGACAAACAATTTCTAACTGGGAAACAAATAAAAGTTGTCCAGATGTTAAAAGTTTAATTACTTTATCTAATATCTTCAATGTGTCTTTAGATAATTTTATAAAAGAAGATATAAAGGAGATGAGGGAGATTGTAGAAAAAGCAACTATTAAAAAGTTTAATGTGATAAGTGTAGTTTTCCTAATTGAATTGATAGTCGTAGCCATAAGTGCCTATCCTTTATTTAGTATTAAGGGAAATATAGGAATTATTATTTGGTTATGCTTGTTTGCAATAACGCTCTATACGGCAAGTAAGATTGAAAAATTCAAAAAGAGCCATGACATTCAAACCTATAAAGAAATTTTGGCATTTATTGACGGAAAGCAATTAACGCATGATGAAACACAACAAGAAATAGGAAAAAGAAATTATCAAAAAATCATATTTGCATTCATTGCAGGTGTAATCGCACTTATTATATGTTTTGTTGTAATTTTAATTTGTCAGCACTTAATTTAAAAGGGAGGAAAAATCATGGAATTTTGGCTTATTATGATTGCCTTTATAGTTATGGGTGGAAGTTGCTCATTAGCAGGTACTTGGTGGGATAGAAAAAATAAAAAAGATAAAAAAGAAGAAAAGAAACAATAAAATTTACACTTTATTGTTGATTAAGCAGTTAGTCTTAGGATTGACTGCTTTTTTCATACCTAGAAAGGATTGATTTATGCGTATGATTTGGAACAAAGGACACCGTATCAGAGCCAGCGACAAGCACCTTGTCTACCACTTTTCCATAGGGACGCTTCTGTTTGTATTCATGGCGGTTCTTCTGCTACTGAACATCAAACAGCTCATGCGTACCGACTGGGAACATTTCAGCTTGTTAGAAAACGGCTTGACGCTTTCCCCTTACAACTTCATAACTGTGCTGATAGCGACTGGTGTTTGTGCATTGGTCGCTTTTCTGTATTACCGCTTCTGTTACGACAGTTTCAAGAAGCTATTGCACCGTCAAAAGCTGGCACGAATGATACTGGAAAATAAGTGGTATGAAGCCGATACCGTACAAGACAGCGGTTTTTTTACTGACCTGCAAAGCAGATCAAGGGAAAAAATCGTCTGGTTTCCAAAGATTTATTATCAAATGGAAAAGGGATTGCTCCATATCCGCTGTGAAATCACGTTAGGAAAATATCAAGACCAGCTTTTACGGTTAGAGGATAAATTGGAAAGTGGCTTGTATTGCGAGCTGACCGACAAGACCTTACATGACGGCTATATTGAATACACCCTGCTTTATGACATGATAGCAAACCGCATTACCATTGATGAAGTATGGGCAGAAAACGGCTGTCTTAGGCTGATGAAAAATCTTGTGTGGGAATATGACGCACTCCCTCACGCTTTGATTGCTGGTGGGACTGGTGGCGGTAAAACTTATTTTCTGCTGACGCTCATTGAAGCCTTACTGCATACCAACGCTGTCCTTTACATTTTAGACCCAAAGAACAGCGACCTTGCAGACTTGGGAACAGTCATGCCTAATGTCTATCACACCAAAGAAGAAATGATTGAATGCGTCAATGCCTTTTATGAGGGCATGGTACGGCGAAGTGAGGAAATGAAGCAACACCCGAACTATAAGACGGGCGAAAACTACGCCTATCTGGGACTTCCACCCTGCTTTCTTATCTTTGATGAATATGTGGCGTTTTTTGAAATGTTGGGGACAAAAGAAAGCGTGAGCTTACTTAGCCAGTTAAAGAAAATCGTTATGTTAGGGCGACAAGCAGGTTATTTCCTTATTGTTGCCTGCCAGCGTCCAGACGCAAAGTATTTTTCAGATGGTATCAGAGATAACTTCAATTTCCGTGTGGGACTTGGGCGTATCAGCGAATTAGGTTACGGTATGCTGTTTGGTTCAGATGTGAAAAAGCAGTTTTTCCAGAAGCGTATCAAGGGGCGTGGCTATTGTGATGTGGGAACAAGCGTCATAAGTGAGTTTTACACGCCTTTAGTCCCAAAAGGACATGATTTTTTACAGACTATCAGCTCTCTTGCACAAGCAAGGCAGGACGGGACGGCGACGTGCGAAGCGAAAGGCGACGGCACGGACTAGCCGTTGCTGGTGTGGCGTCAGCCACGCCAGCAGGTAAAACCCCTCGGTATCTAACAGAGGGGTACGTTTGCAAATAGACAATAGACAAAAAACATAGGAAACATAAGGCTTCTGGCATGGTTTTCTAGCAAAAATCGGCTGTGAAGTCGCCTTAAAAAACTTCACACTTTACAGATTGGGGGTATGGTTCTGAATGAAGAACAACGGATAAAAGAATTACGGGAGAAACGGATTGCTTACGGTATCTCACAAGGCAGGCTGGCGGTGGCTTCTGGTATCACAAGGGAATATTTCAACAAGATAGAAAGTGGAAAAATGAAGCCGTCAAAGGAACTTCTGGAAACTCTGCATAAGGAACTGGCAAGGTTCAATCCAGAAGTACCGATTACCATGCTGTTTGATTATGTGAAAATTCGTTTTCCCACGCTGGATATACAGCACATCATCAAAGATATATTAAAACTGAATATCAATTATATGCTCCATGAAGATTACGGACATTACAGTTATACGGAGCATTATTCTTTAGGGGACATCTTTATCTATACGTCGGCTGACGAAGAAAAAGGTGTCCTTTTAGAGTTAAAGGGGCGTGGTTGCAGGCAGTTTGAAAGTTACCTGCTGGCACAACAAAGAAGCTGGTATGACTTTCTCATGGACGCACTCATAGACGGTGGCGTGATGAAGCGTATCGACCTTGCTATCAACGACCATACGGGTATTTTGGATATTCCAGAGCTTGCGGAAAAATGCAGGAAACGGGAATATATCGGAAAGTCCAGAAGTTATAAGTTTTATCAGTCGGGCGAGCTTATCAAGCATAGAGAGGACGACAGAGAATATATGGGACGCACCCTTTATCTTGGTTCGCTAAAATCAGATGTGTATTTCTGTATCTATGAAAAGGACTATGAGCAGTACGTCAAGTTAGGGACACCGCTGGAAGAAGCCGACATTATCAACCGTTTTGAGATACGGCTTCGTAATGAACGTGCCTATTATGCAGTACGGGATTTGCTGACCTATTATGACGCAGAGCAGACTGCCTTTTCTATCATCAACCAGTATGTGCGGTTTGTTGATGAAGAAGCAGACAAGCGAAAAAATGACTGGAAACTCAATGACCGCTGGGCGTGGTTTATCGGCGATAATAGACAGAGCTTGAAGCTGACGACAAAGCCAGAGCCTTACACCTTAGACCGTACATTGCGGTGGGTACAACGGCAGGTAGCACCGACCTTGAAAATGCTGAAAAAGATTGATAAAGGAAACGGTACAGACTACATGGAAACAATCGAACAGCAGGCAAAACTCACAGAAAAGCATGAAATGATAATCAAACAGCAGACGACCCCTGCAAAAGATTTAGTAGAAAGTTAGGAGTGATAAAAAATGTGGGTATTATTAAAAGACTTCCTGCTGGTATCTATGGGAATGGGTATCGGCGTAGTTCTGATGTGCATTATGAGTGTCGGCAAAGAAGCTGACAGATACATGGAAGAAATCAAAGAAAGAGAGGACAAATAATATGAATTTCGGACAAAATTTATGTGCGACTCGTTCCTTAGTGAAAAGCTAAGGCACTAATAAAAGAACGAAAAAGTTTGGTTATTAGGAGAACTGATAATCTGACAGGTGGAATGATGAAGTAACGCTCTGAAACGCCTGCCCTGAGCCTCCGACAAGCATTGTATGAGGAAACTCAGAATGTTTGAAGCTCGGTAAAGGCGGCTGAAAGATACCGTAATAGTTGATGAACATATATCTTCTATCGAAAACTATCCAGAGGCGGGTAGCGTATCCAACAGGTCGGGGGTCTATAAAATATCTATGGTTAGAATGTTCTATAAGGAACTGACGAAACAGCGAATGTACGGGTCTAAATTTGAACTTTGTAGAAATGCAAAGGTACGAGAAATCGTAGCTGGTGTGGCAAAGTAAGAATATAGGTTATGAAATGCCATATAACGTTACAGGCGGTATCAAGCCAGCAGGCTTATAGCTAGTGACCTAAGGATATATATGTATAGATAAGATTATCGGAACGAGGAAAGGTATTGGGTTCTCATCAAGAGAATAAACTGACGAAGAACAATAAGCAGTTGAACTAATGCTGAAAAGCAGAGGGCGAACCTAAGAAATTCTTGTAATGAGAATGGAGGAATGCCCTCAAGTCGTGTATATATTAGAAAAGTATTATGTTGTTTCAATAAGGATTACGAGTAAGATAAAAAAGCTCACTCAATTTCAAGCAAAGGAGTGAAGCCTTATGCCTAAAAATAAAAATGAAACATTGTGTGTAGAAGATTTAAGACACGCCGAATATTACGAAATGCAAAACACCTTTGATGATTTATATGCCAAAAGTAAGAATGGAGATATTTTCACTCATCTTATGGATATTATCCTATCGAGAGAAAATATATTACTGGCATATCGAAATATCAAAGCAAATGCAGGCAGTAAAACAGCAGGAACAGACGGTACAATAATTAAAGATATTGGCAAATTGCCAGCAGAAACAGTTGTCAAAAAAGTAAGATACATTGTTGCAGGCAGTCCACATGGGTATCGATCTAAGCCAGTGAGGCGAAAAGAAATACCAAAACCAAATGGGAAAACCAGACCTCTAGGTATTCCTTGTATGTGGGACAGGCTTATACAACAATGTATAAAACAAGTATTAGAACCAATCTGCGAAGCTAAATTTAGTGAAAACAGCTATGGTTTCAGACCTAATAGGTCAGTTGAAAATGCAATAAAAGCAACCTATAACCGCCTACAAATCAGCCAGCTACATTATGTGATTGAATTTGATATTAAGGGTTTCTTTGACAACGTGAACCATTCCAAGCTGATAAAACAGATATGGGCTATGGGAATACGGGACAAGCACTTGATATTCATTTTAAAAAGGATATTAAAAGCTCCAATCAAAATGACTAACGGTACAATAACATATCCAGAGAAAGGAACTCCGCAAGGGGGAATAATATCCCCACTACTAGCAAACATTGTTCTTAATGAGTTAGACCATTGGGTAGAAAGCCAATGGCAGGAAAATCCTGTTACAAAAAACTATGTGGTTCATATCAATAAAAGCGGTAGCCCATGTAAAAGCAACGCTTACAAAGAAATGAAGAAAACAAAGTTAAAGGAAATGTATATGGTTCGTTATGCAGATGATTTTAGAGTTTTCTGCCGCTACAAGGAAAGTGCTGAAAAAGCCAAAATAGCAATCACTCAATGGATTGAACAACGATTAAAATTGGAAGTATCACAAGAAAAAACAAGAATTGTAAATGTTAGAAAAAGATACTCCGACTTTCTTGGTTTCAAGATTAAAATGATACCGAGAAGAAAGAAGTTAGTTGTTAAATCACATATAAGTGATAAACAATTCAAAAACCAAAAAGACAAGCTGGTATCACAGGCAAAGAAAATTGCTTCTCCCTCAAAAGGGAAAACGGAATTAGAAGAAACAAGACTTTATAATTCAATGGTATTAGGTATGCAAAATTATTATCAGATTGCAACGAATGTAAATCTGGATTGTATGAAACTGAATAGAGCTGTAATGGCTATCTTCACTAACAGATTAGGTACAAACAAAAGGGGCAGATTGAGAAAAACAGGCAGACAACTTACGACAAAGGAGGCAACAAGATATGGTAAATCTAAAATGCTCCGGTATGTTGCTGGCGAGGGCGAACCTATTTTCCCTGTTGGATATATCCAACACAGAAAACCAATGGCAAAGGTGTATTTAGCGAATTGCTACACTCTAGAGGGAAGAAAATTTATCCACACCAATCTAAGTGTTGATAAATTACTGATGTACCAGTTAATGAAATTATCTTTGGAAAATCGCACAATAGAATACGCAGACAATCGAATTTCGCTATTTTCTGCTCAACATGGAAAATGTGCTATAACTCTGGAAGAATTTCAACAAGCTAATGAAATACACTGTCATCATATTGTACCAACTGGAGCTGGTGGAAATGACGATTATAAAAATCTTATTTTGGTAAAAGAGGCGGTACACCGTCTAATACACGCTAAAACAGAAGAAACAATACAAAAATATATAGCTCTATTGAAGCTAAATAAAGTCCAGCTCATAAGACTAAATAAATATAGAGTATTAGCTGGCAATCAAGAATTAAACTTGATATAGGTCTACTACATAAATACTTTTCAATATAAACACGATGGAACGCGGAGTGCGGTGAAAGTCGCACGCTCCGTGTGAATGGGGGGAAAAGTTTGAGATATTTATAATATCAGGAACTTACCTATCCATATACACATGGTTTTTAAGCAACGCACAGAGCTTAGTGCTTATGGCGATTGTGGTTATCGGTATCTATTTAGGGTTCAAGCGTGAGTTTTCAAAGCTCATTGGCTTCTTGGTAGTTGCCCTTGTTGCTGTCGGCTTGGTGTTCAATGCTGGCGGTGTGAAAGATGTGTTGCTGGAACTGTTCAATAAGATTATCGGGGCATAATAATTTACATTGTGGTGCAGATATGCGAGTGATATAATATGGATATGAAGAAAGTGACAGATAAGAAGTTGTAGAGGTATAAAGCATTATGAAAAGTTTGATTATATATGGTAGTCAATATGGAACAGCAAAAGCATACGCCACAAAACTTTCAGAGATAACGGAAATTCCTTGCATAAGTTATGAAAACATAAAAGATATAAGGAACTATGAGCAGATAATATATTTGGGCGGTTTATATGCAGGTGGTGTAAAAGGATTAAAGAATACATTTAGACTATTGAAAAATAGCAATATCAAAACGATTGTGGTTACTGTAGGGCTTGCAGATGTAAAAAACCAAGAAAATACTAATAATATTAAAGCATCTGTTGCGAAACAAATTGAAAAAGATATTTTAGAAAACTCTTTGATTTTTCATTTAAGAGGTGGTATAGATTACAGTAAATTGAATTTCAAGCATAAGACTATGATGAAAATGTTATACCATTCTCTTAAAAATAAGCCAGTTGAAAGCCTTACACAAGAAGATAAGGCGCTGATAGAAACCTATAACAAAAAAGTGGATTTTGTTGATTATGATGCACTAAAACAAATTGTAGAGGTAATTCAATAAATTCCAGTTTTGATTTGACTTAATTCATAACATTTATTAACTGTTATATCTTATCCTCGTGAAGTCCGCAACCCCTTGAAAATGCTAAATTTGTAGCGAGTGAGTTTGCCCTTATGCTTTCCCTTGTGTTATATCCTTTTCCCTCATGTTACGAATGCTCACAAGGGCAAAATTAAGGGAAAGAAAATCCAGTAACAAATTATAACATGAAATGAAAATGGCAGGAAGAACGGATTGAAATGCTTTCAAAACTTTTAGAAAATTAAGGAAAGGACAGATAAGATATGAGATTGATTTATGCAAGATATAATCCGCAATGTAATAGCATAGATGTAACCACGTTTGAAAATGTAGTGCTTAGAATTGATTGCAATAAGGCAGAGGAAGGATTGAGAACTACTCCCGGCTCCCAGTGTTCGTTGAATGCTTTGGCTATTGATAATCCATTAGAATATGCAAGATTATACTTGGATGGAGAAATGCAAGTATGGGTTGATGCAGAGGATCGTTTAGATACGTGGTGATTTTGCTAATATAATATCATGATAGAGGTCTAGTACTAAAAATTCCAGAAAAATATATAGAACGTACGGTTATTCCATAATAAGAGGCAGGAATCTTAAGTTTCTAGATGTTTGAATTTTGCCTTAAGGTAAATAGAGAGGACACATTGATTTTTCAGTGTATCCCCTCTATTTAAAATTATTTTTAAATAGTTCTTGCACAAAAACAAATAGCATGCTAAAATCTATTTAAAGAAAGTTTTAAATAGGTAAAAGATATGGGAGAAACTAACATTTTTAAAGTATTGGCAGATAGCCAGCGAAGAGACATTCTTATTATGTTGAGAAATGAACGATTAAATGCCGGAGAGATTGCTGAAAAATTACAGATTACACCGGCTGCTCTTTCTTATCATTTAAAATTACTTAAAAACGCAGACTTGATATCTGAATATAAAGAGAAAAACTTTGTTTATTATGAAATCAACACTACGGTTTTCGATGAATTAATTATATGGGTTAACCAGTTTGGAGGAAAAAAAGTATGAAAAAAATAATGTGGATAGTAGCAATGATACCAGTTGTAGTTACAAGTGTTGTACTACAGTTTATGCCTGATATTATACCTATGCATCATGACTTGGAGGGAAACACTGACAGATGGGGAAGTAAAACAGAAAGCTTTATTTTTCCGGTAATTATTTTGTTTATTACACTGTTTTGGCACTTGCTAATCTATGTGTTTGAGAAAAAATCAAAAAATGCAAATACAGAAAAGGAACAGATGGAAACAAAATCTTCTGCAAAGGTATTATGTGTTGTAGGAATTTCGCAAGCAATCATGTTCGGGATTATGCATTATTTTATTCTTTATTCTTCTTGGATACAGGCAAATGCAGGTGGTGAACATGCGGTTATTGACATTGCAAAAGTTTCATGTATTTTGTGTGGTATTATATTTATTGTATTAGGAAATTTTATGACAAAGGCAAAACGAAATGCAGTAGTGGGAGTTCGAACCGTTTGGAGTATGCACAATGATAATACATGGAGAAAGAGTAACCGCTTTGGTGCAATATGTATTATTATTACGGGGTTATTGACTATCATTACAACCGTATTTACAAGTGGGATGACTGGCACAATCTTTATGTTGATTTATTTATTATTAGCAACAATTGTAACTGTGGTATACTCAAAAAAGATATATGATAAGGAAATAAAAAAATAATTTGTATCTTTATGCGAGAGGGTGAAATTCCAGTCTTTTACGGAGAGATAACAAACGAAGGGAGGCAATTGCCTCCCTTCGTTTGTTATCTACTCCTTCCACGGTTTGGTGGAGAATATGGTCTTGTTAACTCTCGCTCCTTTATGTCCTGTTTCTTAGATATAAGCCTATCGTGTAGAGACTGCGGCTTTTCTCCATACCGTTGTTTCCAATTCTTAAGGCTGTCCTGATAATCCCCATAAGCTGTCTCTGACTTATGAAATGCTTTGTAGAAGGCTTCCGCATTCTGATACCCGTATTCCTTTACGATATGGGATAATCGGGCTTTCATTCGGGAAATACGTTCCTCCAATCCGGCTATCTCTGTTGAAAGTTCGGAACGCCTTTTTGCTTTGAAGATACCTTTGCTGTCGGACAGTTCAATTTCAAGGTCACTTCGCTGTTTCTCGAGTGCAAAAATTGCTTTATTCTGTTCTTGCAGCTTTTGATAAATTTCGCATAAGTGCTTGTAAGAAACTGCTTCCGGTGATGGCTGTGGTCTTGGCGGTATGGCAGGCTTTGGTGTATCTGTCTGCTTTCTGCTTTCTTCTGGTACAGCTTTCTGCTCTTTGAAATCTGTGTTCTCCGGTCTTGCTTCAAGCTCTTTGGAAATTACTTTATCTGCAAGCTCCAGAGTTTTGAGAAATACTTTGGAGATTAACAGTTCTAATACTGCAATGGCAGTACCGATAATGGAAGATAACAGATTCGGTCTGTTTCCGTAAAGCCATACGGATTCCACAATCTTGTCCGTTATCCGTTCCTTTTTTATCTGCATGATTTCTGACTTGGAAACACCCGTTACAATCGCTCTGTCAACAGTCTGATTCCACAAGGTGCGTTTACTGTTGTCTGCCTCAATCTCGGTGGCTTTCGGATTGTTCTTACCAATCTTTTTGGTGGCAAGATACATACCGCCACGCTCAAAAACTTCTAACCGCTGGCTTTTATCCCACACATACTGATTGATAAGATTGGTATAATCCTGCTTGACGGTATCAAGGAAATTTTCAGCCTTGAAGTGTTTATCCTTAATGGAGAAAATCTGTCTTTCGTATACCTCACCTTTGTGAATCACCTTACATCTTTTACGGATATTTCCTTCTTCATCAAGTATCTCTTTCTTGGTGCGTACATGATTTCCCTTTTCGTCATAGAACATATTGCGGGTGGCAACCTTTTCTATGGGCTGTTCCAAGAGTGTACGCTCCGAAAAAATGAGATGGATGTGATAGTTGGTTTTCCGCTTATTGTGATGCAGGGCTGCGATACAGTCCGTTCCGTAAGTCTGTCTGAAATGGTCTGTAAATATCTGCAACAGTCTGTCTGGAGGATACTCCGTAAAAGATTCCGGCAGGGCTATGATCAATTCCCTTGCCTCAATACATTTCCCCTCCGTACCGCTTTTTTTAAATTCTGCCTGATTATATTTTGCAAGGTCAGTCCAAAAATTACGGTCTGTGGTTTCATATACCGCATACAGATTTTCCTGCTTCTTTGGGCTTGAAATATAATAAATTCTTCCCCGGACATTGTGGAGCTTCGTCATCTGAATAAATGAATTTCTTGGCATGTGCTTCCTCCTTTCCGTATCTGCCAAGTACGAAGCTGCAAGAAATGAGGATGGGAAACTTTCTAATGTGAAAGTGAGTAGGCTACATAGGTAGCCTGTCTACGAACATATCCGCCTGTCGGCGAAAGCTCCCAGCAGGGCGAAATACACAGAGTACAAATCGTAAGATTTGTGCGAGGGGTGTATTTCGCTCTCAAACGCTGAGGGCTTGTATAAAAAAGTTTCTTCCCCACTTCTTAAATTTCCGGTTGTATCTTAGAGGAAGCACATGGTATAATCTATTTGCGTGTAGGTATATCATGGCTTCGGTCAGATACATACCTTAGGGATGGTCTTAGGACTGTCCCTATTTAATTTGTCACATTTCTTGTGACAGCTCTGACATTTCCTTTGTCCCTTAAGTCCCTGCCTTCATTGGCGGTCATGAACTTTTCAAGCATATCCGTTTTGATAAGGACTTTCCGTCCTACCTTCAATACCGGAAGCTTTTTCCATTCTACCAGTTTCCGCAGGGTATTTCTGCCGATACCCGTATAGTCGGCAGCTTCCTCAATGGACAGTGCAATCTTCACTTCTGTCATTAAAACACCTCCTCTTGAATTGCATAATGCAATTTTGTGACTATGCCTACTATATAACTTTTACATCTTCTTGTCAAGCGTTACGAAATTTTAAAAGCAATTATTAACTTGCATATTGCAATGCTACTTTTACTGTGTTATACTTTAGCCATACCGAAAAAGGAGGCGTATCAGAATGAAAGATAAAGAATTACGCAAGTTAATCGGTAGCAGGGCAAAACAACGCAGACTGGAATTAGGTGTCAACCAGCCTTATATAGCAGAAAAGATGGGAGTTACCGCTTCCACCATACAGCGGTATGAGGCAGGAACGATTGACAACACCAAGAAGCTTGTTCTGGATGGTCTGTCGGAAGCACTTCATGTATCAGTGGAGTGGCTGAAGGGCGAGACGGAAGAAATGACAAGTGATGTTACGGATAAAAGGGAATTACAGATTCGTGATACCATGACTTCCATTCTCTCCAAACTGCCTTATGATATGAAGGCAGACGAAGCGGATTTTTCCAAAGATTTACTGCTGCTGATGTTGAAGGAATACGAATTATTCGTTGATTCCTTTCAATATGCCTGTAAGAATTTTAAAGGGAATACGGAAGATGCCACAATTGCAAAAGTAATGGGGTTTGAATCCAATCAGGAATATAATGAGATTATGTTCCTTAGGGAAATCACCCATACGGTAAACGCACTGAACGACATGGGCGACATTGTAAGGCTCTATTCCAAGAATCCCGAAACGGCAGCCGTAAGGCTTGCAAATCTTCTTTCAGAGAAAGACTCCGAACCGGTATAGATTAGACAACCGGAGTTATGATATACTTACACGCAGAAAGCATTTCATCAGTTCCGATTGTCGATATCGAAAGGAGTAACGATTATGGCAAAAGGTTCTGTAAGAAAGAAAGGCAAGAAATGGTACTACCGCTTCTATGTGGAAGATGCAAGCGGTAATCTGGTGCAGAAGGAATTTGCAGGTACGGAAAACAAAAGCGAAACGGAAAAGCTGTTGAGGCAGGCAATGGAGGATTATGAAGCCAAGCGGTTTGTTGCAAAGGCTGAAAACATCACACTCGGAGAGTTGCTTGACCTGTGGGCTGAGGAAGAATTAAAGACAGGCACATTGAGTAATGGAACGGTTGGCAATTATCTTCAGACAATTGGGAGAATCAAACAACACCCTATCAGCAAAAGGAAACTGAAAACGGTGACTTCGGTACACCTGCAGGAGTTTATGGATTTGCTCTCATTTGGAGGCACTGTGGGAGATTTTATATCAAAAGGATATTCCATTGATTATGTAAGGTCATTTTCAGCAGTATTGCAACAGTCATTCCGGTTTGCGGTATTTCCGAAACAGTTTATTACCTTCAATCCAATGCAGTATGTGGTGATGAGGCATAAAAAGGAAGAAACGGATTTGTTTGCGGATGAAACAGCCACAGACAGAGACAAGGTTAAACCGCTTTCCTTTGAAATGTACCGGAAACTGATTGAACAGCTTGGAAAACGAAGTGGGGATGCGATTCTTCCGGTTCAGACAGCATACTTTACAGGTCTCAGACTTGGAGAGGTAGCAGGTCTGACATGGCAGGATATCAACCTTGAAGAACAGTATCTCACTGTACGCAGGAGCATCCGCTACAATGGTGCTACCCATAAGCACGAAATCGGTCCGACAAAGTGGAAAAAGATCAGGGTTGTTGACTTTGGCGATACCCTCGCAGATATTTTGAGGAATGCAAAAAAGGAACAGCACAAAAACCGTTTTCAGTATGGGGAACTCTACCAGCGGAATTTTTACAGAGAAGTAATGGAAAAGAATCGGGTGCATTACGAGTATTATCATTTGGGAATGACAGAGAATGTGCCGGAAGATTACACCGAAATCTTCTTTGTATGCTTAAGGGAGGATGGTTGTCTGGAACTTCCGGCAACCATAGAAACAGCCTGCCGGACAGCAGGAAGAAAAGTACCGGAGCTTGAAGGTTTCCATTTCCACACACTGAGGCATACCTACACGACAAACCTCTTATCCAACGGGGCTCAGCCTAAGGATGTGCAGGAACTGTTAGGACACTCAGACGTGAGTACCACCATGAATGTCTACGCCCATGCTACAAGGGAAGCAAAGCGGACTTCCGCAAGACTTCTTGATAAAGTGGCAGGCAACGATTAAACAACTGAATAATGAATTTTCCCTTGTAATTATCCCATAAGGGCAAAAACAAGGGAAAAGGATACATATATAGAATTTTCAATGGCGGGAAGCCTTGAAAATAGGGGAAAGTTAAGAGAGTTAATAGATAAATCCCAGTTTGACAATTTCATATCCATACACACAAAGCAGTTGGTCTTAGGATTGACTGCTTTTTTCTTACCTAAAATCAGATTGGAGTGATGAAATGAACGATATTTTTAAGGACATGCAGGCAAAAGTCGGCTGTGAATATCTTTCCGACCTGCCCTTTTACAAGCGTGAAGTATGGCAGGAAATGAAACGGCTGAGCCCTGCCGATTATCCGAAAAAGCAACTGGAAGATTTTTCTGTCTATGTGTTTGGTATGTCCTACCAGATATTGCAGGCGATTATGAAACAACAGAGAGGAAGTGAAAAACAATGCAGGAATTAAGAGTACAGATTGAAGCCGTCCCAACTGCCGAGGGCAATATACTATCCGCATGGTTTACACTGCCGATTGACGAGGAAACATTTTCTGAAAGGCTGGGCGTGGACGCAGAAAGCAACGATTACCGTATCACAGAAAAGGAACTGCCCTTTGCCGAGGAAGTGGACGAAGATACCACAGTGGATAGGCTCAATGATTTTTACTACACTTATGAAAGTCTGCCAGCCGATTTGAAAGAGGACTATGAGGAGCTGATGTGCCACTTTACCAGCCTTGATGAACTACACCAGCACCGACACGACATTATCCATTATTCATGGTGTAAGAACATGGCTGATGTGGCGAAACATCTGCTAGACAACGACCCTGCCTTTGCAGAGATTGACGAACGCCTAGTCCGATACTTCAATTTTGAAGCCTACGGACAGTATCTTGACGACAATGGAAAATTCATAGAAACGGAACACGGTATCTACGAACTTCCATAGAAATGAGGTGGTCTAATGAGCGTTGATGATATGGCAGTCTATATCGCAAATTTAGGGGATTATGTTGAGGGCGGTGTCAAAGGGGCGTGGTTTCATTTTCCACTCGACGAGGAAGAAATCGCAGAGCGTATCGGGCTGAATGGACGTTATGAAGAATACGCTGTCCATGACAGCGAAAACTTCCCCTGCGAGCTGGAAGAATATACGTCCATAGAAGAACTGAACCGTATCTATGAGATGATACAAGACTTTCCAGAGGAAGTGTTAGATAATCTTGATGACTTTATTTCCTACTATGGCGACCTTGAAGAACTGGCAGACCATATCGGCGATATTATCTGCTATTCGGGGTGTGAAACAATGGAAGATGTAGCGTACCACAAGATTTATGAAGAAAATGTACTTGGGGAAATACCGCCTGCCTTTTTCCATTACATAGACTGTGAAGCCTACGGCAGAGATATTGAAATTCAAGACTATTTTGTAAAAACAAGGTACGGTATGTGTGAAATCAAACGATAAGCTGGAAGATCAGCAACAAGCATGGTTGCTACTGACAGCGATTTTATTTAGGGACAGTCTGAAAATGGCTGTCCTTTTTCATTTAGAAACTTACGAAAGGAGCTGAAAGAACTTGAAAAAGATTAAAAGCTACACGGGTATCTGGAACGTAGAAAAAGTCTTATATGCAATCAATGACTTTAACTTGCCCTTTCCCGTTACTTTTACACAGATTACATGGTTTGTGATTACGGAATTTATCATCATTCTGTTTGGGGATATTCCCCCACTTTCCATGATAGAGGGAGCGTTTCTCAAATACTTCGGTATTCCCGTTGCTCTCACTTGGTTTATGTCGCAGAAAACCTTTGACGGAAAGAAGCCGTACAGCTTTTTGAAATCACAGATAACCTATGCCCTGCGACCAAAAATCACTTATGCAGGAAAAGCCGTAAAACTGCATAAGCAGACCTTGAATGAAACAATCACGGCAGTAAGGAGTGTGAACTATGTTCCCGATAAAATATATTGACAATAACCTTGTCTGGAACAAGGACAATGAAGTGTTTGCCTATTATGAGCTGATACCGTACAACTATTCTTTTCTATCCGCAGAGCAGAAATTTATCGTGCATGACAGCTTTCGACAGCTCATTGCACAGTCCCGTGAGGGTAAAATTCATGCGTTGCAGATTGCCACAGAAAGCTCAATACGAAGTATGCAGGAGCAGTCAAAGAAACTGGTAACGGGAAAATTAAAGGAAGTTGCCTACCAGAAGATAGACGAACAGACCGAAGCGTTAGTATCTATGATTGGGGACAATCAAGTGGACTACCGCTTTTTTCTTGGCTTTAAGCTCATGGTTACGGAAGAACAGTTCAATCTGAAGAACATCAAAAAATCGGCGTGGCTGACGTTCACGGAATTTCTCCATGAAGTGAACCACACGCTGATGAATGACTTTGTTTCCATGCCAAATGATGAAATCAACCGTTACATGAAAATGGAAAAGTTACTGGAAAATAAAATCTCCCGTCGTTTCAAGGTGCGTCGCTTGGAAATCAATGATTTTGGCTATCTCATGGAACATCTTTACGGCAGGGACGGTATCGCCTATGAAGATTATGAGTACCAGCTACCAAAGAAAAAATTGAACAAAGAAACGCTGATAAAATACTACGACCTTATCCGTCTGACAAGGTGTGTGATTGAAGAAAGCCAGCGATATTTACGCTTGGAACATGAGGACAAGGAAAGTTATGTGTCCTATTTTACCGTCAATGCGATAGTCGGCGAGCTTGATTTTCCGTCGTCTGAAATTTTCTATTTCCAGCAACAGCAATTCACATTCCCCGTTGATACTTCTATGAATGTAGAAATCGTGGAAAATCGAAAAGCATTAACAACTGTCCGCAAC
This sequence comes from Dorea sp. Marseille-P4042, assembly GCF_900290215.1. Classification (NCBI taxonomy): domain Bacteria; kingdom Bacillati; phylum Bacillota; class Clostridia; order Lachnospirales; family Lachnospiraceae; genus Dorea; species Dorea sp. Marseille-P4042. The sequence goes on along the minus strand of NZ_OLMI01000002.1, from coordinate 692,105 downwards.
AAGAAAAAGGAATTGAAAGACCTTGACAATCACGCCTATCAAGCAGGAAGTGAAACCAGCTCAAATGTGGTGGACGCATTAGACAGCGTGGACGAGCTGGAAACAGACTTAGACCAGACTAAAGAAAGTATGTATAAGCTCTCTTATGTGGTGCGTGTCTGTGCTGATGATTTGGACGAATTAAAACGCCGTTGTGATGAAGTCAAGGACTTTTACGACGACCTCAATGTAAAACTGGTGCGTCCTGCTGGCGATATGCTGGGGCTTCATTCTGAATTTTTACCAGCCAGCAAGCGATATATCAATGATTATGTGCAGTATGTAAAATCAGATTTTCTAGCAGGGCTTGGTTTTGGTGCTACACAGCAGTTAGGGGAAAACACGGGTATCTATATGGGATATTCCGTTGATACGGGAAGAAATGTGTACCTGCAACCGTCCCTTGCCAGTCAAGGCGTGAAAGGCACAGTTACCAACGCTTTAGCTTCTGCTTTTGTCGGTTCGCTTGGCGGTGGGAAGTCGTTCTGCAACAATCTACTTGTATATTATGCGGTGCTGTTTGGCGGTCAAGCACTTCTGTTAGACCCTAAAAGTGAGCGTGGCAACTGGAAAGAAACACTTCCAGAAATCGCCCATGAAATCAATATCGTAAACTTAACAAGCGATAAAGGCAATGCAGGACTTCTTGACCCGTTTGTGATTATGAAGAATGTAAAAGACGCTGAAAGTCTGGCAATCGACATCTTGACATTCCTTACGGGTATTTCCTCTAGGGACGGCGAAAAATTTCCCGTGTTACGAAAAGCGGTTCGTTCCGTTACCCAGAGCGACAATCGGGGCTTACTCCATGTGATAGACGAGCTACGTCGTGAAGATACGCCCATAGCAAGAAATATCGCAGACCATATTGACAGCTTCACGGACTATGATTTTGCACACCTGCTGTTTTCAGACGGAACAGTGGAAAATGCTATCAGTCTGGATAACCAGCTCAATATCATTCAAGTAGCAGACCTTGTACTGCCAGATAAAGATACCACTTTTGAGGAATACACGACCATTGAATTATTGTCGGTGTCTATGCTGATTGTGATTAGTACCTTTGCCCTTGATTTTATCCATTCCGACAGAAGCATTTTTAAGATTGTCGATTTGGACGAAGCGTGGGCGTTCTTAAATGTGGCACAAGGAGAAACCTTATCAAATAAGCTGGTGCGTGCTGGACGAGCTATGCAGGCAGGCGTTTATTTCGTTACACAATCATCTGGCGACGTATCAAAAGAAAGTCTGAAAAACAATATCGGCTTGAAGTTTGCATTTCGTAGTACCGACATCAACGAGATAAAGCAGACCTTAGAGTTTTTCGGTATCGACAAGGACGACGAGAACAACCAGAAACGCTTGCGTGATTTAGAGAACGGACAATGTTTATTGCAGGACTTATACGGGCGTGTCGGTGTGGTGCAGATACACCCAGTCTTTGAAGAACTGCTACACGCTTTTGATACCAGACCGCCCGTACAGAGAAATGAGGTGGAGTGATGAAAGAAAGGATAAAAGGTGCGTTCACAAAAAAGAAGATTTTCAACTTTCTCAAAATGGCTCTGTTTGTCGTGGCACTTTCCCTTATCCTGCTTTCACTCTTGGGGACGGTGGCTCATGCGATGGGACTTGTGGACGATACCATAAACGCAGAAAATCTTTACTCAAAATATCCGCTTTCCAACTACCAGCTTGATTTTTATGTAGATAATAGCTGGTCGTGGTTGCCGTGGAACTGGCTGGACGGGATTGGAAAATCGGTGCAGTACGGGCTTTACTGCATTACCAACTTTGTCTGGACGATAAGCCTTTATTTAAGCAATGCCACGGGTTATGTGGTGCAGGAAGCCTATAAGCTGGACTTCATCAACGATATGGCAGACAGTATCGGGAAAAGCATACAGACCCTTGCAGGTGTTACCGAGAACGGCTTTTCTTCTACAGGCTTCTATGTTGGTTTCCTGCTTCTCATTATCTTAGTCGTGGGAATGTATGTTGCTTACACGGGACTGATAAAACGGGAAACCAGTAAGGCACTACACGCCGTTATCAACTTTGTTGTGGTGTTTATTCTGTCCGCTTCTTTTATTGCCTATGCTCCCGATTACATCAAGAAGATAAATGAATTTTCATCAGACATCAGTACCGCTTCTTTGGACTTGGGAACAAAAATCATGCTCCCCAACTCTGACAGCGAGGGCAAGGACAGCGTGGACTTGATACGGGACAGCTTATTTTCTATTCAAGTGGAACAGCCGTGGTTACTCTTACAATTCGGGAACAGCAACGCAGAAGAAATCGGGGCAGACCGTGTGGAAGCTCTGGTATCGGCAAGCCCAGAGGACGAGGACGGAAAGACCAGAGAGGAAGTCGTGAAAACAGAAATTGAGGACAACGACAACAACAATCTGACGATACCGCAGGTGGTAAATCGTTTGGGTATGGTGTTCTTCCTCTTGTTCTTCAACTTGGGTATCACGATATTTGTATTCTTACTTACGGGTATGATGTTGTTCAGCCAGATACTTTTTATCATCTTTGCAATGTTTCTGCCTATCAGTTTTCTACTTTCCATGATACCGAGCTATGAAAGCATGGCAAAGCAGGCAATCGTGAGGGTATTTAATACCATTATGACAAGGGCAGGAATTACGCTCATTGTAACGGTGGCATTTAGTATTTCCAGTATGTTTTACAACATTTCCACAGACTACCCATTCTTTATGGTGGCGTTCTTGCAGATAGTATGTTTCGCTGGTATCTATATGAAGTTAGGCGACTTGATGAGTATGTTCTCACTTAATGCTGGCGACAGTCAAAGCATGGGACGAAGAATTTTCCGCAGACCGTATCTGTTTATGCGACATCGGGCTAGGCGTATGGAACACCGTATTGCAAGGGCGGTAAGTGCTGGCGGTATTTCGGGCGGTGTCGCTGGTGCGGTAGCTGGAAGTGCCGTTGCTGGAAAGAGAGCCGAAAGAAAAAATACGGCTTCTAAAGAAAATCGGGGCAATACCACTTCCAGCATGGGACAGCGTGCAGGCTCAAAGGTGGGTGCTGTCTTAGATACGAAAAATAAAGTGAAAGACAAGGCAAATGCTGCCAAAGAGAATATCAAGGATATGCCGACACAGACCGCTTATGCGGTATATTCCGCAAAGGAAAAAGCAAAGTCCAGCGTGTCCGACTTCAAGCGTGGCATGGTGCAGGAACAGCAGTCCAGACAGACGGGACGCTTGGAAAAGCAGGCACGGCATAGACAGAATATCGCTGACAAACGTATGGAGCTTCAAAAGGCACAAGAAGCAAGGCAGACACAGCGAAAGGCTGACGGATCAGCGACAATGGGAGCTACCCGTCCCCATGAGCGACCAGCCACAGCTTCAAGCGTTTCAAAGACGGGTGCTGAAAAAATGCAGGAAGTCAAACGTCCTGCCACAGCGACCACTTCAAAGATAAGTGAGCCAGTCAAAGCAAATGTTATCAAAGAGCGTCCGCTATCTTATGGTGCTTCTGATAGAAAAGCGACCCAACCTGCACAGCCAGTACATAGGCAGAATGTAGAAAAAGTGGTATCGCAGGAAACACGCCAGAATGACACGAAAGACCGCAGGACAAAGGTTCAGCAGACGCAAACCGTCCAAAAGAACCAGCAGACCAAAGAGAAAAACCGAAGCCTTGTAACAAAGAAAGGACAGAAGAAAAAATGAAACTGAAACATATCGCTCTCATTGGCAGTCTGTTTCCTATCCTATTTTCTCTGGTGCTTTTCTTTGGGGTGTTGATTAGTGCGGACAGCGACGACGAGAACAGCAACTTTTCTTCTGGCATTACGGGTATGAATTTATCCGCAGAAGTTTTGAAACATCAGCCTATGGTGGAAAAGTACGCCAGAGAAAACGGTATCTCCGAGTATGTCAATGTGCTATTGGCTATCATTCAAGTAGAAAGTGGTGGTACAGCAGAAGATGTTATGCAGAGTTCAGAAAGTCTTGGCTTACCGCCCAATTCTTTAGATACGGAAAGCTCAATCAAGCAGGGGTGTAAATATTTTGCGTCCCTGCTTTCTTCCTGCCAAAATCAAGGTATCGACGATTTGAATGTAGCGATACAGTCTTATAACTATGGCGGTGGTTATGTGGGATATGTGGCAGGAAAAGGAAAGAAACACACTTTTAATCTTGCGGAAAATTTTGCCCGTGAGAAATCGGGTGGAAAGAAAGTAACCTATACCAACCCGATAGCTGTTGCGAAGAACGGGGGCTGGCGGTATGGCTATGGAAATATGTTCTATGTGGAATTAGTCAATCAGTATTTAACTGTTTCGCAGGTATCGGGAGAGCTGGCACAAAAGGTAATGAATGAAGCGTTGAAATATCAAGGCTGGAAGTATGTATATGGCGGTAGCAATCCCAACACTTCTTTTGACTGTTCGGGATTGACGCAATGGTGTTATGGAAAAGCTGGTATCTCCTTACCGAGAACCGCACAAGCACAGTATGACGCAACCCAACATCTTCCACTCTCGCAGGCAAAGGCTGGGGACTTGGTATTTTTCCATTCCACCTATAATGCTGGTTCGTATGTAACCCACGTTGGTATTCTCGTTTCGCCGACACAGATGTACCATGCAGGCAACCCGATAGGATATGCAGACCTAAGTAGTAGTTACTGGCAACAGCACTTAATCGGTGCAGGACGAGTAAAACAATAGAAAGGACTTGAAAATATGTTTAAGAAGAATAAGAAACAGACAGAAACTATCAAAGAACCAAAAGAAAAAAAGGTGCGTACTGTTAAGGTAGGCACACATAAGAAAGCCGTGATTGCGTTGTGGGTGGTACTTATTGCAAGCGTGAGCTTTGGGGTGTATAAGAATTTTACTGCTATCGACCAGCACACGACCCACGAAAAAGAAATCATTGAACTTCGCTTGCAGGACACCAACGGGATAGAAAATTTCGTGAAGAATTTTGCAAAGTCCTACTACACATGGAGTAACAGCAAAGAAGCGATTGAAGCAAGGACGCAGGCAATCAACGGCTATCTGACAAAAGAATTGCAGGACTTGAATATAGATACCATTAGAACGGATATACCGACCAGCTCCACGGTTATAGATGTGATTGTATGGAGTATCGAACAGTCGGGAATGGACACTTTTTCTGCTACCTACGAAGTAGATCAGCAGATAAAAGAGGGAGAACAGACAAGCAATGTGAAAGCAACCTATACCGTAAAAGTCCATGTGGACGCTGACGGGGATATGGTAATCGTTCAGAACCCTACCCTTGCACCAGCAATCGAAAAATCAGACTATGAGCCTAAGACACCAGAAGCAGACGCAAGCGTAGACGCTGATACTGTCAATGACGCTACCGCATTTCTGGAAACATTCTTTAAGCTCTACCCGACAGCGACAGAAAAAGAGCTTGCCTACTATGTATCGGGAAATGTGATTGAGCCTATCGGCAGGGACTACCTTTATTCTGAACTGGTAAACCCTATCTTTACAAAGGACGGGGACAATGTGAAAGTCAAAGTTGCTGTGAAATTCCTTGATAATCAAACAAAGGCAACGCAGGTATCACAGTATGAGCTTGTGCTACATAAGGATAGTAACTGGAAGATTGTAGGATAAATCAAAAAAAGTAGTTTGCAAATCATATTTCTATGACATGCAAACTACTTTTTCATCGAATTATGTTCACAAATAGTTCTGAATACACTAAAATAGTGATTCATGCAAAAACCGCAATATATATTAAAACTTGAAGAAAACAAGATATTATAATCTAAGCTGAAAGGAGGGTGCTGTAATGGTCAATAAGGTTGAAAACATTATAACGGTGATCAATTACATAGAAAACAATCTCACAGAAAAGTTGAACTTATCCTCTATTGCAATGGGTGTTGGTTATTCAAAATATCATTTGCATAGAATGTTTGTCGAAACTGTTGGATTGTCTATACATGACTATGTACAACGCAGACAATTAACAGAGTCTGCAAAACTTTTAGTGTTTTCTGATAAATCCATTCTTGAAATCTCGCTTATTGCTGGTTATGAAAGTCAGCAGGCATTTACAAATATTTTTAAGCAGATGTATAAGAAGACGCCTAACGAATATCGAATGAACGAAGAATTTTATCCGTTACAGCTTAGATTTGATTTGATACAGACAGTTAAACAAAAATTATCACAACAAGAAATGGAAGAAAATATCAGATTTGCTACAACAACAGATATACCTGCCTGTCTAGAACTAGCTTATTTAGTAATAGACGGTTTTCCAAATTTGAACGAGAATGAGTTCTTAACAGAATTAAAAAAAGGTATTTTAGAGCAAAGAGTTTTGATTTTAACTGATAATGATATTGCCATTGCTTTGATGTCTATTAACTATCATACGGGAAGCATTGATTTCTTTGGAGTACACCCGTTATATCGTAAATGTGGTATTGCAAATCTATTTTTGGATAAGGTTATGAATGAACTTTTAGTTGATAAAGACATTTCTGTAACAACATTCCGTGAGGGCGACAAAGCTGATACGGGGTATCGTAAGGCTTACAAAGAATTAGGCTTTGCAGAAGCAGAGTTATTAGTTGAATTTGGCTATCCTACACAAAAATTGGTATTATTCTCAAAAAATGGGGGTAGTACAAATGAATAGTAATCCTCTTGCAAAAGATTTTAATACTGGGTCTTTATTAAAATTTGCTTTCCCGACCATATCCATGATGTTATTTATGGGTCTTTACACAATTGTAGATACCATATTTGTATCACGATTTGTCAATACAAATGCTTTATCAGCAATCAATATTGTTTGTCCCGTTATCAATTTAATAGTAGGATTGGGAACAATGCTAGCTACGGGTGGTAGTGCCATAGTTGCAAGAAAAATGGGAGCAGGAGAACCCAAACGAGCAAAGCAAGATTTTACACTACTTATTTTATTTGGTTTTATTTTGGGAGTAGTAATTTTCGTTCTAGGAATTATCTTTATTGATGAAATTATATATGCTCTTGGAGCTGATAAGGTTTTATTTCCATATTGTAAAGACTATTTAACTATTATTTTACTTTTTACACCTGCAAGTATGTTGCAGGTACTATTTCAAAATTTATTTGTAACAGCAGGAAAACCAACTTTAGGACTGGTTCTTTCTGTATGTGCTGGTGCAATGAATATCGTATTTGATTATCTTTTTATGGTTATATTTGACATGGGGATTGCTGGTGCAGGATTTGGAACTGGAATTGGTTATTTGATACCAGCCATTACGGGAATAATTGTCTTTAGTAAAAAATCGGGAACATTGTCTTTTGTAAAACCTATTATAGATATTAAAGTACTTGGAGAAAGTTGTATAAATGGTTCATCAGAAATGGTTAGTCAGCTTTCAACGGCAATTACTACATTCTTTTTCAATCGTACAATGATGAATTTATTAGGTGTAAATGGTGTGGCTTCTATTACCATAATTATATATACACAATTTTTGCTTACAACATTATTTATTGGTTTTTCAATGGGTGTTGCCCCAGTTATTAGCTATAATTTTGGAGCAAACAATTATTACGGATTAAAGAAAATATATAAAATCTGTATTTCTTTCATTTTTGTAGGTTCATTATTTATTTTTGCGTTATCCTTTATAAATGGAAATAGTTTGGTACGTTTATTTACTGGGACAAATGAAGCGGTATATAAAATTGCAATAAACGGATTTATGATATTTGTATTTAGTTTTCTTTTTTCGGGTTTCAATATATTTTCATCAGCAATTTTTACTGCATTATCTAATGGTAAGCTATCTGCTTTGATTTCTTTTTTAAGAACATTCGGCTTTATAATGATAGGCTTGTTACTAATGCCTCAGTTCATTGAGATAACAGGTGTATGGTTGGCTGTTCCCGTTGCTGAAATATTAACACTATGTATTTCATTATATTTGAATTTTCGTCTTTGGCGTTCGTGGAACAATCAGAATAACAGTTATGAAAAAATACAGAACTGGAAGATTGTAGGGTAAATGATAATAGGCTTACATTTTACTTTTTGTAAAAGTGTAAGCCTTTTTCAAAAAAATCAAAAAAACTCTTGCTTATGACGTAACGTCGTGAATTATAATATAAGCAGGAGGAATGGAACATGAATAAAAAGAAAGCTATACCAGAAAATTTTATGACTGTTGGAGAACTTGCAAAGAAAATGGGGACAACAGTACGAACACTTCAATATTATGACAAAGAGGGCTTGCTTTCCCCTACTACTGAAAGTGAGGGGGGACGCAGATTATATACGCATAAGGATATGATAAAACTTCATCAAATCTTATCATTAAAGTCTTTGGGCTTTTCTCTTGCTGATATAAAAAACAAACTGATTTCTCTTGATACACCAGAAGAAGTAGCAACCGTTCTTAATGAGCAGTCGCTGGCTATTCAACAGAAAATAGAACAATTAACAGAAGCAGTAACAGCGATTGAAACATTAAAAAATGAAGTCTTGCAAATGCAAGTTGTAGATTTCAAAAAATATGCTGACATTATCGTTAATCTACAAATGAACAATGAGTATTACTGGTTAATAAAACATTTTGATGATACAACATTAGAACATATCCGTAACCGATTTGATAAAGAAAGCGGAATGGACTTTATGCACCGTTTCAATCAACTAAACGATAAAGTTATAAGGTTAAAAGAGAAGAATATAGCACCAGAGGATAAGCAGGCACAAGCATTAGCACAAGAATTTTGGAATATGGTTATGGAATTTACAAATGGGGATATGAGTATGCTTCCTACATTGATGAAATTTGATAATCTCATAGGCGATAATAACGAGTGGTTAGAAAAGCAAAAACAAGTAAATGAATATCTGCAACCTGCATTAGAGTTATATTTTCAAAATGCTGGTATAAATGCTTTCGAGGGGGTATAGGAATGTCTTATGCAATAGAAATTACCGATTTGAAGAAAAAGTATGGAAACCATGAAGTATTGAAAGGTATTAACTTTTGTGTTGAGCATGGAGAAGTATTCGGTATTTTGGGTATCAATGGAGCAGGTAAAACAACTATTCTTGAATGTATCGAAGGCTTTCGTAAATATCATTCTGGTAATATAAAAATATCGGGAAATATTGGTATTCAATTACAATCAGCTTCGTTACCTGCTTATATGAAAGTAAGTGAAGTAATTCAGTTGTTCTCGAAATGGAAACGTGCAGAGATTGATAATTCCTTACTAATGGCGTTGGGAGTAACAGATTTGCAAAAGAAGTTATACACAGAATTGTCGGCAGGACAAAAAAGAAGATTACATTTAGCTCTTGCTCTTATTGGAAAGCCAGACATCTTATTTCTCGACGAACCGACAACGGAACTTGATGTAGAGGGACGTATATCTCTGCATAATGAAATTCGGAAGTTAAATCAAAATGGTACAACAATAATTTTGTCTAGTCATGATATGGCAGAGGTTGAAGCTCTTTGTACCCGTATCGCTATTCTAAATAATGGGGTAATTAGTTTCATAGGTACAACTGACGAATTAGCGTCAAAAGTAGGCAAGAAATACAACATAAAAATAGTAAGTGAATTGGGCGAAAACGAATACTCTGCTGTCAATGTTGCAGATACCTTGTTAAGTATTTTAGAAGAATACAAGCAGAAAAATATTGATATTTTCGATATAAAGGTAAATCGAGGTACATTAGAACAGCACTTTATCAATCTTTCAAGGGGGTGTAAACAATGAAAGCTATGTTGTATGGAATAAAGGTACAATTAAAAATAGATATTCGCAGTAAAACACTATTAGTAACCTGCTATGTCGTCCCACTACTATTTTTTGCGATTATGGGCGGTATTTTTACTTCTTTAATGCCAGAAGCGAAGAATACATTGATACAATCTATGACAGTTATGGGGGTTTCAATGGGAGCTTTCATAGGTGTACCACCATCAATGGTTGAAGTATATGGTACGGACATAAAGAAAATGTATATAGCAAATGGGATACCTTTATGTTTTGGTGTAATTGCCTTAGTTGTATCTGCATTTATCCATTTAATGATAATGAGCATGATTATTTTTACACTTGCACCGATTGTATTTCACTCTACTATCCCGTCAAATATTCCGTTATATTTTATAACACTTGCCTTATTTGTTATTGTATCGCTTGCTATTTCATGTGTGCTGGGGTTAGCTGTTAAAAATCAAGCAAAACTGACAATGTATAGTCAAGTTGTCTTTTTACCCTCTATTATGTTGTCTGGTATCATGTTTTCGGCAGAATTACTTCCAAACTTTCTTGAAAGTATGGGAAAACTGTTTCCTGCAACATGGGGATATACTTTGTTGATACAAAAGAATATTGACGTAAGTACATTTATTCCTATAGTAATTATTTTGATTATTTCTGTTTTTATAAGTGTGCAATTATTGAAAAAGATACGTTCTGAATGATACGAAGAAAGAGATTGAATTATGATAGGGCTAAAAAAACGTGATATAAAAAAAGCATTGAAAGCTGGTGCAAAAGCTGGCAGTGTATCATTTGCTGATGTTCGGGCTGATATTGAAGCAACGATTGACGAAGCTATGAACAGTACCGATCCAGAAGTGCAGGCAAATTTCAAAAAGTATTTTGGAAATAAACGTCCTACGCCAGAAGAATATATTTATAAGCTTACCAAAAAGACAAAGGTTTAAATGTTTATCCCGCTTCCTGCGAAGCGGATTTGCAGTATAAACTATGTGATAGAACATTAAGTTTAAAAAATTACCCCACGTAACGTATTGCTTGTAACGCTACGTAATGACATAAAATGAAAACAGAAGGAGGAAAAAGCTATGTTAAAATATACGACAGGAGAAATAGCAAAGCTTTGTGGAGTATCTGTTAGAACAGTGCAGTATTATGATGAACGTGGTATCTTAATACCTAGTGAACTTTCTGAAGGTGGCAGACGACTTTATTCAGAAGATGATTATAAAAAACTGAAAATCATTTGCTTTCTCCGTGATGCAGGTATTTCAATTAAAAGCATAGGAGAATTGTTATCTGAAAGTAATCCTAGCAAGGTTATTTCTGTTTTGCTTGAAAAGCAAGAGCAACTTCTTCAAAATGAAGTAAAAGAAAGACAAGAACAACTTGCTATGCTAGAGGGTATAAAGAAAGCACTGAAAGGAATAGAAAATTTCTCTATTGAATCAATCGGAGATATAGCTTATGCAATGGAAAACAAAAAGAAAATGAAGCAGTTACACGCAGTTCTGTTGATAACAGGTATTCCCCTAAATATAATTCAGTGGGTTAGTATTATTTTATGGATTACTACTGGAATACAGTGGTTATTTTGGGGATATATCTTGGTAGCGATTCCATATGCAATTTTTATAATACGATTTTTATCAAAAAGGATAGTATATATCTGTCCACAGTGTCATGAGATATTTAAACCTCATCTGAAAGAGTTTATTTTTTCAAATCATTCCATGACGCTCAGAAAACTGACGTGTACCAGTTGTGGATATCATGGTTTTTGTGTTGAAACCTATCGAGAGGAGGAAAAAAATAATGAATAATGTTACTGAATTTTTACCGTTTTTAGTACCGTTAGTAATCTCAGAATTAGCCCTGCTGGCGTATACACTTTATCATATTCTAACTCATAAGAGCTATAAAAGAGGTAATCGTACTTTATGGCTTATTGTTGTGATTGTTGGTATGCAATTTATTGGACCTATCCTTTATTTCTTGCTTGGGAAGGAGGATTCTTAACGTGGATATGCTTCGTATCACAAACTTAAAGAAACATTTTGGGGATAAAGAAGTTTTGACAGGGTTAAATTTATCTGTACCCGAACATAGTGTTTTTGGTTTTGTAGGGGAAAATGGTGCTGGCAAGACAACAACAATGAAAATAATCTTAGGGCTTCTAAAGTCGGACAGGGGTGAAGTATTTGTATCTGGTGAAAGGGTAAAATACGGACAAACTGCAACTAATCGTTATATTGGGTATCTTCCTGATGTTCCAGAGTTTTACTCCTTTATGACAGCAAGAGAATATCTTAGATTATGTGGAGAAAGTTTGGAAATGGGAAAAAACGACATTGAAAAAAGAAGTGATGAACTTTTAACTCTTGTTGGTCTTTCCAAAGAAAATCATCGTATTAGAGGGTTTTCAAGGGGAATGAAGCAACGACTTGGGATTGCACAAGCACTTCTTGGACGCCCCAAAATTTTGATTTGTGATGAACCGACTTCTGCACTCGACCCGATTGGAAGAAAGGAGATACTTGATATTCTACTTTCTTCCAAAAAACAGACAACGGTATTGTTTTCAACACATATTTTATCTGATGTTGAACGAATCTGCACAGATGTTGCTTTTTTAAATAATGGAAAAATAGCTATGCAAGGAGCAGTTGCCGATTTAAAAAATGTGTGTTCTTCACACGAATTTATTGTGGAAACAATAAAAGCAGACGACGCTGAATATCTTTCTAGTGTATTCACAGACGCTCAATTAACCGCAAAAGATACTCTTTTATTCTTGGGCGAACAATTTAAAATGTTTGAAGTGCTTGAATTTATTACAGAACATAAAATATTAATTTCTAAAATCGAGCGTGTTGAACCCTCACTAGAATCTCTATTTATGGAGGTGGTGTCAAAGTGAAATCGTTTATTGCTTTTTTAAAAAAAGAAATTTTTGAATGTATCAGAAGTGGAGAACTTACATTTTTCTGTATTCTGTTTTTGATTTTTGGCATTATGAATCCAGCAATTGCAAAACTGACGCCGTGGATGTTAGAAACGCTTTCTGATTCTTTGGCAGAACAGGGAATGATGGTTACAGAAGTTACAGTGAATGCTCTTACGTCGTGGACACAGTTTTTCAAAAACATTCCTATTGCGTTAATTGTATTTGTGTTTCTGTATAGCGGAATATTTACAAAGGAATATGAAACAAATACTCTTATACTTATTTTAACTAAAGGACTATCTCGCTATAAAGTAGTATTTGCAAAATTTTTTGTGATGTTTACAATGTGGACGATTGGGTATTTGTTATGCTTTGCTGTAACTTATGGATATAACGCCTTTTTTTGGGATAACAGTATTGCTGTTGGACTACTGCCTGCTATGGTACATTGGTGGTTGTTTGGGATATGGATAATAGGTCTTATTGTTTTATTTTCCGTTCTTGTTAAAAGTTATACGGGAGTGCTTTTAGGGACTGGTGGCAGTGTTCTAGGTGTGTATCTTATTAGCTTTTTTCCTAAAGCTTGGAAATACACTCCGACTACTCTAATGGAAAGTGCTTCTTTGCTGATTGGTACTAAATCTATTGAAGATTATGGAATTGCAGTCCTTATAACTATTTTATTGGTCGTTATTTGTTTGATTGTAAGTATTACTGTAATGAATAGAAAACAGTTATAATGCTTAGACTTTCAAGTTATATTATTATATTACTTTTTGATGATTATTTATTTTAATTGGCATAGGTGGAAAAAATATGTGATTTGATTTTTATAACAGTTTCCTTTCAAAACTACACTAACATTTAGGCGTTTGCGAAACGCCACAAGCCGCATGAATACGGCATTTTTCTGTTATGAAAAACAAATAACCCCTCACTGGATATGGTATAATAGAGTTGACTAAAAACTAAAAACCATCACCCAAGAAAGNACACTAACAATTAGGCGTTTGCGAAACGCCACAAGCCGCATGAATACGGCATTTTTCTGTTATGAAAAACAAATAACCCCTCACTGGATATGGTATAATAGAGTTGACTAAAAACTAAAAACCATCACCCAAGAAAGGAGTTATTCTGATACCTATGATACCATATAAACAGCTTTCTTTGGCAGAAATTTTTACAGATTGCCAAGAAAAACTTGATAATGACAAACCTGCGTTTCTCTCTCTATTAGAAACTCATATCGACATTGATGAAATTATTCCGATTTCCTTTAGAAACCATTTTTATGCATCAACGGGCAGAACCCGTAAATACTCTTTGCAAGCCTTTTTATGGGCTTTGATTATTCAACGTATTTTTTCTATTCCTACTGACCAACTCTTGTTGGTCTTCCTTGCATACTCCAAACCGCTTCGTGATTTCTGCGGTTTTGATAAAGTTCCTGATGCCTCTAAAATCACTCGATTTAAACAGGATTTCTTAGATGATCTACAGTCCGTGTTCGAGCATCTTGTGGATCTTACGGAACCAATCTGTCAGGCTATTGATTCCGCCAAAGCTGATATGACCATTTTTGATTCTTCTGGAATTGAAGCTTTTGTCACTGAAAATAATCCGAAATACGCAAACCGGATTATCAAGCAGCTTAAGGCTTATGCCAAATCCAAGGGCTATGATAAATCATATGATCCTTATAAAGCTGCGTATGGTGCTATGCCTTCTCATGCTTCTGCTAATCCTGAAATCAAACAGCTTTACATCAATGGACATTTTTGTTATGTTTTCAAGTTTGGCATTGTCACCAACGGACTTGGAATTATTCGCCATATTTCCTTTTACAACAAGGATTTCATAGTATCGCATCCTGATATTGTCGTAGAAAAGAAAAAGGATTCTCCCGATGAAGATAAATCTGTCCATGACTCAAAACTTCTTGTTCCAACCTTGAAAGATTTTTTTGCAAAGCACCCACTGATCAATCCCAAAGTTTTTCTGGGCGATGCCGCTTTCGACTCTGTTCAGTTATACAAAGAATTACTTTCTGGTGATACCTTTGGTATTGATAAGTATTTTTCAAAAGCATATATCCCACTTAATTCACGCTCTCATTTAGAGAACATAGACTACACGATCAATGACAATGGCATCCCTTGCTGTCCACATGATCCCTCACTTCCAATGAAACCTGAAGGAAATACTTCTCATCTTCGCTGTGGACTTCCAACTTTCAAGTTTGTCTGCCCGAAAATGAAATATATAAAATGTGAAGATGGAAAATATCACCGCCGTTGCCAATGTGACAACCCTTGTACCACATCCCCTTGTGGAAGAATGATTTACATTTATCCAGAAAAGGATCTGCGTGCATTTCCTGGCACTATCCGTGGCACTAAAGAATGGGATAGCACCTATAAAATTCGAACTGTCGTAGAGCGGGACATCAATCATATCAAAGCAAACCTCTGCCTGGCAGGTCGTCGTACACAAAACGAAAACACGTTGCACGCCGATTTAATACTTGCAGGCATTACGCAACTGATAACCGTAGTGCTTGCAGATAAAATTAAACATCATGAATATATTCGCAGTCTGAAACCTCTTATTGCATAGGACTTACCAACTTCATAGCTAGATGAGGCTTATTTGTTGTGCCCAAAATCAAGTGTTTTTTATTTTCTGCATTAAAATATCTGTAAGATAGAACGTTTATCTCTTTTACGCAAGTTTTAGGAATGTGTTTCGCAATTACCTATTGATAAATAAAACTGAAAGGAGGTCAAAGATGCAGAAAACAAATTATTCAATGAAAGGAGGTCGTGAACAGTGTCAGATAACTGGGTCGTACAAAATTTGGAGAACGCCTTAAACACTTGGAATGAGAAATTAGCCGAGATATGGCAGCTCATTACCCAATCCCCAGAGAACTTTAAGGGCGGCACGATATGGAATGTCATCGTGGATATTCACGGTGCGGTGCAGGCTATCGGACTTGCCCTGCTCGTGCTGTTCTTTGTTGTGGGTGTGATGCGTACCTGCGGAAATTTTGCAGAAGTCAAGCGACCAGAGCAGGCTTTGAAGCTGTTTATCCGCTTTGCCATTGCCAAAGGTGCAGTGACCTACGGATTGGAACTGATGATGGCACTGTTTAAGATTGTGCAGGGTATGATTTCCACGATTATGAATGCCGCAGGATTTGGCTCGGCACAGCAGACGGTGTTGCCGCAGGAAATCGTGACAGCCGTTGAAGACTGCGGATTTTTTGAGAGTATCCCGCTATGGGCGGTCACGCTGATAGGCGGACTGTTTATTACGGTGCTGTCATTCATAATGATTATGTCGGTATACGGCAGGTTTTTCAAGCTGTATATCTATACTGCCATAGCACCCGTACCCCTTTCCGCTTTTGCGGGAGAGCCGAGCCAAAGCGTTGGCAAGAGTTTCATTAAGAGCTATGCCGCTGTATGCCTTGAAGGTGCGGTTATCGTGCTTGCCTGCATTATCTTTTCCCTGTTTGCTTCTTCTCCGCCCGTAGTCAATCCCGATGCGGCGGCGGTATCTATGGTGTGGAGCTATATCGGGGAGCTTGTGTTCAATATGCTCGTCCTTGTCGGTGCGGTCAAAATGGCAGACCGTGTTGTAAGAGAAATGATGGGCTTGTAAGGGAGGTGCTATGATTGGAAGTCAAGATAAATAAGGAAATCCGTAATTATACGGAGAGTATGTTTTTTGGACTGTCCCTCAGACAGTTCATTTTTTCTGTCCTTGCCTGCGGCGTGGCGGTGGGTTTGTATTTTCTTCTCCGTCCACGGTTTGGTACGGAAACCCTCAGTTGGGTTTGTATCTTAGGTGCGTTCCCCTTTGCGGCAATGGGATTTATTAAATATAACGGTATGACCGCAGAGCAGTTTGTCTGGGCGTGGATTAAATCGGAATTTCTGATGCCGAAAAAGCTGATGTTCCTGCCAGATAATCTCTATTACGAAACGATGAAGCCGACCATTGAAGCCCACGAAAAAGGGTTGCCGACAGTATGGAAAAAGCAGAAAGGCAGGACACCGAAATCAAAGAAAACTAAAAAGAAAAAAGCGAAACGCAGCAAGGAGGTAAACAATGCTGAGAACTCTTAAAAATCTGTTCAAGCAGGACAGGGAAAAGTTTGTTGTGCCGAAGTCGGTACAGAATGTTATCCCGATTAAGACAATCTGGGAGGACGGCATATTCCTTGTAGGCAGGAACAAGTACGCAAAGACCTTTAAATTTGAGGATATAAACTATGCCGTGGCAAGCCGTGAGGATAAGGAAGCAATGTTCCTTGAGTACTCGGAGCTTCTTAATTCCCTTGACAGCGGTGCGACCACGAAAATCACTATCAACAACCGTCGCTTGAACAAAGCTGATTTTGAACAGACCATTTTAATCCCAATGGCTGATGACGGTCTGGATAAGTACCGCAAGGAATACAACAAAATGCTTCTGGATAAGGCGACAGGGGCTAATTCCATCGTACAGGATAAGTATGTAACCGTATCTGTCTGCAAGAAGAATATCGAGGAAGCCCGAAACTACTTTGCCCGTGTGGGTGCTGACCTTATCGCCCACTTTAACCGTCTGGGGTCGAAGTGTGTGGAACTGGACGCAGGCGACAAGCTGCGTATCTTCCACGACTTCTACCGTACAGGAGAAGAAACAGTGTTCCACTTCGATATTACCCAGATGATGCGGAAAGGTCACGATTTCAAGGATTTTATCTGCCCTGATACCTTTGAATTTGAGAGCGACTGCTTCAGAATGGGTGACAGATATGGGCGTGTGATTTTTCTCAGAGAGTATGCGGCATATATCAAGGACAGTATGGTGGCGGAGCTTTGTGAGTTGAACAGGAATATGATGCTGTCCGTTGACATTATCCCCGTTCCCACAGATGAAGCCGTGCGGGAGGTGGAAAACCGTCTGCTTGGTGTGGAAACCAATATCACGAATTGGCAGAGGAAGCAGAACCAGAACAACAATTTTTCTGCCGTTATCCCCTATGATTTGGAACAGCAGCGAAAAGAAAGCAAGGAATTTCTGGACGATTTGACAACCCGTGACCAGAGAATGATGTTTGCCGTGCTTACGATGGTGCATACGGCAGATTCCAAAGAGCAGCTCGACAATGATACAGAAGCTCTCTTGACTACCGCAAGAAAGCATTTGTGCCAGTTTGCGGTGCTGAAATATCAGCAGATGGACGGATTGAATACAGCCCTGCCATTTGGTGTACGGAAGATAGATGCCCTGCGTACCCTCACAACAGAGAGCCTTGCAGTGTTTATCCCGTTCCGTGTGCAGGAAATCTACCACGAAAACGGTGTGTATTACGGTCAGAATGTCATCAGCAAAAATATGATTATCGCCAACCGTAGGCAGCTCCTTAACGGCAATTCCTTTATTCTCGGTGTGTCGGGTGCAGGAAAATCCTTTACCGCAAAGGAAGAAATGACAAATATCATTCTGACCGACCCCAACGCTGATATTATCATCATTGACCCAGAGCGTGAGTATTCCCCGCTTGTTAAGGCAATGCAGGGAGAAGTCATTCATATCTCTGCGACAAGTGAAAATCACATCAATGCTATGGATATGAACTCCGATTACGGTGACGGTGCAAACCCTGTCATTCTGAAATCGGAGTTTATTTTATCCCTTTGCGAACAGCTCATCGGCGGCACGAACTTGGGAGCAAAGCAGAAATCCATCATTGACCGCTGTACGGCAAGCGTGTACCGCTATTATCAGCAGGGCAACTATATGGGAACGCCGCCCACCTTGCAGGACTTCCGTGAGGAGCTGTTAAAACAGAATGAGCCAGAAGCACAGGAAATCGCCCTTGCGATTGAGCTGTTTACGGACGGATCGCTCAACACCTTTGCAAAGCACACGAATGTTGATACCCACAGCCGTCTTATCTGCTATGACATTCTGGATTTGGGCAAGCAGTTACAGCCTATCGGTATGCTTGTCGTGCTTGACAGTATCTTAAACCGTATCACTCAGAACAGAGCCAAAGGTAGAAATACCTTTATTTTCATTGATGAAATCTATCTGCTTTTTCAGCACGAATACTCGGCTAACTTCCTCTTTACCCTCTGGAAGCGTGTGCGTAAATATGGTGCGTACTGTACAGGTATTACGCAGAATGTGGACGACCTTTTGCAGAGCCATACCGCAAGGACGATGCTTGCCAACAGCGAATTTATCATTATGCTTAACCAAGCATCTACAGACAGACTTGAGCTTGCCAAGCTCCTTAATATCTCCGACCTTCAGATGAGTTATATCACGAATGTTGGTGCAGGACAGGGATTACTCAAAGTTGGCAGCTCTCTTGTACCATTTGTAAACAAATTCCCACGCAATACCGAGCTTTACAAGTTGATGACGACCAAGTTCGGTGAGGTCTAAGAAAGGAGGTCTTTTATGGCTGATATTAAATTCCGTGATACGGCTCATCGTGATTTCTTTCTGGAAAACATGATGAAATGCAGAGTGAACGACTGTTATCACAGGGCGTTTTTCTATGTGATGGGTATCGCTTCGGAAACGAGGGCGAATATCAACCAGATGTTCAATTTCAAGGAGGACTGCATCGAGCCAGAGGGTATGCACGGCGGCTGGCAGACAAGCGGAACAGTCAAGGTCTGCCATCTTGCTTTTAACCTTTGGAACGGGTATGCAGAGGAAGGGCGGGAATGGTATTTCACGCCAGAGGAGTTGTTCTGCTGTGAGTTTGCTCCCTACTTTATGGAGGGTATCAAGGTCAGATACCCCGAATATTGCAGGGAGCTTCCTGCTCCCAGAAAACAGACGGAAATTTCAAGATAAGAAAGGAAAAGCCTATGAAGAATTATAAATCTATTATTTGTGTTGCCGCTGCCGTGTGCCTGTTAGGTACGGCGGCTTTTTGCGGCTTCCGTATTTATCATCATTATGCACAGGTGGATGAACAGACGGAAGCCTTTGAGGAGATTGCCGAAATGGTAGAGCAGGCTCCCACGGAGGAAACCGTGCCAGACGATGCCCCTGTCAGCGAGGGAGAAGATGTGCTTGCCAAGTATCAGGAATTGTATTTACAGAATGAGGATATGGTGGGGTGGATTTCCATTGCCGGCACGACAATCAATTATCCTGTGATGCAGAGCAGGAACAATCCGAATTTTTATCTGAAGCACAATTTTGAAAAGGAGTACAGCGATTTAGGAACGCCTTATGTGCAGGAGAATTGTGATATTGCCGAAAGTGACAATCTGGTTATCTACGGTCATCACATCAAGGGTGGCAAGATGTTTGGAGCGTTGGAGGATTACAAGTCCAAGAGCTTTTATGAGGAACACAAGACTATTCAGTTTGATACCCTCACAGAGCAGACAGAGTATGAAATCGTCGCTGTATTTAAGACTGTGGCGTATAGCTCCGAGGGCTTCCGATACTACGACTTTGTTGATGCGGAGAATGAGGAAGAATTTAATTCCTATGTCGGGAAGTGCAAGGAGCTTGCTTTGTATGATACAGGTGTGACCGCTGAATACGGCGACAGGCTCATTACCCTTTCCACCTGCGAATACTCCGCACAGAACGGCAGACTCGTTGTAGTGGCAAAAAAGGTCGGCTGATTTGAACGCAAATCCTCTGGGAAAGGAGGTTTTCTATGGCTGATATTAAAACCAGAGATGCGGTCAAAGGCACGATAAAGACCATAGATAAAGCCGCCATAGCCAGTGAGCGTATGAAGTCTGCCTATGTGGGGATAAAGGAAAAAGCGGAACAGGGATATTACGCTGATGAAAACTCTGCCACAGAATATGCTGCGGATAGGATTTCTTATGCGGCAGACCGTGTAAAAGACGAAGGTATCCACCAGTTCAATAAGCAGGGGCAAAAGGCAGTCAAGACAACGCAGGAGAATATCAGTAAGGCAAAAGATAAAATAATCGATTTCAAGCAAAGTCGGGCTGTCAAAGCAGCAGAACAGAAAGCAGCACAGAATATGTCAGAACAACACGGCTTGCAGATCCGTTATGGGGCTGCAAGCCGTTCCGCTGCCCCCGATGTTTCCCAGACAGCAAAATCGCAGTTGATAAAGACCCGACAGCAGGGGCAAAAAATGATTAAGACCACAGCCCGAAATACAGAAAAAGCGGTGAAAGCAACTGCTAAGGGAACGGTCAAGACAACCGAAAAGGGAATTAAAACCGCACAGGCAACTTCTAAGGCGGCAATCAAAACGACGGAAACCTCAGTAAAAACAGCACAGGTAGCGGCAAAGGCTTCTGCGAAAACTGCCCAAAAGGCGGCACAGGCGGCAAAAGTCACCGCAAAGGCAACCGCCGAAGCAACGAAAGCGACGGTCAGAGCCACCATAGCTGCGGTCAAGGCGATTATTGCAGGAACAAAAGCTCTGATTTCCGCTTTAATTGCAGGTGGTTGGATTGCAGTTGTGATTATTCTCATTGTTGTCCTGCTCGGCTGTGCCGTTTCCCTGTTTGGCGGCGGAAGCGGAAGTAACGCCTATACCCCTGTCAGTGCGGAGGTGGAAGCCTATGAGCCTTTGATACAGAAATATGCCAAACAATACGGCATTCCCGAATATGTGGAGCTTATCAAGGCGGTTATGATGCAGGAGTCTGGCGGGCGTGGACTTGACCCGATGCAGGCGGCGGAAGGCAGCTTTAACACAAGGTATCCACACGAGCCGAATGGGATTAAAGACCCAGAATATTCGATTGAGTGCGGGGTACAGGAATTAAAGGCAGCCCTTATCTCTGCTGAGGTAGAAAACCCGATTGATATGGAGCATATCAAACTTGCCTTACAAGGTTACAATTTCGGTAATGGCTATATCTCGTGGGCTAAGACCAACTATGGCGGCTATTCCTATGCCAATGCGGTAGAGTTCTCCACCATGCAGGCGGCACGGTTAGGTTGGGACAGCTATGGAGACACGCAGTATCCCGCCCATGTGCTACGGTATTATCCATACGGAAGAGCGTTCACAAGCGGCGGTAACCAGGCGATTGTGGAGGTCGCTTCACAGCTCGGCAATGAGGGCGGTCAGCCTTATTGGAGTTGGTATGGCTTTGATGGGCGTGTGGAATGGTGTGCCTGCTTTGTGTCATGGTGTGCCGACCAATGCGGATATATTGAGAGCGGGATTATCCTGAAATTCGCAGGCTGCGTGGACGGCTCAAATTGGTTTAAGGGTAACGGGCAATGGCAAGACCGAAGCTATGAGCCGCAGGCAGGCGATATTATTTTCTTTGATTGGGAAGGCGACGGAGAAACCGACCATGTAGGCATTGTGGAGAAATGCGAAAACGGTGTTATTTACACCGTGGAGGGTAATTCTGGCGACGCCTGTAAACAGAATCAGTATTCTGTCGGCAGCAGTTCTATTTATGGTTATGGTGTATCTGCCTACTAAAAAAGAACAGCTCATTACGGGCTGTTCTATACATATCATTTTCGGAGTATGGATTTTGTTGATTTTACCATTTCAATAATGGCTTTTAATTCCTTATCGTTGCAATCGGAAAGAATATGATTAAGCTCTTTGTTGGAAATATGCTGTGTCTTTTTCAAGCTGTCGTACACCAAATCATCTAAGGAAACCTCTAAAGAATTTGCAATTTTGAACAGAGTCGGCAGGCTGACCTTTGTTGCTCCCCGTTCAATATGGGAGATATTAGACGGTTCAACACTCGATTTTTCAGCGAGCTGTGCCTGCGTTATATTTCTCTGATTTCGATAATATTTAATTCTGGCACCAATCGCCTTATAATCTATTTCTTTCATCCGTCATCACCGCCCTTTGTAGTATTGTATATCCCATTAGGATATGTTAAAATAACGCAAATATCCGAAAAGGATATATAAAACATATCTGAAAAATTGATGTACTTTCCAGATACCACAAAAGAAAGAGAGGTTTATATGATGGATAAGTTAAAGGTCATAAGGGCATTTGAGAAAATAGCAAAGAAAGAGGGCATATCCGTAGACGAGGTAAGGTGTGAAATCCAGAAAGCGATTGATGATGCCATGCAGTCGGACGACCCTGCGGTACAGGCGTATTGGAAGAAGATAAAATATAAAGGCGAAAAGCCGACCCCAGAGGAAGTTGTGCTGTATATAGCAAAGCAGGTCAAAGCATATTGAAACAGACAGAGAATGTCACTTCTCTGCCTGCTCTTTGGCTTTATAAAGGCTGTATGCAGTCGCTTCTATAATGGACAAGTCCTTATCATCTAATGTGTCAAGTAGCGAATCAAGTCGCCTGCGGGCGGAGATTTTCTCTGCTTCTTTGTCGGGGAATATGTATTGGTCAACAGATACGTCAAACATTGTAATGAGCTTGATAAACAGTTTGAAGCTCGGAAACTGACCCTCGTTTTCCACAGATTGAAGATGTCTGGTTGAGATGCCAAGATTTTCGACCAACTGTTCTCTGGTTATCTTCTTTACTTCACGGGCTTTCTTAATAGCCAAGCCTATCGGTGTGAAGTCAAAATCCAGTTCAATGTCAATATCGTTATCATCTATATTTTTGTTCATTTTCTCACCACCTGTACTTGCGATTTTTACGCTTATATTGTACAGAAATAGGAGTTCCAGTTAAACGATGTGTAATCTCTACATATAGGAGATATACTTTCTTGTTTATAGAAATTGAAATTCGTATTTTAAAAGGACGGTGCTGCTTGAACACTTGATTTGTGTATATTCCCATGCTATAATCACAGGCAGAAAACAGAAACATTGGTGGTGAGATTATGTGCCAGAACAAAAAACGGAGCAACGATGCACAGCTCCATGCAAAGCCAGTATAATGAGCGACATTTGCATGGAGTAATTATAAGTCGCTAAAAGAATATTGCTGGCTTTGCTACTTGACTTTATCAATCAAGGAGGAAGCCCGCATGAAATATATAAATGCAAGCGAAATTCTCCCTGATATGTTGGTCGAGGAACTGCAACAATACGTTCAAGCAGGCTATATCTATATCCCTGCTAAAGACGAACAGCATAAATCATGGGGCGAATTGTCTGGCTACCGAAAGGAACTCAACAAACGGAATGAAGCCATTATTGACAAATACCAGAATGGTGCTTCGATTGAAGAACTTGCTGACGAATACTATCTTTCGGTTTATGCCATAAGAAAAATAATATATCAAAAATGATTACGGAGGGCTGTCTGAAAGGCAGCTCTCTTTTTCTACTGATTGCATCTGTATTGTTTGGTGTATTGAGAATATTTCTTGAGCAGGTACAATTTGATATATAGCTTTAGATGGCAGGAGGAAGATAAAATATGGCAAATTCAAAGAGTATTTATCCAAGAACGGGAGATACGCAAACGGTTTATTTAAAAAATGTGATTACCCGACCAAATATCGAGGTTGGCGATTATACGATGTATAACGATTTTGTCAATGCCCCTAAGAAGTTTGAGCAAAATAATGTGTTATATCAATATCCTATCAACCATGACAGGCTCATTATAGGGAAGTTTTGTTCTATCGCCTGCGGTGCAAAATTTCTTTTTAATAGCGCAAATCATACGATGGCATCTCTATCTACTTATCCGTTTCCTTTGTTTTTTGAGGAATGGGAGCTTGAGAAAAAGAATGTTACCGAGGCATGGAATAATAAGGGAGATATTATTATCGGCAATGATGTCTGGATTGGTTATGAAGCGGTTATTTTGGCAGGTGTTACGATTGGAGATGGAGCAATTATCGGTACTCGTGCTGTTGTCACCAAAGATGTGCCGCCATATAGCATTGTGGGCGGTGTACCTGCAAAATCTATTAGAAAACGATTTGATGATGAAACAATCGTAGAGCTACTTAGATTAAAATGGTGGGATTGGTCAGAAGAAAAAATTGCTCAGAATATCCAAGCAATTAAATCTGGACAAGTAGAGCAATTAAGATATTGAGGTATCTGGAAATGACTATTACAGAGAAAGAAATCAAAATCAATAATATCCCTGCAATCATTTTGGGGAATCCATCTCGTAATGTGTATTTATATATTCATGGTCAAGGGGGAAATAAGGAGGAAGCGTATAATATTGCCGAGTTTGTTTGTGGACATGGTTATCAAATACTAAGCATTGATTTACCAGAACACGGAAATAGGAAAGGCGAAGTAAATTCTTTTGACCCGTGGCATATTGTACCAGAACTGACCGAGGTTATGAAATTTGCAAAGGAGCATTGGGAACGAATTTCTTTATTTGCAAACAGCATTGGGGCATGGTTCAGTATGTTAAGTTTCGGCAACGAAAGGTTGAGAAATTGTCTTTTTGTTTCGCCTGTCCTCGATATGAAGCGTCTCATATTAAAAATGATGAGTTGGGCAAATATTTCAGAGGAACAATTAAAGAAAGAGCTTATTATATCAACCACATTTGGTCAAACGCTCTCGTGGGAGTATTGGGAATATGCGTCATCACATCCCATTACAAAATGGGAAGCTCCTACTAAAATACTATATGGTGAGAATGACAATTTGATTGACCGTGATGAGGTGGAATATTTTTCTCAAAAAATTCACTGTGGCTTAGAAGTAATGGGAAATGGAGAGCATTGGTTTCATACAGGGAAACAGATAGAAGTTATGCAAAGATGGCTTAATAAAAATGTTAGTGGTAAAGAAATGGCGAGAGATGAAAGGTAAACCAGATGCACAGCCGATTATCGGCTCCAAAATATTTTATGGATTTAAGGTTGTTCGTAGTTGCTTTTTCGGTGTAAAGGTGAATATCGGTATTAAAGAATTAACTGCATAGAGGAAATTGAGAACTTTATGCACTCATTTTAAAAAAGTTCTAAGCTATTTTAAAAAATGTCTTGAAAATCATTTTAATTGCATTTACGATTTGTTTGTCAAGCTTGATAACAATAAAGATTGGAGGTCATAACTTGATTATTGAAGAATTTAGAAATATTAAAATAGCTTATGTGCGTAGAACAGGCGCATATGGTTCAGAGAATCAAAAATTGATGGAGAATTTTAAAGCATACCTAAAGGAAAATGGTTTGCTCAACGATGCTGCAATCATTTTAGGAATATCTTTAGATAATCCTATATATACACCCGCCGAAAAGCAAAGATATGATATTGGTCTTATTATTGACGAACACAAAGTTGTAGAGTTAGATACCCGTAAAATTGATGATGGGAAATATGCTATATTTGAAGTTCCCCATAGAAAAAACGATATAATAGCATTTTGGAACAACATTCCCAAATTAACCATTGGCTTATCAGTAGATAAGGAAAAGCCAATTATTGAACGGTACTCAACGAAAAAAATTGCTTTACATCTATGTGAATTTTGTATTCCATTGAAATAAGAGGTAGGTGAGTTTCTCTAATGGAAAAACAATTATGGGTAATATGTCCTGTTTGTAACAACAAAACAAGAACAAAAATTAGGAAAGACACCGAGTTGATAAATTTTCCATTATTTTGTCCGAAGTGCAAACATGAGAGTTTAATTAAAGTAAAGAATTTACAAGTAACTGATATTAAAGAGCCAGACGCACAGACGCAGAGCCGATGAACTTGTGAGAGATAAACTCACAGCTCATCGGCTCAAATATATTTACTCATCCTATTGACTTTTACGTTACGTCATAGTGTATGATGTAGAAAAAAGAAAGGATGAAGTAATATGAATGTAAATTTTATTCGTTCAGATGGTATTTATGCCAAGATTATGAAAGCACCATTAGATAAGAAAGAGGACATTTATCGTTATGAATTGATGATGCCTTTTGAGAAAAAATGGGCTTGCTATAGTGTGCCGATGAAAGCAGCTACACCAAATGGGTATGATGTGATAATGGCGAGTGGGATGCTTGGTCATATTGCGCCAACAAAAGTGGATGAAACTCAACGAGATAATATTGAACGTATATCTTCAGATAGGCTTTGGTCTGAATGTAAACAATCAGTCGAAAAATCGTTGAAGTGTTTTTCAGACGCAGGGATTGAGTTACCTGTTCAAGAATATTTGTTTACTATTCTGCTGGCAAATGCAGAAAGTCCCTATATTTCAATGAATGAGGGCTATTGTGGGGATGGAGGTATTCCGGGATATATTTTTTCTTGGCTTCTTCCTAATGATTACACATTAGAGCATCTTCCAGTTGCGCTTGCACATGAAACAAATCATAATGTGCGTTTCCAGTTTATTAAATGGAGAAATGATATTACGCTCGGAGAAATGATGGTCAGTGAGGGGCTGGCAGAAAATTTTGCCACATATTTGTATGGAGAAGATAAGGCGGGACCGTGGGTTAAGAAAACTGATATGAAAACGCTAAATGAATATATCAAGCCAATTATTTATGATGGACTGGACGTACAGGGACTTGAAAATCTTAATGCTTATTTGTATGGCGATGAAATGGCTGCTTTACAAAATTATCCCCCTGTTGGATTGCCATATTGTGCGGGATATGCTTGTGGCTATCATTTAGTAAAATATTATTTGCAAAAAACAGGAAAAAGTATAGTAGAAGCAACTTTGTTATCTGCAAATGAAATATTAAGTGCAGTGGAGGATTTTTGGAATGAATGAGAAACCATTGACGGTTCACGAGGTAGTAAATTTAACAGGTATAACAGCAAGGACGCTTCACTATTATGATGAGATTGGACTTTTGAAACCTTCGATTGTAACAGAAGCAAAGTATCGCTTATATACTGATACGGATTTGTGCCGGTTGCAGGAAGTTTTGTTTTTTCGTGAGGTTGGTTTTGCATTGAAAGAGATTAAAAAATTGATCAATGCCCCTCATTATAATCGGACAGAAGCATTAGAAAAGCATTTAAGTATTTTAGAAGCTCAGAGAGAACGCATAGACGGTCTAATATCTCTTGTAAAGGCTGAAATCAGTGGGGGGAAAACAATCTCCTTTTCAGAATTTTCTAACTCAAAAGTAATGGAACTGCAATCTCAATTCCAAAAAGAGGTTTTGGAAAAGTGGGGAGATACTGAAAGTTTTAAAGAGTATGAGGCAATCTTTTCCTCAAAAGCTCAAGAAATTCAAAATGAGCAAATGCAAGCATTTTTCTCTATGGCACAGAATATTTTTGAAAGGTTAGCGACATATGAAAACAAATCGCCAGACTGTCCAGAGGTTCAAAATATAGTACGGGAATGGCAGCTTTATATTACAGAACATTTTTATCAATGTGATAAACAAATACTTTCTTCTTTGGGGAAAATGTATGTTACGGATTTGAGATTTTCTGATTTTATAAATCAGTTTGGAAATGGAGATTTAGCTGCCTTTTTCAGTAAAGCTATCGAAATTTTTTGTTCCCGACAAAGAGAGGAAAGAAATGAACGCTAATTGGATAGTTTGTCCTGTTTGCGGTAATAAAACTCGTGACAGAATAAGAGAAGATACAATTTTGAAAAATTATCCTCTCTACTGCCCGAAATGTAAACAGCAGACATTGATTGAAGTACAAAATTTACAAGTAACAGTCATCAAAGAGCCAGACGCACAGACGCAGAGCCGATGAACTTGTGAGAGATAAACTCACAGCTCATCGGCTCTGCCTATTTAGAAAAGTATCTTATGGGGGACTGTAATTATTCATATTTTAGTTTTAATTCTTCAATCCATGTTTCAATGGATTGTGCAAGAACGAATTGTTGATGCAAAACGGATAAACCTGTTTGTGGGATTTCGGGTACATTTTCTTTCGCTTTTAAATTTTCTTCCAGATATGATTTTAGTGTTTTTACATTGGCTTCAATATCTGTTAGGCATTTCATTTGGTTTTCTGGCGAAAGGGCATCCAAGTTGACAATGACTGCATTAAAATCCAAGAAGATTTGAATGGGTTTTGCGGATATTTCAAACATAAGATTTTCAAGCTGTTTTTCACCCGCTTCTGTTAAGGAGTAGATTGCCTTTTCTGGCATTTTTCCCTCTTTGACTATGTTGCTTGAAATGTATCCCTTTTCCTCTAACTGGATAACTTTTTTATAGATTGACGGAGTGCTGATTTTTACCCATTTTGATATGTTGCGGTATTCAACCAATTTTTGGATGTCGTAAGCACTTAGGGCTTCCTTTTTCAGCATTCCTAATACGATTAAATCTATTGTTGCCATGATATTCTCCTTTCTCTATTGACAACTACTATAATTTATAGTAGTATATACAACACAGCTTTGATTACTGTAATTTATACTACTATATTTTATACTCAAAGTCAAGAAAAGGAGTGTTAATTATGAGTCAACAAAACAAGAAAATGCAGCTATTAGGTAACGCACCTATCCCTCAAGCCCTATTAGCAATGGGTATCCCGACAATGATTGGAATGTTGGTAAACGCATTATACAATCTGGTGGATGCCTATTTTGTTGGAGGATTGGGAGAGAGCCAGATGGGAGCAATTTCAGTTGTGTACCCATTAGGACAGGTTGTGGTTGGTTTAGGGTTGCTATTTGGAAATGGGGCAGCATCCTACATTTCCAGATTGTTAGGACGCAATGATAAGGAAAAGGCAAACCAAGTTGTCAGCACAGCCTTATACAGCAGCGTTTTTGTCGGGGCAGTTATGATTATCCTGTCTGTCATTTTTCTAAAGCCGATACTAAGTATTTTGGGAGCGACAGAGAGTATTTTGCCCTATGCGGTCACATATGGAAGTATTTATATTATTTCCTGCATCTTCAATGTCTTTAATGTCACAATGAATAATATCGTGACAAGCGAGGGAGCAGCAAAGACGACCATGTGCGCTCTGCTGATTGGAGCCGTACTGAATATTGCATTAGACCCTATATTTATTTATGTACTGGATTTGGGAGTGGCAGGAGCCGCCATTGCTACTGCAATTTCACAGGTAGTATCTACTCTGGTGTATCTATTTTATATTTTTGGAATGAAGAGTGTATTTGATTTTAAAATAAAGAATTACTGCCTTTCAAAAGAGGTTGCATCGGAAATTTTTAAGATTGGTATTCCAACGCTTGTGTTCCAGATATTAACAAGCCTTTCCATTTCTCTCATCAATAATGCGGCGGCTGATTATGGAGATGCTGCAATCGCAGGAATGGGAGTTGTGACACGCCTTGTTTCAATGGGAAGTCTAACAATATTTGGTTTTATTAAAGGCTTTCAGCCAATCGCAGGGTACAGCTATGGGGCGAAAAAATTCAACCGCCTGCATGAAGCTATTAAAACCTCTATTATCTGGTCAACCATATTTTGTGTTGTTTATGGATTGATACTGGCTTTATTTTCAACGTCCATCGTGTCACAATTCGCAAGTGGCAATCTGGAGATGATTAAAGTAGGGGCAAGCTCATTAAGGGTAAATGGAATTTCTCTCATGCTGTTTGGCTTCTATACCGTATATTCCTCATTATTCCTTGCTTTAGGAAAAGGGAAAGAAGGCTTTATTCTCGGAGCTTGCAGGCAGGGAATTTGCTTTGTGCCAGTTATTCTCGTTCTGCCTATGATATGGGGATTGAATGGTATTCTGTATGCTCAGCCAGTTGCAGATGTGCTTTCTGCTATTATTACGGTATTTATGGCTATCCATCTTCACAGAGAATTAAATGAAGCAGAAAAGCAAGCGGCTATTGCAGGAACTAATGAAGTACATTAAGTCCAGCTAATAAATGTCAATAGTTAAATGAGAAAAAAATTATTTTGTTTTCTGACTAAAAAAGGGCAAACTTTCCCCTTGGTGAAAATATCATTTTTTGAAAGATATTGAATCATTGGGTTCATAGTATTTTATGCAGCTATGTCGCATTTAGCAGCATTGTATTGTTTGATATGCTCCTGAGGAGCAATGATTTTAAATNGGCAAACTTCCCCCTTGGTGAAAATATCATTTTTTGAAAGATATTGAATCATTGGGTTCATAGTATTTTATGCAGCTATGTCGCATTTAGCAGCATTGTATTGTTTGATATGCTCCTGAGGAGCAATGATTTTAAATGGTTTGTTGTCTCTGAGTATTGCAAATATCATATTGCATACCTTATGTGAAACAGCTCCCATTGCTACGAGCTTTGGTTTTGAGTCACATTTCTTGAGGTAGTACTCACGAAGAACTGGATTTTTAGCTTCTCCATTACGGGAGATACTGATGCTTTGTAAGGTTAACGTGTGAATCACACGTCTAGCTATGGCAGAACCACGCTTAGACATTTGAACCTTGGTACCTTCAAATTTTCCGGATTGTTTTACTGCCGGATCAAGACCGAAATAAGCGAAAAGTTGTTTTGGTTTTGAAAATGCTGAAAAGTCACCAATCTCACCCATGATGGATACAGCAGACAAGAAACCGGCACCTTTAAATGTTTCAATCAAATGAATCTGCTTGACAAAGTCGGCATCTTCATTAGCATCAACAAGCTCATGGAGCGATTCAAGAATGTTGTTGATTTCTTCATCATATTTACGTATGAAGCTGATATAAAGGCGAATACGCTTGATGTTGCTGTCTATGATGTAACCAAACTGATTTGCATCAGTTGCCGCCTGAATTATGGCATTATACTTATTTTGAGCATATGTAAGTCCAAAGCGAGCTGTTGATTTGATGATATCAATAATCTCTTGCTTGTCTGCTTTAAGAAAAGCTGATGGAGAGGTATAAGTCTCCAATAATGTAAGAGAAGTGTTGATAGTAACCTTGGAAAAGATGTCAAGATACTGTGGAAACACCATGCGTAATTCACCCTGAAGCTTATTCACATAGGCACTGCGATTATCCATTAAATCGTAGTATTCACGGCATAGGTTACGGCAGTTTAGAGCAAGATCTGAAGGCATAAGTGAAACCTTTAAATCAGGTTTCAAACCAACCAAAGCAGCTTTTTTAGAATCAAAACGATCATTATGTACTTTTCGTATGTTGATGTTTGTGCTATTCTTAGTGATGATAGGATTAATAACCGAGCAGTTAAAACCCTTATCACGAAGATAGCAGAAGAGTGGGTAATGATAAATTCCCGTGGATTCGAGGAAAATGTGACTTTCCAAAGA
Source organism: Dorea sp. Marseille-P4042 (assembly GCF_900290215.1). Classification (NCBI taxonomy): domain Bacteria; kingdom Bacillati; phylum Bacillota; class Clostridia; order Lachnospirales; family Lachnospiraceae; genus Dorea; species Dorea sp. Marseille-P4042. The sequence goes on along the minus strand of NZ_OLMI01000002.1, from coordinate 660,235 downwards.
ATACAACTCTTCTGCTTCTTTTATTTTAGAAACAGCGGTTGTAAGGGAATCAATACTGTTATGTAGGATTTTGTAAGGTTTTCCTACGAATTGTTGGTTTGGAAGTGCTATAGACATCCATGAGAAATCAGCACCGATATCAATACCAACAGAGATGAATAAATCATCGAGATTAAAGAAAACTTTGTTTGACATGAGCAATAGCTCCTTTCTGATAGGAATCCATTTCCAATCTGGCAGGTACACAACCTAGCGCGTTATTCGGGTATGGCCTTCCGGCTCCCAACCAGCTAAAACATAAAACCCTGTCGAATGGACTAATTGACTTAATTACAGGTATCCACTGATAATCAGTGTCCCAAGGAGAAATACATTCTTTGTCCTATCCTAAGAGATGATACCTTATGTTTTATCTAGTGTCTATCAGGAACCGTCAGACATGATCATTATTATGGATAACATCTGATGAAGGAAGAATCCCTTCTTCTGTTATCTGATTTATAGAAACTTATTAACCAAGTAGTCTTGATTGACTACATCATTATTATACTAGGGAGATGTTTTATGCAAAATGAAAAATGGGTGCTTTGCCCCGTTTGTGGAAACAAAACACGGATAAAAATAAGAGAAAATACGGTACTTCTTAATTTTCCGCTTTTTTGTCCTAAGTGTAGGCAGGAACAGCTTATAAATGTTCAACAATTAAAAGTAACTATCATCAAAGAGCCAGACGCACAGACGCAGAGCCGATGAATTTGCGAGGTAACTTGCAGTTCATTGGCTTTTTCTTTATACAGAATAGGTTGGATAAGCCCACCGAATAAAAAAAAACGGTGCTTTTGGTGGGCGGATTTATCATGCCCTAATAAAAACTTATCTTCCCTCTAAACCCGTTTTGAGTTTGGAGGGATTTTTATGTGTTGGGCAAATCCAACCACGCTGCTTATCAGAAGCAGCAGCTATTTACATAGTGTCACGCACAAGTGAGGATAACTTGTTAAAAAAAGCCTTGCTTGCTCGTGGCACTTTTCTACTTTCCAAGTAGAAATCACATATCTATATTATAGAGATAATTATGCGTATTGCCGTAGAGGTCTTAGTACCTTTGCGGCTTTTTGTTTATCGCTTTTTATCAGAACGCAGGAGAAGCCTGCTTTTAGCGCTGGCTGTCGTAGCCCACCTCAATCTGAAATTTTTCAAAAAAATTCAGATTGGAGGTACACATTATGGCTTACAACAAAGCCAGAGAAGAAAAGAAATGGCGGCTCTGGAAAGAAGCCGAGGAAAAGCAGTTACGGAGCTTGGGGGTTAATGAGGACGATATAGAAAAGCTCCGTGTTCACGATTGGGCGATTTTTAATTCAGACAGACGGTATTATCAGCGAGTGCAGGAAACAGGTACATATCTTGACGAGCTTGCTGAAGATACTACACAACCCGAAGTCAAAACGGTTGAGGATTTTCTGGACAGTATCGAAAATCAGCACCTCTATCAAGTTTTGATTAAGGTGGACAGGCTTACATTGCAGATTGCTTTGATGAAGATACAAGGATATTCAACCCGTGAAATTGCGGTGTATCTGGATATTACTGAAAAAGCTATTTACAGAAGAATGGATAGGCTCAAAGAAAAATTAAAAAAGTTTTTTGAGTAGAGGGGAAAATTGAATATTCCCACGGGCTACAGGGTGAGAGGACAAAAAAACTCTTACCCTGTTTCCCTTTGTGTGGCGAAAACGGGATAGCTCCTTGACAACCGAATACCCATTCGCCAAATACTTTCTCTTTGTGATTGTGATGAGCATAAGCGTGTGCAGCGGTACGCCACGACCTGCCAAGCGGCAGCGAGCGATTGAAAGGTGGTGAGCCTATCTTTACCGACTCAAAATATCGGGCAGCTCTCGATTTCGCCATAACCCACAAAGAGGATAATGATACTCCCGTCCAGTCACAGTCCGAGCGTGAAAAAACCGTCGCAGGCAATGAGGGCGGCTCTGTCAGACCGACAGTTGGGGTGGAACTCCCGTGGCGTCAGTTCGCTGCTGACCGTTTGGCGACTTCCCATAGCATTTCGGGGCGTCGAGGACAAATTGAAATGCTTTTATCATAATGCCAGATGCAGGGCGGTCTATGGAAATAGAGATTTGTTTATGCTCTCCCGACCTTAATTACTTTCTTGTATCTGGCTGTTACATAGGCAGGATGTACTTGCCTAATTCCAGATGGGAGGTCAAACACAATGGAAAGAATAATTAAGCGTGGAGATATTTTTTACGCAGAACTTAATCCTGTTATCGGCTCGGAGCAGGGCGGCATAAGACCTGTTCTTATTATTTCAAATAATACAGGAAACAGGCACAGCCCGACAGTTATCATTGCTCCTATAACAAGCCGTACACACACGAAAGCAAAACTTCCAACACATACCGAGGTACAAGATTTTGATAAACTCGACAAAGATTCCATTATTCTGCTTGAGCAGATACGGACGATTGATAAACAGCGGTTAAAACAGTATATGGGAATGATACCCGATAACATAATGGCAAGAGTTGATAAAGCTCTTGCCATTAGTATTTCACTCAATAACAGACTCGACAGAAAATGTGCAAATTAGTGAAAAAGGAGAGATTTGCACATTGGTCAAATGGCGGCTGTATCTCTATAATCAAGAGCATATAGCTGCTTTGTTTTGCGGAGGTAGTCAGATGGAAAATGTTAAAGCGTCCATAAATGCAGAACAGCAGCACGAAAATATAGACAGCGAAGCGGAAAATTTTGATGTCTTTATTAAGGCTATGGTGCAGATAGTTGAAAAATACGGAAGATTTGTTTTGCAGGAATTGGATTGTGTTGCGTAGGTTTACGCAACCTTACATATCACATTTTCCCCAATTATCGGAGGTGGTAGAATGAACAGAGAAGGAAAAAAATGTGTGCTGTATCCCAGAGTAAGTACCGAGATGCAGGTTGACGGATACAGTCTTGAAGGACAGAAAAACAGTTTGAAGCGGTTTGCAGACCGTGAGGAAATGGAGGTTGTTGGCATTTATGAGGATGCAGGAAAGTCAGGCAAATCAATCGAGGGGCGACCTGCCTTTAAGAAGATGCTTTCCGACATAAAAAACGGATTGGAGATAGATTATATTCTGGTTTATAAACTGTCCCGTTTTGGCAGAAACGCAGCCGATATTCTAAATTCTTTAGAGTTTGTGCAGTCCTATGGGATAAATCTTATCTGTATTGAGGAAGGCATAGACTCATCCCAGACAAGCGGAAAGCTCTTAATATCCGTTCTCTCTGCGGTTGCGGAAATTGAGAGGGAAAACATCATTGAGCAGACCATGAATGGGCGCAGGGAAAAAGCAAGACAGGGAGGTTGGAATGGTGGATTTGCACCATACGGATATTATCTGAAAGACAATCAGCTCTTGATAGAAGAAACGGAAGCTGAAGCAATCAGAATTATATTTGATAAATTTGCTAATTCTGACATAGGACTTGGCGGAGTAGCAAAATATCTTAATCTTCAAGGTATAAAGAAGATACCACGTCAGAATGGCACATTGGAAACTTGGAGCAGTCATTTTATACGGTTGATATTAGACAATCCTGTTTATTGTGGAAAGATTGCTTATGGCAGAAGAACACGAGAAAAGGTAAAAGGTACAAAAAATGAATATAAGCAGGTTCATGCAGAGGATTACATTCTGGAAGATGGACAACATGAAGGAATTATCAGCGAGGAATTGTGGCAAAAGGTTCACGCAAAGCGTATGGCAACAGGAATTAAACAGCCATCCAAAATCGGTAAGGATAGGTCACACCTTTTGACGGGGATATTAAAGTGTCCCCTTTGTGGAAGTTCAATGTATACGAACAAACACGCTTGGACAAATAAAGACGGCACATACAAAGAGGTTTACTATTATATTTGTGGTAGAAATAAGCAGGAGCGAGGACATCATTGTGATTATAAAGCATCGCTAAGAAAAACAGATATTGAGCCACTTGTAATTGAAGCTGTTAAGGAATTGGTAAGCGATAAGTATTTTGCAAAAGAGATTGAAAAGCGTATTGGCGTACAGACCGATACAACAGCTATTGATAAGGAACTTGCCAATTACGAGAGTAAGCTGAAAGAAGTAGATTTGAATAAAGCCCGTCTGGAACGAGAGATTGATAATCTGCCTATTGATGCTCGTTTCAGAGAAAGGAAAATCCACGACATGACTTTAAGACTTGATGCCTTGTATGATACGATTGTAGAGTTGGAAGAACGGATTGAAGATGCAAAGCTGAGAAAAAGTTCTATCGAAATGGAAACAATCACTCTGGACAATATTTACAAGCTTATGCTGAATTTCGGAAAGCTCTATGATATAATAAGTGACGAGGAAAAGAAAAGCCTTATTACTTATCTTATAAAAGAAATTCAGATATATCCAAATGGGGAGTCAGAGCAGCCTTTGAAGTCGATAGAGTTTAATTTCCCAATATATCGGGATGGTCAAGAGGTAAGGCGGCTCTTGTGGGAAAAAGGTAATACCGTTGAGACGGTATGCCTTTTGTCCAAACTTCATGAAGCGAAGCATCATGTGAATGTGACACTTGATATGGACGAGATGGATTTAACGGCGGCTGAGAGGCGCTAAAGGTCCAGGGGACCTTTGCCCAGCGCGGACCGAAGCGGAGCGTAGACAGGCTACTTATGAGGAGATAAAGAAGTATGTGGCAAAGCATAATGATGGGATGAAGGTATCTAATCTGTATATTGCACAGATAAAGCAGAAGCATGGAATTATAGAAAGAGAGAACTATAATAAGCCAAAATCTGAGAAGGGCGGACAGCCGGAATGCACAAAAGAAAAAGAAATAGCGATTGAAGAGGCGTTGAAGTATTTTCAGATGATTCCAAGTGAATCATAGGCTAACTTGGCTTATCGGATGGAGAAAATTCAACTAATGTTATTGAGCCTTCGGACATTGGGAATAAAATCTGATGTTCGTAGGCTTTTTGTTCATGACAATAGAATGTTTGCGGAGCGTGCATTCTATTGTATACAGAAAAATTTTTCGCAGATATAATAAACATGACATATAGCTGTCGTGTTGAATCAGGTATAATATGTATGGAGTGTAAGAAACGATGAAAATAGATAGACTTATCGGTATATTGTCAATCTTACTGCAGGAAGAAAAGACAACGGCTCCTGAACTGGCAGAAAGATTTGAGGTATCTCGAAGGACAATAAATCGGGATATTGAAGACCTTTGTAAAGCAGGTATTCCTATAAAAACTGCACAGGGTACCGGTGGTGGTATCAGTATTATGGATGGATATCGTATGGACAGGACGATTTTGAGCTCCAAAGATATGCAGATGATTCTTGCGGGTTTGCGGAGTCTTGACAGTGTGAGCGGAAGCAGGTACTACAGTCAACTGATGGAGAAAATCCAGACCGGATCATCAGAGTTCATCAGTGGAAGAGACTCTATGCTGATTGACTTATCTTCATGGTATAAGGGTTCTCTTGCTCCAAAGATCGAGGTAATACAGAGTGCAATAGAAAACAGGCGCATCATGCGATTTAAGTATTATGCTCCGTCCGGAGAGAGCAACCGAAGGGTAGAACCATATTATCTGGTTTTCCGGTGGTCGAGCTGGTATGTATGGGGGTGGTGTTTAGAACGTAAAGATTACAGACTGTTCAAACTGAACCGTATGGATTGTGTTGTTGAAACAGACCGTGGATTCCTGCGTAGAGATGTACCAATGCCGGATTTGTCAAATGAGAAGATATTTTCGGGTGGGATAAAGGTAAAAGCTCTTTTCACACTGAATATGAAGTGGCGGCTGGTTGAAGAATTTGGACCGAACTGCTTTACAGAAACAGACGATGGAAGGCTGCTCTTTTCAGCAGACTATACGGATATGGAAAACCTTGTGACATGGCTTATGACATTTGGAGCAAAAGTAGAGGTGCTTGAGCCGGAAGAAGTGCGGGACATTATTTGCAGGAATGCAGAGGAAATAATAAAAATCTATGGAGGATTAGGAAAATGAGATTAGACGGTTTTGGGTTGTTTGTTGATGATATGGCAAAGATGATTCGTTTTTACAAGGATGTTCTCGGATTTGAAATTAAGGAAGAAGAGAATACTTCCAATGTTTATCTTGTGAAAGACGGAACACTTTTTTTACTGTATGGACGGAATGATTTTGAGAAAATGACAAACCGGCGATATGAGTATATCAAGGGTCTGAATGGTCATTCTGAAATAGCTCTATATGTTGATACTTTTGAAGAGGTGGACGAGGCATACAAGAAGGCTGTGGAAAATGGGGCAACATCTGTGCTTGAACCAGAACTTGAACCTTGGGGACAGAGAACCTGCTATATTGCTGATCCGGAAGGGAATCTGATAGAGATTGGTTCCTGGAATAAGCCTTATGAAGAGAAGGACTTAGAGGGGGTGTAAAGGATATGGCTTTTGACTACAAGAAGGAATATAAAGAATTTTATATGCCGAAAGGCACACCGTCTATCGTAACTGTTCCGAAAATGAACTATATAGCGGTAAGGGGAAGCGGCAATCCAAATGATGCAGACGGAGAATACAAGCAGGCTATCGGACTTCTGTATGGAATTGCATTTACGATTAAAATGAGCAAAAAGGAAGATCATCAGATTGATGGATATTTCGATTATGTCGTGCCGCCATTAGAGGGATTCTGGTGGCAGGATGGAGTATCCGGAATTGATTATGCTCGTAAGGAAGATTTTAAGTGGATCTCTGTTATTCGACTGCCGGATTTTGTTACTAGGGAAGATTTCGACTGGGCTGTCAGGAAAGCTACGGCAAAGAAAAAGCAGGATTTTTCTAAGGCTGAGTTTTTTTCCTATGAGGAAGGTCTTTGTGTACAGTGTATGCATATCGGAGCGTATGACGATGAGCCTGTTACGGTAGATGCAATGCACAGGTTTATGGAAGAACAGGGATATACACTTGATATAACGGATCAGAGGATGCACCACGAGATTTATCTGAGTGATGCGCGGAGAGTGGCACCTGAGAAATTGAAGACTGTGGTCAGGCATCCAATAAAGACTATGGGGGAATAAAAGGAAAAAGACATGGCATCTACAAAGGCATATTTGGATTTTGTTTTGGAACAATTATCAGGACTGGATGAAATCAGCAGTCGGGCAATGATGGGAGAATTCATTCTTTATTACCGTGGAAAGGTTTTTGGTGGAATATATGATGATAGACTTTTGGTGAAGCCGGTTCCGATGGCATTGAGGTTGATGCCGGATGCCGAGATGGAACAGCCGTATCATGGCGCTAAGGAAATGATTTTGGTTGATAATGTAGATGATCGGCAGTTTTTGTGTGAACTGGTTGAGAGTATGTGGGAAGAATTGCCGGAAAAGAAAAAGAAGAATATACATTAAGAACTAAGACTTGACAAAATCAAACCAATACTCTATATTTAGCAGTGGAGATTCTATACCCAAAAACAGAAAACGTGAATGTGCAAATGAAGCTCAAACCCTTGTGGTTTGGGCTTTTTCTAATTTTGATAGAAACTTGAGAACAATAATTTTCAAAAAGTCAATTATCAATTTGTAATGTTTTTTGAAGGAAAAAGTTCACAAAAGCATTTAGGCAATATTTACAAATTTTTTAAAAAAGGAATAGTTTCGCAAGAGTAACAGAGTGGCAATCGAGTAATATCGGTTGCTTTTTTGTTGCCCAGTTTTAGAAATTGTCGATTGCCCCCGAAAGAATGATTTCTAAAAATTACAAATTTGAAAAGAAATGGAGGAAAAGAAAAGTGAAAGAGTATTCAAAAGGAATTTATGTAAAATTCAAACCGGAAGAGGTGGAGATACTGCATAATCGAATGAAGGAAGCTGGAGTTCAAAACATGAGTGCATATATCAGAAAGATGGCATTGAACGGATATGTGATTATTCCTAAGTGGCCAGATCTGGATCAGGTAATATCCTTGCATTCAAGGATTAGTAATAATCTCAATCAGTATGCAAGGAAAGCAAATGAAACCGGAAAATTGTACGAAGAAGATATTACAGAAATAAAAAAGATGCATAATGAACAAACAAAGTTTATGAAAAAAATACTTGAGGCAGTAATGTATCTTTATGAGGAAGATTCAAAGAAGAAAAAGTGGTTTTATGGTAAAGCGTCAGCTTGGCTCTGCGGCTTATCCGCAGTTCAAGGGGATTGGGGCATTCCCCAACAAGCAAAAATGCGCCGGGTATATACCGGAGCACTGCCTGCCAATTTGTAAAAAGCGAAAAGAAAGGATTAAGTTTATGAGAGATTTAGAAAAGGTATGTATTCAACCGAAGTATAACTATTGCACCGGTGAGGAGCGTTTTACTTTCATCAAGCTGCCAAAATGTCTGGTAGAGGATGAAGGCTTTGTTGAACTGTCAATGGATGCAAAGCTTTTATACGCATTCTTTTTAGATCGAGTTTCATTGTCAATAAAAAATGGATGGATTGACAACCAAGGGAGGGTGTTTATCTATTATTCAATAAAAAATATTTGCGAGGATTTGAATTGTGGAACTCAAAAGGCATGCAAGTTATTGGATGAATTGGAAAAGGTGGGAGCACTTGAACGGAAGAGACAGGGATTGGGAAGACCTAACAAGCTGTACCTTAAGAAAATGTTTTGAGAAATAGCCATACCGTAAAAATCAAAATACAAAAGATGGAGAAATCACAATTAAGAATTTTGATTTTGACGCATACAGACTTTTGGTATTTACAGGTTTTGAACAGTAAAAATCAAAATCTAATAAGACTAATAATAACAATACTAATTTTAATAATATCTATCTTATCCTATCAGGAAGAGAAGAAACATCACTATGGATGGGATACGATGGATTTCAATGACAATGTCAGAAAGGATTTTAATTATGGTCAAGAATAAAGTGGTTTTAAAAGAAAGAGATGTATGGAGAAATTTAGCAAATTTTATTGGAGAAATGGTAGCAAAGTATGCGGAAGCAATGGACTTGGATAATTTGCCTGATCCGGATTTTTATCTTCGTAGGGAAAGAATAAGACAGTTGTACACGGAGCTATATAAAGAGAAGAATATAACAAAGTTCAGAAATACAAAAATCTCTATTGAAAGAAAAGTTGCAGCATGATACTATAACCGTATAGACGGATGAATAAATTTATAAATACGGATATTTACGGAATGTTGATGGAGGAAAAATCATGATTATCAGTGAAAGAATTTTTTGTGTGATGGAGCAGAAGAACATAACGCAGTTGGAACTCTCAAGAAGGACCGGGATTGCAACAAGTAACATCAGTGACTGGAAGAAGAAAAAGACGAATCCCAAAGCGGACTGTCTGTTGTCTATATGTGATGCATTGGAGATTACTCCCGAACAGCTTTTGACTGGAAAAGGAATTGATCCGGAATATAAAGATGCAGATATGGATTATGAAGTTACCAGGTCGGATATTAAGATTTTAAAGCAGATTCACAGTCTTGAAGATGCGCAGTATAAAAGATTGATGGCGTATATGAAAGCCTTGCAGAAGTTGGAACAGATGGAGAACATGGTGGAGGAATAGAGATGGCAAATAAAATAGTTAGAGAAATTATTCACGCAAAAGGAATTGATATTGGGATTTACACGAAAGATTTTGAAAATGAATATATTTCGTTGACAGATATTGCAAAATATAGAAATGATAATGATCCCAGATTTGTCATTCAGAACTGGATGCGAAACAGAAATACAGTTGAGTTTTTGGCTGTTTGGGAAGAACTTCATAATCCAGATTTTAACCGTGTGCAATTCGAGGCGGTTAGAAGTGAGGCAGGATTAAACAGGTTTGTTATGACGCCAACCAAATGGATTGAACAGACCAATGCTATAGGAATAGTGTCAAAAGCAGGCAGATATGGAGGAGGAACTTATGCACATAGCGATATTGCAATGGCATTTGCTACATGGATTTCTCCGGAATTTCAACTGTATATTATGAAAGATTACCGCAGGTTAAAACAAGATGAAAATAGTCGATTTTCATTGGACTGGAACTTGAACAGGGCTTTATCAAAGGTGAACTACCGTATTCACACAGATGCGGTGAAGGATAATTTGATTCCACCAGAGCTAACACCAGAACAGATTGTTTATACATATGCCAGTGAAGCAGATCTTTTAAATGTTGCTTTATTTGGTCAGACTGCAAAGCAATGGAAAAATAATAATCCGGGTAAAAAGGGGAATGTGCGTGATGATGCAAATTTAAATCAGTTGTTGGTGTTGGCAAATATGGAAAGTTATAATGCTATTTTAATTGAGCAGGGGAAATCTCAATCAGAAAGACTTATATTGCTTAGAAATTTGGCAATCAGGCAGATGGATACATTAGTCAGTATCAATCTGTCGGCAGTTTCGGCACTTCCTGGAGGTGATATGTAAATTGAAGAAAGAGAAAATCAAAGTATATTTATACACCCGTGTCTCGACAACCATGCAGATAGATGGCTATTCTCTGGATGCACAGAAAACAAAAATGAAAGCGTTCTGCGACTATAATGAATATGAAATTGCCGGTGAATATGAGGATGCAGGAAAATCCGGCAAATCAATAGAGGGAAGAGTTTCATTTAATCAGATGATGGAGGATATTAAGTCAGGAAAAGATGAAGTATCTTATGTTCTTGTATTTAAACTTTCCAGATTTGGAAGAAATGCGGCAGATGTACTTGCAACATTACAAGTAATGCAGGATTTTGGAGTGAATCTGATTTGTGTGGAGGACGGAATAGATTCATCCAAAGATGCCGGGAAGCTTATGATATCTGTTCTGTCAGCAGTGGCAGAGATTGAACGTGAGAACATTCGTGTTCAGACCATGGAAGGCAGGATGCAGAAAGCCAGGGAAGGCAAATGGAATGGCGGTTTTGCACCGTATGGGTATTCTCTCATTGATGGAAAATTGGAAGTAAATGAAGAAGAGGCAGTGGCTATCAGAATGATATTTGACCAATATGTAAATACGGATTTGGGTGCAAATGGAATTGCAAAGTATCTTGAAAATCATGGAACCCATAAGATAGCCAGACAGAATGGTAAAAATCCGTTATTTGATGCTGCTCTTATCAGAAGGATTATACAGAATCCGGTTTATAGTGGCAAAATCTCTTATGGAAGAAGACGGACAGAAAAGGTTCATGGTACAAGAAATGAGTATAGGCAGGTTAAGAAAGACGATTACCTGTTAGTAGATGGTCTGCACGAAGCTCTTGTATCAGAAGAAGTATGGGAGCAGGCGCAGGTCAAGGTGGCGGCACAGGCTAAAAAGTATGAAAAGGTCAATCGTGACAAGATTCATCTATTATCAGGAATTTTGAAATGTCCTGTCTGCGGTGCAGGAATGTATGGCAACAAGTCTATTAAGAAACGCAAGGATGGAAGTAACTATAAGGATTTTTATTATTATGGCTGTAAACACAGAAATATGACTAGAGGTCATAAGTGTGATTACAAAAAACAGGTGCATGAAGAAATGCTGGATGCTTCTGTTGCAGAGGTGATTAGTAAACTGGTTAGTAATCCTAAATTTTCGGATTTAATCCGCAACAAAATAAATATGGAAGTAGATACTAGTGCATTAGATTAGGAAATAGAAAATTATAAAATACAATTAAGAAAGCTATATCATAATAAAGATACTATTTTATCAGATATGGATTCTCTTGATTATGAGGATAAGCATTATCAGCGAAGAAAAACAGATTTAGAGAACCATTTGTACAAGACTTATGATAAAATAGATGATGCAGAGGAACTGCTGGTATCTGCAAAGGCTAAGAAACGCTCTCTGCTGGCAGATAAGATTACAGGTGATAACATTTACAAGGCACTCGTGTTCTTTGATAAATTGTATGCTCAAATGAACGAAGCAGAGAAACGGGAGTTCCTGTCGCAGTTAGTGGATAATGTGCAGATTTACGAAGAACGCAAAGAGAATGGTCAGTGGCTGAAATCTATAGAATTTAAGTTGCCAATTATAGAAAAAGAGTTTACACTAAGTTTGGACAATGATACACAAAATGAGACGGTCTGTCTCCTCTCTAAGAAATGCCTAGTTTAAGCGGGGTTGAGGGGTATATCTGCTAGAACATATTATGAAAATAAGCCTATAAAATATGTGCATGAAATGAAAAAATAGAATACGGGTGTAGTGAAAATCAACCTTTTGGCGTAGTTAGTATAGAGTACGCTGAAAGGTTATTTTTATGGGATTTTGTATGCGGAGAAGTAATAGACTGTACGCCGAAAGTTATGTAGGTTTAGATTGATTTTCGGCGTCTTGGCGCTTATAATAAAAATTAGGATAAAATGTCGCATTTTATAACTTTATTGAGGTAAGAAAATATGGAGTTTATGACTATTAAAGAAGCAGCAGAAAAGTGGAACCTATCAGTTAGAAGAGTGCAGACAATCTGCAATGAAGGAATGATAGAAGGGGCTATGAAGTTTGGTAATACTTGGGCCATTCCAAAGAATGCTGTAAAACCAGCGGATAAAAGAATTAAGTCCGGGAAGTATATCAAGTCCTGATTTTGGGACAACAGATATGGGAGAATGGATTAGAAAGGAAGAGTATGCCTATGTTACCGGAAGAAAAAGCTCGTGTAAAAATTGATAAGCAATTAAGAAATGCCGGCTGGGATATAGTGGCTCGAAATGAATATCTGCTTAATAGTATTGATGGAACTGCTATAAGAATTCAATTTAAGATAAGTGGCTTAAGTAAAATTAAAGATATATTAACAGAAATAAACGAAGAAGGAAAGCATGATAGAAATGATGGGTTCAAAACTGCATCAAAAGCATCTCAGTTTGATTTTTTAGATTAAGGCGACTTACTTATAGCTTAAAAAGTTTTTCTTGTTCAGGGCGGAAAAATATTTTTATTAAAGGAGATAAATTATGCCTAAATACACAGATGAAGATATTAGAAATATGAGTAAAATAACATGTAAGATAGCGGCAGATTACCTAGGCATATCCCCTATGGCGGTTAGTATCGGCATGAGAAATGATCTTTTACCGATCGGTTTTGCAATTCACAATGAAGAAAGAGATAGAACATATTCTGAGAGTTGGTCCTATCACATAATTGGTGAGAGATTGATTGCATATAAGTATGGGAAAACATCAGAAGTACAAGTTCAAAATATAGAAAAGAGTCTAAATACTATAATAGAACAGTTTGAAGAAATGAAAAAAGATTTGGTTTTTCTATTAAGCGAAAACGAGGATCAGCAGAATTAGAGCTTTATGAATATGCGTTTTCGCTGGGAAAATACAAAGATGTTAACAAAATCACAAAGTAATTTTTGATTATCTTTTCAAAAGTTCTTATATGCCGGTATAGCCTATTGTTACAGGCTTTTCCGGCATTTTTTGTTATGGAAGATACTCTCAAATCTTCTTATATCCCCGTATGTTTTGATGTTCAAAAGTAGTATGTGGAGTAGTAAATTCTCCGTTTACTACTTATGCAATTAGCCGCTTCATTTCTGTTATCGACGTTTCGGAAGTCGTATGCGCGTAATAGTTCAGCGTCATATTGATGTTGGAATGTCCCATGATGTACTGCAATGCTTTGGGGTTCATTCCCGCATTTGCTAACGTGGTGCAGAATGTGTGGCGTAAGGTGTGCGGTGTCATTACTTTTGGCAATGCTACCTTTTGCGTTTTGTTGTATTTCCTCACAAGTCCTCGGAACATACTTTCATAGTTGACCGCCACTTTTGGCAAGCCGTTCCGGTTAAGGAACAGAAATTTTGTGTAGCCCTCTAAAATAATAGGCTGTGCATATTTCCGTTTGTTCAGCACCCGCTGAAATGCTTCCAACACTTTTTCACTCATAGGAATAACCCGGTTGCCGCTTTTCGTCTTAGGTGTTTCCACATAGTAGCCCACGTCTGCAATTTTCAAAAGTTGGTGGTCTACATTGATAAGCTGTTTGTCTAAGTCAATGTCAGCTTCCGTCAGTCCGCAGAGTTCCGAAATGCGAAGCCCTGTCCCTAACAGTATGATAATCTCGTCGTAGTATTTCTGATAGACTTTATCATGCTGCACAAAGGACAGAAAAGCCGCTTCCTGCGTAGGGGATAGAGGTTCCTTTGGTTCCGTATCATCTTCAAGGACGGTGTTCAACTGGAAGTCAAATGGATTTTTACGAATACAATCGTCCTGTATGGCTGTGTAAAAGGCAGCCTTTAAGGAACGCTTGTGGTTGTTAATAGTCTTGAAGCCGTAACCTTTTTCTTTCATGCGTAACGCCCATTCCTTTGCGTCGGAGAGCTTCACATTTTCAATCCGACAGGCTCCAAGTTTATCCTCCTGCAAAATCCGCATGAGCTGTTTTCGCCCCTGCTTTGTACCATGCCGCACATTTGCCCGGTGGCGTATCTGCTTTGCGTAGAGTTGGCAGACCGTCATTTTCTTTCCGATATGGTCGATACCGTCGTCAAGGTCTTTTTGGATTTCTTTCTCTTTTTCCCTCAACGCTATATCGTCGCGCTTTCCTGCCGGGGTTTTGTCCGTAGGCACTAACTTCCAAGAATAAACAAACTGCGGTTTCCCAAAGGTATCTATATATTTGTAGGCATATCTTCCGTCTTTTCTCTGGCTCTCTCCGGTTCGGAGAATACGATTTTTATTATCCCGTCTTTTTTCCGACATCGTTATGCTCCTTTCCATAATGGAAAGAGCCTTGATATGCTTGACTACATTGTACCACATTCAAGGCTCGATTTCACTATCAGATTGCGTCCACCGTATCAATCATTTTTTCAAACTGCTTACGCTTAATCTGAATACGGTTTCCGTTCATCATTACCCAGTCCGGGACGGGATTTTCTTCTGCCAGTTTCCGCAGCTTGCTTTCTCCGATACGGAAATATTTTGCTGCTTCTTCTATGGTAAGCGTGTACTTTTCCCAAATCGGCACGTCGTTATTGTTCAATTTGTCGTCCCCCTTTCTTAACGGGTCAAAAATCAATCTGTGACATAGGCTTTAATCGGACGGCTATTAGCGTAACCTCATGGGAGTTGCACCCCTCCGGCGGTCTGCCGAAGCCCTACCCATTGCCTGCGACGCTTCTAACGCTCGGACTATGGCTGTAAGGAAGTATCATTATATATTCTGTGCGTTATCGCCCGCAGGGTGCTATCCCTACTTTACGGTGTGGTATTTCTCGCTCGCTTTTCGGTTAAGAAAAAGGTCATGGCGTACCCACCGCATGGCTCGGCACAAAAGGAACGTATCCGATTTGCCTTATGCTGCGTCGCCGTTCTCTTGCGTCGCTTTCTTTGTCAAGGTTCAAAATGGCTGTGCTGCCGCGTCAGCAGCGGAACGGAAAAGGGGGAGTAAAGACGTTCCACCGCCGATTGCGGTTATTTCTCTGTTCTAAAATTGAGGACAGCCATCATCAGTTTGGCTTGCAGCCGTTCCCGAATGTCGTTGTCTATACCAAAATAAACATTTCCACGCTCGTCATATAACTTTCGCATGGATAAACGGGCTATATAACCGCTGAAATGCTGCAAGACCATTTTCATAGCGTCCGGGTCGCCCTTTGTCGCTGCCACAATGACAGGATAAGGAACAAGGGCATTTTCAGGGTAGCCGGGTTGATTACCATTCGTCCCATTCATCAGCATTTTCCTCCAAATATTTTCTTAATTGTTCAAAAGAGCTTGTCCGTCTGTACTGTATTGTACTTCTCGGTGTATTGAGCAACTCTGCAATTTCTGTATCGCTCATTCCCTCGAAATAATACAGCAATATGGCTTTGCGCTTTTCTTCCGGCAAAGTACGGATTGCTTCAAGAAGCAACTTCGGCGTGATTTTCTTTCCGGCTTTTTCAAAGACGGTTTCAGCAGTTTCCCGTTTGAAATATTCATCAAAGGTATGTAGCTGTCGCGCTTCATCTAAGGTCATGTCGGAAAAGGTTACTTCCTTTGCCTTATGTGTACGAAGCTCTCTATGAGCGTCGCACGCTTCATTGTGCAATACCGCATTGCAATACTTCTGAAAAGAACATTGCTTATAAAACTCCCTGCTATTAGGTTCCACATTCTCACCTCCTTTCTCGTTGAAAGTTGGTGGTGCTTCCCCCTTTTCGCGGGGTAATACGGAGCTTTGAAAAAATGCCAAATATTTTCGGAAATTTTTTCAAAAATTTTTTTAAGCATACAAAATGCGCCCGTCCGCAAAAAAACGCGGACAGGCGCATAGGAATAATAAAAAGTATTTAGATGATTTAATAGTTCATATCTAAGGGTAGGAATATCCCCGGTGGCGGTCGGGCTTTTTTTGATAAATCAAAGAATGTAAGAATTTGTTGTTGTGGTTTATAACTCATGGCGGCTACCTCCTAAAGCCGCCATGTCTACATGGTTAAGGGTCGTCGTACAGACAAAAAGAAACGGCGGCTCTGAAAATCAAAGCCGCCGAAATAGAATAGGCGCGTGAAAATATGGCTGCTCTGCGACGGCTTTTTTTCTTTGCCGTCGTCCGGCAGATGTTGGTTGTATCATTACTTATTTTTGATTGTTTTTTTAGATATTAAAATCAAGACAGAAAACAATCCACAAAAGAACAAACTCATAAGGCTAATAATGATTTCTCCAAAGGTGGCAGAATAATAGCCGGAAATATTGAATGTAGCAGTAATAGGATAGCAAGCCGAAAGAACATCGGATATACTTGTGAATAATCCTGCAAAAGAATAAATTACTGTAAAAATCAAAGCAAGCCAATAGCCTTTCTTTATTCTTGATACAACCGCAATAACAGGTGCAATAGCAAAGAAAATCCCAATGCCGTCAAGTAAATAGATTTTGAAAAAACTTAAAATCATTTTGATAGACAAGCCCCTAAAATGTAAAATAACTTCAACTAAAAATGTAATGCCGAAAAGCAGCAAATAAAAGAGTACGCTAAATGCAAAAGTAATAAGTAATTTTGCAATCGTCATTTTAGCTTCACTTATAGGAATTAAACGTAATGATTTAATAGTATCTTCTTGTTCCTCACGACAAATCATATAGCTCCCCAAAAGTGCAATAACCGCAGGAAGAACAAAAAAAGTTGCTAAAGACTGTGCTGCGTTCATAAACCACCCTGCGTCATCTATATAGCGTTTTTCCCCAAAAGAAAACTGCCCTTGAGTAAAAACAATAATTGCAACCATAATAACTGCGAATATGGCGACCAACACAATTTTTGAACGTCGGAGTTTTTGATGTTCTGCCCAAATCAATTCTTTCATCATTCAATCACTCACTTTCTATGCTTTAAGGAAATGTACGCAAATACGATAGAAACAATAGTCCATATACCGATACAAAAAAGTGCAGCCGGAATATTGACTTCCTGTGCCAAAATAACACCGGGAATATCTCGCATGATAATTGCTGTTGCACTGGATAGAGGGTGTAGGTACATATTAACCATAAGCAAAATAAAGCTAAGAAAGGTGTAAACCAGTGTCACACATACAGGGAGTATATAGTTCTTCCCGGCAGCTGCAACCGCTAAAAGTGGTAATATGGAAAATGCGGTAAGTATGGCGATTTCAATACATTTCTTAAATAGATAACTGATACTATTCCATTCAAAGGTTATATAACCGGGAAGCATACCGAAAAATACAGACGCTATGGCTGTAAGCAACATAAAACAAACGGAATAAGACAGTACAACAATAAATTTGCTAAAAAAATATCCTGTCTTGCTAATCGGTATAATCCACAACTGTTTGAGCATATCGTTTTGATTTTCGTCATACATGAGCATAGTAGAAACCAAACCCAATACAACAGGAAGTATAATCCAAGCTGTATAGCTGAATGTAGTCCACTTATAAAATTGTAATGGTTCAATAACTGTTTTATCAGCACTTCTGAAATAAAAAACTGCAAGAAGTGGCATGAAAAGAGCGGATAACAGCATTAACACAATAAATTTTTTTCGACGCAGTTTAAGAAACTCTGCCTGTATCAGCCTAAGCAATTCCTTCTCCTCCTGTGATTTTTTTGAAATAGTCCTCTAATGTATCATTGCATAGCTGAGAACTGATAACAGCTATATCCTGTACCACAAGAGCTTTATTGACAGCAGCCATATCCAACGAAGTGTCATAAATCCGCAGGGTGTGTTCGTCCTGTACGGAATATTCGGTAACCCCAAACTGCCTTTCCAAAACAAGAGAAGTTTTCGGTATATCAGAAACTTGCAGAAGTATATACTTACTGTTTTTCTTTTGTAGCTCATTCATGCTGTTTTCTTCCAGTAGTACACCATGGTCAATAATGCCGATGTCATCAGCCAGTAGTGCAATTTCGGACAGAATATGACTGGAAATAAGAATTGTTTTTCCGCGCTCGATACTTAAAGTCTTAATAAAGTCCCTTACTTCTGCAATGCCTATCGGGTCAAGACCGTTTGTGGGTTCATCTAAGATTAGCAGTTCAGGGTCATGTAAAATAGCATTTGCTATTCCAAGACGCTGCTTCATTCCAAGAGAATACTTGCTAAACAATTTTTTGTCCCGATAAGGCAGACCGACAATCTCCAAGGCGTTTTTTACTGCATTTGGCGCAGCAGTACCGCGCAGTTTTGCAAATATCTCCAAGTTTTCCGTACCTGTTAAATTCGGATAAAAGCCGGGTGTTTCAATAATAGCACCAATCCGGGGATATACTCTTTTTTCCCTCCCTTTGATATTTTGACCGAATACGTCTACTTCGCCGGAAGTAATATCGGTCAACCCCAAAATCATTTTCATAATTGTGGTTTTACCCGCCCCATTACGCCCCAACAGCCCATATATCTGTCCTTGTTTCACATGGATATTAACAGAATTGACTACCGTTTGCTCTCCATAAGTTTTTGTCAGTTGTTTTGTTTCAATTACATATTTATTCATCATATATCCTCACTTTCAATAGGTCTGTTTCCGCAATGCAAGTACGGAAACAATGGCTGAAATACTTCCAATTACCAAAAGAGAAATTAAACAGATATTCGGAGATATAGTTATTTCTATTCCTCCCGCCCATTTCTTAACCATTTCTGCTGCGTCAGATGAAATATAGGGATAAATTCCCATAACACTCGCCAGTGGGTGCAGTCCCATAATCCCCGACGGAATAAGCACGACAGGCACAAGATAAAGTAATGCAGCCCCAATCGGTAGAACATATCCCTTTGCCAATGTTGCTAAAAAAATAACGGGGAGCATTGCAAGTGGAACTAACACGCCACCGGCTAAAAATAATAATCCCGCCTGTAAAATTGTTTCCGTATTCAAATCTGTAAAGCCGCCTGCAAGAAAGCCGCCAAGAATACAGATTGCAAAAGTAAGCAGACATAGTGCTAATGACATAAAAATTACCACTGCTATCTTTGAAAAATAAAGTTGCGTTTTGGAAATCGGAATAATCAGAAGTCCTTTTAAGGTATCATTTTTCTGTTCATCAAAGAACAATGTGGTTGCAAACATACTCAACACAATAGGCAGAAACAAACTTGTAAGGTTCTTAAATGCCAATGTGTATAAATCACTAAAACTATTCATTAGTGAGCTACTTCTTGATATACTGAAAGCACGTTCAACTGCGAATATTCCTAAAATTGCAGTTAGAATAAAGATACCTAAGACTGTCTTATTGCGTTTCCATTTCAGCATTTCAGTAGAAATGATAGTCATTGTCTTTTCCTCCTTTCTACCTCCCATTATATAGTATCAACCTTGCCATAACCTTGCCGAAACCTTGCTTTTTTCTTGTTTTATAGCAGGAAAGCCCCGCATTATTTACAGGGCTTTGGGAAGCAATATAGTAAATACAGTCCCTTTATCAGAGCTGTTTTCAGCGGTAATGGTTCCTTTGTGAACACTGATAAGCTCTTTAGCAATCGCCAGTCCTAAACCATTTCCCTTTGCAGACCGCGACTGGTCGCACTGGTACATTCTTTCAAAAATATGTGGCAGCTTATCGGGAGCTATTCCTTTTCCATTATCTGAAATTATAATTTTAGCTTGTTGTATATCTTCACAAATATGCAGTGCCATTTTATCTCCCGCACTATGGATAATAATATTTTGAAAAAGATTGTTAAGTACGCGGGTATATGCGTTTACATCTATGTGAATAAAATACTCTGTTTCGGGTATGACAAACTCATATTCAAAATGATTGCTTTCTAAGACGGGAATCCAATCCGCTATAATGTTGCGGGATAACTCGTTAAGGTCAAATTTTTCAAAATGAAAAATCTGCTCTCCGGAATCCAGTTTTACCCATTCAAACAAATTTTCCACAAAGGATTTCATATAGTGGGCTTTTTCATGTGCGACATGGATATATTCGTCCTTTTCCTCTCCAATAACAATTTTGTTTTCAACCGCTTCCAGATAACCTACAAGAGAAGCAAGCGGGGTCTTTACATCATGTGAAAGACTTGTCATCAGCCGTTTATATGCCTGTTCAGATTGTCTTTGCCGTATAAGCTGCGCCTGACTGTTTACTGCTATTTTGTTAATGTCATAGCAAATTGTTTTTGTCATATCGTTTTCGCCTGCTAAAATACGTCGGTTCAAATTCCCGCCCTTTATATCCTCTAAGGCGTCTTTTATCAGCGCAAGCTGTGTCCGCACACGCCGTAAGACAAAAAGGAGATACATAATAATAAGCAGCATAAGGGCTATCACTATGAAAAGATAAACATTTATATCCATGTTACGCCTCCTTGTTAAAACGGTAGCCGACACCCCGGACAGTTAAAATGTAAAAGGGGTGGTCGGGGTCTGGCTCAATCTTTTTCCTTAATTTGCTAATAAAAGACATAATATTGCTATCATCAAAAGCGTATTCTTCCTCCCATACCTGTGAATAAATTTGTTTTTTGGTAAATACTCGTCCTTTGTTGGAAGCAAGAAAGAGAAGTAAATCAAATTCTTTTCCTGTAAGCAAAACGGGAATATCTTTGACCGTAACTGTACGATTTAATTTGTCAATTACCATATCTTTCAACGATATGCTGTCTATGTCTGCCGTAAAGGGGTTTAAGGTGGTATATCGCCGGATAAGGGAATTGACACGCGCCAAAAGCTCGTTAATACCAAATGGCTTTGTCAAGTAGTCGTCTGCTCCCAGTCGCAGACCGAAAACCTTATCTTCTTCGCTGCTTTTTGCAGTAAGCATAAGCACCGGGATATTGCTTGTATCTCTAATTTTTTGGAGAATCTGAAACCCGTCTATATCCGGCAGCATTACGTCCAAAATAATAAGGGAATAGCTATCTTTATTTTCATCAATTAGACGAACCCCCTCAATACCGTTATATACAGTTACGGCTGATAATTTTTCCTGCTCTATGCACTTTTTCATAAGAGCGCAAAGCTCTTTATCATCATCTATAATCAAAACTTTATTCATGGTGCAGCTCCTTTCCTCGTTTTGTTCTCCCGTCAATCGGTTTTTCAGCGTCCTTTGGTATCAGCCACATATATCCAAGTTTTGAAACACCCGGTATGCGGTTTTCTCTGCAAAGTACCTGTACCCGCCTTTCAGAAATTCCCCATTTCTTCGCTGCTTCGGGGCAAGACATATATTCCATAACACCCAAGTCCTTTCTACAAATCATATCAGTATAATTATAGTCGGACATACGAATAATAGCAAGTATATAAATATGAATTATTATGGCTAATTAGTGGAACTGTATAGACATATCCAAGAAGAAAGGGGAACAGTAAAATGTAACTGGGTGAATAAATATGGCAAAAAGACCAGTAGAAAAATATGACTTCAAAGCCTTTGGAGAAGCGATAAAAGCTGCGCGGACAGGACGCAAGGAAAGCCGCAAACAGGTAAGTGATGAAATGTATATTTCCCCTCGCTACCTTGCGAATATTGAGAATAAAGGACAGCACCCCAGTCTGCAAATCTTTTTTGAGCTTATGCTCCGTTACAATATATCCGTAGACCAGTTTCTTTTAGATACGCCCGTCGGAAAAGATACAAAGCGGCGGCAGCTCGACGCTCTGCTTGATGATATGAGCGATAACGGCATACGGATTGTAACAGCAACCGCAAAGGAAATTTCAGAAGTCGAAAAAGAGGACAAATAGAAACGTCCGGCAAAATTGAATATGGATTTTCGGAAGCGTTGTAATCTTTTTTGAGATTGCAGCGTTTTTCTTTTGCATAAGTTCGGCAAAATGGTTTTTTCTCCGTAGAGGGAAATAAGGACATAAAAGATAAAAAACTTTCTTAGCAAGCATAGGAAAAGAGTACCCTTTTCCGTATTTTCGCCCTCCCGCCCTGCGGTGCGTCGGTTAAAAATTGCTTGTTGGGAAGTGTCCCAAACCCTCGGAATGGAAAGGAACGATTGCATGAACGGACGCAAAAGAAAAGTACAAATCAAATTCTATGTAACAGAGGAAGAACGGGCATTGATTAAGCAGAAAATGAAGCTCGTCCCTACCCAAAACATGGCGGCGTATCTTCGCAAGATTGCCATTGACGGCTATATCATTCAGACAGACCATAGCGATATAAAAGCCATGACAGCGGAGATACAGAAAATCGGGGTCAACATCAATCAGATTGCAAAGCGTGTCAATGCGACAGGCAGCGTCTACCAAGAGGACATAGAGGAAATAAAGGGGGTGCTTGCGGAGATATGGCGGTTACAAAGATTAAGCCTATTAAAAGCACGTTGAGCAAAGCCCTTGATTATATCCAAAACCCGGATAAGACAGACGGGAAAACACTTGTGTCCTCCTTTGGGTGCAGCTATGAAACGGCAGATATTGAGTTTGAATATACTTTGTCGCAGGCTCGGCAGAAAGGGAACAACTTAGCCTTTCATCTGATACAATCGTTTGAACCGGGAGAGGTGGACTGTGAGAAAGCCCATGCAATCGGAAAGCAGCTTGCCGACGCAGCAACAAAGGGACAGCACGAATACGTCCTAACTACCCACATAGACAAGGGGCATATCCATAACCACATCATTTTTTGCGCGGTCAACTTTGTTGACTACCATAAGTACAATTCCAATAAGCGCAGCTACTACGGCATACGGAATATGAGCGATAAGCTGTGTCGGGAAAACGGGCTGTCCGTCGTCGTTCCGGGCAAAGGCAGCAAGGGAAAAAGCTATGCAGAATATCAAGCGGAAAAGGTCGGTACAAGTTGGAAAGGCAAGCTAAAAATTGCCGTTGATACGCTTATCCCCCAAGTGGCAAGTTTTGAAGAATTGTTGCAGCGGTTACAAGCTGCGGGCTATGAGATAAAGCCGGGAAAATATATCTCCTGCCGCGCTCCCGGACAGGAACGCTTTACCCGTCTGAAAACTCTCGGTGCAGATTATACAGAGGAAGCAATCAGAGAACGGATAGAGGGCAAACGCACAAAGGCGGCGAAAGCTCCCAAAGAGCAGCGCGGCGTATCGCTGCTTATCGACATTGAAAATAGTATCAAGGCACAAGAGAGCCGGGGGTATGAACAGTGGGCGAAAATCCATAATCTGAAACTGGCGGCAAAGACCATGAATTTCTTGACGGAACATCAGATTGAGCAGTACGCGGATTTAGTCAGCCGGATTGAGGAAATAAATGCGGAAAATGAAAAGAAAGCAGACGCATTAAAGAATGTGGAAAAGCGTCTTGCTGATATGACGGTGCTGATGAAGCACGTTGCCACCTATCAAAAGACAAAACCAGTCTATGAAGCATACCGCAAGGCAAAGGATAAGGACGCATACCGGGCAAAGCAGGAAAGCGGTCTGATACTCCATGAAGCAGCGGCAAAGGCACTGAAAGCGGCGGGCATTACCAAACTCCCCAATCTCGCTGCCATGCAGGAAGAATACGGGAAGCTCCAAGCGCAGAAAGAAGCCCTTTACGTTGATTATGATAAGCTGAAAAAACAGGTCAAGGAATACGACATTATCAAACAGAACATAGACAGTATTTTAAGACTGGAAAAAGAACCGGAACGGGGCAGGGAAGCCGAACACTTACAGTAGAAATATCTATAAAAGCGTGGTAGGATAAAGGTATTCCAATACAGACAGGAGCGTGAAAACATGGCAGACCAAACAATACCCGATTATGAAACCATACGCGCCGCCGTTGCCGGAGAAACATGGGCGGTGGAAAAGGTGCTTATGTGCTACAAGGACGAAATCGACAGGCAGGCAACTGTAAAGAAACGTCAGCCGGACGGAACATTCAAACTGGAAATTGATGAAGATATGCGCCAGTATATCACAATGAAGCTGATAGAAGCCCTCCCCCAATTTCCCCTTGAAGAAATGGAAAGAGAGGAACAAAGAAATCGGGACAAAAAATCATAAAAAGGTAGACGGGAAGCTGCTGCGGACAGATAAGCAGTTCCGACATTTGAAGCAACGGCAAAAAGAAACTATCAGTACATGGCTTTATGAAGAATACCGCCGCCTTTGGATAGAAAAGGGACAGGAGCCGCATAAACGCAACAACCGGGAAATCGTTGCCGCTGTTATGGAACGGATAGAAGCAGCGGGGATATGGCTGCCGGAACAGGAAGTAACAAAATATTTTTACCGCAGGAAAACCCATTACCGGAACCGGATAGAAAAAGAATTACAGCCGAAGCCGGAAATGCAGGATAAAGACAGTCAGACACAAAAAGAACAGGGCGCAGGAAGCCAGTAATGACCTCCCGCACCCTGTTCTTTTATAGATACTGATTTTAAAATGTTACGCAGTAGAACCCTAATTTTAATGGAAAAGGTATTCTGTATCGCCTATGCCAGTTTCACGTCATTTATGCCCTGTAAATCAAGGCTTTTTTTGCCCTTATTGCGTAACCGCCGCACGCCGTTTCCTCATGCGCTCGGCTGCCTGTCTGCGGGTAATCCGCTTCCGGCAATCCGGGCAGTATTTGACGCTGTTTGATTTTGATACAAAGAACGTGCCGCACTCACTACAACGCTTTTTATCCTCGGTCTTGAAAAGCTCTGCATACAGCAGCTTATCAAGGGGAAGTACGGCGGTCTGAAACCACTTGCATAGAAGTGAATAGGAAATAAGCTGCGGGCAGACACATTCCTCCCCGTCGTCCAGTAAGATACAGTGTCCGCGCTCGCAGTTGCAGCACTCCTTTTTTACAAGGCTGTTGACTTTCCGGCTCTGTGGCGGCGTGAGCCGCTTACCCCCGGTCATACCTCATCAGCGGCGAAAATGGCAAGCTCCGCATACTCGTTTTCTGTTAGCGGGGAGATTTTTTGTAAGGTGCGCTCTGCAAAGGGGCGCATATCCTCGTCCATGAACGGCAGCGCAGCCGTCATATTTTCCATAAGCTGTGCCTTGCTTCCCTCATGGTAAATACTCAACAGGTTCATTTCTTCAACGGTCAGTCTAATCATGCTCATACCTCCAATTCGTGATGTTTTGATTTTGCTGTCTTTTTCGGGACTTTTGGGGATTTTTCTGTTTGTAACTGCGCCCGGACAGAGGGACGGGACTGTTTCATCTCTTTCTTCCTCTCGCTTTTATCTATCAGCGCATAAATGCCATGCCTGCCCTCCAACGTGGAAAAAGAAAGGTTTTTGTAAGGGAGCATGGAAAACAGGCGTTCCATGTCCTTATCCGTTGCCAGTGGAACAAAATAGGGAGAAAGCTCTACTGCACAATGGGTCTTTTCGGGGCTGTCCGGTTCTCCAAGTCCTTTTACATTTTCTATAATCCGGCGGGCTTCCGTTTCAATCCGTCTGTCGTGCAGGGCGGCGATATGTAACTGAAAATCCCCCTGCGTATGCGGTGTTCGTTTTTTCTGCTGTTCCCTCAAAAGGCTTTTTAAGGCTTCCGGGTCGTTTGGCTGTGCTTTAAAACGTATAAACTTTCCAAGTTGCGGGTCAGTGTCCCCGTCAAAATATTGTCCGGCAGGCTTTGTCAGCTCCCCATGCTCATAAATCAGCGTGTAGTTGTCGGCAGGGATTGATTTTTCGATTACTTCCCGGAAATGCTGCAAATAATCCAGTTCATAAAGATTGCCCTTGATTTTTTCCTGCTCTGTGCCTGTCAGTTCCACCGCATAGGCAAGGATAGTATCGCGGGTCTGTTCCCCGTAAAACCGCCATGTATTATGCTGCCTTGTGTCCTTTAGAAAAACGTCCCGTTCCCGGAAGCAGCACGTCCCGGACGGGCGGGAAAACCACAAAAGCCGTTTGTCCTCCGGGATAGGGCTTACCGCCGCTTTCTGCAAAATCTGTTTGTCTATGTCAAAATCGCTCTGATAAAAAGCGGTGTTCTGTTTCATTATGGCTTCAAGGGAAGCGATAACGTCCACATTTTCAAATTTTTGTAACTTCATAGGTCAGCTCCTTTCCAAATCCTGTGTTTTCTGTTTTGCCTGTTTCTTCGGTGTCTGTTCTTTCGCTGCTTTAAGCTGCGCCCGGATAGAGGGCTTTTCCTGTTTAGCAGGCTTGCCGCGTCCTTTATCGGTTTTCAATGCTTCGGCGTATTCTGCAAGGGAAATCTGTTCCCCGGCTTTTGCTTTTTCTTCCAGTTCCGCAGCGGTCGGGGTGTTGTTTATCTGTCTGTCAATCATGTTGTAGTTTTGCTCGGTGGTCTGTTCGGCAGCTTTCAGATAGTTTTCCGGCTGCAAAAACTCCGGCACTTCCTTATAACCGAAGCTGTCTACATAGTGGGCGGTGTCCTGTCCGTTCTGATGAAGCACCACCACGTCGGAAACGGAAAGGCTGTGTCCCTTAAAATCTTTCGGGTGGTCAATATTAAAGCGGGTGTAAATATCTTCAAGAGAAGTCCCCGGCGTAAGAGGTGCGGAATAGACAAGTGTATAGTTTTTCGCGTCTACCCGGTGTCCGGCGGCAGTCAGACGGTCGTAAGGTTCAAAGTGCAAATCCCTTGTTTCGTCCCCGCCCTTAATCTGATAAATGGAAAAGGTGTCTTTGTCCTGTGGGGCTTCCTGTTCCGGCTGCTCCTGTACGGGTTGTTCTTGTGCAGCTATCTTTTGCGCCCGGATATGCGCCCGTTGTAACTCGGTAGGCTTTTCCCCGGTAAGGGGTGCAATCGCTTTGATATAATCAGCCGCATAGTAGGCATTACTGGTAAGCTGCCGCTGCCATACCCCGGCTTTTGGCGACCAACGGAAGCCGTTGCTTTTTAAGGCTTCCCGCGTAGCTTCGTCCGGCTTATCCTCAAAGAAGATTTGCAGACGGTTCGCTTCGGTGTTTGCTTCCACCTTGCCGCCGTCGAATTCCCAACCCACAAAACCGATTTCTTTTTGCTGTGAAAGGGATTTGATACGGTCTTTCACGCGCCGGATTTCCGCGCTGTTGTTGGATAACGCCCAAGTCGCAAAGGGCTTGTCCCCCAAATGCCAACTGCTCGCCATGTCCGCTTTTAATTTTTCAAGCTGTTCCGGCAACAAATGCGGGCAGCCGTCAAGGGTCTTGTGCTTACGGTAATAGGCGTTTACGGCTTTCATGGTTTCCTGTGATTTTTCAAGGCTTTCCAGTTTCTTTTCTAACTTCTGTACTGCCTGCGGGTCGTCTGCACTGATACCGCCCATGCCGGTACTGCGGATTTTATCAAGAAGTCCTTGTATGTCCTGCCATTCCCGGTAATTGCTGTCGCGGGCTGCGTTCTGCTTTTCTTTCTTCCTTGTGGGGAAGTTAGAGCCGCCCGCAATGAGGATAGAGGGAACACGCGCGTCAATCTCATAGCCTTTGTTCATGTTCGCCGCCAGTTTCCGGGCGTAGGTGTCAAGCAGGCTGTCGATTTTCTCATGGTACATCGGGTCTACCCGCTGTTTCTGCCTTTCTGCAAGCTGTACGGCTTCATCTACATAGTGCCTGTATTCAGCCGTCGCGCTGCCTTGCTTATAATCGGAAAAACTGTTTGCGTCCTTTGCACGTTTGGCGGCAGCTTCGTTGATTGTGTAATAAGGTGCGGCGGGTGCAGCTTGTTCCGGCTGTGGTGCTTCGCTGCTTGCGCCTGTATCAGCTTCCGGCTCGGTCTGTGCTTCTTTTTCCTGTACCGGGGCTGTTTCTTCGGGAAGCTCCGGCGCGGCTGCTTCTGCTTCGGGCTGTATGGTAGCTTCCTGTGGGGTCTGTGCCTGTTCGGTGGTCTGTTCCTTATCCTGTGCCTTTTGGATTTCTGCAAAATGTCCGTCTATGGTATCAATCAGACTTGCGGCGGTGCTGCGGATTGTTTCAAGAGAGCCTTTCAGTTCTGCAAGTTCTTTTCCGCTGCTCCACCCGGCGATATATCCAAAGGAATAGTCCGACGTATCAAGCCCGTAGTGTTGGCAAACGACATAGGCGACGCTTTCTGCCTGTACCTCGCGGGTGCGGCGGTCGGGACGTTCCGGCGCGTCTTTGTCTATGTCATGGAGTGTCGCATGGGCAATTTCATGGATAGCGGTCTTGATATTCTGCAATTCGTCCATGCCCTCGTTGATGAGAATACACTTTTCCTCATAATTGCAGCGTCCTTTTATACTGCCGCTTAGTGCTTCAAATCCCATAGCAAAGGGGGAAGTTTTTTCAAGGGCAGCGAAAAAATCCTGATACTGTTCCACGTCGCCCGTAAGCTCCTTTATCCCAAGGTCGGGCAACTCCTTACCCTCGGTCTGCGACACGTCAAAAACAGATACCACACGAAAGGCGGGGATTTGGATTTCCTTTTCCTCGGTAACGGCTTTCCCGTTCTTATCGAAAACAGGCTTTTGCGTGTCCGGGTCGATTTTTTCCACCTGTTTCTTAACGGTAAAGGGCGCGGGCGCAATTATCTTGATAGCTTTTTCCCCCGGCTTTACATGGCGGTCAAATTCCTTTTCCCATTGTTTATAGCCTTTTACAAGGTTGCCGCCCTGCATGGCGATAAGGATTGTATTGTTTAGGCTGTAATCATGGAATTTAGACATAGTACGCAGATAGTCGGCGTAACGGTCGCTTTCATAAATCCCCAAAATGCCCTGTTCCAGTCGGTCGGTAATCTCTTTCATTTTGTTGGCGGGCTTTTCGGAAGATAGGATAATCGGGAGAACCGGGGGCTGCTCTGTGGCAGTGGTCGGTATGGCTGCGGCAGCGTCAAGGTCTGCCTGTTCCTTTTCCTGTACTGGCGGCTGCGGTGTTACCCGATATTCCTCCGGCACGTCCCGTCCGTCATACCACTGTGTAAAGGTGTTGCGGTTGTTGTAGATATATCCCTGCTCGGTAAATCTGCCCCCGTCATTGATAGCAGCGTCCCGCCCGTATTCCTCATAGAGAAAATAGTTTTTTGCTTCTTCCGGCAGCTCCAACTCGTCCAGTTCTTCAATCAGATAATGCCCGTAATCTTCCTCGGTTTTTACGGACGGATAAATCCAGTAACAGTCAAGATTTTGTGCAAGGTTTATAATGTCCTGCAAGTCCCTTGTATGGTCGCCGTATGTGATAGCCGCAGCAAATTTTTCCCGGTCGTCGTCAAACTGCATTTTCAAAAGCTCGCCCAAATAGTTCAGTTCGTCAAGGCTTTCAAGCTCGGTCAATTTCCCTGCCAGTCCCGGAATAGAGGACTGATATTCTGTGATGTGCAGCTCCCCGTAGTTTTTGCCGTCTATCCCGATACGGTCAAAGACTTCTTTCAAATGTTCAGCAGTCGTGGGGAATGATACCCATTCGCCCGCAGGTCTGCCCTCGGTGTACTTTCCAAGATTAGAAAGATACCCGCTTAAAATCGTTTCTTCCATGCGCTCACTCCTTTCTTTCTCAATCATGCGGTGCATAAGCTCGTAGTCCTCCATGCTCATGCTCCCGTCAAATAGATAGGGGTCGGGTTCTTCGCCGCCCCGGTAGGCTTTTTCAGAAAAAGGCAGCCCCGCAGCGTGGGCGGCGGCTCTTGCTTCCTCGATAAGCTCCGGCGGCAGCCTGTCGTCGTGGGCTTCGATAAATTCCCCGATATTGCTATATCCGTTTTCGTAGTGGCGGCGCACCCCGGCGGTCAGTTCGTCAAGGTTCCTGTCCTCGCCAAGATAGCCGGAATAATAGCCGTTTACCACAACGGCGGCAGGGTCAGCCTGTTTGATTTCTTCCATGCGGCTTCTGTCCTCCGGGTAGAGAATATCGCCCATTTCAAGGTGGAAATATTCCGCGTTCCAAGAACGTCCCGTTTTCCAAAACGCCACCCAAGCGATACCGTCCCTTAATTCTTCTTGATAGTCTTTTACGGTGTCCCGTAAATTTGCCATGTGTAACCTCCTTTCCCAAAGGCAGCGCGGACGCTGCGCTTTCCAGTTTCATCATTCAGTACCCCGCGCCCGCGTTTTTGCCAAAGAGTTTAGATATTTTTTCAAGATTTCAGAGGGTTTGGGAAACTTCCCAACAAGCAAAAATCCCCGCCGTTCTCGGTAGAGAAAGCAGGAATTTTACGGAAAAGGGTACTCTTTTCCTATGCTTGCTATTCAGTTATTTTTTCTTCGGAAGCTCCACCCGGTAGTTGACATATTTCCCGCCCGTATCAGCCAATACGATAGTTCCGTCGTAGGTCTTGCCCGTCTTTGGGGAATAGAGCTTTTTCACATTTACCTTGCCGGATTGTAAGAGCGCGGCGGCAATCTTCGGGGTAAAGGTTACTTTTCGTTCTTCAAAGAAACGGTCATTTTTCCACATGGTAAAGATACATTCCTTATTGCTGCAATAGTAATTCTTCTTGCCCTCATAGACAGGAGAACCGCAGCGGGGGCAGCTTCCCAACGCTTCCCGTTCCGGCTTGAACATCTGCGCTTTATCATCAGAAAGAAACGGGTACGTCTTTACCAGTTCCCGCGCCATATTCTCAATACCCTCCATAAATGCGGCGGGGTCTGCCTTGCCTTTTGCAATCTGTGTCAGATTGTTTTCCCATTCTGCGGTAAGCTGCGGGCTTGTCAAGGTGTCCGGCAGGACGCACACAAGGTTGATACCGTCCTTTGTGGGAAGTAGCTGCTTGCCTTTTCGCTCCACAAAACCGCCCTTTACCAGTTTTTCAATGACGGCGGCGCGGGTGGCGGGAGTTCCAAGCCCTTTGCGTTCTGCGTCCGGGTCGGTGTCCTCGCTTCCGGCGTGCTCCATAGCAGAGAGCAGCGACGCTTCGTTGTGAGGTTTTGGCGGTGTTGTGTCATGTTCCGTTACCGTTGCCGCCGGATTTTCAAAGGTCTGTCCCTCGGTAAATGGCGGCAGGGTCTTTTCTGTGTCGCTGTCTGCGTCGTCCGTTTCGGGCTTGTTCTTTAAGGCTGCCCGGTAACGGCGGTCAATCTCTTTCCACCCGTCGTACAGCACTGTTTTTCCCTTTGCGGTAAAGGACTGTCCGGCACATTCAAATGTAGCCGTAACCGCTTCAAAGGTATGTACTGCGGCGGTCGCCATGAGCAGACGCGCCCCGGCAAGGGTAAGGATATTCCTTTCGCTTTCCGGCAGCGCGGCAAGGTCGGTCTTTGCAAGCTCCATAGTCGGGATAATGGCATGGTGGTCTGATACCTTTTTACTGTTCAGCACTTTTGCAAGCTCCGGCGCAAAGTCCATGCCCGCCATAAAAGAAAATTTCCCACAAAGCAGCTTGATAATGCCCGCCGCTGTGTCGCCCATGTCGTCGGTCAGAAATGCGCTGTCGGTTCTCGGATAAGTAAGCAAACGCTTTTCATACAGGGCTTGTGCAAGGTCAAGGGTCTGCTTTGCGGTATATCCGAACAGGCGGTTTGCTTCCCTCTGCAAAGAAGTAAGGTCAAAGAGCTTCGGCGGGGCTGCGGTCTTTTTCTCTTTCACAAGGGAAGTACAGACTGCTTTTGACGCTTCACAAGCAGCTTTCAGCCTGTCAGCTTCGGAACGGTCAGACAGTTTTTCGCTTGCAGCTTCCGCGCCGGATAAGGACAGGCGCACATGATAGTATTTTTCTTTCTTGAACGTGGTAATCGCCGCGTCCCGGTCAACAAGCATTTTTAAGGTCGGGGTCTGTACGCGTCCCACATTCAAGGTATGGTTGTAAAGGACAGAAAAAAGACGGGTGGCGTTGATACCGATTAGCCAGTCAGCCTTTGCCCTGCATAATGCGGAAGCAAAGAGCGCGTCGTATGCTTCGCCGTTCTTCAGATGAGAAAAGCCCTCTTTGATAGCAGCTTCTTCCATTGAGGAAATCCACAAGCGGCGCGTGGGCTTCCTGCACCCGGCAACTTCGTAGACAAAACGGAAAATGAGTTCTCCCTCGCGCCCCGCGTCGCAGGCATTGACGACTTCGGAAACGTCTGCCCGGTGCATAAGTTCCTTTAAGGTCTTGAATTGCTTTTCCTTGTCAGAAGCAACGGTGTACTTCCATTCCTGCGGCAAAATCGGTAAGCTGTCATAGCTCCACTTTTTATACTGCTCCCCGTAGGCGGCAGCTTCGGAAAGCCCTACCAAATGTCCCACGCACCAAGAAACGATATAGCCGCTTCCTGTGAGAAATCCGTCTTTCTTTTCCTTTGCCCCAAGTACGGCAGCGATTGTCTGTGCCACACTGGGCTTTTCTGCGATAACTAAAATCAATGATAATTCCTCCTTTTATCGTTCGGTCTGTCGTTTGTTTTCCAGTTTTCTCATACAGTACCCCACACAAGGGGACTGCCCCTTGTAAGGGCAGCCCGCGCAGCGTGGGGAAGAAAGCTCCGGCGGGGATTTTTCCCGTTTGCCATAGTCCGGCTTCTGTATCATCATCTTTTCAAAGGGATTGTCGGTAAACAGGGTCATACTTCCTTGTCCTCCGTTTCTTCCTCTTTGGAAACTTCCCCGGTATCTGCTTCCGGCTCGTCCTCGTCGTAATCCTCAAAGTCAAAATCTTCAAGGTCGGTGCTTCCTTTCACGTTATGCTTCGGTTTTACAAACTTAAAGTAGTAGAACGCCGCGCCGCCACCAAGCAGCACAAAGAGGACTAAGGCAAGCACCGCGCCGGGATTGCCGTCTTTTTCTTTGGGTTCTTCCGGCTGCTCGGTGGGTGTTGGCGTGGGTTCCTTGCCTGTGCAGCCTGTCAGAGTAGTTGCACATACCGGGCAGGACGTATTTACTTTTCCGGCTTCGCATTTCTCCGTACAGTTGCAGACTTCCGGTTTTTTCGTGGCTTCCCCAGTTTCGGTCAGTGCCATAAGGTCGGCTTCGTCCACTTGATTAAGGAAATGTACGGTCTGTTCCCCCTCGGCTGCCCGGTCAATGAGGATATAAAAGTAGTTGCCGCCTTTGGTGGTAACAGTGATAAGCTGCTTATTGCCGCCGAAATCGTCCACCAGTGTTGCGTTGCCCTTTGGGGTAAGGGGCGGCGTTTCCGGTTCTTCCACCACTACATTGCTGTCGTTGGTCGCGTCCTCTGTGGGTGGCTCTGCGGCTGCTCCCTGTGCATAGGCAGGGACAGAAAAACCGCCCATAAGGATAAGGGCGGCACAAAGGGCAGTCATGGTCTGTTTGAGTTTATTTTTCATCTGCATTTTCCTCCTGTTCTTCGTAGTCTGCCGCTTCGGTAGCGGGTGCGGCGTTCATGCCGGGAATACCGCCGCCGGACAGCATAGCATTTAATTCCTGCGGGGTAAGTCGCATAGCGCGTACAAGCTGCACGATTTCAAGGTTTTCCGCTTCGGTTTTCTGCGCTTCCAGTCCTTTTAACTTGTTCTGATACTCTGTGATTTTCTCGCGGGTCTTTGCGATTTCCTTATTGATACGGTCGATTTTGTTGTTTGCCATAAAATAAATTCTCCTTTCTTTTCGGGGCTGCTTACCAGTTCATCAGCCCGTAGCCTTTGATACATTGATAGTTGAGGTCATAGCTTTTAATCTTGCAGGCGTCGCCGGAATTGCCCTCAACGGTATAGACGCGGCTTCCGTCCCTGCCAAGCACAAGCCCCACATGGTCGGCAACGCCGTCTAAATCCCAGTCGAAAAAGATAGCGTCGCCCGGTGCGATATTCTCATAGCCGCGTGCGCCCCATTGTCCCCTTGACTGGAACCAAGGAACGCCCTGCCATTCGCAGCCCGCAAAGCGGGGTTCGCTTTTTCCGGCTTGATTGTAGCACCATGACACAAAGCAGGCGCACCATTCCACGCGGCTGTTAAAGCCGTACCAAGACCAGTAAGGGTAGCCGCCCACGTTTCCGACCTGCTGTTTTGCAAGCTCCATAAGCTCCGGGTTTCCGGGACGTGTGCCGTTTACAAACTCCACGCCGCTTAAATCCTCGGACGGGCTTCCGTCGGGAGAGCCGCCGCCAAAAATCAACGGTTTGTTGCCCTGTGTCTGTAAGTACACCTTGAACATTTCAAACTGCTGTGGGTTCAGCAGTTCTTCCGCAAGGGAAGCAATCGGCTTGTTTGTCAGTTTCACATTTAAGATACGGTATTCGTATTCTTCCTCGTTGCCCTCCTCGTCGGTGGTGGTGCGTATCTCGATTTCTTCCGTCAGCGTCAAGGTGTACTGTAAGCCGAACAGCCGTTTTAGCTCTGCCTGTGCGCTCTGCGGGGTGTAACTCTGCAAAAGGGCAGTCAAGTACGACGCTAATTCGTGGGGGTTATGCCCGATAGTATCAAGGTCATAGCGGTATTCATCATAGCCGCTGTGGGTGCTTTCGATATTGTCAATTTCCTGTTGCAGCTCATTTTCCATTGCAGCATAGCTCTGTTCCGTTGCCACAAGGTCGCTGTCCTCGGACGTGTAGGAAGTCCCTAACACGCTGTTCATGCTGCCGGAAAACATTGCCCCACAAGAGGAAAGCCCTACGGATACCATGATGAACAGAAGCAGCGCGGCGATAGCGATTATCACGCCTGCCGGGTGTCGTCCTGCAAAGGCAGCCGCTTTCTTTGCTGCTGTTTGGGACGCTCCGGCGGCAGCTTTGGCGGTGGCTGAGCCGCTTTTCTTTACGGTTTTTGCATACTGGCGTTTGATTTTCTGTTTCTGCATGAACCGGGAAAAGGGATTGCTTGTAAGCTGCGGGTTCTCCTGCAAGGCTTTGTGATACTGAAAATTGACGTTTGCCTTAAACGCTGCCTGTTCTGCCTTTGCCGCTTCCCGGTAGGGTTTCAGCTTATGGCTGCGGTAGCCCTGTTTTAATTTTCTTGTCCCGTACCTTGCGCCGCGCTCGGCAAGTTCCTCCGATTTGTGCGCGCCCTCCACACCGGAATTATCTTTCTCGACGCTATGGATTTTGTTGTGAACAAAAATACCCGCTTCCTGCGCGGGGTGGGATAACGGGTTACTGTGGGCTTTGCCGCCGGGTATCGGCTTTTCCTGTTCTTCAAAGCGTAAACGGGTCTTTGCCTTTCCGGTGGTTTCCTCAAAGGTGCGCTCTTTTACAAGTTTCTTCTGCTTCGGGAGAGCTGCCTTTGCTGCGTCCAGTTTGTCGGCTGCTTTTTCCGATTTTTTGATGTAGGGTTGCAGTTTTGGCGTTTCCCGTTCCTCGTCGGTAAACTGCAAGCGTGAAGTGGAAGTACGCAAAACAGCCGCTTCCTGTGCTTTCTTGACTGCCTTTTTGCTTGCCTTTCGGGTATGGGCTGCGTCAAGGTGTTCCATGACACGCTCTGCGGTAGCGGTGTCCGGCTGTGAAAAGTCGCTGTCTGCTTCCCGGCTGCTGATACGCTCGGCAGTCTGCTGTGTTTCATTGATTTCCACCGCACCGTCGCGGGTCATTTTCTGCGTGATTTTATCGCGTGGTTTTAACTGTTTCATAGGCTGCTCACTTCCTCCGGCTTCGTCGTCATAATGCGGTAAAGCTCGGTATCTTTCGGGAAATGGTCTACAAAGGGAAGCACCACATTCCCATAAAAGATAAGTCCCTCGCCTGCTTCGGTGTGGGTTACATACTTCATCTGCTGTGGGCTGATATTTAACTGCTTTGCAAGGATAGCCCGGTCGCCCTGTGCCTGATTGAGCATGAGGACAAAATCAGAGTTTTCAAAGATATTTTCCACCTCGCGGGAAGCAAGCAAGTCCTTAATGTTCTGCGTGATAGCTGTGGGTATGCCTCCCCATTTTCTAAAACGCTTCCAAATCTCCACACTGTAAGCGGCGGTCTGTTCCTCTTTTAAGAGCAAGTGAAATTCGTCCATATAGTAGCGGGTAGATTTCTTTTCTGCCCGGTTAATGGTAACGCGGTTCCATATCTGGTCTTGCACAATGAGCATACCTAACTTTTTGAGCTGCTTCCCAAGCTGCTTAATGTCAAAGCAGACAAGGCGGTTAGAAAGCTCCACATTCGTTCTGTGGTTGAATACGTTAAGACTGCCGGAAACATACAGCTCCAATGCCGCTGCAATGCGGGCAGCTTCCGGCTCCGGCTGTTTTAACAGCTCGTCGTAAAGGTCGCCCAAGATAGGCATTTTTGCCGGGTCGGGGTCAGCAAGGTAGTCCCGGTACACATTCCTTACGGCGCGGTCAATGACGGTCTTATCAACGGGCTGCAAGCCCTCCTTGCCGCCAATGACAAGCTCGCAGAGGGACAGGATAAAATCACTTTTCAGTGCAAGGGGGCTGTCGTCCTCGCTGTAATTAAGGTTCATATCCATAGGGTTCACATACTGGGGCTTGCCGTCCATGCCTTTCCCGGTCGGGGATAAGCGTATCACTTGCCCGCCAAGCCGCTTGACAAGGGCAAAATACTCGGCTTCCGGGTCGCAGATAAAAATATCATCGTCAGTAATGAGAAAGGCGTTTGTGATTTCCCGCTTTGCCGCAAAGGATTTTCCGCTGCCCGGTGTTCCCAAGATAAGCCCATTCGGGTTTTTAAGCTGCTTGCGGTCGCAGAGTATCATGTTGTTGCTTAAAGCGTTCAGCCCATAATACAGGGCAGACCCGGTCTGAAATAGCTCCTGCGTGATGAACGGGATAAAAATAGCGGTGCTTGATGTGGTAAGTCCCCGTTGTATCGGGATAAGGTTCTCCCCCAAAGGGATAGAGGACATCAGCCCCGCTTCCTGCTGATAGTCAAGACGGGTCAGGGCGCAGTTGTATTTCTGTGCAATGCCTGCCGCCGCGAAAATGTCATTTTCCAGTTTCCGCTTCGTGTCTGCCATGTTTACCACAAGGAACGTGAGAAGAAACATTCGCTCGTTGCGGCTCTGTAAATCCTGCAACAGGTTCTTTGCTTCATTTCCAAAGGTGGCAAGGTCGGACGGGATTATATCCATATCGTAACCGCTTCTAACCGCTTTTTTCTGTTCCTCAATCTTCATCTTGTCAAGGTCAGTGATTTTGCGCTTAATGGTCTTGATTGCTTCCGACTGGTCGATACTTTTAATGTGGAGATTGACAATAACGCCTGTTTCCAAGTCCAACATATCCGCTAAGATACGGTCGTTTAACTCCGGGGCAAGGATTTCAAGGAACGATACCGCCCCCGTCTTTTTCCCCATAGCAAAGTAGCGTCCCTCCCCGAACTTGAAAGAGGACGGGGCGATAAAGTCCTTTGTGGTAAGCCCCGTCGGGGTCAGCCAGTCATAAGAGAATGAGAACGGCTCGCCTGCCGGGTGGAATACCCCATGCAGCACCTTTAGGCGTTCATAGCCGGATAAGGGGTGCGCCGATACCCCAAGCACCTTAAAATTATTGAGTACGTCTGTTTCAATACGGGAAAGCCGCGCCCTTGCTGCCGCCGGATTGTCCGCTTCAATGGAAAATGTGATGTACTTATGCTTGACAAGCCCGTTGTTCCCTTTGGCAAGCTGCGATTTCAGCATATCGGAATACTCAGTGCGGATAGAGTTAAAATCGTCATTTTGCAGCGGGATATGGATTGCCAGCGCTGCCTGTTCCTGCTGTGAGCCTTGATTGATGAAAGAAAGCTGCACGTTCACGCTTGCGTCAAAGTAGTTGAGAAAATCGCACCAGTTTTCAAAAATGGCGGTCTTATCGTCTGCCTGTGCAAGCTGATAGTTGATGTCCTCAAAGGCAATGCTCTTTGAATATTTCCGCTGTGCCACTTTGCAGATACCGTCCGGGTACATGGCAAGGTAGGGAATGGTCTGCTGTGCGGTGTGGGCTTTGCCGTCCCCCTTTGCCTGCCGGATAACCGCCGCTATCTGTTTCTTTTCCGCGCGGGTCAGCTTACGCCTGTTTCCTGCGGCTTCCCGCGTCTTTTTTGTCTGTCCTTTTGACAATCGCTGATACCTCCTTTTCTAATGCCCGCTGTTTCTCCAAGAGTGCATACAGGTTTTTCGTCTGATACGGTCGCACTTTGGGGCGGGTCAATTTTGTCTGAATGATGTTCTTTACAACCACTTCAAGGGGCTGCCCATGCTTTTCATACATGGCAACCAAGAAGCAGGGAAGCATGACGACAATCATTGCCATTGCCGCAAGGCTCGTCCCTGCGCTGTCTTTGAACAAAAAGAAAAGTGGCAGTCCCATAAGAAGTGCCACTGAAAAACAAAGGATTTGCCGCTTTGTCAGATTGAAAGCGACTTTTGTTTTGACTTTGGATAAGTCTTTGGGTACAGGTACATACGCCAAGAAAAAACCTCCTTTCTGCCCTTAGTGGGCGTTGAATATAGATTTTGCCAGTGCGCCGGATTTGAACAGGGAGAAACAGAGGATAACGGTATAGGCTGCAAGGGAAAAAATCGCGCTGTGCAGGTTGTCCGCTAAGACCATTTCGCCTACCAAAACCGCATAAATGCCGACGCATATCATAATGAGGAAGCCTTGAAAACCAAGTGCAAACAGCCCCTTTAGGTAGTTGTTCCCAATCTGTCCCCATTCCCGGTTTGTCATGGTGGCAAAAGGGATAGGGGAAACGGAACAGTAGGCGTATATCTCAATCATTCTGCCGTAGAGGATAACGGTTATCAGTACGGACATGATTTTCATACAAAGGCTTACAAGGCTCGTTTCCATGACAAGTAACAGTAGTTCGGGGATTTCCATATCTTTTAGTCCCTCCTGCATGGCGGCAAGGGCTTCGGTTACGTCGATATTCGTATCGCCGCCGATTACCCCCGCCGCGCCGGACACAATATGCTGCGCCATATCAAACACCGCCATAGTAATATCAAAGGTATGTGTTACCAAGAAAACGGCAACAAAGGCTTTGAAAAACCACTTAAAGAACATGAATGTGTCAACGTCGTGCATATTGTTTTTTTCCGTTACCATGCTGATAAGCTCATAACAGAGGACATAGGTAATGACAAGCCCCGCAATGGGTACAATCACATTTTCGGACAGATTTTGTATCATGTTGAAAATGTTCGCGTTCCACCCCTGCGGGGTCTTGCCTACCTCCGCTGCAATGGTGCCTACTTTTTCGTTTACGTCCCCGAACATCGTTGACAGATTACCGTTTATCGCGCCGATAAGGATTTCCTTTATCCATTCGTTAATCGCGTCAAGTATGCTCTCCATAGGCTACCCTCCGTAAACTTATCCGAACAGACCGGAAAGAAGCGGTACAAGGATAGTGCCAATAAGGGCAACGCCGCCGCCCGCCATAAGCTGCTTAATGCCCTGTGATTTTGCACCTGGGCTGTCGTTTCCATATCCCTCTAAGAGGTTGATAACGCCCCAAATGCCTAAGCCTGCGCCCAGTGCGATAACAAGGGTCTGTAATACGTCGATAGCAGAGTTAAAAAATTCCATAAAGCTCCTTTCTGCCGCAAATGCGGCTTGCCCCATAAAAGGGCATAAAAAACGGCGGTCAGTTTTGTAACTGCCGCGGTCATAAGTCCCCGCGCTGCCTATGTGTCTGCCGCGCGGCGGTATTCAGTTGTTAGCGATAGGAATTTTTGTAGGGGCGCGTATTCTGTAAGTTATCTGTTTCTTTGTTCCTGCGTCAATTCCTCCTTTCGCTGCTGCTCATACAGGGTTTCACACCGTTTTACAAACTGCCGGATAGCTGCCTGTCGCTGTTGCTCCCGTCGCTCGGCAATGAAAATAAGCCCGTTTATGGCTTCTGTGATTTTCTTATCCTGTTTCTTTCGGATACGTCTATTCATGGGCGGTGTCCTCCTGCAAATCTGCTTCGCTGATTTCGTAATAGTCAAAGGGTTCGTCCGGCTTCACAAGGGCGGGTCTGCGTCTTAAATGCTTTTCCATATCAAAAGTATTTTTCTTGTCATAGTCGGACAGGTATTTATAGTTGGGGTGTTTTGTAATGTCGTACTTATCAGAGAAGAACGGGCGCACCCCTCGTAGCTGCAAGATACATTTCCCGCCGTCCATGACTGCTATTTCATCTTCCGTCATAAGCTGCTTGCCTAACTTCTGATAGTTCAGTCCATGTGATACCTCCCGCCCCCGGTTCTCGGAAGTGTTGAAGCTGTCAATGGTTTCTTTCCCCAAGATTTCCGACATTTCTTTGAGGGTGGTTTTCTCCTTGCCGCCCAAGAACAGGGTGGTGTCGCAGTTGCCGGCTATGGTATCGGCGTTGTCCTTGTAAATGGCTTTTAGCTGCGACTGGCTCTGCAAAATGATTGAAGCGGAGATTTCCCGGCTTCGTATGGTGGCTATGAGCTTTTCAAACTTCGGTATCTGCCCGAATAGCGATAGGTAAGCCTCTGGCGTTTCCACCTCGGGCTTTTCCCCCGCTCCACACCGTGCGTGATAGTTTCCCATCACACGGCGTTCCACCGACTAAGATTACTTTTTAGTGCCTATATAGTCCTCGAATTGTATTTCCTCCAACTCTCTGTGTTTTCGGAGTTTATTGATTTTATCTTTCATTTCTTCGGTCAACTGTAAGTCTTTAAGCAACTTTCCAATTTTTACAGGATTCGTTGCTCCAACCAGTTCTGACACCTCTTTTGACAGGATAATCAAATTCCTGTAAGTGTCGTTTCGCTCTCCCTTACATGGTTTGATATGCACACATACCATATCTGATATTGACAGGGCATTGTGCGTTACCGCACATTTGCCTTTTTGTGCGATATATCTCGAAAGAGCGTTGTCTGCCATCTCCAACGTAGGGTAGAGATGTGCATTTTCCATCATGTATTTCATAACATCGTAACTGATACAGTTTTCGATGTCTGAATACTTCCTCACATATTTATTGACTTCACGCCTTTTATATTTGGGGTATTCATAAGCCACATATCCAACAGGGATAATCATTCTTCCCTTTATCCATCGGAACTGCTTAGACTTTCCATACTTTTCCTGAATAAACTTGCTGGTTATCTCGCCTTGACGTTCTATGGGGTAACAGCGGTTATTATGATTCATGCCGTTACTTTTTCCCGTTACTTTAAAGGCGATTTCCGCAAAGTCTGCTGATACCATAGTTGCCATACAGTAATAGTTGTGCATTCCCATAACCTTTGCATTATAAAGACTTATATTTCGGTCTATCTCGCTTTGTTTGCTCGGATCCTTTATGTCTTTCCAAACGTCACTTAGCTTTTTAATGACCTTTGCTTTACTCTTGTCTGCCATGTGGGAACGTATTACCCACTTACTGCCTTTTGGTACAACCTTAAATTTGATACCGAGGAAAGTAGTGTAATTCTTCCGCAAGTTTGTGATACCCGACTTTTCTCCACTGGTCTGTAAATGCAGATTTTCTGCCAACCAGAGTTTTGTGGCACACATTACCTTTTTCGCCGTTGCATAATCCCGACAGAATAGCTTAAAATCATCTGCATACCTTACGATATACATTTCTTTCAAATCGGTTTTTGCTCTCAGCTTATTCCATTTCTGCGTTCTGTCTACTGTGAGGACGTTTCCCTCTTTATCAGTCTTGTTAAACTCTAAACCTGTTTTACCCTCTTTGATTTTGAACATTTCCCACTGACTGGCAATCCACCAATCCAGTTCATTCAATACAACATTTGCAAGAAGTGGGGATAGAATCCCCCCTGTGGTGTACCCGTTTCGGGAGTGATTATAATGTCATTGAACAGGATTTCCGCTTTCAGCATCTGCTTGATTATCATAATCAGCTTTCTGTCCTGTATGCCGATTCCCCACAACTGCCGAATCAACTTACTGTGGTCGATATTATCAAAGAAGCCAACAATGTCTACATCTACTACAAAGTGCAGATTCTGCAACTGTGCCATTTTATAGCATTGTGCGATTGCATTCTGCGTTGACCGATATGGTCTGAAACCATTGTTCCGCTCATGAAATTTCGCTTCACAAATCGGCTCCAGTATCTGTAAGATACACTGTTGTATCAGTCTGTCCCAAATACTCGGAATCCCTAATGGGCGGGTTTTTCCGTTGTCTTTCGGGATTTCAACTCGTCTAACCTTTTTTGGCTGATAATAGTTCAACTTATTTCTGACGGTT
This sequence comes from Dorea sp. Marseille-P4042, assembly GCF_900290215.1. Classification (NCBI taxonomy): domain Bacteria; kingdom Bacillati; phylum Bacillota; class Clostridia; order Lachnospirales; family Lachnospiraceae; genus Dorea; species Dorea sp. Marseille-P4042. The sequence continues at coordinate 617,853 of NZ_OLMI01000002.1, read as the reverse complement.
TTAATGACCGATTCGATGGGCAGTGACTGTATCGCTACAATCGTTTTCCCATCTGTGCCGGGAGTTTTGCTCCCACTGTTTTTACAGATATTTCGATATGCAAGTATGATATTCTGCTCTGACACAATCAACGGCATGAGCCTGTCAAATGTCTTTCCATTCTGGCTGTCCTCAAATAATCGGTAGCCTGTTTCTTTAGCGTCATACCTTTCTGCATTTCGCTCTGCTTTGTTTACAATTCGTTTTGCCATAGTAACCAGCTCCTTATCAGAGAATGATTTTTTCTTAGTCGCACCACGACAGCTATGAAAATCTCCATTTTGGTGATTACTATATAGGCATGAAAGAAAATCTTAGTATCGGCTTGAGGCTATCCCTCCACCGCTTATTGTTACGGCTTCACAGGTACTGTACCTCTACTCTCACAGCCACTAATGCACTTATTATAGAAAGGCTCTTTCAATCCCTTTCCTTTTCGATACAACTACGGTACTTTTTCCGCTGATACAGTCAGCTCCCGTATTGGCTGCTTTCCACGTTCCGCATAACTTAGGATTGTTGCCACTTAGGTCGTTCCTTTAGCCCTGCAAGCATTATCTTCGAGCGAATCCCTCAAGATACCTGTGTCCTGTAAACACAGAGGGCATTTCATACTAACAACTTTTACTTTGCCCCGCTTGCGTACCCATTGGTACACTTGCATTTCTGCAAGCCATTCGTTTAGAGCCGTACATTCGGAATCTTTGTCAGACCGCCTTTTTGGTCATTCTAACCATATGGCAACCCCACCCGCACTGTCACACACAACCCGTACCTCTACGAATCTTTCCTCGCCATTAAGCGTTAGGGTGTGCTTCGCACGACTTCCCCGAGCTTATAACCCCAACCGTCTGTATTCGGCTGACGCTATTCGGAGTATTAGTGAATCCCCTTCAGGGCGTTACCCCGTCATTTGAGATTTCAGTTATGCAGTTCTCTAAAACCACATTTATTTAATTGTTTGTGACTTTAGGCTACGCTTTTGTCGGTTATTCCCACCGTTTTAGGCGTAGAACGTGTCACACTATTTGCAAACTCGTCTAACAGACAGCGCACATGGACTGGCAGCCTGCCGCCGTATTCATCATCTGCCTTGTCGCAAAGCAGATTGAAAAGCTGCGTGTAAAGAATACTCACAACAAAGTTAAATGTATCGTCGGTGTCGGAAATGATAACAAACAGGGCGGTCTTGCGGTCGCCTATGGTGTCAAGCTCCATTTCGTCGGTTTCCATAAGGTCGCGCAGCTCTTTAATGTCAAAGGGGGCAAGCCGCGCACCGCAGGAAATGAGGATAGAGCTTCTTGTCTTTCCCGCAGATAACAAAAATTTCTTATACTGCCGGACGGCAAAGTGTTCCGGGTCTTTTCCCTCCAACCGTTCAAACATAAGGTCAACGGGGGACTGAAATTCCGGGTCGTCCTCGCGGGCTTCCGACGCATTTATCATTTCAAGCAGCGTCGTGAAGTTCTTTTCTTCCTCCGGGGCTTCGTACCAAATGTAGCCGATAAGGGCGCAGTAAAAGAGCCGTTCCGATTTTACCCAAAAATCCTCCCCGGCTTTTTCCCCGTCCCCTTTGGTGTTGGCAATCAAAGTGTTTACCAGTTTCAAAATGTCTTTCTCGCTGCGGAGATAGGCAAAGGGATTGTATTTCATGCTTTTTTTGAAGTTAATCGTGTTCAGCACTTTTATCCGGTAGCCGCCCCGATGCAAGAGCCTCCCGCACTCGACTAAAACCGTACCTTTCGGGTCAGTTACAACGTAGCTTGAGTGCATTTGCATTAAGTTGGGCTTCACGAAAAATCTCGTCTTGCCGCTGCCGCTTCCCCCGATAACAAGGATATTTTTATTCCTTGCATACTTCGGCTGCTTTGGGCGGCTGTTCATGGTAAGCCGTTCCGTCTGTGTCAGCAGCACATTATTTTGAAATACCGGGTCGGTGTAGGGCTTAATATCTTCGGCAGTCCCCCAACGGGCAGAGCCGTATTCGATACCTTTGCGGTATTTCTTCGCGTTCTTGCCTTTTACATAGACAATCAGCCGGATAAGGACAGCCCCCACAATACCGATAAGCAAATCCATACGGGCAAGGCTCGGAAGCGGATTTGTAAAGGCAGCGGAAAAGCCGTCTGCAAGGGAAAGCACCTTGCCGGACAGGTCAGCCCCCGGCGCAAGGCGTACCACCTGCCCGACTTTATCAAAGAGATACACAAAGAGCAGATAGGGAATGTTGGGAAGCAGCAGCTTTTTCCAGTTGATAGCGTTCATCTTGCAATCCCCCTGTCTTTGTTTTTTACTTTGTCCCGCTGCGCGTTCAGAGCCGCCGCCTTTTCTTTGAGGGAAACAATCAGCTTGCGGATAGAGGGCTTTTGTTCCTGCGTCAGCTTCTTTGCGGAAAACTCCTTAAAGGCTGCGGTCAGTGCGTCCGCGTCCCGTCCCTTGAAAAACACAAGATAACGGGGCGGGGTTTCGGTGCTGTCTTTCTTTAGGGCAAAGTCAATCCCGTATTTTTTCGCCGTACTCTCAAAGGCTTTGATATTGTCCTTTGTGATTTCAATGTTGGAAACGCCCGCGTTCTGCTTCATAAGCTGCTTTAGGGTCTGCTTTCCATGCGGGATTTTCTGTCTGTCATGCTGCTTTTTCATCTGTGCAAGCAGGGCTTTCATAGCCTTTTGGAGCTGCTGTGCCGTCAGCTTCCCGGTCTTGATGTAAAGGGCTATGGTCTTTTCGTTAGTTTCCTCCTGCAATGGGTGTCCTCCTTTCGTGTTCTATGGTGGTATGTCCGCCGCCGGGAAGCGGGGCGGGCATGAAAAAAGAGCGTCCGCTTTCACGCCGCCCTGTTAAATCCGTACCCGCAGCCCGGAAAGGTCTGCCGCCCGAATACCCACAAGATACCAGTTGTCCCCGTACTCCATACGGGTCGGCTTCCATTTGCCCCGCACAAAGACCTCCATGCAGTCGCCGCAATGCAAGCCCCCGTAATAGTCGTTTACGTCAAAGCGAATGTCGTAGCGGTCAGCGGTTTCATCAAAAATCAAAGCTCCTGTTTTCTGTGTCATCATAAAATCCTCCTTTGGGTTGGTTTACAGGCTTTCGCCCTCGTTGCAGGTGTAATCGGGTATGCCCTTGCTTCTTGCCGACTGGATAGTACGCCCGCCGTACATATCGTGAGATACAAGGGACGTGTAATAGTTGCCAATCGTAGACGGGGCATTGAAAAGGGCAGCTTTCATGTACTGCTTGATGTTGCGGATTTTGGTGGTGTTTTCCTGCATACAGTCCAGTACAAAGCGGATATGTTCGCTGTTCAGTTTCATAAATTTTGCTTTTACAAGCTCTGCCGGGTGGTCGTCCCCGGCGATACGGATTGTTCTTCGTTTGGTGCAGACAGTTTCAAGAATAAGGGCAAGGATTTCCTCTATCCTGTCCCGGTCAAGGTATCTATCCTGTATCAGATAGTCGTACTCGATATTGTCCTTGATGATTTCCTCATACACGCTATATGCGTCTGTCGTTTCCTTTCGCTTCCGTTCCGGCGGCTGTGCCGCGTCCTCTAAGGGAGAGGGATTTAGGGAATGGAAAGGAATGGAATGGGTACTTGATATATCTGTATTTAATTTTTCTTTTGTTGGTAAGTTAATCTTTAATAGTTCTTTATTTAATTGCGTTGGATTTTCCAACGTAGGTTTTTCCAACATAGGCTTTTCCAATGTTGGATTATCCAATGTTGGTTTTTCCAATGTAGGTAAATCCAACTTAGGCGGCTGCTCATAGATAACATACGTTGTACCGCGTAAGCATCCTTTCTCATCACGTTCCCTTGAACGCTGTATATATCCGGCATTTTCCAGTTCCCGTACTGCTTCCCGGATAGCGTCAATCTTTTCCCGGTTGATAAGGGACAGTCCTGCAAGGGTGTAGTCCCAATCTTCGGGAAGTGAGAGCATTTGCGACAACAAGCCCTTTGCCTTTAAGGAAAGCTCCTTGTTGCGTAAATGGTGGTTGCTCATAACGGTATAACCTTTGTTCTTTTCCACGCGGAAAACTGCCATAGCTTCGTCATTCCTTTTCGTTGGATTTGTTACGCAGTAGAAACGCGGTTTTGAGGGAAAAGGTATCAACCCTTGTCTTTCTCATTTCCACGCTCTAAGAGCCGCATAAATCAAGGCTTTGTTTGCCCTTACTGCATAACACGAGGGCATAAAAAAAGCAGCGTTCCTGTTCTCCTGTGTAGGAGTGAGAAACGCCGCCTTATAGGTGGTGCTTATTTTATTTTTTCTTTTCGACGTGCCGCGTAAGGTGGTGCAGCGGTCTATCCGGCAGTCCGCAGGTGCTTTTTGCATATCAAGGCTCAATTCATTAAAAGTAGTAAATGAGTAGTAAAATCAATCTGCAAACCTGCGAATATGCCTGCAAATCAAGCATTTTTCAAGACAATCAACTAATTTAATTCAAAAAATATGCAGGAAAGGAGCTGCCAGGATGGAGAATGAAAAAGGAATAGTTAAATTGACTCGTAAGCAGCTCTATGATGAAATATGGGCTCTTTCAGTTGCAGGGGTAGCCAGAAAATATAACTTGAATTATGGTAAACTGATAGCAACTTGTAAAGTAGAAAATATATCTTTTCCTTCTTCTGGTTATTGGACTAAGAAGAATATGGGAAAAGATGTATCGAATGAGATTGTAGAATTTTCTGGATTGGAAGATACAGAAATTTCATTGATAACGAAAGACGCGGTTGTTAAGCGTATTCGGAAAGCTAAGGCAGAAGTAGTAGAGAAAGTGCATACTGACGTAACAGAAGAATTGGACGTAGTAACCGAGGAGGATTTACCGCAGAAAAAAACGGACAACATACCTGAGTGGCCGGATGAAATTCTTGATTATTTGGATGAGACGGAAAGAAATAAAGTATTAGAATATGCATGCAATCTGCAGATAAGTCAAAGTACACGATTGCATAAAATGTTGGTCCAATACAAGAAGGATATTGCAGATTATAAGTCAAAACTGAAAGAAGTACAGAGTAGACCATACTATAATTCAAGACATAACAAACCAGAAAACGAGCCTGAATTCTTTAAGGAAATGTCTGATGAGTGTATGTCACGTGCAATTGCAATATTAGATACCGTATTCAAAACAATTGAATCTTTAGGTGGAAGTATTAATAGTGATTTGTCTGTAAAAATTAGAGGAGATATTGTTAGATTTTGTATGGTTGAGAGTCAAGACCAAGTGAAGCATGAAATGACTAAGCAAGAGGCACAGGCGCTCGTAAAATATAATGATGATATCAAAAATCATAGATGGGCTTCAAAACCGCAAATTAGAAAGTATGACAAGGTATATAATGGTAAACTTCGTATTGTGTTTGGGGCGCGAAGCTACATAAGAGATAACGATTCTGAAAAATTAGAAGATAGACTGGGTGATATTTTGGTTACCCTGTATGAGAAGGCAGAAGAGAATAGAATTGTACGAGAAGCACGTGAAGAGGCAGAACGTAAGAGAGTTGAAGAAGAGAGACGCAGAGAAGAAAATAGACAAAGAAAAGAACAAGAAATTCGTCTTGTAAAAGAACTTGTAAACAAAGCTGAAGACTATAGAATTGCAAAGGAAATAAGAGAATATATTCAGGCTATGATAGATAGTGAAAATGAAGATATTACTCCAGAATGGATTGAATGGGCTCTGAAGAAAGCTGACTGGTATGATCCGTCTATAGCGACTGAGGATGAATATCTGGGAAAACGTCAGCATGAAAAAAGTGCTGAAGAAAAGGAAAAATCTTTACAAGACAGTATCAGAAAGAGCTGGTATTGGTAAAAATGAATGCTTTATGGAAGTGCATCAGAACTTCGTGCAACCCTGGACTATGATTTTGCAGAGGGAAAAGAAGTTTAGTTATAAAAACTTGAGCATGGAAGAAATTATTCACCACCTGGCGTTTTTTGTATCAAGATTATGGCAGATACATGTATTCGGAGAAGGAAATACACGAACTACGGCAGTATTTTTTATTAAATATCTTAGAACACTTGGATTTGATGCAACTAACGACATTTTTGCGAAGAATGCATGGTATTTTAGAAATGCACTTGTTAGGGCCAATTATAACGATTTGAAAAATGGTGTTCATGAAACAACCGAGTATTTGGAATTGTTTTTAAGAAATTTATTGTTGGATGAGAAGAATGAACTTCATAATCGTACGATGCACATTAGTGGAAGGTCTGCAGAAGTGGACATTGAAAGAGTAAAAGTGGACATTGAGAGTGGAGAAGTGGACATTCGAAATAAATTACTTTCTTTCTCAGATACGATTTCATAAAAAACAATAAATCATACAGTAGAAATATTTTCAAAATGTGGAAAAGAAAATTGTTTCGGAAGAACGATAGTTGAAGAAATTACTGGATTAAAGCCATCAGGAGCTTCCAAGTTAATAAAACTGTTGGTTGATAGTGAGGTAATCGTACCTGTAACAGGACATGGAAAAGGAAAATATCGCTTTCAATAAAAGTGAACATTGAAAGGGTGTTAATGCCATTCGCAAAAATGTCCAAAACAAATCGGCGTACTGATATATTACCAAATTTGGTAGCAGTAAAAAAGAAGATGGGACGCCTAATGGAAGAAGTTCCCGCGTAGAAAGCTCCTTCGGGAGCTTTTGGCTGTTTATAAGATAAATTCTGTCGGAGGTTTTGATTTAATGATTTGATTTATAAAACTGACAATGATACAATTAGCGTAATTTGTAAGAAAGCAGAGAAAATATGAGTGAAAAGTTACTGATTGTTGAAGATGACAAAAAATTAAATGATGGAATCCGTCTGGCTTTAAAGAATGATGCTTATTTCTTTTATCAGTGCAGAACTTTGCAGGAAGCTAGAGAAATCTTGAAAAAGGAAGATATCACATTGGCTTTATTAGATGTGAATTTGCCGGATGGGAATGGGATTGATTTTGTAAGAGAAATAAGGAAAAATAGTCAGGTGCCGATTATTCTGCTTACAGTAAATAACATGGAAGTAGATATTGTAACAGGATTGGAAGCTGGGGCAAATGATTATATTACGAAACCGTTTAGCTTGATGGTTTTGCGTGCAAGAGTGTCTGTGCAGCTTAGAAATAAAGAGGCAGCAGCTAAAAATTCTATGGAGCTTGATGGCTTTGAGTTCTATTTCGATAAAATGGAATTTTTCAAAGATGGAGAACCTATTGAACTTAGTAAGACAGAACAAAAGCTCCTTAGAGTGCTGTGTGAAAACAGAGGAAAAGTATTGAAACGGGAATATCTGATTGACGAGGTATGGCAGGGAGATACAGAGTTTGTGGATGCTCATGCTCTGACTGTTGCAGTCAAACGCCTCAGAGACAAATTAGAAGATGATACGCAGAAGCCTGAATATGTCAAGACGGTTTATGGAATTGGTTATACATGGGCGGTGAATGGATGATAGAAACAATTATGTTGATTGTAGTTATATTTGTCCTGAGCGGAGTTTTTTGGTACAGCTTTTTTTATCAGAAAGAAAAAAAGCTTTTTAACCGGTTGCAGCAAATGCTGGATTGTGCAATAGATGGAGAACTGGAACGGACAGAAATATCAGAAGAAAAGTATTCTGCTCTTGAAAACAGCATGAAACAATATATAGACAGTAGCTTTCTGGCAGGAAAAAATCAACAGGAACAGAAAGAAGTGATACAAAAACTTATTTCAGATATTGCGCATCAGACACTGACTCCTATTTCAAATCTGAAAATCTATGGAGAAATACTCTCTGAAGTGAGTAATGAAAATCAGGAGGAGATATCTACCATTTTGGAGCAAACAGAGAAATTAGATTTTTTGATACAATCATTGGTCAAATTATCACGGATGGAGAGTGGAATTATCGCAGTACATTCGGAGGATACTACTATTAAGCAGATGCTTGAATCTATACAGCAGCAGTTTAACGTAAAAGTAAGGGAAAAGAATATTACTCTGAGCCTATGTGACACGGATTTGCATGTTCGATGTGATTCAAAATGGACCGTGGAGGCACTCGGAAATATTGTAGACAATGCGATTAAATACACAGCATGTGGGGGAAATGTTCAGATAAAAGTCGAGCAGTATTCTTTTTTCGTAAAGATTGATATCATTGATGATGGCATTGGAATAGAAAAAGAAGAAATACCAAAGATATTTGGAAGGTTTTATCGGAGTCTGTCAGTGGCAGACCAGCCAGGAGTAGGAATTGGCTTATTCCTTGCAAGAGAGATCATTCAGGCACAAAAGGGGTATATAAAAGTGACATCAAAGAGAGGAAAGGGTTCTACATTTTCTGTGTTTCTTCCGATAGCAAAGAAGGAATAGTATCAAAACTGTGACATTTCAGAAACCAGATGGAGACATTGTTATGATAAAGTCTGTATTGTAAAGATCAATACAGGCTTTTTTGATGGGAGGATGGCATGAATATATTAAAAGCAGTAAATTTACGAAAAATATATGGGCAGGGAGAAACAGAAGTCAGGGCTCTTGATGGTATAAATCTGGAAGTAGAAAAAGGGGAGTTTGTAGCGATTGTTGGAACCTCTGGAAGTGGAAAGTCTACATTGCTTCATATCATTGGTGGTTTGGATAATCCAACATCCGGTCAGGTCATTGTTGACGGACAGAATTTAAGCCATATGCCAGATGAAGAGCTTACTATTTTTAGGCGTAGAAATATTGGATTTGTATTTCAACAGTATAATCTGGTTCCGATGCTGAATGTATGGGAAAATATTGTTCTTCCTGTAAAACTGGATGGAAAAAAGATTGAAAAAGGTTATGTAAATGAAATCATAGATACACTGGGCATTCGGACAAAACTGGAAAATCTTCCAAGTGCACTGTCAGGGGGTCAGCAGCAAAGAGTGGCAATCGCAAGAGCATTAGCGGCAAAACCTGCTATTTTGCTGGCAGATGAACCGACAGGCAATCTGGACTCCAAAACGAGTCAGGATGTATTGGGACTTTTAAAAGTCACCAGTAAGCGTTTTCATCAAACGATTGTGATGATTACTCACAATGAGGAGATTGCCCAGATGGCTGACAGGATTTTACAGATTGAAGACGGAAAAATTGTTTCGGACAGTGGTTTGGTATAGTGAGGGCGATTATATGGTAAAAGTAGAGAATAAAGAAACGTTACGATTATTGACGAAACGTTTTATGAAAATGAACCGAGCAAGAAATATTATTGCTGTTATTGCAATCATGTTGACATCACTGTTATTTACAAGCCTCTTTGTGGGGAGCGTATCCATGATACTTTCCAAAAGAGCAACGGAAATTAAGCAATTTATGGATTCATCCCATGCTATTGCGCAGAATTTGTCAGAAGAAGATGCGGAGAGATTGCAAAAAACAATAGAACAAAGTGATGAGGTGGAACGATATGGAACAGGCATTTTTCTGGGAGCAGGAAGAGATAAACATTTTGGCTTTTCAGTAGAAGTTAGATATGCAGATAAAAATATGGCAGAAAGCTTTAATTGTCTGCCAACTACAGGAAGACTGCCGGAGAAAGAAAATGAAGTAGCACTTAGCAGCACGATATTGGAATCTCTGGGTGTTACACCAAAGATTGGGGAAGAAGTCACGCTGACCTGGGAAGTAAATCCCATGCTGAAACAATATAAGACAGATACGTTTCAGATATGTGGATTCTGGCAGGGGGATAAAGCTGTTTTAGGTCAGATGGTCTGGGTATCCGAAGCCTATGCAAAGGAGAATCGTTATCCCGTTACGCAGGAAGAATTAGAAAAAGGCATCTACAATGGAGGGAAAGAGTATTCTGTCTGGTACAAGAACCTTTGGAATCTGGAAAAGAAAACGGAAAAGATATCCAAAGCAGCGGGATTTACGAAAGCTGGGACAGGAATGGAAGTCAATCCGGCATATAATCTCTTTGAAGAGGATTCATTTTCATTTTCTTCTTTAATTATAATGATTCTATTTGTCATATTAGCTGGATACCTGATTATTTATAATATTTTTAACATTTCTGTGAAAACGGATATCCGGGCTTACGGATTGTTAAAGAATGTGGGGACAACGGGAAAGCAGTTGAAGAAAATTGTACGTATGCAGGCGTGGAGATTATCAGCTATTGGCATTCCAATCGGATTGCTTTGTGGTTATCTTGCAGGTCTTTGTATGGCTCCGTCCTTGACTGCAGATGCCCAAATTAGTGCGCAGGCAGGAAAAACGGCTCAGACAGTAGTGTCAGCAAATCCTTTGATTTTCCTTGCAGCGATACTTTTAACGCTTTTAACGGTGTATCTCTCCAGTCTGCAGGCTTGTAAAATGGTGGAAAGAGTTTCGCCTGTGGAAGCTCTGCGTTTGGCAGAAGGAGAGCAGTCACATAGGAAAATAAAAAAGAATACTTCTGTAACCTGGTGGGGGATGGCAGTTCAAAATGTGTTACGAAATTGGAAAAAGGGATTGATTGTTATGCTTTCTATCGCTCTTTCTATGGTGGTTGTCAACTGTATCGTGATGTTGGTGCAGGGATATGATTTTGATTCTTACCGAAAAGTGTTTTTAGCTTCCGATTTTCAACTGGATCAGATGACGGGAAGTTTGTCAAATACGAATTTCAACGGTATTACACCTGAAATCAAAGAGATTTTGGACGAATGTCCTGATAGTGCTAAGACAGGATATGTGTATTATTCTGAGGAAACCCACAAGATGGAGCCGGAACTTCTGAAAACATGGGAAGCATTCGCAGATAAATATGAAAAAAACTGGACCGATTATGAAGAACAGGTTTGGGAAGATGCAAAGGCTTCCAATACAGTAAGTGTTCATTTTCTCGGAATCAGCGAGTCGGTGTTTGACAAATTAGAATGGAGAGGGGAAAAATGCTCTTGGGATACATTTAAAAGCGGAAATTATGTGCTTGTAGATTATGGTGATAAATATGCAGAGCATCCGGTTTCTTATTATCAGACTGGGGATGTTTTTCAGATGGAGTACAAAAATGGAAACCAAAAAGATTACGAAGTCATTGGAGAAGCACTGATGCCATATGCATTGGATTATCCGTATGCAGACCTTATCTATATTACGGTATTAGTTCCAGAAGATGAGTATATTACCCAGACGGGAAATGAATCAGCCATGTATGCTGCCATCGATGCAAAGAAGGGCGAGGACAAGCAGATAAAAGAATACATTGATGAAAATATTTTGAAAGAAAATGATATGATCAATGTTTTTTCTGTATTGGACATGAAAGAGAGTTTTCAGCGGTATGTCAGTAAATATTATATGATCGGTAGTTTTCTTGTCGTTATTTTAGCCTTTATTGGTATTATGAATTTCTTTAATACAACAGCAACTTCTGTAATTAGCAGAAAAAAAGAACTGGCACTTTTGGAAGTTGTTGGAATGACGAAAAAACAGATAGCGAAAATGCTAGTGGCTGAGGGATTCCTATATTTGGGAGGCGCATTTATGATTGCAGTATTGTTAGTTGTGGTTGGAGCAAAGCAGATTTTAATAAATACGCTCGGTACGGCATTTTTCTTCCGGCTGCATCTTACGATAGTGCCATGTGTGCTTATGATTCCAATTTTGGTTGGGATTGCGTATGTGATACCAAAGTATCAGTTTGAAAAAATGAGTCGGGAAAGTGTTGTTGAAAGAATTCGCAAGGAATAGAAACAAGGTATCAATTAGGCGTATGGATTTGCTGATCCATGCGCCTCTTTTTAAAGGAAATTATAATTCCATATCATGTGACATTGTTGTATTTATTCAGTATTGGATTAAAATGATTCATCCAGTCATATTGTGCGTACGTTCTTCATGTACTCTTGTTGTGATTTCATTGTTTTTTATCGTATAATATGGATACTGGAGGTGGTTTGGATGAAATACAAGATTTTAGTTGTTGATGATGATAAAGAATTGGTGAAAATGCTTTGTAGTTATTTTAATATGAAACAATATGAAACCATTACGGCTACAGATGGAATGGAAGCATTAAATAAAATAAAAATGAAACCGGATATTATTTTATTGGATATCAACATGCCACGTATGGATGGGATTGAAGTATGTCGTCTGATACGCAGTAAAGTGTTATGCCCGATTTTGTTTCTAACAGCAAGAGTTGATGAAGATGATAAAATTAATGGGTTGCTTTCGGGTGGGGATGACTATATTACGAAACCATTTAGTCTTCGGGAGTTGGAAGCAAGGATTGTCACAAACATAAAGAGAGAAGAAAGGCATCAACAAAAAACGGAATACCGTTTCATGGATGAAATGCTGATTGATTATTCTGAAAAAATAGTAACTATAGCTGGACACAGGATGGAGTTCACAAAAATTGAATATCAGATTATTGAATTCTTATCCATGCATCCAGGGCAGGTGTTTGATAAAGAACGTATATATGCACAAGTCTGTGGATATGATGCGGAAGGGGACAGTAGAACGATAACGGAATTAGTACGGCGTATAAGGAAAAAAATAGCGGATTATTCAGAAAAAGAATACATAGAAACTGTATGGGGGATTGGATACCGATGGAAAAAATAAGAAACTTGTCACTGAAAAAAACAATTCTGCTTTATTTTGTGATCAGCTTAACGGCAGCATTTCTGTTATCTGGATTTACAGTTCATTTTGCAAGAAATATGCAGAATAAAATATGGGAAAAATATATTGATTATGCAGATTATACGGACGTGTTTCAGCAATATGGAAAGAAATACGAGATTGAGATATCAAGACCTAATCAATCGCAGATGAATCGTTTGGACTATCATCTTTCGGAAATGTGTGACTTTATGGAAACATATTCGGTACTGATTTTTTCGATTGTTGGGAGTGTTGCTGCGGTATTCTTTTTTTATAAAAATAAGTTAAAGACACCTCTACAGGAACTAAAAGATGCCTCACAAATGATTGCAGATAATGAACTGAATTTTCATGTGTCCTATGAAAATAAAGATGAGATGGGAACTTTGTGTAAAGAATTTGAAATGATGCGAAGTGATTTAGCAGATAACAACAGAAAGATGTGGCGAATGATTGATGACGAGAAGGCTTTGCGGAATGCAATTGCACATGATATACGTTCTCCACTTTCCATATTGCGTGGGTATCAGGAAATGCTCTTAGAGTTTGTTTCTGCTGAGCGTATAAAAACAGAGGATGTTATTGATATCTTACAAACAGGCATGTATCAGATTGACCGCATAGAGCATTTCACGGAAAACATGAGAAAAATGTCCCATTTAGAACAGAGGGAACTGCAATGCTCAGAGATAGAGTTATCGGAACTGGCAAAAAAGATTGAGGCAGAAGCTGCCATGCTGTCCAAGAAGGAAAGTAAATTATGTAAGGTAGAAAGAGTGCAGGAACAAAACATTGTGAAAGTGGATGAGGAACTTGTCATGGAAGTGACAGACAACTTACTGGAAAATGCGGTTCGATATGCACAAAAAAGTATTGCTTTGCAGATAAAGAAAAAGGATGGTTTTCTTATAATTTCTGTTGAAGATGATGGAATAGGATTTGTGGATACTGAGGAAAAAGTAACAGAACCATTTTATCATAAGAATCCACAAGATGATTTAAAGCATTTTGGCCTTGGTATGTATATTTCTCGTATTTTCTGTGAAAAGCATGGAGGAAATTTGAAAATATATAATGCCAGACAAGGCGGTGCTCATGTAGAAGCTCTTTTCAAAGCTGAATAAAAATACTTTATAAGGCTGAAATCACAAATAAAGTGGTTTTAGTCTTTTTTGTTGTGAATTTATTGAGAATTGATTTGTATGATGTTGTTAAAGAAATAAAGAAAGGAAGAGATACAATGAAAACAATCATAAAAAGAAGTATACTTGATTATTTAAAGAACCCTGTTTTGTGGATTGGCTTGATTATTATAGTTGCCAGTATGTATCAATGTCTGTCATCGTATTTGCAAATTCATTATATCAAACAGAATGAACAGATCACACAAAATGACGTAGCGTTGGAAGATGCTGATGTCATGGATGGGTACATTCCCACATCTGATGATAAAGAAAGAAGAAGGGAGTGGGAAGATACGATCAAAGAGACGTTAATGGACACCTCCAAAAATGGTTTTGGATTTAGCAGGCAGGAAGCAGATCATGTAATGAAAGAAATTCAGAATATGGATGTAAAGACTGCTTCTGAGTTTTTGGAATCCCAATATGGCTATAATGCAATATATGCTTATGAGGACCTTGAAATTCATAAGGGGACAGCAGAAGAAATCAATCATTATATCGAACAGAAATTATCCGAACATTCTTTTTCCTGGTACTTTGCCAAAAAATTTACGGATTTTGCAGGATTGCATATGGCCTTTTTTGCAACAGTCTTGCTATCATTTTTATTTATTCAGGATACACGAAAAAGTACCTATGAATTATTACATACAAAGCCTGTTACGGCAATCCAATATATATGTGGGAAAGTAATAAGCGGATTCATTAGTATGCTGGGAGTATTAGTGATTTTGAATGTTATATTCTTTATGCTGTGTTTGAAAACGTCTTTAGAATCGGGCTTTCCAGTAACACCAATTGATTTTTGCGTGAATTCTCTGATCTATATTGTTCCGAATCTTTTGATGATATGTTGTGTCTATACAATTACAGCAGTAATATTTAAAAATCCGCTTCCGGCAGCACCAATCTTGTTTTTACACATTATATATTCAAATATGCTGACCATGAAGAATGATATTTATTATATGAGACCGTTCTCTATTATGGTGCGATTCCCTGGCAGATTTTTTGAAACACATGCAGCCAAAATGTCAAATATAAATCAGATTATGCTTGTGATCTCATCTGTTATATTAGTATGTATTTCTGTTACAATCTGGAAAAGGAGGAGGGTTCATTGAAAACGGAACTAAAAAACTGCCTGTCGTTATATAAGATTTTTTATTCATGTGCATTTATACTGATATTGTGTGTTATTCATCCGATTATATACTATGAAGAAATCGGTTCAGCAATTCAGTCTCCAATAGCATTTTTAACAATTATTTTTTGTAGTGACACATATTTGATGGAAGTAAAAAGTAAGCGTGCCGATGTATTTCATTTGTATGATCAAAAAAAGCAGTTAAAAGTAATATCGCAGAGAGTGGGCGTTCAAATATTATATTTATTAATACTTTCTTGTGTTGGATATGTTTTGTTTTTCTGGCAAAAACCGGGCAGTGTAAACGAAGGCATTTCGGGTATTCAGATATTTCTTTTATATTTCATTGCAATGTTTGGAACTATCTGGCTTTGGAGTATATGCTCTGTGATTTTGTGTACATTGCTTCGAAATATGTGGGCAGGTATTGGATGTTTATTTGGAATTGTCATTGGACTTATATCAAAAGCGGGAAGTTCATTTTTCGGAAATCTGGGATTGTTTTCTTTCAGCTTTTGTGAACCTACTCAATTAATGTCCGAGAGTTGGATTTATGGAACGCTTGTGTCTTTTATAGCGGGGCTGTTTTTATTTGCAGTATTACCAATGGCTTTAAAGAAAAGAGGATAGATTATGAGTATTAGAATAAATGATTTAACAGTTAGATTTAAAAATGGTGTAGTTGCAGTAAATAAGGCATCTCTTGAAATACCTAAGGGAATTTATGGACTTTTGGGTGAGAATGGTGCTGGAAAAACCACTTTGATGAGGGTTCTTACAACTGTTTTAAAACAAACGGAAGGAATGGTTTCCCTTGATGGAATTCTGTATAACGAGGGAAATTATGAGAAAATACAGAAAAAGATTGGTTATCTTCCACAGGAAATCGACTTATACCCGAATCTTACGGTGAAAGAATGTCTTGTATATATGGGGGGACTGTCAGGAGTAGCCAGAAATGACCTCGAACAAAGAATTACCTATTATCTGGAAAAGACTTCTCTTACAGAACATCAGAATAAAAAAATGCGGCAATTATCTGGTGGTATGAAGAGACGTGTCGGACTCATACAGGCACTTCTTAATAATCCGGATTTTTTGATTATTGATGAACCTACCACCGGGTTAGATCCGGAAGAAAGAATCAGGATCCGCAATCTTTTGGTTGATTTTTCAAAGGATAGAACTGTGCTGTTTTCCACTCATGTAGTAGAAGATTTAGCAGCAACCTGTACACAGCTTGCCATTATGAAAAAGGGAAGTTTTTTATATTCTGGAAGCGTGAGTGGGTTGCTGGAAAATGCAAAGGGCTGTGTTTGGAATTGTACGGTACAAAATGCAGAAGAAGCCCGTTTGTTAGAAGCCAATTATTCTATTTCATCTAAGCAGTATGTAGAAAATGGAATTCATATGAAAATATTAAGCAAAGGAAAGCCAAATGAGAAGTGTGTCCCGGATAATGATATCACTTTGGAAGATGCGTATATTTATTTGACGAATAGTTGAATATAACGGCGGGCAAGTTGCCCGCCGTAAATTATGCTTATTTTGTTAAAAGACCGGATAGATTTTTTCCAATGCAAAATCCAATCTGTGGATATAACTCCTGAATTTCCTGATATTTTGCTTCAATCATTTCTGGTTCATCAGCCCAGATCTTTTCATATATTTTGAAAGCTCTTTTAAAATGTGTTTTGGCTTGCGGAAGATTGGCAGTCATCAGATAAATGGTTCCAAGGGTTTCCTGTACTTTGGCATAATCCAGACAGTCATCGGAATGGTATTCCTTGATGATGCCGGATAATTTTTGCAATTCGGAGATGCCTCTTTCGGGTTCCTGCTGTTCTGTCAGGAACATTGCATAATTGGCAATCTGAGGTATGCTGTCATTTATATGAAGCAGGTTAAATTGGTCAAGCAGTGAGATACTTTTTTCCATGTGTTCTCTTGCAAGATCGGGATGACCGTTCATGCGGTAAAGTCCACCGAGATTGGCATGAAGGTTGGAAACAAGGCGAGCATTGTCGGCAGTGATATTTTCTATCTGGGCAAGTGCATCCTTTTCCAGTTTTATTGCTTTTTCAGGTTTGGTTTCAAGAGTTGCCTGAAAATCTAGTAATAATGCCCGGTCAGAGTCGGTTCCAATGTTTTTTGTCTTTAACAGCCCCGTCAGTTCCTGAATGATTCCATTCATACCTTTGTGGTAGTTATAGTTATCCATGTATGGAAATGCATTTTCCAGAAAAAGTAGATACTTTGGTATATCATCCTTTTCAATCAATACTATGATATTTCCGATTGTTTGAAATAGCTTTTTGTAATAATCTACTTCCATTCCATGCATTAAACATATTTTCTGTAAAGAATCCAGTAATATGTGGCAGCGAGTTACAGATGGTTTTGTCTCTGAAAGGGTGATTTCCTGAATCATCGGATGCAGAGAGATAGTGCGACGTGTTGTTGTCTGAACGAAACCAGTCTCAATTAAATCGTTGATTTCATTTAGTGTGGGCAGTTCCAGCCATTTGGCAAATATACGGGCAGAAATACCGGTGGAAGGAAGAAAGCACATATTACACATGATATCCTGCTGTTCAAGAGATAAAGTGTATAAAGAAAACAGCGTATGGATATGACTGTAATAGGTGGCTTTGCTGCTTTGTCCATCTTTGATTATTTTAATTTTATCTTCGTTATGGAAAGATGCTTTTTCCACCTGAAGTCTTGTTAATAACTGGTCTGGAGTTGAGATTCCATTTTCCAGAAGTTTTGCTGCCAGTTCCACGGCAAAAGTATGAGAGTGAACAGTTTCGATGATCTTTTCAACTGTTGCCCGGTACGTGTCTGCCTCTGAATAAAATACTGATGCCAGCTGGAAGAGAGCGTTCATACCCTCTATTTCTTTTAATGGCAGAGTACAGTATTCATCCAGTTTGCTTCTGGTTGTAAACAAAATCTGGCAGCGATATTTTAATACTACTGACAGAAAGCTGTCCTGTGTCGCAGTGACATTAAAATTATCTATGATAAGCAGAGTATCGGATTTCAGGGAACGCAGGAAACGGTTATGTCTTTGAAACCGTTCCTGTTCAGTGCTTTCCGGCAGATCGTCAATAAAATCCATGTCAGTAATATCCTGATGAGGATTGCCGGTATATTCTACATAAAGTATATTGGTGTATTGTTTTATGTACCGCTTTGCGTAGGCTTTGGCAAGTTCACTTTTTCCGATTCCGGCGATTCCGCAAAGAAAAACATGACGGTTTTCCTCAAGCATGGTATATAATTCTTCCAGTTATTTATCTCTTCCGAGAAAATGACGGCATGGTTTCGGAACCTCACTGTCCATAATGTAATCCAGCACAATGGGGGATAAAGCCCCTCCGGCGAGCAGCTTCTGATTTTAGCCTGACCAGTCATCCAGCGGCAAACCAGACCGTTATCCATTGAAAAATCCTGATTTGCCGGATCATCCATAAAATCTTCAAATAATTCGTATAAAAAATCAGGCGGACTCATTTGATTACTTTCGCTGATATGATTTTTTAAGCAAGTGCTAATAGAAGAAAAATCGCATCGATTCAATAGAAATTCCCCTTTCGTAGTTAAGATTGAGTATATCTATCATAACGCGAACATACATTCGATTCAAGAAAATACGGATATTTTTAAAGTGATTGTGTCAATTTACAATCAATTTCTATTCAATGTGGTTTTCAGGCAGGTTCTGTAAAATAAGCTCAGAACAAACAATAACGGGAGGAGCTTATGCAACAGAATATTGAATTTGAGCGGTGCATTGATTTTCTGGTACGGATGATTGATAAGTACGGCGAAGAAGTCCTCCGGGAGTTGGAGGAAGAAAAACAGAATAAGGAAGAAAAAGAAGCGGCAGTTTCCTGAAATACAAAATGTAAATCAGACTGTCGCTTTTTTCATGTATTTTTAAATCAAATAAATTTTAAAAGCTGATGCAGAGTGTGTGACTCATTATTCTGGGAAGCGGTAATACGAGTATCAAATGGCTTGAAATGATTCTGTGTATAAAAGCTCAGAAGAAATTCATTATCTTCGCATTCAAGAAACTCCATAACGCCGCCTACGGAATATTTGAGACTGGATATGGTTTCCAGTGCAAATCCCAGTAGAATATTTCCAGGGATTCGTTTATTCTTTGGAAGAGAATAGTTCTTTCCCAACTGGGCAATCAGGTAAGCTGCGGTAGTATAGGATTGTGTTTCTTCATCCAAAATACTGACACGGGACAGCTTTTTTGCCATTGTCTTGCTGATATTTGAAGCACGGACAGAGATTGGTTTTACTGTAAGTGAAAAATAACCAACCAGTGAAGCATCTTCAGCATCAAATACCAGATAAGTGATAGATTGATCTTTTTTGGTAAACTCAATCGCATTATGTAATAAAAAGTATTCCACATCGGGATTTTTGGGACAAGAAAAATCGGAGAGTAAGTCGTAAAGACTTTCCTCTCCGATATATGTCGGTTCGTCTTTATCCAAATATGCCCGAATATTAACGGTAAAATATTTATCAGACATGTTTTTTCTTCCTTTTTGACATTAAAGCTAAGATTTCCTGTGGGTTCGTTAACTGACGTCCGGGAAGTGTCTGCTTTGGTGTGCGGTCACGGTCGGCTTCGTCAATTGCTGCGACAAAACGCTTTATGCTATTTGGATTGGATACGACAAAATTATGAGTAATACTTGAAGTAGCCATACTAACACCTCCTCTTTTTTGGCTTTTTTGTGTATTTATAGTATATGCAATGTGTGATAAAAACACAATATCAAAAACAGAAATTATTTCTAAATAATTTTCAAGCCGGACATTTATTAGACGCTTCCGGTAAGCGAACAATATTTTCGAGCCAATCATTTATAAGTCGCCAATGGTGGGCGGGCAATATTTTGATAACAGAAATGCTCTGTATCTAACTTAATTATACGATTGGCGAAGAAATGCGTCAATACAGAAAATAAGTATTGAAAATAGTTGGAACAAGTACTAAAATTAAGTTGGGACATTAAATGGAAGTTATGTTACGAGATAATAAGAATTGTAGGTGGAAGGTTTGAACATAGAAGCATATGATGCGGATTCATTGAGAAAGATGGTTAGGCTGCTTGAATATGAGAACAAGATATTAAAAGATAAATTGAAGAAAGCAGGCATTTCCTATGAAGAGGTGAATCCTTTTGAAGAAAAAATAGAAAGTGCAGAAGAATATGACCTGGATCAAGGGAATCGTATTGTAAATCCACCGTATATTACAGAGAAAATGGCAATACGTTTCTTTTCGATGTTTTGGGGAAGAGAAGATGTATATGCCAGAAGAGGAAAGAACGGGGGCTATTTTCCACAATGTGCGAATCGTTGGAATGACCGGCTTTGCCCTAAACAACGTAAAGAGAAGGTATTGTGTGATGAATGTGAAAATACCAAATGGATTAGTTTGGATGTTAAAAAAATAATTGATCATTTGTTAGGCACAAAAGAAGATGGATCAGATGTAATAGGTGTATATCCTTTACTGCCAAATGGTACATGCAGATTTATTGTATTTGATTTTGATAATCACGAAAAAGGAGCAGAGGTTACGGACTTTGCAAATACGGATAATGAGTGGCATAAAGAAGTGGATGCGCTTAGAAAAATGTGTGAGCTTAATGGTATCAGACCTTTAGTTGAGAGATCTCGATCTGGAAAAGGTGCCCATGTATGGATTTTCTTTAAAAAGGCAATACCTGCGGAAACAGCAAGGAATTTTGGATTTCTCTTATTAGACAAGGGTTCAACTTCCATCAATCTGAA
This sequence comes from Dorea sp. Marseille-P4042, assembly GCF_900290215.1. Lineage (NCBI taxonomy): Bacteria > Bacillati > Bacillota > Clostridia > Lachnospirales > Lachnospiraceae > Dorea > Dorea sp. Marseille-P4042. The sequence goes on along the minus strand of NZ_OLMI01000002.1, from coordinate 597,014 downwards.
ATCGTTTCATTATTATGATAGAATGTATCCTTCGCAGGATGTGGCAAGCAGCATAGGTAATTTGATTGCATTGCCATTACAGGGGCAGGCACTTAAAAATGGAAATAGTGCTTTTGTAGATGAAAATTGGAATGCATATCCTGATCAATGGGATGCTCTTTTTAATAAAACAAGAAAGCTGGGAATAGAAGATGTTGAACAATGCATGGCAAAATGGCAAGGAGAATTAGCAGAAGTCAGAGGAATGCTTGCTAATGTTGAGAAGAATGTCAGACCGAAACCATGGAAGAAGAAATGTGAGTTTTGTAATTCAGATGTTGTGGGCAAGCTTCACATGGTATTGGGCAATGGAGTTTATATAGATACTCTGAATCTTATGCCAAGAATACAAAATCAGATTCGTAGTTTGGCGGCATTTGATAATCCGGAATTTTACAAAAATAAAAGGCTGGGATATTCTAATTATTATAATTTCAGTGCCGTATATTTAGGCAGGGATATAGATGGATATATACAGATTCCGAGAGGACTGCGTGAAAATGTTATACAGGAATGTGAAAAAGCAGGCATTTCAGTTGATGTTTCAGATCAAAGAGAAACAGGACAACCTATCAGAGTATCTTTTAAAGGTGATCTGCGAATGCAACAGGAATTAGCAGCAGAAAAATTATTATCACATTCAGATGGGGTTTTGAGTGCGGCAACTGCATTTGGAAAGACTGTAGTATGTAGTTATCTTATTGCAGAGCGAAAAGTAAATACGCTCATTTTGCTGCAAAGTAAAGATTTGCTTAATCAGTGGATTGATGAATTGAATCATTTCTTAGAGATAAGAGAAGAACCACCGGAATATGAAACAAAAACAGGAAGAAAGAAAAAAAGGAATAGTGTGATAGGCGTTTTGCACGGAAATAAAAATACATTGACAGGGATCATAGATGTTGCAATGGTTGGTTCAATGTACAGCAGAGGAAAATTTAATGAACGGATTAATTCTTACGGAATGGTAATTATGGATGAATGTCATCACGCAGCTTCTAACACATCTATGGAATTATTGCAGAAAATAAATGCAAAATACGTATATGGTGTTTCTGCTACACCTAAACGTGGTGACAGTCTTGATCGGATTATCTATATGCTGCTGGGACCTTTGAGACATAGATTTACTGCGTTGGAGAGGGCTAAGGAGCAAGGGATTGGACATTATTTTGTCCCAAGATACACAAGAGTAGTTGATACTGCAGAAAGCAAGGATAATATTAATAAAGCATATAATTTGATTAGCACCAGTAAGGTGCGCAATGAAATGATTATAGATGATGTTATAACTTGTGTTGCAAGAAAACAAACTCCTGTAATTTTAACAAGATTTAAAGAACATGCAAAATTTTTACATGATGCCTTAAAGGAAAAAGCAGATCATGTATTCCTTCTATATGGGGATAATTCGGATAAGGAAAATACTGAAATAAGAGTAAAATTAAAGCAGATACCTGAAAATGAATCGCTTATTTTGGTGGCAACTGGTCAGAAAATAGGAGAAGGGTTTGATTTTCCAAGACTGGATGTATTAATGCTTGCAGCACCTGTATCTTTTGAAGGACGCCTGGAACAGTATGTAGGTAGATTAAACAGAGATTATGTCGGAAAAGAAGCCGTTTATGTGTATGATTATATTGATTCTCATGTGCGTTATTTTGATAAAATGTATGCAAAAAGATTGAGAACGTACAGGAAGATGGGATTTTCAATCTGGACGCAAGAGTTGCAAACTAAACAAATAATAAATGCAATATTTGATTCTGTAAATTATACCGAAAAATTTGAGCAAGATATTGTAGAGTCAGAAAAAATGGTGGTAATTTCCAGTCCGGATATCAGACAGGATAAAATTGACAGATTTCTATTACTAATAAAGAAGAGACAGGAAGTAGGGGTAAAGGTTACAGTTATTACAACAGATCCGGAAGATATTACTTATGGAAAATCGGATGTATGTTATGAATTAATCAGAACAATGCAATTGGTAGGAATAAATGTGATAACAAGAACAGAAGTAGAAGAATGTTTTGCTATTATTGATGATGAAATAGTATGGCATGGCGGGATGAATCTACTTGGAAAAGCTGATGTCTGGGATAACTTAATGCGTATCAGAAATTCACAAGTTGCAACGGAATTGTTGGAAATTGCTTTGGGATATTCTGAGGAGAGGAGGAAAAGTGAATAAAAAGATAAAATGTGATACCTATACCAGAGTATCCACAACCATGCAGGTAGATGGCTACAGTCTGGATGCTCAGAAAGAAAAACTCAAGAGATATGCGGAATTTCAGAACATGGAAATCGTAAATGAGTATTCCGATGAAGGTAAATCTGGAAAGAGCGTAGAGGGCAGACCGGAATTTCAGAGAATGTTGGATAATATTGAGAATGGCACAGATGAGGTGCAGTTTGTACTGGTGTTCAAGCTTTCCAGATTTGGTCGTAATGTGGCAGATGTTTTAAATTCTTTTCAGCGGATGCAGGATTTTGGAGTGAATCTGATCTGTGTTGAAGATGGAATTGACAGCTCAAAAGATAGTGGAAAGCTGATGATTTCTGTTCTGTCTGCGGTGGCAGAGATTGAACGAGAGAATATCCTTGTTCAGACAATGGAGGGACGTAAGCAGAAAGCCAGGGAAGGAAAATGGAACGGTGGATTTGCTCCATATGGCTATGAATTGGTAAATGGAGAATTGCAGATCGCAGAGGACGAAGCAGAGATTATTCGTCTGATCTATGATAAATTTATTCATACCAATATGGGAATCTCTGCGATTGCTGCATGGCTGAACCAGCATGGATATAAAAAGAAAAAACGACAGAATAATACACTGGACGCATTTGCCGCATCATTTATAAAAGGCGTTCTGGATAATCCGGTATACTGTGGAAAGCTGGTTTATGGACGAAGGAAAAACGAGAAAGTTTCTGGTACAAGAAATGAATATCGCATTGTAAAGCAGGAAAATTATATGCTGCACGATGGTATCCATGAAGGGATTATTTCGGAAACAGACTGGGAGCTGGCTCATCAAAAACGGGAAAAAACAGGTGTGAAATATGAAAAGACACATAGTCTCGATCATGAGCATATCTTATCTGGAATATTGAGATGCCCGTTATGTGGAAGCGGTATGTATGGGAACGTGAATCGAAAGAAAAAGAAAGACGGAACCTTATATAAGGATTATTTCTATTATGCGTGCAAACACCGTCGCCTGGTAGATGGTCATAAATGTGGATATCGTAAACAATGGAGTGAGGAGAAGATTAACAATGCAGTGGAAGAAGTTATTCGGAAGCTGGTGAAGAATCCGAAATTTGAAGAAGCAATTCTGAATAAAATCGGTTCAAGAATAGATACAGAAGAAATAGAAAAAGAAATTGAAGGACTGGAAAAACAGCACAGGCAGCTGACCGGAGCAAAAGGAAGACTTGGACAGCAGATGGACAGCCTAGATATTATGGATAAATTTTATGAAAAGAAATATCAGGATATGGAGACACGCTTATATCGTCTGTATGATGAAATTGAAGGCGTGGAGAACAGTATAGAGGAAGTCAAGAACCGCCTGTTGAATATCCGGCAACAGAAAATATCAGAAGAAAACGTCTATCAATTTCTTTTGTATTTTGATAAACTATATGATAAGTTCACCGACCTGGAGAAGAAAGAATTTCTTAACAGCTTTGTGGAACAGGTGGACATTTACGAGCAGGAGCAGCCAGATGGCAGATTCCTGAAGCACATAAAGTTCCGTTTTCCGGTGTATTTTGGAGACAGAGAGACACAGGAACTTTGTTGGGACAATGAAAGTACCGTTGAGACAGTCTGCCTTCTGTCGAGAAAAGCCCAATAAATCAAAGGATTTCGCTATTTTGGAAATAAAATAGATGTGTGTTTCTGTTTCCGTAGAGTGATGATATAACCGGAGATTTACCCCAGGGGATAGGCTTTTTGGAACAGGAGATATACATTTTGGCGAAAGGATATTTTTTAGCAAAAGTTGTTTTGCATCATGGGGTATGAGGAGTTGAATAAAAAAAGAAGAACAAGTAGGGAGGCGATAGATTTCAATGGGTACTACATTTCCTAAAGATATAATGGATTGCATGAAAGGATGCATTTTGTCTATTTTTTGGCCGAAAAAAGATATAGTCGATTTTATGAAAAAAGTTGGTTGTACCTCAAGGGAATTGATGCCGGAAAGTGAATATAAAGAATTGCATAGGGCTGAAATTGTAGATAAAATTTTTACTAATTTAGAAAAAAGAAGTGATTCGGGAATAGGACAATTTAGGTGTATGTTAAAGGAACTAACGGAATGGAATTATTTCGATCCTTATTATTTTCAGAAATTGAACAAACTGAGTGAGAGCGAAGCAAAAAGAAATATCAGCCATTTAAAACAACTTCAAGAAATTCGGGATTACAAAATAAAGCAGGAAAGACAAAGACAAGAAGAACAGGAAAGAAAGCGGAAAGATATCAGCATTAGTATAAATGAATTAAAAGAGATCTTCTTAAATTTATTTAGTGGAAAAGATCAGAACGGAAAAGAAATAAATGCACAGAGAAGAGGATATTTGTTTGAGAAATTCCTAAAAAAATTATTTTTAAATGAGGGTATAGAAGTTACAGAACCGTTTAAAATTGTAGGAGAACAGATTGATGGCTCAATAAAGTATGATGGAGAGCATTACATAATAGAAGCTAAGTGGCATGATAAATGGAGTGCATCTGATAGCTTGTATCAGTTTGCAGCAAAAGTAGAAGGGAAGATGTATGGAAGAGGAGTATTTATTTCTGTAAATGGTTTTTCGCCTGATTCCGTACAAGCTCTGACAACAGGAAAGGCACTTAGGACTATTTTGGTAGACGGTGGGGATTTAGTTCCAATTACAGAAGGAATGTACACCCTGAGAGAAATGCTTGATAACAAAATTAAGGCGGCTCAAACAATGGGGAGAATATATGTTGATTCTACAAATTTGGCTGATAAAGTTATCCGGCAGTAAGGAGATGGGAGTTTGATGAAGTTAGAAGAAGAATTGCTTGAACAATATTTTGATGTTATAGAGAAGAACGGTAATACAGAAAATCAGATACAGGAATTTCTTGAGGAAAATACTATATTCATACCAATGCCTTTTTTGCTAAATCATTATTTGCATATGAATTGTGTGATTTCCAAATTTAAGTTGGGTAATGAATTTGTGACGGATTTTGCATATTTAACTAAGAGTTCTGATTATTGGGAATTTGTATTAGTTGAATTGGAAGATGCAAAAAAGAAGATTTTTACAAATGATAAGGAAAATATTTATTTTCACTCAGAGTTTAATCATGCATATGATCAGATTACATCTTGGAAGGCATATGTCAATAAAAATAGAGAAGCAATTCTTCATCAAATAGATAAATTAAGAGTTCCTCTAAACGAGAATTCTGTAAGGTTTAAATATGTATTAGTTATTGGAAGAAATGCTGAAAAAGATAATTCAGAAAAGCGAAGAGCAATGTTTGCGGAAAAGTCTGATAATGATATTCGTGTGATGACATATGATAGTCTTGTTTCACAATGTGAATCAGTACCTTATAATGGAGAAAAGATAATATTATCTACTTGGAAAGAACAAGGATTCAAAATAAAGAAATTACCAAAGCAAGAAATTTCCACTAGTCTGTTTGCGTATTTGAAACCAGAATATTTGCAAATTTCAGAAAGAGATATTGAAATTTTAAAAGAACAGGATTATCAAATAGATATTTGGTTAAGTGGAAGGGCGTTAAGTTATAATGACAAGTATGATGTGGCATCTTTGGCTGAAAGGACAACTAATCCATTGACAAAAGCTGTTTTACTTGCCGAAGCAAAAAATAACAAATAATCAAGGGAAGATGGGGGAAATTTCTTACCCCACTTGGAAAAGTCAATAGAAAATTAGAAAATTAATGCAAAAATGCACAAAAACTAAATGTCAGGAAGAAATATAAATTGTGCATTTTGACCATGCTAGCGCACGGAAAGCAAGCACGAGGAAAGTTTTGGCTTTCCCGTGCTTTTTCTGCGAACAAAGTTCACACGTATGAACTTTTATAAAGTTAATTCTGCTCGATATTGATTACTTGATAACCCGTTAAATAACTTTCGAGGATAGTTGTTTATCCATTCTTGTACATGCTTAATATAATCATCTGTATAGATTGAAATATTTGCCCCTTTTGGAATCCAACGCCTTATAAGCTTGTTGGCGTTTTCGTTGCTACCTCTTTCGCAACTTCTATAAGGGTGGCAATAATAAAGTTCTGTTCTTTTTGCATCTTCATGAACAGATGAAACAATACCGTCTGCATCAAGAAACTCAACGCCATTATCGCAAGTAATTGTCTTATACCGTTGTCTGAATTTTTTTAAACCAATAGCCTGTTCAATCTGATTAATGCAATTAGTTACATCATGCATAGATTTAGAGTTAATCTTATATATCTCTTCTTCCCGTGTCATACGTTCAGTAAATACTAATAACACTCCTTTGCCACCACGTCCCGAAACAACCGTGTCCATTTCCCAATGCCCATAGTTATCACGGTCAAGAATAGCCTTATCTCTATCTTCAATTGACTGACAGACACTATTGTTTAATGATACTTTTCTACGCGCTATTTTTTCGCGTTTTTGCGTTTTCTGTGGACAAGGTAAAGACTACTGTTAGAGCCCGGAGGAATCGACCACTCAGAGTCCAGTAGAAACAACCAATCCGAGCTCATTAGAAATAGCCAATGAACCTGCTTGTCTAATTAATTATCGACAATTATTCGGTAGGATCACTGATTTCTATCGAATAAGTTTTCAGGTTACGACCTCGATAGCTTTCACCTTTCATGAGATAAACGGTGGCAGCATCAAAAGTCCTATCTAACGCACAGAGTAATGAATCCTCTTCTCGAAAGAAGTCCCTCCACTTATTTGGTGTTAGGTTACTGGTGAAAATCATGCAGTTTGGGCCTTCCTTACTGCATCTTCGGTCAATCATATCGAAAAACAGACGGGTGTTTTCCATGTCGAAGATGCTTCTGCCGATTTCATCGATAATCAGACATGATGGTCTGACAAGCCCGGATATTGCACTGCTTTCAGTGCCTGTTCTTCGGGCCTTTGTGAATTTTTCATTCCGTTCTGTGGCTTTTATGAAATAAGCTTTTAATCCTTTTTGGCAACAGGCATTACCATATGCCATTGATAAATGCGTTTTTCCAACACCCGGAGGACCGATAAAAGCTATATTCTGTCTTGAGTATAGCGCTGTCAGATTCGGAAGATTTCTTATCTGCGCTGCATGCTCGCCAGTCACTCTGCTGAAATCATCGAATGTACTTGGCTCTTTCTGTGGAATACGGCTGTGCTGCAATAGTGCGCTTATTGCTTTATCTCGCTGATTTTTTCTGAGAAAAGCTATGAATCTTTTTATGGCCTCTAGGTGCTCCGGTGGAACTTTCTTGTCAGAAAGATATAAAGCAATCTCCTGTGCTGTTATTTTTATATCCAGAGCAGCAGCATCTGCCTGAATCCGTTCAATCAGTGTATCATTCATTTCTGTCACTCTGAAAATGTTACTCTTATATTTTACAGAGATGTAGCTTCCAATTAAACGATGTAAAATCTCTTATAATGAGATATATAATCTCTTGTTATTAGAGGTATGGTTTCGTGTAACTAAATAGAGCCGATGACCTTGTAAACTGTTTCACAAGCTCATCGGCTCTTAATTAACATATTGGCGGGATGTATCCGAGTTGAATAGCTTTTGTCACGGCTTCAACCGCTGATGCAACATCAAGTTTTTCAAATATATGCTGCAAATGATTTGATAAGGTACGTTCACTAATATAAAGTGTGCTTGATATGTCTTTTCGCTTTTGTCCCTCTGCTATAAGCTGTATAATTTGTTTCTCACTATCGGTCAATCCTTCTATGAATGGAATTTCTCTGTCAAAATAAAGTATCCCCTGCATTATTTTAGAAAGAATAGATATGAGCTTTTCAGGTTCAATATTTTTATTAACAAATCCTTTTGCGCCTATTTTTCTTGCTTCACTTCGATATACAGGCAAATTATAACCAGACAGAATTACAACCCTTTGTTCTGGATAGCAACTTAGTATTTGTTTGGCTAATTCCAGACCATCCTCAGAAGATATATTCTTCAAGTTTATATCCATAAGGATGATGTCTGGTTTCTTAGATACAATAAAATTGTCTAATTGAGAAACATCATTGATACTATCAAAGGCGTCAATTTCTGAATAATCTGACAATGCAATCTCTAAACTTTTAGAAAATAAAGCATGGTCATCTACTAACAAAATGTTGATAAGAAACATCTCCTTTCATCGGCAATATCGTTTGTACGCAAATCCCATGTGGATGGTTATTCGATATAGTTACAGAGCCATCCATGTCATTCACTCGTTCCGTAATCATTGCAAGTCCTCGATGTTTTAACCTGTCAGCAGATGAGAGAACATCTGCATCAACAGTTCCATTGTCACTCACACTCAGTATTATAATCCCATTATCCTGCGTAAGGGTTATCCATGCTTTTTCCCCTGTCGAATGTTTGTAAACATTCGTGACAAGTTCCTTCAGCAGGCGGTACACAAAGATATTGTATGGCTCAACCAGAAATAAGGAGTCTGAACAATCAAAGGAGACACAGATATTACGATTCGGAAAAGATTGCGAAATACCATCAAGCAAGTTTTGGTAGTTTTCCTTTATAGTAAGTTTTGGAAGCAACGTAGGATGGTAATCCTGCATTTGCTCACGAATATAAGTATTCATATTATTGAGAGTTTCCGTGATAATTTTCTGTACTTCAGGGCGGTCTGCTTTTTTCATCATATTTTTTACAGAAAGCAGGTCTTGAAGAATATCATCGTGGAGAAAGTTTGCAAATTCAAGATTTAATTGTTCTTCCCGTTGTAATTGTTGTAGTGCAACATGGTATTTGCTTTCCCTGATTATCTTATTTTGCCCTTTCTTAAAATTGAAATCCAAAGCAATATTACAAACATATAAAAACGCAAACAGGGCATCCAGCATAATAAAAAGCAAAGAATATCCACCATTTAAGATTATTGCTATTAAACTAAAAATAATTACTCCTGAAAAAATAAGTAATATTAATTGGCGATTACTGAATACGGCAGATAATGGAAGGCTGTTTTGTTCTTTCAGTATGATACCGTGGATGCTTACCCAAAACAATAGTATAGGAATATATACACCAAAATTTGAAAGATGTTCGGGAACTCTCATTGTTGAAAAATAATAAGTAAGGAATAAAACTATAACTGCTATAAGGGAGAAAATGATATGCCTCCATTCTGACTTAAAAACAAAAGCAACTCTTTTTCTATGATATATCACTGTAAAAATAAAACACAGCCAGCTTGCCATAAATTGTATGAAATAGAGAAGGAAAAATATTTTACTTGACACCAATACGCCAATAAGAGCAAAAATACAAGTTCCCGTCAGGCAGAGATTAATTAATTTCTGATATTTGTATCCGCTGTTTTGGAACAAAAACATTAGTATGAATTTAATGGAAACACACCATATTACCGGGCTTAAAGCGAAAAAAATAGTGTTTGTGATGGAGTTGCCCGAAGCAGCTAAGAGTATATACCAACTTTCTAATGCTAATAAACCACAAAATAGGGAAATAGTTTTATTTTCCCTAATGTTGCAGGAACTTACATAAGTAACATCTATTAGCAGCAAAGACGATAAAAATAAGGGAATGACACCTCTGGTGTTTAAATGAAAATCTGCATGAGCGGTCAACCCCATATATGCAATGAGTAAAATAGAATTTATAAAAAGCAGTAGCTTTAAAATTGTTTGATTCATGTTTTGCCTCCTTCCTACTACTATTTTCTCATTAAATTATACTATCTCTCTGTGAACAAATAAAGTGTACGAAATCGCCGAGCTATAAAACTCGATGATTTCATATAGCTTTTTATTTCTTTAGAACTGTTTTACAGCAAGTATGGACAGTCATACAGTAATATATCATATAAATTATAAATGTAAGCAGAATAGCGATAAACGTAGGAATATACAGAATAAGGCTTTCTTTCAGAATGTTCTGCATAAGGGCTGTCCTGTATACTAATGTTGCAAAGACACAGTCTACCAACCCGAATAAAAACGGAATACTAAAAAAAGATATTGTCTGCTTCTTTATTATTTTTTTCACCGTTCTGTCTGTGTATCCCATTTTTCTTAAGATTTCATAATCAGCCTTCGAATCGCTTATGGCAGAAAGATTATTAAAATATAATATGCTTCCAGTTGCGATAAAAAACAAGATTACAAGAAATCCAAGCAGTAAGAAGGTTGAACTGCTTAGGGAAAATATCTCATGTATCCTATGCGAGTTTCCCTGTAAATAAGGACTATCATTTAAATATTCGGATAAATCAAGAAACAGAGCTTCATTATCTTTGATTGACTGCCCATTTATACTTAGGACTTCCGTTTCGGGGCTAATTTCTTCTGCTATTACATCATATAAGTCGTCACTTACAATCAAAGTACCAATGCTATTTGCAAATGAAATGGGATTATCTAAAGTAGTTGCGATGACTGTTACAGAAATTTCTTCATTACCTATAAGCAAAGGATAAACATTACCCGTTTCGTCATTGTCTGAAGCTGGTTGGTATTTTACTAAAATACACTCACTATCGTGTAGCTCGCCAATTTGTTCTAAAGCCCTTTTTTTTCCTTGCGCTTCTAAGAGAGCTATATAGTTTGAATAAGAGATACATTCAAACCCTGCATTTCGCAGAATTTTTTCGTTATCTGAATCACCTTTAGAGCTTCCTGCACTATATTCCAAAGGAACTTGTTCGGAAGTAGATGTAACTTTATAAATATTCGTTTGCAGGAATGAAACATCATTTTTGGACGAATGCTCATTTACAATTTGTTTGATTGCATCTATTTCGCTTTCATTTTCAATTCTACATTCAATTTCTGACGGTGCCATACGTGACACAGCAGCTATTGGATAGTATAAAGATAAAGCCATAACGCTGGAGACGGTAAGCGTTGCTGCGGATAACAGTGTAAGCATGATTAAAGTCTTAGAGTTTGAACGCATACGGTATATGAAATTTGGGGAAGTAATTATTTTTGTTTCTGTATAAAACTTCCGTTTGTTGTTTTTGCTTATATGTACTACAAAAGGAAGAAAGGATGAAATAAAAAGTATTGTTCCCACAACTACGAGTACAAGTGTCAGCATGGCAATGGGGGCATAACCAATCGAAAACCAAACAGATTTATCTCCTCTGAGGATATCCAATGCAAGAACATACCCCAAAATAATGCAGCAAAAGCCAATGATGGCGGGAACAGCATGGAATTCCATTTTTTGTTCAGCACTTTTTTCAAATCTAACTAATCCCATAAGCGATGTCTTGAAAAGAAACCTGCTGTTAGACAGCATCAATACAATCACGATAGCAAAAATAAAGCAAGCTGTTTTTGCAATGGCATTGACATTGAAAAAGGGTATTTTTGAATTATTGATAGATAAATCCAGTAACTTGGTTATGCCAAAAACAATGCCTTTATGAAAAAAACTACCGAGAAGTATTCCTACTATAAACGCTCCAAAACAAACCAGTAAATTCTCTGTTGTCAGCAATGACAACACTGTGGTTTTTCTATATCCTAATAATGCGTAAACACCAAGTTCTTTTGTTCGACGACGTAAAAAGAAACGGTTGGAATATGACATATAAAAAACAACAAAAGCCATTAGGAATACAGAAATTACGTTACACATCATTTCAACCCGCCCGTTACCAGATATCTTTTCAAGCATAACTGTATTCATTGAGAATGAAGTAAATGCAAAAAAGACAGTAATTACAAATGATACAGAAAGCAGGTAAAGGGCGTAAAATGAAAAATTTTTTTTAAGATTTTTAAGTGCCATTGATAAATTATTCATAAATTTTGCCCCCTTATCTTTCCGTATCTAATTTGGCTACTTCCTGTGCAATGGTTTCATAGAATGTTCGTCTATTGGCATCCTGTTTAAGAAGTTCGCGTATAATGCTTCCGTCTTTGAAAATCAGAATACGGTTAGCAAAACTTGCAGCGTATGCATCATGTGTGACCATTAGTATAGTGGTATGCAATTCTTCATTTGCTTCTTTCAAAGTTTTTAATAACTCGGTAGCAGAGTTTGAGTCCAATGCTCCTGTCGGTTCATCAGCAAATAAAATACTTGGCTGTTTTACAATGGCTCTTGCCGCCGATGCCCGTTGCCTCTGCCCGCCAGACAGCTCGTTTGGATATTTGTCTAACTGAGATGCAATGCCAAAACGTTCTGCTAAACTCCGCACCATTTTTTCGATTTTTTTATGCGGAAGCTTTTGTAAAGTGAGTGGAACAGAGATGTTTTCTCGGATGGTAAGGCTGTCAAGTAAAAAGTATTCCTGAAAAATAAATCCAAGATTATCCCTGCGGAAATCCGCTGCACCTGTGTCGCTCAGTTGTTTTAAATTAACACCATTAATTACAATGCTGCCACTTGTAGGGATATCAATAGTGGAAAGAACATTAAGCAATGTAGTCTTTCCAGAGCCAGAAGCACCCATAATAGCGATAAATTCACTTTCTGCTACATTGAAAGATACTTTATTTAGGCTTGGACGTTGCCCTTTGACATAAATTTTTGTTACCTCATTTGCTTTTAATAATGTTGCCATATTTTAATCCCCTTTTCGTTTGATGGTTTCATTGTACTTTTTCTGGTCAAAAAGCGAATGAGTAAATCAGGCAATTTTTTTGCGTGATTTACTCATTCAAAATCAAGGGCATTGTGGTAAGGTAATAAATATTGGAACGCAATTTTTTTAATCGTATTGTCTGTTGGTGTGATAAAGGAGATAAAATCTATGATTTATGATGAACGGGTGTTTCACGATGTGGAACATATTTATTTGCAACTTATAAAAAATAAGGTGTGCGATTTATAGTGGACAACTTTCAGCAGGCGAAAAAATCCCATCTGTTCGAGAAATGGCAAAGATACTGCATATCAATCCGAATACTGTTATGAGGGCTTATAAGATTGTGAGTAATGATAAATTGATTGTGTCATACCGAAACGGTCAATATTCTGTTACCACAGATGAACAGTACATAGCAAAGAAGCGAGAGGATACTGCAAAGGTACTTTGTTGTTCTTACTTCGATAATATGTTTGCATTAGGATTTTCCAAAGATGAAGCAATAAGATTTATTCAAGACTATTCTAAGAGATTGAAACTACGGACTAATTTACAGTAGTAGAATGAAAAGGACAGAGAACACCATGAAAAAACGATTATCTAAAAAAACTTTGATTTCTGTATGCACACTAATTGCTGTTTTGCTTGTTTTGATTATTTGGACTATCTGGGGTAATACAGCTTTGATGGTGAGTACGGTGACTGTTTCAAGTAATCGCATCCCCGCTGCATTTAATGGTTTTCGAATAGCTCAAGTATCCGACTTGCACAATGCGGTATTCGGAGAAAATAATGCAGAACTGTTACAAATACTGTCAGAATGTAAGCCAAACATCATAGTAGTAACGGGTGATTTAGTTGATGCTGAACACACGGACATTGATGTTGCCCTTGATTTTGCAAAAGAAGCTGCTCAAATTGCAGGCACATATTATGTAACAGGCAATCACGAAGCCAGTTTGTCACAGTATGATGAGCTTAAAGCAGAACTTGAAAATACTGGTGTAGTTGTCCTTGAAGATAAAGCAATGCAGTTAGAATATAATGGAGATGACATTACGCTTATCGGACTTTCCGACCCAAGTTTTACGCTTAAAGGGAATATGTTTGGAGAAGTTCCTGCTATGGTTGATACGAAATTACGGGGATTAATCGGAGATAAAGACAATTACACTATTTTGCTTTCACATCGCCCAGAATTGTTTGAAGCCTATGTAATTTGTGGTGTCGATTTAGTTTTAAGCGGTCACGCACATGGTGGTCAGTTTCGTTTACCATTTATTGGTGGTTTGGTTGCTCCAAATCAAGGCTTGTTTCCCCAATATGATGCAGGCTTATATACGAAAGGTGACACAAATATGATTGTTTGCAGAGGACTTGGCAATAGTATTATCCCTATTCGATTTAATAACCGTCCAGAAATCGTGTTATTGGAGCTTATAGCAGAATGATAGTAAGTAAATGTATTTAATAGTGAAAGATTTCGTCAGCATTCAAGGCTTATCAGGGATTTGATGCTTTATTCCACTCTACAGAAGGATATATTTCCGCAAATAGAAATGAATTCAGCAAAATGGTTGCAGCAGAGGCAATTAAGAATGTAAGCCGTAATCTTGTTACATCAATCCGTGAACCTGAAAATATTGAGGCAATGAGTAATGTAGCATTTGGAAGCTATCTGTCAGGTATTCAGATGACAGTTGGAACATGTGTCAGCGCACATCCTCTTGAGCATGCGCTTTCTGCGTATCATGAGAAACTTCCGCATGGTGCCGGTCTGATTATGATCTCAAAAGCATTTTACAGCTTTTTTATCAATAAACATGTCTGCGATGATCGTTTCATTGAAATGGCAAAACTAATGGGAATGGAAGATGCAAGTAAGCCAGAAGACTTTATTACTATGCTTGTAAAATTACAGGAAGATTATAATGTGGCAGAACTGACAATGTCTGATTACAGAATCACACCGGAAGAATTTCCTAAAATGGCAGAGAATGCAAGAGTTACACTTGGTATCAATTTTGAAAACGATATGTACAAGCTTACGAATGAAGATTGCGTTACAATTTATCAGGAATCTTATAAGTAAGACATGGATTGTTTTATTCCATTAATGAACAAGTTTTATACTACATATGGCTTCTATCCGAAGTACCCAGTAGCAGATGCCGGATATGGTTCTTACAACAATTACATCTTCTGTGAGCAGCAAAGGAAGTATAATAGTGGGAAATCTTATGGATAATGCCATTCGTGGGGCAGTAGCTTCAGATGAAAGGAGATTATCGTTTCAGATGTATTATGGAAAAGGAATCATGAATATCCAGATTGAGAATAGCATAAAAGATACATCAAAAGTGCGGAATGGAATTTATCTGACAACGAAAAGCAGGAAAGAAGGACATGGAATAGGATTACAAAATGTGAAACTCGTAGTAGAAAAGTATCATGGTCAGATGGAGATCTGCCATGCGGAGAAATCCTTTCAAGTGAAAATATTATTATATATGAAACTAGATGAAAAATAGTAAGGCGATGGTGTCTTACTATTTTTTTCGACCGATTTCGTCTATTTTTGCCACCTCAAGGGGCATTTTTACCATTTATGAAAATTTTGTAATTTTTTAGATTATAGTAGTGCCAAAGTCAGAAAAAAGGAGGGTTATCTTTTAGTTGGAAATTACAATAAGGATCCAAGAGATAAAACAAAATAAGTCTTGAAAGACCGAACTTTATTGTCGGTGATGAAGTTAAATACAAGGACAAAAACCATACCATAACACGCTTTGATATGGTAAATGATAATCACAAGGACTTTGTTAAGGCGGTTATCAGCATGGAAAGACTTGTAAATCCCGGAAAGGCTCTAAATCTACCTGATAAATCTCCTTTTCCAAAACGCATTTGCGAATAAAATGGCTCATATTTCTACACTTTGAAAGTTTTCTTTTCTCTTCAAAAAGAGCCTTTTCTTCTTCAGTTAGTTTAATTTCAAGTCTTTCGTTTCGTGTTTTATTTGCCATAGGTATTTCCTCCTTTAGGTGTATTTCGGGGTCTTAGGGTTCTCCCTAACAAGCTAAAAATTGATAAAAAAAGAAGTAGATCCCAAAGGGGTGATTCATCAATTTTTCCGTAAGTGTCCGTACACTTACTGTGCTTGCTCATATACTAATCGATCATATACTAATCGTGTAAGAACAACTTTAAGCATAATATTTATATTATTATACAATAGTTTGGAAAAATAAAAAATTATATTTCATCAACGTTTCATAAAAGGTGTGTAGAATGTTATTGAAAGTAGATATAAAATGCTATTGTGTAAAAAATAAAGGAGGAATAATTTATGAAAAAAATAGTATCAAGAGGAGCATGCCTATTACTTGCATCATGTTTGAGCTTAAACGCAGTTGGGTGTCAAAAAAGTAATGAAAACAATAAAATTAAAGAAGGACAATCCATAAGTTCTGAAGAGGCAGGCATGTCAATTAATGAAAATGGCAAAAATGAAACTTTTAAGCCATCAGATTATACATTGGAGGCAAAGAAAGAATATGTTTATGAATATTTAGGACTTAAATTTAAACTCTCAGACAAATTTAGAAATTATATAGCTGATAAAAAGATAGCGATGTTAGATGATCAAAGTCCTATAGATAAAGAACTAAAGTATGCTATTTTGACATTTGACAAAATGACAGAAGAACAAAAGAATGCAGTTATAGAAAAGATGGGCGATGGATATAAAAATTGGCAAAATGAGCTTGAAAGAATTGGGACTATTGGTATATTCGAAAAAAATACATCAGAAGAAAAAATATCTAAAATTACAAAATGTGATACTCATACTAAAATAGGAGTTTCAAGTGATGGAAAATACGATTGCTATTTAAGCACAAATAGCGGAGCTGAAAGTAATCTTCTGGATGAATTGAAAAGAACTGAGATTCAAATTATAGATAAAAAAGAACGTCCTGAAAATGGTTTTGTGCTATCAGAAAAAACTGATTTAGAAAATACAGAAGCATTTAACAAAGAATCGGTTAAAGATTTACGTAAACTATCAACAAAGGACATAAATGGCAAGGATTTTACAAGTAAAGATTTTGAGAAGTATGATCTTACTATGGTAAATGTATTTGCAACTTGGTGTACAGCTTGTGTAAATGAAATTCCTGATTTGGTGGAGGTTCAGAATGAAATGAAAAGCAAGGGTGTAAATATCGTTGGAGTTGTTACAGATACTGTTGATGATACCGGTGAAAACAAGGAAGCAATTGAAAAGTCAAAGTTAATACATGAAAAGACAAAGGCTTCATATCCTTTCTTAATGCCAGATAAGACAAACTTTAATGGTAGATTGAATGGTATACAGGCTATGCCAGAGACTTTCTTTGTTGATAGTAATGGAAATATTGTAGGTGATACTTATTCTGGGGCAAAGAGTGCAAAGGAATGGAAGCAGGTAATTGAAAAAGAATTGGAAAAAATAAAAAATAAATAAAAGTAAAGCGGTGATTGGTATATGGTTAATAAGTTTTTAAAAAGCCGTGCCTTGTCTTTATTAATTATCTTTATTAGTATGGCGATGATTTACTATGGTCATAGTAATGGAGAAACTAAAGTTGTCTTGGATAAGGCGATAAGAATTTGCATGGAGTGTATTGGAATTGGATAGAATTAAAAATATTATAAATGGTAGTACAAAAAAAGATAAATATAAAATAAGAGATCGTTTTAGGCATTTATTTCAATTCGTTTGGTTTTTAATTACTAATTCTTACTTTGAAGGGTTTAAGACTGGTAAAATCTACGGTGGGAATTTAAAGAAAATTTGTGTTCCAGGTATGAATTGTTATTCATGCCCGGGAGCAAAAGGTTCTTGTCCAATAGGATCACTACAGGCAGTAATTGGAAATTCAAAATATAAGATTAGTTATTATATAGTTGGGATTTTGTTTTTTATAGGAGCATTGGTGGGAAGATTTGTTTGTGGATGGCTGTGTCCATTTGGATTGATTCAAGATTTGCTACACAAGATTCCCTTTTTTAAAAAAGTTGAAACATTTAAGTTTGATAAACATTTGAGAAAATTGAAATACATAATATTACTTGTATTTGTAATAATATTACCTTTATTTTTGGTTGATATTTTAGGTCAGGGTTCTCCGTATTTTTGTAAACTTATTTGTCCGATTGGTATGCTGGAAGGAGGATTACCACTTGTTTTATTAAATAAAAGTATGAGAAGTGCGATAGGTTTCTTGTATTATTGGAAAGGAATCATTCTAATAGTTACTTTGTTACTTTCTATAATTATATATAGACCTTTTTGTAAATATATATGTCCACTTGGAGCTATTTACTCAATTTTTAACCCTATTTCAATATTTAGATATAGATTGGATAAGGATAAGTGTATTAATTGTGGAAAATGTAAAAAAGTTTGCCAAATGAATATAGATCCAGTTGAGAATTGCAATCATCTGGAGTGTATCAGATGTGGACGATGTAAAAATGCTTGTCCAGTGGATGCAATTAGTTATGGAATAAAAAAAGAGAGAGGAGCTTATTAGAAAAGTGATAAAAAACGCAATAGCATACATTACAAGAAAAACAAATAGAACATTTATTATTTTTGTTATTTTAACAATTGTTCTTTCTTGTTTGTATTCTTGTTTAACAATAATGAAATCAAGCAATGAAATAGAAAAGGCTTTATATGAAAGTTCTAATTCTTCAATATCAATAACAAAAAAAGATGGTAAATATTTTAATGTTAATCAATTTAAAGATATTGAGAAATTAAAAGAAATTGAAGAAAAAATAATTCAATATGATGGATTAGCAAAACTAAAAGATGCTAAAGTAGTTAGCGGAGAACAAAGAATAAATAGAGAAGATTTATCTGACGAATTTAAGAATGTTGTTTCACTCGAAGCTACAAATAATACTAAAAGAAATATTTTATTTAGTAGTGGAGTATTTACAATGAAAGAAGGTAAAAATATAGGAGAAAATGATAAGAATTCAATTATTGTTCATGAAGAATTTGCTAAACAAAACAATCTAAAATTAGGTGATGAAGTCGATCTTGAATTACTAGATATTGAAAAAAGTGGAAAAATAAAAAGTCATAAATTTAAAATTATAGGGATCTTTTCTGGTAAAAAACAGGAAACATATACAGGATTATCTTCTGATTTTAGTGAAAATATGGTGTTTGTAGATTATTCAACAAGCCAAGAGATATTAAATAAATCAGAAAATAATAAAATCGCAAATAAAATTTTAATGTATTCTGGTAGTGCAGAATCTACAGACTTAGCCTTAAACAAATTGAAAGAGCTTAAAATTGATGAGTCAAAGTATTTTGTTGAAAAAGATTCGAATGCGTTTGAAGAGTCTTTAGAGTCAGTGAGTGGAATAAAACATATAATAAAAATAATGACTTATTCTATTATGTTAGGTGGGATGGTTGTTCTTTCATTAATCTTGATTCTATGGTTAAGAGAAAGAATTTATGAAATAGGTATATTTTTATCTATTGGAACATCTAAGATACAAATTATAATGCAATTTATATTCGAGTTAATATTCATATCGATACCAAGTATAATATCTTCCTTATTTTTAGGAAATGTATTACTAAAAGTAATTGTAGATGGATTCGTTAACTCAGAGGATTCAATGATTTCCGGTGGAAGTTTAATAAATAATAGTAGTTTTACGTTAAATATAACAACACTTGGACAAAGTTATTTAATATTAATAAGTATTATTGTTTTATCAGTTGTATTTGCTTCTTCATTAATATTAATCAAGAAGCCTAAAGAAATATTATCAAAAATAAGTTAGGAGAAAATAATGGATATATTAGAAATAAAGAATGTAGCATATAGTTATGCAAACTCTAAAGAAAAAGTTTTGTCAGGAGTAAATCAAAAATTTGAACTTGGGAAGTTTTATGCGATAGTAGGAAAGTCAGGAGCAGGAAAATCTACACTTCTTGCCTTACTTGCTGGACTTGATAAACCTCAAACAGGAAAAATATTGTTTAAGAATGAAGATATACAAAAGAAAGGATATAGTAATCATAGAAAAAATAATATATCTTTAGTATTTCAAAACTATAATTTAATAGATTATTTATCACCAATTGAAAATATTCGATTAGTAAATAAATCAGCAGATGAAAGTATCTTGTTTGAATTAGGTTTAGATAAAAAACAAATAAAAAGAAATGTTATGAAATTATCTGGTGGACAGCAACAAAGAGTAGCTATTGCTAGAGCATTGGTATCAGATGCTCCAATAATACTAGCTGATGAGCCTACTGGTAATCTAGACAGTGTTACTGCTGGAGAAATAATTAATATATTAAAGACATTAGCTAAAGATAGAAATAAATGTATAATAGTTGTAACACATAGTAAGGAAGTAGCAGATTCTGCGGATATCATTTTAGAACTAAGTGGTAAAAAGTTGAAAAAAGTAAATAAAATGAATTTGGAGGTTGAATAATGATAAAAAATGCATTTGCTTATGTAACTAGAAAAAGCTTAAAATCATTAATTATTATATTAGTTATTTTATCTATGTCAACTTTAAGTCTCATTAGTTTATCTATTAAAGATGCTACGGACAGAGCTTCAAAAGAAACTTTTGCTAATATAACAAATAGTTTTTCTATGGAGATAAATAGACAAGTAAATCCAGGAACACCAAGAGGTGGGGGAAATGTAAAAGGTGAAGATATTAAAAAGATATCTCAAACAGATAGTATAGACTCCTATGTAAAAAGAATAAACAGTGTTGCAGATTTAGTTGATTATGATATTATTGAAACTCAAGAGACTCTTGCGAATCAATCACCTGAAAGAGCGAAGAATTTTAAAAGAACAGTTATGTTAACTGGGGTTAACGACTCATCAAAAGAAACAAAATTTGTATCAGGAGCATATAAATTAGTAGAAGGAAAGCATTTAGAAAATGAAGATAAAAATAAAATCTTAATGCATAAAGATTTAGCTGAAAAAAATAATCTTAAAGTTGGAGATAAGATAAAAATAAAATCTAATTTATTTGATGCTGATAATGAGAAAGGTGCAGATGAAACAGTAGAAGTAGAAATTAAAGGTCTATTCGATGGGCATAATAGCGGTGGAGTAAGTGCAGCACAAGAACTATACGAAAATACATTAATCACTGATGTTCATACAGCTGCTAAAGTTTATGGTAATACAGAAGATACAGCTGTATACCAAGATGCAACATTCTTTGTAAAAGGTGATAAGAATCTTGATAGTGTAATAAAAGATCTTGGGAAATTAGATATAAATTGGAGAGAATATAATTTGATTAAAAGTTCATCAAATTACCCTGCATTACAACAATCTATATCAGGTATCTACTCAATTTCAAATAAATTATTTGTTGGCTCATTAATATTTGCAGGAGTTGTAGTTTCATTATTATTATTCTTATGGATGAATGCTAGAAAGAAAGAAATAGCAGTATTACTATCATTAGGTATATCAAAATTAGAAATTTTTGGTCAATTCCTAATTGAGATGGTATTTATATCAATCCCCGCATTCGTTGGTTCTTATTTCTTAGCCCAATATACAGCTGATAAGCTTGGAAATCATATATTGAATAAGGTTACTGGCGATATAGCTAAACAAATAGCTAGACAATCTGCATCTAGCCAATTAGGGGGTGGGGCAGAAGCTGAGGGATTTAACAAGACATTATCAAGTTTAGATATAAATGTATTGCCTAAATTCATAATTTATGTAGTTATATTTATGAGTTTAGTACTTCTTGTATCATTGATTATTTCTTCATTCAATATATTAAGAAGGAATCCAAAAGAATTATTAATTGACAATAATTAAAATTTTTGGTGCTTTTTAGCACCAAAAATTTTTTGGATTTTAAATATTAAATAATATGCTGTATAATATAAGTATATAGGCTTAAGTGGAGGATATATGAAAATATTAACTGTTGAAGATGATAATATGATAAGAGAGGGAATAAGTGAATATCTTTCAGAATTTGGATATACTGTTATTCAAGCTAAAGATGGAAGAGAAGCCTTGTCAAAATTTAATAGCGATATAAATTTGGTTATCTTAGACATTCAGATACCTTTTATAAATGGTTTAGAAGTGTTGAAAGAAATTAGAAAGAAAAGCAATTTACCAATTCTTATCTTGACTGCATTTAGTGATGAAGAATATAAAATTGATGCATTTACTAATTTGGTAGACGGATATGTAGAAAAGCCATTTTCATTGCCGGTCTTAAAGGCTAGAATAGATTCTTTAATTAAGAAGAATTATGGACATATAGAGAAGTTTGAATATAAGGATCTATCGGTTAATTTTAATAGCTATACAGCTAAAATAAATGGTGAAGAAATAGATGTAAATGCAAAAGAACTAGAAGTATTAAAATGTTTATTGGATAATAACGGACAAGTGTTAACAAGAATGCAAATTATTGATTATGTATGGAAAGATAGCGAAGAACCTCCTTATGATCGAGTAATAGATGTATATATAAAAGAACTCAGAAAAAAATTACGATTAGACTGTATAACTACTATAAGAAATGTAGGATATAAATTGGAGAGAAAATGAAAAAATTAAAGATATTTCCAAAAATGTTCATACAAATATTTTCTGTTCTTGGAATAATAATTATATTAGTTCATTCATTAGTTTTTTTTATCTTTCCTAAAACATATTTGGAGACGAGAAAAGAAAAGATTCATAATATGGCAAATGAAATTTCTAGTAATATGAATGGAAAAGAAATAAAATATATAGAACAAACTTTGGAGCTTTATTCTAAGAGTGGTGAAATAAAAGCATTTATAAAAGAAAAAAATAATAAGAATGAAATACAAATCAAAGATAATATAAATGTTAATTTAGAAAGTGATAGTAATTCTTTGATAATTGAAGAAAGAGAAATAAAGCTTAATGATGGTAAAAAAACAAATCTACAATTTGTTTCTACAGCTGATATGCAAAAAGATGCGAAAGATTTAAGCCTTAAATTTTTACCCTATTCTTTATTAATATCAATTTTATTTTCTGCTATTATTTCTTTAATTTATGCAAAATCAATAAAAAATAATATACAAGAAATAAAAATTGTTACTGATAAAATGATGAAACTTGATAAGAAAACGCGTTTAAAAGTTAGCTCTAATGATGAAGTTGGAGAATTAAAACAACAAATTAATGATTTGTATTCTACTTTATTAAGAACAATTGACGATTTGGAATTTAAAAATAAAGAAATTTTAAAATTAGAAAAGATAAAATATGACTTTTTTAAAGGTGCATCCCATGAACTTAAAACTCCTCTTGCTAGTCTTAAAATAATACTGGAAAACATGAAATACAATATTGGAAAATATAAAGAAAGAGATATTTATATTAATGAATGTATTGAACTCGTTGATAGTTTAACAAAAAATATTTCTCAAATATTATCAGTTCATTCTATAGAAAATTTGAATAATGATGAAGAATATTTGAAAATAAATGATGCATTAGAAGACATATTAAAAAGGTATGAAATATTAGCAAATCAAAAGAAAATAACTGTCAATAATTATATATTAGATGAGAATATTTATATAGGAAAAACAGCTTTAAAGATTATTCTATCTAATTTGATTAGTAACGCGGTAAAATATACTGATGTAAATGGGGTAATTAATATTGGGATAGTTAATGATTGGTTATATATAGAGAATTCATACGGTAACAATAAAATTTCGAATATGGATAAAATATTTGATGTTAAATTTGATTTAAATAAGGAAAATAGTAATGGATTAGGTTTATATATTGTAAGTAATATTCTGAATAATTACAATATAGAATATACAGCATTGCAGGATGAAGAATTTTTTATCTTTAAAATTAAAATATTTTCTTAAACAAGATATAATTTTGCAATAGTTATTGAAATATAGAGATTTATTATTAGCCATGGAAGTTGAGCTGACCCCAAAAAGTTAGACTTTCATTGCGTAACAGATTTTGTCTGTTACGCATTTTTATGCAGCCAAGAGGCTAAGCCTGTATAAGTTATAATAAATGATAATGGATGGCAGAGGTCATCCATTCATTATGAGAAAAAGAAGGGATCCCACATGAACCAACAAGAAATATTCACATACATCCAAAAGCAATACGCCAGAAGAAAAAGATTGACAATTCCAAGCACACATTCCATAATGACGATAGTGGTTCGAGAGAACTAACAGGAAAAATGGGAGAGACAACATGAAGAAAAAAACTTCATACCGATGGCTGATATGGATCATTATGGCAGTGGTTTTGATCGGGGTAGCACTTATGCATATCCTGCCCCCATACATCGACCGATGGAAATCCGCCAGAGATTATGACAAACTTGCCGAGGAGTATGTAAATGATGAGTCCGAACCAGATGATGGAAAGCAGAAGAAAAAAGACTGGTGGGCTACAGATGTAAAAGTAGAATTTGACAAGCTGAAAGCCGAGAATCCAGATGTCATCGGATGGATACGGTTTGATAATCAGGACGAACTTGGCATCAATTATCCGATTCTGTATTCAGGTGACAATCAGAAATATCTGAGAACCGACCTGCATGGCAACAGCCACATCGCAGGGTGTATCTTTTTGGAAGGTCTTAACAAATCTGATTTTTCGGATTATTACAACATTATTTACGGTCACAATATGAGAGACGGAAGTATGTTCGGAAGCCTGAAAAAATATAAGGATGACGGTTTCTGGAAAGAAAATCAATACTTCACTGTATATTCTGAGACAACCGCCTACCGTTATCGAATCTTCTCCTATGAAAATGCAGTCAATGGCGGTGATGTATACAAAGTAGGATACCAGCCGGGCGAAGAGTATCAGAAATTTATCGACCAGATGATAAAAGATTCCGATGTTGATACAGGAATAAAGCCGCAGATCAGTAACAAGATACTGACACTTTCTACCTGTACAGGGAACGGATACAGCAAGCGACTTGCCATCCATGCAGTCTGCGTTGACGCACAGACTACGGATGAATCAAAATTAAAGGAAAAAGGAAATTAACTATGAAAATATCCAAAAGTATGTGAAAAAAGAAATAAAAAGATATTTTGCGGACGATTTTTCAGATGTGGTATTCCTTTTACACCACAGAGATCGGAAAAGAGAGAAAGGCAGCTATCGAAGATATGCGGTTTGAAAGAGATGGCTGGCTGTACATAGAGCCTTGGGAGATTTGGTTGGAACTAACGGAGCATCCGGAAAATGAGGATGACAGAATAATCTGGTATCAGAACATGCGTGGAATCTGGAAGAAGGCAGAAGTAAATGATCACAGCATCAAAATTCCTGCCACAGCATTTCACATAGAGTACGAACAGCAGTGGTTGAGTGAAATACACTTCACCTGTAATCTGGGGTTTGTCGCAGAGAAAAAGAAAGGCTCTAAGAAAAAAACGATATGCTTACTGGATGGAAGGCTTTTGCAGAAAATACCGGATATCGTGTAGCGGATGAATATTAAAAAAGACAGGTAGGAAAGGTAACATGGGAAGAAAGACTGAAAACAGAAATATTGATGTGACAAAAGCCAGAGGCGAACTGGAAGAAGATCTTCTGGAATATGTCTATCGGACATGGAGGCAGGGCAGACAGATCACATCGAAAGAGTATGCCAGAGAAGTGAACATAACCGGATATGAAGCGGCAGGCCTGGTGCGGAGTCTGGTGAAAAAAGGATTTTTGTGTGAGCCGGAAAACGGACATCTGGAACTGACCGATAAGGGAAAACTGGAAGGGATGGAGTGCCTTGCACGCCATGAGAAACTGACACAGTTCTTCCAGATGGTAAGCGGAATGGATCAGCAGAGGGCGCAGGAAGATGCCTGTAGAGTGGAACATTATATCAGTCCGGAAGGATTAAAAGGAATTGAAAACTTTCTGCAGTACGGTGACGTATACGATCGAATTTATGACGATATGGACTTGTATACCTTTTATGAGGATGGCGATTTCCCGATGGCATTCGGACTGTATGAACCGGAGCGACGCAATCCGAGATTCCTTGCAACAGAGTATGAGAAACTGGAACAATCCGTCATATTGAGAGTGAAAAAGTCCCAGAACTGCTTCCGGCTCAAGACAAAAAAAGATGAATCTATCGGATGTGTATGGTACAGAAGAGACGAAGAATGGATACAGGCGAAAGAAGAAAAAGGTGTTTATCAGTTGCCGACAGACATCTTTACCTATACTGCGAATACAGGAATTCCGGTCACAGAAGCAGTGGCAATTATTGCGATTACCCGTTTTGAACAGAAGCCATTGCCAATCGATTATCGGGAATTGAATATTCATGTATGGTGACGAAGAGAGGACAAAGAAAATGGAAAAAGGTGAACATCTAAAGAGACAGAACAGACCTACAATGCTGCAACTGCAATATTTACAAGGCCTGTCAAAAGTAGAAAAGAAACGTGGAGCTCAGGGAAGTATCGCAGAATATTATGGCGTGAACCGTTCAACGGTGAACCGCTATTTTAAGAACTGCATAGAAAGAGGAATTCTGACAGAGTCACTGGAATTTACTCCTGCAGGAGAAGAATGGCTGGAACGATATTCCAACCTGTATGAGAATCTTGAAAAATATCTGGAAGAAATCGGTGCAAAACCGGAAGAAATCGAGGAATCACTGGATGTTATGGTGGAGAATATCGACATCCACATGCTGGAACTGATGATTAACGCCTATGCAGAGAAAAAATCCGTATACAAGAAAAAAGAGAATGAACTGGATCAGGAGATACAGCACAATCTGCAGAAATGTGAAAGGCATCCGGTAGTGTTCCGGCTTTACCGGATGAATAAAAAGCAGGGGCAGGGAAGAGACTCTATGGCGATGAGAGGATTTGAAGAAATAGCCGAAATTGTTCAGGAGAATGGAGAAAGCTATCTGGAATTAAAGCTGAAAGAGATGGTAGCACACTCCAGAGTGAGTGGTGAAATGATGGCTGGAAAACTGAAAACATTGAAGTATGAGCATAATGAAGTCCTTGAAGAAGCAGATATAGAAGATAACATCGTGAAAATCCCGATGGAAGCGTGCAGAATCCACCGATGGACGGGAATCGGCACAATGGGAATTGTACCAGTTACCGTAACCTGTAGTGTAGGACCGGTTCACATGCCGGAAAGCACTGCATTATTATGTTTTTGGGTATAAATGAGAAATGAGAAAAATTATCATTTACACACAACATGTAACAAAATAGTAAATAATTTCAATAAAACGCCGTTATTGATAAAACACTATCAATAACGGCGCTTTTACGTCTATTGTTGCCTGAATAACAACAAAAACGAAAAGAAAAACGGTGATTTTGTTGCAATTCAGACAACAAAAACATGAGAAAATAGCGTTGACATTGAATGGCAAATTATGGTATCTTTTGGACAAGAAGTTAGACGTGGGTAACCGGAATGATTCTCACGGAACTCTAAGTATCATAACTAAAAATTTATTAGCAAAAAAGCTAATGCCAAAAAACGAAAAGGAGGATTACAGTTATGAGAAAGATCAAGAAATTAGTTGCTGTGCTTTTAGCGGCAACAATGATGCTGGCAATGGGAGTTACAGCATTTGCGGCAGGTGGTACATCTGATACAAAAACAGTTTCGGCAAAATATGAAGCAAATGTAACTTTGTATAAAGATGCGGCGTGCTCATCTACATCTATGGGAAATAAAGGAATTGATAATCCTGCTAAAGTGGTAGTTTATACAGATGGAACTGCTGATTTGACATTATATACACATCAGTTTACCTATATTGGAATTAAAGGTGCTTTGACTGGTATGACTTTAGACGGAATTGCAGGAAAAGAAGTTAAGGAAGGCTCTTATGATTATATAGTTTCTGGATTAGATGCGTCTAAGATTTCAGTAGGAAATGCAATCGAAGGAACATTTACAGTATCTGTTCTTGGTTCACATAGTGCAAAGACAGGATATCTTAAAATCAACTCTTTAACAGCAGCAGAATAAAGTAGGAGGTAAAAGTGAGGCGAGGCATCGTGTCTCACCTCACTTTTTTGGATTTATGAAAAAGCTAAAAAAAATAATATTAAGCATGTTGACACTTCTATGTGTTGTGAGCGCAGGAGCAGGAATAGCCTATGCACAACGAAGCGAAACGTATGACATGAAAACAGGTCATAGTTATGTAGTACCTATCAAAAATTATAGTGAAGATGGTACTGAAACGAAGGCAAATTTACAGACGGCATTACATTATGGTAGTAACTGTGCGATTGTCACACCTGAAGAATCTGGAAAATATAAGGTGATGATTCAGGCAAATAATTATGATAAAATGGTTACATTTCAAATATATAAGCAAGGAACATTCAAAGATGATACAGCTCTTGCGGATATTAAATGTGCATCTTATGGATTGGATAAGTATCCTTATCGTGATAAGATGATTGAAACTGGCTGGCTGGATACAGCAAATGATGAAAAATGTTATTCGCCAGATGAAATTACTGTTAGTGGAAATGATTATTCTGATAATAAGTATCTGACGTTTGAAGTTGATAATTTGAAAGATTTTTTATATACGGCTCAAATAGAGTATACAGAAGGTTCGTTTGCAAGTGATTGGAGAACGGATCGTTCTTCATCTGATCTGATTAGCAGTAAGCTGGGTTTCGATACGTCTGATATAATTGAATTACCAGAAAGTATTGAAAACTATAAAGATGGTGGGGTGAAATTTGATTTTGTTTCGCATAGAAAATATGACAACTATAATTTTGAAGGTGATGGACAAAAATTAAGTGGTCTTTTAGATGGAGAAGTAACAGCAAGCGACGGAACAGCTACTGTTAAATTGAAAACAAATGGCGATGTTAATATTCAGAAAATCTATATTAATGGGATTTCTGAAATAAAAGGCGCTGGTGGCTTCTGCGAAAGATACCGGGGAATTTCAAAGTGGAATGAACTTGAAGTAAAAGATGGTACAGTTGAAATTCCTTATAATAGTGTAAAAGAAGCAGTATTTGGTAGAGAAATACATATAGTATTTTCTGATGACTCAGAATATTATGCTACTCTGAGATTAGATACAAATCAAAAGGAAACAGTTACCCTTTCAAGTAATGGAGTAACACTGACTTCTGATTCTTATAATTTAAAAAAAGCAACAAAGTTTGAAGCAACACCTGTTACAAAAGGAACTGATTACGATAATGCGATGTCAACAGTAGGCGGTGTAAGTTCAGCAGCAAAATTATATAGTTTATCGTTTAAAGCAAATGATACAGCGTATACACCAAATAACAGAGTGACACTTTCTTTTGATATTCCGGATGAATGGGATGCGGACAAAACTCAACTATATGTATTTTTTGCTGACGAAAAATCATCAATGAATATTAATTCGGAATATGGTGAAGTTGATGTTGAAAATGGAAAACTAAATTATACAACGACAAAACTGGATGGATATCAGTATATTTTATTCCAGAAAAGTGATGTGACAGATGTAAGCACATTATCGGATGGTGTGTATTCTGTAGGAGTTAATATCTGGAACTATGAACAGCCAGAATCCCCTTCGATGGCTAATAATGCTGTAAAGGGTGGAAAAGCAACTCTCCATGTTTACAATAATGGAGCTAATAAGGATCTCTATTTTGACATGCAGGGAATCACAATTCCGCTTGGTGGAGAAGATTATTTTGGATATATGTATCGTATGTTCTATTATCCGACTAAGGATAGTGCTGAAACGGATAAGCAAGAAGTAAATATTACTAAATATATGGTTGACGAAAATAACAGCCCTGATATTGACGATTATCATCTTAATTATCCAGAGAGCGTTGCAATACCGGTTCCGGAAACTTATGATTTTACTAGAAATAATATTACTTTAAAAAATGTATTCAAAATCAATGTAATTGTTCCGATTATGGATGGGTTGGCAGGTGGAGAACCAGGAGAAGGAGCTTCAGCCAGAGATGCACTTGTTCAGCTTTTTGATGCAAAAAAAATTGATGGTGAAGAACCGCACACATTGACACCAAGCCTGAAAAATGTCAATAAAGATGAATTGAAAAAATATATTGATCAGGCTGAAAAATATGATAGTAGTGATTATAATCAAGATGCTTTTTCGGAATTCACAAAAACTCTGAAAAAGTCGAAAGAAGTTTATAATGACATTAATTCAACACAGTCAACAGTGGATACGCAAACTGATAAGTTAATTAATGCGATTGAAGAATTGACAGGCGAAGCAATTAAGACTTATGGCGAGGGCGTATATACTGCTGATAGTCGTATTTTAGAGACGGATGGAACCCTTGGATATCATCGGGGAATTGCAGGAGAGACACGAATTGCGGTAGACGAAAAAGGAAATGCAACAGTCTACATGAATCTGGAAAAGGCAAAAACAGTGATGGATGGACAAGAACTGGCTTCTTATTACATTGACGGTTTCCTTTATAAAGACGGTGACAAATATAAAGAAGCTACCGTTTTAGAAACTAAAGAAGAAGATGGAACAACATATCCGACCAAAATTAGTTTCCCAGTATCCAGACTGAAAAAGAACATTGCTGTAGGATTTTATTCAGACGGAGATACAGATTGGGTAAATGAAATTTCTCTTGAGTTGACAAATATTACTGCACAGAAGGCTGATAAGAAGGAATTAAATTCTTTGGTAAAAGAGTTAAGTGAACTGAAGAATAATGATGGAGCTTATACAGCAGATAGTTTTGCGGCAGTAACAGAAGCACTGAAAAATGCTAAAGCAGTAACAGAAAATCCAGTTGCAATCCAGAGCGAGATTGATGAGAAGGTAACAGCTTTGAAAGCAGCGAAAGAAGGATTAAAAGAAACAAATCCATCACTGAATCTGGAAGAAGGCGTTTATACAGTAGACAGCCGGATTGTAGAGACAGACGGAACCCTTGGATATCATCAGGGACTTGCAGGAGAAACACGAATTGCAGTAGACGAAAAAGGAAATGCAACAGTCTACATGAATCTTGAGAAAGCAAAAACGGTTTTTGATGGACAGGAAGTAGGTTCATATTATATTGACGGATTCCTCTACAAAGATGGAAAAGAGTTCAAAGCCGCAACAGTTCTTGAAACAATTGAAGAGGATGGAACTACATATCCAACAAAAGTATCCTTCCCGATTGGAGATGCGAAACAGCTGACACAGGTGGGTTATTATTCAGATGGAGATACAAGCTGGGTAAATGAAGTCGGCTTAGAATTGACAAATGCTCAGAAACAAAATGCTGATAAAAAAGAATTGAATTCTTTGGTAAAAGAATTAAGTGAACTGAAGAATGATGATGGAGCTTACACATCAGATAGTTTTGCAGCAGTAACAGAAGCACTGAAAAATGCTAAAGTAGTAAAAGAAAATCCAGTTGCAATCCAGAGCGAGATTGATGAGCAGGTAACAGCTTTGAAAGCAGCGAAAGAAGGATTAAAAGAAACAAATCCATCACTGAATCTGGAAGAAGGTATTTATACAGTAGACAGCCGGATTGTGGAGACAGATGGAACACTTGGATATCATCAAGGACTTGCAGGAGAGACCAGACTTGTAGTGGATATGAATGGAAATGCAACAGCCTACATGAATCTGGAAAAGGCAAAAACAGTGATGGATGGACAAGAACTGGCTTCTTATTATATTGATGGATTCCTCTATAAAGATGGAAAAGAATTTAAAGATGCAACAGTTCTTGAAACAATCGAAGAGGATGGAACTACATATCCAACAAAAGTATCCTTCCCGATTGGAGATGCGAAACAGCTGACACAGGTGGGTTATTATTCAGATGGAGATACAAGCTGGGTAAATGAAGTTGGTCTTGAATTGTCAAATGCACAAAAAGTTGAAGTGACCAAAGATACATTAAAAGAGACTTTAAAGAAAGCCGAAAGTGAATTATCAGGAAGTTATACAACGGAATCACTTGCAAATTTACATAAAGCAATTGCAAAAGCTAGTGAAGTGTTGAATAATCCGGTCGCAATTCAAAGTGAAGTAGATGAGCAGGTTACAGCTCTTAAAAATGCAATTAATGGATTAGAGGGAAAAATTGATTATGAAGAATTAAATAAAGCGATCCAGAATGCAGAGACAAAGAAAGAAGATGACTATACACCAAATTCTTATAAAGAATTTAAGACAGCACTTGAGGCAGCAAAGAAATTAGTTGCAGATGAAACGGCAACTCAGGAACAGGTTGATCAAGCAGTTCTGGAACTTAATTCCAAGATGGAGGGATTGATTGAAAGAGCTGACAAAACAAAGTTACAGGCTCTTTATGAAGAAGCTTGCAAGATAGAAAATCTAAATTATCCAAATTGGGAAGCGTTTGTAACTGTAAGAGATAAGGCAAAAGAAGCTATTGAGGACGCTAACATTTCACAAGCAGAAGTAGATGCAAGAACATCTGCACTTCAGTTAGCAATGGAGGCCCTTAATGCGAATGCAGACAAGAGTGCTTTGCAGAATCTTGTTAATAGAGCCGAGAAAATCGATACAACAAATTGCCTGCCAAAAGGAGCAGAAGCGTTTGGAAAAGCAATTGAATCAGCTAAAGCGGTATTAGCAAATGCAAATGCAACACAGCAGGAAGTTGATAAACAAATTCAACTTTTGGAGAAAACTTCAGCTATGCTGATACAGAAGCCGGATGATAATGTTGTATTTAATGGAACATATACAATGAATGGAATCATGAAAATGGCATCTTCTGACAGAGATTCTATGGGAAATCCAGCAGTTGTAAAACCAATGACATTAATTGTTGATGGTGATAATGTTACATTAAAAATGGAATTTGTTCCTTTAACAACCAAATTAGGAAGTAAAGATTTAACAGGATATTTGGCAAAATTAAATTATTTCCCAGAGTGGACTGGTGGAGAATCAGGTGTAGATGCACCAACAGGAATCGAGCCAGTACCGGCCAATGTTGATTCTTATTATGAGGATGTGTATGATGCTTATAATAATCCAGACAGCGGATTGGATGCAAATGTAAAAGGAAAATTATATCCTCATTATATGAGTATGCCGATTAGTTTAGGAGAAGAGACGGTTTGGATTCAGGTATATGTACCGGTTATGGAATCTATTCAGAGCGGAAATGGATTACAGTATGCAAGATTGAATCTTGATTGGTCTACGCTTAAACAGGTAACTGGAACAGACTCAGATAAAACAAAACTGAATGCAGCGATTAAGAAAGCAAATAGTTTATTGGAAACATTGCAAGAAGAGGATTACGGATATAGTTCTGAAAATATCGAAATGTTGAAAGCTGTAATTGCGGCGGGAGAAGAGATATCCGATAATCTGAATGTGGATCAGACAGCAGTTGATTCAGCTACAGATTCACTGAATGCTGCAATGAGTGTATTTAATAAAGAAGCAGTCAAAGTTGATAAGAGCGAATTGAAAAAGGCAATCGAAGCAGCAGATAGCTATTTGAACAATGGGGATGTAACATATACACAGACAACGAAAGAATCTTTGAAAAAAGCAAGAGATAATGCTAAGAAAGTGTATGAATCAGATGATGTTACACAGACTCAAGTAAATAGTGCGGTAGATGCAATCAATAAAGCGATTGATGCACTTCAGATAGAAGGTGCAGATAAATCAGAATTGAAGAAAGCACTGTCTACTACAAAAGAATATCTGTCAGATACGGAAAATTATACAGCCGCTTCACTGGAAGCATTAAAATCTCTTTATGACACAGCAAAAGAAGTGTATGCAGATAAAAACGCAACACAGGAAGAGGTCGATGCACAGGTAAGAATTCTGAATTATGCAGTGAAAAATCTTAAAAAAGTAGAAGAAGTAACTGTTGATAAGAGTGGATTACATACAATGCTTCTGACAGCTTCTAACATGGCTGGAAGAGGGAACTTATATACTGTAGAATCAATCAAGAACCTGAAAGCGGCAATCAAAACAGCCGAAGCGGTATATGAGGATAAGAACGCAACACAGGATGAAGTGAATGAACAGGCATCGAAACTTGCACTTGCTATGGTGAATTTGGAAGAAAAATCTTCTTCTGACAAGGGCAACAACAATAATAATGGCAACAACAATAACGGAAACAATAATAACAATGGTAACAATAGCGGATTGAATATCAACAATCTCGCAGATGGAGTTTACTCTATCACAGGCAACATGGTAAAGGTTGACAAGACAACTGCATCCATGTCTGATGGAGCAATCGGTCATACAGTAAAACTGACTGTTAAGAATGGCAAGTATTACATCACGCTTGACTTTAATGGTCTGACTGTAGGACAGAAGCTTGGATATTTAAGCCAGTTGAAATACTTCACAACAGGTTATACGCTTGATAAGTATGGCAATCCGCAGGGAACACTTGCAGATGTAACAGTAGACAGCTACCAGAAAAATGCAGATGGATCTTTGGTATCTGATACATACGGAACAAACTATCCGGATCAGGTAACATTCGAACTGATTCCAGAAGCATTAAAAGATGGTTATGTACCGCTTCAGGTATTCGTACCGATTATGGACGCTATTTCTACAGGAACAGGCACACAGCCAGTATTCTTAAAACTTGACTGGAGTACGATCAAAGCTACCACAGCTGATGATCCGTCATTTGATAACAACAATAATAATAACAATGGCAACAACGGAAACAATGGCAACGGTGGAAATAGTAGCACTAACGGAAACGGACTGATCGGTAATGGTGGTCTTGGGAACAATAAACTTGGAACAAATTCCCTTACAGGTGGTTCTTCACTGAAAAGTGGATCTTCTCTTTCAAGTGGAAACAGCTTAAAGAGTGGAACATCAGGACTTAGCAGTTCAGGTTCTAGCCTCAAGGGTGGTTCCAGCCTTAAGGGCGCATCCAGCGTTAAGACAGATGATGTCGTAGCAAACAATACTCTTTGGGCAACACTCCTTCTGCTCGGTGGAGTAGCACTTCTTGCCGGACTGATGGAGTACAAGAGAAGAAAAGTTACAAAGTAAGCGTTATTATAAAGAAAAAGCTTAAGAATGGCTTCCTGATCTGACAGGCAGTTCGTAAGCAGACAGGTAACTGTTCAGAGCCGGGCAGACGGAATCTTAACAGTTACGCAGAAAGAAAATGGAAGTCTCTGCTACATAAGTGGCAGGGACTTCTCTAGTATAACAGGAGAAAAAAGATGAAATTAGCAAAGATAAAGAACAGAATCAAGTCTGTGGTGATGGCTTCGGCACTTAGCCTTGCCCTGCTGGCTGGTTTTCCGGCAGTGGAGGCACAGGCGGCTACAGGAAGTGTCTATACCTGTACCATCAACCGGTGCTATGCACATCCGGTAACTGGAGTAGTGGAAGATTCCGGCGGGGCAGGCTCTTACGCTACAGGACAGGGAATGGTAGAAGGATGCGTGTATCCGACTGGTATTTTAGAGGTGGCAGATGACGGGAATTATTATCTGACGATCCGTATGAGTCTGATGGATTATACCAGTGGACATGATTTTCAGGTACAGAGTGTCGGTGACTCCGGCTGGTCAGGTACAGGGTATGCACAGACAGGTACAGGTTCTGACAGTAACGGAACGACAGCCGATGTTGTAATTCAGGTGCCAAGTGAAAATTGTATCGTGCGTGGAACGATGTATGTAGAACCAATGGGAAGAAATGTTGTATTCTATCTCTACCCAAGTGATTACAAGGAAGGTAATAACACTGATATGAATGCAACGATGGTAACTGGAAGTGCAGCAAGTAACGGAACAGCAGCAGAGAGTTCTTCCGATGGAGGGTCGGCAGTATCTGGTTCTTCAGGCAGCTTAAGCTCTGGAAATTCTTCTCTTCAGAGTTCAGGAAGTACTTCATCCGACAGTTCCACAGGCAGTGCGTCATCCGGTAAGAAATTACAGAGCAGTATATCAGAAGCAGCAAAGCCAAGCAGTGAATCGAAAACTCCGAGTACGGACAGCAGTACACTGGACAGTGCAGAAGGATTAAGTCTTTCTACCGCAAAGGATGCAGATGCATCAGACAGTGACAGTACTTCCACATCGACTTCAGGAAACAAGGTATTTCAGATCGCACTTGCGGTTCTGGTGGTAGGTCTGATCCTGATCGGTGTTGTGGCTGCTGTGGTATTCTATTTCCGTAAGAACTGGAGACGCTGGGGAGGTGGACAGGACGATGATGAATAGAAGATTAAAGAAAGCATCCGCAGTCCTGCTTGCGATGACCATGCTCTTTTCCCTTGCAGGATGTGTCAATCAGAGTCAGGGAAAGAAAAGCAGTGACCCCGGGATAAAGACCGAGAGTAGTGCGGATACTTCTTCGGAATCCGCAGAGTCGTTATTGAAGATCACCGATCCGAAGGAAAAGGCTGCGGTGGAAGCAGCGAAGAAGAAGGTGCAGGAGCTGGACGGAGAGCCGAGGATCATTGCGACCTCTCCGGCAACCGCAGATATCTGTGACAAGCTGGAACTGGATTTGGTGGGTGTATGCAGCAGTACCGTATCCACCATCCCAGACAGATACAAGGATGTAGAGACGGTCGGAACAGCCATGAGTCCTGACACCGAGATTTTATCCTCTTTAAAACCGGACTGGATCTTAAGCCCGGTATCCTTACAGAGTGACCTGCAGCCGAAGTATGAAGCCATCGGTTCTGACTGGGCATTCTTAAACCTCAGAAGTGTACCGGGTATGTACCGTTCCATCCAGGAGCTGGGCGAGATCTTCGACCGGCAGGATCAGGCAGATAAGCTGGTGAAGGAATTTACCGAGTTTTATGATGATTATAAGAAGAAAAACGAAGGCAAGGACCATCCGAAGGTGATGATCCTGATGGGACTTCCGGGAAGTTATATCATTGCCACACCGAACTCCTATGTGGGAAGTCTGGTGGAACTGGCAGGCGGTGAGAATGTGTATTCTGACACCGATCAGGAATTTTTGACCGTCAACACGGAAGATATGAAGACCAAAGAGCCGGACATCATTCTGCGTGCAGCCCATGCACTGCCGGATCAGGTGGTCGAGATGTTCAATAAGGACTTTGCCGAAAATGACATCTGGCAGCATTTTGATGCAGTGAAGAATGGCAGAGTCTATGACCTGACGTATGAATACTTTGGCATGAGTGCAACGTTTAAATATCCACAGGCACTGGAAGAGTTACAGCCGATCCTGTACCCGGAGAGTGATGAAGATACACAGAAAGCAAAAGAAGCCAGTGACAATGCACAGAAGAAAGCCAAGGATTCTGACGCAACTGAGAAATACAACGAACAGCAGAGCAAGTAGAAAGGAGAGGACAGATGAAAGAGACAGAATTGCAGAATACTTCTGAGACTTCTAAAACCGAAGTCCAGAACCTCTCCGCACAGGATAAAGCAAGGAAACATCGAAAAACAGCAAAAGCAGCCATTTCTTTTATCGTGATGATCTTGCTGCTTGTGGCATTATTCTTTGCGGCAGTGAACATCGGAAGCCTGAAGGTCAGCTTCCCGGAACTGCTGAAAGGATTGTTTGTAGAATACAATGAAGATGTGGCAACGATCTATGACCTGCGGTTCCCACGAATTGTAATCTCTATGTTAGCAGGAGCAGCGATAGCGGTATCGGGTGTGTTATTTCAGGCGGTACTTAAGAACCCTCTTGCTGATCCGGGAATCATTGGTATTTCCAGTGGAGCAAGTTTTGCGGCAGTATTGATTACCGCATTTGCACCGACTTTATTTTTCTTCACTCCATTATTTGCATTTCTTGGCGGTGTGATCGCCTTTGTGCTGGTCTACAGCCTGTCATGGAAAGGGGGATTAAGCCCTCTTAGAATCATCCTTGTCGGTGTGGCGGTGGATGCGATGTTTACGGGACTTTCCAGTGCATTAAACTCCATGAACGGTGGGAATATGTCCGGTGTGGCAGCCATCGTCAATGGAAATATCACCATGAAGACATGGGATGACGTGAAGACCTTAGTACCATATGTTGTGATCGGACTGGTGCTGGCACTTGTTATGACAAAGATGTGCAACCTCCTGGCACTGGAAGATAAGACAGCCCGAAGCCTTGGCATCAATGTCAATGCCATGCGTATCGTGATTTCCCTGATCGCTGTACTGCTTGCAAGTATTTCCACAGCAGTGGCCGGAGTGATCAGTTTCTTAGGACTGATCGTACCGCATATCGGAAGAATCCTGGTAGGAAGTGACCATAAGGCATTAGTTCCATTTTCTGCCTTGTTTGGGGCATTTACATTTTTACTTGCTGATACCATCGGAAGAACCATTGCTGCTCCGTATGAAGTGTCCGCATCGATCATCATGAGTGTGGTCGGAGGACCATTCTTCGTTATTCTGTTAAGGAGGTCGAAAAAGTATGCAAAATAAAGAGAACAAAAACAAGCTGACCTCGGAAGATATGGAACTGATCAGGAATGATTCCACTTTTGAGCAAAAGAAAAAAGAGAAAAAAGCGGATAAATGGGCAGACAAGCCGGCGATGGAAGTCAGAGACCTACATTTTGCGTATGGTAAAAATAAAGTGTTAAAAGGCGTATCTTTAAAGATTGAGGAAGGTAAGATCACGACTATCATGGGGGCGAACGGATGTGGAAAATCCACTCTGTTCTCCCTGATGACGAAGAACTTATATCCGGGGAAAGGAAATATCTTCCTCAAGGGAAAGAATATCCAGAACCTGAACTTAAAAGAATTTGCCCGAAAGGTAGCCATCGTCCAGCAGTATAACAGTGCATCGGACGATATCACTGTTGAGAATCTGGTAGCATTCGGACGTACCCCACATAAAAAGATGATGCAGGGGGACAGTGCCGAGGATGAGCGTATGATCGAATGGGCACTGGAAGTCACGAACCTGATGGAGTACCGGGACAGAGAAGTATCAAGACTTTCCGGAGGACAGCGCCAGAGAGTATGGATCGCAATGGCACTTTGTCAGGGGACAAAGACGCTGTTCCTTGATGAGCCGACCACCTATCTGGATATCCGGTATCAGATTGAGATCCTGCAGCTTGTAAAAAAACTCAATCAGGAATTTGGCATTACCATTATTATGGTACTGCATGACATCAATCAGGCAATCACTTATTCAGACAACATCATCGGAATGAAAGACGGAGTGGTACTGGTGGAAGGTGATCCGGAGGAAGTAATCACCGAAGAAAGCATCCGGGAACTGTATGGTATCGAGCTTGGTGTGACGAGAGTAGACGGACGGAAGTTTGTGCTGGCGGTGTAGGAAAATAGAATCAGAATCACAAATAAAAAAGGGAGAGAACTCCCACAGGAGAAAAGAAAGAAGATGAAAAATCCATTAAAAATAGTCTGGATTGTGTTTGGATTTCTTTGTCTGGGACTTGGTACGATAGGAATTGTACTTCCTATCCTGCCAACTGTTCCGTTTTACATGGCAACGCTGTTCTGCTTTGCCAAGAGTTCAAAGAAACTGCATGATTGGTTCATAGGAACGAATTTATATAAGAAACACCTGGACAGTTTTGTCCAGAAAAGAGCCATGACGATGGGAACAAAGTGCAAGATCGTAGGAACTGTGACCGTAGTTATGGCGATCGGATTTATCTGCATGAAGAATGTGCCGGTTGGAAGAATCTGTCTGGCAGTGGTGTGGGTGTGCCACATCCTGTATTTCTTCTTAAGGGTAAAGACAGTAAAAACGGGAGAAATGGAAGCGGAATAAACAGCTTTGATATGAATAAAAAGAATAAAGTAGAAAAAAAGCGGCAGAAGGAACAGCATGTCGTGGAAGAGATGATCCGGCTGTACTGCCGGAAGAATCATAAGGAATATGACAAAGAGACAGGAAGGATGTGTCCTTCCTGTCAGGAACTTTCAGATTATGCCAGACTCAGAAGCCAGAAATGTCCCTTTATGGAAGAGAAAACATTCTGTGCGAACTGTAAGGTGCATTGCTATAAGCCTAAGATGAGGGAGAAGATCCGGGAGGTGATGCGGTTTTCCGGACCGAGGATGCTTCTGTATCATCCGGTGCTAGCAGTGTGGCATCTGGTGTGCAGTGTGAAAGAAAAATAGTGTAAAAATAATGAAAAAAACGAAACCCATATAAAATAAAGTGAGTTGGTAAAAGCAAATGATTAAAACAAGACTGGTGGGACTTTTATCCCACGCCAAAAAGTACATTGTCTACACCATCCTGTGGCAGTGGGCGGCATTGCTCTCGCAGGTACTGGCAGTATTTACGATTGCTGAACTGTTGGAGCGCGTGGTCTATCGTGCGGTGACAGTGCCGGTGATTGAGAGGACAATCCTGATCCTCGTTCTGGTGGTGATCATACGATTTGTATGTGAACGGATGGGGGCAAGGTCTTCGTATCTTGCATGTGTAGACGTCAAGAGAATTTTAAGAGAAAAGATTTATGACAAGATGTTGAAGCTGGGGGCATCCTACAGTGAGCAGGTGTCTTCTTCTGAGGTGGTACAGGTTTCGACAGAGGGTGTTGAGCAGTTGGAAACGTATTTTGGAAAATACCTTCCGCAGTTGTTCTACAGCCTGATCGCACCACTGACCTTATTTCTCATTCTTTGCAGAGTGAGTGTAAAGGCAAGTGTGATCCTGTTGATCTGTGTGCCACTAATCCCGATCTCGATCGTTGTGGTACAGAAGATTGCAAAGAGATTATTAAATAACTATTGGAGCATCTATACCGGACTGGGAGATTCGTTCCTTGAGAATCTGCAGGGACTTACCACATTGAAGATTTATCAGGCAGACCAGCAGAAAGCAGACGAGATGGATGTGGAATCCCAGAACTTCCGCAGGATCACCATGAAGGTACTGACCATGCAGCTCAATTCCACAAGTGTGATGGACATTGTGGCGTATGGTGGTGCGGCGATTGGTATGGCAGTAGCGGTATCCGAGTTTTTAAAAGGAAATATTTCAGTAAGCGGAACGCTTTGCATCGTCCTGCTTGCCAGCGAGTTTTTCCTGCCGCTTCGTCTGCTCGGTTCCTTTTTCCATATCGCAATGAATGGAATGGCAGCAAGTGACAAGATCTTTAAGATCTTGGATCTGCCGGAACCACAGGACGGAGAAAAAACACTGCCGGAGGTCGCGTTAGATGTTACATTAAAAGATGTGCACTTTTCTTATGAAGAGGACAGAGAGATTTTAAAAGGAATCAACTTAAATCTTCCGGCAGGAAGTTTTGTATCACTGGTTGGTGAATCCGGATGTGGTAAGAGTACGATTGCCGGAATCCTTGCAGCAAAGGACCGGGGATATACTGGAGAAATCACCATCGGCGGTGAATCACTTTCTGAGATCAATGAAGCTGACCTAATGAAACATGTGGTTCTGGTGCGCCATAACAGTTATCTGTTCAAAGGTACGGTAGAAGAAAACCTGAAGATGGCAAAACCGGATGCAACGAAAGAAGAGATGGAAGCTGTCCTTCAGAAAGTCAATCTCTTAGGGTTCTTACAGACACAGGATGGCTTACAGACACAGTTGCTGGAAAAAGCAAGCAACCTGTCCGGCGGTCAGTGCCAGAGACTGGTGATTGCCAGAGCATTGCTTCGGACAGACAGTGCAGTTTATATTTTCGATGAAGCGGCATCTAATATTGATGTGGAAAGTGAAGAACTGATCATGAACGTGATTCATGAACTGGCAAAAACAAAGACGGTGCTTCTGATCTCCCACAGACTGGCAAATGTCGTGAAGTCCGACCAGATTTATTTCTTAAAAGACGGGGAAATCAAGGAAAGTGGAAAACATGACGAACTGATGAGCCAGAATGGTGCATACAGACATCTATATGAAAGCCAGATGGCTCTGGAAAACTATGGAAAAGGGGGAGTGGCATAATGAGTGAACATACAAATACAACAAAACGTAGAAGTGCCATTCAGATCATGGGAAGCCTGATCGGGTTAGTAAAACCCCTGCTCCATATCATGCTGGCAGCAATTATCCTTGGAACATTGGGTTACTTGTGTGCGATCTTCCTGACAATACTGGCAGGACAGGTCATCGTGCATGGACTTCTGACAGGGGTAGCCGGAATGATCGTTCCGGTAGAGAAGATGTGGTTAGTATTTACCCCGGTAAAGACGATTATCACAGTCATGATCGTGATCGCAGTTC
Organism: Dorea sp. Marseille-P4042; assembly: GCF_900290215.1. Classification (NCBI taxonomy): domain Bacteria; kingdom Bacillati; phylum Bacillota; class Clostridia; order Lachnospirales; family Lachnospiraceae; genus Dorea; species Dorea sp. Marseille-P4042. The sequence goes on along the minus strand of NZ_OLMI01000002.1, from coordinate 554,848 downwards.
TCCGGGGAATCCTGCATTATGTGGAACAGTATTGTAACCATTTTATCGCTTTTAAACTGTTGGCAATCATCCGCCATAAGGTATTTGCGGCATTGCGGAAGCTCTGCCCGGCGAAACTGGAAGGCAGAGACAAGGGAAATCTGATCTCGATCATCACAACAGATATCGAGCTTCTGGAAGTGTTCTATGCACATACCATTTCCCCGATTGCGATTGCAACACTGACCTCGATGATTATGGTAATCTTTATCGGAAGGTATCACTGGTTAGCAGGACTGCTTGCACTGGCAGCTTATCTGATTGTCGGTGTAGCCATCCCGATGTGGAATGGAAAACGTGGCAGCCAGAAGGGAATGGAGTTTCGAACAAGCTTCGGAGAACTGAACAGTTTTGTTCTGGATTCCTTACGTGGATTAGATGAAACCATCCAGTACGGACAGGGTGAAAAGAGAAAAGAGCAGATGAGCAAGCGATCCAAAAACCTTGCCGAAATGCAGGAGTCATTAAGCAAAATGGAAGGCTCACAGCGTTCCTTTACGAACATGGTTATCCTGCTTGCATCCTTTGGAATGCTGGCACTGACGATCTGGCTCTATGCAAAGGGCGAGATGGGATTTGAAGGAATCTTAACCTGTACGATCGCAATGATGGGTTCTTTCGGCCCGGTAGTAGCATTATCAAGCCTTTCCAACAACCTGAACCAGACACTGGCAAGTGGTGAGCGTGTTCTTTCTCTTCTGGAAGAGACACCGCTTGTGGAAGAAATTCCGGGTGACGTGGAAACTTCCGGTGCAGAGAGCATGGAACATGGATTTACAGGAGCAGAGGCAGAGAACGTAACATTTGCTTACGGTGAGGAAGTTATTTTAGATAACTATTCACTGAAATTACAACCGGGTAAAATCACAGGGATTCATGGTGCGAGCGGTTCCGGAAAATCTACACTCTTAAAACTGTTGATGCGGTTCTGGGATGTGCAGGATGGAAGTGTATCGGTAGACAGTACAGATGTCCGCAAGATTCCAACCAAGCATTTAAGAGATATGGAAAGTTATGTTACGCAGGAAACACACCTGTTCCATGATTCCATTGCAAACAACATTGCCATTGCAAAGCCGGGAGCATCCAGAGAAGAGATTATGGAAGCCGCAAAGAAAGCATCTATCCATGATTTCATTATGACACTTCCAAAAGGATATGACACAGAAGTCGGAGAACTGGGTGATACGCTGTCCGGCGGTGAGAAACAGAGAATCGGAATTGCAAGAGCATTTCTCCATGAATGCCCTCTAATCCTCCTCGATGAGCCTACATCGAACCTCGACTCTTTAAATGAGGGAATTATCTTAAAATCATTGAAAGAATCGGCTGAGAAGAAAACAGTTGTCCTGGTATCCCACAGAGTATCCACAATGAATGTGGCAGATGTGGTATATGAAATGGAGAATGGCAGAATTTCTTAACAGCAGGAATGCAGAAGAAATACTTTCCAAAAGGGGATAAAGTAGTATATGAAAATTGGAGAATCCAAAGAAGATTATCTGGAAGCGGCGTATGTATTGAAACGTCAGAAAGGATATGTCCGTAATTTTCTGCTTTGTAATTATCTGAACTATTCCAAAGCGAGTGTTTCAGTTGCAGTACGTGGACTGCTGGCAGATTCCTCCAGACAGGTAGTTACCCATGAGATTATCTTTGAAAAGTTATGGAAAGAACCGTATGGAGATGACTCTGCCAACATGATCTGGTGTTTTGTACGCAGACTCCGCAAAAAACTGGAAAAGACAGAACCGGAGGCTGCAAAGATTATTCAGAGTATACGAAAGGTGGGATATTATTTAGATATAGGCATACATTAAGCAAAATGTAGAAAAATGTCGAATTATGCGAAAAGTGACTGGCAGATGACTGTTACATTACACAGTTCTGACAGTCTTTTTCTATATACTTCTTTTTGTGGTGTTTTAGTAAGGCATGACAAGGAGAAGAGTTATATTTGCATCAATGGAGGTCCTTAAAAAACAAAAGAGTAAGAGGAAAAGAAGTGCTGTAATCGATGAGGTTGCAGCACTTTTTTCTTCGACATTTTTCGAACATTATAACGTACCTATCCGGTCACCGCCATGCTCCGATTTGATTTCTATATCAAAAATCAGATCGGAGGAAAGATAAATGGCTTATAACAAGACAAGTGAAGAACGAAAGTGGAATTATTGGAAAGAACAGGAAGAAAAGAAATTGCGTGAACTGGGAATGGAAGAAGAGAAGATCCAAAAGCTGCGCCAGATGGACAGGGAAGACTTTCTGGAAGAGCGCAGATACCGGGAACATCTGGATGAAATGATGCAGGATATGGATTCCATAAAACAAAGGGACAGAGGACGGTTTGCACAGGATATCCGAGAACTTTTAGACAACATTGGAGACCGACGGATCTATGAATTATTAAAGGGCACAGAACATCAGACATTAGAGATATTTTTGCTTAGTACATGGGGATATTCAGGAAGAGAAATCGCTAAGATCATGGGACTTGCAGAGCAGACTGTTTACACAAAGAGAAACCGTTTGAGAAATAAATTAAAAAATTTGTTGAAAATTGAATAATTATGGCGGTTTTTGCCGGCTATTTAATAAGGAGGTAAATTTTTCCGATGTACTTTTACAAATGCATACCAACATTACAAGGAAGTTTCCGTAAGTAGAAGCGTGTCAGGAAGGCGCGAGGGCAGATGAAAATGGCAGGAAAGAATAAAAAAAATCTTTGCTGGTGTTTTTGTTTCGAGCGAATCCACTTTAACTGAAACAGGACCGTGGCGGTCTTTTGCGAGGATCACTTACGAGGGGATAATGATACATAGGAACTGCCAGTGAGCAGAAGATGGACTTTGGGTTGTAATCAGCAAGACCTATAGAAAATCCATGAGCGGTGCGATGCCAAGCATCCGCCTGTAATGTTCCCGTAAGGCAAAGGGGGAGTCGAGGACAAATACAACGCCAAAAAACAAAAGTATAAGAAATCAAGGAAGAATGTGTCGTTGATATCAGATACATGCGGCTGTAGGGAGAAATCCTTTACAGCCGTATTGATGTGGTATCAGCACGCATATCAGGTAACAAATTATGTATTACACAAGAGAATATCTCAATAGAGCGCATCGAGAAATTGATACTATTTTCCGAGTGCTGTTCCCGGAACATGGAATGGCAGTAAAGGAAGAACAGATTATGTTATGCCACGAAATGCTGGATAACCTGCTGGGAAGAAACATAGCACTGTGTGACGCGGGGGTCGGTATCGGCAAGACGTATGCTTATCTGGTGGCCTGTGTTCTGATGAGAAAATATTCCCTCCTTACAGAAGGATGTTCCCCTTATGAGCAGCGTCCGGTCGCGATATCCACTTCCAGCATTGCACTCCAGAAAGCAATTCTTACAGAATATATCCCTTTTCTCTCCCGGGTTCTTCAGGAGAACGGGACGATTCAGGCCCCCATTAAAGCTGTGATACGAAAAGGAAAAGAACATTTTGTCTGCGATGAGAGGTTGGAGCAACGAATCGTTGCAATCGAAGAGAAAAACAAAAATGCGTTGCAGAAAGAAGCTTTGCAGTCGTTGAAAGAACATTATGATATGGACGAAGTGTCCAACTTAAGTGGGTTTGACAGAAGGATGGTGAGTGTACCGAAGTTCTGTTCGGGAGACTGCCCGAAAAGAGGTTCGTGCAGGTATCAGCAGTATCTGGAGCGTTCCAGAGATAATGAAATGTTCATTCAGATTTGCAATCACAATTATCTGCTGGCTGATGGTTATCACAGACTGCAGGATTACCGTCCGTTACTAAAAGACTACCGGGCATTGATCGTAGATGAAGCACACAAACTGCCGGATGCGGCAAAGCAGATGTTCGGGAAGAGCCTCTGTTATGACGATATCCGGGAGATCTGCTTTTATCTTGGAAAAGAATATCAGGGACCGGAGATAAGAAAACTGTCCGGGACGATCCGGATGGTGCTGGATGTGATAGGAGAAAACCACAGAACCAGATACGGGTTAAAAGAAGAATTTCACATGACAGAAGAGTGTGCCATGTATTTATATGAAGGGATACAGACCATGAATAAGATCATAGAAAAAATAGAAAAGAAGATCCCGAAGTGGATCAGAAATAAGCTGGAAGAAACCAGAAGTGTGTTGGAATGCTTTTTCCATCAGGATAAGAAGTATGTGCTGCATCTAAAACAGGATCAGAAACATCGGATCATATTGTGTGCCTCCAGCAGACGGATTCCGCAGTATCTGGACCAGATGTTGTGGAGCAGAGGAATGGGAGCAATCCTGACAAGTGGAACATTAAAGACCGGACAGGGATTTGCCCATATTCGGAAGATGATAGGATTACAGAAAGTGCAGAGGGTACGTGAATATGTAGCAGACTCTCCATTTGAATATCAGAGGAACTGTCTGTTATATCTGCCAAAAGATCTGAAAAAGTGCAGAAGAGGAAGTCAGGAAGAAACCGAGATGATAGCTGACCATATCCATTCGTTAATCTGTTCGACTTACGGACATACACTGGTGCTGTTCACATCGTATCAATTGATGGGAAATGTATATCAGATGTTGAGGGATGAGATTCCTTTCCCGATGATCGGAGTGTGGAGACATTCCCCGGAAGAAATCACAAGATTTAAACAGACAGACAATGCTGTTCTTTTTGCAGCCGGTTCCTGCTGGGAAGGAGTCGACTTTCCCGGAGATATGGTATCCTCGTTAATTATTGTAAAATTACCATTCGCTGTTCCAGATCCCATCAGTGAGGCACAGAAGAAAGAATATGATTGTCTGAAAGACTACATTCAGGCAGTGGTCGTTCCGGATATGCAGAAAAAACTAAGGCAGGGGTTCGGACGTGCGCTCCGCACAGAGAGAGACACCTGTGTCGTGTCCATCTTAGATGAGCGAGCAGGAGAAGAAGGAAGATATCATGAGGAAGTGATGTGCGCACTTCAAAAGTGTAAGATGGCAAAAGACATCAAAGATGTCCAGCGTTTTATCAGGAACCGGAAGAGTGTGGAATATTACCTGTAAATGCTTGTGGATCTGTTACAATCACAGCAAATTTACGGCGAAATGTTTGGTGGTATTTCTTGGGCGTTTTCGGTGGAATTGGTGGTATTGATGAATAGCTATTTGGACATGAAGTGGGTATACTGTGTATAGCGTTAGGAGGTGAGCAGCATGAAACGATATGAGATGAATAGACAGAAAGAGGGATCTATAACCTATTTCTTTATAAGGGATATAGAAACTTGGGATATCGTTCTACTGCCAACAAAATATCTGATGCATATGACAAAAGCTAAGTGTTCACCAAATACGGTACGCAGATCCGGGTGCTCCATTTTATATTATCTTGAATATATAGAGGAAAAAGAAAAGAAGCTTACAGATGTATATGAAATGTCTTTTGATGAACAGACAAAATATTTTGTAGAGTTTCTATATTGGTTGAAAGCCGGGAATCATACTTCGGATAAAATGAATATCTTACCGAATAACGGAACCTGTAACGCATATTTAAAAGATGTGTTCAGGTTCTATGTTTTTATAGAAGAGGAATTTAGCCAATTTGGTGGATTAAAAGTATTATCATATAGCCAGTTTACAGCAGTAGATTCAGTTGGTCTAAAGAAAACGATACGTTCAAGAAGTTTTAAAGGCTATTTGAAAGAAGAAGAACACAAAGCGAGGACAGCAAAAAAGGATGAGATTATAGAAATATTAAAAGCATGTACAAGTATTAGAGACAGACTGCTAATCCTTTTACTGGCAGAAACAGGATATCGAATTGGAGAAATCCTTGGAATCAACTATATGAATGACATTGATTATAGTAATCAAGTGATTCGGGTATATTTTCGAGAGGATAATGAAAATGGTGCGAGAGCTAAAAATGCAGAATACAGAAGTGCGAAAATCAGTGCAGACACATTTCAGTTTTTAAATTGTTACATTGCAGAATATAGAAAAATACTTCAACATCAATCGTATCTTTTTGTAAATATTTCGGGAAGAACTGTCGGCAATCCATTAACAGTAGATGCCGTCTATGCGATGTTGAAGAGAATGGAAAAGAAAACAGGGATTAAAATTACACCACACATGCTGAGACATTATTTTGGAAACGAAAGAAGAAAAGCAGGATGGGCGCTGGAATTGATACAGATTGCTTATGGACATCGTCATATTCAGACAACAATTAACTATTTGGATATAGTAGATGATGAATTACTGGAAGCAAGTCAGGAGTTTTATAAGAAGAACACTGCATTGTACGGGATTGACGAACTACTATAGGAGGTGATTGGAATGCCTGCAGTTCTACAACAATGGATAGAAAAATCAGAGGAACGAAACAGGCGAATACAGCAGCTACGGAACGAAGTGACTGAAATAATGGAACTTAATGTTATGGATGTCACATATAGAATGTTGGTAGAATTTCTGGCAGATGAAGGAATTGAACATATTTCTGAGATGGATTATATCTTAAGAAAAAGATATGAAGTTTATATGTCTGAACTGATAAAAGAAAAAAGTGTTTCAAGATATCTAAGAATATTTGATAAAGTCAAACAAGAGTATATTCGAAAACGGATCGAAACTCCGATGGGAAGGCTGGAATGTCAGTGGACGTATAAGAATACTATTTTATTTATTCCTTATCATTCGGATCAAAAGATTGTTCTGTCAGTGGAGCGGGTCAAAAATCGCAGTAATATGGTATGGGATTTTCAGATATTTCTGGAACGGAAAATTGAAAATGAACAGAGAAGAAATAGGCTGCGGAGTATTGTTGGCCTTGCCTGTAGGATCACATTTTTACAAACAAAAGAAATTCGCTGGGATGCAACGATATGGTATTTAGAAAAGTTTAAAATTCCGAAAGAAAGATTAAATCCGAGTGATCCGGTGGAAAGAATATCATTTAGAGAAGTGCTACATCCGGAAAATCGAAAACTACTTCAGGAATATATGAAGTATGAAATAGGAATTGGTGAGATGGCAATAAGTACTGTCTATGAAAAATTCCGGATCATTCGTAATTTTTTAAAAGAGATAAGCGATGAGCAACAGAAAGTAACTACCTGTGACGCAGAAAGAATTGACCAATATTTAAAAAAGCGGCAGGAAGATGCTAATGAGGCGAAAACTTTTAATACTCAAGTAACGAGTATACAATACTTTTTCAAATTTCTTGAGGTAAGAGGATATGTAGATAAAGTACCATTTCGTGCAGAATACTATTGGGAAAAACAGATGCTGGTACATCATGACAGATGCGTAGAAGAAGATGTATATATGGAGATTATCCAAAAATTATCTAATTTTCCAGAACATCTGAGAATGATGTTTTTACATTTATGGTGTATTGGTCTGAGAATCAGCGAAGTGTGTACGCTGAAAGGAGATGCATACTATCATCAAAATGGTGATTATTGGATGAAAATATATCAGGTCAAAATGAAGAATTATAAAAGAGTTCCAATACCGGAAGCGTTATATGATCTTATGCAGGTATACCTTAATAAGAATAGAATCGCAAAAGAAGATTATATTTTCCAGAATCGAAAGGGTGGAGCGTTTTCAAAATCTACCTTTAATGAACAAATGAAAAAGTATTGTGCAGCGTGCGACATACAAAATGGTGAATACCTGTTTAAGTCGCATGATTATCGACATACGGTAGCGACCAATCTTTATGATCATGGAGTGTCACGACAGGGAATCCGGGATTATCTGGGGCATAATTATGAAGAAATGACAATGCAGTATATTGATTATATGCCAAAAAAAATAGCAAGAAGGAATGAGGAATATTTTTCAGATGAGAAGAATAGCTTACTGTCCTATGTGCAGAAAGGAGAGAAGGATGAACGAAAGAGTTGAATATTCACAATTAGATTGTTATAAGCGTGCTACAGATGAACAGAAGAGAAAATTAAATCAAGAACAATATTTTGATTTAGGATAACTTCCAGAGGAAACATTGAGAAAAGAATTTGAAAACTACATCCGATATAGGGGAACAAAAGTATCTATTTTAACAATTAAGACAGAACGAAATTATTTTAATAGTTTATGCGAGTTCCTGCAAAAGCCATCAAATCAGGTAAAGAGCCTGATGGAAAGAGACGAGAATGTTTGGATTAAACAGTTAAAAGCATGGATGTTACAGAAAGGCAGAGCATTAACCAAAGCGAAAAAAGAGTATATCAGAATGAATCTGTGGAAAAAGTAGCTTTAATAAGATATTTTGAAAATATTATACAATTTACAGTTGATTTGTCGGAAACAAATGAACTGATAAAAGATATTTGGTATTTGGAGAGGCTTCCGATTATAATCAGGTCTAATCCGATTGTAAATCATAAAACAATCAATTTTAGAAAAATTGAACAGCCAGACATTCGGGAAGAAATGAAGAAGGCAATTTACTATCATTTACAATATGAAGCAATTGCGACTGTTACGCGAGAAGTATCAGTAATGAATAAGTTTTCAAAGTATCTAAAAGAGAAATATCCTCAAGTGGATTCCTGCGAAGAAATTGATAGAAATATCATAGAAAAATTTTTGATTTATTTGAAAATAGAAGTGGAAAGCGGAAACGGAAAAAGGGATGATTTAATCAAATTAAGGGATGTGCTGGAGACAGTTGGAAAGATATATGGATGGGAGCAATTAGGAAGATTATTTATAAAATCAGATTTTCCACCGGAACGGCGGGGTGAATTTAAATATTATTCTGATAGTGAATTGAAAAGATTAAATGCACATATTGTAAAGCTGGAAGAACAAATAGCCAGAGCGTTGATTATACATCAATTATTAGGAAACCGAATATCAGATACATTAACTATGAGGAAAGACTGCCTTTATAGAAGGGATAATCAGGATATGGTGATTATTTATCAGCCTAAAAGCAGAAGATTTGAGAAGCCTGTCAGTGCAGAAGTTGCTCAGTTAATAAAAAAAGCAATTGTCTATGCAGAGCAGAATTATAAAGAAAGCATATACATATTTGCAAATAAAGATAATCCACAAAAACCATTAAATTATCAGACATTACGGGAAAAGGTCATCCGTATGATTTACGAAAATGATTTGCGAGATGATCAGGGAGAATTATTTGGATTTGGATCACATTTATTCCGACATACCTATGGGGTGAAATTAACAGAATTACATGTTGATGACTGGACGATATCAAAGCTTATCGGGCATAAAAATGTAAAAACTGTCAAGTATTACCGTAAGATGAGCAATCAAAGTATGGCGGATGAAACAAGAGAAGCACGAAATTATATGTCAAATGTTATTTTAGCAAATTTAGACGGATGGGGAGAGGAATATGAACAAATACGACAAAATGCTAGAATTAAATAAGAAGAAAAGCGAAGAAAAAGTAACAAGTGCGGTAAATACCATAAGAGAGATGGTAGTAGAAAAAGAAAAGGTTTCGATTCCAAAACTGATGAAAAAAACTGGGTTGTCCAGAGGATTCTTTTATAAAAATCCGATTGTCAGAAGTGAAATTGATCGTGCATTAGAACAACAGGCAGGAATGATAGATCCAAGGAGAATGATTATTGATCAGGCAATGGAAAGAGAGATGGAACTACTGCAACAACAGGTTCGAAAACTGAAATATGAGAATGAAAATTTGAAAAAAGAGAATGAGAAATTGAAAAAGGCATTAGCAAGAAAAGAATTGAATCTTATAAAACAGCTTTAAAAGTCTATACTATAAGCCAAAGCAGGTCTGCAAAGAAGTAGACCTGTTTTGGCTTGTGATATAGGCTATGATAATTTTAATATATTGCTGAATTATGCTTGAAAGGCATAATAAAAGATAAATGATAGGCATTGGACATAAAAGATAAATGTGGGGTAAGATAAATATAGTTAAAAAATTCTACAGTATTCAGAGTGAATAGGAAAAAACTATTGACCTGGAGTTTACTTTAAGTTGTAGGATATAGATAGTGAAATGAAGGAGGTAAATCTTATGGATATGGAAAAAATGAAAAAAGATCTTGGCGGTGGAGCAGTATTTGAACTTGGAGAAGAAAATGTTGCATTTGCAAAATATTTTACAGGTGAATGTTATCTGAATATGCTTACTACTGAGAGAGTTCCGGTAGGATTAGTAACATTTGCACCAAAGACTATAAATGCATTCCACGTACATCATAAGGGTGGACAGATTCTGTTAGTTACAGGTGGAAGAGGATGGTATCAGGAAGAAGGAAAGTCGGCTCGTGAGTTAAAAGCAGGAGATGTTGTGAATATTCCACCAGAAGTAAAACATTGGCATGGTGCAGCAAAGGATAGTTGGTTCCAGCATATTGCTGTTGAAGTTCCGGCAGAGGGTGCTTCAAATGAGTGGTTAGAGTTTTTACCGGAAGAAGAGTATAACAAATTAAAATAAAAGAATTTATTAATTGAAGAAAGTAGAGGATGAGAATAATGGCAAAAATTGTTCAGACAGCAGGAAGAAATGCTCTTGGAGAATTCGCTCCTGAGTTTGCGCATTTTAATGATGATGTTCTTTTTGGAGAAAACTGGAATAATGAAGATATTGATATTAAGACAAGAAGTATTATTACAGTTGTAGCATTAATGGCACAGGGAATTACAGATTCTTCTTTAAAGTTCCATCTTCAGAATGCAAAAGATCATGGAGTAACACAGAAAGAGATTGCTGCGATTATTACTCATGTAGCATTTTATGCAGGCTGGCCAAATGGATGGGCTGTATTTAATCTGGCTAAAGAAGTATGGGATGTTGAAGAAACGGAAAAAGTAGCAGAACTTCATCGAAAAGGGTACAGAAAACACAGTTTTGTATTGTGTTCAAGCCAGTAAATCCGGGGGATTGCGAGGGTGTAGTCCAGTTTAATGCAGGAATAACTGGCATATTCATCATGCAAAAAGCGGAGGCGGACAGATTCTTATCTGCATTGCAGGACGTGGATACTATCAGGAAGAAGGAAAAGAAGCAGTAGAAATGAAACCTGGAGATTGTGTCAATATTCCGGCAGAAGTAAAACACTGGCATGGAGCAGCACCAGATGAATGGTTTTCACATCTGGCAATTGAAGTACCGGTAGAAAAAACATCATCCGAATGGTGTGAAACAGTAACTGATGAGATATATGAAAAACTGAAATAACTACTTAAGTCCAATGTGAAATTTACTTTTTTATTTAACGAAAATAATTCAAACCAAGTCTTTTATTTTTTAAAAGTGTGATATATATTAAGTGTATACAAAAACATGCGCATTCTTTTAAAGTCGTCTATAAATCTTAAATTCTTCAAGAAAGGAGGAAAATCGTGAAAAAAGAGTATTGGGCGTTATTAGTTTTTGTGTTAATAATAGTATTGCAGTGGATTGGATTAGGATTTCATGGTCAAATAAGGTTTATTTTTTTGATAATTATATTAGTTCTAATTGTTTTATTTGCAATATTATTGCGAAAATAGCAAAAGTGATTTGTGAATAGTGAGGTAAAGGAACAAGGTGAAGCCGATACACTTAGGGCAGTCCTTTACGGAACGGACACAGCCAGTACCGCAATGATACATAAGAGGGCTTGAAAGAAGGTCACAAACCTTGCAAGTCCTCTTGTTTATTCTATGTGTCAGATTGCATTTTCTGATAATGAATCTTCGGCATTTACCCACATTTGCAATTTCCCTCAAGATATAATCGCGCATATTCAAGTGGTTCATCGACTGCAAGTGAAGTCAATGCACAGTCTGATCCGGGTGTGGTTTTTAAATCCTTTTCGGCGTCCCAGCAGTCAATCCTATCTCCTTATTGTTCAATCAATTATTTGCGACAAAAATTAGAAGCATTTCAATCAGTTCACCATGTCACTTTTATTTTGTGTTATACTGTTTTATATGTTTTCCTTGGTCTCCGCTGCCACTTCGGTCGGCACAGAGCAGAGGTCCACCGGACCTCTTGTGTCCTTGTATTTGCCCTTATCAGAGTTCGTAAACACTGACAGAACGATATAACACAAGGGAAACAATAAGGGAAAGCTCACCTGCGATAAATCCAGTGTTTTCAGAGAATTTAATAACAAAATATAACAGTTATTAAATCTCTTAAAACAGGTGAAATCTCAATCGGGATTGACAGAGGTAATGAAATGTTTGAAGAATTAGGAATTATGTAATGAACTAGGTCTTGGCGAAGAGGAGAAATAGTTAACAAAGAGAGGTGCATATGCTATGCCAAGTATACTCGTGGTTGAAGACGATGAAAATTTAAATCGTGGAATTACATTCTCACTGAAAAAATCCGGATATGAGGTTTTTTCAGCAGAATCAGTGAAAAAAGCGAAAAGAATTGCAAGTGATAATAATGTGGATGTTACCATTTGTGATGTGAATCTTCCGGATGGGAATGGACTGGAATTTGTAAGGTGGATGAGATGCAGTCAAAATACATACATTATCTGCCTTACAGCACTAGATCAGGAGATGGATCAGGTCATGGGATATGAAGCAGGGGCAGATGATTATATTACAAAGCCGTTTAGTCTTTCGGTACTTCTTTTGAAAATAGAAGCACATTTCCGCCGCAGACAGGAGAAAACGGAAGCCGGAAAGATGATTTCGGGAGATATCGTATTTATCGCAGGAGAAATGAAAGTCCTGATAAAGAGTCGTGAAATCAGTCTGACAAAAACGGAGTTGAAAATGCTGACTTTTTTTCTTCAGAATCCGAAACAGATTCTTTCAAAAACACAAATATTGGAAAATGTGTTTGATCTGGAAGGGGATTTTGTGGATGAAAATACAATCGCTGTCAATATCAGAAGACTCCGTGAGAAAATCGAAGACAATCCGGCTGCACCGGTCTATATAAAGAATATCAGAGGTCTTGGGTATATATGGAATCAGGAGGTAAGGCAGTGACAAAGAGATATCGCAAGAAGATTACAGTAGTGCTCTCCTTGGTATTACCTGTCATATTATTGTTTGCAATATTAAATTGCTTTACCACGTATGTGTTTTATGAAGATTATAAATATAAAATGAATCTTATGACAGAGATTGCTGCAAAGGAAGAATTTTCCGGGCTGGATGTTGTTTCGGAATTGCTTAAGGATAAGGATATTGAAACGAACGAACAGGGAAGGCAATTATTGGAGCAATATGGATACTGGGGAAATAAAGGGAATGCATTTTATATGCAATTTCGGCATCAGGTTATGGTGACCGGTGCTGTAAGCACTGTGATATGCGTGCTTTTTTTGAATTTTTTATTTTATTGGAAGAAAAAAGAAGATGCGTGTCATCAGAAAATTTTAGACCAGTTGGAAGAAATTCTGATCAGATTTCGTGAAAATAAATTTGATGATTTACTGAAAACGGAAAATGATGCAGAACTGGAAAAATTGAATAACCAGCTTGAAGCAATCGGACATCATATTCAGTTGCTAAAGGAAGAAGCACGGGCAGAAAAGGAGAACACGAAAGAAATGGTTTCTGATATTTCTCACCAGTTAAAGACACCGGTTGCAGCTTTGGATACATGTTTTAGTGTGCTGATGCAGAATGACTTAAGCGCCACAGAACAGGAGGAGTTTCGTATCCGTTGTCGGAGTGCTCTGGATGGACTGGAGACATTATTGCAGTCGCTTCTTGAAATATCCAAGATGGAAACTGGACTGATTCAGATTAATAAGAAAAAACTTCCGCTTATGGATACTGTCATATCTGCTGTGAACCGTACTTATCCCAAAGCGGATGAGAAAGAAATTGAATTCGTTTTTGACTATGAAAAAGAGCTGGAAACATGCACGATTATGCAGGATAAAAGGTGGCTTGGTGAAGCTGTGATCAACGTTTTAGATAATGCGGTCAAGTACAGTCCGTGTGGTTCAAAAATATTTATCCGGTTACAAAAAAGAAACGATCTTGTAAGAATGGAAATTGAGGATCAGGGAATTGGTATTCCGCAGAATGAGTATCACAAAATTTTTCAACGATTTTACAGAGGAAGTTCCAGGAAGGTCATGGAAAAGAGTGGTACAGGAATCGGACTTTTTCTATCGAGAGAAATTATCGAAAAACACGGAGGTACAATCATGGTAACCTCCGGCAAAAAGAAAAAAGGAAGCACGTTTGTGATTCAATTACCATATGTTGGTTAAATTTTAAGTGGGCAGAAATCTTACAATTCTGTAAGATTTCTGCTCGTTTTTGAAAGTGAAATGAAAGATTATCCTGATACAATTTGGATGTAAGATGAAAAGGAGGCAACACATGAGTGTGATATTAGAAACCAAGCAGCTTTGTAAGTTTTATGGCGCAGGTGAGAATCAGGTCAAAGCGGTCAATCAGGTGGACATTCAGATTGAGCGGGGAGAATTTGTCGCAATTGTTGGAAAGTCAGGTTCCGGTAAAAGTACATTACTTCATATGCTTGGAGGGCTAGACACCCCGACAAAAGGCAGTGTTACTTTAGCAGGGAAAGATTTATACAGGATGAAGGAAGATGCCCTTGCTGTTTTCCGCAGAAGAAAAATCGGATTTGTTTTTCAGGCATTTAATCTGGTTTCATCTGTTAATGTCTGGGAAAATATTGTACTGCCACTGGGACTGGATGGAAGAAAAGTGGATGAAGCGTATGTAAATGATATTATTGCAACTCTGGGGATTGAAAACCGGATTTATAATCTGCCAAATCAGTTATCCGGAGGACAGCAGCAGAGAGTAGCGATTGCAAGAGCACTGGTGAATCGTCCGGAAATTATATTTGCGGATGAGCCGACAGGAAATCTTGATTCTAAGACCAGTGATGAGGTAATCGCTCTGCTTAAGATGACAGCAAAAAAATATGGACAGACAATTGTAATGATTACCCATGATGACGAAATTGCACAGGTCGCTGACCGTATTCTGGTGATTGAGGACGGACAGGTGGTGGATTTCAGATGAAGACAATAAGCAGGATTGCATATAGCAATGACAAAAGGAACAGGACAAGAAGTATACTGATCATGATGGCAATCTGTCTGACCACGATGCTGCTTGTTATCATCAGTACTGTGGGAAATGGGGTAATTCATTTACAGAAAAGTCAGGCGGCAGGATCATATGGAAGCAATTATGGTCTGTTTGTTTCCGCAGACGGATCACAGTTAAAAGAAGTAAACCGCCGTGCGGAAATAGATGCTACAGGCACTATGTGCACCGAAGGTATCATAAAAGGCAATGAAAAAGGTGGGTTTGTCTGCATGGATGAGACTGCAAGAAAAATGCTTCCTTATAATAAAGAATATGAGTTGAAGGAAGGAAAGTATCCGGAAAAAATGCAGGAAATTGCCGCAGGAAGAGCATTTTTTCGTGCAATGGGGTATGGTGATGTAAAGATCGGAGATACGGTTACACTGGATTACCGCGCAGGGATGCAGTCAGAATATAAGCCGGAAGAATTTGTTGTCAGCGGAATCCTATATGATCGGGATGAGTATACCATCGAGGCATCTTATGTTGCTTTCGGGTCACAGGAGTTTTATGATGAGCACGTCGCAGAGAATGACAGACAGTATAATATTTATTTTACTTTAAATGATTCTGCAAATGTATCTATGAATAATATTGATTCGGTTATAAAGCAGATTGCAGCAGCTTGTGGGATCGAAGAAAAAAACGTTATAGTCAATGATCTCTATTTGCAATGGGTCTTGCAGCCGAGTTATGAAACGATTGCGGTATGCGGGGGTTTGATTCTTGCAATTGTACTTTTCTCTGTTGTGGTCATTTATAATATTTTTCAGGTCGGTATTGCCAACAAGATACAGGAGTATGGAAAAATCAAGGCTCTGGGAGCAACAAAAAAGCAGATGAAACAACTGATCTTCAGAGAGGGTATGTTTTTGACGATTTCTTCAATACCAGTTGGATTGCTTCTTGGTTTTCTGATTGCAAAATGCGGTTTTAACTGGCTGGTAGAACAGGGGAATCTTGTATCAACCGGAACTGGCTCTATGGGAGTTCAAAATCAGCAGGTGCCTCTGTTTTCCCTGCCCGTTATGCTTCTATGTATTTTCGTATCATTTCTTACCGTTGCTTTGGCACTGCGTAAACCAATGAAAATTGTTTCACGGATTTCACCTATCGAAGCAACACGGTATTTAGAAAATGCAGAAACACAAAAAAAAGGAAAACGAAATGGCAGAAAAAATGTCACCGTGTTTTCTATGGCAATGGCAAATGTAACGGGTAATCCAAAAAGAACCATTGGTACTATCCTCACACTAGGGCTTTCCTGCGCATTGTTTGTGATTATCTCTAATTATGTGGGAAATATTGACACGGAGCATGAAGCACGTCTTTCCGTTAATCATGGACAATTTGAACTGCAGCTTGACTATTCTTCTGAGTATGATGAAAGATATCCGGAGAATAATCTGGATACGATTCTGACGGATAATCCATTGAATGATTCGTTGGTTGAAGAAATCAAAAGCATTCCGGGAGTGACAGATGTCATGACGAGAGAGATTGTCTCTGTAAATCTGAACGGAACAAGATTTCCGGCTGCTGTTGTGAGTAAAAAGGATTTTGATTTTATGCGCCAGGACGGGGATATTGGCTCTATGGACTATGATCAGGCGGTAAAGAATGGTGATATTTTCTTTGGCTGGTCGACGTGGATGGAACAAGATGGATATGCTCCGGGAGAATCCATTGCATTTGACTTTGAGAATGGAAGTGGAACCTATACCTATCAGGGAAAGATTGCAGGATCTTTTGTAAGTGCGGACACTTATCTTGTCATTCCGGAAGGTGTATACCGTTCCATGAATCCGAGAGGAACAGCCTATGGCTATCTGTGGGTGGACTGTGATAAAAAAGATGTGGCATCTGTGGAACAGAGTCTGAATACTTTGATTTCGAATACTTCGCATATAAAAATGGATACCTATCATGCACAGTTACAATCTGCAGAATTCGCAGCCCGCACGATGAAGCTTGGCTGTTATCTGTTTATGGCGGTTGTAGGATTCATCGGTTTTATGAATATGGCAAACACCATGATCATGAATATTACGACAAAAAAGCAGGAATATGGTGTATTACAGGCTGTGGGTATGACAAATAAACAATTAAATTTATGTCTGCAGTTACAGGGACTGATTTTTACGGTTGGCACCATATGCGTAGCTTTGATCATTGGTCTGCCGCTCGGCTATACACTTTTTTCCTATGCAAAACATAATGGAATATTTGGAATGAATATCTATCATGTTCCAATCGTACCAATTTTAATTATGATTTTTTTGGTCGGTCTGTTGCAGATTGTACTTTCCTGCGTTTTAAGCAGTAATCTGAAAAAGGAAACGCTGGTAGAAAGAATAAGGTATCAGGGATAGCAAGTAATATGTAATGAACTAGTACATCGAATAATAAGTTTCTGATACATTGACGCCGGATGATTGTTTCATATGCAAGGCGGAGGAATGAGGCGTAGCGGTGGCTACGTCGATTGACGACAACGCAGCAGATGAAAAATCAGCCAAGTCAAGGTGTCAGTTATTTATTATTCGGTGTACTAGGTCTTAACGAAGAGGAGAAATAGATAACTTCCATTTTGTATGTATGATAAATCTAAACAGTATTTTAGCAACATTTCCTGCTGGTTAATTAAATTGAATAAAAATTAAACGCTGTTCAATTGTGCAATCTATATGAATCTGATATGCTGAGTATACAAAAGATTTTGAATTTTTTTAGGAGATGAAGCAAATGGATATAGGCGTTGTTATAAAAAAATATAGAAAAGAAGCTGGTATGACGCAGGAGGAGATGGCAAACAGATTAGGCGTGACGACACCGGCTGTAAACAAATGGGAGAATAGTAATTCCAAGCCGGATATTGAACTGCTGGCACCAATTGCAAGACTGCTTGATATTTCACTTGATACATTACTTTCTTTTCATGAAAAACTTTCAGATACTGAAATCGAAGAAATTATCAGGAAGATGGACAGGATGTTTTCAGAAGAAGGCTATGAAAAGACTTATGAATGGGCATTGAGACTTATAAAGGAATATCCGAATTGTAACATGCTTATCTGGCAGACTGCGGTAATGCTTGATGCAAGAAGAATAACGGATAAATGCACGAATCAGGAAAAATATGATAAGCAGATTAACGCATGGTATGAGCTGGCACTACATGATGAGAATGAAGAGATACAGCATCATGCAGCAGATTCCTTATTTGGATTTTATTTACGTAAGAAGGATTACACCAAGGCAGAAAAATATCTGGACTATTTTTCAGAACACGATCCTATGAAAAGTTGTTATCAGGGAAGATTACTCCAGGAGCAGGGAAAAATCAAAGATGCATATGAGAAATATGAAAATATTATTCTTTCCGGATTTAGTACACTTAATTTTGTGCTTTCCACAATGGCGGGACTGGCATTGCGGGAAAATGATATCGGTTATGCGAGATTTTTGTCAGGGAAGGTACAGGCAGTTGCACATACATTGGAAATGGGAAAATATAATGAGTATTCGCCAATGCTTGATATTGTATGTGCAGGGAAAGATGTAGAGGGAACATATAAGGTGGTAAAACATCTTCTTGATAATGTGGGTACGATGTATGATTTTAGAAAGTCCGGTTTATATAAGCATATGAAGTTCAGGGATATTGATGAAGCTATATTAGATGGTGTAAAAGAAAAACTTCTTGAAGGATTCAGAAACGAGGAAGAATTCGGCTACATGGCAGGATATGAACCGTGGGAGAAATTAATTTTTGACAGATAAGTTTTTTTGAAAACTGCCGTTTGGTAAAATCTATTCCATTTTTAAAAGCCTTGCGATAAAATATGTTCTGTGAATCGTTCACAGGATTATATTTTAAGGAGGCTTGGCAATGAACAAGGATTTTGAACGCTGCTGTAGCTTTCTTGCAGACATGATTATAAAATACGCACCACAGATAAGAGATGAAGTGGAGATGTGCATGATGATCAAGGATTCCATTGATGACGAGAAAGTAAGCAGGCAGAAACAATTTGACAGATTCTGTTATTACTTAGGTGGAGTAAAACAGCTTCTGGACAAAAAGGCTGCGTAGGCAGCCGGCATCCTGCAGATAATATGCTGTAGGATGTATACATATATCAGGAGGCTTCATTCATGGCGAGTGGAGTCTCTTTTATTTTGCACTGTATAATGGAAAAAGTTCTGGTTGAACAGAGGTTGGAATGATGATAAAATTTTGTTGGGACAATAGTGAACACATGTGTTCATATTTCATAACTAAGAAGTAATGGATTGGAGAGGTGCTTATGGCAGATAAAATTGGAACCGATGAACATGGGGAAATACTTATATATCAGACTGATGATGGGCAGACAAATATAGAAGTTAAAATAGAAGATGATACAGTGTGGCTGACACAACAGCAGCTTACTGAATTATATCAATGCAGTAAATCAAATATAAGTGAACATATAAAGCATATATTCGAAGAAGGGGAATTGGATAAGGATTCAGTTGTTCGGAAATTCCGAACAACTGCAGATGATGGAAAAACATATAATGTTACTTATTACAATTTAGATATGATTATATCTCTTGGATACCGTATTAGATCAGTGATTGCAACAAGATTCAGACAGTGGGCAACAAAGCGGTTAAAAGAATATATGATTAAGGGATTTACGATAGATGATGAGCGACTGAAAGGCAATGGTGGAGGAAATTACTGGAAAGAATTACTGGATAGAATCAGAGATATCCGATCATCAGAAAAGGTCTTGTATCGTCAGGTTCTTGATTTGTATGCTACGAGTGTAGATTACAATCCTCATAGCGAAGAGTCTGTTAGATTCTTTAAAATTGTTCAGAATAAACTTCACTATGCAGCACATGGTCATACTGCGGCAGAGGTTATATATCAGCGGGCAGATGAAGAAAAGCCATTTATGGGACTTACTTCATTTTCAGGTGAATTACCAGCATTAAAGGATATAGGAATTGCAAAGAATTATCTTGAAGAAAATGAACTCAAAGTATTAAACAATCTTGTTTCTGGTTATTTTGATCTTGCTGAAATTAATGCAATTGAGCATAAGCCAATGTATATGGATGATTATGTAAAGCAGCTGGATAGTGTGTTGTCATCAGGAAATAGAAAACTTTTAACTGGAGCTGGTTCTGTAAGTCATAAACAGGCGTTGGAGAAAGCAAAGTCAGAATACAGAAAATATCAGGAGATTACTTTGACGCCAGTCGAAAAAGCATATCTTGAAAGCATTAAAGAGGTTTCCAAGGAAGTAAAAAGGAGATAACATCTGATGAAAAAACAGAAGAAATGTTACATATACACAAGAGTTTCCACTTCCATGCAGGTAGAAGGCTACAGTCTTGATGCACAGAAGGACAAGCTTAGAAAATACGCAGATTATCAGGAAATGTCTATCGTCGGTGAATATTCTGATGATGGTAAATCTGGCAAAAGCGTGGAAGGCAGACCACAGTTTAAGCAGATGCTTGCGGATATAGAAAGTGGCAAAGACAATGTTGATTATGTGCTGGTATTTAAGCTGTCACGATTTGGAAGAAACGCTGCAGATGTTTTATCGTCATTGCAGAAAATGCAGGATTATGGGGTTAATCTTATCTGTGTAGAGGATGGGATTGACAGCTCTAAGGATGCCGGGAAACTGATGATATCTGTGTTATCTGCAGTAGCAGAGATAGAGCGTGAGAATATACTTGTCCAGACAATGGAAGGCCGCAGACAGAAAGCGAGAGAAGGCAGATGGAATGGAGGCTTTGCTCCATATGGCTATCAGCTGGTAAATGGTGAGCTTATCATTGCAGAGGATGAGGCAGAGATTATCCGTATTATATATGATAAATTCGTCAATACAACGATGGGAATGGTTGCGATAGCTGCATTTTTAAATAACAGTGGTTATAAGAAAAAGCTTCGCCAGAATAACACAATCGAAGGTTTCTCGACATCATTTGTCAAAGGGGTGCTGGACAATCCGATATATTGCGGTAAGCTTGCATTTGGAAGAAGAAAAAATGAGAAGATTCCGGGAACAAGGAATGAATATCATATCGTAAAACAAAAGGAATACATGTTAAATGATGGAATCCATGAGGCAATCATATCAGAAGAAATGTGGAATCAGGCATACAGAAAGCGTCAGGAGACAGGTGTTTTACAGGTAAAAACGCACAGCCTTGAACATGAGCATATTTTATCTGGAATTATCAAATGTCCTGTCTGTGGAAGTGGTATGTATGGTAATGTAAACCGCAAGAAGCATCCGGATGGAGGCCATTACAAGGATTATTTCTATTATGCGTGCAAACACAGGAAGCTTGTGGACGGACACCGCTGTACTTATAAAAGACAGTGGAATGAGGAAAGGATTAATGCGGCAGTTGAGGAAATTATCCGTAAATTTGTAAAGAACCCAAAGTTTGAGCAGGAAATCCGTAAGCAGATAGGAAGCAGCATTGATACAACGGAGCTTGACAGGGAATATGATGGATTAAAAGACAGACTGAACCAGACAACCGGGGCGAAGAACAGGCTTGCTGACCAGATGGATCATTTATCTGTATCCGATAAGAATTATGACAAAAAATATAATGACATGCAGGAACGGCTAGATAAATTATATGATGAAATCACTGATATTGAGAATGCCATGGAAGAAGTCGAAACAAGACTATATAATATCAGGCAGGACAAAATCTCAGAAGATAATGTTTACCAGTTCCTTTTATTCTTTGATAAGCTGTATGATAAATTTACAGATCTGGAAAAGAAGACATTTTTGAAGAGCTTCCTGTCGGATGTGTTTATCTATGAGGAAGAACAAAAGGATGGCAGAATATTAAGAGGTCTCCGGTTTAAATTTCCGCTATATATGAATGGCAGAAATGTATTGGGTGTGGATTGGGACAACGGAAGTACAGATGAAGTCGTGTGTTGTCTACATCGGGTGAATTCGTAGAAGTCCTTAATTTCCGCGAAGACAATGAGGAGAGTTCCGAAGAAACAACTGGCTGTAAAGCCAATGTTTATGCGGAATTTGACGAATGTACGCGATCTGAGAATTTCATAGAAATTCTCAGATTCAGGCACTTTGCGAGGTATATGAGTTTCACACCAACAGGCAAACAGGGAACATTTTTTATTTAATAGCATAGAGAAAAGCCAAAAGGACGCTTGTTTTCAGAACTTCTGGAAGATGAGTGTCCTTTTCGTTTATCCCAAGGCAAAGGAGAAGATAAAAAATGGCAAGGAAGAAGGAAATGTGTTCATCAGAGAATCACGAGTCGGGTGCAGGTATTGTACTGATGAAACTGAAAGAGCTGCGAAGAGCTGCATAGCTTTGAAGGACACCCGTTTAAGGTAGAGAGAAATCAGGAACTGTTTGAACTGCGATGCAGTATTGAGAAGGAAGGCGTATTAGTTCCGATTCTGGTGAGAAAAAATCCATATGGTGATGGATATGAAATCATATCCGGGCACAGACGGAAAGAAGCAGCACTATGGGCAGGGCTTACAAAAGTGCCGGTTATTATTCGGGAACTGGATGATGACCAGTCGGTTATAGCGATGATAGATAGCAATCTCCAAAGAGAGAAGATACTGCCAAGCGAAAAAGCGTTTGCCTATAAAATGCGTCTGGAAGCAATGAAGCACCAGGGCAGAGCAGAAGCGGATACTTCGGACCCACTGGAACCGAAGTGCAAGACAGAACTGGTGAATGTATCAGAACTGAAAGCAGAATTACAGGAATTTGGAAAAGTAAAAATCCAGAAAAAAGGCGGAGCAGGAGGCAAGCGAAGCAATGAACAGCTCGCCAGTATGGTTGGCGAAAGTGTGACACAGATTAAGCGATATATCCGGTTAACCTATCTGATTCCGAAGATACTGGATATGGTTGATAAAGAAATACTTGCGATCCGGTCAGCAGTGGAGATACCGTTTCTGAGCGAAGAAGAACAGTATGAACTCCATGCAGTCATGGAACTGGAACAGAGCATTCCTAACATTTCTCAAGCAAATCGGTTAAAGCGTATGAGCCAACAGAAATGCCTTGATATGGATAAGATTTATGAGATTCTGCAGGAAATCAAACCGAATCAGAAAGAACAGATTAAATTGCCATTGGAAAGAATTGGTAAATATTTTCCAACAGCGTATACTCCAAAGCAGCAGGTTGATTTGATTGAAAAATTATTAAAGAATTGGGCAAAACAAAATGTAAAATAAAAAGAGTGCCTAACACAATTTCGGCAGTAACGCCAACATCAGGTCGTACGAATGGAAGCCAAATCACGCTACCTGTATCTGAAAAGTAACAGCTAACAAAGAATTACCAAAAAAACAGAAAGTGTTGAAGGTGCGGTTATCGTGCTTGTCTGCATTATCTTTTCCCTGTTTGCTTCTTCTCCGCCTGTGGTCAATCCTGATGCTGCGGCGGTTACAATGGTATGGAGCTATATAGGGGAGCTTGTTTTTAATATGCTCGTTCTGGTGGGTGCAGTAAAAATGGCAGACCGTGTTGTAAGAAAAATGATGTGTAAATGTAAATTTTTCTATATCTGTTGACTTTGTTGTATGAAATGAGTATAATATGGTTAGAATATTACTATCGCAACTGTTTTAAGGAGGTGCAAATATGAATATTCGTCCATCAGCAGCAATCCGCCAGAACTACAACGAGATTGCAGATATGTGTCGTAAAACGGCAGAGCCAATATTCCTTACAAAGAATGGTGAAGGAGATTTGGTTGTTATGGATATTGAAACTTATAACCGTCGGGAAAAAATGCTGAAGCTAAGAGAAGAACTGCTTGCTGTCGAAGAAGACAGAATAGCAGGAAGAAACGGTTGCACTCTTGATGAGCTCGATGCTTACCTTGACGACGTAATCGCAGAGGTATAAGCTTATGTCAGATAAAAAGTATAAAGTCATTGTTTCCGACAGAGCAAAGCGTATGTTGGGAACACATATTCGTTTTATGGCACAAGTTAATAAAGATGCTGCCAAAACGAAAAAGCAAGAGCTTATGGAAGCAATGCGTTCTTTAGAACGTATGTCGCAGCGTTTTCCGTTTTTTGAAGAAGCGTATATACCGACGAATAAATATCATAAGATGTTTGTTGCAAAGTGGGATCTTGTTCTTTACCAAATCCAAGATGATACGGTTTATGTGGATGATATCCTTGACTGCCGTAAAGATTACAGTTGGCTTATCCGTTAAAACAGAATATCAAATACACAAATCGTCACTTCACAGCAGGTGGCGATTTTTTTGTACTCAAAAAGGAGGTGCTATGATTGGAAGTAAAGATAAATAAGGAAATCCGTAATTATACGGAGAGTATGTTTTTTGGACTGTCTCTCAGACGGTTCATTTTTTCTGTCCTTGCCTGCGGTGTGGCGGTGGGTTTGTATTTCCTGCTCCGACCACGGTTCGGAACGGAAACCCTCAGTTGGGTTTGTATCTTAGGTGCATTCCCCTTTGCGGCTATGGGCTTTATCAAATACAACGGTATGACCGCAGAGCAGTTTTTCTGGTTGAACAAAGCGCGTCAACTCTATATGGACTTTTATATAAGCGGACAAACTGTGTATGTCTGATTGGAATTGGAACTGCATTGATGATTACCAGAAATCTGTTGCAGGAATTGTGCTGCTTACATTGGGAACATTTCTGATGACAATGATATAGGACGATGTGTACCGCCCTCTTTGTTCTGCATGAAGTTGGAATCCTGTACTATATCAAAGTATTCATCTTTGATATAGTAAACGTATCTTTCTTGATATATCATGTTCATCACCCATAAAATAAGCCCTGCCATGCGCTCTTCCTTTCCGTAAAATGAGCATAAGAAAAGCACCTGCCATTTTGATAGGTGCTCTAATCTCTTTTTATATCTTTATCTGTATGCTTTTATAAAATCATCTGGTGTAATTATTGCTGTGCTACAGCTCCAAGTCTTTTGCGAACCATCGGTCCGATAATCATTGCGATGACCATTTTGCACAGATCCGCAGGAATGAAAGGAATGACACAGACTGCAAGTGCTGCGCCTACCGTATATCCGGCCTGGAGGCAGAACCATGCTGTTCCAAATGCGTAGCAGATTGCAGTTCCGACGATCATTCCGAGAATCTGGATTCCACGGTTGGTGAATTTGTCGATGACAATACCTGCGATGATTGCCATTGGAATAAATCCGATGATGTATCCGCCGGTCGGACCTGCCAGTTTTGCCAGTCCACCTGTGAATCCGGAGAATACCGGAAGCCCTACCAATCCGAGCAACAGGTAGATCAGGTAACTTAAAGTTCCCTTTTTCCAGTCTAACAGATAGAGAGACAGGTAGATCGCAAAGTTAGTAAGTGAAATTGGCACCGGACCAATTGGAACAGATAATGGTGCGAGAATGCAGGTCACAGCTGCCATAAGTGCGGTTACGACCATAGCGTAAGTACTTGTTTTTCGAAATGTCTGTGTATTTGTATTGTCATGTGTCATAGTAAAACTCTCCTTATTATTTAATGATGTGCAAAGACGTTAAACTTATTAAGCGGACTCAATCTCATAAGTGAATCCGGCGTCTTCAATTGCCTGGATTGTATCTTTGATTCCCTGTCCGCCAGCGGTAAGATATCCTGAGGCAAATATGGAATCAACGACGCGGAGCAGATTTTTTACTTCTCCTTTAAAATAAATCTCACGTCCTGCGGCACAGCGGATATCGGACTGCGGAACTAAAAGTCTTGCAAGACAGAGGACTTTCATACAGTAAGCTGTTGTGAGAGCGGACATATCGGCGTGCTCTAAAGGCGTTCCCGGAATTGGAAGAAGGAAGTTGATTGGAAGTGCCTCCGGTCGGATCTCGCGAAGCTCCAGTAACATATCTACCACGTCTTCTTTGCTTTCGCCCATACCAATAATGCCGCCGCTGCAGATTTCAAAACCAAGCCCTTGAAGCATTTTTATATTAGCAACACGTTGTTCAAATGTGTGAGTGGAACAGATGTTGTGATAATAAGCACGGCTGCTGTTCAAGTTATGGTTGATGCGGTCAAGTCCGGCTTCCTTTAACATCAATGCCTGCTTTTCTGTCAGAAAACCGATAGAACAACACAGGTGTGTTCCCTGTTCTTTCATTTTTCGAATTTTTTCAGCCAATTCTTCAATCTCTGCATCGGTAAATTTCATCCCACTAAGTCCGATACAGTGGCGTGATAAATGATGCTCGTTGACAAAGTCATTGTCTGCATATAATTTCTCATCTGCGACCCATTTGTACTTATCAATGTCAGCTTTTGAACGGCAGGACTGAGCACAATAAGCGCAATCCTGAGAACAGTTTCCACTTCTGGCATTAGTAAGAATGTGGATACTTACATGATTTCCTTTGTATTTTCGACGCAGTTTTTCAGCCCGGGCAATCAGCTCATCCAGATTTTCATCCGGCGTGTTGAGTATTTCAATTGCTTCTTCACGTGAAAGCTGTGGATCCGTAGATGTATTTTGATTTGAAATCATTAGAAGTCCTCTCTTTCCTTGAGTAATTCATTTTTCTGAAATTTTATACAAGACATACTTTAACATGCAAAAAAACAAATGTCAACCATGTGCAACACAATGGTTGACAAATAATGCTAGTATGAAGCAATCAGCTGGTATTATGAAATCGTGATAATTTCTTCTACACGATTCAGTGCTGCTGAGATATTCGGGCGGAAGTCCAGAGCCGGAACACTTCGCATACGGATGACAAGATATTTTGTAAAGTCTTTTACAACGATATGTTCAATGGCGTCAGCGGCACCGGGATCAGCCCGGCATATGGCATCAGAACCACAAGAACGATGACCAGTTCCATATCGGAGCGGTGCTTTCCGTTAATCATACCGTCGGCAACGACACAGGAGAGCAGTGATTCAATGGAAGCTAGTATCGCAATAGTGAATGCATCGGAAGCAGACTGTCCGATGATTTCTAAGTTTACTTTCGGCAGATGGAAAGCTGGGAGTGAATTACTGATTGTATATAAATCTCCGATGGTATTTGCCTTTCATGGAAGAAATTTTACCATAACAATTCCAGCGATAACAGCAATCAGAGATCCTGGAATCTTCTTGAAAATGTAAATAAAAGCGGCATATACAGTAGAAGTAATTGTCGAAAAAATGAAAGTTATTGCTGAAAAGTGATAGCCTTTGTTTTATAATGAGGCTAAGTTAGATGATAAAAGAAGGTGGGATAAGCTATGACATTGGAAGAATTGAAAGCATTGCCGAAAATAGAACTGCACTGTCACCTGGACGGTTCACTGAGTCGGGAATTTCTGGAAAGCCGTCTTGGAAGAAAAGTAGAGCCTTCTGAAATTCATGTATCTGATGACTGCCAGAGCCTTCAGGAATATCTGGAGAAATTCGATCTTCCGGGACAGTGTCTGCAGGACGAGGAAGGACTGGAGCTGGCAGGGTATGACGTATTAAAAAGTATGAGTCAGGAAAATGTCCGGTACGCGGAAGTGCGGTTTGCCCCGCTTTTATCAGAAAATGAAAACTTAAGCTGCGGTCAGGTGATAGAAGCAGTCATTCGGGGGATGAATCGTGGAAAAAATGAGTTCGATGTGGATTATGGCATTATTACCTGTGCCATGCGCCATCACAGCTATGAGGAGAATCTCCGTATGATCTGGACAGCAAGAGAATACCTTGGAAATGGTGTGTGCGCGGCAGACCTTGCAGGAGCTGAGGCCATCTATCCGATGTCAGAATTCATGAAGTTATTTGGACAAGCAAAAAAGCTTGGAATGCCATTTACCATTCACGCCGGGGAGTGTGGAAACGTGCAGAACATTCTGGATTCCGTAGAGGCAGGAGCACTTCGAATCGGACATGGAATCGCCATGCGAGGTAATTCAGAAGTCCAGAAAATGATCCGGGAAAAAGGAATTGGTGTCGAGATGTGCCCGATTAGCAATCTTCAGACGAAAGCTGTAGAAAGCGAAAGTCAATATCCGCTTCGGGAGTTCCTGGACAACGGGATTAAGGTGACGATCAACACAGATAACCGGACCGTCAGCAACACAACCATGACAAAAGAATTGCAATTTATTCAGGAGCATTATAGAATTACCGATGAAGAGATTCGGTTGATGATGAGAAATTCAGTAGATACAGCATTTATTCATTGAATCCAGACGAGTAAAGGAGACTGACAGATGGTTACATTAAACGATTATTTATATTCCGGGGATACGATCTTTAAAATTATACAAAATTATAGGACAGATTTGAGAAAAGAAGCAAAGCGGACACATAATGAAATCGACCTTGTGCATAGCAATTGTCTCCTTCAAGTACAGGAAATGCTGGAGCACAACGATTTCCTGACTTCCCAGTCACAGAAAATCCGGGAATTTTACAAGTACATGGCAAAAGAATTTCCATTTTTCGCCTTTACATTTCGTGGAAGAATCAAATCTTTGATACGTACAGAAGAAAAATTCAACGGCTACATTGTGGAATACATTTATAATTATTATGAGGAACATGGAACATATCCGGCTGTGGCAGATTTAAAAGAAAAACTGAGCTGTTTTCGGGATATTATCGCATATCGGATTGTAATTGCATTGCCGAAATGTCATCTGAAGCCGGGACAGAATCTTGAAGAGGAAGAGATGAAATATCTTTATCAGATAGCCAATGCGCTGCCGGGATTTCTGGAAGAACGCGGCTTTACAGCCGAGCCGGCAAAAGGAGTCCGGGAGAGTAAATCAGACTTGCTGGACGGCGAAGTAAAGCCATATTACAGAGATTTCATATCCAACCCGACCATGTACGGTTATCAGTCTTTACATATCACATTTTATGATAATACGTCCAGAAGCTATATGGAAGTGCAGCTTCGAACAAAGAAAATGGACGACATCGCGGAAATCGGACCGGCGAATCACTTGGGGTATGAGAAGCGTCAGGAGCATGAACGAGCAAGAAGAGATGCAGTTCCAAAAGGGGAATGCATATACTTCGATGAGGCATACGAGCGCGGAATGAAACTTTTTAATTTAGATTTAAAAGACCTTGATGTTAATATGTTCGCAGCAATGAATAACAGCCTGATCAACGACGGCTGCGGACTGTATCGTGGGCGCCTCATTCTGCCATATGAACATTTGTCCAGATTTCAGAACGATTTGATCGATTAAGGTGGAAGAAAATAGCAATTTTATAGAAAAACTTTTGCAGAGAGACAGTTTCTGACATTTGCAAAACGTATAATGGCATAAGAAATGAGCCGATACGGAGGAGCAATATGGAAGAATACAAGAATGGAAAAATCGAGCGTGTTCTCGGAATTTATACGAAACTACTGAACGGGTACATTGTAAATACAGCAGCCGAAGCCAATGAATATGGAGTAAATGAACGAAGTATACAAAGAGATGTTGATGATATCCGAAATTATCTGGAATTAGAAGCAGTCAACAGTGTGTATAATTGTTTGATTTTATTGACACTACTTAGCTATTATACTATAATTGTCCGCGGACAAAATAATGATTTTAAAGAATAGCGAGGACATTATAGATGAAGACGAAGATGACTTTACGGGAGTGGCTCCCGTTGATCGGTATGACGATTTCAGCGTTTTTGGTAAATACTTCGGAATTTATGCCGATTGGGCTTTTAACAGATATTTCTAATGAGTTTCATATGACGGAGGCTCAGGCGGGCGTGATGATTACAGCCTATTCCTGGACTGTGACGTTATTATCGCTGCCGCTGATGTTGTTAGTGTGCAGGATACAGCCGAAGAAATTGCTGCTTGGAACGTTAAGTGTGTTTGCGGTATGCCAGGTGTTGTCGGTAATTTCAAGCGGCTTTACATTTCTTGTATTGTCACGTATTGGTGTGGCGTGTGCACATTCCATTTTCTGGGCGATCGCATCACCGGTTGCAGTTCGGGTTGTGGCGAAAGAGCATCAGTCAAAGGCTCTTAGCGCAATTATTACCGGAACATCAATTGCCATGGTACTTGGAATGCCGCTTGGGCGAATGATCGGACTTCAGATCGGCTGGCGAATGACATTTTTATGTGTGGCGATAGTTTCATTTCTGGTACTTGGCTATCTGGCATTTGTATTTCCGAAGCTGGAAGGAACAGAATCATTTTCCGTGGGACAGCTTCCGGAGCTTTTCAAAAATGCAAGATTGATGAGCATTTATGTAATTACTTTTCTTGTGGCGACCGGATATTATACAAGCTACAGTTATATCGAGCCGTTTTTGCAGAAGGTAGCAGGGCTTCCGAGTAACTGGGTAACTATGGCACTGATGTTATTCGGAGTAGCGGGGCTTGGAGGAAGCTATTTGTTCTCAAGATATTATGATGATCATCGGTATGCTTTTGTTCAGACTGTTATGATTGGTGTTGTGGCAGCTCTGCTGCTCTTATATCCAGCTTCTGTCAATATGTATACCGTGATTTTGGTATGTGCCGGATGGGGACTGGCGATTATGGCATTTCAGGTAAGTTTTCAGGCAGAGTTGATTGGTTGTGTCTCTGTAGCTGCATCATCTGTTGCTATGGCGATCTTCTCGGGAATTTTCAATCTGGGAATTGGCTGCGGAACCTGGTTTGGCGGAACAGTGTATACAAAGATTTCGCTGAAAGATATAGGATTTGCAGGTGGAGTGATTGTGGCAGTGGCGACTTTGATCTGCATGGCAAGATTTCGAGTTGGAGATAAAACAGAAAGCGCATCATAGAATTTGATATGTAAAAAAAAGAATCGGGATATCCTTTAATGAGGATAACCAGATTCTTTTTTATTATCCAATCCCGCCAAGTGCGATTCCAAGAATCAGTACGATAAAGCAGATTGGTACATAGATGTATCTGCAGACAGGAATGAAGTATTTGGTGAATTTCCGTTCCCGGCCTTTATTGACTTGTTCTTCGACGTAGCTTTTCTTACATACCCAAAAGAACATGATTCCGGCGAGTCCCGCGCCCAGTGGACAAATGTATATAGAAAGAATATCCATCCATGTGGAGACGATGCCTTGAATCAGAAGTGAAACGATGATTCCGATTGCTGCAATGACACCGCATGCAGGTACGCGGGATAAATGTAGTTTTTCCTGTACCGTTGCAATTGGTGCTTCGTATAAGTTGATTAGTGATGTCATCCCAGCAAGGAATACGGCTGCAAAGAAAATGATTGCAATGATCCGGCCTCCCGGCATGGAACGAATCAGATTCGGCAGGAAGATGAATAATAGTCCCGGTCCTCCCTGATTTAACTGTGCTCCGGTGGTTGCCATAGCTGGAATGATGACCAGGGCTGCAAGGACTGCGGCGATGGTGTCAAAAAGTGCTACTTTTGCGGCAGAAGCGGGTATATTTTCCTTATCTGACAGGTAGGAACCATAAATCAGAGTTCCATTTCCCGCAACAGACAGGGAGAAAAATGCCTGCCCAAGAGCAAAAATCCATGTAGACGGGGATGCCAGCATTTCCGGATCCACCCGGAAAATGTAGCGGTATCCGTCAATGGCTCCCGGTTGGAATGCAACGTAAACTGCCAGAATAACAAACAGGCAGAAGAAAAGCGGCATCATGATTTTACCGGCACGTTCGATTCCGCCCCCGACACCGAGCATGAGGATTAACATGCAGATAATCAAAGCGCCAATCTGCCATCCATTATTTCCAAATGCAGAAGCCATACTGCCAAAAGCATTTCCATATTCTTCTACATTATCTGGGGCAAGAGTCGAACCGGTCAGGGTACCGATTGCATATTTGAAAATCCAGCCCATAACGACGGTGTATCCGATTGCCATTGCAAGGGAACCGAGAACTGGAATCATGCCAAGGGCTTCTCCGAGTTTTCGTTTGCCGCTTGCCTCGCAGGCGCAGCCAAATGCGTCGACCGGACCAGATCTGGTAGCACGGCCAAAGCTCATTTCTGCAATGACTCCAGTGAAGCCGATGAGGGCAACAAAAAATATATAAGGAATCAGGAAAGAGCCGCCTCCGTAAAGGGACACTCTGGTTGGAAACATCCAGATATTTCCCATGCCGACGGCGGAGCCGATGCAGGCGAGGATAAAGCCCCAACGACTGCCAAAAGATTCGCGATTGTGTTGATTAGTACTCATTTGATCTCTCCTTTAAATAACAACATGATTTGATTATAAAAGGTTGCAGGGAAAATGTCCACAATTTATAATAGAAGGTAACTATTCAGAACCTCTTGAAATAAGAAAAATTGATGCGTCATGCTTGCATGTAAGTAGCGGTTTTTCTTATTTCAAGGTGACTCGAATAGAGTTACCACCCCACATATGAGCAAAATTAGCTGCGTAGCAGTGGGAAAGCACGAGTATCGTGCGGTTTTGCGAATTTGTGTGGTGGGGGTTCTGAACAGTTATAGATGAAAGAGGAGTGTTACTGTCTGAACAGTGTATGAACGGTAACAGGTGAGTTGGAAATTATGAAATGTAATATATCGAAGAAATGTGGTGGCTGCCAGTTTCAGGGTATTCCTTATAAAGAGCAGCTTAAGAAAAAGCAGAAAAAAGAACAGAGTCTTCTTGGAGCATACGGGAAGGTCTGTTCAATCATCGGAATGGAGAATCCATATTATTACAGGAATAAAGTGCATGCGGTATTTGACCGTGACCGGAAAGGAAATATTATTTCCGGTATTTACGAAGAAGGCACACACAGAGTAGTGCCTGTGGAGAATTGTCTGATTGAAGACGAGAAGAGTCAGGAGATTATCCGGACGATTCGTGGAATGTTGAAATCATTTAAAATCCGGACATATGATGAGGACACAGGTTATGGACTTCTGCGTCATGTGCTGATCCGCCGAGGCTTTTCTACAGGAGAGATTATGGTCATCCTTGTCACAGGTTCACCGATTTTTCCGTCGAAAAATAATTTTGTGAAAGCGCTTAGAAAAGCGCATCCGGAGATTACGACCGTTGTGTTAAATGTAAATGACAGACAGACAAGCATGGTTCTGGGAGACCGGGAAAAGCCGATTTTTGGTCCGGGGTTTATTAAAGACAGATTATGTGGCTGTATGTTTCGTATTTCACCGAAGTCCTTTTATCAGGTCAATCCGGTGCAGACAGAGATTTTATATCAGACTGCCATCGATTACGCCAGTCTGACAGGAAAAGAGGCGGTGATTGATGCGTATTGCGGAATTGGAACAATTGGGCTGATTGCTGCGAAGAAAGCCGGTAAGGTGATTGGCGTGGAGCTAAACAAAGATGCAGTAAAAGATGCCAGAATCAATGCGAAAGAGAATAAGATCACGAATGCTGCATTTTATCAGGGAGATGCCGGAAGATTTATGGTTGAGATGGCAGCGAAAGGTGAAAAAGCCGATGTGGTATTTATGGATCCGCCGAGAGCCGGAAGTGATGAGAGATTCTTATCTTCTGTTGTAAAGTTATCTCCGAAGAAAGTCATCTACATTTCCTGTAATCCGGAGACGTTGGCAAGAGATTTGAAATATCTGACAAAGCATCATTATAAGGTGGAAAAGATTCAGCCGGTTGATATGTTCCCGTTCTGCGATCACTGCGAAACTGTTTGCTCACTATCGCGTAAATAGGCGTTTTCTCGATTGTGTTCAGTGCGATTCAGTGAATTTGCCACCCACAAAAATAAAATTAAGAAAAAATAGACGTTCACTCTACCAAAGTCAAGGCGTCTATTTTTTATGCGCAAAATTCAGAATGGCTACAATCAAACTAGCAGTTGTCAATATAAACATAGCTGAATAAGTAGGACAAAGTTTTGACAATCTTTCTGGCTAAACAACTTGTAGATTTTATTTATATTTGGTAAAATAAATATGTTTACCAGAACGATAAAGCGCGGATTTTTGAATCGTGCAGGAGGGTTAAAATCATGTCTTCAGATTATATTATGACAATGCAGCAGGCTCAGATGGAGATGGAATTGTATAAAAAGGTCTTTACGGTTGTAAGACTGTTGGATAAGCGGGAGTTCCGGCTGGAAGAGAACGACAATCCAGGCGGAGACATGGAATTATGCCATTGTTATGATTTCTGGAAGAAGGAAAAGCCATGTACGCATTGTATTGCTGCCCGGGCATTCGAGGAGAAGTCAGTGCGGACAAAGCTGGAATACCTGGATTCAGATATTTATCAAGTGACAGCGCGTTATGTGGAGATTGACGGACAGCCATACGTTATGGAGCTGCTCAGGAAGATGGATGAGGAATTCCTGGTTGATTTGGAGAACCGTGATCGTTTAATGGAGAAGTTGAGCAGATATAATGAAAAGCTGTATCAAGATGCGCTGACCGGTGTATATAATCGCCGCTATTACGAGGATCGGATCAAGAAGATGACAGCATCTGTCGGGGTCGCCATGATTGATATGGATGATTTTAAAATCTATAATGATACATATGGACACAATGCCGGTGATCTGGCACTTATCACCACAGTGGAAGCAATTCGTCATTGTATCCGAAAGAACGATACTCTGATCCGTTATGGAGGGGACGAGTTTCTCCTTGTATTGCAGGGAATCAGCGAGACGATGTTCAGAGAAAAGCTTAAGCAGATCCGGACAGAAATTTATAATGCAAATGTTCCGACATATTCAAGGCTTCAGTTATCAGCAAGTATCGGTGGAGTCATGTCTGCAGGAAGGACTGTCGAGGAGACGGTAATGGAAGCGGATAAGTTTATGTATCTTGCGAAGAATCGAAAGAACACAGTCGTTACAGAGAAAGATTTTGCGAATGAGGAGGGTGAGGATGGAACTGCACTTGAAGCATTAAAAGTTAAGCAGCAGATTTTAATCGTGGATGATTCGGAGATGAACCGGGAAATCCTTACAGAGATGCTTCAGGACGATTTCAGAATTTTGGAAGCTGAGAATGGAGAAGAGGCATTGAAGATGCTTAAGCAGTATGGTACGGGCATATCACTGATGTTGCTGGATATTGTGATGCCGGTCATGAATGGCTTCGAGGTCCTTGCGGCTATGGCAAGAGAGCACTGGATGGATGATATCCCGGTCATTATGATTTCCAGTGAAGAATCTGAGGATTATATACGCCGGGCATATGAGATGGGGATCGCAGATTATATCAGACGTCCATTTGACGCGAAAATCGTATATCAAAGAGTGTTTAATACCATTAAGCTTTATGCAAAACAGAGGAGATTGATTTCTCTTGTTGCTGACCAGATTTATGAGAAAGAGAAGAATAACCGGATGATGGTCGGAATCTTAAGCCAGATTGTGGAATTTCGTAATGGAGAGAGTGGACCTCATGTATTACACATTCAGACTTTGACGAGATTACTTTTGGAGCGTCTCGTCCAAAAGACGGGGCAGTACGGACTGTCATGGTCTGAGCAGTATATGATCTCTATGGCATCTGCACTTCATGATATTGGTAAGATAGGAATTGATGAGAAGATTCTGAATAAGCCGGGTAAGCTTACAAAAGAAGAATTTGATATTATGAAGACACATACGTTGATTGGAGCCGCCATGCTTGAGAACCTCAAGATGTATCAAGGAGAGATACTGTTGGAAGTCGCTTATCAGATTTGCCGCTGGCACCATGAACGTTATGATGGAAAAGGATATCCGGATGGGCTTGTGGGAGAGGAAATTCCAATTTCTGCTCAGGTCGTATCACTGGCGGATGCCTATGATGCGTTGATCAGTGACCGTGTGTACAAGAAAGCTTATTCTCATGAACAGGCTGTGAAGATGATTCTGAATGGAGAATGTGGTGCGTTTAATCCGGTTCTTTTGGAATGTCTGACCGATATTCAGGATCATTTGAAAGAAGTTGTGAATTCGGACTTTGTAGATAATTTTGATGCGGAAGATAACATAGAGCTGGCGGGCAGCCATCGTTCAGAAACAGAGAATATTTCTGTGTGGGGGGCAAATTGCTAAAGCACTTGATGGAAGATATTTAATATCAAAGTGATTATCTCAGTCGAGAAGACTCCAACCTCTTCAGGTGGTGAGTAATAGCAAATTTGTCTCAGTGGGAGTTAGGTCTCCGACTGAGATAAACGCTCCGCGAGGATGCGCAGTGATTCTGATAGGAATATGTCAGCTTCTCTGACCAGAATCACGCGCCAAGTCTCACGGACGTTCGACTTGAATAAAAAGACAGGATAGAGAACTTTTTGTGTAAGTATGGAAGTTCTTTTTCCTGTCTTTTGACTTTTATGAAGTGATTATTTACATTATTTATCAGAATAAACAGTTTTACCGCCACAGATCGTATATTTTATTTTTCCGAAAAGTTCCTGTCCGGTAAACGGGGTATTGCAGGATTTGGAAGCGTAATCGCCAGGTTTCCAGCATTCTTCCGGATCAAAGATAACCAGATCGGCAGCAGCACTTTCTTTGATCTGTCCGTATGGTAGATGGTAAAGCTTTGCCGGATTGACAGTCATTTTTTCCAGAAGTTGTAACAGAGTCAGGTGCCCAGGTCTTACAAGACTTGTGATGCCAAGTGCAAGAGAAGTCTCAAGACCAGTGATTCCGCTTGGTGCTTCTGTAAGAGGTTTATTCTTTTCTTCCATGCTATGTGGAGCATGATCGGTGGCAATGAGGTCAATGGTTCCGTCTGCAAGACCTTCGATGATCTGCTGGCGGTCCTTTGCGGTGCGAAGTGGCGGATTCATTTTGGCTAGCGTTCCGTAAGTCAGAAGTGCCTCATCAGTCAGAGTAAAATGATGCGGTGTTGCTTCTGCGTGAATTTTAGCACCGAGGGCTTTAAAAGTGCGGACCATTTCTACAGAGACACCAGAGCTGATATGCTGGATAACAACATCTGCGCCGGAGCGAAGTGCCAGAAGACAGTCACGGGCAACCAACGATTCCTCGGCAATGGACGGGGAACCATAGACGCCAAGCTTTTCAGATACAGTACCGTGATTGATTCCATTATTCTGAATAAAAGAAGGATCTTCCTCATGGAGACTTACAGGTACACCTAATTTTGCGGCATGTTCCATAGCACGGTAACAGAAATCAGCGTCCAAGAGAGGGATTCCGTCATCAGTGAACCCGCATGCACCGGCATTTTTCATAGCCTCCATGTCGACAGCTTCTTTTCCTTTCAGAGAGCAGGAAATGGCAGCTGCCTGGAAGATACGGATGTCTTCATTTTTCTCGCGGTCGATCAGATCTTTGAGCACAGGGAGACTGTCAACGACCGGTGAAGTATTTGCCATGCAGATGACACTTGTAAATCCGCCTTTTGCAGCAGCAAGTGCACCGGTATGAAGATCTTCCTTATAAGTAAATCCCGGATCGCGGAAATGTACATGAGTATCAATCAGTCCCGGAGCAACGACAAGTCCTGTGGCGTCCAGGACTTCGGTATCATTTGAAACTTGATCTGTATCAATGTTTTTTTCTATTTTCAGAATTGTTCCATTTTCAATCGCAAGATCCATCTTTTCGGAAAGTCCCAAAGCCGGATCAACGACGAGTCCATTTTTTATAATCATAAGAATTATTATCCTCCTGTCATGTATGAATTTCGTATCATTCCCGACATATTTTCAAATGTAATAAATGAGTTTACAGGCATCATATGGGATGTCCTGGCAACATGGAATACCGGGAATATTTCTGTAAATTAGTATAAGGGATAGACAGGGGCCATGTCAAACTTCATGGAAATAATTGCAGTTCATCCTGAAATGTTATAGAAAGAATGGTACAATACAGGTGGATGTAGTATAATGAGCCGGGATTGTGGAAGTGCGAAATGTTCCGTTAGTATCATTTATATACGAAGAAAGCAGGCAGGAACAACTATGTGTCTGATAAGAAATAAAGCAGTAAAAAGGAGATTGGTAGGATGGAATATAAACGTTTGGAACAGAGCCTGATTGATATTGTAAAGGAAGAGCAGGCAAAGCTGGGATATAGAAAAGAAGATGTAAGATTATATTATCCACTCAGCACGCTGAATCATTTCTTTGATACTGAGGATACAGTGGAGGAGATGGCAGAGAGACTGACACATTTACCGGAAGATATGAAAGCAAGACTTGGAGAAATTGCTGTAACACATAAAAAAGATCGTTTCTGCTTCCATATTCCGGAGCAGGGAAGTGAGTATGTGCATGAGCATACCGCTGAAAATGAATTTATCAAAGAACTGATTGAACTGGTGAGAGAACATGGCTGCACGAAGAAAAAGATTCTGGAATTGTTTGGTCAGTACAATGAAAACACAATCACAGAAGAGATGAATAACGGAGAGTTTGATTTCTATGTGAGATTTCCAGAGGGAAGTGAGGACAGATACTATTATTGCTTTAAAGATGAAGGCTGTCATATCATTTATCACAGATTCCTGCCGGAAGATTATGCAGATTTTGAATTTTAAAAGGATGGAGGATTAATCCTCCATCCTTAATAAATCCCGATTGATCGGATAATGCCCGAAGATACGGGCTGCATCCATAAGTGCAGTCATATTTTCTTCTGGTGTGAACATCGGAGTCTGGCATCCGGATGTCAGCACGAAACCTTTCGGGGAGTCATAAGCTTTCCGGATACTTTCTCTGGATGCGCGAAGAACATCGTAAGGAGTTCCAAGACGCATGACTTCTACAGGAGGGACATTTCCCTGAATGCACATATATGGTCCGAGGATTTCCTTGGCTTCTGCCATATCCTCGACATTGTCCGGACCAAATGTACCGATTCCGGTCGGAATAAGGAGTTCCCATAATTTACGGCTTGTACCACAGATATGAAGACCGCATCCCCCACCCTGGCTTTTGATAAAGTCTACATTCTTTTGGAAAAATGGAAGTGAAAATTTCTCATATTGTTTCACACGAAGAAGAGAGGTGGAGCTTACCGGATCTGCAAATCCAATTCCTACGCCCATGTCCAGGAGTCTTTGGATGTAACGGTTATTATTTTCTGTAATGATGTCCATCATTTGAAGGACTTTATCCGGTTGTTTTACCATACCTTTCAGAAGATTTTCTGTTCCAACAAGCATTGAGGCAACGGTAAATGGTCCAGTGACAGTCCCGCTCACAGGGACTTTGTCTCCAAGTCTTTCTTTGACCATTTTCAGACCTTTTAAAATAATAGGAAGGCGTCCGTCTTCATCTACATTTATCAGTTTTAATTTGTCTACTTCATCCAGACTTGAAATGGCAGGAGTCTCAAGCTGGGCAATGTTGTAATCAGAATATTTGATTTTTGATCCCATAGCCTCTGCCATGCCGCGCAAGGTTGTGGACAGGCCGGCTCCGTCAGAGTGGAACTTATTATAAATATATTCCTCGAGTTCACACATTTTCTCGGCAGAAAAGTAATATTCCGGAAGAGTACAGCCAATCAGGGGAGCCAATGTCTCCCCTGAATCTATGCAGCACATAATCCGGTCTACGTCTTTTCCTTCATTCAGCAATTTGTTACGTTCAATTGCGGTCAGTTCATCTTTTGGAACTTTCAGACCTTTTAAGTACTGTTCTATCATATTTTTTTATAACCTCACATATTAGTTTGTTGCTTTTTTCATATCTACACCTTTTGCAAAGAAGATGGACAGGATTGCAAATGCCATCAGGATGAACTGATACCAGCACTGCGTGATTACCTGGAACGGGCTGTTCAGATTCTCCATAAGAGCGCAGGCAAATAAAATCTGTGCACCATATGGCAGGATTCCCTGGAAAGCACAGGCAAAGATGTCGAGAAGGGAGGCGGTACGTTTTGGATCCACACCGTATTCTTTGCTGATATCTTTTGCAATTGTACTGTCGATCAGGATTGCAACTGTGTTATTGGCTGTTGCAATGTTAGTCAGAGAAGTCATGACAGCGATGCCGAGCTCTGCAGTCTGACGGTTCTTGATAACTTTGCTGATTTTCTGAAGAAGCCATTCTAAGCCGCCTTCTTTTTCTACCATTTTAGCAAGACCACCTGTGATCATAGATAACAGGAAGATTTCGAACATTCCGGAAAAGCCGTTATAAACATTGTTGGCAAGTTCCAGTGCGGAAAAGCTTCCGGTTGCAAGACCGATAGCACCGGAGAACAGGATTCCGCCAGTCAGAACTGCGAATACATTGACACCGAGCAGTGATGCAACCAGTACGAAGATGTATGGCAGAACTTTTATAATATTGTAAGAGTACTCCTGTACTGCAGGTAAAGTTTCCGGACGACCGAAAATCAGTAATAAAACAAATGTTACAAGTGCAGCAGGAAGAGCGATCTTAAAGTTGGCACGGAATTTGTCTTTCATCTCTACATCCTGTGTTCGTGTGGCAGCGATGGTTGTATCGGAAATCATGGATAAGTTATCTCCAAACATAGATCCACCGATCGTAGCACCTACCACGAGGAACTGATTGAGTCCACCGGCCTGTGCAAGTCCAAGTGCAATTGGTGTTACAGCAGTAACCGTTCCAACAGAAGTTCCTGTTGAGATGGAAATGAATGATGATATCACGAAAACACCTGCAGCGATGAACTGTGGAGGAATGAAAGTCATACCCAGATTTACAACGGAGTCAACACCGCCCATTGCGGAAGAAACAGATGTAAATGCTCCGGCAAACAAGAAGACCATACACATGATCATGATATTTTCTTCTCCACAACCGTGAAGGAAAACAGATAACTTGTCATCAAATTTTCCCTTGAACATAGCAAAAGCAACAATAATACCGATAAATGAAGCAATTGGAGTAGGCAGCTGATAGAATGCCATCTCAACACCCATTGCATTCAAGGTAATTCCTGTGGCCAGGTAAACCCCTACAAATACTGCGAAAGGAATGAGAGCCAGACCGTTCGCTTTTTTCTGATTTGGTTCCATTTTATAATTCTCCTTTAAAATAACCTTATTTTGTTGTTGTTTAAAAAAGTAGTCTTGATCAAAACGTGTTTTTCTAATGCAAGGCATATTGTACAGGGAAAAGTAAAAAATATCAAATAGATTTGTGTAATAATACTAGATAACATATTGGTGATATTAATAAATATTATATTTAGATATAGGATAAAACTATAATTGAAGGGATGGATGAATAGTATTTGAACAATT
Organism: Dorea sp. Marseille-P4042; assembly: GCF_900290215.1. NCBI lineage: Bacteria > Bacillati > Bacillota > Clostridia > Lachnospirales > Lachnospiraceae > Dorea > Dorea sp. Marseille-P4042. The sequence continues at coordinate 513,570 of NZ_OLMI01000002.1, read as the reverse complement.
AAATGGTGTTGGGGGCAAAACCCCCAACTATGATATAAAGGTAATCGGAATCATTTGGAGAAATCAAGTCTAAATCATCTCTCCGAGAAATGGGATTTTTTCTTCTTTTGGTACATTTTTTGAGATAACATCACGGACATTCTGCATACGGCGGTCGAGGTCGGCGCTGATTTCGGCACATTCCAGCATCTCATTCTGGAGATAGAGAGCTTTGTCTTCCGGAATATTTTTTTTATAGCGGATCTTGTGTTCCAGACTTGCCCAGAAATCCATGGCTATGGTTCGAAGCTGAACTTCTACAGTAACCATGCGCTTTTCGTCCTGAAGAAAGATTGGCACGCTGATAATCAGATGAAGACTTCGATATCCGCCCGGTTTTGGGTTTTTTATGTAATCCTTTTTTTCAATCAGTGTGATGTCATCCTGATTTAACAGGCAGTCGGCAAGCATGTAGATGTCATCAGGAAAAGAACAGACGACGCGTACTCCGGCAATATCGTGAATACTCTCTTCAATAGAAGAGAGTGTCAGAGGGATTTCTTTCCGGCGGACTTTTTTTATAAGGCTCTCCCAGGATTTGACACGGGATTTGATGTCTTCAATCGGGTTGCGGTCGTATTCCAGAGAATACTGATGATCCAGAACACGGAATTTTGTCTCTACTTCCATAATTGCGCAGGCATAGTAAGAGAGCAGTTTGTCCATTGGTTTTTTGTTCTGCTGTATAAAATCAATAAACTCATCCGACATCAGATTGTTGCGGATGAATTCTTCTTTTCTTTTTTCAATGAGTTTTTCTATAGGTCTCAAAATCTTAGTGCTCCTTTCTTTTATCAATACAGCATACATAATTCCAAAATTATGTATGTAGCTAGCCGGCAGGATTTCAGAGGTGCGCAGTAGAAGTATGTCATGCAATTGCATGACGCGCACCTCGCAGCAAGAATGCCAAGGCATTCTTGAATGGATTTTTACAATCCCATCAGGCATCATAATCATACCATGATATGAAAAGATAATCTATCCTACAATTGTTAATTAATGTCAGATTTGGTATGATTATGAGAAGAAAAAGAGAACCTTATCTTAATAATAAAAGGAAGACGATAGATGTGTTGTGTGATTGTGACACTGATATATGGTGGTGAATTATGGATCAAATGAAAATATATAGGGTAGAACAGAAAAATGAAGAACCGGTAGAGGTACAGATCATCCGCTCATCCAGACGTTCGATGGGACTTCAGGTGAAAGCAGATGGGACGGTCTGTGCCAGAGTTCCGATGCAGGTGATGGATTATGCTGTGCAGGAATTTATTGAGGGACATGCAGAATGGATATTTAAGAAGAGAAAACTGGTTCTTTCAAAAGACAACCGCCCGGATATTGTGTATCTTCCGGAAGTGACAGAAGAAAGCGATAGAGAGCGTATACAGACATTTATAGAAGAAAAGGTATCGCATTACGCATCTGTTATGGGTGTCAGTTATGGACGGATCACTATGCGGAATCAGAAGACCAGGTGGGGAAGCTGCAGCAGTGAAGGAAATCTCAATTTTAATTGCAGACTGTTGTTTGTGCCGGACCGGATCGTGGATTATGTAGTGATCCATGAGCTGGCACACCGCAGATTTATGAATCATTCGAAAGCATTCTGGAAAGAAGTGGAGAAGTATATGCCGGATTACAAAGAGCGGAAGAAACTGCTGTCAAGATTTGCTATAAAGCATTAATTTTTATAGAAATTCACGGTTTTTGCAGGTTTTCCCTACTTTCGAGTATTTCGTGCTGGATTTTCCAGAGTGTTGATTGTATAATAGTACCGATGGTGATATATGGATTACTTATAACTTTAATAATTTAATCCTAGGAGGAAATGAAAATGAATCTGAATTTAAGACCAAAAGAGGAGTGCCAGTTTGACGCAGTATCATTAGGTGAGGTTATGCTTCGTCTTGATCCGGGTGAGGGAAGAATCCGTACAGCAAGAAACTTTCGTGCATGGGAAGGCGGCGGAGAGTACAACGTTGTCCGCGGACTTAGAAGATGCTTCGGTATGAAGACTGCAGTTATCACAGCATTTGCTGATAACGAAGTTGGCAAACTGATGGAGGACTTTATTCTTCAGGGTGGAGTAGATACATCTTTAATTAACTGGAAGAAGACAGACGGAATCGGACGTATCTGCAGAAATGGTATCAACTTTACAGAGCGTGGATTTGGTATCCGTGGTGCAGTAGGATGCTCTGACCGTGCGAATACAGCAATCGCTCAGGCAACAGCGGAAGATTTTGATTTTGATTATATCTTTGGTGAGCTTGGAGTTCGCTGGTTACATACAGGCGGAATCTATGCGGCTCTTTCCGAGCAGTCATGTGAGACTGTACTTGCAGCTATCAAGGCAGCTAAGAAGTATGGAACAATCGTATCTTACGATCTGAACTACCGTCCTTCTATGTGGAGTGCAATCGGTGGACAGGAGAAAGCTCAGAAAGTGAACAAAGAGATCGCAAAATATGTAGACGTTATGATCGGTAACGAGGAAGACTTTACAGCATGCCTCGGATTTGAGATTGAGGGTAACGACAAAGATCTCAAGCAGCTTAATCTTGACGGATACAAGAAGATGATCAATGAAGCAGCTAAGACATACCCGAACTTCAAAGCTGTTGCAACAACTCTTCGTGAGGTTAAGACAGCTACAGTGAACGACTGGAGCGCTATCTGCTGGGCAGATGGAGAAATCCACAAAGCAAAAGACTACAAGGGACTTGAGATCATGGACCGTGTAGGTGGAGGAGACTCTTTCGCATCAGGACTTATCTATGGACTGATGACAACAGAGGATGCAGAGCTTGCAGTTAACTACGGAGCAGCTCACGGAGCACTTGCTATGACAACACCTGGAGACACAACTATGGCCAGCAAGAAAGAAGTAGAAGCTATCATGGGTGGTGCAGGAGCACGAGTTCAGAGATAGTTCATACACTGGTTTTAGCAGAAAGAGTAAATGTTATTCTATGAGGGAATTGACGAAGGGCAGTCCGGCAAAGGTCATAATGACCTTTGCCCTGCCCATTATTTTTGGAAATCTTTTACAACAATTATATAATCTGGCAGATGGTAAAATTGTCAGCACTTATGTAGGGACACAGGCATTTGCAGCAGTTGGTGCAACAGCAGTTATTGCGAATCTGATTATTGGTTTTGTGAATGGAGTGACCCAGGGATTTGGAATTCCGATATCCAGATGTTTTGGAGCAGGAGATTATAAGAATATGCGACGTTATGTGGCAGGAAGTTTTATTATGACAGTTGCAATGACGCTGATTCTTACAGTAGGTGCGCTTCTTGGGATAGAAGGACTTTTGCATATATTGGACACACCGGCAGATATTATGGAAGAGGCACTTCAATATATCCGCATTATTATTATGGGGACAGCATTCATTTCTCTTTACAATTACAGTGCCAATATATTGAGAGCGGTCGGAGAAAGCCGGATTCCGCTTTTATGCCTTGTAGTTGCAGTCATTTTGAACATTTTTCTGGATATTCTTTTTGTGCATACATTTTCCATGGGACTTCGCGGTGCAGCGCATGCGACCAATATTGCCCAGTGTATTGCAGGAGTTCTGTGTATGGCGTACTTGCTTTTTAGGTTCCGGGAACTTGTGCCAAAGGGGCAGGAATGGCAGGTACAGAGAAGAAAGTATCAGGAGATGACCGTATTTGGAATTTCACTTGGTATGATGTCCTGTTTTGTGAGTATCGGTACCGTGATTTTCCAGACTGCAGTAAACAGACTTGGTACGAAGATTGTGACGGCGCATATTGCGGCAAGAAGAATTGAGGAACTGACCAATGTTCCGATGCTGTGTACAGGCATGGCTATGACGACTTATGCCAGCCAGAATCTGGGGGCAGGAGAATATGACCGGATAAAAAAGGGAATCCATCAGGCATTTGTGATCGTACTTGTGCAGGGAGTTATATTTACCACATTTTGCTGGATATTTGGACACCTATTGATTCGTTGGATCACAAGCAGTAATGATACCTATATTTTGGATACGGCATACCGTTATCTGACAAGAAATACGTCATTTTATTTTGTACTTGGACCACTGTTTGTATTGCGTTGTTCTCTTCAGGGGCTGGAACATAAAGTCATTCCGGTGGCGTCCAGTATTCTGGAACTTGTGTTGAAAATAGTATCCACGATCTGGATCGTGCCAGTTTTGGGATACACTGGAGTTATCTATACAGAGCCGATTATCTGGATTTTTATGACATTGATGCTGATTGGCGGATATGTAAGGGCTCTGAAGCAGATCAACGAAGCAGAGCACATAAAAAGTGCAAGAAATGCGAAAGCTGAAAATGAAAAGATAAACGTTGATAACAGATTATAAATGATAAATAACGAAGAAAGGAGGATGGAATCCATATGAAGAAGGTAGAACATTTGATTAAGGAAGTCTATCCGGGCTCCATCGCAGAAGAATTGGAGATTGAACCGGGAGATGTACTGCTGTCGATCAATGATCAGTCAATTGAAGATGTGTTTGATTATCGTTATATGATAAAGGACGAATATATAGAAGTGCTTATTCGCAAACCGGATGGAGAAGAATGGGCTCTGGAAATCGACAAGGATTACGATGACGATCTTGGCATCGAATTCGAGAATCAGTTGATGAGTGATTACAAATCATGCAGCAATAAATGCATTTTTTGTTTTATTGATCAGATGCCGCCGAATATGCGAGAGACCTTATATTTTAAAGATGATGATTCCAGACTTTCTTTCTTACAGGGGAATTATATTACGCTGACTAATATGAAAGAAAAGGACGTAGACCGCATTATCAAGATGCAGCTGGCGCCGATCAACATTTCCGTGCAGACTACGAACCCGGAACTTCGCTGTAAAATGCTGAATAACCGATTTGCAGGAGAAAAGTTGAAATTTTTAGATCGGCTTTATGAAGGTCATGTGGAGATGAATGGTCAGATCGTGTGTTGTAAAGGTGTGAATGACGGAAAAGAGCTGGAACGCACGATGGACGATCTGTCAAAATATCTTCCGTTTATGCGCAGTGTCTCTGTTGTGCCTGCGGGTATCACGAAGTACAGAGACAATCTTTATCCGCTGGAACTTTTTACGAAAGAAGAGGCTGGAGAGATTATTGATATGATCGAGAGCCGTCAGAAAAAATATTATGAAGAATATGGACTTCATTTTATGCATGCAAGCGATGAATGGTATATTACCGCTGGACGTGATTTCCCGGAAGAAGAGCGGTATGACGGATATATCCAGTTGGAAAATGGTGTCGGTATGATGCGGCTTTTCATTACAGAATTCACGGAAGCGCTTGAGCAGGTGAAAAGCAATCCTGGATATCTCAAAATGCGTGAAGAAGTGAAGCGCACGGTCACAATCGCGACCGGAAAATTGACTTACGCAACCATTTGTTCATTTGCAGAGCGTATGATGGAGGCATTTCCGGGACTTCAGATCCATGTATTTGCCATAAGGAATGATTTCTTTGGTGAGACAATTACCGTATCCGGACTGATTACCGGACAGGATCTGACTGCTCAGATAAAAGAGTACCAGGAGAATAGTAGGAAACATTTTGTGGGAAAGATCTCTGATGCGAAGAAATTTGTGGATAACATAGGAAGTGCTGATAAAAATGTGCATGGATTAGGAGAAGATCTCATTATTCCATGTAACATGCTTCGTACCGGAGAAAGGGTATTTTTGGATGACTGGACTGTGGAAGACGTGGAACAGAAGCTCGGAATGCGGCTTATTCCAATAGAATCTGGTGGAGGAGATTTTGTTGAGGCAATTCTGAATCCGGAATATAGTATGGAGCGTACCAATGATAATTTTGTCTATGTAAAGGCGTATGACAGATAATGTAATTGAAAAATAAGTATGACTAAAAAATAACATTAAAAAAAGTAATGAGCCAGAGGGTGCCCAAATAGAAGCGTTGCATTATATAATATATGAGTTGAAAAAATGACTCAGGAGGAAAAGAATGAATACAAAAGAAGCAAAACAGTCTGTTCAGATGGACAAAGCATTGTTTGATTTTTACGGGAAGCCTTCCATTGGACAATCACTGCCGCTTGCGATACAGCACGTACTGGCTATGATCGTCGGCTGCGTAACGCCTTCTATTATCGTGGCAGGCGTAGCAGGTCTTTCACAGGAAGATTCTGTGATTCTTATTCAGGCAGCACTTGTGATGTCTGCATTGACGACATTGATTCAGTTATTTTCGTTTATTAAGACAAAATGGTTCACTATCGGAGCAGGACTTCCGGTCATGATGGGAATCAGTTTCGCATATGTGCCAAGTATGCAGGCAATTGCTGCGGATTTTGATATTGCAACGATTCTTGGAGCGCAGATTGTTGGTGGTATCATTGCACTTTTAGTGGGATTAAATATTAAGAGGATCCGCAAGTTCTTCCCGCCACTTATTACCGGTACGGTAGTGTTTTCTATTGGATTATCTTTGTATCCGACCGCGATCAATTATATGGCTGGAGGAGCCAGCAGTGAAAATTACGGTTCATGGAAGAACTGGCTCGTAGCAATTATTACATTGATTATTGTAACGACACTTAATCATTTTGGAAAAGGTATCTGGAAACTGGCATCTATCTTAATTGGAATTATTGGTGGATATATTGTAGCACTTTGTTTTGGAATGGTAGATTTTTCTTCCGTTGCACAAGCGGCAATCTTCCAGCTTCCGAAGCCGATGCATTTTGGAATTAAGTTTGAGCCTTCATCTTGCGTAGCACTTGGTATTTTGTTTGCTATTAACTCTGTGCAGGCAATTGGAGATTTCTCTGCAACTACAACAGGTTCTATGGATCGTATGCCGACAGATACGGAATTATCCGGTGGTATTGTAGGCTATGGAATCAGCAATATTTTTTGCGCATTTTTTGGTGGACTTCCGACAGCAACTTACAGCCAGAATGTAGGTATTGTGTCTACAACAAAAGTTATCAGCCGCAGAGTGCTTGGAATTGCTGCTGCGATTCTGATGGCGGCCGGATTGATCCCGAAATTTTCATCAATACTGACTACGATTCCTTATTGCGTGCTGGGAGGTGCAACAATTTCTGTATTTGCATCAATTGCAATGACAGGTATGAAGCTGATTACAACAGAGCCGATGGATTTCCGCAATACAACAGTTGTTGGACTTGCAGTTGCAGTCGGCATGGGTGTGACTCAGGCAAGTGCATCACTGGCACAGTTCCCGGACTGGGTAATGACTATATTTGGAAAATCACCGGTAGTTCTTGCAACTATCGTAGCGATTGTGTTAAACTTAACTCTGCCAAAAGCAAAGAAGTAGATTTTGAGTTTGTTGGACGGGGGTTTTTAAAAGAGGGTAACCCTTTTTTGAAGACCCCCGTTTTGTAATGTTTGACTTGAATGATTTTAGGGAAAGTAACAGTTTGTTGGAGAATGTGAATATGGAAGAACAAAAAAGCGGACAAGAATCAGGAAAACAGGGGCAAAAGCCTCATAAGAGAAGAAAGCGTTATTCCGGGACGCATCCGAAAAAGTATGAAGAAAAATATAAGGAATTAAATCCTGAAAAATATGGGGATACGATTGAAAAAGTCATAGGAAAGGGCAGCACTCCGGCAGGTATGCATATTTCCATTTGTGTGCAGGAGATTCTGGATTTTCTGGACATCAAACCGGGACAGCATGGACTGGATGCAACACTTGGCTATGGAGGACACACAAGAAAGATGTTGGAAAAGCTGGAAGGACATGGTCACATTTATGGTCTTGACGTAGATCCGATTGAGTCCGAGAAGACAAAAAAGAGACTGCGTGATCTTGGATATGGAGAAGATATTTTGACTGTGAAATTATGCAATTTTGCAGACATTGACAAAGTGGCAGAAGAACATGGAAAGTTTGACTTTGTACTGGCAGATCTTGGTGTATCCTCTATGCAGATCGATAACCCGGAACGCGGTTTTACTTACAAATTTGACGGACCTTTGGACCTGCGCATGAACCCACAAAAAGGAGAAAGCGCGGCACAGCGTTTGAAAAGCATGGACGCAGAAGAAATAGAAGGAATGCTGGTGGAAAACTCTGATGAACCATACGCAGCAGAGATAACAGAAGTGCTGATGAATTGGAGAAAACACGGGAAATCTCCGGAAACTACAACAGAATTAAAAGAAGCAATCGAAGAAGCTCTGACATTTCTTCCGGAGAAAGAGAAAAAAGAGGCAGTCAAGAAATCATGTCAGAGAACATTCCAGGCACTTCGCATCGACGTGAATCAGGAATTTGAAGTGTTATATGCATTCTTAGATAAACTGCCACAAGTCATGAACCCAGGTGGAAGAATTGCAATCCTGACCTTTCATTCCGGGGAAGACAGACTTGTGAAACGAGCTTTTAAAGAAGGAAAAAAAGCAGGAATTTACAGCGAAATCTGTAAAGACGTGATTCGTCCATCAGCACAGGAATGCGCAAGAAATCCACGCGCAAAATGCACGAAAATGAGATGGGCAATTATTTAACAAAGGACGTAGTGAAATGTTAAAGTACTACGTCCCCATCATTGATTTGCGGTGTCGCCTTTGTGCATTGTGAATAAAAATGGGAAGGATTTTTTATGAAGTATTACCTTGCTCCGCTTGAGGGGATTACAACTTATATATATCGTCGGGCTTATCATCAGCATTTTGCACCGATGGATAAATATTTTACGCCCTTTCTGGTACCACATACGAAGAAGGGGTTCAGTATGAAGGAGAAGAATGATGTGATGCCAGAGCACAGTCCGGGCATGAATCTTGTGCCACAGATTATGAGTAATCAGGCGGAGTCATTTTTACATACGGTTGAGAAACTGAAGGTCTATGGCTATGAAAAGGTGAATCTGAATCTGGGCTGCCCTTCAAAGACAGTTGTGTCTAAAGGGCGTGGTTCTGGATTTCTTGCAGATCCGGACGGATTGGACCGGTTTTTGGATGAGATTTTTAAAAAATGTGATGTGAAAATTTCTATTAAGACAAGAATTGGAAAAGATGATCCGGAAGAATTTGCGCGGCTTCTTGATATTTACAATCAGTATCCGGTAGAGGAACTGATTATTCATCCGCGGGTACAGAAGGATTTTTATAAAAATCAACCGAATCTTGGCGCGTTTCATGATGCGGTGGAGGAAAGTAAGATTCCGCTTTGCTATAACGGAGATATTTTTACGCCAGAAAGTTATGAAGAGATGAAACGGGAATTTCCGAAGGTAGATACCTTTATGCTTGGAAGAGGGATTTTAATGAATCCGGCTCTGCTTGATCTGATCCGTATGAGAGAAAAAACAGATGTGAAAAAGACAACTGATATAGATGTGACTGAGTGGAAAAAAGAAGAAACGTTACGAAAAATGCAGAGTGCAGACAGATATAAAAAGGAAATCCATGCATTTCTTGAACAGATTAAATGTGATTATCTGGAAGTGGGAATGGGTGAGAAAAATACGTTATTTAAGTTAAAAGAGCTGTGGGCATATATGGGACAGAACGCTCCGGAAGCGAAGAAGGCGCTGAAAAGGATCCGGAAATCTCAGAGTATGGCAGATTACGACAGTGCCAGCCGGGAAGCGTTGGAAGATTTCATACTTTTTTAATTGCATATGCTGTAGAAAAGAAGTACAATTAACATCGTGCCGAATAGAGGAGTTTTCGGTGAAGGTACAATGAAAAGTGGATCAGCAGCAAAAGGAAAGGAAGTAAATAGATGGAACAGAAAACAAGAGGCGGGAGAGGCTTCTGGTATATCTGGGGATCTGTGCTTATCAAACTGGGAATTGCATATCTTGTATATATGGCGGCGGTATCACTTCTTGCAGGCGTACATCTGATGCAGATGACAGGTGGAGATGCAGATGCGATGATGCAGATTGCGCAGAGTACAGCACAGTCCGGCAAATTATATGATCAGATCACAAATGAGCTAATGAACTGGGCTGTTTATATTGAGGGCGTGGCAGCGCTGATTACGATTCCAGTCATGTTATTTTTATTTCACAGAGACAGCAGAAAAGAAAAAGAGCTTGGGATTGTAACGGAAAAAGCGTCAATTTGGAAATATATTGCAATTATAGTGATGTTTGCAGTTATGGCACTTGGGCTTAATAATCTGATATTTTTAAGTAATCTGTCAGCAGCGAGTGAAACTTATTCCGATACAATGCAGACTTTATACGGACAGGGATTTGCAGTGCAGATTCTCGTGCTTGGAATTTTGATGCCGACATGTGAAGAACTGGTGTACAGAGGACTTGTCTATAAAAGATTACGTTATACTTCACCGTTTTGGGCAGCGGCTTTGTATTCATCACTCGTATTTGCATTTACCCATGGCAATCTTGTCCAGGGACTTTATGGTTTTATCATGGGCATGATGTTCTGTTATGTGTATGAAAAATATGGTTCTGTGAAAGCACCGATACTTGCGCATATTACAGCGAATATCCTGTCAGTGGTTGGAACGCAGTTCCAATGGTTCGACTGGTTGTTCAAAGATCCGATGCGTGTCGGAATTTCAACAGTGTTATGTGCATTTATTACATCAAGTATTTATGTTATGATTCAGAGATTGAACACAGATACAACTAAAAATAATAGCCAAAACGAGGGGTAGTTATCAGACTACTCCTTTTGCAATCGTAAAACGTCTAATTATCTGACAATTTAAAAAGAAGTTTTTATTTACAAATTTGAAAAATGGGTGTATAGTAGGAAAAAATAAAAAAAATGTAAGAAAGGACTCAGATATTATGAACGGGCAACAGCGACAGAAAAATGCTGGCTTGTATCGTCCTTCGTTTGAACACGATAACTGTGGTATTGGAGCAATCGTCAATATCAAGGGCCAGAAAAGTCACGATACCGTGGCGAATGCATTAAAGATTGTGGAACAATTAGAACATAGAGCGGGCAAAGATGCCGAAGGTAAGACAGGTGATGGAGTAGGAATTCTGTTACAGATTTCTCACAAGTTTTTCACCAAAGTCTGTAAACCTTTCGGCATCTTTTTAGGTTCTGAGAGAGATTACGGCGTAGGTATGTTTTTCTTCCCTCAGGACGAACTGAAAAGAAATCAGGCAAAGAATATCTTTGAAGTGATTGTGGAAAAAGAAGGAATGGAATTCCTGGGCTGGCGAGAAGTACCGGTACATCCGGATGTGCTTGGAAGTCGTGCAGTAGAGTGTATGCCATGCATCATGCAGGGATTTATCAAGCGGCCGGAAAAGGTTGAAAAAGGAATTGACTTCGACAGACGTCTGTATGTGGTACGCCGTGTCTTTGAGCAGAGCAGCGATGATACTTATGTAGCTTCACTGTCAAGCAGAACGATTGCTTATAAGGGAATGTTTCTGGTAGATCAGTTACGTCTCTTTTTTGCAGATCTTCAGGATAAGGATTATGAATCTGCCATTGCACTGGTTCATTCCAGATTCAGTACGAACACGAATCCAAGCTGGGAGAGAGCACATCCGAACCGTTTTATTGTACACAACGGCGAGATTAATACAATCCGTGGTAACCGGGATAAGATGCAGGCAAGAGAGGAAAATATGGAATCTGAAGCTTTAAAAGGAGAACTTCACAAAGTCCTTCCGGCAATCAATGCCACAGGTTCTGACTCCGCTATGCTTGACAATGCCATTGAATTTATGGTCATGAGTGGCATGGAACTTCCGCTGGCAGTTATGATTTCTATTCCGGAGCCGTGGGCAAATAATAAGAGCATGTCCCAGAAGAAGAAAGATTTCTATCAGTACTATGCAACAATGATGGAACCATGGGATGGTCCGGCGTCAATTCTGTTCAGTGATGGAGATTGTATGGGAGCAGTTCTTGATAGAAACGGACTTCGTCCGTCCAGATATTACATTACAGATGATGATCAGTTGATTTTATCATCTGAGGTCGGAGTTATGGATATTGCACCAGAGAAAATCATAGTAAAAGAAAGACTTCGTCCAGGTAAAATGCTTCTGGTCGATACGGTTCAGGGACGTGTCATCGGAGACGAAGAGCTGAAAGAAATGTATGCGGACAGACAGCCTTATGGTGAGTGGCTGGACAGCAATTTGATTGAGCTTAAGAATCTGAAAATTCCGAATCAGTTAGTACCGACCTACAAACCAGAGGATCTTAAGAGACTTCAGAAAGCATTTGGTTATTCTTATGAGGAAGTAGAAACTTCTATCAAAAATATGGCACTCAACGGTGGAGAAGGAACTGCTGCCATGGGTATTGATATACCACTTGCGGTACTTTCGGATAAGCATCAGAACCTGTTCAATTATTTTAAACAGTTATTTGCACAAGTTACGAATCCGCCGATTGACGCAATCCGTGAGGAAGTGGTAACATCCACGACTGTATACATCGGAGCAGACGGAAATCTTCTGGAAGAAAAAGCAGAAAACTGCAAGATGCTCAAGGTCAATAATCCGATCCTTACAAATGTTGACCTTCTGAAGATTAAGAACATGAAACAGGATGGATTCAAAATTGCAGAGATTCCGACTATTTATTATAAAAATTCCAGTCTGGAAAAAGCAATGGATTACCTGTTTATCGAAGTAGATCGTGCAATCCGTGACGGAGCGAATATTTTGATCCTTTCTGACCGTGGTGTTGACGAGTATCATGTGGCTATGCCGTCACTTCTGGCATTGTCCGGACTGCAACAGCATCTGGTGCGCACGAAGAAGAGAACTTCCGTTGCAATCATTCTTGAGACTGGAGAGCCAAGAGAAGTACATCATTTTGCGACATTACTTGGATATGGAGCATGCGCAGTCAATCCATATCTTGCACATGAGACAATCCGTCAGCTTATTGATACAGGTATGCTGCAGAAAGATTATTACGCTGCAGTTGATGATTACAATCACGGAATCTTAAGCGGCATTGTAAAAATTGCTTCTAAAATGGGTATTTCCACAATTCAGTCTTATCAGGGAGCAAAGATTTTCGAGGCCATTGGATTAAAAGAAGAATTTATTAACAGATATTTTACAGATACAGTCAGCCGTGTTGGCGGCATCGGTATTGAGGAGATTGCACAGGATTATCTGGCAAGACATTCTCAGGCATTTGATCCACTTGGACTGGAAGTAGATCTGACACTGGACAGTCTCGGACAACACAAATCCAGAAGCTGTGGCGAGGAACATCTGTACAATCCACGTACGATTCATATGCTTCAACAGTCTACAAGACTTGGCAATTATGAAATGTTTAAGCAGTACACAGATATGGTAAATGAAGAAGGTGCCCACATTAATCTGCGAGGTCAGCTTGATTTTAATTATCCGAAGAAAGGTATTCCGATTGAAGAAGTAGAGAGTGTGGATGAAATCGTTCAGCGATTCAAGACAGGTGCTATGTCCTACGGATCCATTTCCAAGGAGGCACATGAGACGCTTGCAATCGCCATGAACCGTCTGCATGGTAAATCCAACAGTGGTGAAGGCGGTGAAGAAATCGAGCGTCTGGATACAGAAAAATGTTCTGCAATTAAGCAAGTCGCTTCCGGACGATTTGGTGTAACGAGCAGATATCTTGTCAGCGCAAAAGAGATTCAGATTAAAATGGCACAGGGTGCAAAACCAGGAGAAGGTGGACATCTTCCAGGAGGAAAGGTCTATCCGTGGATTGCCAAGACAAGACATTCTACGCCAGGTGTCAGCCTGATTTCACCACCACCGCATCACGATATTTACTCTATCGAGGATCTGGCACAGCTCATTTATGACTGTAAAAATGCAAATAAAGACGCAAGGATTTCCGTAAAACTTGTATCTGAAGCAGGTGTTGGAACTGTCGCAGCCGGTGTTGCAAAAGCAGGAGCCGGACTGATCCTGATCTCTGGATATGACGGAGGAACCGGAGCGGCGGCTAAGAGTTCTATCCACAATGCAGGACTTCCTTGGGAGCTTGGACTTGCGGAAACACATCAGACATTGATCCAAAATGGACTGCGTGAACGTGTCCGTATTGAGACAGATGGAAAATTGATGAGTGGTCGTGACGTGGCAATTGCAGCAATCCTTGGAGCAGAAGAATTTGGATTTGCGACAGCACCACTTGTAACTATGGGATGCGTTATGATGCGGGTATGTAATTTGGATACATGTCCGGTTGGTGTGGCAACACAGAATCCGGAACTTCGCAAGAACTTCCGCGGAAAACCGGAATACGTCATCAACTTTATGAGATTCATCGCACAGAATCTGCGCGAATATATGGCAAAATTAGGTGTTCGTACGATTGATGAACTGGTTGGAAGGACTGACCTTCTGAAAGTCAAAGAAGTGCCGACATCTGATCGTGCAGCAACACTGGATTTAAGTCAGATCCTGCAAAACCCTTATGAGGGAACAAAGACACCAATGACTTATAATCCAAAGAAGATTTATGATTTCGAACTGGAGAAGACTCTGGACGAAAGAGTCCTTGTAAAAGAACTGCTTCCGGCACTTGAAAAGCATCAGAAGAGAAGCCTGGAAGTCGATGTCACGAACACCAACCGTACATTTGGAACAATTTTCGGATCAGAAATTACAAGAAGATATCCGGAAGGCGTAGAGGAAGACAGTTATGTGATCAAATGTACCGGAGCAGGCGGTCAATCATTTGGTGCATTTATTCCAAAGGGTCTGACACTGGAACTTGTAGGAGACGGCAATGATTATTTTGGTAAAGGTCTTTCAGGCGGAAAACTGATCGTGTATCCACCGAAGGGTGTTACATTTAAACACGAAGAGAATATTATAATAGGAAATGTTGCACTTTACGGAGCAACCAGTGGTAAAGCTTTTATCAATGGTGTGGCAGGTGAGCGTTTTGCAGTCCGAAACTCTGGCGCAAAAGCAGTTGTAGAAGGTGTTGGTGATCATGGATGTGAGTACATGACCGGCGGATGCGTTGTTGTTCTTGGCAAGACTGGAAAGAACTTTGCAGCCGGAATGAGCGGCGGTGTCGCTTATGTACTGGATCTGAACAGTGATCTTTATAAGAATATTAATAAGCAGATGGTAAATATTGAACGAGTAACTTCGAAGTTTGAAATCAACGAGTTGAAAGAAATGATCGAAGAGCATGTGGCTTATACGAATTCTGAGAGCGGAAAAGAAATTCTGGATCACTTTACCGATTATCTGCCGAAATTTAAGAAAATCATTCCGATTGATTACGAGAAAATGCTTTCTACTATCGTTCAGATGGAAGAACAGGGCATGAGCAGTGAGCAAGCTAGAATTGAAGCATTTTACGCAATTAAAGAAGGAAGAAGATAGGGGGCGGACAACGTGGGAAAACCAACAGGATTTATGGAATATGAAAGACAGGATAAGCCGGCAGAGTCACCGAAGGAGCGAATCAAGCATTTCCGCGAATTCCACACACCTTTGTCAAAAGAAGAACAGGAGCGCCAAGGTGCAAGATGTATGGCGTGTGGCGTTCCGTTCTGCCAGGCAGGACAGATGATTATGGGGATGGCAAGTGGCTGCCCTCTCCATAACCTGGTGCCGGAGTGGAATGATCTGATTTACCACGGCAACTGGGAAGAGGCTTATTATAGGTTAAAAAAGACGAATAATTTTCCGGAATTCACTTCCAGGGTATGTCCTGCACTTTGTGAGGCAGCATGTACATGTGGACTCAACGGAAATGCAGTATCATCAAAAGCGAATGAGTACAGTATTATTGAAAATGCTTACGAAAAAGGATACGCTGCGGCAAGACCGGTGAAAGTCAGAACCGGAAAGAAAGTAGCTGTTGTGGGATCAGGACCGTCTGGACTTGCTGTGGCAGATATGCTGAACCGCAGAGGACATAGCGTGACAGTGTTTGAACGGGAAGACAAAGTCGGAGGACTTCTTCGTTACGGAATTCCAAACATGAAACTGGAAAAACAGTATATTGACCGTAAGGTAAATATTATGGAAGAAGAAGGAATTACGTTTGTAACAAATTGCAATATTGGTAAAGACAAAAAAGCTTCTTCTATATTAAAAGAGTTTGACCGTGTAGTTCTCTGCTGTGGAGCTTCTCATCCAAGAGATATTAAAGCACCGGGACGGGACGCAAAAGGAATTTATTTTGCAGTCGATTTCCTGAAGTCCACGACAAAAGCATTGTGGGCAAATGATATGAAACTGGTGGATGGCACATACATTTCTGCAAAGGGAAAACACGTTATCGTTATTGGCGGAGGTGATACGGGAAATGACTGTATCGGAACTTCTATGAGACATGGCGCAAAATCTGTTCTTCAAGTAGAAATGATGCCCAAAGCACCAGACACTCGTGCAGATAACAACCCGTGGCCGGAGTGGCCAAAAGTCTGCAAAACAGACTATGGCCAGGAAGAAGCAGCGGCAGTCTTCGGACATGATCCGCGTGTATATCAGACAACGGTCAAAGAGTTCATCAAAGATAAGGAAGGAAATCTCTGCAAGGTCACACTTGTGAAGCTGGAGCCGAAGAAAGACGAGAAAACCGGACGCATGATGATGACTGAGATACCGGGAACTGAGTATACAGTACAGGCAGATCTTGTACTTATTGCAGCAGGATTTCTTGGAAGTGAAGAATATGTGACAAAAGCATTTGGCGTGGAAGTCAATGCGCGTACAAATGTGGCAACACCGGCAGGTGAGTATCATACAAATGTGGAGCGGGTGTTCACAGCGGGAGATATGCACAGAGGTCAGTCACTGGTTGTATGGGCAATCCGCGAAGGAAGAGAAGCCGCACAGGAAATCGATGTCAGCCTGATGGGATATACGAATATGAATGTACAGTAACAAAATAAGTATCGGGTGAGAACTTCAAACAAGCTTGATTTCTCACCCCATATTTATTTTCCTGCATGGCTTGACTGATCCAAATGTTACAAAAATGTTAAAAAATATTGCAAATATGTACTGACTCATGTATAATAACATCTAGATGTAGTAGCAAAACTATATAAAATTGTATACATTTGAGTGAGGAAGTTTTTATATGAATAAATTTGGAAGAAGAATACTGACAGCATTAATTACGAGCAGTTTAGTAGTTACACCGGTTTTGGCAGCACCTTCAGTAGATGATCTTCAGAAGAGTAAGGCATCAGCGCAAAGTGAAGTGAACTCACTTCAGTCACAGCTTCAGAGTATTGTAAGTAAGATTACTCAATTGGAAGCTGATCTTACAACAAAGGGTGAAGAGATTATTCAGGCGCAGGCAGATCTGGAGCAGGCACAGGAAGACGAGAAGACACAGTATGCGGCTATGAAGCTTCGCATCAAG
The DNA here is from genome assembly GCF_900290215.1 of Dorea sp. Marseille-P4042. Taxonomy (NCBI): domain Bacteria; kingdom Bacillati; phylum Bacillota; class Clostridia; order Lachnospirales; family Lachnospiraceae; genus Dorea; species Dorea sp. Marseille-P4042. The sequence continues at coordinate 496,170 of NZ_OLMI01000002.1, read as the reverse complement.
TATATGTATGAGGCTGGTGATGCAACAGCGCTTGAATCACTGGTAAGCTCAGAAGATTTTTCGGATCTGTTAAGTAAAGCTGAGTATGTTCAAAGTGTACATGGATATGATCGCGACAAGCTGGAAGAATATGTTGCAACTAAGCAGAAGATTGCTGATCTGAAGGAACAGCTTGAGACAGAGCAGTCACAGCTTGAGAGCATGCAGACAGAATATGAGACAGAAGAGTCTAATCTGACAACTCTGATTGATTCAAAACAGGCAGAAGTAGCAGATCTTGATTCACAGATTCAGGAAGCGGCAGAGAAGGCGGCGAAAGAAGAGGAAGAGCGTCAGAAGAAAGCAGAAGAGGAAAGACAGAAACAACTTCAGGCAGCATCTCAGAATAGTACAACAACGAATAGTAATTCTGGCAACTCCAATAGTTCAAGCAGCTCCAATAGTAATAAAGGCAACAGCAGCTCGAATCCAAGCAGTTCCAGTAACAAAGGAAACAGCAGTTCATCATCAAGCAGCAGTTCTGGTAGTTACGTATCCGGAAGTACAGTATCCCGTGCATATTCAGCACTTGGAAAACCGTATGTATGGGGAGCGGCAGGACCGAATTCTTTCGATTGTTCCGGACTTGTAAGTTTCTGTCTGACAGGAAGATATTCACATACATATAGCTCCAGTGATTTCGTTGGATTGACTAAGGTAAGTAATCCACAGCCAGGAGATATTTGTGTAAGAGTTGGGCATGTAGGTGTTTATATAGGTGGAGGTCAGATGATTCATGCACCACACACAGGAGATGTAGTGAAAATATCTGCAGTACCATCTAATATGTGGTACGTTCGTCCATAAAGTATATAAGAAAATGAATAATTTAATGCCAGTTTTTTTTGAAAGGACTGGCATTTGTCATATACAAGATCATATCTAGACATATTTGATGGAATTGTATCTGAAATGGTAAAAAAATGAACACAAAATGATAAAGATTGCGTCAAATTTGTAGCGGGTTGCGTAAACTATGAAAAATGTGTATAATAACGATGGGGCGTTTTCGAAAGAAAAATAATTAAAAGAGGGAAGATGAATATGAACAAAATAGGTAAGAGAATTCTGGCGGCGGCAGTTGCCAGTTCTGTACTTGTGACACCGGTTTTTGCAGATCCATCTGTTGACGATTTGAAAAAGAGCAAAGAGTCCGCACAGAATGAAGTAAGTTCACTCCAGACACAGCTTAATACAGTAGTGGGAAAGATTACGGAGCTGGAGTCTCAACTTAGCAGTAAAGGTGAAGAGATTATTCAGGCACAGTCAGATCTGGAAGATGCCGAGGCAGAAGAACAGAAACAGTATGCAGATATGAAGGTTCGTATTAAGTATATGTACGAAGCTGGTGATCAGAGTGCTGTAGAAAGCTTAGTTGGTTCAGAGGATTTCTCTGATATGGTCAACAAAGCGGAATATGTAAGTAATGTACATAATTACGACAGACAGAAATTACAGGAGTACGTAGAGACAAAGCAGAAGATTTCTGATCTGAAAGATCAATTGGAAGAAGAACAGTCACAGCTTGAAAGTATGCAGACAGAGTATGAGTCACAGGAGTCGAAACTTGATAACCTGATCGCATCTAAGCAGGCAGAGGTGTCTGATCTGGATCAGCAGATCGAAGAAGCTGAGCGTAAGGCGGCGGAAGAAGAGCTGAAGAGACAGCAGGAAGAAGCAGCAAGACAGGCAGCGGCAGCAGAAACAGCAAGACAGCAGGCTGCATCGAACAGGAATAATTCTTCCAGCTCATCAAGCAATAGCTCAAGTAATAGCAATAAGGGAAATAGTTCCAATAAAGGAACAAGCAACAATGCTCCAAGTTATGTATCAGGAGACGCAGTGTCCCGTGCGTATTCTGCACTTGGAAAACCGTATGTATGGGGAGCGACAGGACCGAATTCCTTTGACTGTTCAGGTCTTGTAGGTTTCTGCCTGACAGGTAGATATTCACGTTCCTGCACATCAGCGTCATTGAATGCCCTTCCGACAGTGAGTAACCCACAGCCTGGAGATGTGTGTGTAAGATCCGGACACTGTGGAATTTACATTGGAAATGGTCAGATGATCCATGCACCACATACAGGTGATGTAGTAAAAGTAGCAAGTGTCCCTTCTAATATGAGAATCGTACGTCCTTAATAAAAGAATATTGAATTTATTTGCCAGGATTTCTTTTGAATCCTGGCATTTTTAATATCATGATGCCAGTGGGAGTGCAAAGCACGGAACAATCCGCAGGAATCATAGTTGGGGCTTTTGCCCCCAACATCTTTAGAAAATTACAATTTCCATGATATAAAAACTCCGAGGCATTCTTGAATTGAGTCATATTTGAACCATAGGTGAGTCACATTTGAAAATATAAAATATACAAAAATCTAATATGATGTTTTTGAAAAACCCTTGCATTCGCAAGGGTTTTATGATATCATTTTAAGGTCGCAAAAAAGCACGCACATGGCTGTCTGAGACGGTGCCAGTCAAAAGAAAGAGACTGGTTTCAAGGACGTATACCGGTGCGGAAGTAAAAAAACCAATTGGAGGAAAGAAACATGAGCGTTATTTCAATGAAGCAGCTTTTAGAAGCAGGTGTTCACTTTGGACATCAGACAAGAAGATGGAACCCTAAGATGGCTCCTTACATCTACACAGAGAGAAATGGTATCTATATCATCGACTTACAGAAATCTGTAGGAAAAGTTGATGAGGCTTACTATGCAGTATCTGATATTGCAGCACAGGGCGGAACAATCCTTTTCGTAGGAACAAAGAAACAGGCTCAGGATGCAATCAAAGTAGAAGCAGAGCGCTGCGGAATGTATTATGTAAATGAGAGATGGCTTGGAGGAATGCTTACAAACTTCAAGACAATCAAGAGCAGAATTGCCCGTCTCAAAGAGATTGAGAGAATGTCTGAGGATGGAACATTTGATGTACTGCCTAAGAAAGAAGTTATCCAGATCAAAAAAGAGTGGGAGAAACTTGAGAAGAACCTTGGCGGAATCAAAGAGATGAAGAAAATCCCGGATGCTATCTTCGTAGTAGATCCTAAGAAAGAGAGAATCTGTGTTCAGGAGGCTCACACACTTGGAATTCCACTTATCGGTATCGCTGATACAAACTGTGATCCAGAAGAGCTTGACTATGTTATCCCAGGAAATGACGATGCAATCCGTGCAGTAAAATTGATCGTTTCTAAGATGGCAGATGCTGTTATCGAAGCTAATCAGGGCGAGGCTGGCGCTGACGTATACGAGGAAGCTGAAGCAGCTGAAGAAGTAGCAGAGGCAACAGAAGAGTAAGAACCAGATAATATTGATTAATTACATTAATTAATTGGAGGACAAAAAAGATGGCAGTTACAGCTAGTATGGTAAAAGAATTAAGAGAGATGACCGGAGCAGGAATGATGGACTGCAAAAAGGCACTTTCTGCAACAGATGGTGATTTTGACAAAGCTATTGAATTCCTTCGTGAGAAGGGACTTGCTACTGCTGAGAAGAAAGCAGGAAGAATTGCCGCTGAAGGACTTGTAGCAACAACTATCAAAGATGGTGATAAAGTTGCAGCAATCGTAGAAGTTAATGCTGAGACAGACTTCGTAGCAAAGAATGAAGTATTCCAGACATTTGTTAAAGAAGTTGTTGAGCAGGCAGCAGACACAGATGCAGCTGATATCGATGCATTCAAGGCTGAGAAATGGGCACTTGATACATCTATGACAGTAGATGAGAAACTTGCAGCTATGATCGCTAAGATTGGTGAGAACATGAACATCAGAAGATTTGAGAAAATCGTATCTGAGGATGGAATCGTTGTATCTTACATCCACGCAGCAGGAAAGATCGGCGTTTTAGTAGAAGCTAAGACAGAGAGCAATGACGAGAGAGTTAAAGAGGCTCTTAAGAACGTTGCTATGCAGGTAGCAGCTCTGAATCCGAAGTATGTATCTACTGATGATGTACCGGAAGAGTACAAAGAGCACGAGAAAGAGATTCTTATCGCTCAGGCTAAGAATGATCCTAAGAATGCTAACAAGCCAGAGAACATCATCGAGAAGATGATTACTGGACGTCTTGCAAAAGAGCTCAAAGAGATCTGCCTGTTAGAGCAGGAGTATGTAAAAGCTGAGAACAAAGAGACAGTTGCTAAGTATCTTGAGATGGTATCCAAAGAAGTTGGAACACCTGTAGAGCTTAAGAGATTCGTTCGTTTCGAGACTGGTGAAGGTCTTGAGAAAAAGAATGAGGACTTTGCAGCAGAAGTTGCAGCTCAGATGAACGCATAATCTTACAGTTCGCATAAGAATTTGAACCGTATGATTATCATGTAAATCAACGAAAAACCTTGAATTTCCTATGAAAATGGGATAATTCAAGGTTTTTTTGCGTATTGGGGAATAAATTTTGACTTATCGTAAATTATCGCTATTTATGCATGGAATTGGGTAAAAGTTGGGGAGTGAGTTGGGGAATTTCAATTCCCCAACTGGAGTATGAAACTTTGCCTCATTCTTCTGAAATAAAAGGGCGAAGATTGCTTGTTTTATTTTATTGGGGGATAGCGTAGTTCCCCAACTTTTGGTGTATGATAATATGAGATGTCTTAACATTTTGTAAGTTGTTATGAAAATATTTTTCAATTGATGAAATTAAATATACAGATTATAATAGAGATAGATGAAAACTATTTGTAGTAGAAATGGAGAAAAAATGAAATATAAAATTATTGCTGTTAATAATGATACAACAATTAAAACAATTGTAGCTGAAATATCGGAGGAAGAATATGAAACTATTATGTCTAATATAAAACAACTTCAAATATCTATGTTGAGTAAAGATTATTATGTTGTAGTTAGAGATAATATAAAAGAGTTACTTGCGTTTTTGCCTACAATAAAGATGCAAGATAAGTATTCAATTGATACAATTAATCGATATACATACAATGTATTAGGCACTTTTTATGCATGGATTGAATATTATGAAAGCCATTATAAAAAAATTTTTGAACCCATTAAGAAAAAATATTATGATAAATATTTTGAGTATCGAATGATGTATAATCTTCGGATTTATATGACTCATTGTGAAATGGCGATTACAAAAATAGAGTTTTGGCCTGGAAAATTGGAAATGTATATATATATTGAACCAGAAAATTTGTTACAAAATTCGAGCAGATTGCAAAAAAAGATTATTACAGAGTTGCAGAAAATGCGTGATGATAATGAAAAAATTGATTTATATGAATTAATGTTAGGATTTGAAAAAATATTTACATCTATGCATAAAGAACTTTTAAAAGCATTAGAACCAGAATTACAAAACGTATTAAATGAAATAAATCCATATCTTCAATTTACATCTGAAGGAAAAGCAAAATTATGTTATATATATGAAAAAGAAACGGATAAGAGAGTATATTCATTAACGGCATTTATAGGAGCTTTTATAAATAAAATGTGTAATCCATATTAAATGTACATAGCCGATTGGTTCACTAAGAATCAGTCGGTTTTTCTATGCCCACTTTTATACATAGCCAGTCCCGTAAAAAGGATTGGCTATTAAATTTTTCGAGGAAGGAGGAAACCATATGACCAAGTGTAAAGTAATCGCCCTTGCAAATCAGAAGGGAGGAACCGCAAAGACTACAACTACATTAAATCTTGGAATTGGTCTTGCACATCAGGGGCGAAAAGTATTATTGGTTGATGCTGATCCACAGGGAGATTTAACAACTGCATTGGGTTGGACGAATGCAGACAGTCTTCCGATTACACTGGAAACGCAAATGAAGAAGATATTACAAGACGAACCATTTGTGTATAATGAAGGCATTTTGCATCATAAAGAAGGAGTAGATATTGTTCCGACCAACATTGAGTTATCGGGTATGGAAATATCACTGGTAAATGCCATGAGCAGAGAGCAGACATTAAAGCTGTATCTGGCAAATTTGAAAAAAGATTATGATTATATCCTGATTGATTGTATGCCTAGTCTTGGTATGCTGACAATCAATGCATTAGCTGCCGCAGACAGTGTAATTGTTCCAGTGCAGGCTCATTATCTTCCACTAAAGGGCATGACACAGTTAATGAAAACAATTGGTAAGGTACAAAGACAGCTAAATCCTAATCTGAAGATTGATGGAGTATTGCTGACACTTGCAGATATGCGGACAAAACTTGCAAAGACAACAGAGGATAGCCTTAGAGAGAATTATGGAAAGCATATTCGGATTTTCAAAACGATTATTCCAGTGGCTATCACAGCAGCAGAAAGCAGTGCAGCAGGACAGAGCATTTATGAGTATGACAAGAATGGAACTGTTGCAAAGGCATATGCAGAATTTACGAGGGAGGTGATTCAATGTGGCGAAAAGCAGAGAAATAAACATGAATCTTCCCTCAGCCGATGACCTTTTTACCACTCAGGAAGAAAGGGACCATAAGAATCAGGAATATGTAAAAAATATTTCTCTTTTTGAGATTACTGATTTTCCTAATCACCCATTTAAGGTAAGAATGGATGCTAAGATGGTGGAGACTATCGAAAGTGTTCGTGAACATGGTGTATTGGTTCCTGCTCTTGTCAGAGAGAAGCCAACAGGTGGGTATGAAATGATTTCTGGACACCGTAGAAAAATGGCAAGTGAACTGGCAGGGTTAGAAAATATCCCTTGTATTGTAAGAAATCTCAGTGATGACGAAGCAGTTATTGTCATGGTTGACAGCAATCTTCAAAGGGAAGAAATATTACCATCAGAAAAAGCATTTGCTTACAAAATGAAGTTAGATGTCATGAAAAGACAGGGACAAAGAACTGATTTAACTTCGTCGCCATTGGCGACAAAGTTGAAAGGGAAACGTTCTGATGAATTATTGGGTGAGGAGGTTGGAGAAAGTAAAGACCAAATAAGAAGATATATTCGATTAACCTACTTGATACCGGAAATTCTTGATATGGTCGATAACAAGAAAATTGCCATGCGTCCGGCGGTGGAGCTGTCTTATTTGCCAAAAGAAGAACAGGAGATATTGTACGATACCATGGAATCGGAAGATTGCACTCCAAGTCATGCACAGGCAATCAAAATACGCAAATTTTCAGCAGAAGGTAGATTGAATGAAGATGTGTTACTGTCGATTATGGCAGAAGAGAAGCCAAATCAGGTAGAGCAGTGGAAAATCCCGAAGAACCGACTGAAAAAATACTTTCCATCGGGAACTACACAGCAGAAAATGGAAGAAACCATTATCAAAGCACTGGAATTATACCGGAAACGGGAAAAAAGCAGGGAACGATAGGTATTTTGACACCAAGGGAGAAGTCTATCTGTTGGTGAACAATGAGAAATCAGCCTTTTTCTGTTTTCCCCTCCCCACACCCTACCCCTTTGGTTTACCAGCAGATTACCAGCCGAAAAGACAATAAGGAGCCGGGAACATCTTCTCTTTCGGCAGGTTAGATATTCCCATTCCTCTGCATGACAGCAGGAAGTAAACAGCATAAAGCAACAGCAGGCGTTCCAGACGGACGTCTTTTTTTATTGGATTGAAAAGAAAGGAATTGTAGAAAATGAAGAAGATATGGAAACGAGTGTGTACAGGGATTCTTGCCCTGACCACGATTTTAACCGCATTACCGATCACATCGGTTCAGGCAGCGGAAACACAGTATTGGACAGAATCCGCAGAGAGAGTTGGACATGTGGAACATTTAATGAATGACGGAACAATTAAGAGTACCTTCAACGAAGGACATATGAAAGTAGAGGGAGAAACTGCCTACTGTGTAAATATTAACATGAAATTTAAGAATGGCTATAAAACCAGACATAATGCAAGTGCCAGCATGAGTGCAGATCAGATTGAAGATGTGGCATTGTCGATTGAGTATATGAAACAGTATGCAGGCAGTCACAGTAACCTGAGTGCAAATCAGGCATATCTCTTAGAACAGTGTCTTGTGTGGCAGCGTTTAAGTGAGCATTTGGGTTGGCAGTGTGATAATGTCCGGGTAGTCTATTCCGAGATTTCACAGGATATTCAGAATGAGGTGTATGCCGGAGCAAAATCATTTGTGAAGGCAAATAAGGGACGATATAAATGCGGCGGTTACATTTACACCGGAGAAGGACAGGACATCGGACAGTTTTGGGCAGAACTGAATGTCGGAAATGCGAAGGTAAAAAAGACAACCACCAATGAGATTGTCACAAATGGAAATGCGATGTATTCCATTGCCGGAGCGATTTTTGGCATATTCTCAGACCAGAATTGCAGTAATCAGATTGGAACACTTACAACAAATGAGAATGGTGAGACAAATGAAGTTGAAGTGACTGCAGGGACTGTTTATATCAAAGAACTTTCTGCACCGAAGGGATATAAGCTGGATACGACAGTGCACAGTCTGAAAGTTGAAGCCGGAAAGACAGCCGTATTAAATGTTTCCGATGTTCCGAAAGTGACAGAGACATTGGTAGACCTGTTCAAGATTGATATGGAGACGGGAAAAGCAACCGCACAGGGGGATGCAGCACTGGCAGGAGCAGAGTTTACCTGGCATTATTATGACGGACTTTATACAAAAGACAATTTACCAGAGAAAGCAACACGTACCTGGGTTACAAAGACGGTAGTTGAAAAAGACAATAATGGAAATATTCATTATGTGACAAAACTGGCAGATGCTTACAAAGTATCCGGAGATGCATTTTACACCCAGAATGAAAAAAGCGTATTACCACTTGGAACACTGACTGTTGAGGAGACAAAAGCACCAGACGGATATTTACTGGACGGAGCTTATATGCAGGCAGGAGACAGTACAGAACAGATAAAAGGAATGTATCTGACACAGATCACAGAGGACGGAGAATTTGCAGTTCTTTCCGGAAGCAACCAGTATTCCGTATCTGATCAGGTAATCCGAGGTGGTGTGAAGATTCAGAAACGTGATTTGGAGACAAAAGAAACCAAAGCACAGGGAAGTGCCACATTAAAAGATGCAGCATTTGAAATTATTTCACTGAACGAGAATCCAGTTCTAGTAGAAGGAAAGCTGTACAAGAAGAATGAGACAGTTAAGATGATTCAGACAGGAATTGACGGAATTGCAACAACGACGGCAGATTTACTTCCGTATGGTAAATACAAAATGGAAGAAACCAAAGCACCGGAAGGTTATCTGACTGACGGGGCAAAAGCGATTGAATTTTCGATTACAGAAAATGGAAAAATCGTGGATTTAACAGACGAAAGTCATTCCATTTACAACCAGATTAAACGTGGAGATCTGGAAGGCGTAAAGATTGGAGCAGGTACACATAAGAGACTTGCGAATGTTCCTTTTAAGATTACGAGTAAAACAACCGGAGAGAGCCATATCGTAGTGACAGATAAAAATGGTCAGTTTTCAACCGCTTCCGATTGGGCGTCTCATAAGAAAAATACAAATGCAGGAAAATCCAGTGAGGACGGTATCTGGTTCGGAACTTCTGAGCCGGACGATAGCAAAGGTGCATTGCTTTATAATACTTATGAGATTGAGGAATTATCTTGTGAATCCAATAAAGGCATGAAGCTGATCCCTGCATTTGAAGTTGTTGTCAGCAGAAATAAAGTGAAAATCGACCTTGGAACACTGACCGATGAGTATGAGAAAGAGATTAGCATTCATACAACCGCAACAGACAAGAAAACGGGCGAAAAGATAATTGTTGCAGGAAAGAAAGTAACGATTGTGGATACAGTTACTCTGGACGGTCTGGAAGAAGGAAGAAAGTACCAGTTAAAAGGCTGGCAGATGCTGAAAGAGGAAAATGCTGAACTGCTCATTGATGGAAAGCGTGTGGAAAGTGATTATACTTTTGTTGCTGACAGCGAGAAAATGAAAGTAGAGATTTCTTATACGTTCGATGCATCAGAACTTGGCGGACAGAATCTGGTTACATTTGAAGAATTATATGACCTGAAGAATCCGGAAGAACCTGTAAAAGTTGCAGAGCATAAGGACATTGACGATGAAGGACAGACGGTCCTGATTACAGAGCGAAAGATTTCGATTCATACCACAGCAACTGATAAGAACGGTAAGAAAGAAATCGAAGCCGGAAAAGATCTGACGATTGTAGATACAGTTACTTTAGATGGATTGGAAATCGGTACAAAGTATAAATTGTCTGGTTGGCAGATGGTTAAGGCAGAAAATGCAAAGCTGATTATTGATGGCAAAGAAGTTACCAATGATTATGAATTTATTGCTGATAAGGAAAACATGGAAGTGCAGGTTGAGTTTACTTTCGACGGCAGCACTCTTGGAGGAAAGCAGCTTGTAACTTTTGAAGAACTGTATGATATGACAAATCCGGAAGAACCGAAAAAGGTAACAGAGCATAAGGATATCAACGATGAAGGACAGACCGTAACCATCAAAGAAGTACCGGAAACACCAACCCCAGAGACACCGGGTACTACTACAAAGACAAGCAATCCTCCAAAAACAGGAGACACCGCAAAAGCAGGATTGTGGCTAGCCATTGCTGCATTGTCTGCAATGGGCGTTGGTGGGGTGGCTATCCATGCAAGAAAAAAGAAGAAAGCACCACTGGCGATTGAAGAAAAGAAAGAAGAAAGCGAGGACGAATAAGGATTACAGGGTGGTGAAATACCACCCTCTTACATAGTGAAACAGGCAAGGAGGACAAAAGAATGGTAGTGAACCAGAAAGCGGTAAAAGTTATCAATAAGATATTTGAAGCAGGAATTACAGAGGAAAAAGATATTTCTGCAATGACCTTGGACGAGATTTTGGAAATTCAAGGGATTACGGTTGCAGAGATTGGAATAATCAATGATTTGCAGAAAGCAATCAAAGCCAATAAAGTGATTACTTTTTTGGGAGGTGGAGCAGTATGAGATATGACGTTATGAATGAGTATTATACGGAAATCCGTTTGTTTGGAAAACCTGCATTATTTAACGATATGCGTTTGGATCAGGAGACAGTTCCGAAAGGGTTATATTTATATGAAGTCAGATATGATGATGAAACGTGGGAACCAGTCCAGATTGCAAAAGGCATTTTAGCGAATCATTTGGGTTCGGTTCTTACACGCGAACGGTTAAAAATACCAGCGAATGGTTATCTTGACCTAGAAGCGAAAACGGACTGGAAATATAAAGATAAGGGGTGCCGGACAGTGCAGGAGTTTTTAGAAAAATATCCAATCAGACAAAAAGAAAGAGAACGATAGGAGGAAGGTACGTGGTAAAGAAATTTGATGTCATTACAAAACTGTATGAGGAAGCAACACAGGAAGTGACAGAGTCACCGGAAAAGTGGATAGCCTTTCTTCAGTCAGCCAGTAAAAATTACCGATTGCCATTTGATGAACAGCTTTTGATTCATGTGCAGCGTCCAGAAGCAACCGCAGTACTTCCTATGGAAAAATGGAATGAAAAGTTTGGACGGTGGGTAAAACGGGATTCTAAAGGAATTGCTGTATTTGATAAGAGTTCCGATAGATTAAAGTTAAAATATTATTTTGATGTATCCGATACCAGAGAAGGAAAGTATAAGCGTCTGGTGCGTCCGGTCTCTTTGTGGAGTGTGGCAGAAGAACAACAGGAACCAGTAAAAGAAGCCTTGGTAAATACATTTGGCGTGACGGACGGAGACAGAAAAGAGTTTGCGATGGTGATTCTGGAAGCGTCTCTGAATATTGCAGAGGATAACATTGGAGATTATCTTCCGGATATCCTACTTGCAACAAAGGATAGTCCGTTAGAAGAAATTGATGAGTTTAATATCCGGTTGAAAATGAAACAACTGCTTGCAAACAGCATTTCTTATATGCTTTTTTTGCGTTGTGGAATTGAACCGGACATTTATCTGGAGACAAGGGACTTTCAAAATATTCGGGACTTTCATACAAAGGAGTTAGTCAATCTCTTTGGCGTGACTGCGAGTGATATGTCAGAAATGGCATTAGGAGAAGTTGCGGACACAATACGAAAGTTAAAGATACAGGAACGGAAGCAACGCACATTTGTTGAACAGAAAACAACAGATTATAATGTGGATAACAAACAGGAAATCGCAACAGAAAGGGGACAGGACAATGGCAGCAATCACATACAGCAGACAGGGAGATTATCTCCTGCCGAATCTTACAATTCCAGAGGGCGAGGAAGTTCACCTTGGGAAGTACGCATATCTCCGAAAACAATATCTGATGAAGAATCGGTACGGAATGTATCTGAATCTTCTGACAGCGGGAACATTGAACCAGCATCTGATTCAGACGGAGGAAGAAGCACAGAACAGAATGGAGACACTTATTCAGCAGATGGCAGAGAACGAGGGCGTGACAGAAGAACTGAAAGCCAGAGATCAGATGGAGTGGATCGGGAGAATGAACAATATCCGGCAGAGAGCGCAGGAAATCGTGAGGAACGAAATCCTGGAGAATTAGAAGAAAATAATAGGAGTAGTGACATACTTCCAAGTGAGGAAGAACAACTTCAAATATTAGAAGAGAAGGCAGAGGAAAAATCCCCTGCTTTTTCTTTGTTTGCGCGCCATGGGCGCGCTCTAACGGGTGTAAGTCCCGAACATGCCCAGGTAGTGGGAAATGTATAGCCGAACAGCAAGGGTGTCTACCGTGAGGTGGAATCTGAAGGAAGCTGTAAGCAAATCTCTGGTCCGACGGACAGAAATCGCATATAAGGCTAGGCTTCGAGTGATAAGCTGGCAAAGAACAGCGAAGTCTAATAACTACCACGTTTGTAGAAGCAGAGTAAATGCGGCGGATATATGGAGAGAAAGAGCGTGCACCTTAAGCGTGGAGGTCTCACAGAGGTTTCATTAGCCTAGTAACAACGAACTGTGAGAAGTCAGCCGAGCCCATAGTAGTGAAGAAGTCTCTGTAATGGGGATGGAGCGAAGGGGCGAACAATCAATCAGTTTGAGTATGTCTCGTATTGCAGAAATGACAACATCTGCCGTAACCAATCGGGTAAAAGGTGGTCAAATCAAGCGAGACGGAAAGGAAAGAACGCATGGACACAAGTAATCTAATGGAGCAGATATTATCTAGTGATAATCTCAACAGAGCATATCTGCAAGTCGTACGAAACAAAGGTGCTGAGGGAGTGGACGGAATGAAGTACACAGAACTGAAGGAACACCTTGCAAAGAACGGCGAAACCATCAAGGGACAGTTGAGGACAAGAAAATATAAGCCTCAGCCAGTACGAAGAGTGGAGATACCAAAGCCTGATGGCGGTGTCAGAAACCTGGGAGTACCAACAGTAACAGACAGATTCATACAACAAGCCATCGCACAGGCGTTAACACCAATCTATGAGGAACAGTTCCATGACCACAGTTACGGATTCAGACCTAATAGATGTGCACAGCAGGCAATTCTAACGGCACTTGATATAATGAATGACGGAAATGACTGGATTGTAGACATCGACTTGGAAAAGTTCTTTGACACAGTAAACCATGATAAGCTAATGACTTTAATTGGAAGAACAATTAAGGACGGAGATGTCATCTCTATTGTAAGGAAGTATCTAGTGAGCGGAATTATGATAGACGATGAGTATGAGGATTCCATTGTGGGAACTCCACAAGGCGGAAACCTTTCTCCATTGCTGGCAAACATCATGCTCAATGAACTTGATAAGGAAATGGAAAAGAGAGGGCTTAACTTTGTACGATATGCAGATGACTGTATTATCATGGTCGGAAGTGAAATGTCTGCGAATAGAGTTATGAGAAATATCTCACGATTCATCGAAGAAAAGCTAGGGCTCAAGGTCAACATGACTAAGAGTAAAGTAGACAGACCAAGCGGACTTAAATACCTTGGATTTGGGTTCTACTTTGATTCAAGAGCGCATCAGTTTAAGGCAAAACCACATGCAAAATCAGTAGCGAAGTTTAAGAAGAGAATGAAAGAACTCACATGCCGTAGTTGGGGTGTTAGCAACAGCTGTAAAGTGGAGAAGCTCAATCAGCTCATAAGAGGTTGGATTAACTACTTCAAGATAGGCAGTATGAAAACACTATGCAAGGAATTAGATTCAAGAATCCGTTATCGGCTTCGCATGTGCATTTGGAAACAATGGAAAACACCACAGAATCGAGAGAAGAACCTTGTAAAACTTGGAATAGACAGAAACACAGCTAGACGAGTTGCATACACAGGTAAAAGAATAGCTTATGTATGTAACAAAGGCGCAGTAAATGTTGCTATAAGTAACAAAAGATTAGCCTCATTTGGACTAATCACAATGTTAGATTACTACACCGAAAAGTGTGTTACTTGTTAAGTTGATTGAACCGCCGTATACGGAACCGTACGTACGGTGGTGTGAGAGGTCGGAATTTCTCATTTAAGAGAAATTCCTCCTACTCGATTTCACAGGAACTGATTGATGAGGTTCTTCAAGACGGTCCGCATTTTGCAGATGGAAAATACGATATCTATTCTTATCTTAAACAGGAACATAGCACATCAGAAAATGTGAAATTCTTGCAGGGTGCATATGGCATAGGTGGAAGAACATTAAATATAAATGGAATAAAACTTGATGAAAACTATGACAGTAAAGGAATAAAACTACGGAAAGGATATGAAGTAGATTCACCAGAAATTTTACTGAAATGGAACGTAGTCGTAAAAAGAGTTGGAGAACTTATTGCTGTTGGAAGGTATCTTTCAGAGCAGGAACAGAAAGAATTTCCAGAGTATGAAAAAAGAAAAATTGCCAGAGGAAGACCTTTGCAGGAAGAATCTGAGCAACAATTAATATCAGACAGAGCTGTAACAGAATCGGAAAACGAATCGGCAGATTATGACATTTCTGAGGATACTGTTGTTACGATAGGAATGAAAGATTATGAAGTTGAGTTCCTGTCAGCAGAGAGAGTGGTACTTCGGGATCAGCAATATCCGATTTTTAGCGAAGAACTATCCAGAGAAGAATTTGACCGTAAGATATGTGAGAATCCGGCAAATGACCATTTGAAAATCAAACGGCCATTGCCGGAATTACCAGCCGAAGAAGAAAAAGAGGCACAGCCGACAGATGTTCCATCAGAAGAAACAGAGACAGAGCTGAGTATTCCGGAGCAGAATTATCAGTTTGTGATGAAGATGGCAGGCGAAGTTTTACGGGGAGAAGTGGATTCCAAAACCTTTGAGGCAGGAGCAGGCTTCATGCCCCTTACGATTGAGCAGGTTGGTGACAACTTTATTGCAATCTCTCATTACTATGAGCAGAATGGAGATGCCATGGCAGATCCGGATATGGAATTTGCTTATGATAATGACAGGAAAACGCTTCAGGCAAGAACTTATCAGCAGGACGCATTACAAAGATACGATGAAGTTTATGGCGATGACGGATATAATGAGGAGCTGGAAGAAGAACTGAATCTATTTGCACATGAGTGGTTCCAGACAATCGAGAAACAAGGATATGTTCCGGTACAGGAAGCAGCGGAATTGGAAGCAGGCGAATTACCAGCCGAAGAAGAAAATACTTTGGAATTAGCCCCTTCCTGGGAACAGGGCGAACCTGCAAAGAAAGCGCAGAGCTACGATTTGTATCCGGAAGTTTCCGGGCAGAACAGACATCAGTATCAGATTATGGAGGAAGTGCCGGAGTATGGCTCAGCCAAAGAAAAGTTCAGGGCAAATATTGCAGCGATTCAACTTCTGAAGAAATGTGAAAACGAACATCGTTATGCAACACCGGAAGAACAGGAAATACTGGCAAAATATGTTGGTTGGGGCGGTCTTTCAGATGCATTTGATCCAAAGAAATCCGCATGGGCAGCCGAGTATCTGGAATTGCAGACTGTATTAAGTGAAGAAGAATACGAATCTGCAAGAGAATCAACGCTGACAGCGTTCTATACTCCGCCGATTGTAATCAAGAGTATGTATCAGGCACTGGAAAACATGGGACTAAAGAGTGGAAATATTCTGGAACCAAGTTGTGGTGTCGGTAACTTTATCGGTATGAAACCAGAATCTCTTTCGGACTGTAAGATGTATGGTGTGGAATTGGATTCTGTTTCAGGAAGAATTGCTGCACAACTTTATCAGAAATCCAAGATAGCGGTTGAGGGTTATGAGAAAGTAAATCTTCCAGACAGTTTTTTCGATGTTGCAATCGGCAATGTACCGTTTGGGGAGTTTAAAGTATTTGACAGCAGATATGACAGGTACAATTTCTTCATTCACGATTATTTCTTTGCGAAAACATTGGACAAGGTAAGACCGGGCGGTGTGATTGCATTTATTACTTCATCAGGAACCATGGATAAGAAGAATCCATATGTCAGAAGATACCTGGCACAGAGAGCAGAGCTGATCGGTGCAATCCGTCTGCCGAATGATACCTTTACTAAAAACGCAGGAACGAAAGTAACATCGGATATTTTATTCCTTCAGAAGCGTGACCATATGACACTGGAGGAACCGGACTGGGTATATCTGGATTATGATGACAACGGCATTGAACAGAACCGCTATTATGTACAGCACCCGGAAATGATACTGGGAGAAATGGTTATGGAATCCGGTCCGTATGGCATGAGAAGTACTTGCAGACCGTATGAGGGCAGAGAACTGTCAGAACTTCTTTCAGTTGCAGTTGAAGCGTTAAAGGGTACGATTGAAGAAGTAGAAATGGAAGAACTGGTGGAGGAAGAAGACCATACGATTCCTGCAGATCCATCGGTGAGCAATTATTCTTACACATTGGTAGATGGAAAGATTTACTATCGGGAAAACAGTCGTATGAAGCCGGTAACACTTCCGGTGACTGGAGTAAATCGTGTGAAAGGTATGATTGCAATCCGGGATTGTGCAAGAGAACTGATCCGGTATCAGACAGAAGGATATTCTGATGCAGTAATCGAAGGACAACAGAAGGAATTAAACCGTCTGTATGATCTCTTCCGCAGTAAATACGGACTGTTAAATGATCGTGCCAATATGCGTGTATTTGCAGACGATAATAGTTATCCATTGCTGAGTTCACTGGAGATTCTTGCAGAAGACGGAACACTGGAACGGAAAGCGGATATGTTTTCTAAGCGGACAATCAAAGCACATAAGGTAGTGAACAGTGTGGATACTGCCAGTGAAGCATTGTCAATTTCTCTTGCAGAAAAAGCAAAAGTGGATATGCCTTTCATGGCGAAACTGACCGGGAAAACAGAAGAAGAACTGGAACAGGAGTTGTCCGGCGTTGTTTTTCGTTTACCGGAAAGTGATACAGAGAATCCAAAGTATGTTTCCGAAGACGAATATTTGTCAGGGAATGTAAGAGAGAAGTTGAAAGTGGCAGAACTTGCGGCACAGGCAGATGTAAGGTATCAGGTCAATGTAACTGCTTTGCAAAAAGTACAGCCAAAGGATTTAAGTGCTTCAGAAATCAATATCCGACTGGGGACAACGTGGCTTCCGGAGAGTGATGTTGAAGATTTTATGTTCCAGTTATTGAATACGCCCAATTATATGCAGTGGAAAATAAAAGTACATTTTTCTAAATATACGGGAGAATGGCAGGTAGAGGGAAGAAGTCTGGATAAGGGGAATGTAAAGGCAAACAATACCTATGGAACAACAAGAGTCAGTGCGTATCGGATTATTGAAGATACCTTGAATCTAAGAGACGTTCGGATTTACGATTATGTGGAGGACGATGACAGAAAGAAAAAAGCTGTTCTAAATAAGAAAGAAACTGCCATAGCACAGGGAAAACAAGATCTGATCAAGCAGGCATTTCAGGATTGGATTTGGAAAGAACCGGAGCGCAGGCAGAGACTTACTGATTATTACAATGAAAATTTCAATGCAATCCGACCAAGGGAATATGATGGAAGTCATCTGAACTTTTATGGAATGAATCCGGAAATCCGGCTACGGGAACATCAGAAAAATGGTGTTGCAAGAATCCTGTACGGCGGGAACACGCTGCTTGCCTATGTAGTTGGAGCAGGAAAGACGTATACGATGGTTGCGGCTGCAATGGAGAGTAAACGACTGGGACTTTGTCACAAGTCCATGGTTGTTGTACCGAACCACATCATTGAACAGTTTGCAGCCGAGTGGTTACAGCTTTATCCGGCAGCAAATTTACTGGTGGCAACCAAGAAAGACTTTGAAACCAAAAACCGAAAAAGATTCTGTGCCAGAATTGCTACCAGTGATATAGATGCGGTAATTATCGGGCATAGTCAGTTTGAACGTATTCCATTGAGCATTGAACGTCAGCAAAGGACAATCCGCAGTCAGATTGAGGAACTTGTGCAGGGAATTACAGAGGAAAAAGCAAGGAATGGAAACAAATTTACAATCAAGCAGTTGGAAAAGACGAAGAAGTCATTGCTTGTGCGACTGGAAAAACTGAATGACCAGAGTAAAAAAGACCAGGTGATCAACTTTGAAGAATTGGGAATTGACCGCTTATTTGTTGATGAAGCGGATGGATACAAGAATTTGTATCTATATACGAAAATGAGAAATGTAGCAGGCATTGCCCAGACAGAAGCGTTGAAGTCCTCTGATATGTTTATGAAATGCCAGTACCTTGACGAACTGACTGGAGGAAAAGGTGTGGTATTCGCTACAGGAACACCAGTCAGCAACAGTATGGTGGAACTATATACCATGCAGAGATACTTGCAGCATCATACATTGGTGGAGCATAACCTACAGCATTTTGACGCATGGGCATCAACTTTCGGAGAAACAGTGACAGCAATCGAGCTTGCCCCGGAAGGGACAGGCTACCGTCTGAAAACGAGATTCGCAAAGTTTTATAATCTCCCGGAGCTTATGCAGATGTTCCGGGAGGTGGCAGACATTCAGACTGCCGATATGCTGAATCTTCCAGTGCCGAAAGCAGAATACCGGGTGGTATCTGTAAAACCAAGCGAAATGCAGAGAGAAATGGTTGCAGAACTGGGAGAACGTGCGGAGCGTGTGAGAGAAGGACTAGTCAATGCCACCGAAGATAATATGCTTCTGATTACCAATGACGGAAGAAAACTGGCACTGGATCAGCGAATGATGAATGAATTGTTACCGGATTACCCAGACAGTAAAGTCAATGCGTGTGTAGAGGAAGTCTATCAGTTCTGGGAGCAGGGGAGGGAAAAAAGACTGACACAGTTGTTATTTTGTGATTTATCTACCCCAAAAACAGATGGAAGTTTCAGTGTTTATAACGATGTAAGGGATAAGCTGATTGCCAAAGGTGTTCCGCCGGAGGAGATTGCATTTATTCATGATGCTAATACTGAGGTTCGGAAAAAAGAATTATTTTCAAAAGTAAGGAGAGGTGCTGTCCGTATTTTGATGGGCAGCACTTTTAAAATGGGTGCAGGTATGAACGTGCAGGATTTGATTATTGCAAGTCATGACCTGGACTGTCCATGGCGTCCGAGAGATGTAGGACGGATTTTGCGGACATTCAAAATAAAAAAGAATGTGGAGGTAACATACAATGGCAAAATCATTATTTGAGGAACTGGGCGGAAGATACGAAAGACAAGAGGATTATCTAATTCCATGTATGACTTTACCCGCCGAAGAAGAACAGCCGATAGGCATATGGGGACAGCGGCATTTAGATTATCTGAAGCAATACCGCAAAGTTACATACACCAATTTTCTCACAAGCGGCAGGCTCAACGCCTATCTTGCCGACATCGACAGACAGGCGCAGGAACGCTTTGAACGGCTCATAGAGGGCATGAAACAGGCACAGGGCATAACGGAACAGCTAAAGGCAGAAAACGCCTTAGAATGGACAGGATACCTCAATAACATAAGGGCTTGTGCGAGGGAGATTGTGGAAAAGGAAATTATTTTTGCATAAACAGATGATTAGTGGCAGGGGAAATCCTGCCGCTTTTTCTGCTTTAGTTTGTCAGCTTGACAAATAAAGGGTTAAGGAATATAATTAGATTCAGTATTATACAAGGAGTTAATAAATATGCGGCAAGGTATTCTTAAATAAACTGTCAATTTGATAGTGGGAACAAAAAGTAGCAGTCCCGTTTCACTTTTAATATGGGGCTTAGTTTTTTGTACCCAGTTTAAGAATACTTTTATCATGTAATTTTATATGCCCGAAAACATATAAGTGTTTTGGGGCTATTGGAGTTATTTACCCAGTGATAGGAGTATTTATCACTGGGTATTTTTATGCCCTTTTTTGGGTGTTGATAGGAGGAAAATCACATGAAAATAATTAACTTAGGCATTCTGGCTCACGTTGACGCAGGAAAGACAACATTAACGGAGAGTTTATTGTATACCAGTGGTGCAATTGCAGAACTAGGGAGCGTAGATAAAGGCACAACAAGGACAGATACAATGAATTTGGAGCGTCAAAGGGGAATCACTATCCAGACAGCAGTGACATCTTTTCAGTGGGAGGATGTAAAAGTCAACATTATAGATACGCCAGGCCATATGGATTTTTTGGCGGAAGTATACCGTTCTTTATCCGTATTAGACGGAGCAGTATTATTAGTTTCTGCAAAGGATGGCATACAGGCACAGACCCGTATACTGTTTCATGCACTACAGACAATGAAGATTCCGACAATTTTTTTCATCAATAAAATTGACCAAGAGGGGATTGATTTGCCAATGGTATATCGGGAAATGAAAGCAAAGCTTTCTTCGGAAATTATAGTGAAGCAAAAGGTTGGGCAGCATCCCCATGTAAATGTAACGGACAATGATGATATGGAACAGTGGGATGCGGTAATTATGGGAAACGATGAACTATTAGAGAAATATATGTCAGGAAAACCGTTTAAAATGTCAGAACTGGAACAGGAAGAAAACAGGAGATTCCAAAACGGAACGTTATTTCCCGTTTATCACGGAAGCGCTAAAAACAATCTGGGGATTCGGCAGCTTATAGAAGTAATTGCCAGTAAGTTTTATTCATCAACGCCTGAAGGTCAATCTGAACTATGCGGGCAGGTTTTTAAGATTGAATATTCAGAGAAAAGGCGGCGTTTTGTTTATGTGCGTATATATAGCGGAACATTGCATTTGAGGGATGTTATTAGAATATCTGAAAAAGAGAAAATAAAAATCACAGAGATGTGTGTTCCGACAAACGGTGAATTATATTCATCCGATACAGCCTGCTCTGGTGATATTGTAATTTTACCAAATGATGTTTTGCAGCTAAACAGTATTTTGGGGAACGGAATGCTGTTGCCGCAGAGAAAATTTATTGAAAATCCTCTCCCTATGCTCCAAACAACGATTGCAGTAAAGAAATCTGAACAGCGGGAAATATTGCTTGGGGCACTTACAGAAATTTCAGATGGCGACCCTCTTTTAAAATATTATGTGGATACTACAACGCATGAGATTATACTTTCTTTTTTGGGGAATGTGCAGATGGAAGTCATTTGTGCCATCCTTGAGGAAAAATATCATGTGGAGGCAGAAATAAAAGAGCCTACTGTTATATATATGGAAAGACCACTTAGAAAAGCAGAATATACCATCCACATAGAAGTCCCGCCAAATCCTTTCTGGGCTTCTGTCGGGTTGTCCATAGAGCCGCTCCCTATTGGAAGCGGAGTGCAGTATGAAAGCAGAGTTTCACTTGGATATTTAAACCAATCGTTCCAAAATGCGGTTATGGAGGGGGTTCTTTATGGCTGCGAGCAGGGGTTGTATGGATGGAAAGTGACAGACTGTAAAATCTGTTTTGAATATGGATTGTATTATAGCCCTGTAAGTACCCCCGCAGACTTTCGGCTGCTTTCCCCTATCGTATTGGAGCAGGCTTTAAAAAAAGCAGGGACAGAACTATTAGAGCCATATCTCCACTTTGAAATTTATGCACCGCAGGAATATCTCTCACGGGCGTATCATGATGCTCCAAGGTATTGTGCAGATATTGTAAGTACTCAGATAAAGAATGACGAGGTCATTCTGAAAGGAGAAATCCCTGCCAGATGTATTCAAGAATACAGGAACGATTTAACTTATTTCACGAATGGGCAGGGAGTCTGCTTGACAGAGTTAAAAGGATACCAGCCAGCTATTGGTAAATTTATTTGCCAACCCCGCCGCCCGAATAGCCGTATAGATAAGGTTCGGCATATGTTCCACAAGTTAGCTTAACAGCTTGCAAAAGTCATATAAAATGAGATTTGAAAGGATTAGAGACTAATTATGATGAAATGCGAATGGATATTGTGTCCTGTTTGTGGGAGCAAAACCCGTAATAAAATTAGGAAGGACACTGTTTTGGAGAATTATCCTCTTTATTGTCCAAAATGCAGACAAGAAAGATTGATTAAAGTTGACAACTTGAAGATAACTGTCATCAAAGAGCCAGACGCTTAAGACGCAGAGCCGATGAAATTGTGGAACAATTCACGAATCATCGGCTCTTTTTGTTTCGTATTTGAAAGAACAAACTCACCAAATAAAAAAAACGATATTCGGGTGGGTTATTTTGTTATACCCTAAATTACCCTCTGAATTTGTTTTTTAATTTGGAGGGATTTTTTTATGTTCTTTTTTCGGGCGGTTATTTATCTGCTCATACGAAGTAAAATTTATCAATACATAGCATGTCAGAGAACGGCAGGAAACCAGTTAAAAAAATTTCTGCCAGTGCAGCGGTACTTCTCACCTTGAAAGTAGAAGTACAATCTCCATACAACAGAATTACTATTTCCTATAACCGTAAAGGTCACAGAGCCTTTGCGGTTTTTCTTTTGTCGATTTTTGTTGGAAAGTGCCGCAGGGCTGTTTCTTATATTAGGTGTCGTTCGCCGCCTCTCCATCTGGATTTTAGATTTCAAAAATTCAGATGGGAGGTACTTACGGTGAAGTATGCACCAAAAAAAGTATATATCAGAGAAAGCGGTGGCTATGTGGAATTATCTTACACGGACTTCTGCCGCCGCAGGCAAGCCGACCAGACCTATATGGACAAGCTGTTTATTCCCGTTCAGGGCTGTCTGCTTGAAGTCGTGAGGGAGCAATACACAGACTTCTATCGTGACAAGGAACGGTGGCGTTATCTGCAAAAATTAGATACAAAGAACAGCCTGCTATCTCTGGACGGGTTTACAGACAGCGAGGGGAATCCTCTGGACTTTATCGCTGATGAAGCGATGGACGTTGCGGAAATCGTTGTCAATGCGGTCATGGTG
The DNA here is from genome assembly GCF_900290215.1 of Dorea sp. Marseille-P4042. Classification (NCBI taxonomy): domain Bacteria; kingdom Bacillati; phylum Bacillota; class Clostridia; order Lachnospirales; family Lachnospiraceae; genus Dorea; species Dorea sp. Marseille-P4042. The sequence continues at coordinate 472,867 of NZ_OLMI01000002.1, read as the reverse complement.
GACAGGCTGAAAGCTGCCCTGCCTTTGCTGTCGGATAGTGAACAGGAACTGATACAGGCAATCTTTTTTGACGGACTTTCCGAGCGTGAAGTCGGGGCGAGGTTAGGCATAACCCAGAGCGTTGTGAACAAACGCAAAGCCAAAATCCTAATAAAGCTAAGAAAGATAATAGAAAATTAAAATTTAAGGCGTTCAGCCCCCTTGTTTTTTCCTTTGGGAAGATGAGGGGGGCTTTTCTCTGCCCTCTCAATCAATTCTGATTGGAGGAAGTAAGAATGGCATACAACCACGGACGGGAGGACAGGAAATGGCGTATCTGGAAAGAAGCGGAGGAAAAGCTGCTGCGTGAGTGCGGCGTTGATGAAGCGACCATTGAGCAGATACGAATAGAGGACAGGGCAGACTTCAATTCCAACAGGCGGTTTTACCGATGGACGAATGACGTTGCGGAATACCTTGAGGATATGGCAGACAGGGAGCGGCAGGCGGAAGTGGGTACGGTTGCGGAGTTACTGGACGAGATTGAGAGCGAAAATCTCTATCAAGTATTAGTCACGGTGGACGGGCGTACCTTGAAAATCGTCCTGCTGAAAATGCAGGGGTATTCCACAAAGGAGATTGCCCCGCTTGTGCATTTGACGACTGGTGCCATCTATGCGAGGTTAGACCATCTGCGGAAGAAGCTGCGGAAAATTTTGTAAGCGTCTAATACATCCCATTATCCTGCGGGCTACTGGGTGGGGAGTGGAATCTCCCCGCTTATTTTTTGGCAGGAGGACAGAGGGATGGCATATAAGGCTAAGGCGTACACGCTTTGGGAGGAATCCACGGAAAGCGGCACAAGGTATTTTATCAGCTTTAAGGACGGGCAGGGCAAATCCCACGAGTTGGAAGTGTCGGAACAGTTCTTTATGGAGTTTCGGCAGATGGAGCGCAGGAACAGGAATCTTCTCCAATGGGACGAGCGGCACAGGGAGTTTAACGAGGTATGGGACGAAACCCTTTACAGACGGGCGTTGCGTGTGCCTAAGAGCCTTGATGAACGCATGATTGAGGAAGAACGGAATGAAACGCTCTGTAAGGCGGTTGGGAGCCTGCCAGAGATACAAAGGCGGCGTTTCCTGCTCTATTACGAGTATGGGTTCAATTTTTACCAAATCGCCGCTATGGAGCATTGCACCGCTTCGGCAATACAGAAATCTGTTGCGATTGCAAAGGAGAAAGTAAAGGCGGAAATGAGGAAGTATCTCCAACCGTGACCGACACCGCCCGAAAAAGAAATCTGTTTTTTATTTGTGTGGGATTGGCGGCATTACATACTCTCATTTTTTTCATGGGAGTAAATCTATTTTTAAGGAGGTCAACGCCTATGTGCAACGAAAACAAAGACACCGCCCGAAAGGAGGAAAGCCATGCAGAAGTTACAGACAGTCAACGCCGAAACGCTCCTTTATGAGCCGCTTGAGAAACCGTCCTTTGTGGTGGACAGCCTTATTCCGACAGGTTTATCGCTGTTCTGCGGCTCACAGAAGATAGGCAAGAGCTGGCTCATGCTGAAGCTATGCCTATGCGTGTCGCAGGGACTTCCCTTGTGGGATATGCCGACAATGGAGGGCGACGTGCTTTACCTCTGCCTTGAGGACACGTTCTGCCGCATACAGGACAGGCTGTTCCGATTGACGGACGAAGCGAGCAGGCGGCTTCACTTTGCCGTGGCAAGCTGCAAGCTGTCAGACGGTCTTATCGTGCAGTTGGAGGATTATCTGAAAGACTATCCAGACAGCAGGCTCATTGTGATTGACACTTTGCAGAAAGTCCGTACAGCTTCAAAAGACAATGCCTACGCAAGCGACTATGGGGACATCTCCCTAATCAAAGACTTTGCCGATAGGCATTCTCTGGCGGTAGTAGTCGTACACCATATCCGAAAGCAGAATGACAGCGATGTGTTCAACAAGGTGTCTGGGACGACAGGCTTAACGGGGAGTGCGGACGCTACCTTTGTTCTGGAAAAGGAGAAACGGGCATCCGATACCGCCAAGCTGTATGTGACAGGCAGGGATACGCCTTATCAGGAATACACGCTGCGTTTCCGTGATTGCAGTTGGGAACTTGTGGAGAGGAAAACACAGGAGCAGCTTGCGAAAGAAACGATACCAGACGTCCTTTTTCGGTTGGTGGATTTTATGAGGGATAAGGAAAAATGGGCAGGCACGGCAACGGAACTGTTAGCCGCAATGGGAGAAACGGAAACCATACCCACGGTGATTACGAAATGGCTAAATGAATACCGCACCACATTTTTAAGTGAGAACCATATCGCCTATCAGTACAGCCGCAAAAAACACGGCAGGCAGATTTCGCTTGCAAGGCAGGAGGGTGACAGCGGTGACGGTGGTGACAGCGATATTGGGATACCCCCTGTTACTGTCATTGAAGCTTAAAGCCGTGTAAAGCGGGCGGCTCTGCCCTGCGGGTGACAGCGGTGACGGCGGTGACAGTGATTTTAGGATACCCTGCCGCTGTCATCCCTACGGGAGAACACCCCGCAAACGCAAAGTGCAGGCGTGGGATTTACCCGCCCTTTTCGGCGTGTAAAACCACCCCTGCGGTCAGAAAAATCCTTCTGATTTTTCCGACTGCGTTTACAGGGTGTAACACACTACACTTTGCCCTGCAAAGTCGTGTGCCAGACGTTCCCTCTGGGCTCCCTTAAGGCAGAGCTGTCGCCCTGCTATCCTGCGCCTTGCGGCTTCGGATAAAAGAATGTCGGGGTGACGGTGACGGCTCATGCGAGGGGGTATCCCAATATCGCTGTCACCACTGTCACCGCTGTCACCCAAAGGGCAGTTACCCGCCGAAGAAAGGAAGATGATGGATTATGCCCTATGCAATCCTGCGTTTCCAGAAACGCAAAGCGGGCGGCGTTGCGGCTTGTGAACGCCACAACGAGCGGAAGAAAGAAGCCTACAAAAGCAATCCAGATATAGATATGGAACGCTCTAAAAATAACTATCACCTTGTAAAACCACCACGCTACACCTACAAGAAAGAGATTAACCGTATGGTAGCCGAAGCGGGGTGCAGGACAAGGAAAGACAGCGTGATGATGGTGGAAACGCTTATCACGGCTTCGCCAGAATTTATGAACCAGTTACCGCCCGAAGAACAGAAAGCGTATTTTACGATGGCTCTGGACTTCATTTCGGAGCGTGTCGGGGAGAAAAATATCCTCTCCGCAGTTGTCCATATGGATGAGAGAACACCGCACATGCACCTCTGTTTTGTGCCGATTACGCCAGACAATAAGTTGTCAGCAAAGTCTATTTTAGGCAACCAGAAATCATTATCCGAGTGGCAGACCGCCTACCATGAGCGGATGTCCTCACGGTGGAATCAGCTTGAACGGGGTCAGTCCTCAATGGAAACGAAACGGAAACACGTCCCCACATGGCTCTATAAATTGGGCGGCAGGCTTGATAAACAGTATGAGGAAATCGTGTCTGCCCTCTCCGACATCAACGCCTTTAACGCAGGGAAGAAGCGTGACAAGGCACTGGAACTGATTGCGGCATGGCTCCCAAACGTGGAGAAATTCTCTAAGGAAATCAGTAAGCAGAGTGCCTATATCGACAGACTAAAGGAGCAAATCGGGCAGGAATCAGATTATGCGGGGCGTATGCGTGATGAAAAGTACGAGCAGGAATTAAAGGTGCAGAAAGCGAATCAGAAGATATTTGAATTGCAGAGAACCAATGAGCAGATGGGGCGGCTATTAAAGAAAATCCCGCCAGACGTATTAGAAGAATTGCAGAAAACAGGAAGAAATAAATCAAGAGAAAGGTAAAAAGTGAATGAAGAAACAGGATTTTAAGGTGTTAAAGACCAAAGACTTGTACCCGTTTCCCGACAATCCGTTTCATGTGGCAGAGGATGAAACGCTGTCAGAGTTAGCGGAAAGCATCAAGGAATTTGGCATTGTCACGCCGATAATCACACGCCCGAAAGAGGACGGGGACGGCTATGAAGTGATTGCAGGACAGCGGCGTGTCCGTGCGTCTGAACTTGCAGGGATAAACACAATCCCCGCTTTTGTCCTGCCCTTAGACCGTGACCGAGCCATCATCACCCTTGTAGACAGCAATTTGCAGCGTGAAAATATCCTGCCGAGCGAGCGGGCGTTTGCCTACAAGATGAAATCCGAAGCCATGAAGCGGCAGGGTTTCCGCACGGATTTAACCTCGTCACAAGTTGTGACGAAGTTGCGGACGGACGACAAAGTGGCACAGGGCTTCGGCGTGGGCAGGATGACCGTGCAGCGTTTCATCCGCCTGACGGAACTGATACCGCCGATTTTGCAGATGGTGGACGAGGGGAAAATCGCCCTCACGCCTGCGGTGGAGCTGTCCTTTTTGAAGAAAGACGAGCAGGAAAACCTCTTTGCCACGATGGAGAGTGAAGAAGCAACACCCTCACTTTCACAGGCACAGCGGATGAAACAGTTAAGCCAGAGCGGGCGGCTTGACATGGATACGATATTTGCAATTATGACGGAGGAAAAGGGCAACCAGAAAGAAACCTTGAAAATCAACACAAGCAAGCTGAAAAAGTATTTTCCGAAGAACACAACGCCGAAGCAGATGGAGGAAACCATCATCCGACTTCTGGAACGTGAGTTGCAGAGAAAACGGGGCAGGGACAGCCGCTAATCTTCTTTTTTCGGGAAGTAAATGCAGGAATTTGGAACAGGAGAAAGACAGGATTTTAAGGAAAATGAGGTAAGGAATGAAAGAAATCCAGTATAAGATTGTAAAGGAAATCGCCGTATTGTCTGCGAGTGACAGCGGCTACACAAAGGAAATCAATCTTATCTCATGGAACGGGAGAGAGCCGAAATATGACATCCGCAGCTTTTCCCCGAACCGTGGGAAGTGCGGAAAGGGTATCACGTTGAACGCTGATGAAGCGGCGGCACTCCTTAAAGCATTACAGAAAGAATTAAACAGCGGGGATTGATGGTATCTGATTGACAGGGCGGGGCGTTTCCAGACGTTCTCTCGCCCTGTCTGGAAAGGAAGATTTAAGTATGGGCGAGGATAAGAAAGAAGATAAAAAGAGAAAGCGTGTCGTGCCGAAAGCACCAGTGCAGATGATAATCAGCCGTGAATATGTCGGCACACAGACAGTCACAGAAGCATTTATCCCGATTATCTCCGAGGATATTCGGAAGAAGATTGCCGAGGGCGACACCTTCGACAATGAGGGGCTGTCCGCTTAGAATGTACGCAATGGAACATGAAAACAGATAGGACAGATACGGAGGTTTTATTATATGGCAGGAATAAGAGCGAAAAATATGATTTATGATGTCGGCAATTACTGCCGTCTGTCAAAGGATGACGGGACGGACAATGAGAGTGCAAGCATCGCAACACAAAAATCCATCCTCACAGATTATGTAAAAAAGCAGGGATGGAATCTGGTAAAAACGTATGTGGACGACGGGTATTCTGGGACAAATTTTCAAAGACCAGCTTTTCAGGAAATGCTTAAGGACATTGAAAACGGTCTGATAAACTGCGTTATCACGAAAGATTTATCACGTCTGGGGAGGAACTATCTTGATTGTGGGTTATATCTGGAAGTCTTTTTCCCAGAGCATAACGTGAGGTATATAGCGGTCAATGACGGCGTGGATACGCTCAATAAATCAGCGATGGACATCACGCCTTTCCGCAACATCCTAAACGAAATGTATTCTGCCGATGTGTCGGTCAAGATAAAATCGGCGTACCGTGCGAGGTTTCAGCAGGGGAAATTCATGGGGACGACAGCACCATATGGATATGTCAAAGACCCTGCTGACCATAATCACCTATTGATTGATGATAAAGTTGCACACGTTGTAAGAGAAATATTTGACCTTGCGTTAGCGGGCAATGGAATCTCCAAAATCCGCAAGCACATCAACAAACAGCATATCTTACGCCCCGCCGCTTATGCGGTTACGCAGGGGGCAACAGGCTATGAGCGGCACTTTGAAGATAACGAGGAAAACCGTTATATTTGGAGCGAGAACAGTGTAAGGGGCATTTTAAGAAGCCCGATATATGCGGGAAACCTTGCAGGCTACAAGCGGATTGCCGCCAACATGAAAAGCAAGAAACGCCCCTCTAAGCTGCCTGAAGAATGGGAAGTGATACCAGACACCCACGAGGGGATAGTCACGCAGGAGGAATTTGACACCGTACAGCAGCTTATTACAAGCCGCAGATTACCAGAAAACAAGGGCGGCTTTGAGAACATCTTTGCAGGCGTTATCAAGTGTGCGGACTGCGGCTATGCTATGCGGGCTATGAGTGCCAACAGGAGGAAACGCCCCGACATCATCGACTGCGTGCAATATTCCTGCAATAATTATGGCAGATACGGTAATATCATGTGTACCGCACACAGCATTGAAGCGAGGGACTTGTTCAATGCTGTTCTTGCCGACATCAACCGATTTGCGGATATGGCGGTCAATGATGAAAAGGCGGTGAGGGCGATTGAAAAGCGGCTCACGGAAACAGACCAGAGCAGGGCAAAGGCACTGGAAAAGGAGCAGAGAAAGCTGAACAAACGCCTTGCGGAACTGGACAGGCTGTTTTCTTCCCTTTATGAAGATAAGGTGATGGAGCGTATTACGGAGCGGAATTTTGAGATGATGTCGGGGAAATACCAGAAAGAGCAGCTTGAAATTGAAGCAAGGCTGAAAGAGGTAACGGAAACGCTTAACGACAGCTATGAGAAGTCGCAGGGTGTCCGTGACTTCCTCTCCCTAATCCGCAACTATCAAGGCATTAAGGAACTGGACGCAACCATCATAAACGCACTCATAGACAAGATACTTGTTTCGGAACGTGAGAAACTTATAGACGGAACGGTGCGGCAAGAAATCAAGATTTACTATAAATTCATCGGCTTTGTCGGTGAATTACATATCACACCGACAAAGCGGTGGACAGCGTTAAAGCCTAAGAATTGTACGGTGTGCGGCATTGAATATGTTCCCCGCTCTGCAATATCAAAGTATTGCCCAGAGTGCAGGAAAAGGATAAGAAAGGTTCAAGGAACGGAAACGAAACGCAGGAGCAGGGAGCGAAACAGACAGGCATGTATTGAACTGTCCGCAAAAAATGACCGACTGATCTGGAGCAGAGAGCAGGGCGGACCGTTCGGCAGGGAAACCAAAATCCGAAAGTCGATATTGTCCGTTATGTTACAGAAGGGACGTTCGATGCGTATCTATATCAGATCATTGAGAATAAACAGAAATTTATCTCTCAGATCATGACCAGTAAAAGTCCGGCAAGATCAGTAGAGGATATTGATGAAGTGGCACTGTCGTATGCGGAAATCAAAGCCTTAGCGGTTGGAAATCCGTATATAAAAGAGAAGATGGATCTGGATATTCAGGTATCAAAGCTTCAACTATTGAAGCAGAGCTTTCTTAGTCAGAAGTATGAAATGGAAGATAAAGCAGTGCGATATTTCCCAAATGAGATCAGGCAGTGTGAACAACGGATTGCGGATTATGAATCTGATATTGCACTGGCAAAGGAAAATACGCCGCCAGACCGAGAGGCATTTCCAGAAATGCAGATCCATGATGTGGTATATACAGAGAAGAAAGAAGCAGGACAGGCAATCATCGAAGCGTGTAAAGCAATGAAATCGGCAGATGCAGTGCTGATTGGAAGGTATCGTGGTTTTCCAATGAAGTTGTCTTATGATTCTTTTCAGAAGGTGTTTGTAATCTCCATGTATGGAAAACAAGTGTACCATGTACCGCTTGGAACAGATATTCATGGTAATATCACACGTCTAGATAATAAGATTCAGGAGATTCCAGGCAAAATGTTACGGTGTCAGGATAAGTTGGAAAACCTCAAGGTGCAGTTGGAGAATGCCAAAGAGGAAGCACAGAAAGAGTTTCCACAGGAAGCAGAACTGGCAGAAAAAGTAGCAAGGCTTGGAGAATTAAATGTGCTTTTGGATATGGATAAGAAAGACCAGGTGCTTTTGGATGATGGGGAAGGAGTGGAGATAGAACCGGAACAAAAGAAAAGAGAACATGAGCGGTAAAAGGCATAATGGATTTTTATAATATTTTGACTAAAATAAGATAAATGTTGTTGAAATTCTGGAAGCCGGATAGAACTTGTAAAGGACATAAAACTATGATAAGCTTTATAAACAGACAGAGAGTAAGGAAAATGCGGAACGAGAAAGAGGTGATACTATGGCAGAGAATAATATAAAAGAATTAGATTTTGACCGGAAACATGAAGAAGATTTACAACGTCTTCGGGGACTAAGATTGTTGGACGATGATTTCATGCAAAAGGTATTTGAAGATAAAGCATGTGCGGAGTTTTTGCTTCAGATTATTTTGAATCGAACAGATTTAAAAGTATTGCGCGTGAATGGACAGCAGGATATTAAAAATCTGCAGGGGCGTTCGGTAAGGCTGGATATTCTGGCGGTTGATGCGAATAGCAGAGTTTATAATATTGAGATACAGAGAAGTGATAAGGGAGCAGGAGTAAAACGAGCGAGGTATAACAGCAGTCTTATCGATGCAAATGTCACAGAACCGGGTGAAAAATATGAAAATTTGTGTGAATCCTATGTTATATTTATTACGGAAAATGATATAATGAAAGCAGGATTACCAATCTATCATATCGACAGAATAGTAAAAGAAACAGGTGAATTGTTTGGCGATGAATCACATATTATATATGTGAATTCACAAATTAAAGATGAATCTGCATTAGGAAAGCTGATGCATGATTTTTCCTGTACTGATGCTGATGATATGAAGTATAAAATTTTGGCAGATCGGGTTCGATATTTTAAAGAAGATGAGAAAGGAGTTGCGACTATGTGCAAAGCGATGGAAGATATGCGTAATGAAGCAGTGAAAGAAGAGCGTGTAGAAGTGGCGCGGCAATTATTGGAATTAGGTAAGTTGTCCTATGAAGAAATTGCAAAAATTGCGAAAATGACCACAGATGAAGTCAAAGCTCTGGATGAAAAAGTGCTTGCTTAAGGGAAAATGTTAAATAACTGGATGATTTTCATGCGGAAATCTCCAGTTATTTTTTATAATTTATATGTGGAGAAAACAGTATGAGGTTATACTATATTGAAATATACTGTAGCAATGATATGGAATACAAAATTTTGGCAGATTGTGAATTATTGGAGTATAGATAAAGTATGAAAGCGGACAATATAAAAAGCATAATTCAGGATATGGATAAGCTTCCATATAGAGCAATTTTATTTGATGGAACATGGGGGATTGGAAAGTCTTATGCAATAAATGAGGCATTAACAGAGAATCCAGACGTTTGTAAAATATCAATGTTTGGGTTGAAAGATACTAAACAAATATATCATGAAGCATTCTTTCAGCTGGCTTTAAAGAATAATATTGGTGGAAAGGTAGGTGAGATTGCGGGTAATGTTTTAGAAGCGGTATCAAAAGTTTGGGGAAAAGCAGGACAGGCAAAAGAGGTATTGCAAAGTATTGCTAGTGAAAGAGAATTATTTTTATTATTATCAAAAGAATTTAATACACTTCATATTATTGTTATAGATGATTTGGAAAGAATGAGTGATGATATAAATTTAGAGGATATATTTGGAGTTGTAGAAGAACTCAAGCAATGTAATTGTGTAAAAGTTATTTTAGTCGCAAATACAGAAGAAATGCAAGAGGATAAAAAAGAAATATTTGATAAATATAATGAAAAGGTGATTGAAAGAATTTATCATATAACAGAGCGTGCTGAGCAGGTTGAATGGAATAAGATGAATATCAGCGAAGCGTTTATTGAAAATTTTTTGATAAATCATAAAGTTAAAAATTTGCGGACACTCGAAAAAGCTCAACGTTTTTTCGAAGATGTAAAATTGTTTTGTAAAGGTGATAAAAGTGAGCAATTTATAGAGGAATTAAGATTAATATGTTTTGCTGTTGTTGTTGAGAGTATAGAAAATTTGTATTATAAGGAAATTAATCCGGATAGTACTGATCATACAGAGGAAATGGCAAATACGATTGAAAATATTCTGCAGCATAGAATTGGAAGATATCTTTATGGAATAAAGTGCAGTAGAAATTTGGTAGAAATGATATTGAAATATTATGAAGAAGGAATATTAAATGAAGAACAGTTAGAAGCTGAGTATAGTTTGTTTCTTAAGGCGGGAGATAAAGCTAACTATTATAAATCTGATGCAGAGATAAGAATCGTTTTACCTACTTTGAGAGAAGAAATGCTTGGAGCTAAAAATCTTGCAGAATTAAATCAGTTTGCAGATTCCTATATTGTTTGGAGCGATATTTTAGGAGAAGATAATGACGGGATTTTATCTGAATACAGGGAACTGTTAAATAAAATGCTGAAAGAAATGGCACTGAATGGACAAGAAGAAAATTTAATGTACACATATGATTTGTTTCATATGTCGTCTGGAAAATTAAAAGAGATATATCAAGAAGAAAATGAAGCAGTGATGAAATTCATAATCGAAACATATGTGGAGTGTTTGAAAAATACTACTCATGGAAAAAAGGCTTATGATTATTCATATAAACTCAGAAAATATTTCGATAGCAGCTATTATCATGAACTTATCATGTCGGAAACAGAAACTTTGTATAATAGAATTTCCTTTCCGGTAGATGAGGTGGATGAGGATAGATATCATACTTGTTATAATATAATGTATATTTTGTATCGTTCAAATGCTGATAAGTTCCAAAACTATTGTGATAAAATAAAAAAAGAATGTGATAATATGTCCAGACATCGGATAGAGGTGTTGGTAAATGAGATAATAAAAAAGTAAAAAAATATATTATTGCGTATTTACATAGCCAGGAGATTTCAATTTAGGGATTCCCTGGCTATTTTTGTGCCCAGATATTGCGTTAACAATATCAATTTAGGGCAGGAAGGGAGGGAAAATTATGCCATATATACCACCTCAGGTTGTGCAGGAGGTGAAGCAGATGGATCTGCTCACGTACCTGAAAAATTATGAACCATATGAATTGGTTCACTTTTCCGGTAACACTTACACCACCAGAACGCACGACAGCTTAAAGATTTCTAATGGTAAATGGATGTGGTGGAGCAGAGGGATTGGCGGCAGATCAGCACTGGATTATCTGATTAAAGTAAAAGATTACAGCTTTTTAGAGGCGGTTGAATTGCTTGCTGGACGGGCAAATATTCAACCGCCTCTTTCTGTATCCGAGCACGAACAGATTCCATTAGAAAAACATCTGCTGTTACCAAAAGCAAATCGGTATCACACAAATGTGTTCAGTTACCTTACCGGGCGGGGAATTGACGATGATATTGTTCGATTCTGTATAGAAACTGGACGGATTTATGAAAGTGCGTACCATCATAATGCGGTATTTGTCGGTATGGATCAGCAAAGGAAACCACAATATGCAGCACTTCGAGGAATCGATACAAACTTTATCGGGGAAGCAAACGGAAGTGATAAGAACTATTCTTTTTCAATTCCGGCAAAAGAAATGAGCGATAAAGTCCATGTGTTTGAATCGGCTATTGACCTGTTATCTTATGCAACGATGCAGAGATTGGACGGGAAGGAATGGCAGACAGAGCATTTATTGTCGTTAGCAGGAGTGTATCAACCTGCGAAAGAGATTGAAAAAAGTAAGGTTCCGGCAGCGTTGGCACGATTTTTGAAGGAGCATCCGGACGTGAAAGAGATTGTATTGCATCTGGATAATGATCGGATCGGAAGACTTGCAACGAAAGCAATCCAGACGGTTATTCCGGAAAAATATCATGTGCAAGACCAGCCACCAGTGAAAGGAAAGGATTGTAATGATATGTTGTGCCTGAGATTAAACCTTGGATTAACAAGGCGGGAGAAGTCAAAAAATCAGAAAAGCAACCGCCCATGGGAACGCTGAAGACGAAGAAAGGAGACGAAATTTTATGAAAATAGTGAAGTATGAATTGTCGGTGATCCATAAAAAAGAGTTGGCTTTGACTATGGAAGAGGATGTGGACAGTGAAGATCTGTTGAAGATTTTTCTGGAAACACAGTTGAAAGAAGAAAAAGAACAGAATGAATTGCTTGGAATTATTGCTGAAAAAGTGTCAGAAGAAGGCTGTACGGAGCAGTGTGAAAGTTGTCAAAAGTATTGTCCGGCAAGTGAAGAATGCATGGCAACTGATGAAAATGTACGATGCACAGAGTGTGAATACTTGTGTGAAACTTGCGGGATTTGTGAACTGAAAGAATAAAAAAGCATTTGCTTTTCGGCAAGTAAATCTTCTGATACCCGGAACAGTGAGACGGGTATAGAAGAATACACAATACCAGCAAGCAACGCCTTTGGATTGCCATACAGGTTTCCTGTCTGTCAGTCCTACAGCAGCTTGTCAGGGAGAATCCCTGAAACCCTTACACAATAGTTAAAATATGGAGAAACAGGAGACATGAAGAAAATGATTTTATTTATTGCAGGAATATTTATCGGAAGTGTAGTCGGTGTAATCGCAATGTGCATTTTACAGGTGAATAGAAAGTAAGTGGAGGAGAAAGAAAATGGTAAGTGTTGATTTGACAATCAGAAACAAGAAAAAAGAAGCAAAACGTTACGAAGCGTATTTAAAGAAATTGGGCAAAAAGAAAGGGGAACAGAAGAAATGATAGCAGAGAAAGTATTTGCGGAAGGTGTTGCAAAGGATATTCGTAATTATCTTCCACCAGAGTATGAAGATGCAGATTTTCAGGTCGTGCAGAAAAATAAAAATAATGGAATTCAGTTAATAGGAGTACAGGTAAATCTTCCGGAAAGAAATGCAAGTCCGATTATTTATATGGAACAATTCTTTGATGAAATCCGACAAGGGGAACCTGTTGAGTGTGTAATGAACAGGATTGCAAGTTATATAGAGAAATCGAGCCGGGCTCCATTTATGAATAGCGGGATTGATCTGACAAACTATGATTCGTTAAAAGAGCATCTGGCAATTAAACTTGTGAACACACAGGCAAATCGAAAGATGCTGCAGGAAATGCCTCATGAAAATATTGAAGATTTATCTGCTATCTGCTATGTGGATTTTCCAGTAGATTCAGGAGAAGGAAAAGCAACCTTGGAGGTAAGAAATCAACATCTCAGCATTTGGAATATTGATGCGAAAAAAATATTTCAACAGGCAAGATCAAATACACAGCCTGTAAATACCCCGATTCTCCAGTCAATGGACGAAATGATGTTGAGTATTTTTAATGAAGAAGGACACTCAACAAACCTTTTAAATGAAAGTGTTGAATTTGGACTTCGTTCACATGATATGCTGTATGCACTTACAAATATGGAAAAGCAGTATGGAGCATCTATGATTACTCAACCAGAGGTTTTGAATAAACTAGAGCAGCTTTTTCCAGAAGGGTTTTATGTTCTTCCGTCATCAGTCCATGAAGTTTTGATTGTACCGGATAATGGTGAAGTTGAACCAAGAAGATTGGGCGAAATGGTGCGGGCAGTAAACTGGGCAGAGGTTAAGCGTGAGGAGGTTCTCTCAGACAGAGTTTACAGCTACGATAAAGAAAAACACCAGATTCGCCAGGAACCAGATTCTATACAGAAAGCAAAGGAGATGGAGCGTTGAGAAAACGTAATGTAGCAATTCTTTTTCGGTTGAACAAAAAGGAAGCCGAAGCATTGGATAAGAAAGTAAAGAAAAGCGGACTGAACCGAGAAGCGTACCTGAGACAGTTAATCTCCGGTGTTGTTCCAAAAGATGCACCGCCGCCAGATTATTATTCTATGATGCGAGAGCTTCACAAAATTGGAAATAACTTAAATCAGATTGCACAGAAAGCACATGTGTTAAATGTGGTAGATGTGCAGCGATACGATCAGGAAGTGCGGAAGTTCAATGAAGCAGTCCGTAAGATTACAGAAGCAGTAATACTTCCGGAGAAAAACGAATCATGGCAGTGACATCAATCTGGAGTATCAAAGGTTGGATAGGAAAAGTAATTAAGTATGCGGAGAACCCGGACAAGACGAAAGAGAACAATGAAGGGCAGATATCTGAGAATCAATCACAATCCACACAGGGATTAGAGGATGTAATTACCTATGCGGTGAATACTGAAAAGACCAGACGGGGACAATCTGAATCTATGGAAAGGAAACTTGTCGGAGAATCGGAAGAACTGATGGAACAGTATGTATCTGGAGTTAATTGTGCACCGACAACCGCCAGAGAAGAAATGATCGCAGTCAAAAAGCGTTTTGGAAAAGAGGACGGAATTGTTGCATTTCATGGATACCAGTCTTTTGCACCGGGAGAATGTAATCCGGAAATGGCACATGAGATCGGAAAGAAGCTGGCAGAAGAATTGTGGGGCAGTCAGTATCAGGTATTGATTGCAACCCATTTGGATAAGGCAAATCATCTGCACAATCATTTTGTGGTGAACTCAGTTTCATTCCTTGACGGAAAAAGATACCACAGGACAAATCAGGATTATCGTGATATGCGAATGGTGTCGGACCGTTTATGTAAAGAATATCAGCTATCGGTTGTGCAACAGCCAGAACAGGGAAAAGGAAAACATTATGCCGAGTGGCAGGCGGAACAGCAAGGGAAGCCGAGTTATCACAGCATGGTAAAAGCAGATGTTGACGAGGCAATCCGAAAGGCGAGGACTGAAAAACAGTTCTTTTTTTATTTGCGGGAAAAAGGATATTCTTTTAAGTTCGGGAAAGACATTACTATTCGTCCGGAAGGGCGGGAGCGTGGTCTGAAGTTAAAGAGGAACTTTGGAGAGAATTATTCGCTGGAAGCAATCAGGGTTCGGATTCTGGAAGAAAATGAATTACCTGCCGAGAAGAAACTTTCGGTTCAGAGGCATTACCAGATTCGGGTATCCGGCAACTTCAAGCAGACAAGAAAAATCGGAGGACTTCGGGGACTGTATCTACATTATTGTTATCTTTTGGGAATCCTGCCGAAAAACCATCTATCAATGTCTAACAAACAGGTGCATGTATTGTTCCGGGAGGATTTGTTAAAACTGAATACCATTTCAAAAGAGACGAAGCTGCTCTGCCATTATCACATTGATACTGCGGAGCAGCTTTTTTTGTTGAAAGAACGTTTGCAGAAACAAATGGAGCAGTGTGTGAAGGAACGGAAGCATCTGCGTTATAAGATTCGGGCAGACAGACTGGAAGAAGAAATACAGGAAATGAAAGAGCAGATAAAAGTTCTGACAGAGAAAATCGGAATGCTCAGAAAGGAGGCAGCACTTTGTGATGGAATTGCCGCACGTTCCAAGGTGATCGAAGAAAAATTTAAGATGGTGCGGGAAGAAAAAGAGAAGAAGGAGGAACAAAGCCATGAACACATCAGGCGAAGCCGCTGATCAGGTGGTACGAATGTCGTTGGAAGTCGGTGAAGCAGCATTGAAGATCAGTGGCACAGGAGCGAAGCATCTGGCAGTGATGCTGTATGCGGTCTTAAAAGAGAAGAAAAAGACAAAAGGCAGAGTAAGACTTGAAACACTGGTCAAATCAGGTAGACCACTGACGGTATTTTCAGTGAAAGAAAGTGATTTGAAACAATTTGTTCAGGAAGCAAAACGATATGGCGTGTTGTACTGTGCAGTCCGAAATCCAAGAGGAAGCAGTGACGGACTGGTAGATGTGATTGTAAAGGAAGAAGATGCACCAAGGATCAACCGTATCGTAGATAGATTCCAGTTTGCATCTGTAACAGAAGCAGCGAAGATTAAGACGGAAATTGAGCGGACACGTGCAGAAAAAGCAAAAGCCGGAAAATCAGAGAAGCAGGAAAAGAAGCCGGAAAAAGTACAGGTTCAGCAGGAAAAACAGGGACAGGCAGAACCAGAGAAAGATTATCCGCAGAAATCCAAGGAGGATCAGCTTATGGATAAGCTTTTTGGAGAGCCGGTAAAGAAAGAGGGGAAGGAGCAAAACCCCTCTTTGGCAAAGACGACCAAATCCCGTCTGTCCGAGCCTACCTCAAAGAAGCAAGAGAAAACCGCAGAGGGTACTTCTAAGTTATACGCTCCGGAAAAGCCAGAGAAACCATCGATCAGAAAGGAACTTCGGGAGATACAGAATGCAAGGAAGAAAGAAGCGGAACAGCATGAGCACAGAAATGATCCGGTGAGAAATCATGGCAATAAAGACCGGGAGCAGATTCGCCACCAACAGCCACAACAGAAACGAAAACCAAGTAGAAAAGGGAAAGAGAGGTAAATTTTATGGATAACAGTTTTGATTCATTATTAAATGTATCTGCCGTACCACAGGACGATAAGGTGCAGGCATTTATTGCAGAAAGCAAAAATAATAGGAATCGCTGCTATGAGTTATCGGAACAGGTAACCGCACAGGTAGCGACAGATGGTCAGATGCTTCAGAATTATCTGGATGTACAGAGTACTTTTGACCGCTATGCAGTCAATAATGCACTTCTTATTCTGGCACAGAGACCAGACTCTCAGAAATTAGGTGACTATGGATACTGGAGAGATCATGGAACCTATGTGAAACGTATGGAACGCCAGAACCCGGTTTTGATTCTGGAGCCGGGAAAGACGTATGAGCGAGAGGACGGTTCGATAGGAACGTATTACAATGCCAAAAAGCTGTACGATATTTCTCAGACAACAATGAACGATAAAAGTATAGAAGAAGTTTCGTATGATGAAAGAAGTCTGATTCGGGCGTTGGTGAGCAATCCCCCGGCAAATATTGTCGTAGCAGAGCCAGATCAGATGCCTGATAACAAAGGGGCATATTTTGAACCGGAAGAAAATTGCATTTATGTGAGAAAAGGTATGGACGCACAGGAAATTTTTCAAAGTCTTGTACCGGAACTGGTATTTGCAGGATATGCAGAAGATAATCCTGACTATGACAGGAGTGAAGATGCATTCCACGCATATTGTGCGACGTATATGTTGTCTAAAAAGTATGGAATGGATATTAGCCAATTTGATTTTACTCATGCACCAGAGTTTTTTGAAAATATGGAACCACAGGAGGTAAGAGGAGAGCTTTCTAAAGCAAGAGATGCAGCTAATACAATATCAGGAAGAATGACGAGAGTGTTAGAGCAGGACAAAAATCTGAATCGGCGTCAGCAGGAAAAGAGCGAGGTTGAACAGAAGGAATCTGAAGATAAAACAGGTGAACAGAAAACTCAAGAGCATGATAGAGGTGAAGCACGCTAGGAAAATCCGGGAAAGGAGAAAAACAAAATGAGCAGTGATACGATTACGTTAGAACTGGACAAATATGAGAGCGGCGTAGTGTTCCATTCCCTGAAGGATAAGCGGAATCAGATGCTGAAAGAGGGAAAAGATACGGAGCTTGTCGATGATGTTTTAATGAAAGTCATTGAGAAAATCGAAGTACCGCCGGAGAAGGAAAAGCGAGGACGCAGAAGCCATGAAGAACGATGATGAGCAGAGCAGTCTGATACTGACGGTAATTGGAATTATCCCGGTTATCTGGTTTGCGTTACTTGTCGCACCTTATCTTTCGTCTGGTCTTATGGGGATTCTGGATGGAATCCCGGAAGCAATGAACCATCCGTTTTCCATTCGGTTATGTGGGGACAGTGTAAAAACTGTCCTTATTTTTTTGCTGTCTTACGGCATGGGAATCGGGATTTATATTTCTACCAAGAAACATTACCGACGAGGTGAAGAACATGGTTCTGCTAAATGGGGGAATGTGAAGAAAATCAATCGCAGATACAGGGAGAAGCGGTTTACAAAAAATAAGTTGCTGACCATGCATGTACGAATCAGCTACAATATGCGGAAACATTTGCGAAATGTATTGACGGTTGTGATTGGTGGTTCCGGTTCAGGAAAGACCAGATTTTTTGCAAAGCCGAATCTGATGCAGGCGAATACCTCTTTTGTGGTGCTTGATCCAAAAGGGGAAAATCTGAGAGATACCGGGTATCTTCTGGAAGAAAAAGGGTATGAAGTAAGAGTGCTTGACCTGATCAATATGGAAAAGAGCTACTGTTACAATCCGTTTGTATATCTGAAGGACGATAATGATGTGCAGAGACTGGTAACGAATCTGTTCAAAGCGACTACACCAAAAGGCAGTCAGTCCAACGATCCGTTTTGGGACACTGCCGCTTCCATGTTGCTGTTAGCACTGATTTTCTATCTGAGATATGAAGCACCGGAGGAAGAACAGAATTTCCCGATGGTAATGGAAATGTTACGTGCCGGAGAAGTCAGAGAGGACGATGACCAGTACCAGTCACCACTTGATGAATTATTTGAGCGGTTGGAAATGAAAAATCCAGAACACATTGCAGTGAAGTATTACAAAGATTATCACTCTGGTAGTGCAAAGACATTAAAGTCCATTCAGATTACACTTGCAGCAAGACTTGAGAAATTTAACTTATCCAGTCTGGCAGCACTGACTGCAACAGATGATTTAGACCTGCCATCACTGGGAGAGCGGAAAGTGGCTTTATTTGCGTTAATCCCGGACAACGACACCAGTTATAACTTTCTGGTGTCAATATTGTATACCCAGTTATTTCAGCAGTTGTTCTATCTGGCAGATCATAAATATGGAGGGAGACTTCCGGTTCATGTGCATTTCCTCATGGACGAATTTGCAAATGTTTCACTGCCGGATGACTTCGATAAGATTCTGTCCGTTATGCGTTCCAGAGAAGTGTCAGTCAGTATTATTTTGCAGAATCTAGCACAGTTAAAAGCACTGTTTGAAAAGCAATGGGAAAGCATTATGGGAAACTGTGACGAATTTTTATATTTAGGTGGCAACGAGCAGGGGACGCATAAATATGTCAGCGAACTTCTGGGAAAGGCAACGATTGACACGAACACCTATGGAAAGTCAACGGGACATTCCGGGAATTATTCCACCAATTATCAGAATACAGGGCGGGAGCTGATGACACCCGATGAAGTTCGCATGTTGGATAACCGATATGCGATTCTTTTTATTCGTGGAGAAAGACCAATTTTAGACGAGAAATTCGATATTTTAAAGCATCCCAATGTGGGACTTACAACTGACGGGAATGGAAAGCCGTATCTGCATGGAGCAGTTGACCGGGCAGTGGCAAGTATCTCACTGGGAGACAGTCTGGAGGACGAGTTTGCTGATGATTCATTAGAAAGTGAAGGATACGAATTATTATCTGATGAAGATTTGGAAGAAATTATCCGGAAATATGCGTAAATCAAAAAATATATAGGAGGCTATCAAAAAATGAAGTTAGATATGCGAAAAAAGCAGGAGAAGAAAGAAAGCACAAAAGTAACGAAGAAGCTGCCAATGACAGCAAAAATGAAACGTGCCATGGCAGTGTATATTGTCATGGTATTGATTATGACAGCAGGAGCAAGTACTGTATTTGCGGCAGACGATCCACTGACCGTAATCAATAATCTGTCCACGTTTATCTTTGGACTGATTCGTGCTATCGGAATGATTTTGTTGGGATTTGGAATTGTGCAGGTTGGTTTATCACTGAAATCTCACGATCCAAGTCAGCGAGCCAATGGATTCTTAACATTAGCAGGTGGTGTAATCATTACATTTGCAAAAGAAATCCTGAATTTGATTACGGGTTAAGAAGAATACAAAAATAAAAGAAATGGGACGGTGCAGGCCCACATGGAGCCGCACCGTTCCGACTAAGACAGGAGGTGTTTAGAACGTGTCAGATAACTGGGTAGTACAGAACTTGCAAAATGCCTTGGATACCTGGAACAGTAAACTTGCGGAAATCTGGCAGATACTCACACAGTCACCGGAAAACTTTAAGGGTGGCGGTATCTGGCAGGTGATTGTGCAGATTCATGGAGCGTTGCAGGCAATCGGCTATGCTTTGTTAGTGCTTTTCTTTGTAGTCGGAGTGGTCAAGACTTGTGGAAGTTTTACAGAGGTAAAAAGACCGGAACATGCATTAAAAATATTTATACGTTTTGCGATTGCAAAAGGCGTAGTCACATATGGACTGGAGTTGATGATGGCGTTATTCAACATCATACAAGGAGTGACCAGTACGATTATGCAGACCGCAGGATTTGGAAGTACGGAAGATACGGTTTTACCGGACGAAATTATAGAAGCGGTAGAAGATTGTGGATTTTTTGAAAGTATTCCATTATGGGCAGTAACGTTAATAGGCGGATTGTTTATTACAGTGTTGAGTTTCATTATGATTATGAGTGTATACGGAAGATTTTTTCGATTATATCTTTATACAGCCATTGCACCGATTCCGTTATCTTCCTTTGCAGGAGAACCAAGCCAGAATATCGGAAGAAGTTTTTTAAAGTCTTATGCAGCAGTGTGTCTGGAAGGAGCAATCGTGGTGCTTGCCTGCATTATTTTTTCACTATTTGCATCATCACCGCCAGTAGTCGATCCAGATGCAGCGGCAGTGACTATGGTATGGAGCTATATTGGAGAATTGATTTTCAATATGCTTGTACTGGTCGGGGCAGTGAAAATGTCAGACCGAGTAGTGCGGGAAATGATGGGATTGTAAAATATATAGATTTATGTTTCAATAATGAAAAAGACAAAAATCATTTTTGAGGGAGAAAAGAATATGCTTAATATGAAATCTGGTGAAAATACTGATAGAAAAGAATTGGATAAACAAGAGGCTCTTGATATATTGCAGAATAAATTAAATGAGGCAGAAATATCTATCCAAAAGGAAGGAACAATTTCAGCAGAGGAGCTAGAAGCAGAATTACAGGATATTCTTTTAAGAGTAGAAGATGATGTTAAAAATGAACGGGTGGATTCGATAGAAAATACATTTAGTGATGTAAGAAAAATGTTATAAGACGAGTAGCATTGATTTAAGATAATACGAAATAACAGGGTATGTATGGTAAGAAAACGTACATACCCTGTTGTGCGTTAAGAGCCTATTCTACAATATCTCCGCTATTGTTATACCGCATATTCCCTTGAGAATCGAAATGGATAGAATCTAATGGAATCCCTCTCTGTCTGGCACGAGAAATCTGGAAGGACATATCATCTTTCATAGCTTTGTAGTATTGATGTTCCTGCCACTTGCGTCGCAGAGCAGAAATCCAGCTGAGAACAGAAAAGGCAGTCAGCAGATAGAGGATTGAAAATGCTAGTTTCTCATGGCTTGCTGCCCATGGATTCAGAATCGTGGAAACAGCAAGGAAGTATAACAGCGGTAAGGTCAGATTTAATCTGGCAGCAATCCGAAACAGCAGAGAAATCAGGAATAGAGCAACGGTAACAACAAGTGAAATCATAACAGTGATTGGCATAGGTCAGTCCCCCTTTCATTTACCCAAAGTATAACAGAGCAGAAAAATATAACAAATGTGCGATTTGGAGGTGTATCGTTTTGGAAGTAAAAATTAACAAGGAAATCAGGGATTACACAGAGGCAATCTTTTTCGGATTGTCCCTGAGACAGTTTATCTTTTCAGTATTAGCCTGCGGGATTGCCGTTGGGCTTTATTTTTTGCTTCACCCATACATGAGTATGGAAACAGTGAGTTGGATTTGTGTACTGGGAGCTGCCCCATGTGTAGTGTTCGGGTTTGTAAAATATCATGGAATGACAGCGGAGCAGTTTATCTGGGCATGGATAAAATCAGAAATCCTGATGCCGAAAAAACTAATGTTTCAATCAGAAAATCTTTATTTTGATGCGCTAGAACCAGTCATTAAAAAATATGAGAAGGAAAGTCTGAAGAAGGAGGGACGCAAGAAAAATGATAAAAACGCTGAGTAATATCTTCAAGCAGGATAAAGAAAAATTTGTAATTCCAAGAAGTGTACAGCAGGTAATTCCCATCGAGACCATCTGGTCTGACGGGATTTTTAAAATCGGGAGAAATAAATTTGCACGTACTTATAAATTTACAGATATTAACTATGCGGTGGCAAGCAAAGTAGATAAGGAAACCATGTTTCTGGAATATATGGATTTGTTAAATTCCTTCGATTGCGGTGGAACAACAAAAATAACGATCAACAACCGCCGCTTGAATAAAGTGGATTTTGAAAAAGCAATTCTGATTCCGATGCAGGAGGACGGACTGGATTTATACCGGAAAGAGTACAACAACATGCTTTTAGATAAGGCAACCAGTTCCAACAGCATGGTGCAGGAAAAATATGTGACAGTATCCTGCTATAAGAAAACAATCGAAGAAGCGAGAACATATTTTGCACGAGTGACAACAGAGCTGAACAGTCATTTTGCAAGATTGGGTTCCAAATGTGCAGAGGTAAATGGAGAAGATAAGTTACGGATTCTGCATGATTTTTACCGTACTGGAGAAGAATCTGGTTTCCATTTTGATATTCAGGAGAATATGAGAAAAGGACACAGCTTCAAAGATTATATCTGTCCGGATACCTTTGAATTTGAAAAAGACTATTTCCGTATGGGAGATCGTTATGGAAGGGTACTTTTTCTTCGGGAATATGCTTCTTACATCAAAGACGATATGATAGCAGAACTGACCGACATGAATCGGAATCTGATGTTGAGCATTGATGTGATTCCGGTTCCGACTGATGAAGCAGTACAGGAAGTGGAAAAACGTCTGCTTGGTGTGGAGACAAATATCACGAACTGGCAGAGACGGCAGAATGCCAACAATAACTTTTCAGCAGTGATTCCTTATGATTTGGAACAGCAGAGAAAAGAAAGCAAAGAATTCATGGACGACCTGACCACACGTGATCAGCGTATGATGTTCGGTGTACTGACTATGGTGCATACTGCAGAATCGAAAAAGCAGCTTGACGCAGATACGGAAACACTTCTGACCATTGGACGGAAAAAGTTATGCCAGTTTTCAGTTTTGAAATTTCAGCAAATGGACGGACTGAATACAGCACTACCAATCGGACACCGAAAGATTCCGGCAGTCCGCACGCTGACATCGGAGAGCGTGGCAGTGTTGATGCCATTCCGGGTGCAGGAGATTATGGACGCAGGCGGCATCTATTGTGGAGAAAATGCAATCTCTCATAACTTAATCATGTGCAATAAAGAAAAACTCTTGAACCCGAACTCATTCCTTTTAGGTGTGCCGGGAAGTGGAAAATCCTTTAATGCAAAAATGCAGATTGTATTCCTGGCACTGGCAACGCAGGACGATATCCTGATTTGTGATCCAGAGCGAGAGTATGCATCGTTGGTTGAAGCAATGGGCGGAGAAGTGGTTCGTATTGCTGCAGGAAGCAGGGACCACATCAATGCAATGGATATGGTAGACGGATATGGAGATGGCGGTGATCCGGTAATTGAGAAGTCACAGTTTATCTTATCTTTGTTTGAGCAGTTGGATAAAAAAGGGATCAATGCGAAGGAACGTTCCATTATTGACCGATGTGTAGGGGAAGTTTATGAGGAATATCAGCATGGCGGAGCAGTGCCGACTTTACGGGTGTTGCGTGAAAAGTTTCTGGAACAGGAAGAACCGGAAGCACAGGATTTGGCACTGGTATCAGAATTATTTACCAATGGAAGTCTGGACGCATTTGCACATGAAAGTAATGTTGATGTGAATAACCGTATCATGGTATACGACATTCTGGATTTAGGAAAGCAGCTAAAGACCATGGGACTTCTGGTTATCACTGATGCAATGCTGAACCGGGTAACAGAGAACTGGAAACAGGGAAAGCGAACTCATATTTTCTTAGACGAGTTTCATGTAGTATTTGAAAATGAGTATTCCGGAGCATTTTTTAACTCTGCATGGCGAAGATTTCGTAAGCGTAATGCATTTCCGACAGCAATTACCCAGAACGTGGAATATCTGTTAGATTCTGTTCTTGCAAGTACGATGATTTCCAACAGTGAGTATATCGTGATGCTTAATCAGGCAGAGCCGGACAGAGCAAAGTTGGCAACACTTCTGAATATCTCCACTGAGCAAATGGGATATATCACAAATGCAGATGCCGGTTGCGGTTTGGTGAAATACGGAAGTTCACTTGTACCGTTCGTCAATAGATTCCCGACCAATACAAGGTTGTACAAACTGATGACCACAAAGCCGGGAGAGGACGGTATCAACCGGGGAAGAATGTAACTTCAATAATCAATTTAAGAGAATGGCACCGGAAATCGTCACAATTTGTGGCGTTTTTTTAGTGCCGGAAAAGGAGAAAAATATGTCAGAAATCAGATTTTCATCAAAGGAACACGAAAGGTTTTTTTATCAGATGTTAGCAAAATGCGGAAAGCACGACAGTTATTACAGTTCATTTTTTTATTGTGTGGGAATTTCTGAAGATACCAGAAATCATGTTGACCGCATGTTTGATTTTAAAGAGCGTTTGATTAAACCGGGAGCACTGCATGAAGGGTGGCAGACAGGCGGTTCGGCACGATTGACCAGACTGGCTTTCAACTTGTGGAATGGATATGTGGAGAAGGGAGAAGAAAGTCTGTCTACCCCATATGAGATGTTCGATTGTGGTTATGCACCATATTTCTATGAAGCAATCCGCATAAAGTACCCGGAATACTGTCGGGACTTGCTACAGGTGAGCAAAAAAGAAACTAATCATGAACGCTAGATAAAGATTCAAATGGAGGAAAGCGATGGATCGTAAGATAAAAACACGCCAAGTCCATAAGGATATTAAAGTATTAGATAAGACGGTTACAGTGACAGACCATATTAAGCAGTCTTATGTCAGAACAAAAGAAACTGTCATGCAATCGACGGAGAAATCCAGTGATAGAGAGAATAATCCGGTGGGTTATGCAGAAGATGCGGCCAGCGAGTATGCTGACCGCATCTTTCACGAAACAGGGCATCAGGTACGTAGACAGGCAGGAAAGATTATTGAACGGAGGAAAGAGAAAGCTTCTGTTTCTTTGGCAGGCGAAGAAACAGTTTACCAGCCGAAAGAACAAATCCGACCAGTACCGCCTTCAGGCGGGGAAAAGGCACAGGAGCAGGGGAAAAAACTTGCTGTAAAAAAAATCAAGACTGTTGAGCGGGATAAAAGAACCATTAAGACCGGGAAAGCATCGGAGCAGGTTGTAAAGAATACCGGAAAGGGTACCATCAAGACATCTGGAAAATCAGTCAAGACTGCAGAACAGACGGCAAAGACCAGCATTAAGACATCGGAGCAGACTGCAAATGCTTCTGTCCGGGCAATGCATTATTCTATGAAAAAAGCAGAAAAAGCAGTGCAGACAGCAAGGCAGACTGCACAGAATACCAGGATTGCAGTGAAAAAGACAGCAAAAGCGGTAACACATGCAATAAAAGCGTTGATGGAAGCTACAAAAGCATTACTGAGTGCATTGACTGCAGGTGGTTGGATTGCGGTTATGATTTTGATTATCGTCATTTTATTTGGTGGTTTTCTATGCATGACAGGTGGGGATAATTCCAGTACGGTTTCTTCCGTCAGTGCAGAAGTAGAAGCATACGAACCACTAATCCGACAGTATGCAAATCAATATGGCATTGGAGAGTATATGGAACTGATTAAAGCCATTATGATGCAGGAATCAGGCGGGAGAGGACTTGACCCGATGCAGTGTTCAGAAGGAAGCTTTAATACAAAATATCCCAGACAGCCAAATGGAATCACAGATCCAGAGTATTCGATTTCCTGTGGTGTGCAGGAAATAAAAAGCTGTCTGGAACGTGCAGGGGTAAAAAATCCTCTGGATATGGAAAATATTAAACTGGCATTGCAAAGTTACAACTATGGAAATGGATATCTGGAATGGGCGAAAGCCAGAGGTGGATATACTCTTGCAAATGCAGCAGAATTTTCTGATATGATGGCACAGAGAATGGGGTGGAGCAGTTATGGGGACAAACAGTATGTACCACATGTGCTTCAGTATTATGCATTTGGAAGAATCCCGACAGGCATCGGCAATCAGGCAATCGTTCAGGTGGCAGCATCGCAGGAAGGAAAAGGCGGAACAACCTACTGGAGTTGGTATGGATTTGGAAGCCGGGTAGAGTGGTGTGCCTGCTTTGTGTCATGGTGTGCAGATCAGAGTGGTTATATCCAGAGTGGAGTCATTCCGAAATTTTCTCTTTGCTCGGACGGTGTGAAATGGTTTGAAAGTAAAGGCAGGTTCCGGGACGCCAGTTATACTCCGGCGGCAGGAGATATTATTTTCTTTGACTGGGGAAACAATGGAACGATTGACCACGTTGGAATTGTAGAGAGCGTTAGTGGTGGAACCGTAAATACCATTGAAGGCAACAGTGGGGATAAAGTGGCAAGACGGAGTTACAGTATTGGAAGCAGTAATATCTATGGATATGGTAGATTGGAAAAATAGGAATGCTGTTTTAATTTGTAAAAAGTGATATTGATTTTGTATATCGTAGAATAATTAAGACAAAAATTAATTTATATAGAGTAGTAGAATTTAGAGAGCCTGGTTTCGATTATATATTTGAAACCAGGCTTGTTTTGATACCATTAATAAAGTAACAATATGAGAAGAGTGATAAAGAGATGTTTCTATTATTCTCTGAAAGTTTTTGAAAATATGAAAGAGCCAAATATAACTGTGTAACAGAATGCAGCTAAAGGTGTTGAAAAAGATAAGCTTTTGTCTGTTAATTGCCATAAATCTAATAAATTATTATTAAAATAATGAAGTATTACAGCTATCCATATAGTGGAGGTTCGTTTGTAAATCCAACAATCATAAATATTAGAACTAAAGATTATTAAGGATCTAGTAAAAAGAAGAGCAAATGGTATTGTATTGGGATTTAAGTAATAGTCCAAAGGAAGATGAAAAAATATTTTAATAATCCCTAAAAAAATAATAGATTTGTAAATACCATATTTTTGTGTAAGTAAAGGGAATAGATAGTATCCCCAACCATATTCTTCGCCCCAATATAGAATATAGGTGAGTAAAAAGGTCAATATTAGTTCCGGTAATCTATTCCAATTTGCTAGAGGAATTGTTAATTGAGTTAAATCGTGAGTAGCAAAATAGTCACAAAAGAACTCTAATCTAACCATTAATGAAAAAAGAAAAATAAAACATATTGTATATTTTAAAATTTCTCTAATGGAAATATCATCGGTTAATCCAGTATGCTTCCGATTTTTGTCTGGAAGAGTGAAAAGAATATAAAGGCTAATTAAAGAACCTAAAACGACCAATGTTTTAAAAATTAGCTTATTATTATACGGGAAAAATAAAGAAAATATTGTATATAAAAAAATTAAAATAAAGTAAAAGGTAAAAAAAGTAAAGAAAGTATTGGCTTTGTTATATGGAAATACCGAATTAGTAGCGAACAAAGCACTTAAAGCCGGTAGGAGCATTACTAGAATGTAATTCGATGGGATATATGTCCGATTTGTTATATGGACATATAAATATACAATAATGAAAAAAAACAGTTCAAAACTATATAAAAAAAGTAAAAAACGAAAAATAGGTGATTCTTTGTATTTGAAGTTTTTCATAATATTTTCCTCCTTCAATAGCAACATGTGATTATTTTCTTAGAAATTATATATGTCTTTTTGACTATCTTTTTATATCTTCTCAAATGTCCGCAAAGCCTTATTTTATCGGCTCTACGGGCATTTTGCTTTTGTGGTAAACCTCGCATATCTAGGTCTATCTTCTTATATTTTCCCTGTCAATCGTGGTTAAAATCGTGGTAAATACTTCTATGCGATTAGACGCTGAACCTCTGATTTTGCGGTATCTATGGACGCATGAGCGTACCAGTTCATTGTGATACTGATGTTTGAATGCCCCATGATATACTGTAAATCTTTCGGGTTCATGTTCTTGCTTGCCAGCCTTGTGCAGAATGTATGGCGTAGCGTATGCGGTGTAATATGTGGCAAGGGATTGTCCTTGTGGTGCTTGTTGTATTTCTTTACCATACGGATAAATAAGGCGTTATAATCAATGGCAACTTTTGGATTACCTTTCGGATTGATAAACACAAAACCGCTGTGTCCGTCTACCTCTATCGACTTTATCTTTGGTCGGCTGTTGATAACCCGTTGAAATGCCTGTATCGTTTCTTTGCTTAATGGCACTTGCCTTATCCCGCTTTTCGTCTTAGGCGTTTCAATATAATAGCCCTGTTCCTTACTCTTTAGTAACTGGTGGTCGATAATCACAACTTCATTCTTGAAATCAATGTCGGCTACTGTCAGTCCGCACAGTTCCGAGATACGAAGTCCTGTCTTTAACAGTATCAGCACATCATCATAATGCTTGTGATACACGTTGTCCGTCTTAATAAATGACAATAAGGCTTGCTCCTGTTCCTCTGTCAATGCGACTTTCTCTTTGGTATCATTTTCTATGACTTCACTTAGCTTGAAATCAAAAGGGTTTTTCCTCACATAATCATCTTGTATGGCTATGTAGAATGACGCTTTTAACGAGCGTTTATGGTTGTTAATGGTATTGTAGGAAAAGCCTTTGTCTTTCATGCGTAACGCCCATTCTTTAGCGTCAGAGGGTTTTATCGTATCAATGCTCCTAGCACCTAACTTGTCCTCTTTTAATAACCGCATGAGTTGTTCCCGTTGTTTCTGTGTGCTTTTCTTCACATTTGTCCTCTGTGCGTTCTGTTTGGCATAGAGTTGGCAAAGCGTCATTTTCTTGCCTGTGCTGTCGATACCGTCCTCAATATCCCGTCTTATCTGCTGTTCCAGTTCTCGAAGTGAGGGTTTTTCCCGTTTTCCCTTTGGTGTCGGGTCTGTGGGTGTCAATCTCCAAGCATACACATATTTTGTGTTTCCCAATGCGTCTACATATTTATATAAGTATTTTCCGTCTGTTCGTTGGCTCTCTCCAGTATGCAGGATACGACCTTTGTTATCCCGTCTTTTTTCTTTCATGGTGTCTGCTCCTTTCCTTGTTGGAAAGAGCCTTGATATGACTTGTGTTCATCATAACACATACAAGGCTCATTTGCATTAGATTGCGTCCAATTTATCAATAACCTTTTCAAACTGTCGGCGTTTAATCTGTATGCGGTTGCCATTCATAATGAGCCAGCCAGCGTCCTTGTTTTCCTCTGCCAATCGTCTTAACTTGTTTTCTCCAATGCGGAAATACTTTGACGCTTCTTCAATGGTAAGGGTGTATTTTTCCCATACGGGAATATCCTGTGTATTACTCATAAAACACCCCCTCACTTTCGATTACGTCTGATATGTCCGTACACATCTGTTCCACAAGCATTTCCTGTTTTTCAGAAAGGTGGGTACATTCATCAATCATTTTCATGTAGTTTGAACCTGTCAGCCTGTCGATTTCCTCTATCATCACGATTGACGGCATGACCTGTCTTTCCAGCCATTGCAGAGTGCGTTCCATATTGACAGGTACAGGGTTCATTTCAAAAGGTAAACTGTCATGGGAAATGAATATCTCCCACAATGGATAGTCAGGAAATTCCACAAAATCGGTAATGAGATAAAACACCAGCCCATGAGGGTTATACGTCAATAACAGTTCTTCAACTGCCTGTACCGCCTTTTTGTCACGCAGACGAATTTCAAAACGGTTGATAATATCGGTATGTTTCTTTTTCGTTGCCTGTTCCTTTTGTTTTTCATACAGGCAGAAATATTTTGTGCTTGCCTTTGAGCCGATATAAAGGGTACTTGCTAAATTACGGTTTTTTCCGCTTAATTTTCCACCTTGTACATTTTCATAGTTTTTACAGCGACATTCCGCACCACCATTTCTGTATTTTTCAGATAGCACAGGAATATCCAGCAGACCGCACATATCATTGATTGCCAAGTCAAAACGTCGGATAACACCGCCACAGTCAAGACAGCGGTTTAAGAATGAATACCAGTCCCTGTTCTGTGCCTGTAAGACATATTCCATGTTGCGTGAGCCTGCCCCTTTTAATTCTAAAAATACGCCCATGTGTTCATCATCAGAAGCCATGACCTTGATTTCCCCGTAAGCATAATGCTCCTTATAGCCATAATACCCATAGTCATAATGGATAAAATAATCTGCTTTCATGCCAAGCACCTTTCGGATAACTTCCAATGCGTCAGTCGTTGGAAAACGGACAGACAGATAATCAACGAGCAGATAAAAAGGCTTATCGCAGATATAGTAATTCAGACAACGCAGGATAATGTTCTGTGTTTCCTTGCTGGCGTTAGCTTTTCCGTTCTCAAAGCGGTTGATACTATATCTTGATACATGGGTAAGACTTGCAAGTTCTCCTTGTGAAAGACCGCTGGCAAGACGTTTGTTCTTCATTTCAAGTGCAAATTCTAAATTGTTCATTGTATTCCTCCAATCCCACAATAGCCTTGAAATACCTGTAAACCACCTTTCAAAAAGTGTGATATGTACTATCTTCTTAAAACCTCTCATTACTACTCACAGGTTTGGGGGTGTATGGTTTTTGACTTGTCTTTTGTGAAATAGTGCCCCCCTGTTAGATAACGGGGGCACAGACAAGGCTCGCAGGCTCGCCAGCCGACAAAGCATTTCTTCCCCTTGACACAAGGTGTCATGGCGGTAAGCCTGAGAGGCTTCCGCCACCGTGTCAGAAATACTTTGTCAGCAAGTTCTGTTTTGCCTTTTCTAACAAGTTCCATTTCAACCGATATTCATATCTACGGATTTAATCAGATAGGTATTTCTTTTTGAATGTTTTTATATTTCATTCTATTGTGCTTATTCGATTACAAGAACATAGTAATTCTTATATGCTTATTTGTCAATATCTTTTTTTGCCTTTACAAATCATATTAAGCATGATAGACTTATAATAGCGAAGATATAACGAGATATGGAGGGTTATGCAATGAAAATAAGCCATTTAGGAAATAATATACAGACCATAAGAAAATTTAGGGGAATGAAACAACAGGAACTTGCGGACAAAATCGGTATCAATATGCAGAGCCTTTCCAAGATTGAAAGAGGGTTGAACTATCCTGCCTATGAAACGCTGGAAAAGATAATGGAAGTGCTGGACGTTACGCCCAATGAATTGTTGTCGGGAGAATGGAAGTATGTCAATCAATCTGAAAAGGAAGTCTGTCAGTTTTTAAGAGCCGAAGAACGTCTAAATGCAGAACTGAAACATGGACACTATGATAACTTCTTTGACAGCGAGGAAGAATGGCTGGAATATGAGTTAGAAAAGTTACGGGAATATATTACAGACTATATCAACGGGAAAAGCATTGAAGCGTCCGACCTTTACCCAATCAAAGAATTTATCCAGCATTTGAAGTTTCAAAAATTATTAGACCGCTATGATGATTTATACAGTATGGATATGTTTGGGGAAAGCATAGAGGGACATAAGTATAAGACACCTTATCAAGTCGTGAAAATGATAAACCCGAACTCAAAAGAAGATATGGAACTGTTACGAGAAGTATTAAGGAATAACAATTTTGATGATGAGGACGAGTAACTTTTTTCCTCTTGCGAGAAGATACAGCAAACAAAAAGCCCGATCAAGAGTGCAAAGCACCACCAATGGTGGCAAAGCTCTTGACAGGGCTTTTTCTTTTCTGTTGTGGGCAATCAAGAGGAAGAAAGGGATAAAATCTGATTTGTGGTAAATCAGGCAAAGGCAACGCAGGTATCACAGTATGAATTGACACCGCATAAGGAAAGCAACTGGAAGATTGTAGAATAAATGAAAAAGGCTTGCATTCTGCATTTTTATAAAATTGCAAGTCTTTATATTGACAAGCATAAAATACTAAGATATACTTTAATCAGACCAACGGTTTGTATTGGAGGTAAGTTATGGCACGAAATAAATATCCAGAAGAAACAGTAAAACTCATTTTAGATGTTTCTACAAAAATGTTTTGTGAAAAAGGATATGATAACACATCATTGCAAGATATTATCAATGAAACAAAACTTTCTAAAGGTGCTATTTATCATCATTTCGATTCAAAGGAAGATATTTTAAAAGCAATTTTTCAAAGAATTGGAAATGAAAATGCAGTAATATTTGCTAAAATTAGAGATAACGATAGTTTAAACGGTTTAGAAAAGTTAAGAGAAATATTTAAGACAGCGGTATTCAATTCTAACCAAAGCGTTTTATTGACAGTTTCTCCTCAACTATTAAACAATCCTCGTTTTCTTGCTATGCAAATAGAACAAATGTATGAAATTGTAGTACCTGAATTTGTTGAACCCGTTTTAGAACAAGGTATCAAGGATAAGTCTTTGGAGATTGAAAATTCACATGAAATTGCAGAAGTTATCATGGTATTAAGTAATGTATGGCTCAACCCATTAGTTGAAATGACGGATAAAGAGGGTATGGAAAAACGTTGCAATACATTCAATGCCCTTTTAAATGGAATAGGCATAGACACATTATTAGACGAAGAAACAATTTCTGCATTTATACAGTTTTGTAAATAACTGTATTTGTTATCCCTATACGATAGACTGCTCTATAAAAGAGCAGTTTATTTAAACCATTATATAAACCGACGGTCTGTTTGATTAAATAAAAAGGAGAGATTTTATGCAAGCAGAAAAAAAACTTTTTAATCGTGATTTTATACTTGTTGTTATAGGACAGATAATTTCTTTATTTGGAAACGCTATCCTACGATTTGCATTACCGTACTATTTGTTAAAAGAAACTGGTTCATCAGCTTTGTTTGGTATTGCTACAGCCTGCTCTTTTTTACCTATGGTTATTTTGTCGCTGGTAGGTGGTATTATTGCTGACAGGACAAATAAAAGAAACATTATGGTCATACTAGATTTTGTAACAGCAATCATAATTTTAGTATTTTATTTGTCATTGGGAAAAATTCCTATCATACCTTTGTTTATTGTTGCTTTGATGTTACTTTATGGTATTTCTGGTGCATATCAACCAGCGGTACAAGCAAGTATTCCTCTATTGGTATCATCAGATAAACTTACCGTCGGTAATGCTATAATAAATCAAGTAAATACTTTAGCAAACTTTATCGGACCAGCTATAAGCGGAGTAGTTTTTCAATTTTATGGTATCAATCCCATTTTAATTGTTAGTATTATATGTTTTACTTTTTCAGCCATTATGGAAATTTTTATCCATATTCCACACCAAAAAAGACCTCGTGAAGTAGGTGTAATTGCAGTTGCTAAAAACGATTTAAAAGATAGTTATACCTTTTTGAAAAAGGAGAAACCCATTTTTATATCCGTAATCTTTTTGGTTTGCATTTTCAATTTGGTTTTAAGTGCTGTTTTAATTGTTGGTCTGCCTATCTTAATTTCTGAAGTTTTAAAAATGCCAGATACACTATATGGTTTTTCACAATCAGCATTATCATTAGGTGGTTTATGTGGTGGTATTTTAACAGCTCTTGTTGCTTCAAAGTTAAAACTAAAAAACCTTTATACCTTGTTACTTATTTGTTCTGTTTCTGTTTTACTTATGGGAATTTCGCTATTTTTAGAATTGCCTGCAATAGTTTCCTACTGGGTAGTTACAGTGATGTGCTTTGTGGCTATGGGTGTATCTACTATGTTTGTTGTTCAAATTTACACTCTTGTTCAGACACAAACACCACCGCAATTAGTAGGAAAGATAATGGCTACGCTGGTAGCAGTTGCTATGTGCGGTCAACCTATTGGACAAATGGTTTACGGTATTTTATTCGATGTATTTATACAAGAAACATGGGTTGTTATGTTTGTAGCTTCTATTGCTTCAATCATGATTTCAATATATTCAAAAAGAATTTTTCAAAAGTTAGAGATATAATACAAGGGGTTAAATAGTATGTTAGGCTAAAAACAATATATAAAAGAAAATTTGAAATCTGCTAAAAGGATAGTGTTATAAAAGAAAGAGTAATATTGCAGTATTTAAGGCTCGCACAAATATATGTTTTGTGTGGGCTTTTTTCTTACCATTTTTCTGTATTTCTAAAGGGTATAAACGGTATTCCGTTTATATATTTCAGCATTAGCAGAAAGGGGGTGAGATTATGAGGACATCTTCTTTCGAGCATATCGTCAGATTACAGTTCAATTCTTTAATGCTGATTGTCATTAAGAACAAAGTGAAAAGTCGAAACAGACAGCTTGCAAGACATTCTAAACGTGAAGTATTGTTTTGTGAAATAGCCGAAACGAAACAAGTTGAACGTGGAACGATTGATACCTGTTTTTATGATTGTGTATCATTTAAAGTCTTGCACTTTACAATTTATGTATCTGATGAAACACTTGGTACAGTTTTACATAGACTGTCAGAAAAACAGCGTAGTGCGATTTTATTACGTTATTTTCAAGGAATGAACGACAGAGAAATTTCAGAACTGTACCATGTATCACGTTCTGCTATTTGCAGTAGAAGAACTAGAGGACTAAGGAAGTTAAAAATGCTTTTGAGCGAAAGGAAGTAAAGAAATGAGTAAAGATTATGGCTATCCCTCTTTTGAATTGATTTGCAAAGCGTCAAGCGGAGATGAAATGGCAGTTAAAGAGATTTTGAAGTTTTATGACGGTTATATTTCTAAATTATGCTTGCGTCCTTTTTACCACTCTGAAAGTGGTAAAATCATTATGCAGGTTGATGAAGAACTAAAAGGAGAAATTCATACAGACATGATGAAAGCAATATTGAAATTTGAAATCGGAGTGAAGTAATCAACTGTATAAAAAAATCGGGAGATACACAGTTTCGTGCTATCTCCCTTAGTAGTTTTACGGTCATATCAAGGCTCATTCAATCGTGGTAAATTCGTGGTAAGATGAGTGTTTTTCTATACTTCAAAATGCTTGAATGTATAGTGTTTATGCGGATAATTGAAAATTAGATATAAAATTTATAATTAACTATTATTCATTTTCTTCTTGCACTCCATATTATCAGATGTTTTTTCGATTTAATTTCTATCTTCAAATCGAATTTATATTGTAAATAACGCCTTACAATGGATTCTAATTTTTCATTCCACTCTCCCCATAACTGGGATTGTTAATTTATCTTTCTTTCAGAGATTTTACTTTTTATAACTTGTCAACTGCCCAATCATTCTTGTCCATCTATTATTTTTTCCATCTACTACCGTATCTTTCAACAAATTTACTTTTCATTATACATATTTTAATTTTCTAGACACTCCATATACAGTTCATAATACTTTCCTTTACTATTTTTCAACTCTAATGGCTTCCCTATTTCTACAATTTCTCCTTGTTCTAAGACTATAACCTCATCTGAAACACTTGAAATATAATCTACTTTATGCGAAACAAAAATTCCAATATTTCCAGTAACTAGCTTTTTATATTGCTTCAACATACCCTTTTTAGCATATATGTCTAATGCTGAATCCGGTTCATCAAATACATAAAAATCTGCATTTCTAAAACTTGTTCTAGCCAGCGCAACTTTTTGCCATTCTCCTGCTGATAATTGTCTATCTCCAAACCATAATCCCAATATAGTGTCTAAATTATTCTCGAGTGTATTTAATGGAAAATTCACTTGATATAAAATATTTTTAATCAATTTTTCATCATTTTCTTTTTTCCAATTTTCTAATGCAACATTTTCTTTTAAACTCAATTCATATTTCACAAAATCTTGAAAAAGACATCCTATTTTCCCCCAATATGAGCTATAATCTATTTCTTTCAAATTAATCCCATTTACCAAAATCTCACCTTCATAATTATGATAAAATCCTAAAAGTATTTTTAAAAGTGTTGATTTTCCAGCGCCATTTTTTCCAACTATACCAATTGTTGTCCCTCTTTCTATTTTCATATTTATTTTTTTCAGCACTGGTTCTTTTGAATTTTGGAAATAATATGATACATTTTTTAATTCTATACTTTCTATACTTGCAATTTTCTTTTTTCCTCCATATGAGTTCACTGGTAAATCCAAAAATTCAAACAATAAATTAATAAACAAAGAATCTTTTATTATGGTACTAATTGTCGTAAGAATCGTCGTCATTTCATTTTTCACTAAAAAAATACATCTACTATATGTTATTACATCTCCTATCATTATATATTTTTTTATACCACAAAATAACAAATAAGCAAAAAGGCTACCATTTACGATTTGATCACATAGCATAATAATTGTTTTCCCCTGAAAAACTTTTTTTATTATTTTTATATCAACTTTATTAAAAGAATCCTTTTTTTCTTCATATTGTTTTATTAGTTCCTGCCCAAAATTATACAATTTTAATTCTTTATAAGCATTTCCAGTCATAATCAAATAATCAATATACCATAGCTTCCTTTCTTCACCAGTTCTATGTATTTGAATATCATATTGCATTTTTCCAACTTTAACTAAATAGCAATATTGTAATATTGGCATTATAAGTATAATAGGTAGAATCCATATATTAAATCGGCTAACTATTAACACTGATGATACAATTTTTATTATGGTCCCCAAAATTTCAATTCCCGTATTATAAAATGTTAACACATCCTGCCCGTTTTTTAGTTTTGCTCTATCTATCACATCATATATCTCACTATTCTCATAATCTTCTAAACTTAATAGCATAGATTTTTCAAACAACTTGATTTTTATTTTTTTTTCAAATTGTAAACTAAATTTTGAATTATACACTGAATAAATAGAGTTTACTAACTCTTCAAATATATCCAACAATATATATGCTAACAATAACTGTTTTAAATAATAAATT
Organism: Dorea sp. Marseille-P4042; assembly: GCF_900290215.1. Lineage (NCBI taxonomy): Bacteria > Bacillati > Bacillota > Clostridia > Lachnospirales > Lachnospiraceae > Dorea > Dorea sp. Marseille-P4042. The sequence continues at coordinate 436,020 of NZ_OLMI01000002.1, read as the reverse complement.
TTTTCAAATGTTTGTAAGACATTTACCATATTTTGCATTATCAACATCGAAATAGCAGGCATAATACTACTTATACTCATACTGACTATAGATACAGGTATGTACGTTTTACTATATTTGAAAATAAGTTTCATACATTTAGCATATATAATTATCATATTATCTTTTTTTTTATTATTTTCCTTTTTTATTTTTGCCATAATTTTTTTCCCTTTGATTAACTACATGCAAAGAATTTCTAATTATTCCATATATTTGTTCTTCAAAATTTAAATCTCCTTGTAATCTATTACAAAACATATGCGAAACGGAATAAATTATATTTTTCAATGAATTAGTTAATTTTCCCTGTTCGTCTTCTTTTTTTAATTGCATGTAATAATTCTCTAGAAGTTGTTTTCTATTTTCGTATAAACTTTCTATTTTTCTTTGTCCTATAATCTCCTTATAGTCTGTAATCAATTTTATATATCTTTTATCCTCTCGTCTAAAAATTTCTCGGTATTTTTTATAATCTATTGTTTGATTCAAAAATGTTTCTATTTCTTCATTGCTTTCTAAAATATTATAAAATATAGTATATACACCTATTATTCCTAATTCTTGTTTATTCCAATCCTGCTCTAATCCTTTCATAACCAAACAACTATCAGCCATAAATACCTGTTCTGCATACTCAATAGAATTAATACCACCATACCTTTCAATCTCGCGTTCATACGTATCAATTATAATGCGTCCTATTTTCTCAGCTTTTTTTATCTTTTCTATCCACTCTGAAATTTCTAAAAAAAGTTTTCCAGCTTCAATTGCTTTTATTCGTAATCTGATATGAAAATCTGGATCTGAATACCTAATAAAAAACCATTGTTTTAATATTTTTTTATCTTTTAAATTATTTATAAATCCACACATTTCAGAATAAATAAATTCATCTGCTACTTCTTCACAAATATATATTTTTAAATAAATCCATCCCTGCATCCCTGGCTGATAATTTCTCATTTCCGGCAATATTGTTAAATTTTGCTTATTTAAATGAATATTACTTTTAGTAACAGGATGCTCCACTATGTTCTTAAAATTCTTTTTTTCATTTCCCATACATTCAAAAACAAACTCTGCATAATATTTTTCTCCATGTTCATCTATCACCCAACATTCATTATCCACATTACTTTTCTGAATTATGCAAACTCCTGTTCTTTCGATAATTCTTTTCATCTCTTGATATAAATCTTTCCAGCATTCCATTAACTCAAGATCAAATTCTAAGTAACGATCTCCTTCTAAAAGATTTATTTTTTTAGGTATTTTCCATTTTCCCATATATTTGTCGAATTCTTTTCTAAAATCGTCAAATATATTCCAGTTTAAAATGTCTTGTTTATAAACTTTCCAAGTTTCAGGATATATAATTATACAATTATACATTATCTCAGGAATATACCTATAATCTAATTCCGAAAAAAGACTCCAAAAAAAGCTTGGATGCTTTTCATTCGCAAATGTAACCTCTCTCAAAAATCTTACAACATAATGTTCTACATTCATTGTAAGCATATTATCAGACACAATTCTCAGTTTCTTCCCAGATATTTTATTTTTCAAATAAAGTCGATTAGTTATCGAATCATACCCCACCGATATTTGTGATAACTTTAATTCTTTATTTTTATCTTCCTCCGCTGTGCCAATACTAACAGAGTACCTATAATTTCTTTTTCCACTACATATATTCCCTGTTCTCAATTGATGTGACAAATAAGTTATATCTGCATTATCTACATCATCATACATTTTTTCTTCTAATTCTTCATAAATTTTTTTAAGCTCATTTTTCCCTTCGTCATTTATTGTATTATAAAATCTATTAATCATTCTCCCAGCTCCTTCCGAAGCACAACATGGCGCAATTCTAATTTTATAATTGCCATTGTCTATGTCTTCAGCCGTTTTTGCCAGAATACTAGCATTAATTTCAAATGATTTCGAGTATTCTATAGTTTTCTCAGAATACTGATCATTTATAGCAACTATATCACTTTTTGAAAGATATATTTTGTTTTTCTTTTCTTTTACTGCCCAAAATATTTGATTTTTTATATAATCTTTTAATGCTTCAGTCTTTTTATATGAATTTTCTATAATATTTTCATAATATTTATATGGATTCCCTAATCCCATATGTTCATCCATAAGCTCAAGCAAATTGATTTCCCTATTTTCTCCATATTTTTCTGTAAATTTCATTTTGAATTGCTTTAAATATTTACTTTCATTGTCATCAATTACTGACATCACCAAAATATCTAAAAAGTCTTCTAATTCTTTCTTTATATTTTTAGAAATATTATTAGTAAATGTATCAATTCCCAATAATACATTCAAAGAATTTTCACTCTTCTGTATTTTCTGCATTTTATCGTGCAATTCATCATATATCTTTATACTTTGGATTGAATCTGCGTTATCATATCTTCTATGTAGCAGATCAATTTGCTTTAAACTATCTACCATTTTTTTTACAACATCTATATCGTTATATTGTTCTAACACTTTTATTAATTCTTTCAACAAATCTTTTTCTGTTATTGCAATTCTACATTCTGAAATTAATATTTCATTTCTAAGAAAATAGTTGAATTCTTTTTTGGTAAGTTAGAAGAAAATATTATAAAAAATGAGGTGAAAGCTGAAGGGGTTAGTAGCTTTATTATGGTAGTAAGTGAATATTGGGATTTTTTGAATCAAGAAAAATGGCTGCACTATTTATATAATCTATTAGTATTGGTACGGGATAGAGTTGAAAAAAATTTTGAATATATAATGGATACAGGTATAGGGGAGTTACTGGAAATACTATATGCTACAAAAATGGTATGTAAGAAAACTGGAACATTTGAAAAGTTTTATAACTCTTTAAAGGAAATAGCATATCAGATATTTGTAGAATTTATGAATAGATGTGAAAAGGAATTAAAAATAAGAGAACTAAGAGTAGAACAGTATGATTTAATAAATGGTGCGTCAGGAATAGGAATGTATTATTTATCAAGGGATAATTTGAATACTAAAGAGAAGAAACTAGTGAAAAGAATATGCAAGTATTTGATACATATTCATTATAGCTATAGGCAAAAGGGTGAAGGGTGGGTAATTAAATGTAAAAACCAAATTAGAGAAGAGGATAAAGTAATATTTCCGGAAGGAAGTATAGATTTTGGAATGGCACATGGAATTATTGGAGTTGCTCTTTTTTTGTCTAAAGCATATTCAAGCGGGATAATAGAACAAAAACAAGAAGAGGTTATAAAAGAAATTCTGCAAATATATGAGAAAGTAAAAAAACAAGGGATAGATGGAAGATATATGTATCCATCTCAATTATCAAAACAACAGTTTGTTAATCGAGAGTGGGATTATGATATACGTAATAATCGTATGAGCTGGTGCTATGGAACAATTGGTATATTGAGAGCACAATTTTTAATTGGGGAATATATTAATAATTGTAAAATAACAAATTATTGTGTAAAAGAAATAATGAAAATTACTCATGTTGATATAAAAAATTATAAGCTAGAATCCCCCATTATATGCCATGGATATGCAGGCGTAGCAGTTATACTAGATGCATTTAATAGAAAATTGAAATGTAAACAAATAGAAAAAAGAGTTGAAGAGTTAATGAATATTGTATATGGATTTTTTAATCCCAAAACAAATTATGGGTATATGGATAGAGGAATAGTTAATGTAGGAGGAGAAACATATTATGAGGAAGTAGAACAGTTTGATTTATTTTCAGGTTCAGCTGGAATCATATTAGCGATAGCGGCAATAATGAACGTAGGAGTTATGTGGGAAGAAAGAATCTTTGTTATAAAATAAAAAATGATATTGAAGAGAGGAAAAGTGTGGAATTGAAGTAAATATCACACAGCACATTGATATGATAAATGTAGTTAATAATAATGAAATTAATATAGATAAGAGGTATATTGACAAGATAAATGATATAGTAAACGAATATTTTAACAAGATAGATAAAATGATAAATACGAATGTATCAGGAAAAGAAGATATGTTATTACCGATAGCTGAGTGTTTTGAATTATTTGATGATCAGAATAGGTGGTTGGAAAATACTTATTTAATATTACAAGAGTTAAAGAGTAATCTATATTCTGGAAATTATAATGACGGAATAGGATATTTAACAGGAATTTGTAATATTTCATTTGCATTGTCATTATTAAAGAACAAAAGTAATCATTTTAAAAAAATCAATATAACTATTGAAAAATATATATATGAAATACTTGAAATTACAATATATGAATATCAAAAAAAACGATATCAATTATTAACTACTCACTATGATTTGTTATATGGGTTAGCGGGAGCAGGGATGTATTTATTACAATGTGACAAGTGCGAAAAAAGAAATAAAATTTTAAGGCAAATAATAAATTATTTGGCTGGTATTATTTTAGAAGAACACGATTATAAGGGGGAGAAAGTACCTAATTGGTTTATTTTACCAGAAAATCATTATACAGATAATGATAAAAGATATTATAAAAATGGAAGTTTAGATTTTAGTGTATCACATGGAATAGCAAGTATTTATGTTTTTATGGGAAATGCATATTTACAGTTAATCGAACCGACAATATGTGCCGGCGTAATGGAAGCAATAGAAAACACGTATCAAATGTTCAGAGTATCAGAAAATGGGATATATTATTATCCAGGTAAATTAAGATGGGAAGAATATAAATTAAACAAAACAGATTTTATGAATTATAGACAAAGTTGGTGTTATGGGACGATCGGTATTGAAGGAACATTTTTTAAAATATCATGTCAACTAAAAAAGTATAAAAAATCAAATGAAATATATCAAAATATTATAAAAATATCAGAAAAAAATATTGAAGAATACGAATTAGAATCGCCAATTGTATGTCATGGATATGATGGAATATTAGCTATCTTTTTGTTTACATATAAAGTAAAACCAAATATAAAATTAAAAAATCAAATCATAAAATTAACAGAAATTTTGATTGAGTTGTACGATAAAGATGCGAAATTTGGATATAAAGATATTTTTTATAGTGAGAAAAAAGGGAATTGGGAAAAAATATTTAGAGAAGATAATAGTTTTTTAGAAGGATCAAGCGGAATTATTTTAGTATTAGTGAGTTTATTAAAAAATGAAACTAACTTTCAGAAATTATTATTACTATAATATAAGAGTGGAGGGTGAATAAAACTCTGTAATGTATCCTCTATGATAACTGGGCTGAAGGCTCCTATGGGAGCATTCAGCCCTTGCTTTATATATAACAGTGTTGATTTAAGCATGTCAAGAGCAGGCAAAATTTCACCCGTAAAACACATACTTTTAAAGCTTCTATTCAGGTAGTCGTCCTTCGTACATGATGCTCAGCTTGCCATAAACCTGGCCCCAGTTCCGCAGTGGCATCGTCCATTTCTTGGTTGCTTCAAAAGTCGATAAATAGAGTGCCTTTAATAATGCAGTAGCACTAGGAAAGACACTTCTCTGGCGATTAAGTTAAAAATATACTAGGCGAGTTTTGTATACGGTAAACCATTCGTACTACTATATTAATTTTATGCCACTGCTTTCGGCGGCATGATTTTAAAGATTGCATGTTTTTACTTTACTCCGACATATATCAGGAAGTTTTTCCGACCATAGCAGAATGTCATTTATAAAACTGTATTTCTTGTCATCCTGATGCTCTTTTAATACTGTCAGGATATATTTCAGATATCTGAATGGATTTAGTTCATTCGCTTTTGTAGTTTCAGTGATGCTACAAATAATGGCACTGGCATTGGCACCATCCAGACTATCAATCAGCTTCCATGCGTGTTTATGAAGACAAAAGCTGTGGAGAGCACTTCCTATTGCATTGTTGTCCATAGGAATCTCTCCGTCTTTGAGAAATGCTTTTAAAGATACCTCCTGATTGATGCAGTAGTTAATGCCGTCCAGTGTCTTCCCTCGTGAGAGCTGATTTTTAGACTGGATGTCTTTTGCCCACGTGAAGAAGGCCTCTACCAGAGGTTTGATGTTGGCTTGACGATACTTTTTTCTGACATTTGCAGGTTGTCCCTACATCTTGTTATCCAGATGATAGATTGCTGCAATACGGCTGACTGATTCATAAGCTACTGTCTCTTTTGCATTTTTCTGAGTTGCTTTCGGCAGGGATTTCAATGCTTCTGCAAACCTGCGTCTTGCAGGGGACCAGCAGCCTGCAATGATGATATCTGGATTTTCTCGATCCAGTTTCTTGTGTGCAGAGTTAACCGTCACAGATCACGATTCCCTTGTAGCCTTTCAGGAATTCTTCGAGATGGTCTGCCTTCCTGGTACGTTAGTACTCATACAGAAGTATATGGTATTTACTGGATACATAGAACATATGGAATTTCACAGTTCATGTATTCATAAACAGGTAATTTTTGATACAATCTTCGTCCGAAGTTCAAGAATACATTTCAATAATGTTTGCGAATATTATTAATATAAGAAAAATATTGTATGTTTTTACTGGAGTTTGGGTGATTTGTGAAAAAATTACATTGACTAGGGTGAATATTACAATAATCATGAATATAGTTTGGCTTGGTCTATAATTAATTTATCACAAAGGTGATCAGGGGGTATGAAAAGGAAGGAGTTAATTATGGGAAAATATGATGAGTTTGATCTCGATATAAAAGAAGTAAAAGCAAATAGTAGTAAAGGTACCGCACGTTCGACTTGGGGATGTGTTGAGAAATCTATTGAAATAAGTCAATTTGTTACAAATGCATTGAGTTGTCAATCATGTGGAGTGTGTTCAGCAGGAGGTCGATCTCAATGTGCTCCATGTACAGGGTCAAGTAAAGGATCGCAAGCAAGATGTTAAATGTTAACTAAATAAATATTAAGTAATAAATATAATCATACACCCTGAAATTATAAATGGTATTTCGTATAAATTTGATAATTGGAGCTGTGGCATTAAAGGAGAATTTAGTTTAATAAAACGTAATTGAGAAAATTGAAATAAGTTTGGTCGCAGATAAATTATTGGTAATTCAAATATGTAACTAGAAGAGGAAAATGATTTATGAAAAAAGCAATTGCTATAGTAGGAAGTCCTAGAAAGCAAAAAGCAGTTAGTTATCAAATATGCTATTCGTTATTGAAGGAAATAAAAAAACAAATTGATGAATTAGAATATAAAATATACTGCTTAAATAGTTTAAAAATAATTAGATGTAAAGGGTGTATGCAATGTTTTATGGATGGAAGTTGCCCTATAAAGGATGATATGAACAAAATTAAAAAAGAACTTTTGGCAGCAGATTTGATAATTTTAGCATCTCCAGTATATATGCATAATGTTACAGGAGACATGAAGAATTTTATTGATCGTTTGGCATATTGGTCGCACTTGTTAAGGTTAGTTGGAAAATATGGAATTATTATTTCAGTGTCAAGTACAAATGGGAACTTTTTTGTTAATCAATATTTAAATACTGTTTCAGATTATTGGGGAATAGATATTATAGGAAATATTGAATATAGAGAAAATGAAGATTTGAATATATTGGAGTATAGACAACTAATTAATAGAATAGTTGAATGTTTCCGTGAAAATAATATATTAATTAATATAGAAGCGAAAGAAAAAATATTTCAATATTATAAGAATAAATACATGGATTACTATAAAAAATATACTACTGATGAAGTACTATATATAACACAAGAAGCAAAATTCTGGCATGAAAATGGGTATTTTGAATATGATTCATTTAGTGAATTGTTTAAATCTAAGCATACTCTAAAATAAATATATAGCAACTCTAAATAGAGTAATAATTGTAATAGAATTAGATACACTTATACAAAAAGTATAAGAGGTATTAATTATGGAAAACCGTATAAAAGAATTGAGAGAACAGAAAAAAATTTCGCAGGTATGTTTAGCAACCTATGTAGGGTGTTCACAAAATATGATAAGTAAAATAGAATTGGGTATATCAGAACCTAAAGCAGGATTGTTACTGGAATTGTCAAAGTATTTTAATGTTTCTATTGATTATTTGTTGATGAATTCATCTTATAAACATATTCAAGAAGTTTATGGAATAATTAAAAATAAAGATAATGATTATTATGATTTTTATCAAATATTTAGTAAATTAACAAGCGAAGATAAGGAATTTGTTCTTGCTATGATGAACAAATTGTATAAAGAAAAAGAGGTATAGTATGGTAAACATAGGAATATGTGACGATGATAAATATACAGTGGCAGAATTAGAACGGTTAATATATGATATTGCTACCGAAAAGAGGTTAAAAGTGGAAGTGGAGGCATATTATGATGGCAGTAGCATAGAAAATGATATTGTGAAGGGTGTAAAATTTGATTTGGTTTTTTTGGACATTGAAATGAAACAAAATGGGATTACCACAGCAAAAAGAATACGTGAATTGAAAAATGATTTTCTTATAATTTATATTTCGAATTATGAAAAGTATTTTAGAGAATTGTTTGAAGTTGGTGCATTTAGATTTTTAGATAACCCCATTGATAAAATAAAATTTACGCAATATTTTCTAGAAGCTATAGATACAGTTAATAAAGAAGACAGTTATTTGCTGTATAAGTATAATAGACAAATAAATAAAGTGAAATTAAAAAATGTTATTTATTTTGAAAGCAACAGAAGAAAAGTATTAATACATAAAATTGATGGAACAGTTTTGGAATATTATGGGAAATTAAATGATTTAGAATCATATTTAAAAAAATCAGAGATTAAATTTATGCGAACGCATCAATCGTTTTTAGTAAACTGTGAATATATTATTGGGTGGAAATATACGAATTTAATTTTAGAAGGACAAATTTATATTCCAATAAGTGAAGATCAGCAAAAAAGAATACAAATACAGTATGGAGAATATATTCGAAAGGATATTTTAAAAATAATATGATTATAATGTTTTTTTTAGGAATAATTTCAGTAATAATTATTAGAAATTATTTGAGCATTTTTTTAGAAGAAAAAATAATGAAAAATCAGAAAATATTTGTGGGAATTTGTCTTGTGTGTTCTATACTTTTAGAAACCAATAGTAAAATTCCTTTTTTTAATTTATTGATAAATTTTTTTTGTATTTTGCTAATTAGTTTTATTGGATATAAAGGAAAGAAACAAGAAAAAATAGTGGTTGTAATATCTTTGTTGATTATATGGGCGATTGCTGAAATATTTATAGGATATTTCTCAATGATGACTCATACATATTTTGTATTACCGGAAATACAGGGATCAATATTATCAAAAATGCTTATGCTTTTTTTTATTGTTTTAATAAAGAGATTGACAGTAGAGAGAAAACAGATTGAAGAGGTTCCGGAATATTGGTGGATATTGATGATTTTTCCGTTATGTAGTATTGGAATTATATATTTTATATTTAAATTGGTAGAAAATCAGAGTAATAATCAAATAGTATTAGAAGCTATGATAGCGAGTGGTCTTTTTTTGCCTTTAAATATGTTGATTGTTAATATATACGATAGTTTACAAAAGCGATTTGTTTTAGAACAAGAAAATATTATTTATAAAGAAAATATTCGATTTTTTACTCAGGAAATAAAATCGAAGGAAGAATATGAAGAAACGAGAGCATTAATACATGATATGAAAAATCATTTTTTGGTAATTCAAAGAATGGCTCGCAATAATCAAAATATGGATATATTAGGATATTTAAAAGATTTAGATATTCATTATTCAGTTCCACGGCTAGTTAACAGTGGAAATTTCATAATAGATACAATGATTAACTCTCATTATACAGAAATAAAAGAAAATAAAATTAAATATAAAATAAATGTTATAGTTCCTGAAAAAATATATATAGATGATGCTGATTTATGTATTTTACTAGGAAATATATTAGATAATGCAGTTGTAGCGGCAAGCAAATCAGAAGAAAGAGAATTGATTATTTCAATAATTTATAAAAAACATAAATTACATATAGGAGTTAAAAATTCACATTCAGAAAAGATTATAAAAAATACGAAAAATTTATTTGTATCTACGAAAAAGAATAAGATGGGGCATGGTATAGGGCTAACTTTGGTGAAAAGAGTGTTAGAAAAGTATGATGGATTCGAAAATATAGAATATGATACTAATTATTTTGTGTTTATAGCAGAATTGAATGAAAAATGTGATGAAATGCATAATTATGAGTAAAAATTATTAATTCATGTTGAAATATAGTATGGATGTAAATGCTATGGTGAGATAAAGATGTCTGCTTTGTCCGGTGTAAAGTAAGAGCTATAGTTTCGGAGGAATAAAGTATTTTGATTTTGCCTGATTACTTAGAATCCTTATAGATTCATTGGGTGTCAGAATCAGAGGCTACTTTAGTGGGTCATTAGTGGTCTCTATAAAAAATATATAAAGCAAAGGCTGCATTTGTAGCTAGCAGCTTTCAAATTTACAGCCAGGTGCTTCAAAGTGCTGCTAGAACAATCATACATTTGTGGTGTATAGGGACAAAAAATATTAATTCGTGACAGGAGAAAATTATAACCTAAAAATAATTGTATTCGAATGGGATTTAGGAGAAATTAAAATAATACTTTAATTAATTTTGAGTAGTATTGGAAAAAATTACGTAAATTAACCTAATTGTTACATGAAGCTATAAAAGAAGAAAAAAAACTTATAATAATAACCAGATTGGAAAATTAATTGCAAACTTATGGAGGAAGAGCAATGAAAAACAAAATGAAAAAGAACATATCAAAAATATTGGCAATATGTGCAATGGTTATGAGTGTTACAATAGCTAATCAGAATTGTGTATTTATTTATCATCAAGAAGAAAAACCTGACGAATTAAGAAGGCTGAGAAGATTTTGATAAATAAAATGGCTGATATACTTGCTTGTTTTGTAATAAAAAATAGCGAAAAATATAATGGGAAAGATGAGTATGTCATACTTAAATATGGATTTCAAACAATACTGGAAGTTTTAATTTGCAGTGTATCATGTATTACAATTGCATATTTCTTAAATATGTTTTGGGAATGCATTATGCTTTTGGGAATATTTTTATTGCTTAGATCATATAGTGGAGGCATTCATTTAAAAAAGTTTTATCAGTGCTATATATGTTCTAATATAGTAATTATTACCATATTATTACTTTCTAAATCAAAAATTTTATCATGCAGAGTAAGCATGGCTATTGACACAATATTTTCAGTTTATATTTTGTATACAAAGCCAATTGGTGTATTAGATGAAGAGGAGCTTGCGTATTTCAAAAAGAAAATAGAAAAAAGAATAATTATTATAAATTTGATAAATATGTTATTTCTTTTAAAAAATAAGTTAATGTATTGTTCAGTAATAGCATATGGGTTAATTGGGATAACGGTGTCAATGTTTCTTGGGAAAATTAGTGATTTGTAGCATAAAGCGGTAAATTAAAAGACACTTTATTGAAATTTCAAAGCTAGTTTTTGGTATACGTTGATATACGGTAAAATATTTGTGTTATCTCATTGATGAATAACGAAGAGAGGGAGTATAGTTAATGATTAGTGTTTTGGATGAAATAATAATATATTAAAATAAATATGAAATAACTCCTTTTGAAAAAAACTTTGAATACAACATATAAAAAAACGTAGTATTCAAAGTTTTTTTTGTGTGCGTTTTTCTTTGAGTAAGTTAGAGAGAAAATGGGTTTTAATTAATGAAAGACTTTTGGTAGTGCTCATATTCAATCTTACAAGATGCGTGGAAAGAGGTGATACATAGATTACGCTTTAGTATATGTGACTGTTTATGTAAGAAAGCATGAGTTATATTTAATATTTAAAGTATGCGATAAAAATTTAATATTAAATTATGAGAACGTTCTGAAGATTTATGTCTATCAGAGCGTTTTTTACTATCTAATTGTTTGGAATGAACAATTACGGACCAAGAATAATTTTTGTATTCGTGCTCCACCATTGGTCTGAACTAAAAATTCAGATCGGAGGAAAGGACATGGAAAGCAGAAGGCCAAAAAGAAGAAAAGATAAATACAATCCATATGAAATCTGTGAGAAGAATGGAAAATATTATATTTCATTTAAAAGTAATGAAGAAATACAGAATTGTATAGAAATAGAAAGAACACTGTACGATGAGTTTAATAGCTTTGAATTGCAGGATTTGTCACATATGAATGTTGTGGATAGGCATCTGGAACAGTCAGAAGTCCGGGATTCCAGTTTATATGAAAGAGCAATCGAGAAAGAGGAAAGTGTAGAAGATACTGTTCTGAAGAAACTGGAGGAGGAACGGCTACATAATGCAATTCAGAAGTTGTCAGAAATTCAAAGAAGACGCTTGATTAAATACTATTTTGAAGAAATGACTTATGAACAAATTGCGCAGGAGGAAGGATGCTCTTTTCGGAGAGTAGCAAAGTCCGTAAAAGCAGCAATTGAAAATTTGAAAAAAATTTTAAATTGATGGGGGAAAAATAGCGTCTAAGTGAGGAAACAGATGGAAGGAGAAATATTCTGATCCGTCTGTTTCTTCTTTTTATTTTCAAGAAGTTTTAGGACAGACTGAACCTTGACAAATACATATCCATTCATCAGACACATTCCTGTTGTTATCGTGATGAGCGTAAGCTACATTAACAGATACGCCATGACAAAGTCTGGGTAAAGACAGCGAAATCCCACCCGTATACTTCCTTTTGGTTTCAGTTTGTATTACCCGGACTGTTGAGCGAAAAAATATTTGGTTATAACTGTCAGATTGCTTCTGACAGAGCGATGACAGACAACAGGTATAATGATACTCCTGTCCGGTCATAAAGTCGTGTATATAAAATATTTCTTTGATGCCGCAACAAGTGAGGGCAGCTTCAGGAGATCCCTGGAGAGGAAAAATCCCATATATTTATTTTAAATAAAATCCTGTGGAGCTGATTAGCAGTCAGCCGTCTGATGATTTCCCTATTACAAGTCGGGGTGTCGGGGACAAATAGGCTTGTATTTTACATATTTAGGGATAACAACAGTTAGAAAGACGAGAGGAGATAAAGCAAAGATGGAAGATAGAAACGTCAGGCGTGGGGATATTTATCACGCCGACCTTGATCCTGTATTTGGAAGTGAACAGGGCGGTTATCGTCCGGTGCTGGTGATTCAGAATAATATAGGAAATAAATACAGTCCGACAGTGATCGTGGCAGCAATTACTAGTAAAGAAAAAATGAAACTGCCGACACACATTGCAGTCCCGGAAATGGAAGGTTTGGAAAAGGATTCTGTAGTGCTGTTGGAGCAGCTTAGAACTTTAGATAAAAGACGGTTGGAAAATTATGTGTGTACCTTAGATCGTACTGAAATGGAGAAAATCAATAAAGCAATCCGAAGAAGTACCGGGATACCGAAGATAATTGAAAAACCGTTAGTCGTGAGCCTGTGCAGAATATGTGCAGGCAATTTTTATGATGTGCCGGAGCACTATATCCGACGAGTGAATCCAGAACAGCGATATAAGGATACATGTATGTTTTGCAATGTCAGAAAAGGATATGACTATTATATAGGAAAGAAGAAAGTGTGAGGGTAGTATATGGAGCAAGAAAAGGTACTATTGAATGTAGAAGAAACGGCAGCCTACTTGAATCTTGGGATGACAAAAACTAGAGAATTGATGAAGGAAAATGAAAAAATATTTGTTGTTAAAATTGGCAATCGCAATTATGCACATAAGCTCTTACTGGATAAATGGCTGTTGGCACAGGTCAGAAAGTAAGTCAAGAATGCGAAACAAAAATTCGCATGTTTGTTTTGCACGTTTATGAATGGTAATTTGAAGGAGCAACAGATAAGGAGTTTTTCAGGAGGAAATAATTATGGCAAAAGCATTACCAAGAGGAGTTAGAGAGAAGAACGGTTCATATGAAGCAAGAGCGGTTGTAAACGGAATTAGAATCAATTTATATGGAACAGATCTAAATGAACTGATGGAAGAATTTGAAAAGGCAAAAGAAAATGCCAGGGATACATTGGATTATAGAAAAACCAGAATCACATTGAATGAGTGGTTTGAAGAATGGTTTTCAGAGGTAAAGCAACACCGGGTGAAGGAAACGAGTATTGCACCGATGAAAAATAATTTCAAAAGAACATTTGGTTTTTATATTGGTTCAATGAAGTTGAAAGATATTAAACCGTTGGATGTTCAGAGAGCATTAAATGCAATGGAACAGAATCATGTATCGCACAGTGCAATGCGAGAAGCATTGGGGCGTTTAAGAGAATGCTTAGATTTTGCATTAGGAAACCAATTGATTAAAGTAAATCCATGTTTGATTGTAGAAGTACCATGGACATTTAAACAATCAAAAGAAGAAATTGCATTAACCCAGGAAGAACAGGACAATTTCCTGAGTGAGATGGAGGATAGCTGGTATAAAGAAATGTTTTATTTCATGTGTCTGACAGGTGTCCGAGTTGGAGAACTTGGTGGAATGAAATGGAGCGATATAGATTTTAAAAAGAAAGTAGTTCACGTCAGACGTTCCTTGAGTTGTAGTTATTATAATGGAGAAAAGAGAATGATGCTTGTAACTCCTAAAACGGTAAATTCAATCAGAGAGATTCCGTTTTTAGGAGAAATGGAAGAAATATTAAAAGCTCAGAAGAAAAAACAGAATAAGCTAAAAGAGGAACTGGGCAGTCGCTGGAGAAGTACGGATGATTTAAAAGATTTGGTATTTACAACAGGCATGGGAAGTCCCTGCGTCAGATATGTTGTAGAGAAAGAAATAAAAAAGGCTTTAAAGAGAATGAGAGAAAAAGAAGGAGTTCTGGCAGTACAAGAAAATAGAGAACCCAGAGAGATCAGGGACTTTCACCCACATAGTTTACGACATACGTTTGCTACAAGATGCTTTGAAAAGAAAATGGAACCGAAGGTTGTCCAGAGGTTGATGGGACATTCGAGTATCAGCATCACATTAAACATTTATACACATGTCTTGGATAATATAATGGAAGAAGAAATTAAGAAATTTGGAGTGGCGAAGACACAGACACCGGAAGAATATTATAATGAAGAAATTCGAAGGGCTAGAATTTCGGCTATGAGTCACTGCTGATTATAAAGTTGGGGTGCGAAAATACTCCCCAACTTTATAAAAAGGATTCCCCAAATAAGAAAAAATGAAATTGAAATCAAGCAACAAATGCTCAGAATCATTCCCCAACTTAAAAAATTGGGGAACACAGGAAATCGTCAATAAGCTAGAAAGAGAAATTCCTTGAAAGTGGTGATAAATACATAGCTGTATTATATATAGGTAGTAATACAGGCAGGAATCTAAATTCAGAAGTTCGCAAATCATAGCTGGAATGTAATCCAAAAGTCGCAAATCAGATGAACGCATAATCTTACAGTTCGCATAAGAATTTGAACCGTATGATTATCATGTAAATCAACGAAAAACCTTGAATTTCCTATGAAAATGGGATGATTCAAGGTTTTTTTGCGTATTGGGGAATAAATTTTGACTTATCGTAAATTATCGCTATTTATGCATGGAATTGGGTAAAAGTTGGGGAGTAGTGTAATTACCCAATATTTCCCCAACTTTTGATGTATGATAGCGAAGGATTCCCCAACTTTTCATAAGCTATCGTGGAAAATAATAAATTGAAATATTAAAAAAGAGAGATTATAATGAGGACACAGATTTTCGATTATTTGCATAAAGAACCATCTAGTAGTAAAAAGGGGAATAGAATTGATTTTATATCATGTAACATTATTTAATAAGCCAACACAGGAAATACTGATTCCACGAATACCAGGAGATACTTCTATAGGGGAAGAAGTTAAAACAAATAGAATATGTTTGGCACCAAGTATTATTCAATGTTTGCGTGCATTGGAGATATATAAGTATTTTCAAGAAGATACGCTAGATGTTAAAGTTTATAAGATAGTCGTTGATGAAAATGATGAACAGTTAATTTCATGGGAACAGTTATATTTAAATGGTTTGGTTGATGATGCTGCACTTACACGCACATGAATATTGGTATAAAAGTAAGCTTATTCCAGTAGAATATAATGAATATAGAATTAGTGAATGTGTAAAAAAGAGGTATATTATTATTCCCTCAAAAGAGAAAATGCGGATAAAAGAAATCATAGAAACAATGGGAGTATGTTTTGATAGACTGGAGAAATATAATGCATTTCAAATTATGAATGAATGGCTTCCACGACAATCAGAAACATTTCAAGAGCAAGTAAAAAGAAATTAACACATAAAGTTGAAGAATATACAGAAGGGTCTGCTGAAATTTATAAGACAATATTTGGAAATATTCCAGAACGTTTTCGTGAAGAAAAAGATTTTCGAGAAATTGAATATCTTGAAAAATGTAAAATAGAATATATTACATAGCCGATTGATTCAAATTGAAAATCAGTCGGCTTTTTTCATGCTCATTTTTATACATAGCCAGTCTCGTAAAAAGGATTGGCTATTAAATTTTTCGAGGAAGGAGGAAGCCATATGACTAAGTGTAAAGTAATTGCCCTTGTTGGACGATGGAGAAGGAGTGGAGATAGAACCGGAACAAAAGAAAAAAGAGCGTGAGCGGTAGAAAGGATTCAGTCTGCCAGAGAGTTTCTGGCAGATTGAATGTGAAAATCGCACAGTCGTTTTCTCCTGAGAAACTTGTTATAGTTAGCAAAAAGAACAGGAGGAATATCAGACTTTTTGTGCAAAGAGAAAAGAATTACTGAATCGGTATCCAACCTATCCGAGAACGGACAGCCAGTATTTGACGAAGGGCATGCAGGCAACTGCCGCTTCCATGATCCTGTGGCTGCGTGACAATATGCCCTTCGGAAAAGGCTGTGCCGGCGAGCCGGATATTGACCGGGTAACAGACGACAGCAAAGTGACCGACCACCATGCCATCATCCCAACTGTGGAGATTGCACGGACAGACCTGTCAGAGCTTCCTTCCAGGGAGAGGGACGTGCTTACCCTGCTTGCCGTCAGACTGCTTTGTGCCACAACGCAGGCAAATCGGTTTGAAGCGGTCACCGCTATGTTGGACTGCCAGGGATATACTTTTACAGCAAGAGGAAAGACCATCTTACAGTCCGGCTGGAAAGAGGTGGAACGGATTCACCGTATGAGTATCAGGCAGAGTGAAACGGAACATAGAGAAAACGAAGATGCCGCTCTCCCTGTGCTGAAGGAAGGACAGACTTTTGAAACTGTGTCAGCAAGTCTCCGTGAATGGAAAACTTCACCGCCGAAACACTATACGGAGGACTTATATTGTAAAGGGTAGTTAAGAAAAAAGCACAAGAAAGGACAAAAAATGAGAACAAAAAAAGCAGAAAATGAAAAGATTACTGCCCTCTACGAAAGACTTTCTCGTGATGATGAAATGGTAGGGGACAGTAACAGTATCGTCAACCAGAAGAAGATGCTTGAGGATTATGCAAAACAGAATGGCTATACTAACATAGAGCATTTCACAGATGACGGTTATTCCGGCGGTTCATTTGACAGACCGGACTGGAAAAGAATGATAGCAGGAATTGAGGACGGAAGCATTGGCACAGTTATTGTAAAGGATATGAGCCGGATAGGGCGTGACTATCTGCAGGTGGGCTTTTATACGGAGGTCATGTTCAAGGAAAAGGAAGTCCACTTTATTGCGATTGCAAACGGAGTTGATAATCAGAAAAGAGAGCAGTGAGTTCGCCCCGTTTCTAAACATCATGAATGAGTGGTACATTCGTGACTCCAGCCGGAAAGTGACTACGGTGCTTCGTGCAAGGGGAATGAAGGGAAAACACACCACCAATAATGCCATTTACGGTTACCGGAAAAGTGAGGAAGATAAAAACCAGTGGGTAATTGATGAAGAAGCTGCCGAGGTGGTACGCAGGATATACCGGATGTCTCTGGAGGGGAAAGAACCCTATGAGATTGCAAGGATACTTTCGGAGGAACAAATCGAGCGTCCATCCTATTATCTTGCCAAGCGGGGACTTGGAACCTGCCGTTCCAACAATAATACTGCACCCCCTTATGTGTGGCGTGGGGCAACGGTGAGGGATATTCTTTCCAAGCCGGAGTATATGGGACATACCGTAAATTTCCGCTCTTAGAAAGAGTCCTACAAGGATAAGAGGGCAAAAAAGACACCAAAAGAGGACTGGGTTATTTTCAAGAGTACACAGGAAGCAATCGTTTCTGAAGAAATGTGGAATAAGGTGCAGGAACTGAGAAAGACCGTCCGCAGGACGGATACAGTCGGCGAAGCCAATCCGTTTACGGGACTTTTGTATTGTGCTGATTGCGGTGCGAAAATGTACAACCATCGTGGCGGAGCAGGAAGGGCAAGAAATTGGAAAGGGGAATTAAACGGAAAACGCAGACCGGGTCGTGATGAGTATAACTGCTCCACCTATAACTTAAGCAGACAGAGTTATGACAAACAGTGCAGCCAGCATTATATCCGGACAGAGGTTGTAAGAAAGCTGGTGCTGGAAACCATCAAAGCGGTCAGTGATTATGTGATTACCAATGAGGAGGAATTTATCAACAGGATATATTCCTTTTCGAGAGACAAGCAGAAAGAGAGCATAAGGTCTTTAAAGCGAAAAATTGCACAGGACACCATTGAAATATCTATGGAAAATGCCAAAGCCGAGATTGAAAAATATGAGAGTGATACAGTCCGGGCAGACAAATTTATAGAACTTGTGAAACGCTATACGGATTTCAGTGAATTAACTACCCCCATGCTGAATGAATTTGTGGAAAAGATACTTGTCCATGAAGCGGATTATTCCAGCGGAGAAAGGGTACAGGAAGTGGAGATTTACCTGAACTTTATCGGGAAGTTTGAACTGCCTGTAAAAGAACCGACTGCGGAAGAAATTGCAGAGCATGAAAAGCTGAAAGCACGCAGGGCAAAAAAAGCAGAATATAACCGCAGATACATGGAAAAGCGGAGAAAGCGTATCGCAGGGGAAGAACAGAAATCAAAGGAAGTCACAGTAAACGGTTAAGGGTATGGAGGATAGAGAGCTTATGAAACAGGAAGAAATCAGAAAGTGTACAAAGGTTGTGGAACTGTTCCGCAGTATGATGGATGAATTGGGAGATATGTGTGTGGTATATGATGTTAGGTTCGGCTTTATTGTACTGGAGTATTACATGGATGGATATTTTGAGAATAATTCCAACTACGACAATGCAGAGGACTTGTATCATCACTTGTTGGATAAATGGAAATTCTGCTGGATTGTGGATAAGGCTTTAGCACATTTTGAAGCAGCATTCCGGCAGATACAGACGGAATAAGAAAGTGTCACAACATCTGAGGGGGCAATCGGTTTGAACACTGATTGCCTTTCCTGACAGGAAATTGACGATTTAAGGCGTTCCTGATGAAGTGACAGGGAAATATGCCTTGCATATCTTTTGATACGATTAAAGGGCATAAAAACGAAAAAAGGCTACATAATTTGAACATTTTGAAGGAGGGTATCGCAGTGTCTAGGATGGGCAAAAAAGAAAAAATGAGGAATCTTTTAATCATTTTAAGTGCATAACCCGTTATTATATATATATAGATATTCAATGGAAAGGAGTCTGATGCGTGTTGAGTGATGACGAATTAGTGGAACAGATTCTACTTGGAAATGAAAATGTAGCAGAAGAATTGATAAAACGCTATTATACATCTATTTTACGTTACTGTAGGTGGCATTGCTCTAATCTGGAAAAAGCAGAAGACCTGACTCAGGAAACATTTTTGAAGTTGTTTAAGAATTTATCCGGATATAAAGGGAAAAAGAAATTTAAGGCTTATCTATACACGATTGCAAATCATTTATGTATTGATGAAAGTAGGAAAGTTGAGTTTTATCCATTAGAAGATGAAGAAAATATAGTGCATGAGTATAACGACATAGTTCGGCTAGAGGATAGGGCAGAGATAAGCTATTTTTTGAATTTTTTATCATCAGAACAAAGGGAGGCAGTCATTCTACGCTTTGGAGAACAACTTAGTTTTGGAGAGATTGCAAAAGTGATGGGATGCAATATGCGAACAGCACAAAGCAGGGTTCGTAATGCTTTAAAAATTATGAGAAAGGAGCAGGAAAATGAAAGATAAAAATTTGAAGGGCTATTTAAAGCAATCTTTAGGAGAGGAAGTACATCCTAAAAGATTAGAGGAAACGATTAAGCTTTGCACTGAAATTGTACGAGAACAGGAAGTGACTAGGGCAGAACCGAGGACAGGTTTCTTTCACTATCTTTCAGATGTATTTCGCTTTGAAGGTATTCCAATATTTGGTTTGCAGGCAGTAACGTTATTTATAGTTTGTTTAACAATTGCCAGCATTGCAGACGTGCCAAAGAATATACCAATTTTTATGCCGCTGTTTGTATTGGCTATCATACCAGCAATTTTTAAAAGCCAGTATTATGGAATGAGCGAGATTGAAGCGGTAACAAGAGCTTCTGGTGCCCAAATCACGTTAGCAAAGCTGGTTTTGGCTGGGGCAGCTAATTTGGTGTGTATAACAATTCTTTTGTGTATGGAAGTTTATTTGCAAAATTCTTATAAAGAGATTGGACAGATGGTCCTATACTGCCTGGTTCCGTACTTAGTGTGTATGGTTGCGTTGCTACGTTTGATCCGTTTGCAAAAGAAACAGAGTTTACAGATATGTGCGATTGTAATGCTGGGTTCCTGCATTTGTTGGGGTATGTCAGCAAGAATATTGCCATGGTTATATGAAACATCAGCAGTGGGGGTGTGGATTGTTACATTTTTGATTTTTGCTATGTTCTTTATAAATGAAATTCATTATATTGCAGAGATGAGAAAGGAAGGAAAAATGTATGGAATTGTCGCTTGATCGTTTAACAAAACAGTATGGCAGGAAAATAGCGGTAGATTGTGTTAGTGCAACCTTAAAGCCGGGAGTATATGGTCTTTTGGGGGCTAACGGTGCAGGTAAAACAACATTGATGCGTATGCTATGTGCTATTTTGGAGTCAACCTCAGGGGAGGTATTGCTGGATGGAAAAGAAGTAACTTCGATGGGGGCATTTTACCGGAATGTGTTGGGTTATTTACCACAGGATTTTGGATATTATCCAAATTATACTGCGGTGGAGTTCTTAATGTATATTGCAGCACTGAAAGGAATACCGAAGAAGGTTGCAAAAAAACGTGTGACTGAATTGTTGGAAGTAGTTGATTTAAGCCATGTGGCAAACAAAAAAGTAAAAACTTTTTCCGGTGGTATGAAACAAAGAGTAGGAATTGCACAGGCGTTACTTAATAATCCGAAAATTTTGATTTTGGATGAGCCGACTGCAGGACTTGATCCGAAAGAGCGTGTCCGTTTTCGTAATCTGCTCTCAGAGTATGCAGGTGATAAAATTGTGATTCTTTCCACACATATTGTATCGGATATAGAAGCAATAGCAGATGAAGTGCTATTGATGAAAAAAGGAAAATTTATATTGCAGGGTACGGTTCCAGAGTTGATTCACAAGGCAAATGGTAAGGTTTGGGAACTTTCTGTTTCTCCACAAGAAGCTAGACAATGGCAGACAAAAACAACGGTTGCTAATTTACGGCATGAAGGAAAAGAAATTATATTGCGTATTATTTCAGACAATATGCCTAGTGAGCGAGCGGTTCCTTGTGAAGCTACATTGGAAGATCTTTATTTATTTTATTTTCCTACAAAGGAAGGAGTGAAATAGAATGGAGCTATTTTGGTTAGAGCATAAAAAGTTATGGCGAAAGAAAATCGTTAAAATATGTGTGTTGTTGTGTTTTGTTTATTATGTAATTTTTGGCAGCATACTTTCGTTTCAATGGTTTGGTTTTGGCAGCTCAGATGACTATACAAGCGCTTTTGGCAATAATTTTGATGGATATACAGTAATAAAGGATAGTCAGGAATATGCACTTTCATTTGGTGGAGAATTGACGGATGAAACCTTGCAGCAAATAGTAAGTGATTATCAGCAAATGGAAGCTGACGGTATGGAGGAAGAACTGGAAAAGACAGACTGGCAGATAGTTAATAGTTGGCTCGGAACATTGTATCCGGAGCTTCGAGATACCAGTAATTATAAAACGATGATAAGCTATGTTGATCCGGATAAGTTAACAGGCTTCTATGAAAGAAGACAGCAGGTGATTGATGAGTTTTTGGAGGTCAGTGGTCAGGTAGGAGCTGAAAAAGAGTTTTTACATCAGATAGAGAGGAAGGTAGAAAAACCATTTCATTATGAGTGGGTAGAAGGATGGTCAACGCTTCTTGGTAGTACGGTTGCGGATCTGGGAGTTGTGATGGCTTTGTTTCTCGGTATTGTTTTATCCTCTTTATTTGCTGGCGAATGGCATGATAATACAAGCGCATTAGTATTGACGACTCGAAATGGTTGGGGGAAAATCGCTCTTGCCAAAATTCTTACTGGTTTAGCGTTTACAGTGGAGCTATTTGTATTACTTGCTGTTTCAAGTGTTATATCACAGTTGTTTTTTATGGGAACTGCCGGATGGGATATGCCGATTCAGAATATCAAGCTGATTGCTGTTGCACCTATGAATATGCTGCAGGCAGAAATTTATGAATATGCTTTTGTATTGCTTGGAGCAATAGGTTTTGCTGGAATTGTTATGTTTATATCAGCGGCTGTAAAAAATAATGTACTTACCTTACTGCTTAGTCTGGCTGTTGTATATGGACCAATGATGATTGCAGAATATCTTCCTTATGGAATGCAAAAAGCATTAGATTTAATACCAATGGTAGGAAGTTCAACAGATATTTTTAGAACCAATACTTTTCGTATTTTTGGGAAGCTTATCTGGTCACCATATCTACTTATTACAATTCCTGTCTTGATTGGTATTCTATGTATGCCATTCGCTATAAAGAGCTGGTCAAGAAGGATGAAGGCATAAATAACAATATGGCAAAGAAAAGAGATAAAAAAATAAGTTGCGAGGGAAATGGTTGAGAGGAATTATCATAGTTTACTTGCTTTTGATACTATGTAATCTATTTCACGAATTTCCTTCTCGATTAGGGAATTTACATAGTATTCCAGTTTCGGAGGAGTGGTATTTAATTGTAGTAAACCGTTGGAATGGAATACTGTCGAGCGACACTTTATAATCGCCAACTTTTACAGATAAAAAGCACAATCGCATCTCAACGACACAATCATGCCTCTTTTCTTGCACTTTATCAGCTCAATGTCTGGTTGTTGATTGCTGCGGTATCTATGATGTCTTTCCTTCCTCCGGCTGCTCGAATCTTCTTTCTGATATAATCTGGTACTTCCTGATCTGTCAATCCATGAAAATTATAATGTACTACAATTCTCTGACGCAGTGCTTCATTTACCTGCTTCTCTAAAATGTGATTCAGATAAGGCTCACCACAAAGAATCAATGAAAAGCAGTTTACAGAATCATATTTCTGGTTCATTAACATTTTTAAGTCTCTTAAGATGTTACTGTTTAAATACTGCGCTTCATCCAGAATGCAGATAAATGGCTGCCTTTTTTCTTTATATAGATAATACAGTCTCTCCTGAATCGACCGGAACATCTGGCTTTTTCCAAACCCTGATTCTAATCCCAAAGCCTCGCATAACTGCCTGTAGAATTCCTGCACACTTACTGTTGACAGGCATAGATATGCACATTGGTATAGGTTGGGATTCAGCCCTTTCGAAAAACATCTCAGGGCAAATGTTTTCCCCATCCCTGGACTAGCTGTAAAAACTCCGATTCCCCGGATTTCTTTCAAGTACTCTAATCGCGCTGTCATTTCACGGAAATCTTCCGACTCAAATGCATCTTTTTCTTTTACCATCTGTTTATCAAAAGGATTAAAACTTAAGCCATAAAAATCAGTGTACATTCTTTCCACCTCCAAGGACTGTGCTATAATCAATCGCTACTTGATTCTCACGTTTTGTTTTTCCATTTTCAATTCGATTTGTCAGACGAGCCTGATATCTTTTCCCTTCTGAGAATACCCATACTTTTTCTGGATCATCCGGCAGATAACGTACTTCTACTTTCTGTCCAATCAACTGCATTGGGGCATCATAACACCTGCAGTCTAATTCCAATGTTGCATCTCTGGATATCCTACGGGTTGTACGATTCAAAAAGCATTCATCCAGCCATTCCGGGGATTTTGGCTTTCTGATCGGATGCACACTGTGGAGATAACGTGAAAGAGGCGTTTCTCCTGTAGCAGAATGTATGGTTGTGTTATGTTTCCGAATATATGCTGCGAGAAGTTCCTTAAATTCATCCCCAAAGGCAGCAACTGAATTTTATTATCATTTCAGCCAGGCAACAAACTATATCCGCACAGATCGGATTATAAAGGATGAAAAGTGGGAGACGGATACAGAATTTGGCAAGATGGATATCACAATTAACTTGTCAAAACCAGAAAAAGATCCAAGGGATATTGCAAAAGATGGAACTGCAAAAAAATCTGGATACCCGGCGTGCCTGCTTTGCAGGGAAAACGAAGGGTATGCAGGTCACCTCTCACAACCGGCAAGACAAAACCACAGGATTATACCAATCACTCTGTGTGGAGAGCAGTATTATTTACAGTATTCACCATATGTGTATTACAATGAACATTGCATTATCTTTAATGAAAAGCATATTCCGATGGCAATTAACCGTATGACTTTTAATAAGCTCCTTGATTTTGTTAAGCAGTTTCCACATTATACGGCAGGTTCCAATGCAGATCTGCCAATCGTAGGAGGGTCTATTTTGAGTCATGATCATTTCCAGGGGGGAGGTTATGTCTTTGCTATGGCAAAAGCACCTTACGAACTGGAATTTGACTTAGAGAGATATCCAGATATACATGCAGGAATTGTAAAGTGGCCGATGTCAGTGATTCGTTTACAGGGAAGAGCAATGGATAGTATAGTATCACCATATCAAAAAGGAAAATATTGGACTGATTGAAGTTATGGGACTGGCTGTATTACCCGCCAGATTGAAGAAAGAAATGGCAGAACTAGAACAGGCAATTCTAAATCATGAAGACCTGAGACAGAATGAAACAATGGCTGCCCATGCTGAATGTGCAGAGGGATGGATACCAAAATATAAGATTACAGATAGTAATATTCATTCTATCATACAGAAAGAAATTGGAATTGTGTTTGTGTAACAAGTGGAGCATTAGAACTTGGTGTCGGACAGGAACTATACCATATGGAAAAAGAGATATAGGCTTTGTATTTCCAGATGTTATTCATCACTATCAGGTACTGACACCCGGTGTAAATAAAGCGGCTTATCTGATTGCATCGCCATTTACGATAGCCAAATTTGCAGATATCATGCAATCCATGGCTCCTGAATACCCAATCATCGAAGCGGAAAAGGTTGAACCGGAGGTATATAGGGTTATAAATGCAATTTTAGAGACAGAACAGTCGGATATTACTGTTGCACAGGCATATCTTCAAATTGTGTTGGCACGCTGCATAGGAAAATTAAATTTGGTAGAAAAGAGCAGTGTGGGGAGCAACGATCTTATTTACCAGACAGTTTCCTATATATCAGCAAATTTCAAGAAGAAGTTTTCGTTGGAAGAGATGGCAAAAGACCTGGGGGTGAGCAAATATGTTTTATCCAGACTCTTTTCCAAGACATTCCATAGAAACTTTAATCAATATCTTAACGATGCAAGGCTGAACTATGCATGCCATCGCTTGGAAAATACGAGTGATTCTATTACAAACATTTGTCTGGATAGTGGATTTGAAAGTCAGAGAACATTTAACCGAGTATTTAAAGAAAGATATAAAATATCACCGAGTGATTACCGGAGTACTTGTGTGAAAGAGATGTTGTCATAAAAGGTTTTGTTGATAGAAATATTTACTTCGATTTCACAGTACTATGTATTTGATTTTATGTGTGGATGATATAATATAAAA
The DNA here is from genome assembly GCF_900290215.1 of Dorea sp. Marseille-P4042. Taxonomy (NCBI): domain Bacteria; kingdom Bacillati; phylum Bacillota; class Clostridia; order Lachnospirales; family Lachnospiraceae; genus Dorea; species Dorea sp. Marseille-P4042. The sequence goes on along the minus strand of NZ_OLMI01000002.1, from coordinate 409,836 downwards.
ATATTTGTAGAAAATAGCGCTTTATTTTATTATGAAAAGAGCACGATATGAGAACAACATATCAGAACATATGAAAAATGCATGACTTCTTGCGTTCGGAAGACTTCCACGGACACTGCTTTTATGGAGAATCTGGGGACTTCCGGTTGGGATTGTCGCCTTTTATCCAATCTGGATGGTAGCGTTTGGCTGGTTCTTTATCACAATAGGCGTGGCAGTGCTTCTGTGGATGTCCTGGCTGGTGCAAAGAGGAGCTGTGGCGTGAGGAGCAGTGGTGGAAAATTAGACTGGTATTCAGGTACAGGTATGTAGTATAATATACAGGAGTTGTCCGCTTTACGTACATGAATGAAATGTCAGGGGCGGCGGACAGATTATGAATAAGACCCTTGACATGATAAAAGGAGAATATAAGATTATGAATCAGAAAGTATTAGCCGTTGTAGGCGGACACGAAATTACAGATAAAGAGGTCGATGCATTTATAAAGAGCCTTCCGAGAGAGCAGCAGGCATATGCATCTAATCCGCAGTTCCGTGCACAGTGCCAGGAGCAGTTGGAAGCACTTTATTCATTTGCAAAATACGGAGAAGATCTGAAGTTAGATGAGACGGAAGAATACAAGAGTGTAATGGAGAATGCAAGAAAAGATATTCTTGCACGCCTTGCTATGAAGCAGTTATTTGATAGTGTGAAAGTGACTGACGAGGAAGTCAAAGATTATTATGAAGCAAATAAGTCTCAGTTTAAAAAAGGGGCGACTGTTCACGCAAAGCATATCCTTACAGATTCCGAGGAAAAATGTAATCAGATTCTGGAATCTATTGTAAGCGGTGAGAAAGTATTCGAAGACGCAGCAAAAGAATTTTCTACATGCCCTTCCGGACAGAGAGGCGGAGACCTTGGAGAATTCGGCAAAGGACAGATGGTCAAGGAATTTGAGGATGCAGCATTTGCAGCAGAGATCGGGCATGTAGTCGGACCTGTGAAAACTCAGTTCGGATATCACCTGATTAAAGTTGAGGAGAAAAAAGATGCTGCAGAATCCAGCTTTGACGAGGTGAAAGAACAGATCAAGAGCCAGCTCAAACAGCAGAAACAGGGCGATGCTTACAGCAAAAAAGTAGCAGAACTGACAGAGAAATATAAAGAAAAATAAAGTGAAAAATTATGGTAACTGCTCAACAAAGGCGGCAAAATAAAAGTATAAGATCCAAAATGGCTGGCTTAAAATGCTGTAAGGCATTTGATTAGCAAAAGTAAAATTGCCAGGAATAGAATATTTGCAACTGTAAATAAAGTAAAATATTTTCCACGCAGGTGAGGATTCTCTTTTGCAATGTATTTAAAGCTAATGAGGCTTGCCATAGAGGCAATCAGTGTTCCAAGCCCGCCGATATTGGTGCCGATGATCAAGGATGTGTAGTTATTCGCAAAACCAGACAGCAGAATCGCAGCTGGCACATTGCTCATGACCTGGCTTGCCAGAATTGCAGTGATTGTCTCACGTCCGGTCATAATACTGCTGAGGAAATGGCTGAACTGAGAAATACGTCCAAGGTTTCCAATAAAAATAAATAATGCAGTAAAGGTTGCCAGAAGAGAGTAATCGACTTTCCCAAGCAAAGTGTGGTTGCGAATTATGACATAAAGAACAACCAAAAGGAGCGGAATCCGAAAGTCGAGAATATGTGCAACGGTCAGGAGACAGGCTGCAAAAAGTAACAAGTATGCAATGAGATATTCTGTTTTTCGGTTTGCAATACTTTTCAGAACATTTTTCCTATGATGTTCGGAAGTATTAGAAAATGACAGGGATATATTGTTCTTTTTGCTCATTTTTGGAGCTTTGGATGCGGCAAACCTAATCCAGATCAGTAACAATATCAAGGAAACGACAGAATAAGGAAGCATTAATCGTATTAATGCGAAAGCAGACATATCAGCCTGGGCGTAAAGATAAAGATTCTGTGGATTTCCGATAGGAGTCAGCATACTTCCGAGATTTGCAGCAATCGTCTGCATGACAACTACTTTTATAAGCCAGTATTCGGTCAGTTCTTCCGGCAATTTATGCAACATGATGAGTGCTAAAGGCACAAATGTAATCAGAGCAACATCATTTGTAATTACCATAGAAAAGAAAAAACACAACAGTACGAGCAGTGTTACAATTGCTTTTGTTCCGTGGGCTTTTGACAACATTTTTTCTGTCAGAAAATCAAAAACGCCAATCTCTTTCAGCCCTGCTACAATTGTCATCAGACAAAATAAAAGACCGAGGGTCCGAAAATCAATATAAGAAATATAAGTGTGGTCTGGTTTTATCCAGAACATCGAAAAAACAGCCAGAATCACAGAGATAGATAAAACAGTCTCTTTCTGTAAAAATGTGTATAATTTTCGTATCATTTGTAAAAATCCTCTCTTAAAATGAAATCACCAGATGCAAGTATAACATAGGGAGCAAAAGAAGTCATGTGGATTCTTGAATTAACGGAAATTAACGATGAAGAGGTTTTGTGACTTTTCATTGCCTGCTTTTTTGGATAATTATATCATTAAATGCTATGATGTTCTTCATACGCAGGGAAAGGAATATTTGGTAGAAGATTTGATTGAGAATGAGCCAGAACTTTTTAGATAAATAATGTAAGAAAACAAAATAACAGATAGAGTGTAGCCGATTGGTTCAATATGAGTCAATCGGCTTTTTTTGCTCATTTTTATACATAGCCAGTCCAGTAAAAAGGATTGGCTATTAAATTTTTCAAGGAAGGAGGAAACCATATGACCAAGTGTAAAGTAAAAATTAACAAGGAAATCAGGGATTACACAGAAGCAATCTTTTTCGGATTGTCCCTGAGACAGTTTATCTTTTCAGTATTAGCCTGCGGGATTGCCGTTGGGCTTTATTTTTTGCTTCGCCCATACATGAGCATGGAAACAGGGAGTTGGATTTGTGTACTGGGAGCTGCCCCCTTATGTGGTGTTTGGATTTGTAATTCCAAGAAGTGTACAACAGGTAATTCCCATCGAGACCATCTGGTCTGACAGGATATTTAAAATCGGGAGAAATAAATTTGCACGTACTTATAAATTTACAGATATCAACTATGCGGTGGCAAGCAAAGTAGATAAGTCAACCAGTTCCAACAGCATGGTGCAGGAAAAATATGTGACAGTATCCTGTTATAAGAAAACGATCAAAGAAGCGAGAACCTATTTTGCACGAGTGACAACAGAGCTGAACAGTCATTTTGCAAGGCTGGGTTCCAAATGTGCAGAGGTAAATGGAGAAGATAAGTTACGGATTCTGCATGATTTTTAACGTACTGGAGAAGAATCAAGTTTCCATTTTGATATTCAGGAGAGTATGAGAAAAGGACACAGCTTCAAAGATTATATCTGCCCGGATACTTTTGAGTTTGAAAAAGATTATTTCCGCATGGGAGATCGTTATGGAAGGGTACTTTTTCTTCGGGAATATGCTTCTTACATCAAAAATGATATGATAGTAGAACTGACCGACATGAATCGAAATCTGATGTTGAGTATTGATGGGATTCCGATTCCTACTGATGAAGCAGTACAGGAAGTGGAAAAACATCTGCTTGGCGTGGAGACAAATATCACAAACTGGCAGAGACGGCAAAATGCAAACAATAACTTTTCTGCTGTCATTCCGTATGATTTAGAACAGCAGAGAAACACTTCTAAATATCTCCACAGAACAGATGGGATATATCACAAATGCAGATGCCGGTTGTGGTCTGGTGAAATACGGAAGTTCGCTTGTACCGTTCGTCAATAGATTCCCAACCAATATAAGATTGTATGAACTGATGACCGCAAAACCGGGAGAGGATAGTGTCAACAGGGGAAGAATGTAAAATAATATTATTTTCAGATGTTGAAAAAATGGGTTTGCAAATTGATAAACGTACAATATTCTGTTATAATAATGTACAAAGAAAGGAGGAGTTACAATGCCGGTAATAAGACCAATTACAGATTTAAGAAATACAAATGAAATATCTGAAATATGTCACAAACAACAGCAACCAGTATTTATTACAAAAAATGGTTATGGAGATTTAGTAGTTATGAGTATGGAAACTTATGAAGAATTACTCAGCACAAATCAGATTGATAAGGCAATTTTTGAAGCAGAACGGGAAGTCGCAGAAGGTGCAGAATTATTAGATGCACGTGAGGCATTGGGAGAACTCAGGAGGAAACATTTTGGATAAATATACCGTAAAAATGTTTCCACAGGCATATAGAGATATTGATAAGATATACGATCAGGCACTTCTTGTTAGTAATTATGCTGATGCTGCAATTGCACTGGCAGAAAAACTTGAAAAAGCAATTTTAAGTTTGGAAGAACAGCCATATCGAGGGGCAGAAAGAAAATATGGATTTTATGCTTTTAAAGGATATAGGCAGTTGATTGTAGAAAATTATATTATCATTTATGAAGTGTTTGAAAATGAAAAAGTTGTTGCAGTGGTAACTGTAAAATATGGAAAAAGTGAGTTTTAGAATCAAGAAATCTCACTGAAATATAAAGGGTACTAAAAAACGTCACAATTTGTGGCGTTTTTTTAGTGCAGGAAAAAGTAGACCAAGAGTGAAAAATAAAGCGGATTTTAGAGCGCACTTGTATAAGGGTTCATAAGCTATTTGTCAGGGAAAACAGAAGTAAAGGAAGAAACGAAAGGAGCAGATTATGGTGGAACAACCTAAATATTTGGAAATGACATTATCACAATTGAAAGCATATGTGGAATCTTCAGAGAGTAAGGTTCTTCTGGTTGTAGAATTGATGGCGAAGGAGTTATCTCAATATGACAGAGAGGTATTTTGCATTTTGAATATGAAAAATAATGGACAGGTAATCAATATGAATCTGGTCAGTGTGGGAACAATCAACGCATCATTAGTAATTCACAGGGAAGTTTTTAAGAGCAGTATTCTGGCAAATGCTTCTGCAATTATCGGACTTCATAATCATCCCAGTGGTAATGTGAAACCATCAAAAGAGGATATGATTGTTACGAGAAAGCTGCAGAAGTGTGGACAACTATTGGGGATAGAATTGCTGGATCATATCATTGTCGGTGGAACTAATGGGAAGATGCTCAGCTTCCGAGAAGAAAAGATGTTGAATGTGACAGGAAGGATGGATTGGGAGAGATAGAAGAAAAAAGAATTAGAAGTTTTTATTTATTGTAATATTTCATGTAGCGACATTAGTAAAATAGTGTCGCTACAAAAAGCTGACTTATTTCGGATTTAAGAAATTATACAACAGTAATCAATGAAGTCACCTATGGTAATAGAGTTTATCTTACAAGAAACGGACATGGACAGTGTGCAATTATAGATATGAAAGAGCTGGACGAATTAGATAAACAGAAAGCACTTTATACATTAATGAGCAAACTAAACGAAGCAGAAGTGTCTATTCGAGAAGAAGGAACGATATCAGCAGATGATCTGGAAGCAGAACTGGGGGTATAATTGTATTGAAAAAAAGGGAATTGCCGTATCTGCAATGTATAATATAGAATGCGATTATCGCTATTTATATGTTAGTCACAATTATGTTTTTTATAGAATTGAATCAGAAAAAATAATTATTGTTGAAATGTTTGATGAAAGAAAAGATTTTATGTATAAGCTATTCGGAATTTCAACAAGAACACAGGAATCAATAGATTACTGGGGCGATGAAGATTAAATAACAACAGGGTATGTATGGTAAGAAACTGTACATACCCTGTTGTGCGTTGTGAACTTATTCTATAATATCTCCGCTATTGTGATACCGCATATTCCCTTGAGAATCGAAATGAACAGAATCTAAAGGAATCCCACTTTGTCTGGCACGAGAAATCTGGAAGGAAATTTCATCTTTCATAGCTTTGTAGTATTGATGTTCCTGCCACTTGTGTCGTAGAGCAGAAATCCAGTTAAGAACAGAAAAGGCAGTCAGCAGATAGAGGATTGAAAATGCTAGTTTCTCATGGCTTGCTGTCCATGGATTCAGAATCGTGGAAACAGCAAGGAAGTATAACAGCGGTAAGGTCAGATTTAATCTGGCAGCAATCCGAAACATCAGAGAAATCAGGGATTACACGGAAGCAATCTTTTTCGGATTGTCCCTGAGACAGTTTATTTTTTCAGCATTAGCCTGCGGGATTGCCGTTGGGCTTTATTTTGATGCGGTAGAACAACAAAAATAACGATCAATAATCGCCGCTTGAATAAAGTGGATTTTGAAAAAGCAATTCTGATTCCGATGCAGGAGGACGGACTGGATTTATACCGGAAAGAGTATAACAACATGTTTTTAGATAATCAGGCAATCGTTCAGGTGGCAGCATCGCAGGAAGGAAAAGGCGGAACGACTTATTGGAACTGGTATGGATTTAGTAGCCGGGTGGAATGGAGTGCCTGCATATTAAAAGGCAGGATTTGCTGATCCTAAATCTGCTATATATAATGCCTGAGAAAAGACTTGACTTTCAAATATTACAAGTGTAAGATTTAAGAAAATAAAAGCGTTGAAAGAAAGGGGTATCTATGAAAAAAAGACGGAAAAAACAAAGCACTAAAAAATCTTACACTTGTAGGATTTTGAGATTAATAATGGCTATAACAGTAATTGCTGTTTCAGGAGGTGTTTTATTAAAAAGGACGATAACGGAATCACCAGAAGACACACTTATGGAATATATGAACCATATTGAAAAAAAGGAATATGAAGTAATGTATACTATGATAGATTCAGATGAAAAAGTTTATTTGACAAAAGAAGAATACATACAACGAAATTCTAAGATATACGAAGGAATAGAGGTCAGTGACATTAAAATCAGTCATATAGCTGTGAAAGAGAAAAAAGCAGATACAGTTACGCTTTCGTATGAAACATCATGTAATACAATTGCCGGAACAATACAATTTGACAATATGGCGGAACTGAAGAAGACGAAACAGGGATATAAATTAGTATGGCAGGATAGCCTGATTTTTCCAGATTTAGAGAGTGATGATAAAATAAGTGTTACTACATCAAAAGCGGAGAGAGGAGAAATATTAGACCGAGATGGTAAAATGCTTGCAGGAAAAGGAGTGGCAACATCAGTTGGCATTATACCGGGAAAGCTGGAAGACAGGAATGTATCTCTTGAAAAAATAGCAGAGTTATTGAAGATAGACGTAGAAACAATAAATAACAAACTTACAGCAAAGTGGGTGAAAGAAGATTCTTTTGTACCAATTGAAACTATTCCGAAAGTAGAAGAAATAGATTTAATGAAAATACAGCCAGAAGAAAAGACACTTGAGGAGCAGGATTGCCAGAATAAACTTTTGGAAATTCCAGGGGTTATGCTATCAGATGTGGAAGTTAGAACCTATGAGTTAGGGGAAGTAGCAGCTCATTTAATTGGTTATGTACAGTCTGTAACAGCAGAAGATTTGGAAAATCATCCAGGGGAAGGATATTCAGCTGAAAGTGTAATCGGAAGATCTGGGGTGGAAAAATTATACGAAAAGCAATTAAAAGGAAAAGATGGTTGTGATATAAAGATTTTGGATAGTGATGGGGAAGTAAAAGAGGTTCTTGCAAGTATTTTTAAAGAAGATGGTATGGATATAAGATTAACGATAGATTCCGATTTGCAAAAATCATTATACGAGCAGTTTAAAGAAGATCCGGGGTGTTCTGTCGCAATGAATCCTTATACGGGAGAAGTATTGGCTTTGGTAAGTACCCCATCTTACGATAATAATGAATTTATACGGGGCTTATCATCAGAGAAATGGACATCATTAAACGAAGATGAAAAGAAACCATTATATAATCGTTTTCGTCAAGTATGGTGTCCTGGCTCAACATTTAAACCAGTTGTGGCAGGAATTGGGTTGAAAACGGGAAGCATAGATCCAAAAGAAGATTTTGGAAATGAAGGTTTGGCATGGCAGAAAGATTCGTCTTGGGGATCTTATCAAGTGACAACACTTCATGAATATGAACCGGTTATTATGAAAAATGCAATTATCTATTCTGATAATATTTATTTTGCAAAGGCAGCTCTTAAAATTGGTAGTGAGAATTTTATGAATACTTTAAATGAAATAGGATTTAATCAGAATATGCCGTTTGAGATTGCGATGCAGGAATCAACATATTCCAATACAGATAAAATAGAAACAGAAATACAATTGGCAGATAGTGGTTATGGGCAAGGGCAGATTCTTGTAAATCCATTACATCTGGCAAGTATTTATACTTCATTTTTAAATGAAGGGAATATGATAAAACCGTATTTGAAATACAAAGAAGAAGCATCTGGTGAAACATGGATAGAAAATGCGTTTAGCAAAGAAAATGTAGAAGAAATTATGCAAGGGGTGGAAGGTGTTGTAAATGATCCGGAAGGAACCGGATATGCTGCACATCGTGACGATATTTTGCTGGCTGGAAAAACAGGGACAGCCGAGTTGAAGGCAACGAAAGAAGATACTTCTGGCAAAGAAATCGGGTGGTTTTCGGTGTTTACGGCAGATAAAAGCGTGGACAAACCAATTCTTCTTATCAGTATGGTTGAGAATGTGAAAGGAATCGGTGGAAGTGGTTATGTTGTTAAAAAGGATGCAACCGTATTGGAGGAATATTTTGAAAAATAAAAAAATTTTTACGGGGAATTATTACATATGTAAGAAATTTGCGATGATATTGATAGTTCTTATTGTTTTTACAGGGTGCGGACAAAATCGAATTACGGAAAAAGGAGAAAAGAAAGAAACCGTAGAATCTGAAATGAATGCAGAAGCAAAAAAAGCAGCGCAAACTTTTCGGTCTGTTTATATGAAGGAGAAGTCGGAGTTAAATACATTAAAGGCGAAAAGAAAAATTATCAATTGTCTGGAAGAGAAAGGATATGCGGCAGTAGATTGTGATAATCAGATTGATATGGTCAATCGTGAAAAAGTAGAAGAATTTTGCAAAGCAGCGGAGAAAGAAGAACAGGCAGCAGTTGATATTGTTGTTGTATTTGATGAAGGGGAAATTATACAATATCATTTAGAGTCAATGAATGGAAAGATAAATGTTCGATTATGTCAGGTTAAATGGAAGGATAATAGTCCACAGGCTAATTATTATGATGAATATGAAGCATATGAGTGGAAATATACAGAAAAAGGATACTTGTTTCTGGAGGAATATCACCCACCGGGATTTGATGGAGCACCGGGTGAAACTGGATTCAGAGTGCAGCCATTAGATAAAACATGCCGGGAATTGAATCGAAAATATGTTATGCCGTTGGGGTATGCACTTAATAATCTGTTGATTACAAATTGGGATGACCAGAATTATACGGAACTTGATTTTTATGATCTTTATGAAAAAATGTATTATATGAAATATGGAAAGCAAGTTCCATATGAAGCAAATTATGGAGGAGTAGAATATGAAGTTCCAGAAGATGAGTTTGAAGAGGTTATAAAGACCTATTTACCATTTAGTAATACTGAGATTGAAAAGGGAACTTTTTATAACTCTGATAATAAAACTTTTAGATACAGACCGCGAGGGTTATATGATTGTGAATTCCCGTATGAGCCATATCCGGAAGTTATCTCATATGAAAAATTACAAGATGGAACATTAAAACTTACGATAGAAGCAGTATGGGAAATCAGAATGTTAGATCAGGCAATCACCAGTGAATTGATGATAAAACCTATGGAAGACGGAAGTTTCCAGTATTTATCAAATAAGGTAATCAGGTCAGATCAAAATGCAAATGCAGGGTGGTATATGCCAAGGTTAACAGAAGAAGAGTGGGAAGAGAATTACAGTAATAATTAGGGGGCAATATGAAAAGAAAAAGTATTTTGTTAGTACTTTGTATAGGAATGATTCTGACTTCCTGTGAAAGTAAGATATCGTTAAACAGCACAGATGTAAAAAATGAGAAGAATCAAAAAAACACTACCATGGAAAATCCGGATAAGGGATATAATCTACCAATCGATGAAGACAAGAAAAAGGAAGCTGTGAACGATTGTGAAGAAATTATGGGCATTATCCGAGATATTTATTCTGAATATAATGGAATACAAGAAGCAGATCAGAATACTGCTGAGCAAATGATGAATCGGATGAAAGAAATTATCAAACAAAATGGGAATCCGGTCATTGGTTCCGATCATTATTCTGTTATGGATAATTATCAGAAGATGGAACAATTTTTAAAATCTGCAGAACAAGAAGAAAAAGGAAGTGTAATTTTATATGAAGCAGATACAGATGGTGGAATTACCAGAAAAGAATATAGTTATGATGGAAAAGAAATGAGTGTGATGTCCGCAAAAATGATCTGGAGTGAGGATACAGAGCCTGTACTTACATACATATCGCTATCAAAAATAAAAGAATGGGCATATACTGAAAATGGGAATTTCTGTTATGAATTATGCGTACCTGAACCACCGGAAGTGACAGAGATTGTAGATGGAAGTTGTATTATCCGGGTAAAGCCTTTGAGTGAGGAGTGTCGGGAATATTCAAAAAAATATGTGAGTACGTTCGGCTATCAGGGAAACAATCTGTTATGTTCAAACTGGAATGCGGAGGATATGCAGGGGTTGGATTATAATGGACTTTATGAATATTTTTATCAAATGAAATATAGAGAAAAATTTACTGCAGAAAAAGAGGTTGTGGGAATTCCAGCAGAAGAGTTCGAAAATGTAATTATGACATATCTTCCTGTTACAAAAGAAGAATTGAAAGAATGGGCGGTCTACGATGAACAAAGTAATATGTTTATCTGGGAACGATTGGGATGTGGTAATTATTCACCAACACATTTTGGCTTGTCTTTACCGGAAGTAACAGAAGTCAGGAACAATGAAGATGGAACCATTGTTTTGACAATTCATGCAGTATGTGATTCTGTTGTATGTAATGATGTTGTTATTACACACGAACTTACGATGAAAATTCAGGATGATGGAACGATTCAGTATGTTGGAAACAGGATTTTAGATAATGGTATTGATAATATACCGAGGTATCAGTACCGGTTAGGTAATTTGCAGAATTGATCAGTAGAGAAGAATGAAATAAAGAGAACTGATAACGGGAAATTATGCTATCAGTTCTCTTTATTTATTTCCAAATACCAAGATTAGAAAGTACAGATTCTGTTATTTCGGTAGCCTGACTTCCAGTTGCACCAGAAGAGGATTGAATATTTGTTGCGAAGTAGTAAGTATTATTCGATGTTTCAATGTATCCGATAAACCAGCCATTGACATCTTTACCATTGACACGCCCAGTTCCTGTTTTCCCGTAAAGAGAACCGGAAGAAGTAGTGGAAAGCAGCAGAGTTTTTTTTACTGCCTGGATATTTTTACTGTCAAAATGAAAATTATTTTGATAGAAATTCTGTAACAATTCCACCTGTTCTATAGGTGATATCTTCAGAGAGAAATCTGTCCAATAGAGATTTAGATTTGTTCCAGTATTCTGATTCCCATAGTTTATTGTCTGTAAAAATGTTCTTACGGCTTCAAAACCTGCCTGTGAATCAATTGCCTGAAAATACCAGTTTACGGAATTATGTATAGCCGAGGTTAAATCTTGATCGGCTTCCCATGAATGAAAAGGATATGGTTCTCCATTCCATGTGAAAGTGGAATGTTCTGGTGTAATAATTCCAGATTCCAAGCCAAGTAATGCATCATATATTTTATAAGTCGAATTCGGTGATACACGTGTGGAAGCATGCTCCATATTATAAATATTCCATTTATCAGCAGACTGATCATATAAAACAAAACTTCCAGTGTAGTCCCCAAAATTGGAAGAAAGATTTAGCTGAGTAATATTCTTTTCGGTTGTGTCAAAATGATACCCAGTCTGATCAGAAGCATAAACAGAAAGTATGGGAATGCATCCAATGATGATAGTAGAGACGAATATGCATATAAGATATCCACGAATTTTTTGTTTAAAAGTAGGTTGGTGGAATGATGCAATATTTAAAATGCGTCCTTTTAACTGTTTTATATTTCCACTGATTCCCATAGTAAGAGGGAATGGAGACAGAGCTATTGTTTCGGCAAAGTTAATCAGTGTATTTCCATATGACTTGTATTCTGTTTCTTTCAATAATTGTAATACAGCACTGTCGCAGGCAAGTTCCCGTTCCTGTCGTATTCTTTTTAGAAAATACCAGATTAGGGGATTGAACCAGTAGAAAACATTTACTGTATTTATCAAATATCCAATTAGAATATCTTTATGCTTGTAGTGCTGCAGTTCATGAAGAAGCATATAGCGAATATCAGTTGCGCTTATAGTTCCAGCGTTAAAATCTGAAATCAAGTGAATTGGAAGATAAATGCGAGGATGCAGGAAACCAGCCAAAACAGGAGATTTCAAAAATGCTGTACTATAAATCGGAATGGTATGCTTGCTGTTCACTTCGTTTAAACATTCTATATAAAGAGCGTTGAGTTCTTCATTTTGAAGAGGTAAAGCAGAACTATGTAAGGCTTTTACTTGTTTTACTGAGCGGTAGAGAAGAAAAAACATTATGAATATACCGATACTCCAGAAAAATACAAGTAATGTGTGAATAAAAGTTGGTATTTGGGTGCTGACAGAGACAGCAAAATCATTTATTTTATCCAAATTATAACCATTACCAGAAAGAAAAGTGGTTTGAATGTCACCATTGGTACTTGAACTGGCTGTCAGCAAATGGCTCCACGATATAGAAGATGGGGCAGAGTTTATCGGTAAAAAGGGAACAATTAGAACGGCAAGAAATATAATCGAAAGATTATATTGCATACGTGCGGATAATTGCCTTTGCAATAAATTTTTTAATCCCAGTAAACTACCTAAAAAAATACAAATGATGGCATTACACAGTAAAAAACGAAAACTAAAATATATCAAAATATGCTCCTCCCATGGTTAATGATTGGAAAGAAGATTCCGTAAGCTGGCAATGTCTTCTTCAGACAATTTATCATCCTCAATGTAAGAGGCAAGCATAGAAGTGATATTACCATTATAATATCGCTTTAAAAAAGAATTACTTTCCTGCCGAATATATTCGTCTTCCTTGACCAATGGAGTATAGACAAAAACCCGGCTTTGTTTTTCATAGGTTAGTGCTTTTTTAGAAACGAGACGTTTAATCAATGTCTGAATTGTTTTAGGACTCCAACTGGAAATTTGTGTTAATTTTTCAGTAATTTCATTGGTGCTGATTGGTGCGTATTTCCAAACGATTTTCATAACTTCAAATTCAGCTTCTGAAATTTGAGGCAGATTGCTCATGTGATATTCCTCCAAATCTTACAAATGTAATAAAAATATTATATGTCTTAAAAGGTTATTCTGTCAACGCGAGAGTGAACAGCAACACAAATACAAAAGTACAGAACAAACATTCGGTTTTGTTCTGTACTTTTTTTATATTGAATGATATACTAGACAAGTAACAATACTAGAAATAATATTACTACATTCCAAAATAAATTAGATTCAATCAGGAGAAATCATATGGATTATTTTGAATTAGTATCAGAATATAAACCAACAGGAGACCAGCCACAGGCAATCAAAGAACTAGTCGAAGGTTTTAAAGAAGGCAATCAGTGTCAGACATTGCTTGGCGTCACCGGATCTGGTAAGACATTTACGATGGCGAATGTCATCCAACAATTGAATAAACCAACGCTGATCATAGCACACAATAAGACACTGGCTGCGCAGCTTTATGGGGAATTTAAAGAGTTCTTTCCAAATAACGCAGTGGAATATTTTGTCTCCTAGTATGGCTTTGACCGATTTTGAGTACTGAAACGTCCATTTTATCCATATTTTCCGTATAATTTGGATGTAAAAACACGGTTTGGACGGAATAACACGAATCGGATTTGTGACCTAAATTCGTGTAAGAGAAAGATGAAATACGAAAAGGGGAAACTATGGAGGATTGGAAAAAAACATATATAAATATGTTAGAAGATAAAAACATTTCATATCAACAGGTAAGGGAATTTGTATTTCCTAATATACCAAAACGATTATATAGGTATCGAGAATTTGATGAGTATTATATGAATAATGTAAGTGGGGAGGTGTATTTGTCGTACCCATGCAAATTCAATGATCCATTTGATTCTGCAATAGAGATTGATTATTTGAAGTATACTAAGCTGTTTTTTCAAAGGGAATTACAAAAGGAATTTCCAATAGGAAAAGTGGAAGATATATTTAAAAATAATGATGTGATAAAAAAGGAATTTGACAAGCATTATCAAGATACATATAAACAATTTCAAGAGTACGTTAGTATTGCGTGTTTTACAACAAGTTTTAATAACAGATTGATGTGGAGTCATTATGCGGATAATCACTCTGGATTTTGTATTGAATATGATATGACTCAAGATTCATCTATTAAAAATGCGATACTACCAGTAATATATGATGAGCAGCGTTTTGACTGTACAGAAGTATTGCTGGATCATTCTCCAAACATAGCAATCAATCCAGTATTTTATAAAGATAAAGTATGGGAATATGAAGAAGAATGGAGAACTTATGGAACAAAGGATTATTTTCAAGTATATAAAAATCCGATAGATGCGAGAAAAATTATATCTGCAATTTATCTGGGGGCAAAAAGTGAAGAACATTCACATGAAGTGGAAGAAGTAAAAGAATATGCTTTAGATAAAAAAATCCCAGTATATAAAATGGAAATGTCACAACGAAGATATGAATTAAATCCTAGAAGAGTATGTTAGATTATGTAATAAAGCGTAAATTTTAGATGAAAAAGAATATCTTCAGTACAAGTAGCCTATTACAAATAAGTACGAAAGGGGAGTATGGAAATAATGGTTGATTTCAAAAAAAAGTTAAATTCCGCTAAAATAGCAAGAAAGACAGAACCTTGTGAGCTGTATTCTACATTGGACAGAAAGAGTGTAGCTGGTCCGTTGCGTCCTGCACAAGAGTACATTTTAAAGGAATGGTACGAAAGACATCATGATGATAAAGACTTGATTATAAAGTTACATACGGGAGAAGGGAAAACATTAATTGGGTTATTGCTGTTACAATCCATGATTAACTCAAAAAATGGTCCATGTTTGTATATTTGTCCTAATCTATATTTGACTACACAGGTATGTTCTGAAGCAGAAAAATTTGGTATACCATATTGTGTAATAGAGAGTGATAATCAAATACCAGATGAATTTGTTTGTGGTGAAAAAATTCTTATAACACATGCGCATAAAGTATTCAATGGAAAATCTATTTTTGGAATAGATAATAACCATATCAATGTTGGTACAGTAATACTAGATGATTCACATGCATGTATAGATGTAATAAAAGAAGCTCAGACGATTACTATAAAAAGATCAGAAAACGAAGATGTATATTCAAAAATAGTATCACTGTTTTCTGACGAATTGATAGGACAAGGAGAAGGAAGTTTCCTGGATATAAATAATGGTGATTTTGATACATTTATGCCAGTTCCTTATTGGAGTTGGTACGATAAAAAAACAGAGATGTTAAAGATACTGGCAGATGCAGGTGGGGTAACATCAGTTCAGTTTGTATGGCCATTAATGAGAGATAGAATTAAAGACTACAGCTGCTATATTTCGGGAAGTGAAATAGAGATTGTTCCCTACAATGCTAATGTAGATGTATTTGGCTCATTTTCTAAGGCAAAACATAGAATATTAATGTCAGCTACCACACAAGATGATGCGTTTTTTGTTAAGGGGTTATCGTTTAGTACAAATGCTGTGAAAAACCCATTAGTATTTAAAGAACAAAAATGGTCTGGAGAGAAGATGGTTATTATACCATCATTAATAAATGAATCATGCGATAGAGATTTAGTAGTTACTGAATTTTCAAAAATGACAAATAAAAAATTTGGAATGGTTGCATTAGTTCCGAATACTCGAAGAGCAAATCACTATAGTAATTTAGGAGCAATTTGTGCTGATAGAGGTAATATTTTTAACGTAATTGAATTACTTAAAAAGAAAGAGTTTGAAAAAATTGTTGTGATTAACAACAGATATGATGGCATAGATTTACCGGATGAAAGTTGTAGAATACTTATAATGGATTCAATGCCATTTTTCAATAGTTTATCTGACAAGTACGAAAAGAAATGTAGACCTAATAGTGAAATAATTAATAAAAAAATTGCGCAGAAAATTGAGCAAGGCTTGGGAAGAGGTGTTAGAGGGGAAAAAGATTATTGTGCTATATTAATAATTGGTTCAGATCTTGTGAAATTCATGAGAAGTGTTACTACCAAAAAGCATTTTTCTGTACAGACACAGAAACAAATAGATATTGGGCTGGAAATTGCGGAGATGGCAAGTGAAGAACAGAATCAAGATGAACGAGCAATAAAACCAGTTATTTCTTTGATCAAGCAGATGCTTACTAGAGATGATGGTTGGAAAGAATACTATAATAGTGAAATGGAATTAATTGAGCAGATAGAAAATGAATCTAGCATATATGATCAACTATTGGAAGAGTCAGAAATTGAAAAATTGTATACGCTAGAAGAATATGAGAAGGCTGCAACTGCAATGCAAAAATTTATCGATAAATATGCAAAGGATATATTGGAGAAAGGATGGTATTTGCAACAACTTGCAAGATACTATTATCCAATTAGAAAGGAAGAGGCTGTTAAGCTTCAAAAAGTTGCATTCAAATCAAATTCACAATTAATGAAACCCAAAGTGGGGATTGAATACACAAAGGTATCATTTATTCATGAGAATAGAATGAATAAAATTCGTGAATATTTGAATCGATATAGTAATTATAATGAATTTTTATTAGCAGTTGATGAAATATTGGATAATTTGTCATTCGGAAGCGAAGCAGATAAATTTGAAGCAGCTTTCAAGGAAATTGGAGAGTTACTTGGCTTTATGAGTCAGAGACCCGATACTGAAATAAGAAAGGGACCTGATAATTTGTGGTGTGGAACAAATAACGAGTACACATTTTTTGAATGCAAGAGCGAAGTAGACGAATCAAGACAAGAAATAAGTAAACACGAAGCAGGACAAATGAATAGTCATTGCGCATGGTTTGAGTCGGAGTATGGAAAAAATGTAACAGTTAATAGATACTTAGTGATTCCAACTAAAGAACTTTCCTTTTATGGTGATTTTACTCATGAAGTCAGAATCATTAGGAAAGGAAAATTAAGAAAATTTAAGGAGTCGATAAAGAGATTTATTAAAGAATTAAAACCATATGATTTACAGGATATCTCAGATGAAACACTTCAACGATTAATTAATTCATATAATTTGAATATGAGTGATATTCGAGAAAAGTATTCGGAGGAATATTACCACAGAACAAAATAGTCCAAAATGAATTTTTCGTAATATCCGTTGATATACTATTAAAAAATCTTGCAATATAATACATAGCCGATTGATTCAATTAAGAGTCAGTCGGCTTTTTTCATGCTCATTTTTATACATAGCCCATTCCGTAAAAGGGATTGGCTATTAAATTTTTCGAGGAAGGAGGAAACCATATGACCAAGTGTAAAGTAATCGCCCTTGCAAATCAGAAGGGAGGGACAGCCAAGACCACAACGACATTAAATCTGGGAATTGGTCTTGCACATCAGGGGCGAAAAGTATTATTGGTCGATGCTGATCCACAGGGAGACTTAACAACCGCATTAGGGTGGACTGATGCAGATAATCTTCCGATTACATTGGATACGCAAATGAAGAAAATATTACAAGACGAACCGTTTGTGTATAATGAAGGTATTTTACACCATGAAGAAGGAGTAGACATTATTCCGACCAACATTGAGTTATCGGGTATGGAAATCTCACTGGTAAATGCCATGAGCAGAGAGCAGACTTTAAAGCTGTATCTGGCAGATTTGAAAAAGGATTATGATTATATCCTGATTGATTGTATGCCTAGTCTGGGAATGTTGACCATCAATGCATTAGCTGCAGCAGACAGTGTAATTGTTCCGGTGCAGGCTCATTATCTTCCACTAAAAGGCATGACACAGTTAATGAAAACAATTGGTAAGGTGCAAAGACAGCTAAATCCTAATTTGAAGATTGATGGAGTATTGCTGACACTTGCAGATATGCGGACAAAACTTGCAAAGACAACAGAGGATAGCCTTAGGGAGAATTACGGAAAGCATATTCGGATTTTCAAAACCGTTATTCCAGTGGCTATCACAGCAGCAGAAAGCAGTGCAGCAGGAAAAAGCATTTATGAGTATGACAAGAATGGAACTGTTGCAAAGGCGTATGCAGAATTTACGAGGGAGGTGATTCGATGTGGCGAAAAGCAGAGAAATAAACATGAATCTTCCTTCAGTAGATGACCTTTTTACGACGCAGGAAGAAAGAGACCAGAAGAATCAGGAATATGTAAAAGATATTTCGATTTATGAAATTACAGATTTCCCGAATCATCCGTTTAAGGTAAAAATGGATGATAAGATGTTGGAAACTATCGAAAGCGTGCGTGACCATGGCGTATTAGTCCCAGCACTTGTCAGGGAAAAGCCAACAGGCGGGTATGAAATGATTTCTGGACACCGCAGAAAAATGGCAAGTGAACTGGTTGGAAAAGAGACAATGCCATGCATTGTAAGAAATCTTAGCGATGACCAAGCAGTCATTGTCATGGTTGACAGCAATCTTCAGCGAGAAGAAATCTTACCATCCGAAAAGGCATTTGCATATAAGATGAAGCTAGAGGCTATGAAGAGACAAGCTGGACGTTCAAGAAAAAATTCTGTGCCAGTGGCACAGGAATTTCGTGGAAAGACTTCAAGAGAAATATTAGGTGAACAAGTTGGAGAAAGTCAAGACCAAATCCGCCGCTATATCCGCCTTACGGAGCTTATCCCGGAAATCCTAGAAATGGTCGATGACAAAAAGATTTCTATGCGTCCGGCGGTGGAGCTGTCCTATTTGACGAAGGAGGAACAGGAGATATTGTACGACACCATGGAGTCGGAGGCTTGTACCCCAAGTCATGCACAGGCAATTAAAATCCGTAAATTTTCAGCAGAAGGAAGGTTAAATGAAGATGTTTTATTGTCGATTATGGCAGAGGAAAAGCCGAACCAGGTAGAGAAATGGAAAATTCCAAAGAATCGACTGAAAAAATATTTTCCATCGGGAACTTCACAGCAGAAAATGGAAGAAACCATTATCAAAGCACTGGAATTATACCGGAAACGGGAAAAAAGCAGGGAACGATAGGCATTTTGACACCAAGGGAGAAGTCTATCCGTTGGCGGTCAATGAGAAATCAGTCTTTTTGTGTTTCCCCTCCCCACACCCTACCCCTTTTGTTTACCAGCAGATTACCAGCCGAAAAGACAATAAGGAGCCGGGAACCTCTTCTCTTTCGGCAGGTCAGAGATTCCCATACCCTGCATGACAGCAGGGAGCAAACAGCATAAAGCAACGGCAGGCGTTCCAGACGGACGTCTTTTTTGATTGAAAAGAAAGGAATTGTAGAAAATGAAGAAGATATGGAAACGAGTGTGTACAGGGATTCTTGCCCTGACCACGATTTTAACTGCATTACCGACTACATCGGTTCATGCAGCAGAAACACAGTATTGGACAGAGTCCTCAGAGAGAGTCGGATATATTGAACATGTGATGAATGATGGAACCATTCATTCGACATTCAATGAAGGTCACATGAAAGTAGAGGGCGAAACAGCCTATTGTGTAGATATTAACACCGGATTTAAAAATGGATATAAAACCAGACACGATGCAAGTGCCAGCATGAGTGCTGCACAGATCGAAGATGTGGCATTGTCACTGGAATATGTAAAGCAGTATAGGGGCAGTCACAGTAACCTGAATGTGAATCAGGGATATCTGCTGGAACAGTGTGTAGTATGGCAGAGACTCAGTGAACAGTTGGGCTGGAAGTGTGATAATGTCCGAGCTGCATATTCTGAGATTTCACAGGATATTCAGAATGAAGTGTATGCAGGAGCGAGAGCATTTGTACAGGCAAACAAAGGTCGTTATAAATGTGGCGGATATATCTATACTGGAGAGGGACAGGATCTCGGACAGTTTTGGGCAGAACTGAATGTCGGAAATGCGAAGGTAAAAAAGATTACAGCAAATGAAAGTATCACAAAAGCAAATGCAATGTATTCCATTGCAGGAGCAACTTTTGGCATATTCTCAGACCAGAATTACAGTAATCAGATTGGAACACTTACAACAAATGAGAATGGTGAGACAAATGAAGTTGAAGTGACTGCAGGGACTGTTTATATCAAAGAGCTTTCTGCACCGAAAGGATATAAGCTGGATACGACAGTACGCAGTCTGAAAGTTGAAGCCGGAAAGACAGCCGTATTAAATGTTTCCGATGTTCCGAAAGTAACAGAGACATTGGTAGATCTGTTCAAGATTGATATGGAGACAGGAAAAGCAACCGCACAGGGTGATGCAGCACTGTCAGGAGCAGAGTTTACCTGGCATTATTATGACGGATTTTATACAAAAGATAACTTACCAGAGAAAGCAACACGTACCTGGGTTACAAAAACGGTGGCAGAAAAGAGCAGTGACGGAAGTATTCATTATGTGACAAAACTGTCAGATGCTTACAAAGTATCGGGAGATGCATTTTACACTCAGAATGAAAAAAGCGTATTACCACTTGGAACACTGACTGTTGAGGAGATAAAAGCACCAGACGGATATTTACTGGATGGAGCTTATATGCAGGCAGGAGACAGTACAGAACAGATAAAAGGAATGTATCTGACACAGATCACAGAGGACGGAGAACTTGCAGTTCTTTCCGGAAGCAACCAGTATTCCGTATCTGACCAGGTAATCCGAGGTGGTGTGAAGATTCAAAAACGTGATTTAGAGACAAAAGATACCAAAGCACAGGGAAGTGCCACATTAAAAGATGCAGCATTTGCAATTATTTCTCTGAACGAGAATCCGATTCTGGTAGAAGGAAAGCTGTACAAAAGGAATGAGACAGTTAAGATGATTCAGACAGGGATTGATGGTATTGCAACAACATCAACAGATTTACTTCCATATGGTAAATACAAACTGGAGGAAACAAAAGCACCGGAAGGTTATTTGACTGATGGGGCAAAAGCGATTGAATTTTCGATTGCGGAAAATGGAAAAATCGTAGATTTAACAGACGAAAGCCATTCCATTTACAACCAGATTAAACGTGGAGATCTGGAAGGAGTCAAGATTGGAGCTAGCACACATAAGAGACTGGTAAATGTTCCTTTTAAGATTACAAGCAAAACAACCGGAGAGAGCCATATCGTAGTGACAGATAAAAATGGTCAGTTTTCAACCGCTTCCGATTGGGCATCCCATAAGAAAAATACAAATGACGGAAAGTCCAGTGAGGACGGTATCTGGTTCGGAACTTCTGAGCCGGACGACAGCAAAGGTGCATTACTTTATGACACTTATGAGATTGAGGAGTTATCTTGTGAATCCAACAAAGGCATGAAGCTGATCCCTGCATTTGAAGTTGCTGTGAGCAGAAATAAAGTAACTATCGACCTTGGAACACTGACTGATGAGTATGAAAAAGAGATTACTATTCATACAACTGCAACAGACAAGAAAACAGGCGAAAAAGTAATTGTTGCAGGAAAGCAAGTAACGATTGTGGATACAGTTACTCTGGACGGTCTGGAAGAAGGCAGAAAGTATCAGTTAAAAGGCTGGCAGATGCTGAAAGATGAAAATGCAGAACTGCTCATTGATGGAAAGCGTGTGGAGAGTGATTACACTTTTGTTGCTGACAGCGAGAAAATGAAAGTAGAGATTTCTTATACGTTTGATGCATCAGAACTTGGCGGACAGAATCTGGTTACATTTGAAGAATTATATGATCTGAAGAATCCGGAAGAACCTGTAAAAGTTGTAGAGCATAAGGATATTGATGATGAAGGTCAGACAGTCCTGATTACGGAGCGAAAGATTTCGATTCATACCACAGCAACGGATAAGAACGGTAAGAAAGAGGTGGAAGCCGGAAAAGATCTGACGATTGTGGATACGGTTACTTTAGAGGGATTGGAAATTGGTACGAACTATAAGTTGTCCGGTTGGCAGATGATTAAGGAAGAAAATGCAAAGCTGCTCATTGATGGCAAAGAAGTTACCAATGATTATGAATTTACAGCGGACAAGGAAAACATGGAAGTGCAGATTGAGTTTACTTTCGATGGCAGCACTCTTGGAGGAAAGCAGCTTGTAACCTTTGAAGAACTGTATGATATGACAAATCCGGAAGAACCGAAAAAGGTAACAGAGCATAAGGACATCAACGATGAAGGTCAGACTGTAACCATCAAAGAAGTACCGGAAACACCAACCCCAGAGACACCGGGTACTACTACAAAGACCAGTAACCCTCCGAAAACAGGAGATACGGAAAATGTAGCTTTATGGATAGCCATTCTGGTATTGTCAGCAGCCGGAATCACCGGAGTTCGTATCTGGAATAAAAAGAAACAGGTTAAGCGATTAGGAATTGAAGAAAAGAAAGAAGAGGAGGAGTAAAACAAAGGGCGGCGATAAACTGCCCTTTGATGATGAAATGGGAAAAAATCAGAAAGCAGTAAAAGTATTACAGCGTTTATTTGATGCTGGGTATGGAACGGAAAAAGAGATTGTCAATATGACGATGGATGAGATGTTTGCTTTGCCGGGAGTGAATGTAGCAGATTTGTGTATTATCAGTGAGTTACAGAAAAGAATTAAGACAAACAAAGTGATAAGCTATTTGTCAGGAAAAACAGAAGCAAGGGAAGAAACGAAAGGAGCAGATTATGGTGGAACAACCTAAATATTTGGAAATGACATTATCACAATTGAAATCATATGTGGAATCTTCAGATAGTAATGTCCTTCTGGTTGTAGAATTTCCAAAAGGAGATCAGAACAATGGAGAATGAATTGGAAGTTGTGAATATCCGTCTGGTAAGAGAACCATCTCTTTATAGTGAGCAGATATTGGATAGTCCACAGGCTGTTGTAGAATTGATGGCGAAGGAGTTATCCCAATATGACAGAGAAGTATTTTGTATCCTGAATATGAAAAATAATGGACAGGTAATCAATATGAATCTGGTCAGTGTTGGAACAATCAATGCATCTTTGGTAATTCCCAGAGAAGTTTTTAAGAGCAGTATTCTGGCAAATGCTTCTGCAATCATTGGACTTCATAATCATCCCAGTGGCAATGTGAAACCGTCAAAAGAGGATATGATTGTTACGAGAAAGCTGCAGAAGTGCGGACAGCTACTGGGGATAGAATTGCTGGATCATATCATTGTCGGTGGAACTAATGGAAAGATGCTCAGCTTCCGAGAAGAAAAGATGTTGAATGTGACAGGAAGGATGGATTGGGAAAGATAGAAGAAAAAAGAATTAGAAGTTTTTATTTATTGTAATATTTCATGTAGCGGCATTAGTAAAATAGTGTCGCTACAAAAAGCTGACTTATACATTGATATTATATGCATAACTCAAAATAAAATTGTTAAAAATAGAAAAAGAAACAATATATAACGAAAAAATCTCTAAATAAGAGAATTTACATTGACTGAGAGAAGAGTAAAACATATAATAAAGGTGGAGGTGTATAAGAATGTTAGTAAAAGTAAGTGTTGAAAATTTTAAATCTTTTGATAAAGCAGCAGAGCTGACAATGATTTCCTCAAATAAAATACGAACAAATGCAAATCACAGGTTAAAGATAAAAAGTACCCAGTTATTAAAATATGCAGTAGTTTATGGAGCAAATGCATCTGGAAAGACCAATTTGGCATTGTTCTTTAAATTTTTTAAAGATAGTGTCTGCAATGGTATTCCGATAGAAGCTACACAGATGTTTTGTAAGAATCGGCAGGAGAATAAGGAACGAGAAAGTAGTTTTGAAATTCAGATTACTGTAGGTGACAAATTTTATGCCTATGGTTTTTCGGCAGTTTTAAGCAGACGAAAAGTAACCGGAGAATGGTTATATGAACTATATCAGAATGGTTCAGCAAAATGTCTCTTTGAACGAGAAGGAAGTAAACGTCCGGTGTTAAATGATGGTATTACGCTGATAAACACAGAAAAAAATAAATTTGAAACCTATGCAGATGATTTTGAAGGAAATGAAACATCTTTGTTCCTGACAGAAATGAATCGTGGAAAAAAATATAGCACACGATCTAAATTATTGTTCTTCCGGGATGTATATGATTGGATTCAGAATCATATTTCGATTATCACACCGGATACGCCATTGATTGATTTGGAATATTATTATGATGATAATTCGCTGAAGCTGATTAACAAATTGATCAAAACATTTGATACGGGTATCAGCCAGGTAAAAATTGAAGAAATTACATTGGATGAGTTATCAAATGCACTGCCGAAATCAGTATTTGATAAGATGATGCAGCATGTAAAAAATAGAATGGAAGAGCAGGAAGAACCATCATTCAGAATGACAATGAGGTCGAAGGAAACTTTCTTTAATATCGAAGTTGAAGGACATTCTGAACCGAAGGTCACAACAATCCGATTGCATCATAATAAGTCATTTTATGAGTTCGGTTTTGATGAAGAGTCTGATGGAACAAGAAGATTATTCGATTTGATGGATATGCTGTTGAATAAACGAGAAGATGTTCTTTATGTTGTGGATGAATTGGAGAGAAGCTTACATCCGAAATTGACAGAACGATTTTTGCAATTGTTTATGCAGTTACATGATGAGCAGCGTATGCAGCTATTGTTCACTACACATGAATCATCTATTATGGATCAGGCTATTTTTAGAAGGGATGAAATCTGGTTTGTAGAACGTAACGCAGAAAATGCAAGCTCTATTTATTCCTTAGATCGTTTCAAGGAGAGATACGATAAAGTGTTGAGCAAGGCATATCTGGAAGGCAGGTATGGTGCGATACCAGTATTTTCAACATTTGACTTTAGAGAGGAGGAGTAGCCTTGGCTCCAGTAAGAAGTTATACGAATTGGAATAGTAGAACTACAGATGAAGAAGAACAGATTGAGCCTTATCGTAAGTACTTTTTCATATGTGAGGGTGCAAATACTGAAACATGGTATTTCAAAAAGTTAATTGATATCCGAAAAGAGTTAAATATTCATCCATTGATCGATATCCGGTTACTTGAAAAAACAGAGGGAGACAGGGACATTTCATTTCCAAGACGTTTGATTGAGTTTGCAGAAAATCAAAAAGAAAATCCGGAAATAGCATTTGATAAAGAACGGGATAAGATGATTGTTGTATTTGATGGAGATATTTTTGAAGAGAAAGTACTTGATTATGATGAATTGGTAGCAGAAGGTGAAAAGAATAATATATTAGCGGTCAGCAATCCAGCATTTGAATTGTTCCTGCTGTTACATTATGAAAATTCATATGAAGATGATATTGGGCCGAATGTTGAACAGATTATCCAGAATGAAAAAGATGGACATCAGACATTTATCTATAAATTGTTACTTGCTAGAACAGGAATCAATCCAAAGAAGAATTCAGCGATTGGAGAACTGGCAAAGAATATAGAGATTGCTATTGTGCAGGAAAAGAAAATCAATGAGGATATTCATCAGTGTAAAGGACAGATTACGTGTAATATAGGTCGGATTATTGATGAGATTCGGAAGGATGATGGAAAATAAAAAGAACATTCGTTCTAATATATTGAAAAAGTACAAAAAAGACATTATAATACAAATATAATATAAAAATGAAAGGACGATGAATTATGTCAAAACCACAAATATTTGTATCATTTGATTTTGAAAAGGATAGGAATTATAAGTATACTTTAAATATGTGGAATGCAAACTCAAGCTTTGAATTTACATGTAATGACAAATCGCCAAGTGAAATTCAAAGCTGGAATATTCCAACGGTTAAAAGAGTTCTTTCTAGAAAGATTAATGAAGCGACTCATGTAATTGTAATTGTTGGTAAAGAAGCAAATAAATTACATAAGGATAGGGAGTTGATTGGATATCGTAATTGGCAGAATTTTGAAATTGCTAAAGCCAAGGAGTTAGGAAAAAAACTTATTGCTGTGCAATTAAATTCATTATATGAATATCCAGAGGAACTAAAAAATTGTGGTGCTACAAGAGTTTATAGCTTTACTCATGATGAAATCGTTAAAGCGATAAGAGGATGGTAATATGGATTCGTTAGAAATTTCATATGATCATTATAAAGAGACGTGTGAATTAAGTAGGCAAGCGCAAAGTAGGAGAAATAAAAATTTTGTAATTTTATGTGTATTAGAGGCAACGTCATTTTTATTTTTAGTAGAACCTGAAAAAACTTATGAACTTATTCAGGAAGGAATACATCAAAAATTAAATATGACTGTACAATTAAGTAATACACTTATACAGACATTGCTATGGCTAATAATTACTTATGTGATGATTCGGTATATACAAGATATGTTGTATATAGAACGGCAATATAAGTATATGGAGAAGTTGGAAAAGCATATTGCTAATGAATTGGGAGTATTTGAACGAGAGGGGAAAAATTATCAAAAAAATTATCCAATGGTTCTTAATTTCATTGATTTGTTTTATAAGATGTTAATGCCGATATTCTTTTTGGCAATTAATATAGTGAAAATATATACAGAGTGGAAAATTTCAAAAAACAAATCTATAGCGTTGGTGAGTGATAGTATTTTATTTGTGGCAATTTTTATTATTGTATGGTTTTATTTCTTTGAAATACATTCTAAAATAACAAAATTTTGCAAGAAACATATACCGCTTGTAGAACGGGCTACAAATATTTTGAGAAAAATTCTTGAGGAGGTTTAGACGATAATGGCAAAGAAAAAAGTATGTTGTTCATTTGATTATGAAAACGATAGGCATTATTATAATTTGTTGGAAGCTTGGAATGAAAATGAAAATATAGATTTTTCAATAAATGATTGTACTCCGAGTGAGATTCAGAGTGAATCTATTTCAAAAATAAAGCAGGTTTTAAGTACGAAAATCGGCCAGGCAAATTATATGATAGCTATTATAGGAGAACATTCTAATGATGAGCATTCAGATAGCGAAGAAAATAGGATATAAAAATTGGCAAGCATATGAAATTGATAAAAACAATGAGAAAGGCAATGGTTTAGTAGTTGTCAGATTAGACAGCTCATATTCAGTACCAGATGAGGCATATGGAATAGGTGCGAAGTGGGTGTATTCTTTTAATTTAGATGATATTTTAGAAGCATTAGAAGAACTGAAAAATTAAAATAGATCATTTATACATAGCCAGTTGGTTCCAACTCAAGGAATCATCTGGCTATTTTCATGCCCGGATATTATCCCCAATAATATCAATCTAAGGCAAGAAAGGAGATGAAAATTATGCCATATATACCACCATCGGTCGTGCGGGAGGTCAAGCGGATGGACTTGCTCACATATCTGAAAAATTATGAACCATACGAATTGGTTCACTTTTCTGGTAACACCTACACAACCAGAACACACGATAGTTTGAAAATATCAAATGGAAAATGGATGTGGTGGAGTCAGAGAACCGGTGGCAGATCAGCACTGGATTATCTGATTAAAGTAAGAGGATACAGTTTTTTAGAGGCGGTTGAATTGCTTGCAGAACAGGCAAATATTCAGCCGCCTCTTTCTGTATCTGAGAATGTTCCGATGGAGAAACAGTTACTGTTGCCAAAGAAAAATCAAGATGATCAGAAAGTGATTGCGTATCTTTCAGGCCGTGGGATTGATAAGGAAATCATTCAGTTTTGTTTAGAGTCTGGAAGAGTTTATGAAAGCGCATTTCATCACAACGCGGTGTTTGTAGGGATGGATGAGAAAGATAATCCGAAATATGCAGCTCTTAGAGGAATCGGAACCAGCTTTATAGGAGAAGCAAATGGAAGCGATAAGAATTATTCTTTTTCCATTTTTGCAGAGAAATCCAATGATACGGTGCATCTGTTTGAGTCAGCCATTGATTTGTTATCTTATGCGACGTTGCAGAAATTAGACGGGAAAGAGTGGAGGAGAGAACATTTATTGTCACTGGCAGGTGTCTATCAGCCAGCAAAAGAAATTGAAAAAAGTAAAGTCCCTGCAGCGTTGGCCAGGACATTAAAAATGCATCCAGAGGTGAAGACAATCGTTCTGCATTTGGACAATGACCGTATTGGAAGACTTGCCACAAAAGCAATTTCTGCAGTGCTTCCAAAGCAATATCAGGTAAAAGATGTACCGCCAAAACAAGGAAAAGATTACAACGATCTGCTCTGCATCAAGTTAAATCTGGCAATTACAAAGCGAGAAAAACGCACAAAAAAGAATATGTCTGGTCATGAAAAATATGAGAGATAGAAGGTGAAAAAAGATATGAAAATTGCAAGATATGAACTGAAGGTCGTGTATAGGAAAGAGCTGATTTTGACGATGGAAGACGATGTAGACAGCGAAGAACTGTTGAAGATTTTTCTGGAAACACAGTTGAAAGAGGAAAAAGAACAGAGTGAATTACTTGGAATTATTGCTGAGAAAGTGTTAGAAGAAAGCTGTACGGAGCAGTGTGAAAGTTGTCAAAAGTATTGTCCGGCAAGTGAAGAATGTATGGCAACTGATGAAAATGTACGATGTACAAAGTGTGAATACTTGTGTGAAACTTGCGGGATTTGTGAACTGAAAGAATAAAAAAAGCAAGTGCTTTTTCGGCAAGTAAATCTTCTGATACCCGGAACAGTGAGACGGGTGCAGAAGAATACACAATACCAGCAAGCAACGCCTTTGGATTGCCACACAGGTTTCCTGTCTGGCAGTCTGCGGCAGCTTGTCAGGGAGAATCCCTGAAACCCTCAGAAAATGAAAAAGGAGAAAGTAACAATGTTGAAGTTTATTTGTGGAGTATTAGTAGGTGGCATTATAGGAGTAGTGTTGATGTGCCTGTTGCAGATTAACAAGATTCAGTAGACAAAAAGAAAGGAGATACAAGATGCAGGTTGAAGTATCAATGAAAGACAAAAAGAAAGCAGAAAGACGATATCAGGAATATTTAAAGAAAATGAACAAGAAGAAGGGAGAACAGAAGAAATGATTGCAAGAGAAATGATAGCAGAAAAAGTGTTTGCGGAAAGTGTAGCAAAGGACATCAGGAATTTTCTCCCAGAAAAATATGAGAATGCAGAATTTCAGGTAATGCAGATGAATAAAAATAATGGAGTCCAGATGATAGGAGTACAGGTAAGACTACAGGAAGAAAATGTGTGCCCAGTTGTTTATGTAGGGTCGTTCTTTAATGAAATACGTTTGGGTGAACCTGTTGAGAAAGTGATGAATGAAATTGCAAAATGCATGGAAGAAGCAGGCAATGCTCCGTTTGTGCACAACGGTATCAACCCAATGGATTATGATTCAGTGAAGGAACATCTGGCAGTGATGCTTGTAAACACGCAGGCAAACAAACGAATGTTACAGGAAATGCCTCATGAAAATATCGAAGATCTGTCGGCTATCTGTTATGTGGATTTTCCGGTAGAGTCTAACGATGGAAAAGCGACTATGAAGGTGAAAAATGAACATCTTAAGATGTGGAATGTGGATGCAAAAGAAATGTTCCATCAGGCCAGAGCAAATACCCAACCTGTAAATACACCGATTCTTCAGTCAATGGACGAAATGATGTTGAGTATTTTTAATGAAGAAGGACATGCAACGAATCTTTTAAATGAAAGTGTTGAATTTGGACTTCGTTCACATGATATGTTGTATGCGCTTACGAATGTAGAAAAGCAATATGGAGCATCTATGATTACGCAACCAGAAGTTTTAAATAAACTGGAACAGCTTTTCCCAGAAGGATTCTATGTTTTGCCGTCATCGGTGCATGAAGTTCTGATCGTTCCGGATAATGGAGAGATGGAACCGAAAATGCTTGGTGAAATGGTACGGGAAGTAAATAAAAATGAAGTGGAACGGCAGGAGGTTCTCTCAGACAGAGTTTACAGCTACGATAAAGAAAAACACCAGATTCGCCAGGAACCAGATTCTATACAGAAAGTAAAGGAGATGGAGCGTTGAGAAAACGTAATGTAGCAATCCTTTTTCGATTGAACAAAAAAGAAGCAGAGGTATTGGATAAGAAAGTAAAGAAAAGTGGACTGAACCGGGAAGCTTACCTGAGACAGTTGATTTCCGGTGTTGTTCCAAGAGACGCACCGCCACCAGATTATTATTCCATGATGCGGGAACTTCATAAGATTGGAAATAACTTAAATCAGATTGCACAGAAAGCACATGTGTTAAATGTGATAGATGTGCAGCGTTACGATCAGGAAGTGTGGAAGTTCAATGAAGCGGTCCGTAAGATTACAGAAGCAGTAATACTTCCGGAGAAAAACGAATCATGGCAGTGACATCAATCTGGAGCATCAAAGGTTGGATTGGAAAAGTAATCAATTATGCGGAAAATCCAGATAAGACCAAAGAACAGACGAGCCAAGAACTGATTTCAGAAAGTGAAACCGGGCAATTACAAGGACTTAATGATGTGATTACCTATGCGGTGAATGCAGAAAAGACCAGACTGAGACAATCTAAATCAGTGGAAATGGAAGTTGTCGGAGAATCGGAAGAACTGATGGAACAGTATGTATCGGGACTTAATTGTGCACCGACAACCGCCAGAGAAGAAATGATTGCAGTCAAAAAGCGTTTTGGAAAGGAAGGCGGGATTGTAGCGTTCCATGGATACCAGTCTTTTGCACCGGGAGAGTGTACACCTGCAATGGCACATGAGATTGGAAAGAAGCTGGCAGAAGAATTGTGGGGCAGTCGGTATCAGGTATTGATCGCAACCCATTTGGATAAGACGAATCATCTGCACAATCATTTTGTGGTGAACTCAGTTTCATTCCTTGACGGGAAAAGATACCACAGGACAAATCAGGATTATCGGGATATGAGAATGGTGTCGGACCGGTTATGTAAAGAATATCAGTTATCGGTTGTCGGGCAGCCGGAACAGGGGAAAGGAAAACATTATGCCGAGTGGCAGGCAGAACAGGAAGGAAAGCCGAGTTATCACAGCATGGTAAAAGCAGATGTTGATGAAGCAATCCGAAAAGCGAGGACTGAAAAACAGTTCTTTTTTTATTTGCGGGAAAAAGGATATTCTTTTAAGTTCGGGAAAGACATTACCATTCGTCCGAAAGGGCGGGAGCGTGGTCTGAAGTTAAAGCGGAATTTTGGAGAGAATTATTCACTGGAAGCAATCAGGGTTCGGATTCTGGAAGAAAATGAATTACCTGCCGAGAAGAAACTTCCGGTTCGTAAGACTTACCGGATTCGGGTATCCAGCAACTTCAAGCAGACAAGAAAAATCGGAGGACTTCGGGGATTGTATCTGCATTACTGTTATCTTTTAGGAATCCTACCGAAGAATCGCCTGTCAATATCTGCTAAACAGGTGCATGTATTGTTCCGGGAGGATTTATTAAAACTGAATACCGTTTCTAAAGAAACGAAGCTGCTTTGCCATTATCACATTGATACTGCGGAGCAGCTTTTTTCATTGAAGGACCATTTACAGAAACAAATGGAGCAGTGTGCGGAGGAACGGAAGCACTTGCGTTATAAGATTCGGGCAGACAGACCGGAAGAAGAAATACAGGAAATGAAGGAGCAGATAAAAGTTCTGACAGAGAAAATTGGAACGCTCAGAAAGGAGGCAGCACTTTGTGATGGAATCGCCGCACGTTCCAAGGTAATCGAAGAAAAATTTAAGATGGTGCGGGAAGAAAAAGAGAAGAAGGAGGAACAAAGCCATGAACACATCAGGCGAAGCCGCTGATCAGGTGGTACGAATGTCGTTGGAAGTCGGTGAAGCAGCATTGAAGATCAGTGNATCGAAGAAAAATTTAAGATGGTGCGGGAAGAAAAAGAGAAGAAGGAGGAACAAAGCCATGAACACATCAGGCGAAGCCGCTGATCAGGTGGTACGAATGTCGTTGGAAGTCGGTGAAGCAGCATTGAAGATCAGTGGCACAGGAGCGAAGCATCTGGCAGTGATGCTGTATGCAGTCTTAAAAGAGAAGAAAAAGACAAAAGGCAGAGTAAGACTTGAAACACTGGTCAAATCAGGTAGACCACTGACGGTATTTTCAGTGAAAGAAAGTGATCTGAAACAATTTGTTCAGGAAGCAAAACGATATGGCGTGTTGTACTGTGCAGTCCGAAATCCAAGAGGAAGCAGTGACGGATTGGTAGATGTGATTGTAAAGGAAGAAGATGCACCAAGAATCAACCGTATCGTAGATAGATTCCAGTTTGCATCTGTAACAGAAGCAGCGAAGATTAAGACGGAAATTGAGCGGACACGTGCAGAAAAAGCAAAAGCCGGAAAATCAGAGAAGCAGGAAAAGAAGCCGGAAAAAGTACAGGTTCAGCAAGAAAAACAGGGACAGGCAGAGCCGGAAAAAGATTATCCGCAGAAATCCAAGGAGGATCAGCTTATGGACGAGTTGTTTGGAGAGTCGGTGAAGAAAGAGGGTAAGGAGCAAAACCCCTCTTTGGCAAAGACGACCAAATCCCGTCTGTCCGAGCCTACCTCAAAGAAGCAAGAGAAAACCGCAGAGGGTACTTCTAAGTTATTTACCCCGGAAAAACCAGAGAAACCATCGGTCAGAAAGGAACTTCGGGAAATACAGAATGCAAGGAAGAAAGAAGCGGAGCGGCGTGAGAATAGAAATGATCCGGTGAGAAATCAGGGAAATAAAGACCGGAATCAGATTCTCCACCAGCAGCCACAACAGAAACGAAAACCAAGGAAAGGGAAAGAGAGGTAAATTTTATGGATAATAGTTTTGATTCTTTATTAAATGCATCGGCTGTACCACAGGATGAAAAGGTACAGGCATTTATTGCAGAAAGCAGAAATAACAGGAATCGCTGCTATGAGTTGTCAGAGCAGGTAACCGCACAAGTGGCAACGGATGGGAAAATGCTGCAGAAGTATCTGGATGTACAGAGTACCTTTGATCGATATACTACCAATAATGCACTTCTGATTCTGGCACAAAGACCAGATGCACAGAAATTAGGTGACTATGGATACTGGAGAGATCATGGATTTTATTTAAAACGTATGGAACGACAGAATCCAGTTCTGATTTTAGAGCCGGGAAAAACATATAAGCGTGAAGATGGTACAGTTGGAAATTATTATAATGCGAAAAAGCTATATGATATTTCTCAGACAACAATGTCCGATACTACAATTCAAAAGTCAGAATATGAAGAACATGATTTAATCCGGGCGTTAGTCAGTACCCCTCCGGTAAATATTGTTGCAGCAGAACCAGAACAGATGCCGGATGAAAAAGGAGCATTTTTTAAACCGGAAGAAGGTTGTATTTATGTAAGAAAAGGGATGAGTGCACAGGAAATCTTTCAGAATCTTGTGCCGGAATTGGTATTTGCCGGATATGCGGATGGGAATCCGCACTATGATAAAAATGAAGATGCATTTCATGTATCGTGTGCGTCTTATATGTTGTGTAAAAAATATGGAATAGATACCAGTCGATATGATTTTTCACATGCACCAGAGTTCTTTGAAAAAATGGAGACTCAGGAAGTGCGGGCGGAACTTTCCAGAGCCAGAGATGCAGCGAATGCAATTTCTGCAAGAATGGCAAAGGTACTAGATCAGAATCGGAATGCAACTTACCGACAGTCAGAGACTGAAAAAACCGGACAAGACAGTTCTGAAAAGGTGAAAGATAAGAAAGAAAATCCAGAGCCTGAAAAGAAAGAACAGAAATCCAGAGGACAACATAGAAAAGAAGCACGCTAGAAAAATCAGGGAAAGGAGAATGCAAAATGAGCAGTGATACGATCACGTTAGAACTGGACAGATATGAGAGCGGTGTAGTGTTCCATTCCCTGAAGGACAAGCGGAATCAGATGCTGAAAGAGGGAAAAGATACGGAGCTTGTCGATGACGTCTTAATGAAAGTCATTGAGAAAATCGAAGTACCGCCGGAGAAGGAAAAGCGAGGACGCAGAAGCCATGAAGAACGATGATGAGCAGAGTGGTCTGATACTGGCAGTAATTGGAATTATCCCGGTTATCTGGTTTGCGTTACTTGTCGCACCTTATCTTTCGTCTGGTCTTATGGGGATTCTGGAAGGAGTCCCGGAAGCAATGAACCACCCGTTTTCGATTCAGTTATGTGGGGACAGTGTAAAAACTGTCCTTATTTTTTTGCTGTCTTACGCCATGGGAATCGGGATTTATATTTCTACCAGGAAACATTACCGACGAGGCGAAGAACATGGCTCTGCCAAATGGGGAAATGTGAAAAAAATCAATCGCAGATACAGGGAGAAGCGATTTACAAAAAATAAGTTGCTGACCATGCATGTACGAATCAGCTACAATATGCGGAAACATTTGCGAAATGTATTGACGGTTGTGATTGGCGGTTCCGGTTCAGGAAAGACCAGATTTTTTGCAAAGCCGAATCTGATGCAGGCGAATACCTCTTTTGTGGTTTTAGATCCAAAAGGAGAGAACTTGCGGGACACTGGGTATCTTCTGGAAGAAAAAGGATATGAGGTAAGAGTGCTTGACCTGATCAATATGGAAAAGAGCCATTGCTATAACCCGTTTGTATATCTGAAGGATGATAACGATGTGCAGAGACTGGTGACGAACCTGTTCAAAGCGACTACACCAAAAGGCAGTCAGTCCAACGATCCATTTTGGGATACCGCAGCTTCCATGTTGTTACTGGCACTGATTTTCTATCTGAGATATGAAGCACCAGAGGAGGAGCAGAATTTCCCGATGGTAATGGAAATGCTTCGTGCCGGAGAAGTCAGAGAGGACGATGACCAGTACCAGTCACCGCTTGATGAATTGTTTGAGCGGTTGGAAATGAAGAACCCGGAACATATCGCAGTAAAGTATTACAAAGATTATCACTCTGGTAGTGCCAAGACATTAAAATCCATTCAAATCACATTAGCCGCAAGACTTGAGAAATTCAACTTATCCAGTCTGGCAGCACTGACTGCAACAGATGATTTAGACCTGCCATCACTGGGAGAGCGGAAAGTGGCTTTATTTGCGTTAATCCCGGACAACGACACCAGTTACAACTTTCTGGTGTCAATTTTGTATACCCAGTTATTTCAGCAGTTGTTCTATCTGGCAGATCATAAATATGGAGGGAGACTTCCGGTTCATGTGCATTTCCTCATGGACGAATTTGCAAATGTTTCACTGCCTGATGACTTCGATAAGATTCTGTCCGTTATGCGTTCCAGAGAAGTGTCAGTCAGTATTATTTTGCAGAATCTGGCACAGTTAAAGGCATTGTTCGAAAAGCAGTGGGAAAGCATTATGGGAAATTGTGATGAATTTTTATATTTAGGCGGCAATGAGCAGGGAACACATAAATATGTCAGCGAACTTCTTGGCAAGGCAACGATTGACACGAACACCTATGGAAAGTCAACAGGACATTCCGGGAACTATTCCACCAATTATCAGAATACAGGGCGGGAGCTGATGACACCCGATGAAGTTCGCATGTTGGATAACCGATATGCGATTCTTTTTATTCGTGGAGAAAGACCAATTTTAGACGAGAAATTCGATATTTTAAAGCATCCCAATGTGGGACTTACGACTGACGGAAACGGGAAACCATATCTGCATGGTACGGTTGGCCGGGCGGTGGCAAGTATCTCATTGGGAGACAGTTTAGAAGGTGAACTTACAGACGATTCACTGGAATCGGAAGATTACGAATTATTATCCGATGAAGATCTGGAAGAAATCATACAGAAATATCAGTAAATCCAAGAAAAATATATAGGAGGCTATCAAAAATGAAGTTAGATATGCGAAAGAAGCAGGAGAAGAAAGAAACAACAAAATCAACGAAGAAGCTGCCCATGACAGCAAAAATGAAACGTGCCATTGCAGTGTATATTGCAATGGTACTGATTATGACAGCAGGAGCAAGTACTGTATTTGCGGCAGACGATCCACTGACCGTAATCAATAATCTGTCCACATTTATCTTTGGACTGATTCGTGCTATCGGAATGATTTTACTGGGATTTGGAATTGTGCAGGTTGGTTTATCACTGAAATCTCACGATCCAAGTCAGCGAGCCAATGGATTCTTAACATTAGCAGGTGGTGTAATCATTACATTTGCAAAAGAAATCCTGAATTTGATTACGGGTTAAGAAGAATAGAAAAATAAAAGAAATGGGACGGTGCAGGTCCACATGGAGCCGCACCGTTCCGACTAAGACAGGAGGTGTTTAGAACGTGTCAGATAACTGGGTAGTACAGAACTTGCAAAATGCCTTGGATACCTGGAACAGTAAACTTGCGGAAATCTGGCAGATACTCACACAGTCACCGGAAAACTTTAAGGGTGGCGGTATCTGGCAGGTGATTGTGCAGATTCATGGAGCGTTGCAGGCAATCGGCTATGCTTTGTTAGTGCTTTTCTTTGTAGTTGGAGTGGTCAAGACTTGTGGAAGTTTTACAGAGGTAAAAAGACCGGAACATGCATTAAAAATATTTATACGTTTTGCGATTGCAAAAGGCGTAGTCACGTATGGACTGGAGCTGATGATGGCATTATTCAACATCATACAAGGAGTGACCAGTACGATTATGCAGACCGCAGGATTTGGAAGTACGGAAGATGCCGTTTTACCGGACGAAATCATAGAAGCGGTAGAAGATTGTGGATTTTTTGAAAGTATTCCTCTATGGGCGGTGACGTTGATCGGTGGACTTTTTATTACAGTTCTGAGCTTCATTATGATTATGAGTGTATATGGAAGATTTTTTCGATTATACCTATATACAGCAATTGCACCGATTCCGTTATCTTCCTTTGCAGGAGAGCCGAGCCAAAATATTGGAAGAAGTTTCTTGAAATCCTATGCAGCAGTGTGTTTGGAGGGAGCGATCGTGGTACTTGCCTGCATTATATTTTCATTGTTTGCATCATCACCGCCAGTAGTCGATCCGGACGCAGCTGCAGTGACCATGGTGTGGAGCTATATTGGAGAATTGATTTTCAATATGCTTGTACTGGTCGGAGCAGTGAAGATGTCAGACAGGGTAGTGAGAGAAATGATGGGATTGTAAAAAGGACGCCCGAAAGCATCCTTAAAATTTATTCTACAATGTTGTTGCTGTTGTTATACCGCATATTCCCCTGAGAATCAAAATGAACAGAATCTAAAGGAATCCCTCTCTGTCTGGCACGAGAAATCTGGAAGGACATATCATCTTTCATAGCTTTGTAGTATTGATGTTCCTGCCATTTGCGTCGCAGAGCAGAAATCCAACTGAGAACTGAAAAGGCAGTCAGCAGATAGAGGATTGCAAATGCAAGTTTCTCATGAGTTGCTGTCCATGGATTCAGAATTGTGGAAACAGCAAGAAAGTATAACAGCAGTAAGGTCAGATTTAATCTGGCAGCAATCCGAAACAGCAAAGAAATCAGGAATAGAGCAACGGTAACAACAAGTGAAATCATAACAGTGATTGGCATAGGTCAGTCCCCCTTTCATTTACCCAAAGTGTAACAGAACAGGAAAA
Source organism: Dorea sp. Marseille-P4042 (assembly GCF_900290215.1). Taxonomy (NCBI): domain Bacteria; kingdom Bacillati; phylum Bacillota; class Clostridia; order Lachnospirales; family Lachnospiraceae; genus Dorea; species Dorea sp. Marseille-P4042. The sequence continues at coordinate 371,984 of NZ_OLMI01000002.1, read as the reverse complement.
AGATAACAAATGTGCGATTTGGAGGTGTATCGTTTTGGAAGTAAAAATTAACAAGGAAATCAGGGATTACACGGAAGCAATCTTTTTCGGATTGTCCCTAAGACAGTTTATCTTTTCAGGATTAGCCTGCGGGATTGCCGTTGGGCTTTATTTTTTGCTTCACCCATACATGAGTATGGAAACAGTGAGCTGGATTTGTGTACTGGGAGCTGCCCCATGTGTAGTGTTCGGGTTTGTAAAATATCATGGAATGACAGCGGAGCAGTTTATCTGGGCATGGATAAAATCAGAAATCCTGATGCCGAAAAAATTGGTGTTCCGGTCAGAAAATCTTTATTTTGATGCGGTAGAACCAGTCATTAAAAAATATGAGAAAGAAAGTATGAAGAAGGAGGGACGCAAGAAAAATGATAAAAACGCTGAGTAATATCTTCAAGCAGGATAAAGAAAAATTTGTAATTCCAAGAAGCGTACAGCAGGTAATTCCCATCGAGACCATCTGGTCTGACGGGATATTTAAAATCGGGAGAAATAAATTTGCACGTACTTATAAATTTACGGATATCAACTATGCGGTGGCAAGCAAAGTAGATAAGGAAACCATGTTCCTGGAATATATGGATTTATTAAATTCGTTCGATTGCGGTGGAACAACAAAAATAACGATCAATAATCGCCGCTTGAATAAAGTGGATTTTGAAAAAGCAATTCTGATTCCGGTGCAGGAGGACGGACTGGATTTATATCGGAAAGAGTACAACAACATGCTTTTAGATAAGGCAACCAGTTCCAACAGCATGGTGCAGGAAAAATATGTGACAGTATCCTGCTATAAGAAAACGATCGAAGAAGCCAGAACGTATTTTGCACGAGTGACAACAGAGCTGAACAGCCATTTTGCAAGATTGGGTTCCAAATGTGCAGAGGTAAATGGAGAAGATAAGTTACGGATTCTGCATGATTTTTACCGTACCGGAGAAGAATCTGGTTTCCATTTTGATATTCAGGAGAGTATGAGAAAAGGGCACAGCTTCAAAGATTATATCTGCCCGGATACTTTTGAATTTGAAAAAGATTATTTCCGCATGGGAGATCGTTATGGAAGGGTACTTTTTCTTCGTGAGTATGCTTCTTACATCAAAGACGATATGATAGCAGAACTGACCGATATGAATCGGAATCTGATGTTGAGCATTGATGTGATTCCGGTTCCGACTGATGAAGCAGTACAGGAAGTGGAAAAACGTCTGCTTGGTGTGGAGACAAATATCACGAACTGGCAGAGACGGCAGAATGCAAACAATAACTTTTCTGCTGTCATTCCGTATGATTTAGAACAGCAGAGAAAAGAGAGTAAAGAGTTTATGGACGATCTGACCACGAGAGATCAACGTATGATGTTTGGAATACTGACTATGGTGCATACGGCAGAATCAAAGAAACAGCTTGACGCAGATACGGAAACACTTCTGACAATCGGACGGAAAAAGTTATGCCAGTTTTCGGTTCTGAAATTTCAGCAGATGGACGGACTAAATACAGCACTACCCATCGGACACCGGAAGATTCCGGCAGTCCGCACACTGACTTCGGAGAGTGTGGCAGTGTTGATGCCATTCCGGGTGCAGGAGATTATGGACGCAGGCGGTATCTATTGCGGTGAAAATGCAATCTCCCATAATTTAATTATGTGTAATAAAGAAAAACTGTTGAATCCAAACTCATTCCTTTTAGGTGTGCCGGGAAGTGGAAAATCCTTTAATGCAAAAATGCAGATTGTATTCCTGGCACTGGCAACGCAGGACGATATCCTGATTTGTGATCCAGAGCGAGAGTATGCATCATTAGTTGAAGCAATGGGCGGAGAAGTGGTTCGCATTGCTGCAGGAAGCCGGGACCATATCAATGCAATGGATATGGTAGACGGATATGGAGATGGCGGTGATCCAGTGATTGAGAAGTCACAGTTTATTTTATCTCTGTTTGAACAGTTGGATAAAAAAGGAATCAATGCAAAGGAACGTTCCATTATTGACCGATGTGTGGGAGAAGTTTATGAGGAATATCAGCATGGCGGAGCAGTGCCGACTTTGCGAGTGCTGCGTGAAAAATTTTTAGAACAGGAAGAACCGGAAGCACAGGATTTGGCACTGGTATCAGAATTATTTACCAATGGAAGTCTGAACGCATTTGCACATGAAAGTAATGTTGATGTGAATAACCGTATCATGGTATACGACATTCTGGATTTAGGAAAACAGTTAAAGACCATGGGACTTCTGGTAATCACTGATGCAATGTTGAACCGGGTAACGGAGAACTGGAAACAGGGAAAACGAACCCATATTTTCTTAGACGAGTTTCATGTAGTATTTGAAAATGAGTATTCCGGAGCATTTTTTAACTCTGCATGGCGAAGATTTCGTAAGCGTAATGCATTCCCGACAGCAATCACACAGAACGTGGAATATCTGTTAGATTCTGTTCTTGCAAGTACGATGATTTCAAACAGTGAGTATATCGTGATGCTTAATCAGGCAGAGCCGGACAGAGCAAAACTGGCAACACTACTAAATATCTCCACAGAACAGATGGGATATATCACAAATGCAGATGCCGGTTGTGGTTTGGTGAAATACGGAAGTTCGCTTGTACCGTTCGTCAATAGATTCCCAACCAATACAAGGTTGTATAAACTGATGACCACAAAGCCGGGAGAGGACAGTATCAACCGGGGAAGAATGTAAAACTAAAAATATTTTGAATAATGAAAAGCAACGCACTGGAAATCGTCACAATTTGTGGCGTTTTTTTAGTGCCGGAAAAGGAGGCAACTATGTCAGAAATCAGATTTTCATCAAAGGAACACGAAAAGTTTTTTTATCAGATGTTAGCAAAATGCGGAAAGCACGACAGTTATTACAGTTCATTTTTCTATTGTGTGGGAATTTCTGAAGATACCAGAAATCATGTTGACCGCATGTTTGATTTTAAGAAGCGTTTGATTAAACCGGAAGCACTGCATGAAGGGTGGCAGACAGGCGGTTCGGCACGATTGACGAGACTGGCATTTAACTTGTGGAATGGATATGTGGAGAAAGGAGAAGAAAGTCTGTCTACCCCATACGAGATGTTTGATTGTGGTCATGCACCATATTTTTATGAAGCAATCCGCATAAAGTATCCAGAATACTGCCGGGAACTGCCACAGGTGAATAAAAAAGAAACTAATCATGAACGCTAGATAAAGATTCAAATGGAGGAAAGCGATGGATCGTAAGATAAAAACACGCCAAGTCCATAAGGATATTAAAGTATTAGATAAGACGGTTACGGTGACAGACCATGTCAAACATTCCTATGTCAGAACAAAAGAAACTGTCATGCAATCGACGGAGAAATCCAGTGATAGAGAGAATAATCCGGTAGGTTATGCAGAAGATGCGGCCAGCGAGTATGCTGACCGCATCTTTCACGAAACAGGGCATCAGGTACGTAGACAGGCAGGAAAGATTATTGAACGGAAGAAAGAGAAAGTTTCTGTTTCTTTGGCAGGCGAAGAAACAGTTTACCAGCCGAAAGAACAAATCCGACCAGTACCGTCTTCAGGCGGGGAAAAGGCACAGGAGCAGGGAAAAAAACTTGCTGTAAAAAAAATCAAGACTGTTGAGCGGGATAAAAGAACCATTAAGACCGGGAAAGCATCGGAGCAGGTTGTAAAGAATACCGGAAAGGGTACCATCAAGACATCTGGAAAATCAGNGGAGCAGGGAAAAAAACTGGCTGTAAAAAAAATCAAGACTGTTGAGCGGGATAAAAGAACCATTAAGACCGGGAAAGCATCGGAGCAGGTTGTAAAGAATACCGGAAAGGGTACCATCAAGACATCTGGAAAATCAGTCAAGACTGCAGAACAGACGGCAAAGACCAGCATTAAGACATCGGAGCAGACTGCAAATGCTTCTGTCCGGGCAATGCATTATTCTATGAAAAAAGCAGAAAAAGCAGTGCAGACAGCAAGGCAGACTGCACAGAATACCAGGATTGCAGTGAAAAAGACAGCAAAAGCGGTAACACATGCAATAAAAGCGTTGATTGAAGCTACAAAAGCATTACTGAGTGCATTGACTGCAGGTGGTTGGATTGCGGTTATGATTTTGATTATCGTCATTTTATTTGGTGGTTTTCTATGCATGACAGGTGGGGATAATTCCAGTACGGTTTCTTCCGTCAGTGCAGAAGTAGGAGCATACGAACCACTAATCCGACAGTATGCAAATCAATATGGCATTGGAGAGTATGTGGAACTAATCAAAGCCATTATGATGCAGGAATCAGGCGGGAGAGGACTTGACCCGATGCAGTGTTCAGAAGGGAGCTTTAATACAAAATATCCCAGACAGCCAAATGGAATCACAGATCCAGAGTATTCGATTTCTTGTGGTGTGCAGGAAATAAAAAGCTGTCTGGAACGTGCAGGGGTAAAAAATCCTCTGGATATGGAAAATATTAAACTGGCATTGCAAAGTTACAACTATGGAAATGGATATCTGGAATGGGCGAAAGCCAGAGGTGGATATACCCTTGCAAATGCAGCAGAATTTTCTGATATGATGGCACAGAGAATGGGGTGGAGCAGTTATGGGGACAAACAGTATGTACTACATGTGCTTCAGTATTATGCATTTGGAAGAATCCCGACGGGAATTGGCAATCAGGCAATCGTTCAGGTGGCAGCATCGCAGGAAGGAAAAGGCGGAACAACCTACTGGAGCTGGTATGGCTTTAGAAGTCGGGTAGAGTGGTGTGGCTGCTTTGTGTCCTGGTGTGCAGACCAGAGCGGTTGCATTCAGAGTGGGGTCATTCCGAAATTTTCTCTTTGTTCGGACGGTGTGAAATGGTTTGAAAGTAAAGGAAGGTTCCGGGATGCCAGTTATACTCCGGCGGCAGGAGATATTATTTTCTTTGACTGGGGAAATAATGGAACGATTGACCATGTTGGAATTGTAGAGAGCGTCAGTGGTGGAACTGTAAATACCATTGAAGGCAATAGTGGGGATAAAGTGGCGAGACGAAGTTACAGTATCGGAAGTAGTAATATTTATGGATATGGTGTTCCGGCATATTAGAGAAAAATGTTGTTTGGAATAATAGCGGAGATATTTATAAAAGTAAATCTCTTTTTTAAAATGAAAAGAACCAGTGAGAGAATCATTAAACTTCACTTACTGGTTCAATTCGTTTCAAATTTCTCGGACAACTCTGTCAGTTCTTTCACCGTTTCCTGGGTGTGATGCAGCAGGGTGTCACGCATTTCTGGCGGACAGCTGGAATAAAGCATTTTCATCTGATTGACACCCTCATCCTCCAGAGAAACATCTGGATTTATAAGTGTATCTAAAGAGATATGCAGGACCTTGGCCAATGCTCTCAAAATCAAATAAGAAGGATTCATTTTCCCCTTTTCGATATTGGCGATTTGCTTTACAGAAACATGGCTCAGATCAGAAAGCTCCTGCTGCGTCAGATCTTTATTCTTTCGGGCTTCCCGCATTTTTTGCCCTAAAGCAGTTAAATCATCAATCGGCATAATCGTTCACCTCAATAATATTGTATCGTTCCGGTTTGCGCAAAGGAATAACCTTATTATGCCTGATGAACGGTATGATTATGCTGATTTTATAAATCTGCGATTGGTGATAAACTTGTATTGTTCGAGACAAAGAACTATAATGTACTCTGTGGAGGTGCAGAATGGATTATATGACACTAAAAGAGGCCACCGAAAAATGGGGTGTGACACCTCGTAGGGTAAACTACTATTGTGCCGGTGAGCGTATACACGGTGCTGTGAAGATGGCTGGTGTTTGGCTGATACCCAAGGGGGGCGGAGAAGCCGCTTGATGGCCGGACAAAACAAGGGAGAGAACATAGAAAATGAAAACAATAGCAGTTATAGAGGACGATCAGCATATTGGAAATATCATAGAGAATGCTTTGAAAAAAGAAGGTTATGGGGTTCTTCGGGCTTATTCTGGGACAGAAGCCTTGTATCTTTTATCCCACAATACTCCAGATTTAATTCTTTTGGATTTAATGCTCCCTGGTTTAGCAGGAGAAGAAATATTATCGAAAATGGATGGTATTCCAGTTATTGTTGTCAGTGCTAAAGTTGGTATTGATGATAAAGTAAACCTACTATTAAGTGGTGCGGTGGATTATATAACTAAGCCTTTTGAAATAAGAGAATTACTGGCTCGTATTTCTGTACAATTTCGCAAAGAAGAAAAGCAAAGTCTTATCTCAATCCTAAAGGTTGACAATCTTGTGTTAGATTTGACTTCACATGAGGTTACTGTAAACGATACTCAAGTACATTTGACAAAAACAGAATATGCTATTTTTAAGCTATTGATGCAAAATCCTAATCAGGTAATTTCAAAGAGTGTAATACTTGAAAGGATTTTTGAAGATACTCCAGATTGTACTGAGAGATCTCTTAAACAACATATTTCTAATCTTCGCAAAAAATTGCGTGATGCAGGCGATAAAGAATACATAGAGGCAGTATGGGGTATTGGATTCAAAATTACATTTTGACCATTTCTTGACGGTTTTCTTGACCGCTATCTTGACCATACAATAGTACAATGAAGTTAGAAAGGATAAGGAGGTAAAGAGATGGGTTATTGTTTAGAAACCATTTCGCTTTGTAAAAAATATGGAGATTTTCAAGCGTTGAATGGACTTTCAATGCACATTCCAAAAGGTGCAATTTATGGACTTGTAGGTAAAAATGGTGCAGGTAAAACTACGCTTATTCGTTTAATTACTGGCATTCAGAATCCTACTTCCGGCGAATACAGTTTATACAATATAAAAAACACTGATATGGCAATCAATAAAACTCGTCGCCGTATGGGAGCTGTAGTTGAAACTCCAGCGGTTTATTTAGATATGACGGCAGAAGAAAACTTGATAATGCAATATCAAATTTTGGGGATACCGAATTATAACGGGATTACAGAATTACTAACATTAGTTAGCTTGGCCGATTGTGGAAAGAAAAAAGTTAAAGATTTTTCATTAGGTATGAAGCAAAGATTAGGAATTGCTGTTGCTTTATGTGGCTCTCCTGATTTTTTGATTTTAGATGAACCTATAAATGGTTTAGATCCACAGGGAATTGTTGAAATTCGAGAACTCATTCTAAAACTCAACCGTGACTATCAAATCACTATTCTTATTTCCAGTCACATTTTGGGAGAGCTATCCAAACTGGCTACTCACTATGGATTTGTCGATGGAGGAAAAATTGTAAAGGAAATAGATGCCACAGAGCTGGAATTAAATTGCCGTAAATGTACCCATCTCTCTGTGACTGACACAAAAGCATTGTGTCGGGTACTGGATGGTTTGAATATTGAATACTCTCTGACATCGGATACAGAGGCAGATATATTTGGGAAAATCAATATTACACAACTGACCTTGGCACTAGCAAAAGAAAATTGTGAAATCATGCTCATACAAAAGCAGGATGAAAGTTTGGAAAATTATTATATGAACGTGATTGGAGGTTATACAAATGCGTAACCTTATATTTGCAAACTTCACTCGGCTGAAAAAAAGCAAGCTTTTTCGGGCTGGCATAATTGTATCATCTTTATATACTGTGTTCCTTTTAATAATGAATTATCTGGAAATGACAGCTTCGGTCGAAATTACAACCGTATCATTAAACTGGTTTTTCTTCTCGGCAATATCAGTTGCTGCTATCTTTTGTCCCATATACAGTGGTTTCTTTATCGGGACAGAGTATAGTGATGAAACTATTCGTAATAAGTTAATTGCCGGTCATAAAAGAAGTAATATTTATTTCGCAAATGGAATTACAATTTTTTGTGCAGAAGGTTTGCTGTTTCTTGTGAATGCAGCGCTCATTATTGTTTTGGGAATCCCACTGTTCGGATTGAATATTGAATACCCGTCATATTTTATCATTTATCTGCTTGCTGGTATTCTCATACTTGCCGCATTTGCGAGCCTGTTTACAATGGTTTCAACACTAATCAGTAATAAGACTTCTTCGGTAGCCACTTGCCTGATTATCTATGTGATTTTATTTATAATAACTAATTATTTGAGAATTGCAGTCTTTAGCTATTACGGAGACGTGACATTAGACATCATATCTAATAAGATAACAAGAATTATATTGGAGTTTCTATATGATTTTCTCCCTACGGGTCAAAGCCTGCAAATTTCGAGTGGTATCATACTTCGCCCATTTAATGTCATTCTGTATTCTTCATTGAATATTATTTTGACCACAGTATGGGGGTTATTTGTTTTCAAAAAGAAAGATATAAAATAGTGGAGGTTTAAACATGGCTATTCCTTGGTTTCTATGCGGTTTTCTTTTATGTATCAGTGTACTTCTTGTTTTGAAATTATATTTAATAAAAAAGGATTTGAACAACCTGTCCATAGAATTTAGGAATAATCTGGAGAGCGACACAAATAATTTGCTTACTGTTTCTACATGCGATCGTAATGTTCGGAAACTAGTTGCAGAAATTAACATAGGAATTGAACGGCTGCGGTATCACAGGCATAGATATATGAACGGTGATAGAGAACTCAAAGAGGCGATTACAAATATATCTCACGATCTTAGGACACCACTAACGGGAATATGCGGATATTTGGAGTTATTGAAAGATGAGAATGACTTAACGGCCATCAAATCCTATATCTCCTTAATTCAAAATAGAGTAAGCTGTCTAAAGCAGTTGTCTGAAGAACTCTTTTGCTATTCCGTGGTTACATCATCATGGGTGACCACACAGGAAAATGTAATTCTAAACAAGGCGTTAGAGGAAAACCTACTTGCTTTTTACGGAACTTTTAAGAAACGAAAAATCGAACCAGTTATTGAAATTCCCGATACTTTTATTCCGTGTTATATTGATCTGCCTGCCTTTAATAGAATTGTCAGTAATATTTTGAGCAATGTCTTAAAGTATAGCGAGGGAGATTTGTATGTAAAACTCTATGCCAACGGTCTAATTACTTTTACAAATTCTGCCCGTAGTTTGACGCCTGTAATGGTGGAACGATTGTTTGACCGATTTTATACGGTAGAAACTGGGCAGAAAAATTCCACAGGGTTAGGGCTTTCTATTGCAAAAACTCTTGTAGATCAAATGGGTGGTGAAATACAAGCTACTTATCAAGACAAAAAACTAACTATAGCTCTTAAATTAAATATTGTATAACCTGCCGCGCGACGGCAAAAGAAAAAAAGCCGTCGTAGAGCAGACAATTTGACACGCTCATTTAAAACGGCGGCTTTGATTTTCAGAGCCGCCGTTTCTTTGCGTTTACACAAACCTATGACGACTTGCAGGGACACGGTAGCCGATTGGAGGTTATTTTGTCGTGTCTCGTTTGCTTTTTCAAAGCTCACATGATCTACATCAGTTAAAAAAAGCATTACTCCTCCTCTGGGCAAGTATACCATTGCATCGGCACTATCGTTCCATGTAATTCAGTATAATAGTGGCTGTTCTTGGCGCGCCAGTTTTCCATCGCGGAAATCTGGCGTTTTTTGTTTCCAATTTTTAGAAAATACTCGGACAATATGTCGATGTCGTGCCCCGCCTACTGATCTGAATTCAAAAAAATTCAGATTGGAGGAAAGGACATGGAAGGCAGACAGCCCAAAAGAAGAAAAGATAAATACAACCCATATGAAATCTATGAGAAGGACGGAAAATATTATGTTTCATTTCGCAATGGTGAAAAAGAGTACAAGGATTTGGAAATAGGAAAGAATGTATATGAGGCTTTTAATACGTTTGAATTGCAGGACGTGTCGCATATGAATGTTGTGGACAGGCATTTGGAACAGTCAGAAATCTGGGATTCCAGTTTATATGAACGGGTATTTCAGAAAGAGGAAGGTGTAGAGGATACTGTTCTGAATAAACTGGAAGCGGAACGTTTACATAGTGCAATTCAGCAGTTGTCGGAAATTCAGAGAAGACGATTGATGAAGTATTATTTTGAAGATAAGAATTATGAGCAGATTGCACAGGAAGAAGGCTGCTCTTTTCAGATGGTAGCAAAGTCTGTAAAAGCAGCAATCAGAAATTTGAAAAAGATTTTGAGATAGTGGGTTGAAAAATAGCGTTTAAGTGAGGAAACAGGTGGAAAGAGAAATATTTTGATCCACCTGTTTCTTCTTTTGTCACGAAAAGACTGGGGAGCGGGAAGAACCTTGACAAATTCATATACATTCATCAGGCACATTCCTGTTGTTATCGTGATGAGCGTAAGCCACATTAACAAATACGCCATAACACAGGCTGGGTAAAGACAGCGAAATCCCACCCGTATACTTCCTTTTGGTTTCAGTTTGTATTACCCGGACTGTTGAGCGAAAAATATCTGGTTATAACTGTCAGATTGCTTCTGGCAGGGCGATGACAGACAACAGGCATAATGATACTCCTGTCCGGTCATAAAGTCGTGTATACAAAATATTTCTTTGATGCCGCAACAAGTGAGGGCAGCTTCAGGAGATCCCTGGAGAGGAAAACTCCCAATCCCATATATTTATTTTAGATAAAATCCTGTGGAGCTGATTAGCAGTCAGCCGTCTGATGATTTCCAAATTACAAGTCGGGGCGTCGGGGACAAATAGGCTTGTATTTTACATATTTAGGGATAACAACAGTTAGAAAGACGAGAGGAGATATAGCAAAGATGGAAGATAGGAACGTCAAGCGTGGGGATATTTATCACGCCGACCTTGATCCTGTATTTGGAAGTGAGCAGGGCGGTTATCGTCCGGTGCTGGTGATTCAGAATAATATAGGAAATCAATACAGTCCGACAGTGATCGTGGCAGCAATTACAAGTAAAGAAAAAATGAAACTGCCGACACACATTGCAGTCCCGGAAATGGAAGGTTTGGAAAAGGATTCTGTAGTGCTGTTGGAGCAGCTTAGAACTTTAGATAAAAGACGGTTGGAAAATTATGTGTGTACCTTAGATCGTACTGAAATGGAGAAAATCAATAAAGCAATCCGAAGAAGTACCGGGATACCGAAGATAATTGAAAAACCGTTAGTCGTGAGCTTGTGCAGAGTATGTGCAGGCAATTTTTATGAGGTGCCGGGACGTTATATCCGGCGGGTGAATCCGGAGCAGCGATATAAGGAATTATGTATGTTCTGCAATGTCCGGAATGGGTACGACTATTATATAGGAAGAAAGAACAAGTAACACGTAAAAGTCAAGTGTGCGATTTGAAAATTCGCACATTGGACGATGTAGACGAAAATGGATATCTTAGTGGTGTACCGTTTTTAGATGTTACACAGCTAAAAACTACCGGTAGTAAAGCGCAAAGATTAGGACGAGGAGGATAACGTCATGGCAATGATAGAGAATGAAATGGAAAAGAAAGTATATAAAGTAGAAGATGTTCAAAATTTGCTTGGGCTGGGACGCTCCAAGGCATATGAATTTATAGAAAATGTTTATTATGACAGAAAACCATTCCGGGTGTTGAAGATTGGCAGATCTTATCGTATCCCATGCAATTCTTTTGATAAGTGGCTGAATGGAGACGAGGAGAGAGAAAGAGTGAGAGCAGAATGAAACAGAAAGAAACGCAGCAAGAGACAATGTCAAAGGAAAAGAGAGTTGTCTTTTTTGAAGGAAAATCATGGTATCACAGAACCAAAGAGCTGCAGGACGATCTGACGACAAAATATGGGAAAAAAGGTGGCTTTGAAACGTCGGAAGAAGCAGAGAAAAGTTACTGGGAATATGAAAAAAGATACCAGAAGAAGCAGAGAGATCTCCAGATTGCAAAAATGCAAAAGACAGATGTGATGCTTGGGGATTATCTGGAATACTGGTTTGAAAATATTTTCAGTCCGAGAATTGAGACAACCACGAGAATGGTTGGAGCATATACCTTATATAATCTGATTCTTCCGAGTATGGAAGCGGATATCAAATTAAGGTATGTTTCAGTAGAGTATTTAGATGCTCTACTGGAACGTGTTGCGAAAATCTGTCCTTCAGCGGGAAATAAAGGGCGGGAGCTTTTGAGTATCGCCATGAAAGATGCAGCAGGAGATAAGTTCATAAGCTATAATCCAATGCCTGAGACAAAGCCATATCCGAGAGCAAAACCAAAGGTAAGGGTATTAGGCAAAGAAAAATTGAAGGTTTTTCTTGAAGCTGCGAGCAAGAATCCTTGGTATCTGGAAATTTTACTGGGACTGTTTTGTGGATTACGAAAAGGAGAAATCCTTGGATTGAAGTTTCAGGACTTTGATTTTGAAAAGCAGACGGTCAGAATCAGCAGACAGATTGTCGGAAATCTTAAAGTGAAAGAACAGGAATTTACGATTACGGAATATGCTGTTATCGAACGGAATCCAAAGACGGAGAACAGTTACCGGATATTAAGAGTTCCGAAAGTGGTGATGCGGGAAGTGAAACACAGACAACAGTTGATTGAACTGCGTAAAAATGATCCGGGCATAGAATATAAGGATTTTGATTATGTATGTTGTCAGGAAAATGGCGAACCCCGATCATTGACGGCAATGAATCAGGCACTTACAAAAATCTGTGACAGAAATGGATTGCCAAATATCACCGTACATGGACTCAGACATATGTTTGCGACTATTTTAATCGAGCTTGGAGTTCCTTTGTTTAAAATATCTGGTCTGTTAGGTCATAGTTCCGTTCATACGACTTACGAATATTATTGTGAGATTATGGACGAGCAGGATAAGATTATTGCGTTTGTAAATAATACATTTGTACCACAACGAACTGGAACGGAGGGATAGCCATGCATAAGACCTTTGACTTTAAGCAACATGTTGAATATAAGGTCTATTCGGTGACAACAATCAAAAATGGATATGGGCAACATGCGGGATTCACAACCAAAAGAGAAGCTAATGCATTTCGTGATGAAGTAATCGGACAGCTACATACCGGAACCTATATTGTGTATGGAAAAATCCGGGTAGAGGAGTTTATGATCTTCTGGTTGGAAGATATTATGCGTCCCCGAATAACAGACGACACTTATACAACTTACAAAAGTGCCATTAAGAATTATATTGTTCCACAGCTTGGAAAGATGTATATGTCTACACTAAATCAGGGGTATATCAGAAAATTATATAATGCAGTTGCAGAGAAATATGAATCAGTTGCGAAAAATGTCAGGACGATCATGAAAACATCATTGGAGTATGCATTTAACAAAAATGTACTGGCAACAAATCCAGCGAAGGGAATCAATTTACCGAAAAAAATAAAAAAGACAGAGTATCGTGTCCTGAAAATTGACGAGAAGAAAACATTGACACTTCCGCAGGTGCTTCGGTTGATTGAGGCAAGCAAGGAGACACCGATTCATATGCAAATTCTGTTTGCGGTATTGATGGGGCTCAGAAGAAGTGAAATCAACGGTTTGAAATACAGTGATGTCGATTACATTCACAGGACGTTGAGAGTCGAGCGTCAGTTGGGAAAGAAGCCAAACAGTAAAGCAGAAGACTGTGCACCTAAGATGCTGACAAAGCAGGAAATTAAAACAAAAACACCTGCAGGTGTGCGTGAACTTCCAATACCGGATTATGTATTTGAAGCCATTCTGGAAGAACGGAAAACTTATGAGAAGAACCGCAGACGCAGACCAAAAGAGTTCCGGGACTGGAATTATATTTGTTGTTCTACATATGGGAATCCAAGGAGTAAAGGTTTTCATCAGAAATACTATAAAGACTTGCTGAAATCTTTGGACTTACCTGATATTCATTTTCACCAGTTGAGAAATACCTATGCAACTATTTTGCTGAAGAATAGTTTTAATTCAAAAGGTGTTTCGCATTTATTGGGACATGCCAAGGAAATTATATCCGTAGATGTCTATGGAGATACGCAGGAAATCATAGAAGACTGTCTGGATGTATTGGAACCATTTATTGAAGAAGTTATTCCAAAAGAGCGGAAAGATCAGTATTATGATTATTCAGAAGTGATTGAAATAGACTTAATCCTGGAGGAATATTTCAACGCAGCATGATAAAAAATAGAATAGTAGTAAGAGAGAAAAGTACAAATAAGAATCGAACATTTGTACTTTTTTCTTGCTTTCATCTATATACTTTCAAAAAAATGTTTGATATAATAGGGACTGTTACAGGAACAAACAGTAAAAATATGACAGAACCGGAGCCTAGTATCATCAGGCATTTCCGAGTGCTGTTTTATCCGCAAAAATCAGTTTTCCCACAGGGATACTACGTAATGTGACTTTTATTCGTAACGAGGTGAAAAGGACGTTTATTCACCATAAAATAAGCTTTTTGTTACGAATCTGATTACGAATTTTTGGCTGATAGTGGTCATAGTAAAAGTCACAAATGGAGGGATTTACCATGAATGAGTTCAAATTGAAAGCCCCATACGAGCCAACCGGAGACCAGCCACAGGCGATCGCAGAGCTTGTGAAAGGGTTCAAGGAAGGCAATCAATGCCAGACTTTACTAGGGGTTACGGGTTCTGGAAAGACTTTTACGATGGCAAATGTGATTCAGCAATTACAGAAGCCGACACTTGTCATCGCTCATAATAAGACGTTAGCGGCTCAGTTATACGGAGAGTTCAAGGAGATGTTCCCCGATAACGCAGTGGAATATTTTGTCTCCTACTACGATTACTACCAGCCGGAGGCTTATGTCCCATCTTCAGACACCTACATTGCGAAGGATTCTTCTGTCAATGAAGAGATTGATAAGCTGAGATTATCTGCGACAGCAGCATTGATCGAGCGGAGGGACGTAATTGTAGTTGCCAGCGTTTCCTGCATCTATGGTCTTGGTGAACCGGAAAATTTTGAGCAGATGATGGTATCGCTCCGTCCGGGGATGGAGAAGGACAGAGATGAAGTGTTACGCCAGCTGATAGATATTCAATATGACAGAAATGATATGGATTTCAAGCGGGGAACATTCCGGGTGCGCGGAGATACAATAGAAGTTGTACCGGCAGACCGTGGCGATACGGCTATCCGTGTGGAATTTTTCGGAGATGAGATTGACCGGATTTCGGAGATAGACATGCTTACCGGAGAGATTAAAAATACATTGAATCATATTGCAATATTTCCGGCCTCCCATTACGTTGTACCGAAGGAGCGTATGGAAAAAGCAATTAAAAATATTGAGATTGAACTGGAAGAACAGGTGAAATATTTCAAAGGTGAGGATAAACTTCTGGAAGCCCAGAGAATTGCGGAACGAACGAATTTTGATATAGAAATGATGCGTGAGACCGGATTCTGTTCAGGGATCGAGAACTACTCCAGGCATCTGGCAGGACTTGCTCCAGGGCAGCCACCGAATACATTGATGGATTATTTCCCGGATGATTTTATCATAATGATCGATGAGTCGCACAAGACGGTTCCGCAGATTGGCGGTATGTACCACGGAGATCAGTCCAGAAAGAGAACGCTGGTGGACTATGGATTTCGGCTGCCGTCTGCGCTGGATAACCGTCCACTTAGTTTCGAAGAATTTGAAAGTAAGATTGATCAGGTACTGTTCGTGTCTGCGACACCTGGACAGTATGAGGAAGAGCATGAACTTTTACGTGCACAGCAGGTAATCCGTCCGACAGGACTTCTGGATCCTGAAATCGAGGTGCGCCCGGTTGAGGGACAGATTGATGACTTGATTGGTGAGGTGAAGAAGGAGATTGCAGGAAAACATAAGATTTTGATCACTACATTGACGAAACGAATGGCAGAAGATCTGACCGATTATATGCGGGAACTTGGTATTCGTGTCCGCTATCTGCATTCGGATATTGATACGCTGGAGCGGACAGAGATCGTGCGGGATATGCGTCTCGATGTTTTTGACGTTCTGGTCGGAATCAATCTTCTGCGGGAAGGACTGGATATTCCGGAAATCACGCTTGTGGCGATTCTGGACGCGGATAAAGAGGGATTCCTGCGTTCAGAGACATCTCTTGTGCAGACAATCGGACGTGCAGCACGTAATGCAAAAGGTCATGTTATCATGTATGCAGATAATATGACAGATTCTATGAAGAATGCGATTGAAGAGACGAAGCGTCGCCGCAAGATCCAGATGGCATATAATGAGGAACATGGTATTACGCCAACTACGATTCAGAAGAGTGTCCGTGACCTGATTAGCATTTCTAAGAAGGTTGCTGCCACAGAACTTCAGATGGATAAAGATCCGGAATCTATGAGTGAGAAGGAGCTTTTGAAGTTGATTGCCGATGTGACAAAGCAGATGAAGAAGGCAGCAGCAGAGTTGAATTTCGAAGCAGCAGCAGAGCTGCGTGATAAGTTGATCGAGCTGAAGAAGATGCTTAAAGAGTAGTAAAGGTCATTCCACCATTGTGTAAGCATAGGAAGTTTCGAATCTTTTAAACCGATTATCAATAAATGAACAGATATAGCCTACGGCAGGGCGCACATTGTCCGGTGGACAATGGTTTTGCGCCGACCGAAACGGAGTGTAGACTTGCAGAGGTGCGCAGTAGAAGTATGTCATGCAATTACATGACGCGCACCTCGCAGCAAGAATGCCGAGGCATTCTTGAAATAATAAAAGGAAATTAAAAAATATGGCAGCAAAAAATGAAAAAAGACAATTTATTAAAATACGAGGTGCAAATGAGCATAATTTGAAAAATATAGACTTGGATATTCCAAGAAATGAACTGGTAGTTCTTACCGGACTTAGCGGTTCAGGAAAGTCCTCTCTGGCGTTCGATACCATTTATGCGGAAGGACAGAGGAGATATATGGAGTCTCTGTCTTCTTATGCAAGACAGTTCCTGGGGCAGATGGAAAAACCGGATGTGGAGAGTATTGAAGGACTTTCTCCGGCAATTTCCATTGACCAGAAATCCACGAACCGCAATCCAAGATCTACAGTAGGAACAGTGACGGAGATCTATGATTATTTTCGTCTGTTATATGCGAGAATCGGAATTCCACATTGTCCGAAATGTGGCCGTGAGATTAAGAAACAGACGGTAGATCAGATGGTAGATCAGATCATGGAACTGCCGGAGCGCACGAAGATCCAGCTCCTTGCGCCAGTTGTCCGTGGAAGAAAAGGACGCCATGAAAAGCTTCTGGAGAGAGCGAAGAAAAGCGGATATGTACGTGTGCGTGTGGACGGTAATCTGTATGAATTATCCGAAGAGATCGCATTAGATAAGAACATCAAGCATAATATAGAAATCATCGTGGATCGACTTGTTGTGAAGCCGGGAATTGAGAAGCGTCTTACGGATTCGATTGAAAATGTACTGCATCTGGCAGAGGGGCTGATGATTGTTGACATTATTGACGGGGAGCCGATGAATTTCAGCCAGAGCTTTTCCTGCCCGGACTGTGGAATCAGTATCGATGAGATAGAGCCGCGAAGCTTCTCTTTCAACAATCCATTTGGCGCATGCCCGGAGTGTTTCGGACTTGGATATAAGATGGAATTTGATGAGAATCTGATGATCCCGGATAAGAGACTGAGCATCAGCGAAGGAGCGATTACCGTAATGGGATGGCAGTCTTGTACGGATAAGAAGAGTTTTACCTATGCGATTCTTGATGCACTTTGTAAAGCATATGACTTTTCTCTGGACACGCCATTTCAGGACTATCCACAGGAAATCCAAGATGTGATCATCCACGGAACGAATGGCCGTGAGGTGAAAGTTCATTATAAAGGCCAGCGCGGAGAAGGTGTCTATGATGTTGCATTTGAAGGACTAATCCGCAATGTGGAACGAAGATACCGGGAGACTTCATCTGAGACAATGAAGGCAGAATACGAGGAGTTTATGAGAATCACTCCGTGTAGAAAATGTGGCGGCCAGCGACTGAAGGCAGAAGCGCTTGCAGTGACGGTCGGTGGTAAAAATATTGCAGAAGTGACAGAGATGTCCATTGAAAACCTGCAAACATTTATGGGTAGTCTGGAGCTTACGCAGCAGCAGAAGATGATCGGAGGACAAATCTTAAAAGAGATCCAGGCAAGAATCAAGTTTTTGATGGACGTAGGTCTGGATTACCTGACGCTTGCCCGTGCTACCGGAACATTATCCGGAGGAGAAGCGCAGAGAATCCGTCTTGCGACACAGATTGGTTCCGGTCTGGTGGGAGTGGCTTATATTCTGGACGAGCCGAGTATCGGCCTGCACCAGAGGGATAATGACAAACTGCTCGGAACACTGAAGCATCTGCGTGATCTTGGAAATTCTGTCATTGTCGTGGAACATGATGAGGATACGATGCGTGCGGCAGACTATATTGTGGACATTGGACCTGGTGCCGGTGAGCATGGAGGAGAAGTGATTGCATGTGGAACCGCAGAGCAGATCATGAAGAATAAAAAATCCATCACAGGGGCTTACCTTAGTGGAAGAATGCAGATTCCGGTACCGGAGCACCGCGCGGATCCGTCAGGCTGGATTAAGATCAGAGGAGCAAGAGAGAATAACTTAAAAAATGTGGATGTAGAGATCCCGCTTGGTGTGATGACCTGTGTGACAGGTGTGTCTGGATCTGGAAAGAGTTCGCTTGTAAATGAAATCTTGTACAAACGTCTTGCAAGAGATCTGAACAGAGCAAGAGTGATTCCGGGAAAACATAATGCCATTGATGGCCTGGAGCAGCTGGATAAAGTGATTGCCATTGACCAGTCTCCGATTGGAAGAACACCGAGATCAAACCCGGCAACCTATACGGGAGTATTTGATCTCATCCGTGACCTTTTTGCATCTACAGCAGACGCAAAAGCACGTGGGTACAAGAAAGGAAGATTCAGTTTCAATGTGAAAGGCGGACGTTGTGAAGCCTGTGCCGGAGACGGAATCCTGAAAATCGAGATGCATTTTCTGCCGGATGTTTATGTACCTTGCGAGGTTTGCCACGGAAAGAGGTATAACCGGGAGACACTGGAGGTAAAATACAAAGGAAAGAGTATTTATGATGTACTCAATATGACCGTGGAAGAGGCATTGCATTTCTTTGAAAATGTACCAAGTATCCGAAGAAAGATGGAGACACTTTATGATGTGGGACTTTCCTATATCCGTCTCGGTCAGCCTTCCACACAGCTTTCCGGAGGAGAGGCGCAGCGGATCAAGCTGGCGACAGAACTGAGTCGGAGAAGTACGGGAAAGACCATCTATATACTAGATGAACCTACGACAGGATTACATTTTGCAGATGTGCATAAACTGACAGAGATTCTGCATAGATTATCAGCGGACGGCAATACAGTCGTAGTCATTGAGCATAATCTGGATGTGATCAAGACAGCAGATTATATTATTGATATGGGACCGGAAGGCGGTGACAAAGGCGGAACTGTTATTGCAAAGGGAACGCCGGAAGAAGTGGCTGAAAGTCCGGTATCATACACCGGAAAATATATCAAGCCGATGCTTGAAAAATAAGTATCTTCACAAATATTTAAGGAAAAAAGGGTTGCACTTCCTGAGAAAACGAAAGATAATGATATGGATAAAAGGGATAGCAGAAAGAAAGAGGTTATATCATGGCAGTAGATATTGGAATAGATCTGGGAACAGCCAGTATTCTTGTATATGTGAAGGGAAAGGGAGTCATACTCAAAGAACCTTCTGTCGTTGCATTTGACAGAGACAGCAATGAAGTGAAGGCAATCGGCGAGGAGGCACGTCTGATGCTGGGAAGAACGCCAGGCAATATTATCGCAGTGCGTCCTTTGCGTCAGGGAGTTATTTCCGATTATACTGTGACAGAGAAGATGATCAAGTATTTTGTTCAGAAAGCACTGGGAAGAAGAACATTTCAGAAACCACGTATCAGTATCTGTGTGCCAAGCGGTGTGACGGAAGTTGAGAGAAATGCGGTACAGCAGGCGACATTTGCGGCAGGAGCCAGAGATGTCTATCTGATCGAGGAACCTGTGGCGGCAGCAATCGGTGCAGGTATTGATATTTCCAAAGCATGTGGTAATCTGATCGTAGATATCGGGGGAGGTACGACCGATGTGGCCGTGATCTCTCTTGGAGGTACGGTAGTCAGTACCTCACTGAAAGTTGCCGGAGACGATTTTGACGAGGCAATTGTACGTTATATGAAGAAAAAACACAATCTGCTGATCGGAGACCGAACCGCAGAAGACATCAAGATTAAGATTGGAACGACGTATCCTCTGATCGAAAATGAAGCGATGGAGGTCAGTGGACGGAATCTGGTTACAGGACTGCCAAAGACAGTTACGGTGACTTCGGCAGAGACAGAACGGGCACTTCAGGGAACATCCAACCAGATTATTGAAGCAATTATCAGCGTTCTGGAGCGTACGCCGCCGGAACTTTCCGCAGATATTCTGGAACGCGGGATCATGCTGACCGGAGGTGGAGCAAAGCTTCGCGGGCTGGAAGAGATGATCGAGGAGAGAACCGGAATCAATACAATGACTGCAGAGGAGCCTACGCAGGTCGTAGCAATCGGAACCGGAGAATATGTGGAACTTATGAGCGCAAGACGGGAACTGCAAAGAATATGATATACCTGTCGGGCAGATTTGGGACAATAGATGGAAGAGATTAAGGGATATGTAGAGCACATTGTATACCGGAATGAAGACAACGGGTATACAGTATTTAATTTGAATAATGATGACGGAGACCTGACCTGTGTAGGAAAGTTTCACTACATTGAAGAGGGAGAACTGTTGGAGCTGACGGGAGAGTATATTGTACACAAAGTGTATGGAACCCAGTTTCAGGTAGAGACTTCGAAGGTATGTCAGCCGGAAGATAAGGTGTCGATTGAACGTTATCTTGGTTCCGGAGCTATCAAAGGTGTCGGACCGTCGCTGGCAGGACGGATCGTGAAGAAGTTCGGTGGTGATACATTCCGCATTATTGAAGAAGAACCGGAGCGTCTTGCCGAGGTAAAAGGAATCAGCGAGCGGAAAGCCAGAGAGATCGCCATTCAGGTAGAAGAAAAAAAGGATATGAGGGAAGCCATGATCTATCTGCAAAAATATGGCATTTCTACGACACTGGCGGCAAGGATTTATCAGCATTATGGTCAGAGCGTTTATCGCGTAATAGAAGAAAATCCATATCAGATGGCAGATCATGTGCCGGGAGTTGGCTTTAAGACGGCCGATGAGATTGCGTCGAAGGTCGGGATACACACAGATTCCGATTACCGGATTCGAAGTGGTATTTTCTATACATTGATTCAGAGTGTCAGTGAAGGACATGTCTATCTTCTTCAGGAGGTTCTGCTATATCGTGCCAGTCAGCTTCTTGATGTAGAGGTTCAGCACATTGAAAAGTATGTGATGGATCTTGCCATGGAGAAAAAAGTTGTTCTGAAAGAGTCGGATGAAGGGCTTCGTGTTTATTCCTCCCATTATTATTATATGGAACTCACGGTTGCAAAGATGTTGCATGATCTGAATGTAGATTTTGATGTGACACCGTCTGTTTTGGAGCATCGCATCCATATGATAGAAGAACAGGCAGAACTGGCACTGGATGACAGACAAAGAGAAGCTGTAATGGAAGCAGTGCGGCACGGAATTCTGATCGTGACTGGAGGACCGGGAACCGGAAAAACGACGACAATCAATGCAATGATCCATTTCTTTGAGGAAGAAGGAGCAGATATCCTTCTTGCAGCACCGACTGGACGTGCGGCGAAGCGCATGACAGAGGCAACCGGCTGTGAGGCTCAGACCATTCATCGCCTGTTGGAAGTCAGTGGCAATCCGGAAGATGATGATAAGAGAGATAATGTCGGATTTGGAAATGGATTTGGAAGAAATGCAGAGAATCCGCTGGAGTCAGATGTGATTATCATTGATGAAATGTCCATGGTAGATCTGCCGCTTATGAAGGCACTTCTTGACGCGATTATGCCGGGGACCAGACTGATCATGGTCGGAGACGGAAATCAGCTGCCAAGTGTAGGCCCTGGAAGAGTGCTTAAAGACATGATCGCATCGGATTGTTTCCCGGTTGTAAAGCTGGAAAAAATCTTCCGGCAGGCAAAAGAGAGTGATATTATCGTAAATGCACATAAAATTAACCGTGGAGAACCAGTCATATTGGACAATAAAAGTATGGACTTTTTCTTTTTAAAACGGTCTGATCCAAATGTGATCATCAGTGTTGTAATTACGTTGATCCAGAAAAAACTTCCAAAGTTCGTAGATGCCTCACCTTATGACATTCAGGTGCTGACACCGATGCGAAAAGGAAATCTGGGCGTGGAGAGGCTGAATAAAATCCTTCAGCAGTATCTGAATCCGCCATCACCCCAAAAGCAGGAAAAAGAAGTGGGAGACCGCCTGCTGCGTGAAGGTGACAAGGTGATGCAGATTAAGAACAATTACCAGCTAGAGTGGGAAGTCTGCACGAAATACGGAATGACCATTGACAAAGGACTGGGCGTATTTAACGGCGACATGGGAATCATCAAGAACATCAACGCTTACGAGGAGACGGTTACGGTTGAGTATGACGAACAGCGCCAGGTGAAGTATCCGTATGCGATTCTTGATGAGTTGGAGCTTGCTTATGCAATCACGATACATAAAGCTCAGGGAAGTGAGTATCCGGCGGTTGTCATCCCGCTTCTTCAAGGACCAAGACAGCTTTACAACCGGAATCTGATCTATACAGCAGTGACAAGAGCAAGAAAATGTGTCACACTTGTGGGCAGTGATTCAGTATTTCAGGAAATGATCCAGAATACCAGCGAGCAGCGGCGAAATACAAGTCTGGCGGAGCGAATCCTAGAACTTGCATAGTGATCATAGAAAAATATAATAAAAAAAAGAATGTAAAATATAATATAAAGTATGAAAAAAGCAGAGAAAGACAAGGAGAAATATGGTCAGAAAAGGTGTTGGATATTTTCTGGCCTTCGATCTGCCCTTTTTGTGGAAAGGTAAATCGTGGGGGAGTATGCCCTTTGTGCAGAAAAGCTGTGGAAAAATTAGAAATCCATGAACCGCGATGCCTGAAATGTGGGAAACCAATCCGCTGTGAAGAGAGGGAATTTTGCCATGACTGCTATAACACAGAACACATTTATGAAAGAGGGTTGTCGGTGTGGCTTCACAAACCTCCGGTGAACCAGGCAATTTACCAGTTAAAATATCATAATCAGAGATATGTTGCGAAGTATTTTGCACAGGAAATCTGCATAAAATATGCAGAAGAGATCCGAAGATGGAGACCGCAGGCACTTGTCCCGGTGCCTCTGCACAGAAAAAGGCGCAGGAAGCGTGGTTACAACCAGGCGGAGCTTCTGGCAGAAGAGATAGGGAAAATACTTGGGATTCCGGTCGTTGCGAATCTGGTAAAACGGGTTCATTACACTGGTTATCAGAAAAAGCTGGATCCCATCGGGAGAAAAAAGAATCTGGAACATGCATTTGCTCCGGGAGGAGATCCGGACAGACTTCCGACAGATTTTCGACGTGTCATTATTATCGATGATATTTACACAACAGGGAATACCGTGGATCAAGTTGCAAAAGTATTGAAAACTATGGGGTTCCAAAAAGTTTACTTTTTGACTATAAGTATTGGACAAGGGTACTGAGATTTGCTATACTGAAAATGATGTTTCATCGATAAAAAAGGATTTTGAGGTGCATATATGTTAGATGAGCGAAAAGTCAAGCTAATGACTCAGCTTGCTCTGTATGATCAGACGCAGGGAAAAGAGGATTTTAAAATCAGTGAATACTATCGAAAAGATTATGCCGGAGTGCACATTTTATATACGGTTCTGTGGGTGACAATAGGCTATATAGCAGCCTGGGCAATTGCGATGATCGCAGGACTTGATACTCTGATGGAGAAGATGTCAACAGCATTACTGATTACGTTGGGTCTCGCGGCAGTTGTCGGATATGTGGTAGTTCTTGTGTCTTATATTGGAATTGCAAGCCACCTGTATAATAAAAAGCATCAGGAAGCGAGACAGCGGGTAAAGAGATATAATCACATTCTGACGAGACTGTTGAAGATGTATGAAAAGGAGACAAAGTAATGGACAGTTTATATGTAATACGGGAGAGAATGCAGGATTTGTATTCCAGATACTCAATTGTGGCGGA
Source organism: Dorea sp. Marseille-P4042 (assembly GCF_900290215.1). Taxonomy (NCBI): domain Bacteria; kingdom Bacillati; phylum Bacillota; class Clostridia; order Lachnospirales; family Lachnospiraceae; genus Dorea; species Dorea sp. Marseille-P4042. The sequence goes on along the minus strand of NZ_OLMI01000002.1, from coordinate 347,739 downwards.
TAAAGCAATACAATTTGTTCTGGCGGTCATGACATTTTACATGATCAACAATAATGTAGGATTTATGAAGACACTGGCATCGCCGGTGGTGGCATTGGCACTTGCGATTATTGCAACTTTCTTTCCACCGATCATTACAGTGATTCTGGCAACAGCACTGATCCTTGTACATATGTATTCAGTATCCATCGCAGCACTTGTTGTAACAGCATTGATTTTCCTGATCATGTATATTTTTTATCTTCGTTTTACACCGAAGATGGCAATTGTTGTACTTTTGACACCACTGGCATTTGCACTTAAGATTCCGGTTGTTGTTCCAATCTCATGTGCGCTTTTAATGTCACCGATTTCCATGGTGGCAGTGGGATGTGGAACGGTTGTATATTATATGATGGCTTATATGAAAAAAGCAGCCTCCGGTATGCAGGGCGGTTCTGTGAAAGGTATGATGGGACAGATTGGGAAATATGCAAAACAGGTCTTCCAGAATAAAGAACTGTGGATTGTCCTTGTTGCATTTATTATCTGTACACTGGTTGTTTATACGCTTCGCAAACAGGCAATCGCACATGCATGGACTATTGCAGTTATAACGGGAGCTGTTGTGAATATTGTAGTAGTGGCAATCGGAGATGTTGCTATGGGAGTCCATGCATCTTACGGTTCACTGATTTTTGGAAGTATCGGAGCAGCGGTTATCGGAGTGATTCTGGAATTGTTCTTCTTCTCCGTAGATTATTCAAGAAGTGAGAATCTTCAGTACGAAGATGATGAATACTATTACTATGTAAAAGCAGTTCCGAAGATTGTAGTATCTACACCGGAGAAGACGGTGAAGCGGATCAATGAACGACAGGAAACGGAGATCATGGATACTGCGGAAGTTAGAAAAAAAGCAAAAAAACAGGCACAGGAAAAGGTACGTCAAAGCGAGCAGGGACAAAAAAAGAAAAAACGTCCGGCATCAAAAAGACGTAATGTTATGGACGCTGATGTGGATCAGGAGCTTTTAAGAAGAAGTTTTGAAAATGATCCTGATATGAGATAAAAAAGAATTTTAAATGGGAAGATAAATAATTATAGCAAAAGGGGGTGACCGGGTGAAACAGTATATTATGCATGTATTAGGAGCTGTCAGTCAGGAACTGTATTTTCCAGATGCGCATCTGACAGATATTATTGAAATCCTGATTTTGACATATCTGATCTATCATATTGCAATGTGGCTGATCAATACAAAAGCATGGATGCTGATGCGAGGAATTGTTGTACTTGGTATCTTTGTATTGCTTGCAGCAGTTTTTAAGATGCATACAATTTTATTTCTGGCAAGGAATTCGGTAACGGTACTGGCTACGGCGGCAGTTGTAGTATTTCAGCCGGAACTTCGAAGGGCTCTGGAAAAGCTTGGGGAGAAGCAGTTCCTGAGTTCGATCGTACCATTTGAGACGAACAAAGAAAGCAGCAGGTTCAGTGAAGATACCATGGACAGTATTATCGATGCAGCTTACAACATGGGACGCGTGAAGACAGGAGCGCTGATCGTGGTGGAACAGGCAATACATCTGACGGAGTATGAAAGTACAGGGATTAAGATGGACTGTCTCGTATCCATGCAGGTACTGATGAATATATTCGAGCACAACACACCACTTCACGATGGCGCTATCATTATCCGTGGTGACAGAATTGTATCTGCGACATGTTATCTGCCATTGTCTGATAACATGGGGCTTAGCAAGGAGCTTGGAACAAGGCACAGAGCAGCGGTAGGCATGAGTGAGGTCAGTGATGCTCTGATCATCGTTGTGTCTGAGGAGAACGGCAAGGTATCTGTAGCACAGGGAGGTGTGCTTGATCGGGCAGTAACGAGGGAAGAACTTCGCGAGAAGCTGACTTATATACAGAACAGAAAGCCGGAGAATAAGAATTTCCTGCAACATATATGGAAAGGAAGGAATAAAGATGAAAAAAGGACTGATGAATAATTGGGGCCTTAAGATATTATCCTTCCTCCTGGCAGTGATGCTGTGGCTGATTGTGGTAAATATCGATGACCCGGTAACAACCCAGACATTTAATAATATACCGGTAGCGGTAACGAATGCAGAGGTGCTTGCGGCGACCAATCAGACTTATCAGATTGAGGATGGCACGCAGAATGTCTCTGTGACAGTACGGGCAAAGAGATCTGTACTTAATAAGATAAAAGCAGATAATATAAAAGCGACTGCAGACATGAAAGAGCTGACGCTTCAGACACAGATTCCGATCAGCGTTGAGATTACAGGAGTCAACTATGAAAGTGTAGAAGTATCTCCACGTAATCTTCAGGTAAAACTGGAAGATGAAGAGACGAAGAAATTCCCGATTGTTCCAAAGACGACAGGAACCGTCCGAGATGGCTATACACTTGGAGAGATTCAGGCAGTGCCGGAGATGGTATCTATCCGGGGACCGAAGTCTGTCATTGATTCCATCAGTAAAGTTGAGGCATCTGTCAGTGTGTCCGGATTATCTGAAGACGTTGTGACAAAATCAGAGCTTGTATTATACGATAGTGATAACAATGTGATCGACCAGTCACTTCTTGCCAATAACCTTGGTACGGAAGGTGTATCTGTCAGTGTACAGGTGCTTGAGACGAAGAGCGTTAAGGTTGAATTTGATACTTCACAGATTACAGCAGCAGACGGATATTCTGTCAGCGATATCAAGTATGAGCCGGATCATGTAAATGTGACCGGCAGAGCGGAAGAACTGAAAAAGTTGAAGAAGATCTCAGTTCCGGCATCGGCACTCAATATGTCCGGACTGACTTCTAAGACAGAGAAAGTTGTGGACATCACAGAATATCTTCCAGAAGATATTTCACTGACAGATGAAAATGCCGGATCTGTAGTTGTGACTGTAGGAATTGACAAAAATGGAACAAAATCTTATGATATTTCTATGGGAGCCATCAAGGTAAATAACCTGGCAAATGGATTATCACTAAGTTATGAATCAGCAGATGTACTGGAGATTCAGATCCGTGGGCCGGGAGATATACTGGATCAATATAAGATCAGTGATAATGTAAGCATTGATCTTAAGAACTACCAGACGGCTGGAACTTATACAGTCCCGGTAACGGTAGGCGTTCCGGATGGCTGTGTGCTTGAGAGCACGGTATCTGTAAATGTTATACTGGAAGAGAAATAAGGAGCAGAGCTATGGTAAGTCAGAAAGTACAAATCACAAATCCAACAGGACTGCATCTGCGTCCGGCTGGAATTTTCAGCAATATCGCAAACAAATTTGAGTGCCGGATCACATTTGAGTATGAGAATTCTATTGCCAACGCCAAGAGTGTACTAAGTATCCTTGGTGCCGGAATCAAATCCGGAGATGAGATCCTGCTGATCTGTGAAGGGGAAGAAGAAGAAAAAGCATTAAAAGCAATGATAGAAGCTGTAGAAAGCGGGTTAGGGGAGTAATAAATTGATTCGAAATATTTTATGCTATGCAGAGGAGTCTGCCCGGAGATTTCCGGGTAAGACTGCCTTTGCAGATGAAGAGACAGCGTGCACATACGACGAACTGATCAAAAGTGCCAGAGCAGTAGGAACAAGACTGGGAAGGGAAGTAACTCCTGGAAAACCGATTCCTGTACTTATGGATAAAGGCGTAAAAGCTATTTATGCATTTATGGGAATCGTATCCGCAGGCTGCTTTTATATTCTGTTGGATCCGAAACTTCCGACAGAACGTCTGAGATCAGTGTTGGATACATTACAGGCAGAAGTCCTGTTGACGGATCCAGCATATGATAAACCAAGAGAGCGTCTGGAATTTGACGGCAAAGTCATTATGATGGAAGAGGCACTTCAGACACAGGTAGATGCGGAGTATCTTGATAATGTAAGAAAACAGAGCCGGGATGTGGATCCGCTCTACGCAATCTTCACTTCCGGTTCCACTGGTGTGCCAAAAGGTGTAGTTGTAAGCCACAGATCAGTCATTGACTTTATAGAAGAATTTACGAGATTATTCAACATTACAGAACATGATGTTATTGGAAATCAGGCACCATTCGATTTTGATGTGTCGGTAAAAGATATTTACTCTACTTTAAAATGTGGAGCAACTATGCAGATCATTCCAAAGAAGTTTTTCTCATTTCCGACAAAACTTCTGGATTATCTGGTCGAGCGGGAAGTAACGACTCTGATCTGGGCGGTCTCTGCACTGTGTATCATATCAACATTAAAAGGATTTGATTATAAAGTGCCACAGAAGATCCGTAAAGTCATATTCAGTGGAGAAGTCATGCCGGTGAAGCATCTGAACATCTGGAAGAAATATCTGCCGGAAGCTATGTATGTGAATGTTTACGGTCCGACTGAAATTACATGTAACTGTACGTATCATATTATTGACCGTGAATATGAACCAGGAGAAAATCTTCCGATTGGAAAACCATTTCCAAATGAAAAGGTATTTCTCTTAGATGAAGAAGACCGGGAAGTGACAAAACCTGGAGAAAAAGGAGAAATCTGCGTATCCGGTACTGCTTTGTCACTTGGATATTACAATAACCCGGAACAGACGGCAAAAGCATTTGTGCAAAATCCATTGAATCAATCTTATCTGGAGCCAATCTACCGGACAGGAGATCTGGCATATTACGGTGAAGATGGGAATCTGTACTTCGCATCACGAAAAGATTTCCAGATTAAGCATATGGGACATCGTATTGAACTTGGAGAGATTGAGACTGCACTGGAGACAGTGGAAGGACTAGGTCGGAGCCTTTGCATGTATGACGAGGTAAAGGGGAAAATTCTTGCATTCTATGAAGGAGACCTGGAAAAGAAACAAATCGTCCGGGCAATCGGGACAAGACTTCCGGGATTCATGATTCCGAATGTATTTGTGAAAGTAGAAGAATTTCCACTTACGAAAAATGGAAAAATCGACCGTAAGAAACTGGAGGAAGCTTATGAATCAGGAAATCTTACAAGCTTATCTTAGACAGGAAGAGACTCCTGCGTATATCTTTGATCTGGATATGTTAAAATCCAGAGTTCAGATGATGAAAACGATACTGGGCGAACGGACAGAAATCTGTTTTGCAATGAAAGCCAACCCATTTCTGATCGGACCGTTAAAGGATACGGCAGACAAATTCGAGGTATGTTCCCCGGGAGAATTTCACATTTGTGAGACAGTCGGAATTCCAATGGAGAGAATTGTACTGTCCGGTGTGAATAAGGAAAAATGCGACATTACCCATGCGATGCATACTTACGGAAATGCAGGCGTGTATACAATCGAATCCAGGAAGCATCTGGAACTCTTGGAAATGTGTGCAAAAGAAGAAAACATTACGATTCATGCACTGATCCGTGTGACAAGTGGAAACCAGTTCGGCATAGATGAAGAAGAAGCTTTTAATATTGTTTCTAAAAAGAACGACTACCCACATGTGCGGATTGAAGGGATTCAGTGCTATTCCGGTACTCAGAAAAAGAAGTTCTCTAAGATTGAAAAAGAGCTGCATTGGCTGGATGACATACTTACACGTCTGAAAGAAACATGCGATTATGATGCTGAAGTTCTGGAATATGGACCGGGATTTTATATCCCTTATTTTGAAAATGAAGATGAGGTAGATGATGAGTCATTGCTGCAGCAATTTGCAGATACACTTGCAACATTAAAATTCCAAGGGAAAATCACTTTGGAAATGGGACGCTATATTGCAGCATACTGTGGTTATTACGTGACTCGTATCGTAGATCAGAAAGTCAACCACGGACAGAACTACTGTATCGTAGATGGAGGACTGAACCATCTGAATTACTACGGACAGGCAATGGCTATGAAGATGCCGCATCATAAACACATTCCGGATGCTCCATTGGAGACATCGGACGAACAATCAGAAGAACAATCAGAAGTTCTTTGGAACATCTGTGGCTCTCTGTGTACGGTCAATGATGTACTGGTGAAACAGATGCCGCTGAAACATGCAAAGATTGGCGACGCTCTTGTATTTGAACGGGCGGGTGCTTATTCTGTAACAGAAGGAATCTATCTCTTCCTGAGCCGGCGCATGCCAAGGATTCTGTTCTGGTCTGAAAAAGACGGATTTACAGAGGCCAGAAAAGCAACAGAAAGCTACCCGATCAACACGGAATGTACAGAAAAAATGAAAAAATAGAAAAGGAGATAATAACTATGGAAAAATTAATTGAGATTTTAGAGGATATTCAGCCGGATGCTGACTATGAGACATGTACAACATTGATTGATGATGGAATCCTGGATTCTTTTGCAATCCTGTCTATCGTAGGAGAATTGGAAGACGAGTTCGATGTATCAGTAACACCTGCTGACATTATTCCGGAAAACTTTAACTCAGCGCAGGCACTTTGGGCTATGGTACAGAGACTGCAGGCTGAATAAGAGAACAAACGGGGACACGAGAATGACAAAAAGTACCATGTTGACACGAGAAAATGCCTGACATGGTACTTTTTTATGTTTTGCGATAACATTCTTTTATCGCAGATAGTCCGGCCAGTCTTTGGCCGGATGATACATCAGAAAAGTGGAAAGGCTGGCTAAAAAGTCTCCGACAGATGGTCTTGCGGTCATGCGATATCCAACAACAATCTGGAATAAAAATTGGTTCTTCTCCCAGATGACTGCAATCATTGTACGGATATTCCGTTCAACGCAAGGAAGCGCAATTTCGCAGGATTCGGCAACTTTTGGGTAAAGTCTGGTGGTAAGAGATGTCAACAGCTGTTGGTCCGCCAGAACATATTGAAGAGCTGTTACGGCTGGCGTAAAGCCGGCATAGACCGGAGAAGCACCAAGAGTCCGAAGCAGCTGTTCAATATCCTGTGCTGAGACATCAGAACCAGATAAAGGAACCAAAAAAACCCCTCCTTTTCAACAAATCTAATCTTATTATAACAAAAACGAATAGGTATGCAACATTTAAACTAGAAAAAGAATAGTTCCGTATTATGAGACAAAATGTTATAATTGAAGCAGTGCCAGAGGATTTGGTTCATAAATTGACGAAAGAGAAAACAGGTGACAGCATGCAAGTAGGATTGAACATTAAGATTAAAAGAATCGGAAGAGGGTATACACAGGAAGAGATTGCAGATGCCATCGGTGTCGCCCGTTCTACATACACAAGATACGAGTCAGACAAGAGACTGCCGGACATATACAAATTATGTGCACTGGCAGATTATTTTGATGTATCATTGGACGACCTGGTGGGAAGAGACTGGAAACCGAAAAAAGATCACAAAGGGCGGAACATTGCGATCAAACCACAGCCGAAATGCCGAGGCATTCTTGAAAAGGTAAGTGGCGGAAGCAGAATAAAGGCAGAGGGACATGATATCCAGCGATTGTAAAAAGACATTCACTGGATATGTTTTATTGCGGGAAAATACAGTGTGTGGTATAATCATGGAAGTTTAACAGGTGTTTGTGGAGGAAAAAGAATTTTATCATAGAAGCACAGTGAAACAAGTACCTGAAACGATAAGAAGTATTTGAAATTAAAGATATAAATAACGAGGAACTTTTATTAAGACAAGGGGAAGTACCAACAGGTGAAATAGCAGTCGGAGAGTATGATTATCATACCGCGGCGTTACCTGTTATTGCTTATAATATTGCAAATGATGACAGTATTGCATCTGTAACAGCAGTGGTTTGGCACAACGAAGATCAGAGTGATTTGCAATGGGTGGAGTTACCACAGAACGAAGATGGGACATATTCGACAAATGTGAACATTGCCAATTTTAATTTTGTATTGGGAGAGTATCATATACATGTATATGCTGTAAACACAGATGGACAGCAGTATGTCCTCGGAGAAGGAATGGGAAGTGTGCAATAAAAGATGAAAAATATAAAACAGTATTTAGACTTGACTTTTTGGAAATTTATTTTAGTTGGAATTATAAACACACTTGTGGGGACAACAGTAATGTTCGTAGCATATAATCTGTGCCATCTGAATTACTGGGTATCGTCAGCATCCAATTATGTTGTGGGCAGTATTGTGAGTTACTTTTTGAATAAATATTTTACTTTCCAGGACAAGAAAAAATCCTGGAGACAGGTGGGAATATTTGTAGTTAATATTACAATCTGCTATTTGCTGGCATATGGTCTGGCAAAACCGTTTGTCAACTGGATACTTGCAGGGCAAGCTACAGTTGTTCGTGATAATGTATCGATGTTGGTCGGAATGGGAGCATTTGTAGTGTTCAATTATTTGGGACAGAGGCTGGTAGTTTTTAAAAGATAATGTGGGTGTTTTGAGGTGTTATTATATCTTTTATATTAATGTGTGGTCATTAGTCACAGAAAATGTGGCTTTTGATACCTACATCATTAAATAGATCAATAAAAAAGTTTTTATAGAAATTGCATATAAAGATTCGCGAAATTTTTTCTAATATGATACACTATATACAAGAAACTTGTACTTGATAGTACGGAGAGGAGAAAGTATGAGGAAGAGGAAAATTTTAAAAAAAGTTGCGCTTTTTCTTGCTCTTGCAGTCGCATTGAACACATCATCATTGTCTGTTCGCGCATTAGCGGAAGAAAATGATGAGGAGGTTCAGGAGATAAGTGCAGAGCAGCCGGATAAGCAGATTATGGATGGTCAGGAGCAGAAAAAAGTGGAAGAACCTGATCAGAATGAAAATCAAACAGTTGTTTTAGAAGGTGAAGCACAAAAACCAGATGAAGGTGAAGGAGAACTGGAAGATGGTAATAAGGATAAAGTGATTCCGGAAACTTCAACACCGGGCTGGTATCAGGAGGAAGAAGACTGGTACTATTATGATGCAGATGGAAATCGCGCATCAGGATGGCGTTACATAGGAAATTGCTGGTATTATCTGAATGGAGAAGATGAGCAGAAACCAGGAGTTATGAGTGCTGATACGTTTCAGGTGATTGCTGGTAAAACATATGCATTCAGTGCCAGTGGAGCGATGCAAAAAGGTTGGATACATGAAACCGAAGGCTGGTATTACGCAAAATCTGATGGAACGTTTGCTGATGGTTGGGAATATATCAATGAATCATGGTATTATTTCGATGAAGCAAATGAAGAATTCCCGTATCTTATGGTAGAGAATACTAGAAAAACTATTAATAGTGCAGATTACTATTTTTCAAACAGTGGAGCAATGAAGAAAAATTGTTGGATACATGAAGCCGAAGGGTGGTATTATGCATTAAGTAGCGGAGTAATTGTAAGTGGATGGAAGTACGTAAATGGTACATGGTATTTCTTTGATGGAGACAATGCAGAGCATCCATATTTAATGATTTCAGATTGTAAAAAAGAAATTAATGGTGCAGAATATTTCTTTGATAAAAGTGGAGCAATGAAGAAAAATTGCTGGATTTCAGAACCAGAAGGCTGGTATTATGTACTAAGTAATGGAGCAAAAGTAACTGGCTGGGTAAAAGTTGGAACAAAATGGTATTATTTTGATCCGGATAACATAGATTATCCGGGACTGATGATCTCCGGTACAGAAAAAACAATTGCAGGTGTAGATTATATTTTTGAAGCAAATGGTTCTATGCGTGCGGGCTGGTATAAAGTTGATGATGACTGGTATTATTATGGGGAGACATCAGGACAGATTTGTTCGGGTTGGCAGAATGTTGGCGGATATTGGTATTATCTTGATCCGGCCAATGGAAATAGAGCATTTTTAGGTGGCTGGAAAGTTGTTAACGGAGCATGGTATTATTTTAATCAAGGCGGAGCAATGGCAACAAATTGGTTATATGTAGGTGGTAATTGGTATTATCTGGCTGGAAATGGAGCCATGAGAACCGGCTGGCAATGGATTGATAATAACTGGTATTATTTTTATTATGAAAACGATTCACATGGAGGAAGCCATGGAGCAATGGCTAGGGCAAGGTCTATTGATGGATGGCAGTTACAGGCTAATGGCAGTATGTTATCCGGAAAGCAGGCTGAGATGCTCGCGAAGGCGCAGGCATATACCAGTAATACAAATTACTTGATTCTGGTAGATCGTGCTGCATGTAAAGTATCTATATTTGCAGGCGGATTTGGTGCATGGAATAATATTAAATATTGGGATTGTGCGCCTGGAAAAGCATCTACTCCAACTGTTTCTGGAACATTTACAGTACAGGGGAAAGGATATTATTTTGATTCTGGATCAGCCAGATGTTATTGGTATACACAGTTCTATGGAAATTATTTATTCCACAGTGTACTTTACAGTAAATATAATGGTTCTTTGATGGATGGAAGAGTGGGTATTCCGCTTTCACATGGATGTGTACGACTTCAGATTGATAATGCAAAATGGATTTATGATAATATCCCAAGAGGAACAAAAGTAGTTATTTATTAATTTTAACCTATAAGAAAAAGAGTCTTTCATATTTTTTATGAAAGGCTCTTTTTATAATCGGGGTGTTATTATTTGCCTGTAGTTACATATGTTTTAATATCTTTAAAGAATCCTGCAATCATTATTATCATGATAATTCCAATCGGAAATGCTGATATAATGCTGATGCTTTGTATATTGTTCATGGAACTTTCAGAGAAGACCAGTGCAATTGGAAGTACTATTAATAATACACACCACAGTAATTCAATTAGTTTATGAGGATGTTCATTTTCTCCAAGTTCTTTGTAGCTATAGCAAGCTGCTGTATAAGCAATTGAATCAAATGAGGTTGCATAAAATGCAATCATACATAAAACAGTGATTACAAGAATTACTTTTGAAATTGGCATTGTATCGATAATATTTAGTATCAATCCATAGAGATCTCCATCTGTAGCATACTGTGCAATAAAATCTGTGGCTCCACTTGTCTGAATTCCGAGACCGTAATTTCCAAGCACAATAAAGCTTATGATTGTTGAACCAACGCCAAAAACATATCCTCCAAGAATTGTCTGTTTAATTGTTCTTCCACGTGAGATATTTCCGATAAAAAACGGAGCTGCAACGGACCATACCATCCAGTAAGCCCAATAATAAATGGTCCAATCTTGAGGAAAGTTATTTGTACGTTCAGGATCAGTATAGGTACATAATCCAATAAAATTCTGAAACATTATTCCTAAACTTTGGAAACCATTCTCAACAATAAATTTTCCCTGTCCTCCAGTAACTAAAACAATTAGTAAAAGACCAAAGAAAAGGTAAATACACAGTTTAGCTAAAAAGCTGATTCCCTTAAATCCATGTAATACAGCATATGTATATACAACACAGGTGATAAGAAGAATAATAATTGTAACAACAGTTCTGCTAAGCGTAATGCCAAATAATTTTACAATAATTGCAGCTAAAAGTGGGGTAGCTACACTGAAAGTAGTGGCTGTACCAGCTAAAAGTGCAAACAATGCAAATAAGTCAATGATACGTCCGAGAATTCCATCGGCATGTTTTCCAATAATCGGGCGGCAGGCTTCAGAATAGCGCTGTCGATTTCTTTTTTTAACATGCAGCATAAATCCAAATACAACTGCAAGTACAAGATAAAATGCCCATGGAATAAAGCTCCAGTGAAACAGTGGGAAAACACCAGCCCATTCCGTGACTGAACCAAGTTCCTCAAGGTGAGGATTTGTTGCATACATGACCCATTCAGCAAATGAATAGAATAAGATATCTGCTGCCAGACCACATGTAAACATCATGCTTCCCCACACAAAAAAAGAATACTTTGGTTTTTCATTTGGCTCGCCAAGAACTACATTTCCATATTTGGAAAAGGATAGGAAAATGGAAATCACTAATACACCTATACCAATAATTAAATAATAGATTCCCATTGTGTTCCCAAAGAAATATCGGACTTTGCTGATAATATCATTTGATGCATCTGGGAAGGTGAAGAGTACACCTGCCAATGCCATAATTATAATAAATGGCGCTAAGGTAACTAACCAGTCTATTCTACTGCTTTTTAATTTGTTCATTTAAATTTCCTCCAATTTCTGAGTGGCATAATAATATTTATAGTTCTGTCCAGCATGAAAGGTAAAACCTGCTGCTGCGTTATTATTATCTTTAAAAGCTTTTATTTCTTTTATCTGCCCTTCGTTGATACCTAAATTAGTAGCAATTTTTTTTAATATTTCTGACCGGGTGTTTGTTGTGTACGACTGGTCAAAAATTCGAAGTTCATCCAAAGTATCGAATTCAAAAATGAAATCCGATGGATATTTACGAATCTTCATTTGAAGTTCGGCAATGTGTTCAATATAAATGGATTCCCACAGTTTATCAGCGGTTTCCGGATTGTTATATTCATTTTCAAGGATTGATAAAAACTTTTTACTGAATTCTTGTGACCAAAATACATGACCAAGCATTACCCAGGAATTGTTACCGCCGACAACGACATTTTGTATTATACCGTCCTTTTCGGTGATGCACCATTCTTCAGTTCTTCCGTTTATGTACACTGCTGAATAGTAGCTGGCGTCAACGTCAGTTTCAAATGGATTTTCCAGAAAGTAATTATCGGAGGAACAGATATAGCTGTTTTTTAAATAATTTTTGGCGGCATGAATACTGGAATTATTGTTACGGATTAAATAATCCGGATTGTGAATGAGAATTACTTTATATTTTTCTTTCAGATATTCAAATTGTTCTGCCATATATCCAGTGATTATAACAATCTCTTCAATTCCAGCTTCTCGAAGTTGGCGGATCTGTCGTTCGATTAAGATTTCTCCCCGGACTTCGATTAATGCTTTGGGTCTTTCAAATGATAATGGCGCAAAACGACTTGATGTTCCTGCTGCCATAATAATTGCATTATCTACCTTCATTTGTCTCCTCCATAAAAATTTTATAGTAATCTTTAGCATATCGATACTGGCGTAAAGAATATTCTCCAAAATCTACACCAAGATTGCGCTTATATTCACACCAGTTGCTCCAAAGAAGTCCACCAGCAGCGATGTAACAATAGATTTTAATTCTTGTTTCTTTGTTACAGCCTTCAGTAAAGTACATTCCGATTAATTCGTCAATCTGTTCTTTGTTATAAAGTGAATAGATAGCAAACATTGCGATATCAACATGAGGATCTTGCATTCCAGCATATTCCCAATCAATAAGCCGGATATCTTCCTGACCTTGGTCATCGGTGACAAACAGGAAGTTGTCAGGAACTGCATCAATATGAGTTAATACTTTTTTGGCAATATGTGCATCAATATAAGATTTTAGAGACAATACATTGTCTTTTGTATTCTGATAATCTCTATAGATAGAAGGTTTCCCATTCCAGAGATTTTCATAAAAATTAATTTGACCAAAGATATCGAAATCATGGTCAACTGATAAATGCATTTCGTGAAATTGACGGAGCCGATTCATACATTTTTGCACATCATTTTGATCATTTGGATTACAAACTCTTGCGTGGTTTAAAAATTTTGTAATCTTATAACCATTTTCCGGATTAATATATTCAATGTCATCACAGAGATGCTTATCTTGGATAACATGATAAACCTGTGCTTCTTCACGTCTGTTAATCAGTTGATCGGTTCCTTCACCTGGAATACGCATAATGTGTTTAAAACCACCACATTCAAACAGGAAAGAACGATTTGTCATGCCTTTTTTCAGGACGGTAATGTTTGTAATCTGTTCAGGCTCTGTATGGAGCGCATCAGCAGCAATTTGCAAAACATCAGATTGCAAGTGATTAGAATTGCTGTCCAATTCACGCAACTGCTCGAAAGTATTGATTTCTACAATATTAGAAGAGAGTACCTCCCTTGCCATAACGATCATCTTATCGTGGTCGTATAAGGTCTCTTCCCAAAAACTTCCATCATAGCGAGAATCTTTATCTAATTCTTGTAGTCGTTTCTGTACAATGGAAGCTTCATCTTTGAGCAAATAACTGATACCGATCATGGAGTTTCCACCGGAAGAAGGGGAAACGGTTGTCAATTCCATCTTGCGGTTGATGCGTACTGAACTGTCGTTGTCAATTAAGTCACTGACCATATACCAGGAATAAAGTTCATGCTTGGAAAATGGATTCTGATCGCACCAAATATCACAAGGAACAATATATGAATTGGATAAAAAATCAGATGCCAGTTTCAAAGAATGAAGATTGTTCTTCGAGGCATATTCTGAATTTACAACTAACTCTACATTATATTCATCAATCAAGTATTCGTATTGTTCTTTCATAAAACCTACAACAACATAGATATTGTGAATATTCACTTCATGGAGTTGTTTGATAAGACGTTCAATTAATGGCTCTCCATGTACTTCTAAGAGTCCTTTGGGAACTTCTGTATTGATTGGAACCATACGCATTCCAAAACCCGCTGCCAGAATAATTGCGTTTTTAGGCGCGGATGCATGTATCATATCCAAAGCCTTTTTGGTTGGCTGTATTTCTTCATTTATATACCCTTCCTGGAGTAAATTTTTAATAGATCGATTAACAACTCCGAGAGAATGGCCAGATGTTTCAGAAAGCCGTCTCTGATTTGTGTAAGGAAAAGATATGATGTTGTTCAAAATATCACACTCTTGAATGTTCATGTACTAACCTCCTTTTAAATCTATGAACAACATTATATATATTGTAAAGAAAAAAGTCAAAGAAAAAATTAATCCAAAAATTAATCAATTAATAAAATCTGGTGAAAAGCTGGTAAAATTGCGTATATGTGGTATAGTATATAATTGAGTATTAATATTTAACTATAAATTGGAAAAGTGAGGATGTGAAATGAAAAAAAGCATAAAGTATAGTATGTTTATAATGATGTTTTGCATTGTAGTGTTATTTTGTTTTGGAGTAAGAACGGAGGCAGAGGAAAAAACAGGGACTTAAAATCCATTTTATTTCGTTGAATGGAGTTACTGATGCTATTTTATTAGAGAACGATGGGCATTTTGGGATGGTAGATTCAGGAGAGGACTGGGACTATCCAAATAGTGAACAATATCCATTAAGAGAAGGAATTACTATAAATGAAGGTTATGAGCAGCAAGTGATTCATTATTTAAGAACTATGGGGGTAAAAAAATAGATTTTTATATTGCCACACATTCACATAGTGATCATATAGGTAGTGGGGATGAGATAATGAATTATTTTCCGGTTGATAGATTATATATAGACCGGTATGATGATTCTTATATGTTAGATTCTCATGGAAAAGATGCACAGGATCCATATTATTATCCACAGGCAAATGAAAATTATCTTTGGGATAATCAGTATGTGTATGATTGTTTAATAAAAGCGGCAAATGATAATAATGTAAAAATAATTACAGATTTAGATCTTGATGAAAATGATAATGCATTGGTTGTAAAAGTAAATGCATACGGGAAAAACGCTCTTTTAACATCGGATATAGACCCGAAAAATGGAGATACAAAAAAGGTGGCAGATCAATTAGTTGAAGAGTTATGGAATGATGAAGGTCTAAAAGAAAAGGAAGCAAAAAAAATTGAAAAAAAGAATTATGATTTTGAATATAACATGTCTTCCAATTATGAAGAATATAATGTGTTTGTACCAGATGAGCGACAAGTAGAGGAAAATATTGAGGATGAATCGCAACCTAATTTGGGGAAAAAGATACAGATAGATTTGATGAAAATGGTGCATCACGGGGTGGATTATAATAATACAACATATTTTTTAACATCATTAAATCCTAAAACTGTTGTTATTACTGGACCTCAGAGCTTTTTTAATGATCGAATGAAACAATGCTTGTCAGGGACAGAAGTTTATTCTACGATGACAGATTCAGCAGCAATAGTTGCAGAGTTTTCAAAATCAGGGATAGACACAAAATATAATAAAATAATATCAGGAACAGAAGAAATAGATGGAGAAACATATTGGTTTGATGAAAACGGACGCAGTATAACAGGTTGGAAATATTTTGATAATGCATGGCATTATTATAATGAAAAAGGAATATTAGAAACAGGTTGGCAAACTATAAATGGATCATTGTATTATATGAATTCTGCAGGAATAATGTTAACAGGTTGGCAGTATATAGATGGCAGTTGGTATTATATGGATGATTCCGGAGCAAGGGTAAACAATTGTTGGCACTGGGTAGGAACAAATTGTTATTATTTTAATGAAAATGGAGAAATGGCTGCAGATGCATGGATAGGAGATTGGTATGTAGATGGAAGTGGAGCATGGATACCTGAAAAAGTGTATGATAAATAATGAACTTAAAGAAAGAAAGGAAGGAACTAGCATGAAGGCGAAAAAGATAATTAGTATAGCATTGACAATTACAATGTTGCTTATGACACCAATGCAGGCAGTTTTTGCAGAGGGACAGCAAGAGGTGACAGAGGGTGCAAATATAGAGATGAAATCTAATGATGATTCTCAAAAATTGGAGACTACTGAAAACGTGCCAGATGTTACTTTACATGATGAAAAAATAAACAATGATACAGTAGAAGAGAATCAAGAAAATGAAATTACACAGCAAACTGATAAATTGAATTATGTTGTTGTTAATAAAAAATATATTGAACAGGGTGATGAGCAGCAGATTGTGGTTTCTGTAGGAAACGGAATTATAGTTGAGGCAGCAACATTGAATTATCATAGAGTATCTGATGGTAAGACCTATCAGGCTGAAATGACACAGAGTAATGAAGAGGCGTTGATGTTTGATATGTCTTATGTGAAAAATGCTGAAACAGGAGAATATCAACTGGATTCTTTAGACTATAGTGTATCTGGAGAAAATCGTAAAATCGAATTTTCAGAAGCTGGGATTGATGCTAAATATGGTGTTAATACAGAGGTGGAGACAGATGCAGATGCACAAATAAGTAATCCGGATTCATCAAGTGATAATGAAATAGTAGAAGATGTTGTTTCGTTTGATGAGGAAGGAAATCAAATTTCAGAAAATTCAATTGAAGAAGCAATTGCAGCTCAGCAGGAAGATTCAACAAAGAGTAGAGCAGTAGCATCTGATGCAAAGACTAAAAATGTTGTTGTAGTGTTGGATCCAGGCCATGATGCAACGCATGCAGGGGCAATTGGAGTTAATGGGTTAAGAGAAGAAGTATTGACTTTAAAAATAGCACGTTATTGCAAGGAAGAATTACAACAGTATAGTGGTGTAACGGTATATATGACAAGAGAAAGCGAAGCTTGTCCGAATCCGAGAACATCTTCTACAAATGATAATGCAAAAAGGGTAGCCTATGCAAAGAGTGTTGGTGCAAATGTATATGTTAGCATTCACATGAATTCAGGTGCATCTGGAGCTCATGGCGCAGAAGTATATTATCCAAACTCGAATTATCGTAGCGATATAGGCGCAGAAGGAAATAAACTTGCATCGAAAGTATTAGAACAATTGGTTGCATTAGGGTTATATAATCGAGGTGTGAAAATTGAAAATTCAGGTACAGGTGATACATATGCAGATGGGAGTTTGGCTGATAAGTTTGGTGTGATCAGAGGAAGTAAAAATGCAGGATTTCCTGGAATTATAATTGAGCATGCATTTATTACGAATTCTTCGGATGCGGCATTTTTGTCAAATGAAAATAATTTAAAAAGACTTGGACAAGCGGATGCGGCGGGAATAGTGAATTATTTTGGGCTGACAAAAGGAACTTGGATTCAAGATTCCACAGGTTGGTGGTTCCGGTATCCGGATGGAACGTGGCCGGCAGATAAATGGGCATATATTGGTGGATACTGGTATTATTTTGGAAAAGATGGTTACCGAAAGACTGGATGGCTTGATCTGAATGGAGTAAGATATTATCTGAATGAAGAAGGTCAGATGGCAGTTGGCTGGAAAAAAATGGATGATACATGGTATTGGTTTAATAGTTCAGGAGCTATGAAGACAGGATGGTTATATTTAGGAAGTACATGGTATTATCTGGAATCTGATGGGAAAATGGTAACAGGATGGAAAACAATAGGCGGCGTTACATATCATTTTAATAAGTCAGGAGCTATGTGTACTGGTAATGTAACGATTGATGGGAAATTATATCGTTTCAGCAGTAGCGGAGCAGTTTTAGCAAGTTGGATATTCCAGAACAATCGGTGGTATTGGTTAAATGCAGATGGAACTTATACAAAAGGCTTTAAAATTATCGGAAATGCAACTTATTATTTTAATGATAATGAGCAAATGGTAACAGGCTGGCAATATATCAATGATAACTGGTACTGGTTCAATGGTTCGGGAACAATGAAAATTGGTTGGTTGCAACTTGGAAGTACGTGGTATTATCTGAAATCTGATGGAAAAATGGTAACAGGCTGGAAAAAAGTAGGTTCTTACTCTTATTATTTTGGACCATCAGGAAATATGTATACTGGAAAACAGACTGTAGACGAAAAAATATATGATTTTGGAACAAGTGGAGGAATTCTTAGTGGTTGGTATCTTAAGAGTAATATTTGGTATTATACAAAAGAAGATCTGACATCGGCAATAGGCTTCAATCAGATTAACGGACAGACATATTACTTTGATGAAACAGGAAGAATGCAGACGGGTTGGAAGTATGTAGATAATACATGGTATTGGTTTAATAGTTCGGGAACTATGAAGACAGGGTGGTTATATTTAGGGAGTACATGGTATTATCTGGAATCTGATGGGAAAATGGTAACAGGCTGGAAGACAGTTAACGGTTCTCGATATTATTTTGAGGCTGGTGGAGCGATGGTTACAGGTTATCGTGTAATAGATGGAAAACCATATGATTTTGGGACTGATGGCAGATGTCAATCAGTACTACAAGATGGCTGGAATTTCGAAGAAAATGCATGGTATTATGTATCGGGCGGCAAGTTGGTAAAAGGATGGTTGCAACTTGGAAATACGTGGTATTATATGGATAATAACACTGGAAAGATGCAGACTGGTTGGGTCAAAGTTGGTAATTACTGGTACTGGTTTAATACTTCCGGGGCTATGCTTACTGGTTACCAGCAGATTAATGGAACATGGTATTACATGAATAAAAAAGGAAACAAAAATGGACCAGAAGGTGCGTGGACTTATACCGGAGTAACTAGTATTATGGGAACCAGTATGCTTGGAACTGACAAAGCAACAGTTGTACAGAAGATGGTAAACCAGTATGTAAAAAGCAACGCAATATATCCGGGAGAGGCATTGGCTGTTGGTGGAGCACCAGATATAGTTACATTTTGTGGAATTCTTTATGATGAAGCTGTAGCAGAAAATATAAAACCAGAGATTATGTATGCACAGGCTATGCTGGAGACAGGCTATCTTAAGTATGGAGGAATTGTACAGGTATGGCAGTTTAATTTTGGTGGACTTGGAGCAGTGGATGGAAATGCGTCAGGAGGGTGTGCAACCTTTCCGGATGTTAGAACTGGGCTTCGGGCTCAAGTTCAACATTTAAAAGCATATGCATCAAAAGAGACACTTAATAATAGTTGTGTTGATCCAAGGTTCAATATGGTGACAAGAGGAACTGCACCATATGTCGAATGGCTTGGACAGAAGGAAAATCCGAACGTTAATTCAAAAGGAGATAGCTATGGCTGGGCAAGTGGAGAAAGTTATGGTTTTAATATTATGTCTATGATAAATAGAATGAATTAATGATAAGTCAAATATAAATAAGTGAGGTGTCAATAGGGCACTTCGCTTATTTTTTTTGTCTGAAATATAGTAAAAATGCTGAAAAAAAGATACTTTTGATAAATAAAATGAATATATATTGCTGAAAAATAAAATGATGATACAATATATAGTATATAAAATTCTTTTATGAGGAGGCGATTGTGTGAAAAAGATGAAAGTATGTGCATTATTATGCGCAGTTGCTTTAAGTGCGAATACAGCACTTCCGGCAATGGCAGCAGAAAATGTAGAAAACACACAGGCAATGGAAACAATGACAGAGGTTGAAGAGAATCAACCAGTCGAAGAACAGAATGTGGCAACAGGGAATGAGACAGAAAGCAAAAGTGCAGATGAGCAGCAAGAACAGGAAAATGCCGGGCAACAAGATGAAGTGAATCAGCAGGAACAGGCAAGCGACGCTGACGATGCTAAGAGTGAAGTGAAAGAAGAAACTCAGGGAATGCCTGCTGCTAATGAATTAGAAGCAGATGCTCCAGACGAAGATGGTATTCCAGAAAATGGGTGGTATTATGAAAATGAATCTACCTATTATTATGAGAATGGTGTGAAAATTACAGGCATGATAAAAGAAATCTCAGACGAAGATGGTAATACATATGGCTACTATTTTGACTGGGATGGAAGGTTACAAATAAACTGTAGAAATTATGTGAATCATATTTTTGAAGATTTAACATATATACAGGGCTGGGTTCGTTCTGATGAAAATGGACATTTATATCAAGATAGTTGGTATAATAACGGAGGCCGGAAAGAATATTATGGACATGATTATGTGTGTCCAACGAGAAAGACAGTTACAATTGATGAGAATCTTTATTACTTTGATGAAAATGGATATTTAGTTACAGATAACCAAGTCATGATTGGTGATCAGCTTTATAAAGCTGATGAAAATGGTGTCCTAAGCTTAATTGATACTGAAAAAGAGACTCGTTGGGTATTGGGTAATGGTAATTGGTATTATTTAGAAGATGGAGTTCCGGTTAAAAATAGTTTTAGAGAGATTAATGGCTCAAAATATTATTTTGATGGTACTGGAAAGATGCAAACGGGATTGTTCTCTCTCTGGGGTGATGCTGATGGAAGTATGGTACAGAAGTATTACTTAGCAGAGTCAAGCGGGGAAATTATTGAAAAATCAAATTCCTGGTATTATTCGAATGATAATCAGAAATGGTACTATTTTGATCAAGATGGAAATCCTGTAAATAATAAGATTGAAAAAATAGCTGGCAAAGAATACTATTTTGATTATGAAGGCGAAATGAAAATAGGCTTTTTCTATTATAATAATCAGAAATTGTTTGCTGATGCATCAGGTGCAATTTGTAGAGAAAATAAATGGTACTACAATGATGGAAAATGGTACTATGTGACCGAAAATGGAGAAAGTGCGCAATCTGGCATCTATACGATTGGTGGAAAAAAATATTATTTTGATTTCAACGGTGTGATGGTAACGGGGAAATTTAATGTTTGGAATGGAAATACTAATGACTTCTACTATGCTAATAGCTCCGGAGAAATTGTATGTAATCAGTGGGTAAAGAGAGGATTTGATTGGTTTTTTGCTGGCGAAGATGGGAAACTTCTGACTTCACAGTGGATGAATGATGATTTTTATTTTGGTGAGACAGGGCTTATGGCTGTCGGAGTTGTTGAAACAGATAAAGGAACTTATCTGTTTGATGATAATGGACATAAAAAAGAAGAGGTTGGAACAGCAAAAGGATGGCAGTTGGTTGATGGTACTTGGTATTATTATGATGAACCGGGTGAGCCACACAACGGATGGTTAGATAATAAATGGTACATTGAAGACGGCAAAATGCTAACAGAAGCAATCGTTGTCTCATATGATGGTGAAGGCGATTCTTATGTTGGAGTAGACGGTTTGATTCAAAATGGCTGGATTTTTAATCGCTATGAATGGCTTTATTCCGAAAAAGGGAAAATTGTTAAGAATTGTTGGAAAAATATAGGTCATACCCGGTATTATTTTAGTGGTTATTGTATGGTGATAGGTCTTCAAGAGATTGATGGAAAGATACATCAATTTAGTGATAATGGTACATGGTTAGGTGAAGTTAAAACAACAGGATGGTTCAAATCAGCGGCCGGAGCTTGGTATTGGATTAATGAAGATGGTACGATAAACAAAGAAGAAAAGAAAAAAATTGGGGATTTAGAGTTTTATTTTTCGTCCTATAGTGGAGCGATGATTTCCAATAATGCTTTCAATAATCAGTGGATAAACAGCAATGGTAATTTAGATACGACGAATGGCTGGAAACGAAGTAGATATGGTGACTGGTATTATCAAGAAAATGGTAAACTTGTTACGGGTAAAAAAGTTATTGATGGAATAGAATATGAATTTTCTCCAGCTATGCGAGCTGAACAAATAGCATGGATGCAGAATGTATATTATGATGAGAATGGTATTAGAACTGTTTTAACAGATGGATGGTATCATTTGAAAGAATACGGTGAATATAGTTGGTATTATTTTAGCAATGGTACTCCAGTAAATGGTTGGTTAAATGGATATTGTTTTGAGTATGGAAGAATGGCTGATGGTCTATTCAGGGATAACTTAGATAATATCTATATGTTTGATGATAATGGACATTTGATTAAAAATCGGTGGATTTACCGTTGGGGAAAATGGTATTATGCATCAGCAAGTGGAAGATTATACACTGGTCAAAGAAAAATTGGTGGAACTACATATTGGTTCGATTCAGAAGGAGTTTGGGTTCGATAAAATTAAAAACTTGTGATGAAAAGAGACTGTTGCGCTAACTTGGTTAGTGCAACAGGGTAACCGCATAAAAAATAATTAGTATTCGAATCACCACTTTTCAGGTATAATAAAAGAAAAGTAGTGATTTTTATGATGGAAATGAAACTGTATTTTACGAAATTGGTAGACAGTAGGGACAAACGAGGACTAAAACATGAACTTGGAAATATTATTGTCATGAGCATATACGCTGTCTTATGTGGTTACACGGATGCAGAAAATATGGCATTCTTTATGAAACTTCAAGAAGCGTATTTCACCGAGAGGCTGGATTTGAAGCATGGCGTTCCTTCGGCAGATACATTACTTCGAGTGTTTGCGATTATAGAACCAGAAAGCTTTATGCAAATGTTTTATTGCTGGATTAAAGATGTGCTTACAGTAATACAAAAAAATAATATTTCAGAAGTACAGCGGATTGCAATTGATGGAAAAGCCGTTCGAGCAGCGGCAATAAAAGGCGGAAATATCTGATTTCAACGGATATAGAATATTTGACAGGAAAAGAAAACTGGAAAAATTTAAAAAGCATTGGGAAAGTAGAAAGTGTTCGAGAAATCAATGGGAAAAAAGTTGTGAAACAAGGTATTATATACTGGATCAAAACATGACTTCGGAAGAAATGTCTCATATCGTACGAGGTCACTGGGAAATTGAGAACAATCTACATTGGGTATTAGATGTACATTTTCGTGAAGGTGCATGTAAAGTTAAATTAGAAAAAGCGATGCAAAATCTGGCACTAATCAGAAAGATTTGTTATAATCTGATGAAATTAGACAAGAGATTTGATAAAAAGAAAAAGATGACGTACAAAAAGATGAGTATGATGTATACGTGTAACTTGGAATATATAGAAGAATTACTTTTTCAAATAATAGAATTATAAAAAATCCATCTAAAGAAGTTTCTACCCTTTAGATGGATTTTTTATGCGTTTGCCCTGTGTAGTGCGATGGTCTTTCTTTACCTATTATAAAAAATATGATATAATAATTTAGATCGTACATTGTGAACGAAAAAATATGATAGAAAGATGAAAAAATAATGAAAAATATAGAAAGAAATAAAGAATATGAACCTGAAATACTTAACAAACTTCATGAATTACAACTTGAGATGTTGCAAGATTTGCAAACGATTTGTGAAAAGTATAATTTGCAATATTTTGCTGTTTTTGGAACAGCATTAGGGGCAGTAAGACATAAGGGGTTTATCCCATGGGATGATGATATCGATGTTGGAATGTTAAGAAAAGATTATGAGGTCTTTATTCAGGTTGTTGAGAAAGAAATAGGTGATAAATATCAGATTATGACCCCAGAAGTTGATAAGAATTACGCATGTTGTGTTACAAAATTTCAACGAAAAGGAACAAAGTTTATTTCGTATTTGAGTGATAAACTTGATTGTGAGCAATGCATATTTATTGATATTTTCCCGTTTGATCGTATTGCACCAACAAAGAAGAAAGCAAAACAGCAACAGCTAACGACACTGTTTTTAGATCGGTTAATATATTTATGTGGATCTGCTCATCCGATTATTCCGTATACTGGAATAAAGTATCATATAGCCGCTGGAATATGTTGGTGTGTTCACTATATAACAAAAATATTTCACATATCTCCAAAAGTTATTTATAGAGCATTTGTGAAGCAATGCACGAAATACAACAAAGCAAGTACGAACATTGTGACATCTTTTGGAGATGGAAGCTCGTTGAAATATCGTTCTGCAGTTAATAAAATGTTTCCATTAAAGGAGACAGAATTTGAAAATATGAAAATTAAAATAATGAATAATGATGATGAACATTTGAAACGGACATATGGTGATTATATGCAATTGCCACCTGTTGAGCAGAGAATTAATCATGCGCCATATATTATTGAGTTTGGTGATTGATAATGAAAATTAAGAATATGGAGAATATGATTGAATGGGAAAAAAGTAAATATATTATTATCGGTGTATAATCCTAATGTTACATATTTAGTTGAACAGTTAAAGTCTATAGATAATCAGACATATCCCAATATTGAATTGTTGATATTTGATGATTGTGTGAGCAAAAGATGTGATGTTGGTATATTCAAAAAAACATTGAATAATGTGAAATATCGCATTTTACCATATAAAAAGAAAAATATGGGTTATGTAAAAGCGTTTGAATATTTAGTAGAACAAGCAGATGGAAATTATATTGCATTTTGTGATCAGGATGATATATGGGATAAGACTAAAATTGAAAAATGTATCCAATGCATGGAAAAAGAACATACGATATTAGTAGTAACTGATAGAAAAATAATTGATGCAGAGGGAGAAGCTACATGTAATTCTGTAAGACATACATCTAAAAAAGTTTAATACTTGGAAGTCGTATGAAGATATGGGTATATACAATTTTTTCACAGCTTGTGCGCCTAGAATGAGTATGGTAATGGATACTCAATTTGTGAAAGGATGTCTGCCATTTTCTGATAATACAGGTCATGACAAATGGATAATTGCTTGTGCTTGTGGAAAAATATCCTATTTAGATGAAGTGTTAGTATCGTATCGTAGATATGGAGGGAATGTTTCAGGAATCTTGACTGGAATTGAGTCTAAGAAAGACTATATGCAACAGCGCGTTTTGCCGCATTTAAAATTAGTTGAAGAATTTGCAAAGCGTTATCCGCAATATTCAGGAAACGCAATTGCATTACGTTTCGCAGTTGCTCGTGCAAGAGGAAATGTTTTGGAACTATTAAAATATTATTATATAGCACCAGATATTGCAAAATTTGAAATTTTTATATCTTTAATGCTTGATAGAATAATAAAGATAGGAATTAATATCTTGAAAAAGATGAATGGTGGAAAATGATGAATTCAATAAATAGAGAACCGAGTGCAAAATCCATTTACGTATGGAATATTATTGGGAGCGGTTGTAATGCTTTACTTTCTGTTGCCTTGTTGATGTTAGTTACAAGAATGAATGATGACGCTCAGGCAGATATATTTAGTTTGGGCTGGTCGATAAGTCAACTTATGGCAACAATTGCAACATTTCAAATCAGAACATATCAAGCAACCGATATAAAAAAAAGGTTTTCATTTGCTCAGTATTTAGAATTTAGGATTATTACGATATTAGTTATGCTGATTAGTAGCTATATTTACATAATTTCAAGAGGTTATACTGGCAAAAAAGCAGTTATTATATTGGTGTTATGTTTGTACCGTGCATTTGACTCTTTGTCGGATGTGTATGAAGGTGATTTTCAGCAAAAAGAAAGACTAGATCTTGCGGGAAAAGCATTGACATATAGAATTGTTATAGGAAGTATTGCGTTTGGAAGCAGTTTATATATTAGCAGAAATCTTTTGACTTCTTGTGTTATATTAATGATAGCATATGGAATTTCTTTTTTTGCATATAACGTACGCTATAATTTATGTATTGAAAAAATAAAAGAAAAAATAGTATTTGACGCTAATATAAAATGGATAATTCAATTGACGATGGAAGGGGCACCGCTTTTTATAAATGCTTTTTTAATGAATGCTATTATGAATGCACCTAAAATGTATATTGATTCAGCGATTAGTGATGGAATGATAAAAGCGGGTAGCCAAACGATTTTTAATATTTTATTTATGCCAGCTTCTGTTTTGAACTTAGTATATATTGTGTTTCGTCCAATGCTTACCAAAATGGCAATTGCATGGGAGGAAAAAAAGAAAAAGAATTTTTTGAAAATACTTTTTAAGATTTTAGGCGGATTATTAGGAATGACTTTCTTTGTTATAATTGGTTGCTGGATATTGGGAATTCCAATTTTGACATTGATTTATGGTATTGATTTGCATGTATACAGATTGCATTTATTATTAATAGTAATTGGAGGATGCTTATATACATTTGCAGCAGTTTTTGATAATGCTTTAGTTGTGTTACGAAAACAGCACATACTAGCCGTTTCTTATGTTATTACATGGATATATGTAAAAGTAGTTGTAAAAATACTCATAGAGCAATGGTATATGTTAGGAGCGGCAATGGCATATTTGACATCTATGATACTTTTTATTACTATTACTGTAGTAATGTTTATTTATTTTTATAAAAAAGAAAATAAGATAGTGAAGAAAAAATGAAATGGAGCTGAAGACGATATGAAGAAATATTGTATATTTTCTGCTCAATATCTTCCTCATATGGGAGGAGTAGAAAGATATACGCATAATTTGGCAAAAAAATTAATTGAAGATGGAAATGAAGTTGTTGTTGTTACATCAAATATATATAAATTGCAAGAATATGAGCGGATGGATGGTATACCTGTTTACAGACTTCCATGTTGGAGTTTATTGGAAGGAAGATACCCAGTGCTTAAAATGAATTCTAGATTTTTTAAAATAAATAAAGTGCTAAAAAATAGAAACTTTGATATGATTATAGTTAATACAAGATTTTATCCACATTCATTGTATGGAATGATATTAGCAAGGAAAATGAAATCTAAATGTATTACATTAGATCATGGGACAAGCCATTTGTCAGTACATAACAAATTTTTAGATTTTGTGGGAGCAATTTTTGAACATACTTTAACAAAAGTGGACCAAATATTTTGCAAAGATTACTATGGCGTTTCTAAGGCTTGTAATGAGTGGCTGGCACATTTTCATATTAAGGCTAAAGGAGTTTTATATAATTCTATAGACCTTGAAGAAGTTAAAACAGTGCAGAAAAACATTAGTGAGTTGTATAGAAAGAAATATGACATACCAGATAAGGCCATTGTAATTACATTTACAGGTCGTCTGTTAAAAGAAAAGGGGTTGCCAAGCTTATTAAATGTTGTAGAAAGAATTAATAAGGAACGAAAAGATGTATATCTGTTTATCGCTGGAGATGGAGATATGGGAGATGAAGTGAAATCTCGCAGCAATGAACAGATTATTCCAGTTGGAAGAATTGATTTTGAACAAATCGTTGCGTTGTTGACAGATTCAGATATTTTTTGTCTACCATCATTTTCGGAAGGTTTTTCTACATCCATATTGGAAGCAGCTGCTTGTGGTTGTTATATACTTACGACAGCCAGAGGCGGGGCAAGAGAACTTTTAATAAATGACGAATATGGATGCGTGATACAAAATAATGATGAAGAATTATTGTATAATGCATTGATAGAAACAATTAATAATCCAGAAAAACGAAAAAGAGGAATAGATCTTACATATAAAAGAATTGAAAAATGTTTTACTTGGGAAATATTATCGAAACAAGTAGAAAGAATCTGTGAGGATTAAAAATGAAAAAAGAATTATTAATAGTGATACCTGCTTATAATGAGGAAGAAAATATAGAAAGAGTAGTTCGGACAATTATAGATAAGTATAGTCAATTTGACTACATAGTTGTTAATGATGGATCAAAGGATAAAACGGCTGATATATGTCGTAAAAATAATTTTGAATTATTGGATCTGCCAATCAACTTAGGGCTTGCTGGGGCATTTCAGGCAGGACTCAAATATGCATATGCGAAAGGATATTCATACGCGATTCAATTTGACGCAGATGGACAACACCGACCAGAATATATAGAACCTATGCTTGCAAAGATAAAAGAAGGCTATGATATAGTCATAGGATCTAGATTTGTAAATGAAAAAAAAGATAAGTCACTTAGAATGTTTGGAAGCCGTATGCTAACTTTGACGATAAAAATTACAACTGGAGTTAGAGTTTCTGATCCGACTTCTGGAATGCGAATGTTTGCTTCTAATATGATAAAAGAATTTGCGCAGAATCTTAACTATGGACCGGAACCGGATACAATATCATATTTGTTGAAAAATGGAGCTAAGATTGCTGAAGTACAGACAGAAATGGATGAAAGACAATTTGGAGAAAGCTATCTTAATATGATGAATTCTATAAAATATATGGTGAAAATGATGCTTTCTATTATTGTTGTTCAAAATGTAAGAAAAAGGAGATAAATTATGTCATATTTGTTACGTGTTTTATTAGTAGTAGGTGCAATTTTGTCAATGTTTTTTATGCTGAAAAAGATTAGACAAGCAAAATTAAAAATAGAATATATTGTATTTTGGACATTTTTCTCATTTGCTTTGGTTATAATGGGGCTTTTCCCAGAATTGTTTTATATAATATCTGATTTTTTGGGCTTTCAATCTCCTATTAGTATGATTTACCTTGCAATAATATTTGCATTAATAGTGAAATTATTTTTTACAACCATTCAGATTTCACAGCTGGAAAATAAGGTGGATAATCTTACTCAGCAAATTGCGATAGATTCCAAAATTGATAAAGATAGACCAAAAAAATAGAGTTCTTTAAAAAAATTAGGAATATAGAAATAAGTTTAATTTGAATAAATTATTTATGATGTTTTAGAGTAAAAATATCAAAAACAATAAATATGTTATGAGTAATTAATAACGTGAAAATGAGAATATATAAATTATAAAGAACTTAATGGAGGGAATATCATAATACAAATTATGATATGAAAATATAAAATGAAAAGATGTATAAATACGAAAATACAGGGTGTATTTTTTAGTATTATTGTTGGATTAACAATTTTTATCTTCTTGCTTGTATCTGGAAAAATACAATACGGATTCGTTGATGAAAAATATGCGGATACGGATGTTTTTTCTTCATTTGACAATAGAGAATTGAATATAGAGCAAAAGGATATTATAGAACAGGAAATAACACTTCCACAAGGAACATTAAAATCTTTTTCTTTAAAGTATCATAGAGATTTATTTGAACCTGGATTAGAAATTGAAATTGAATTGTGTGATGAGAAGAGCGGAAAGGTTTTGCGAAAATGGGTAGAAAACGGGAGTGATATAGAAGAAGATGGATTTAGAGAGTATAGTATTTCTACTCAGATAGCGAAAAAGATTAATAAGGCAGAATTAAAAATAAAAGCAAATAAAAATACAAACGTGTTATATTGTTCGCAGACGGATTCTTTAAATGGTGAAAGGTTCTACATTAATGGTGAGGAACAACAAGGTGATCTTATTATTAGGTTAGTGCAAAATAAATATGTAGTTAATACATTATTTTTTGGAGCAGCTATTTGTGTTTTTGTGATGATACTATGTTATTTGATAATATATTATAAATTATATAGAAAAATATTAAAAGCTATAAAAAAAATAGTGTGTGAAATACAAAAACTTGATAAAGTTACAATGTTGAAAGAAATACTAAGTATGATAGCTATTTTTCTATTGAGCTTTTTGATAGAAAAAATGATTTCTCACTACAATGTTAATACGATTAATGATTTTAATGAATATCGTCTTTTATTTTTTGTAGCTTTTATAATGTTTATATATCTGTTTGTAAAAATGAAAGCGTATATTGTTCAACGACCGGAATGTGTATTTATTACTCTGTTATTTATTGTTGGAGCGCTATATGTAATTATAATGCCTGCAGAGGCAGAAATTTCGTGGGATGAAGCAATTCATTACTGGAGAGCAGTGGGAGTATCACATGCCCTGACTGGAAAAACAAATATTGCAGATAGTTGGGTATATTGGCATTCTGGAATTGGATATATGCTTCCTAATAGTATTGAAAACTTAAGAATTGGTCAAAGCAGTGTCCAAGCATTGTATGATTCAGGAAAGATGGTTGCAGCTAATACAGATATTTTAGGACAGATGAAAGTGGTGGCATATCTTCCATCTGCGATAGGATTGATTATTGGTAGAGTACTACACTTACCTCATATGATAATATTCCATTTAGGGGCAGCAATGAATATGTTGTTATATATTATATTGGTATATTATTCAGTTAAGAGATTGAAGTCAGGAAAAATGATTTGTATTACTGTGGCAAGTGTATTGAATTGTGTATTTTTGGCATCTGTGTATAGTTCAGATAGTTGGATTACAGGTTTTTGTATGTTAGGAACAACGTATTTTATTGGAGTAATGCAGGAAGAAGGAACATTATGTAAAAAAGATATGTTGATTATGCTAGGTGCTTATTCATTAGCATTCATGCCAAAAGCAATTTATTTTCCACTTTTTTTAATATTTATGCTGTTACCGAGAGAAAAGTTTGAAACTAAAAGACAATATGTACTGTTTCGAGTAACATTACTGGCATTGTGTGCAACATTTTGTTTGGAAATGGTAGTTAGTTTTAAATGGTTTGCGATTATATTTTTAACTTTATGGATATTCATATATTATGGCTATAGATTAATAATGAAATTGAAAAAAAAGCAGTTAATATATTTGATTGTTTTTGCTGTAATCGTAGGAGGAATTATAGGATATTTTGTGATAGCTTATCTTTTGCCTAAAATGTTAGGAACAGGAGACTTACGAGGGGGTTCGGAAGTTAATTCGGCAGGTCAGGTACAATTTGTTATGATGCATCCTATACAATATACAAAAATATTAACGAAATTCATTTTAGGTAAATATTTGTCATTTCAAAATGATTTGCAGATGGTATTTAATACATTTGGATATTTGGGACAATCTTTCTTCGGAACGATTTCATTTATATTTTTATGGTTCGTTGCCTTTACAGATAAAAGAAAATATGATTCATGGGTAATATATAATCGGGTGAAAATGTGTATGATAGTTTTGCAAACAGTCATTATGCTTCTTATAGCGACAGCTTTATATATATCATTTACTCCAGTGGGATACGAATCCGTCAATGGATGCCAGGCGAGATATCTCCTACCGCTTTATCCAGGATTCTTTTTGATGATAGGGACTAACAAGATGCGGAACGAAATATCAGAAAAGATTTATAATGGAGGAATTATTGTTGTAAATATATTGATTTTGTTATTGAGTGCATGGCAAGTAGTAGTTAAGTGTTATTATTGAAAAATATGTAAATGGAGGATGTGTAGTGAAGAAAAATAAAGGAATAGATATTGTAAGAGCAGTTGCTATAATGTCAGTATTAATTTATCATTTTTACGTGTTGATTGATGGAAACAGATATGTAGATCATCAAGTAATTCATAGACTGATTCTTGTTGGAGGAGAGATTGGAGTAACATTATTCTTCATAATTAGTGGATATGGTATTTTTTTCTCTATTGATAGAATGGAAAATAAAGATGGATTTCAATTTTCAAAATTTATGAAAAAAAGATGTGTGAGAATATTGCCTCAGTATTATCTATCTTTACTGATTATTATTTTTATTGGCTCACAAGGATTTGTGCTTAGCAAAGATGGAATTTGGCACATAGTAACACATGCATTATTGATGCATAATTTTTTTCCATCTACTTGTGGATCAATTAGTACGGTATTATGGACAATGGGAGTTATATTTCAATTTTACTTAATAGCGTATTTTTTATATAAATGTGTGAAAAAAAACGCTATTATTGCAATGATTGCTTCTTTTGCTTTTACAATTATATGCAAAATAGTAATTTTCCACTTTATATTTCCGTATATACATATTGAAAATTCGTACTATTTTATCTATGGACGACAATTATTTACGGCACTTGATAATTTTGTAATAGGTATGTTTTTAGCATATTATGAAGAAAATATAAAAGCAAATAAGTCGACAAAGATAGTTGTTACGTTAATGGTTTTGATACTAGGAGGAATTTGGTGCATTATGCCACAGGCTGATTTAAGGCATAGTGATTGCTTGATAGGTTATATTTGGAGCTCCGTTTTAGCTTTGGTGTTGGGGGCAGGAGTATGGATTCTGGAAAATATTGAATACAAAAATGATATGAGATGGTTAAGATGTGTAATGTTTATTTCAAAGTATCAATATGGAATATATTTGTGGCATTTTGTAATTGCAGCTAATTTGATACAGAACAGCTTGACAATTAATGAACTTGCTCAAAAGAGCTTTTTAGGATTAACAGTTATATTGAGTGCAATATGCATCTTGGCAGGATATATATCTTCAATAACATTGGATGCACCGGATTATGTTAAATTACTTAGCAGTAATAAAAGTAAACAGTAAGAGCTGTAAGGAGAATATAAATGTTTTCAAAATTTCAACAGAAAATATTAGGAATTTACTATATTGTGGATGAGTGCAGACAAGATGGGAAAATATTAACAATAAGAGGATGGCTATGTTCATCGAAGTATCAATTAAAAAATGTGCATTTTCTTATTGAAGATAAAGCTAAAAATAGATTTTCAATAAAAGGAAGATATGGAGCTACAAGGAATGATGTATATCAGGAATTAAAGATTGAAAATGCTAAAAAAAGTGGATTTTATGTGCAAGCTATTGTAGAGAATATTAAGGAATATGATGTTTGGATTGTATTTTCATATCAGAATAAAAAATATAGATTACGTCTTGGAAAAATCATAAATGATGAAATTGACTCTCAAAAAGAAGAGGGAAGAGTAAAAGAAATCGATTCTACAGAAAAAGTAATTGATCTTATTCAGAATTTGGACGAAAGAGAAAGCTACACATACCATTTTCCAGAAGAATACTATTCAGAGATGGTTGACATTATTATTCCGGTATATAATGGTTATCAGTATTTGGAAAAATTATTTGCATCTATAAAGTTGACAGATATGAAATATCGTTTGATTTTGATAAATGATAAAAGCCCGGATGAGCGGGTGGGGGAATATTTAAATACATTTGCTAAAGAAAATGATAATGTTATTTTATTAAATAATGATGAGAATCTTGGATTTGTTCAGACAGTAAATCGTGGATTTTCTGTTAGTGAGAATCATATCGCGTTGGTAAATACTGATGTGGAATTGCCAAATCAATGGCTGGAAAGATTGATGATTCCGATTTTTGAAAATAAAGAGATAGCTTCAACGACACCATATACAACTTGCGGTACAATTTGCAGTTTTCCGAAGTTTGGAGTCGATAATCATTTATTTTTAGACTTAAACGTAGGGCAGATAGATGATGAGTTTAAGAAAGTTCAGCCAAGATATATAGAAATGCCGACAGGAGTTGGTTTCTGTATGGGAATGAACCGAGATGTACTTCAAGAAATAGGTAATTTTGATGCAAAGACATTTGGAAAAGGATATGGGGAAGAAAATGACTGGTGTCAGCGTGCAATAGAAAAAGGATATAAAAATGTTCATGTTGAGAATTTATTTGTTTTTCATAATCATGGTGGCAGCTTTAAGAGTGAA
The DNA here is from genome assembly GCF_900290215.1 of Dorea sp. Marseille-P4042. Lineage (NCBI taxonomy): Bacteria > Bacillati > Bacillota > Clostridia > Lachnospirales > Lachnospiraceae > Dorea > Dorea sp. Marseille-P4042. The sequence goes on along the minus strand of NZ_OLMI01000002.1, from coordinate 313,943 downwards.
GACAAAAAGAGATATTTGAAAGAGCATGAGAAAAAGCTGATACAGAAGCATCCTGCATACAACAGTGATGTTGCGAAGTATTGTGCGGAGGATTCGAATAAAGATATTCGACAAAGTGTAGAATTTCATCTGTTAAGAAAATATAAAAATGGAAAAACTATTCTTGCGTTTGATCATATGCTTGGGGGAGGAGCAACCAAGTATTTGGAAAATAAGAAAAGAGAATGTCTGGATGAAGGAAAGCAGTTTGTAATTATTCGCTATGACTATTTAAAGGATTTGTACCGGGTAAGTTATTATTGGAAAAATGATGAATTAAAAATGCAGTATAATAAACCAAGTGATTTGCCTAGAGTGATTGAATGTCTGGCTGTAGACGAGATTTGGATTAATGAATTAGTGACATATCCAATGCTATATGAGCAGTTAAAGAATATAAGAGAGACAACTTGTAAGAATCATATTTCTGTAAAAATGTTATTTCATGATTTTTTCGCAGTTTGTCCGACAATTAATTTGCTTAATAATCGAGACCAGTATTGTAATTTGCCAGATTGCTCAGTATGTAATCAATGCTTGAAAAATAATAAGTCGTTGCAGGCATTGGATTATGGTACAATGGAACAGTGGAGAGATGAATGGAGAACATTTTTACAGTCATGTACAGAAGTTGTTGTTTTTTCAAATAGTACAAAAGAGATTGCCGAAAAGACTTTTGGAAAAATGGATAATGTTGTTGTAATTCCTCATCAAATTGGTTATATGCCGCAGATTGAAAAGAAAAATAAAACTACTGAAACATTGAACATTGGACTTTTAGGAGTTTTAACGAAGCATAAAGGTGGAATGATAGTTGCTGATCTAGTAGACAAAATCGAAAAAGAACATTTAAATGTGAAGATAAGATTAATAGGAACTTCTTGTGTCGATATTGACAGTCCAGTATTTAGTCAGACGGGGGCATATACAAGAGGTGCAATTCCAAGATTAACTTTACAAAATGACATAGATGTATTTTTGATTCCATCCATATGGCCGGAAACGTTTTCTTACACAACAGAAGAAATAATGAAAATGGGAATGCCTGTTATGTGTTTTGATATTGGAGCTCCTGCAGAAAGAGTAAAAAAATATGAAAAAGGTATTATTATTCCGGAAATTTCAGCAGAATTAGTATATGACACAATTAGAAACAATAAGCTTATTAAAGAAATAGCTAACAAAAAAGTAAATGCGAAGAAAATACTTTTTGTTGTTCAAGAAGAGACTTTTTCTTCTAGATATCGGATTGATCATCTGAGAGAGCAATTGATTAGAAAAGGAATTGCATCAGATTGTATATCAATTAAGGATGTAAAAAAATGTGATTTGAAAGAATATTGTAATGTGGTTGTATACAGGATTTCTGATTATGAAAAAATGAAGAAATTAAAGAATAAAATACAAAAATGTCAGACAAGCCTGTACTATGATATAGATGATTATATTTTTAATTATCAAGCAATTAAAGATATAGGATTTTTAAAGGGCAAGGAATATAGAAATTACGAAAATTATACAAATCAAATTAGAAAGTGCATGGAAATTAGTGATGGATATATTGTATCAACTGAGAGTTTGAAAAGAGTAATTGAAAATCAATTTCCAAATAAAGAGGTTATTGTTAATCGAAATGTTGCGAGTATGGAGATGACGATTTCTTCTTTAACCCTTGAAAAAGTTCAAAAAGATTATATTACAATTGGATATTTCAGTGGCACCAAAACACATAATGATGATTTTGAAAGTATAAAAGAGGAATTGATTTCTATTATGCGTCAAAATAAAAAAGTTCATTTATTAATTGGTGGACAGATAGAATTGCCTGCTGATTTTAACGAGGTAAAAGATCAAGTTGAGACATTCAAATTTGTTTCATGGCAGGAGTTACCACATCTTATTTCAAAAGCTGATATTAATTTAATGCCATTGGAAAATACGATTTTCCATGAATGTAAATCAGAGAATAAATGGATGGAGGCTGCACTTGTAAATGTTCCAACGATTGCAAGCTGGAATCGTGAGCTTGCATTGGTGATTCACGATGGTGAGGATGGCTTTTTGTGCAAGAATTCTGAGGAATGGACAGAAAAGTTATGTCAATTGATTGAAGATAACGAATTGAGAAATCGAATGGCTCAGAATGCACATGAAAGAGTAATGAAAGAATATTTGACAGATGATATTGAACCAGAGATAGTAAGAAGTGTAGTTGATGATGTAAAGTAATAAAATGGGGAATTGCATTATGAATGAGATAAGTGCTGAAAATCGTAATTTTATAATGATAAAAAAAATTACGAAAAATATTATTATTGATATAGAAGGTGATAACAACCAGCTGTCTATTGAGTCAGAAAAGTTAACGCATATGTTAAGAATTACTATTAGGGGAAATAACAACCATGTGCGAATAGCGGATGACATAGTAATAACGAAGGAATTAGATATTTTTATTGGAGGATCCGACATTTCTATAGAAATAGGAAAGGGAACTACAATAGGACAGGTTATAATTCGTTTTGCAGAAGATGGGACTAGATTGAAAATTGGAGAGGATTGCATGATATCGGATGGGGTTGAAATTTGGGGAACAGATATGCATGGAATCATCGATAATACAACTAAAAGTGTAGTAAATAATGCGAAAGACATAATAATAGAAAAGCATTGTTGGCTTGGTTCAAGATGCATGATTATGAAAAATACACATATTAATGAGGGGTGTATTGTTACAGCTGGAGCAATAGTTGCATCGGACGTTCTGATTGATAATGTTATGATAGGAGGTGTGCCGGCTCGAATTATAAAAAAAGAAGTGGAATGGGTTCGGGAATCACCAAAAACACTGACTAAAACGAAATGTGATAATTTTACTGATGTTGCAGAGGACGATAATATAGTTGCATATATGGAAGATTGTTGCAATAATAGCATGATTAAAGGCTGGTGTTTTTTGAAAAATGTAGATAGTAAAAACACAAATATATATTTGGAAATTGTAACAATTGAAAATCAATGCATAACATTTCTTGCGAACAAAGAGAGAAGAGATGATGTTGCAGCAGCGTATGGAGAAGAAAAATATTCCGATACAGGCTTTTGGTTTATGATACCGGATTATTTAAAATCTGAAGATATTCAAAGTTGCAGAATTATATGTAAAAATGGAAATATAATTAGTGCTAAAAAGATTGAAATGTAAAGTGCACTTGATGTATATTAGCAGTATCAGTAGATACTGCTAATATACATTTTAAGGAAAGGAACAGTTGTGCAAAATATATTAATAAAGGTTATTCTAAAAATAAAACATGAAGGAATAAAAAAAGCAATTTGTAATTATGTGCGTAAAACTAAAACTTTAAAAAAAGAATTGGCAATCATCCAAAAATATCATCTTATAGATGAAGAAGAAAGATTAAGACAGAAAAATTATACTTTTAAATGTAAAGAGAAAATAAGCATAATAACTCCTTTATATAATACGCCTCAAGATTATTTGATTGAATTAATTGAATCATTAAAAAAACAGACTTATTCAAATTGGGAATTGTGTTTAGCTGATGGAAGCGATGAGAGTCACAAATATGTTGGGGCTATATGCAAAAACTATATAAAATCAGATGAGCGGATTTTGTATAAGCATTTAGAAGAAAATGAAGGAATTGTGGGGAATACTAATAAGTCTATACAGATGGCAACGGGAACATATTTAGGCCTTTTAGACCATGATGACATATTACATGAATCTGCACTTTATGAGTGTATGAGAGCAATACAAGATAAAGCTGATTTTATATATACGGATGAAATGAAATTTAAAAATGATATTGAAAATTCAGTGGATATTATTTGTAAATCTGGTTTTGGAAAAGACGAACTTAGATCACATAACTATATCTGTCATTTTGTTGTTTTTAAAAGAAGCTTATTAGATGGAATGAATGAATTATATCGAAAAGAATGTGAAGGAAGTCAAGATTATGATATGGTGCTTAGATTAACTGAAAAAGCAAAGAAAATTGTTCATATTCCGAAAATATTGTATTATTGGAGGGTTCATGCTGGTTCAGTTTCTCAAGATTTGTCAGTAAAGCGGTATGCTGTAGATTCGGCAATAAAAGCAATTTCAGAGCAATTAAATCGAACAGGAGATAAAGGAAAAGTGCATTGTAATTTGCCGTATGAGACTATATACAGAATACAGTATGAATTTACCGAGCATCCATTAGTTAGTATTTGCCTTTGGGGAATACAAGGAATAAATGTTAAAAAATATATTGAAAATCTTTTAGATAAGACTAGCTATAGACCACTTGAAATAGTAGTGTCAACAGGAGAAGAGATTGATATTAATGATGAAAATATTCAGATAAAAAATATAAAAATAAAAACTGATAAAAATCGATATGAATGGTTTGAAAAGGCAAGAAAATACATGTGTGGAGAATATCAGCTGTATTTAAAAGGCGCATGTATTCCAGAAAATGAAAATTGGATTGAAGAGTTAATGATGTATGCGCGTCGGCAGGACGTAGGGGTTGTTGGAACAGCCATAAAAAGTAAATGGAATAAAGTTGATTTTGGAGGTGCTGTACTTGACCGGGATGAAGGGATTCATATTATTGATAAAGGCTTGGATTGGGGAAACCAAGGCTATGAAGCGAATATGCGCTATGTGCGTAATATAACGGCACTGACAAGTATGTGTATGATGATCAGCAGAAAACGAATGGAAGAAATTGGCGGTTATAGTATAGAGCTTGGAGATTGTGCAGATATTGATTTTTGTTTAAGATGCCAAGAAAAAAAATATTGGAATGTATGGAATTGTTTTAGTGCTGTGTATTATTCTGAGAGCGAAAGTGTGATAGATTTTTGGAAAAATGTGAATGAATTTAAAATAAAATGGAGAGATAAAATTTTGCAAAGAGATGAATTCTACCATCCATTATTAAAAGAACTTAAAAAAATGTAGGTGATGAAATGAAAGCAATATCTTTAGTCAATAAAGCATTAAAAGCAGTAAAGGAAGAGGGCATACAAGGTTGCGCCCAGAAAACAAAAGGGTATATTGAAAATCAGAAAAGATTAAGAAGAAAACTTGACAGAAAGTATGCAGATGTATTGTTCATAAGTGGCTGCGGAGAAGATTTGCCACATCCATGGCGTTATCGCGTAAAGCATCAGAGAGAACAATTGGAAGCATACAATTATTCCACAGACGAGGTATATTTTACACAATTAGATATTGATCAAATCAGATATTATCGGGCATTTGTATTTTTTAGATGCCCAATGACAGAGACAATCGGCACATTTGTCGATTTGGCAAAACAGTTAAATAAAACAATCATTTATGATATAGATGATCTGGTAATAGATACTCAATATACAGATCAGATAAAATATGTGATGGCAATGCCAGAAGAAGATAAAAAGGCATATGATAATAATGTTATGAATATGCAGAAGTTGCTTAGAAAGTGTGATTTTGCAATTACATCGACAGATTGTCTGGCAGAAGAGTTGATAAAATATATTCCGAAGGTATATATTAATCGTAATGTCGCTTCTGAAAAAATGATTCAATTATCAAAAGAAGCAATTGTTAAGATTAAAAAAGATAATACAAAAGTAAAAATAGGTTATTTTAGTGGAAGTATTACTCATAATGCAGATTTTGAAATGATAAAACCGGTTCTTATAGAAGTCTTGAAAAAGTATGAAAATGTTGAGTTATACTTGGCAGGAGAACTGGATTTGCCGGTAGAGTTAAATCCATGGAAAGAAAGAATAAAAAAATATCCATTTGGAGACTGGAAAAAACTTCCTGAGATATTAGCGGAGATGGATATTAATCTTGCACCATTGGAAGATACAATTTTTAATAAAGCAAAGTCGGAAAATAAATGGACGGAAGCTGCACTGGTAAAGGTTGTGACAATAGCTAGTGATATTGGAGCATTTCATGATTGTATCAAAAATGGCGAGACAGGAGTTTTATGTAAAGATAATGACGAATGGAAAGTAGAGTTAGAGCGTTTGATTACAGATTCGTTATATCGAAAAAAATTGGGAGAACAAGCATATCAATATTGTATTACACAGTCTTCAACTGTTCGTAGCGGCAGCTATTTGACAAGAATCATGGGGAATGAATTGAATGATAACTATATATTTGTATTGCCGGGGCTGGAAATCAGTGGTGGAATAAAAGTAGCACTGAAACATGCCACTATGTTACAAAAAGCAGGAAAAGATGTTGGATTATTTTTATTAAGTGGAGAACAGAAGTGGTGCGAATTTGAAGGATATAAAATTCCAGTAATTAATTTGGAAGATACAGAGATACGTGGGAAAATAAGATATATGATAGCTACGATGTGGACAACGGTAGATATTGTAGAGCAATGTATTGGAGCAGAAATCAAGATGTATCTTGTGCAAAATTGGGAAACAGGATTTTATACCGAAGGAGATCCGTTAAGAATAAGAGCAAATCAATCCTATATGCCAGGGAAAGATATGAATTTTTTAACTATTTCAAAATGGTGTCAGCAGTGGTTAAAAGAGCAGTATGGACATGAATCAAACTATGCTCCGAATGGTCTGGAGACGGAACGATTTGCATGTCATAAAAGAGAGCTGACAGGAAAAATCAGGATACTTATTGAAGGGGATTGTGCGGTAGATTATAAAAATGTGGACGAGGCTTTTGAAATAACAAATGAATTAGACCGAAATCAATATGAAGTATGGTATATGTCTTATAATGCAGAGCCTAAATCATGGTATAAAGTAGAACGATTTCTGCACAAGATTCCATATGAAAAAGTTCCAGAGATATATACCCAATGTGATGTGCTTTTAAAAACGAGCTTATTAGAAAGCTTTTCTTATCCCCCCCTTGAAATGATGGCTACAGGTGGATATGTTATTGCTGTGCCGAATGGTGGAAATGTTGAATATTTAAAAGATAGAGAAAATTGTCTATTATATGATGCTGGGAATATAGAAAAAGCAAAACTGTTATTACAAGAGCTGCAGGAGGATCGAGTATTACAAGAAGTATTATACGAAAACGGTCAAAAAACGGCGCAAGAGCGAAAATGGGAGAATATTGAAAATAATATTTTAAGTATGTATCGTGTTAATTAAATTGAGAACTTGTTAAATGAGAGGAATAATGATATACTAAAAAAGATTGTTTGACCATATTAAGAAAAAGTGGAGGAAAGAAAGTGTCAATATATATACAGAATTTTAAGAAGTTTCGTCCATTGCTGGGAGAACTTATTGCACGTGATATAAAAACAAAATACAGAAAATCAGTGTTAGGAGTATTATGGACATTGTTAAATCCACTGTTTATGATGATTATTTTGTCAGTAGTGTTTTCTAATTTGTTTAAATTTGATGTGGAATATTTCCCGGTTTATTTATTAAGCGGACAATTGATATTTAACTTTTATTCAGAAGCCACAACGGCATCTATGTCAGCAATTATGGACAATGGACCATTGTTGAAAAAAATATATGTACCGAAATATTTGTTTGTATTATCTCGAGTATTTTCAAGTACAATTAACTTGTTGGCATCATTTACAGCTTTGATTTTAGTGATGCTTGCAATGAGAGTAGAATTGCATTATACAGTACTTTTAGTACCTATTCCACTGATATTTATTGTGTTATTTTCATTGGGAGTAGGATTAATATTATCAGCGATTACTGTGAAATTCAGAGATATTATGCATTTATATTCTGTGTTTGTGACAGCACTTATGTATTTAACACCAGTTATTTATCCAATGTCAATTTTACCGGCATGGTTAACACCGATTGTAAAATTGAATCCTATAACGAACATATTGCAAATGTTTAGAAATGTTATGATATATAATTCATTACCAAGTATTGCATCAATGATAATTGCCATTGTTGAATGTTCGATTATGCTGGTATTTGGACTATATGTGTTTTACAAAAATCAAGATGACTTTATATTGTATATATAAGGAGAGAAAGTATGGAGAATCAAGAAGTGATTCGTGTTGATCATGTATCGATGCGTTTTAGTCTTGCATCAGAAAGAGTAGATAATTTTAAAGAATATGTTATTAAAACGATAAAGCGACAATTATCGTATGGAGAATTCTGGGCTTTGAAAGATGTAAGCTTTAGTATTAATCGTGGAGACGCATTAGGATTAATTGGTTTAAATGGTAGCGGAAAAAGTACAATGTTAAAAGTTATAGCCGGAGTGCTAAAACCAACAAAAGGAAGCGTATCTGTGAATGGAACTGTTGCACCGCTAATTGAATTGGGTGCAGGATTTGACATGAATCTTACTGCAGAAGAGAATGTTTTTTTGAATGGAGCATTGCTTGGATATTCAAGACAAACGATGGAGCAGTATTACGATGACATCGTTGAATTTTCAGAGCTTCATGATTTTATGAATGTACCTGTTAAGAATTTTTCTTCAGGAATGGTTTCAAGACTAGGATTTTCAATTGCAACAATTGGTACGCCAGATATTTTAATTGTAGATGAAGTTTTATCAGTAGGTGATTTTAGATTTCAGGAAAAATGCCAAAACCGTATAAAACGTATGTTGGATGCGGGCACAACATTATTATTTGTTTCACATAGCATTCAGCAGGTAGAAGAACTGTGCAATAAAGTAGTGTGGCTGGATAAAGGTATAGTGAAGATGTTTGGTGAATCAAAGAACATTGCTGAGATATACAGTGCTTCATAGGATAGGAGTTAAAAAGATGAAATCAAAAATAAAAGTTATTGTGATTGGTTTGATTATTCTTTGTCTGGCAGGTGTATATGCAATTATTGATAAAGCAGTATCTATTTATGATACATCTTGTGATACAAGTGCATTCCAATCAATTACCTTAGAACAAGGGAAAAAGTTAGAACAATCATTTGTATGTAAAGAGAATCATATGGATGGTATTTCGTTGAAAGTTGCGGCAGATGGAGTTTTGGACAAGAGCCAGGTGATAATGGCGTATAAAATAATAGAAAAGGATTCAAAAGAAGTAGTTGCACAAGGAAAAACAGATTTAAAGAAAGTGCGAAATGGTAAATTTTTTAAAATTAAATTTGATAGAATTGATGCAACTAAAGATAAAAAGTATATGTTGGAGATGTCAGCGCAGGAATGTCCGACAGGAAGTATTCGAGTATTTTATACACCAGGTTTCAATGAGAATGCAACACTTATCTATGCTGGTCAAACCATAGAAGGTGTTGGTGTTATTAGGTCATTAACACATCGATTCGATTTAGAAACATTTATTGTGACATTATGCTTTGCAGCATATATAATATTATTTATGAGATGGCTTTATAAATTATTTGAATAAGGAAGAGGGCAGAAGTACTTCTGCCCTTGTTTTGCATAGGTGAAAAAGTGAAAAAAGGAATTATAAAAAAGGGAATTCAGTTTTATAAAAGATATGGAATACGTGGTGGAATTGCTACTTTAACAGGACAAGGTCAGATAAAGGATAAAAATTATGCTGCGTGGTATGAAAAAAATAAAGTTAGTGAGGAAGAACTGACGAAACAGCGAAATAAAGAATTTCCATACATGCCTCTATTTAGCATTTTAGTTCCAGTATATAATACACCAATCCCTTATTTGCGGGAAATGCTTGATTCAGTTCGAAATCAAACTTATCAAAAATGGCAATTGTGTATTGCGAATGCAAATCCGGAGAATGAAGACGTTGCCCGAATTTTAAACCAATATATAGAAATGGATATAAGAATTCAAGTTGTAAATGTGCCTGAAAATCTGGGAATAGCACAAAATACCAATAAAGCTTTAAGTATTGCAAAAGGAGATTATATTGGGCTTTTGGATCACGATGATATGCTTGCTACGGATGCATTGTTTGAAGCGGCAAAAACTGTCAATGACGAAAATGCGGATGTTATTTATACGGATGAAGATAAAATAACCATGTCTGGAGAAAAACATTTTCAACCGAATTTTAAACCAGAGTATAATTTAGATATGCTAAGATCTAATAACTATATTTGTCATTTTTTTATAGCAAAGGCATCTCTAATGAAGGAGATTGGAGGATTTAGAGGTGAGTATAACGGGGCTCAAGATTATGATATGATATTTCGATGTACAGAGCGAGCAGATAATATTGTTAGAATTCCTAAAGTATTATATCATTGGAGAATGCACGAGCAATCTACAGCAGAAAATCCTGAAAGTAAAAGGTATGCATTCGATGCTGGCAAGAAAGTTATTGAGGATCATTTGAAACGTTGTGGAGAAAGTGCAGAAGTAGAGATGACAGAATACCCAGGATTCTATCGGGTAAAATATGCAATTAAAGAAAAGCCAAGAGTGTCTGTTGTGATAGTCAAAGATACAAAAAATATGATTCCTAAAGATACATTGATAAAAATTGCTGCTGATTATGGAAGTGACAGGGTAGAGTTCTATGTTGTAGATGGAAACTACAAAGGGGATATCGAATTTGATGGAATCTCAATCAATACTTTACCATGGAAAAAGGAATGTAATAATACGGAGATGTTAAATTACGGGATTGAAAAAACGAAAAATGAATATATATTAGTTTTATCTTCCTATATAATAAAAGTGTCAGATAATTATATTGAAACATTTGTTTCCAATATTATGAGAAAAAATGTGGGAGCCGTTGGTGGAAAAATGTATTTTTCTAATGGAACAATCAAAAATGCAGGTTTATTGATAAAAAAGGACGGAACTATTGAAGAAGTATTTAAAAAACTACCTCGATTATGTGGGGGGTATATGAACCGACAATCTATGCAACAAAATATGCAGGCAATAACATTTGATGACATTATGTTCAAGAAAAGTTTGTGGGAAAAAATAAAAAATGGAATATCAAAATCTAAAAGTTTGCAAAGAGATGTAGAAATATGTACCAAAATTCGTAGGAATGATTTATTATTGGTATATACACCATGGGCGGAATCAGTGGTTAGAAAGGAAGGATAACGTAATGAAAAGGAAAATGCTTATTGTTTTATTAACAGGAGTTTTATTGTCAGTTTCAGCTTGTAGCAATTCTTCAAGTACAGATGCATCGCAGTCTGATAACCAGAAAAATGAGCAACAGAAATCAGATAATGATAACCAGAAGAATGAAAAACAAGATGAACAGAGTGAGGCTGATCAGATGGAAGATGATTCTGACAAAAAAGAAGATCAAACAGTACAGGAAGATGAATCAACAGAAATTACTATTTATACTAGCAATGATGATGCAACTGCATTTGTATCTGAGAGTGTAAAAATTGATGAACTGACACCGGAGCATATAGTGAATGCTCTGGTTCAGAAATCTGCGTTATCTTCAGACATTCAGGTATTAAAATGTGAAGAACAGACAGTAGACGGAGTGAAGAGCCTAAATGTGGATTTCAATGAAGCATTTGGCACATATGTGGGCAGTATGGGGACGACAGGAGAGTATTACACAATCGGAAGTGTTGTAAATACGTTTTTAGATGCTTATGGCTGTGAACAGATAAAGATTACTGTAGAAGGAAATACATTAGAGTCAGGACATGCAGAATATCCTGGATACATGAATCGTTTTGAATAAATCAAGAATTGAAGACAATTAAAAAACAGATTATTATTTGTCCGGAGAGTTCTCGTATATAGAATATGTGGCTATTCGGATAATTTTATCACTCGACAAAGAGAATAAACTTAACAATTTTAAGTGAATACACAATGAAAAATAGAAGGTGGGTAATTATGAAAGATAATGCAATATTGTATATTATTATTCCATGCTACAATGAGGAAAAGGTTCTGCAAATTACTAGTACCATGTTTCTTGAAAAGATAGAGAGCCTCATTAATAAAGGAAAAATAAGTGATAAAAGCAGAATTATGTTTGTTAACGATGGAAGTAAGGATCGGACATGGGAGATTATTTGTGAGCTGGCAAAGACTGATGAGCATTACATAGGGATTAGCCAAAGTCGGAATCGGGGACATCAAAATGCAGTTCTTGCGGGACTTATGGAAGCAAAAGATAATTGCGACATTACAATATCCATTGACTGTGATGGTCAAGATGATATAAATGCCATGGATAAAATGGTGGATGAATACTTGAATGGATGTGAAATAGTTTATGGTGTTCGCAGTAGCCGCCAGACAGATACGTTTTTTAAACGTTTTACGGCACAAGGATTTTACAAATTGTTAAATGCCATGGGGGCAGAGGTTGTCTATAATCATGCAGATTACAGGTTGGTATCTAGCCGGGTATTAAAGGAATTTGAAAATTTTAAAGAAGTAAATTTATTCCTTCGTGGAATGTTCCCATTAGTTGGATTTAAAAGCACCTCTGTATATTATGAACGACACGAGCGCATTGCAGGTGAGAGCCATTATCCACTTCGGAAAATGCTTGCTTTGGCATTTGATGGAATTACCAGTCTAAGCATAAAGCCGATTCGTATGATTACCGGGCTTGGAACTGCAATTGCAATGTTAAGTTTTGTAGGGGTGATTTGGTCAATTGTTATGGCAGTATTAGGAAAAACAGTTGCAGGATGGGCCAGTATGGTTTGTATTGTGACCTTTATTGGTGGTATACAGTTAATTTGCTTAGGAGTTATTGGAGAATATATAGGAAAAATTTATATGGAAGTAAAGCATCGACCAAGATATATTATTAGCGAAAGAACGAATGACGATAAATAGAATATTGCTGGTAAGATATTTTTTATGAAAAACTTTGTGTAATCGAGGAATAAGAAAGTGAATAATATAAAAGAGTATTTACAACGAACAATTAATATTATCCTATTGTTTTTATTTATATGGATCATAGTAGCTCTTTGTATTGCAAATAGAATTGACTATGCATGTAAGATTAACTGGAAGATAAGTAATATAGGATTAATTATTGCTTCATTATTGATTATATATTTATATTGTAAAAAAGTAAAAGAAAGAGCATTTCAAAGAATAAATATGAATAGATTGGTACTAATAGCAACTATAGTTTTGTTTTTTTTGGAAGTGTATATTTGTTATAATATTTTTTTTGAAACAGGTTGGGATTCAGGTGCTTATATTATTCCGGCTGCAAGAGCATTGCTTGGAAAACTAGATGTTACTAGTATGAATGAAGCATATTTTAAAACATATCCGAATAATTTATTTCTTGTTCATATATATTATGCATTGTTGCGCATAAATGAAAAACTGGGGGTTTTTACTGGTGCATATCAATTGATGGTTATAATTGTTTTTAATTGTGCAATTTCATCAATGAGCTGCTGGTTAACTTATATAATTGCTAGAAAATATGCATCAATCAAGTATTCTTTGTTAGGTTATATATTAGCGGTTGCTTTGTTAGGTGTATCACCGTGGAATGTAATCTGTTATTCGGATGCAATTGCACTCTTTTTCCCTATTTTTATTATGTATATATATACAGAGGATAGAATCAATATATATGTTAGGAATTTTATTATATTGGTTGCAGGATATCTGGGATATTGTATAAAACCTCAGGCAGCAATTGTTATAATAGCAATTATAATAGCTGAATTATTAAAAATTACCCACAAATATGAGAAGTCATTTTGGATTAAAGAAGGTGCGGTAATATTGTGTTCGGTTACTTTGATAGCTGTAATTGCAGGTGGATTGAAGAATCTGTATAATACAGAAGGATTTGAACAAGATAAAAATCGTCAATTTGGTCTGACACATTTTTTTATGATGGGATTAAATCCTGAATATAGAGGAGTATGGTCAGGGGAAGATGTTGAAATTTCTGCAAATTGTAAAACTGCAGAACAAAGGAGAGAAACCAATCTAGAAGTTTCGAAAAAAAGATTAAATAATTATGGGATAACAGGATATGCAAAATTTCTTACGAAAAAAATGTTGACGAATTATAATAATGGTACATATGCATGGGGAGCTGAGGGAAGTTTTTACGCTATTGTGCCAGATAATAATTCCAGGATGTCACATTTTTTGAAAAATATATATTATAATGATGGCAAGTATTATGGAATATATTCGCAGGTAGTACAATTGTTATGGGTTATGGTTTTAGCGGGAGTAGCAATTTCCTCAATCTTAGGATTGAAAAGAAAACCTTGCCAAAGTAACATACAACTGATTTTGCAATTATGTATTATAGGTATTACATTATTTGAATTATTATTTGAGGCAAGAGCAAGATATTTATATTTATATGTACCTGTCTACATATTGTTATTTGTATTAAATGGAGATTATCTAGAAGGATATTTGAAAAAGAAATCAACTAAAAAATAATTGAATAGAAATCATTTTATTTCTTCAGGGAGTTCATACGCATAGCGCATATGATATATTATCCTGTCATAATAGTCAATTCAGTATATCTACGATTGGTATAAAGAGTTTTAGACTTATGTGAAAAAGATTCTTGATTAGGATAGATGGGAAATAGAAGTTAATTTATTTATAGTTGATATGATACAGGAGGAAAAGTGAAAAAAAGAGATATTGGATTAGACTTAACTAGAATAGTTGCATTTATATCTGTTGTAGCTATTCATTTTTTCTTGAATTCAGGATACTATAATGAGCCTGTTGTTGGAAAAAGAATGTATATAATGACATTGGGAAGAACATTTTTTGGAATATGCGTACCTTTATTTATGCTTTTAAGTGGTTATTTAATGGTTAATAAAAGTATTTCAATAGAGAAAAAGACACTTTTAAATTATTATAAAAAAATATCTAAAGTACTGGGTACATATATTATTGCAACAGGGTTCATTATTGTTTATAAAATGGTAATATCACATGATATTGTAAACATAAAAGGGGCATTGTTAAATTTACTAGGATATAATCAATATTCCTGGTATGTGAATATGTATATCGGGTTGTATTTATTGATTCCATTTTTGAATTTATTATGGAATAATATCGAAGATAAAAGTGGTCATTTTATATTGGTGGTAATACTAGTTATAATGACAATTGCACCAAGTGTTTTTAATATATATAATTTGGAAGAAGCAGGAATGCTGGTCAGACCATATTTAACTGCAACATACAATCGGATAATTCCAGATTGGTGGATGGGAATATATCCGATAACATATTATTATATAGGTGCATATATAAAACATTATGTGGAGACTAAGAAAATCAGTACTAAGAAAGTATTCATTTTATTAATAGGCGCAATTTTCTTATTTGGAGCCAACAATATTTGGCGAAGCTATTCAAGAGAATTTTTCTGGGGAACATGGTGCGACTGGGGAAGCCTTCAAGATACTGTAGAGACAATACTGGTGTTTTTGCTGATAAATTCCATAGATTATAAAGTAAATGATAAAAAGGGCAAAGTAATAGCTAAAATATCTAATCTTACATTTGGAGCATATTTGTTATCATGGATTCCGGATAATATATTTTATTCTAGAATGAGTGAACGAATAGTAGAAGTGCCATCAAGGATGAAATATTGTGTATTGATGGTCATAATTGTAGCAACAGTGGCATTAATGCTTTCTTGGGGAGTTCAGAGAGTTCAACAAATTTTGAAATTTATGCATCAAAAGGTATGCGGAATGATATATAAAGCTAAAGAAGAAAAGAAGAATGCATGATAAAATAGTATAGAAACTTGAATTCCCGGTTTTCCGTTGTGGAAAGCCGGGAGTTGCTTTATAATAAAAATAGATTTTGCATGGAGGTGGAAAAGTGATTTGATATAATATCCCGATTGGTATTTCTAAATTTGAGAAGATTAGGAAAAATGATTATTACTATGTGGATAAGACAGAACTGATTCATGCTTTGGTGAAGACAGAACCTGCGGAGATTACACTTTTTACAAGACCGCACAGATTTGGAAAGACATTTGTCATGAGTATGCTGGCTTCTTTCTTTGATATTCGCAGAGATAGCAAAGCCTTGTTTGAAGGTTTGAAGATTGCTGAAGATCAGAAACTGTGTGAATTGTGGATGAATCAATGACCTGTGATTTTTCTTAGTTTTAAAGATGCAGGTGGGGAATCTGTGCGGAGAGTATGCAAAAGGAAGAAGAAAGGGCGCTGAACCAGATAGAAGAGATGCATTATGCGAATGGTATGTATGCTCAGGGGTGTCAAAAAGTGCTAAAGTATGGTGCAGTATTTTATCGGAAGAGTTGTCTGATTGGCAGATGTGAAGAATAAAGGTGTAACAAAGGTAGAATGAAAAAGCCAGGTTATTATTCGTCCGGAGAGTTTGCGCGGATGGCGCATGTGACACTTCGGACAATCAGATATTATGACAAACAGAATATTTTAAAGCCATCGTATGTGTCGGATTCAGGGGCAAGATTTTATACAGATGAAGATTTTGCCAGATTGCAGCAGATTCTTCTTTTGAAGTACCTGGGATTTACGCTGGATGATATCAGAGAGATGACCATTGATGATGCGGATTATCATTTTATGTTGAATTCATTGAATATTCAATTGAAGCTTGTGAGAGATAAGATTGAGCAGATGCAGCTTGTAGAAAAAGCAATACAGGATACATCTGAGTTGATTCAGAAAGAACATACCATTGACTGGAGCCAGATGCTGAATCTGATTCATCTGACAGGTATGGAGAAGAGCATGAAGAACCAGTATCAGGATGCGTCCAATATATCAGCAAGAATTAATCTGCACAGCCTTTATTCCGTGAATAAAGAGGGATGGTTTCCGTGGATTTATGAGCAGCTTTGTGTGAGAGATGGCATGAAGGTGTTGGAAATTGGCTGTGGTGATGGAACGCTTTGGAAGGAGAATAAAGATAAACTTCCAGAGAATATAGAGATTACATTATCAGATACATCAGAAGGAATGTTAAGAGATGCGAGACGTAATGTAGGGATTGGAGACCACAGGTTCCGGTTCCGGCATTTTGACTGTCACAGGATTCCATATGAGGATCAGAGCTTTGATCTGGTAGTTGCCGGACATGTATTGTTTTACTGTGAGGATATACCACAGGTGTGCCGGGAAGTAAGACGGGTGTTGAAACCAGGTGGAAGATCTGTGTGCAGTACTTATGGCGGCGAGCATATGAAAGAAGTCAGTGAATTGGTACAGAGCTTTGATGATCGGATCGTACTTTCAGCAGAAAAACTGTATGAAAGATTTGGAAGAGAGAATGGGTCTGAGATACTAGAGCAATATTTTACGGCTGTTCATTGGAGGACATACGAGGATGAACTCGTAATTCCAGATCCAGAACCGTTGATATCATATATATTGTCCTGTCATGGAAACCAGAGCCAGTATATATTGGAGCGGTATAAAGAGTTCCAGACTTATGTGCGGAAAAAGACGGAAAAAGGCTTCCGGATTACAAAAGACGCGGGAGTGTTTGTAGCGGAAATATGTTGAGAAGTAAGAGTAGTTGATATATAATCATAATATATATATCAACTATTTTAATATTTGCAGTGCGAAAGGATTATGTGAATGCAGAAATTATATATAAAACATCTAGGACCGATAGAGGAATGTGAAATTAATATTGATGAATTTATGGTGTGCACAGGTCCGCAGGCATCTGGCAAAAGTACAATTGCCAAAAGTATTTTCTTTTTCAAAAATATAAAGAATATTTTGTTTGTGGAGTATAAGAAGAAATATTTGTTGAACAGACACGTAGCAGAGTCAAGAAATGCAACGGTTAAGCAACGTTTTATGAAAGAAGTCCGGGCTAATTTCTTGCAGATTTTTGGAATAACAGGAAGCTTGGATGGAGATATGTTTTTACAATATCAATATACGGAAAAGAAGATATTGAAAGTTTTTCTTGAAAAGAACAAAGAAGGACTGTATGAAGTTAAAGTGGATTTTAGCAAAGATTTTAATGAGTTATTTGAAATGCTTGAAAATCGAAGTAAAGAAATTCACAATCACCCAGATCCGATATTAGAATTAACGGAACGTGAAATCAAAGAATTTTTTAATGATAAGACGGATGTTGTTTATATCCCGGCTGGAAGAAGTATGATTACACTTTTGAGTAATCAGATGAATTATATTTACAGTTCCATGGATGATATTCAAAAACGCAATATGGATTATTGCACAAGAAGTTATCTGGAAAAGATATTGCAGATGAAATCAGTATTTACAATCAGTCCGGTTGAGATGCTGAATGATGTAATAGCAATGACATATATAAAAATTGATGAGGAAAGAGCGAAAGAATCTATTTCTTTGATGAAACAATTGCTACAGGGAGAATATATTAACAAAGACGGAGAGGAACGATTGCAGGTATCCAATAATCGATATGTGAAGTTGAACTATGCGTCTTCTGGTCAACAGGAAGTTGTGTGGATATTAAATGTTTTATTCTACTATTTGCTAAATGGAGAGAGCGCTTATTTCATTATTGAAGAACCGGAATCACATTTATTTCCAAATTCACAGAAACTGGTAATGGAATTTATTGCTCTAGTGTGCAATGGTAATGGTAATCAACTATTTTTGACAACGCATAGCCCGTATATATTAGGAACAATTAATAATTTGTTATATGCAGATAAGGTTTCAAAAGATGTAGATGAGAGCCAATTAAGTCGAATTATTAGTAAAAATAAATGGCTTAATTATGATAAAGTAAATGCAATATTTGTGCAGAATGGAAAAATAAAATCTTGTCTTGATGAAGAGTTCAAGTCTATTGAAAATGAAGTGATTGACGGGGCTTCAGAACAGATTAACGAAGATTATGATAAGATGTTAATGTTGAAAGAATAGATACAGGAAGATAAGGAGGCAATATGTTACTTACGGCAGAAAAGTCGGAATGTGAAAAAAATCAGAAAATTATTGTGTCTCGTGATAAAGGAAGCAGTTGCCAGCATCGGGCAATTAATGATAAAGGACAGTCGGATGTGCGACAATATCAATTGGATGGGAAATTGGTAATTGATGAGACGTGTTGCGATTATTTGGTTTTGAATGATTCGGCTAAGTCAGCGTATTTTATAGAACTTAAAGGTAGTGATATTAGGACGGCTGTTTCACAATTAGAGGTTACGGAAAGAAGATTCAGAGCAGAATTAAAAGGATATGCAATGTTTTATAGAATTATAGCTAAAAAAATGCGAACACATGAATTGAAATCTAATACGGTCAGGAAGTTTCAGGATAAGTATGGAGCAAAATTGCAATATGCTACTGAAAAGATGGAAGAACGGATTTAGATTCACGAATTCCTGAAGATTTTCTTAAATATTACAAAAAAGTTACATTTTTTGTAAAAAGTACTTGAAGGTGACCTAGGGTCACCTTTTATAATGCAATCATGAACATGCCATAACTTTAGAAGATATGGTAAAACTATGTATTGTATTTATTACAAGGAGGTTCCTATATGAAAGGAATTATTTTGGCAGGAGGATCTGGAACACGTCTTTATCCTCTGACTATGGTAACATCAAAACAGTTATTACCTATTTATGATAAACCGATGATTTATTATCCGATGTCTGTACTGATGAATGCAGGTATCCGTGATATCTTGATCATCTCTACGCCACAGGATACACCGAGATTCAAAGAGCTACTAGGAGACGGACATCAGTTTGGTGTACATCTTTCTTATGCAGTTCAGCCAAGCCCGGACGGACTTGCTCAGGCATTTATCATTGGCGAGGAGTTCATCGGTGATGATACAGTTGCTATGGTTCTTGGAGATAACATTTTCGCAGGACACGGACTGAACAAGCGTCTGAAGGCAGCAGTAGAAAATGCTGAGACAGGCAAAGGTGCTACAGTATTTGGTTACTATGTAGATGATCCGGAACGTTTCGGTATTGTTGAGTTCGACCACGAAGGAAAAGCAATTTCCATCGAGGAGAAGCCGGAGCATCCAAAGAGCAACTACTGTGTAACAGGACTTTACTTCTATGACAATAAAGTTGTTGAGTATGCAAAGAGTCTGAAACCAAGTGCCCGTGGAGAATTGGAGATCACAGACCTGAACCGTGTATATCTCGAGAAGGGTAATCTGAATGTAGAACTTCTCGGACAGGGATTCACATGGCTGGATACTGGTACACATGAGAGCCTTGTAGATGCTACAAACTTTGTAAAGACAGTTGAGACACATCAGCATCGTAAGATTGCATGTCTGGAAGAGATTGCATACTTAAACGGATGGATTTCAAAAGAAGAAGTTCTGGAAGTTTACGAGGTATTGAAAAAGAACCAGTATGGTCAATATCTGAAAGATGTCTTAGACGGAAAATACCGAGAGGATCTGTACTAAGATATTAGAATAAAAAATGAAGAATTTTTATAAATTTTGACTAAGTAATTCAAAGGAGATTTTTAATTATGACAATTATCGTAACCGGCGGAGCTGGATTTATCGGAAGTAACTTTATTTTTCACATGTTAGACAAATATCCGGATTATCGTATCGTTTGTCTGGACTGCCTGACATATGCAGGTAACTTATCTACACTTGCACCAGTGATGGACAACCCGAATTTCCGTTTTGTCAAAGAGAGCATCACAGACCGTGAGGCTGTTTACAAATTATTCGAGGAAGAGCATCCGGACATGGTTGTAAACTTTGCAGCAGAGAGTCATGTAGACCGTTCTATCGAGAACCCGGAAGTATTCCTGGATACAAATATCAAAGGTACAGCAGTTCTTATGGATGCTTGCAGAAAGTATGGTATCAAACGTTATCATCAGGTATCTACAGATGAGGTTTACGGAGATCTTCCACTGGACAGACCAGACCTGTTCTTTACAGAGGAGACACCAATCCACACAAGCAGCCCATACAGCTCATCAAAAGCTGGCGCAGACCTTCTTGTTCTTGCATACCACAGAACATACGGATTGCCTGTAACAATCAGCAGATGCTCTAACAACTACGGACCATATCACTTCCCGGAGAAGCTGATTCCGCTTATGATTGCAAATGCACTGAATGATAAGCCGCTTCCGGTGTATGGAAAAGGTGAAAATGTGCGTGACTGGTTATATGTAGAGGATCACTGCAGAGCCATCGACCTGATCATCCATAACGGACGTGTCGGAGAAGTTTACAATGTTGGTGGACACAACGAGATGAAGAACATTGACATCGTCAAGATGATCTGTAAAGAGCTTGGAAAACCGGAAAGCCTGATCACATATGTGGCAGACCGTAAAGGACACGATATGCGTTATGCAATCGACCCGACAAAGATTCACAATGAGCTTGGATGGCTGCCGGAGACAAAATTTGCAGATGGTATCAAAAAGACAATCCAATGGTATCTGGATAACAAGGAGTGGTGGGAGACGATCATTTCCGGAGAGTATCAGAATTACTATGAGAAAATGTATGCAAACCGGGAGGGAATGAAATAATGAAAGTACTGGTAACTGGAGTAGCTGGTCAGCTCGGACATGATGTGATGAATGAACTGGCAAAGCGTGGCTATGAAGGAATCGGTTCTGATATCGCGGAAAGCTATAATGGAATCCAGGACGGTACACCGGTTGTATCTATGCCATATGTGCAGATGGACATTACAGATAAAGCATCTGTAGAGAAAGTTCTTACAGAAGTAAATGCGGACGCAGTGATACATTGTGCAGCATGGACGGCAGTTGACCTTGCAGAAGATGAGGATAAAAAGGATAAGGTTCATGCAGTAAACGCAGAAGGAACGAAAAATATTGCGAAAGTATGTAAGAAGCTTGACAGTAAGATGGTCTATACTAGTACGGACTATGTATTCAATGGTCAGGGAGAAGAACCATGGCAGCCGGACTGTAAGGATTATCAGCCGTTAAATGTTTACGGACAGTCAAAACTGGACGGAGAGCTGGCAGTGTCTGAGACACTGGACAAATACTTCATCGTGAGAATTGCGTGGGTATTTGGAAAGAATGGTAACAACTTTATAAAGACCATGTTGAAAGTTGGAAAAAATCATGATAAACTTCGTGTAGTGAATGATCAGATCGGTACACCGACTTACACATTTGATCTGGCAAGACTGCTTGTCGATATGATCGAGACAGATAAGTATGGTTATTATCATGCGACCAATGAAGGCGGATACATCAGCTGGTATGATTTCACAAAAGAAATTTTTCGTCAGGCTGTAGAACAGGGACATACAGAGTACGGAGAAGACAGAATTACAGTTGATCCGGTTACAACTGCAGAGTACGGAGTGTCCAAAGCTGCAAGACCATTTAACAGCAGACTGGATAAGAAAAAACTGGTGGAGAATGGCTTTACACCACTTCCGACCTGGCAGGATGCACTTGGACGTTATCTGAAAGAGTTGAACATAGACGAACTCTAAAAGCTTTGTGAAGATTCGCATAGACTCAGATAAGAGGCATTGTAAGACGAATAAAAAGAGTGAAAATGAAATGGACGGGTACACATAATATATGTGTGCCCGTATGCATCATAATCGTAAAAAAGGAGATATGCAAGATGGGACAGATTAAAGTAGAAAAAAATGCAGGTGGAATAAAGGGACTTTGTGTCATTGAGCCAACGGTTCATGGTGATGCAAGAGGATACTTTATGGAAACATACAATCAGAAGGATATGGAAGAGGAAGGACTTACGATGCAGTTCGTACAGGACAACCAGTCTTGTTCTACAAAAGGTGTTCTTCGCGGATTACATTTCCAGAAAGAGTTTCCGCAGGGAAAACTAGTACGTGTCGTAAAAGGTTCAGTATTTGACGTAGCTGTTGATCTTAGAAGTGACAGTGAGACATACGGAAAATGGTTCGGTGTAGAACTGACAGAAGAGAACAAGAAACAGTTCTATATTCCGGAAGGATTTGCCCATGGATTCCTTGTTTTAAGTGAGATTGCAGAGTTCTGCTACAAGTGTACAGACTTCTATCATCCGGGAGATGAAGGTGGTCTCGCATGGAACGACCCTGAGATCGGCGTAGAATGGCCACAGCTTGTAGGGGAGTATAAGGGCAATGCTTCCGCAGAAGGATATCATCTGGAAGATGGAACAGCACTGAACTTAAGTGACAAAGATCAGCTTTGGGTAGGACTGAAAGATACATTTCATTTTTAAGTAAGAGGAAATATTTATGTCATTAACATCAATAGAATTTCTGGTATTTGTGATTTTGGCAGTAGTTGGATATTATATCATTCCGAAACGCTGTCAATGGATGTGGCTGTTGCTTTTCAGCTACATTTATTATGCATCTGCCGGAATACAGTATTTAGGGTTTATTCTATATACAACACTTGTGACATATGGAACAGCGCTTGTAATTCATCGAATAGACCAGACAGATGAAGCACATAAAAAAGATGCGAAGCAAAAAAAGAAGGGCGTGTTAATACTTGCCCTTCTATTTGTGTTTGGTCTGTTAGGAGTATTGAAGTATACGAATTTTATTGTACAGAATATTGATCAGTTATTTCATACAGATTTTGGCCCATTTCATTTATTACTTCCGATTGGATTGTCTTTTTACACATTTCAGTCAGCAGGGTATATTTTAGATGTTTATTGGAACCGTTGTGAACCGGAAAAAAATGTATTTCGTTTTGCTTTGTTTGTTTCTTTCTTCCCTCAGATTTTGCAGGGACCGATTGGCAGATTTGACCGATTGACAAAGACCTTGTACGCAGAACATGAATTTGACTGGCAGAGAATTGAACGTGGTGTTCAGCGGATAATTTGGGGATTTTTTAAGAAAATGTTGATTGCAGATACAGCAGCAGTATTTGTTGATGCAATTTTTAATCAGTATCAGACTTATAATGGAATTGCAATATTAGGTGTACTGGCATATTCTGCACAGCTCTATGCGGACTTTTCAGGAGGTGTAGATGTAGTTATTGGTGTGGCAGAATTATTTGGCGTAGAGATGGATGAAAACTTTAAACGCCCGTATTTTGCGGTTTCTATTACAGATTTCTGGCATCGCTGGCACATTACATTGGGAACATGGATGAAAGATTATGTATTCTACCCGGTATCATTATCTGGCTGGATGGGAAAATTCGGTAAATTCGCAAAGAAGAAGTTTGGAAAAACTTATGGAAGAGCATTACCAATCTGTGTAGCGAATCTGATCGTGTTCCTTGTGGTAGGAATCTGGCATGGAGCAGCCTGGAAGTTTATAGTGTATGGTATTTATAATGGAGTGATTATTGCATTTAGTGGTCTGATGACAAAAAATTACAGAGAGTGGAAGAAGAAGCTTCACATTAATGATAAATCTACAGGCTGGCATATATTTCAGATTATCCGGACATTTCTACTTGTGAATATAAGCTGGTACTTTGATCGGGCAGACACAATTCCACAGGCTCTTACAATGATGAAAAATTCTGTAACATATTTTGAACCTGCACAGATATTAAATATACAGTTTGGGCAGATGAATTTAAAGTATACACCTGTATTTATTGCTGTGCTGTTAGTATGTTGTGCAATTTGCTTTGTAGTCAGTTTTTTACAGGAACGAGGAACGAAGATTCGCCAGTCTCTTTCTACAAAGATATGGGTAATTCGTTGGGCAATTTATCTTGCAATGATTTTTGCAATGCCATTGCTTGGCAGAATGCCAGATACAGCAGGAGGTTTTATTTATGCACAATTTTAAAAAACTTGTCAGTCCGGTAATTTTGATGATAATTATTATTTGTGTGAATGAAATGCTTTGCTTTGCGGCAAAACCGTATAGCTTTTTTCGGTTTGATATGCATAATCTGGAAAACGGCGAGGAGTACACAGATATATTTGTAGGAACTTCTCATGGAAAAGCTGCAATTGCGCCGGAAGTTGTAGATCAGTATACTGGCGGTAACAGTATCAATATGTGTCTTGGGGGCGAGTATCTTTCAGATAGTTATTTTATCGTAAAAGAAGCAATACGTGTCGGTCATCCGAAACGAGTGGTTTATGAACTGGATCCAGGTTATTGGGTGGCAGAAAAAAGCAAGGGTGCAGAATATAGAGAAATGTATGATGAGTTTCCAAAATCATTGGTAAAAGCAGAGTATTATCATCAACTGCTGTGGGGACAAGACTGGAGAATGACAATTTTCCCATGGTATCTTTGTAGAACCGGATTGAAAAACCCATTTGAAAGAATCAGGACAAAGCTTGGGGAAGCATATAAAAACTTTGACGATTCTTTCTGGAATAGTGATGTTCAGAACTATGGAGGAAAAGGGCATGTCAGCATTCATAGAACAGATGCTGTGAAGACAGAGGATAATTTGAAACTCTGGGACAAACAGGAAATTTTGCCGGAAGTGAAAGAATATTTTGAAAAACTTAAGAAATTATGCAAAGAAAATAATATAGAGCTTGTGGTAATTACAACACCGATTCCGCAGGAGACAATGGAGAAGTATCAGGACAACTTTGAAGAGGCGAATGCATATTTTGCGGAATATATGGCAAAACAGGGGATTCCATATTATAATTACAATTATATAGATACAGAAAGTCTGGATAAATCGTTGAATGGATTTTCAGATTATGAAGGACATATGTATGAAGATGAAGCTGAAAGATTCAGCGCTGAGCTTGGAAAGATGCTTGCTGGAAAGTAGAGCTTTGAGAATCATATGGAAGGCAGAATGAATATGTCAGAATTTTGGAAGAATATAAATACTTATTATAAACGATATGGATTACATGCAACGATAGTCCGTATTATGGATAAATTGACAGGACAGTCTCGTGTAGATTATATGACATGGTATCAGAAAACAAAGCCGACAAAACAGGTGCTCAAAATACAGCGAGAAACAACATTTCCATATATGCCAGAGATTTTGGTAATTGTGCTGGAGAATAAGAGTGGATCTCATCGACTGGCTGACTCTTTGAAAAATCAGACTTATTCAAGGTGGAAGCTTTGCAAAATAAGAGAATTAAATGATGTAGTGGAAATTCTGAAAGAAGCGAAAGAAGAGTATGTGTTGATTACGCAGCCGGAAGATGAACTTTCAGCGGATGCATTCTTTCAGTGTGTGAAGTCATTGAATGCAGACAGAACAATTGAAGCAATTTATTCTGATGATGATATAATAAAAAATGAGACAGAATATGAAGAATCAGCTATAAAGCCGGATTTAAATCTAGATATGCTTAGAAGTTGTAATTATATTCATAATTTTTTATTGGTAAAAAAGAAACTTTGCCAGGAATTGTTTGATGAGTGTTTGGAAAGTTGGAATGGACAAATTGACTGGAAGTATGACTTTATATTTCGATGCATAGAAGAAAAACACTCAATCCATCATATTGCAAAAGTGTTGTATCACAGGAATGTAGAGCATGTTCAAGTGTGTGACGAACAAGAACGCAAAGCAATTGATATGCATCTGAAGAGAATGAATATAAAAGGGAATGTAGAAAAGACAGAGTATAGAGGGATTTATCGTGTCAGATATACGATGGAAGAAACACCGCTTATTTCCATTGTAATTCCTAATAAAGATCATGTGGAAGATTTAAAAAAATGTATTGATTCTTTGGAAAAAAAGAGTTCCTATGACAATCGAGAATATATCATTGTCGAAAATAACAGTACAGAAGAACAGACATTTGCCTACTATAAAGAATTGGAAGCAAAATGTCCAAGAGCCAAAGTAGTTTATTGGAAAGAAAAAGGTTTTAATTATCCGAAAATCAATAACTATGGAGTGCAGTATGCAAAAGGAGAGTATATTTTATTCCTGAATAATGATACGGAGATCCAGAATCCGGATTGCCTTGAGGAAATGCTCATACATTGCAGCAGACCAGAGGTAGGAGCTGTCGGAGCCCGCTTATTTTATGAAGATGGAACAATTCAACATGTAGGTGTGATTGTTGGGCTCGGAGGAATTGCGGGACATCCTTATGCAGCCGAAGCAGAAGAAACGTTAGGGCATATGGGAAGAGTTCATATGATTCAGGATTTAAGTGCAGTAACGGCGGCATGTATGATGGTGAAAAAAACGGTTTTCTTTGAAGTTGGTAAATTTGAGCCGGAGTATGCGGTTGCGTTTAATGATGTGGATTTATGTATGAAAATCCGGAAGGCGGGATATCTGATTGTTTATACTCCATATGCAAGACTGACACATTATGAATCTAAATCAAGAGGTTTAGAAGATTCTCGTGAAAAGGTGAAACGTTTTGATTCGGAGGTAGCACTTTTTGAAGAGCGTTGGGGAAAGGAATTAGAAAAAGGCGATCCTAATTATAATCCTAATTTCAGGCTGGATGAAAAAGATTTCCGATTGAATGTACATGTCAGAAGGTAAGAATAAAAAGATGAATGTAAAGCAAATCAGCGAAAGATTGAATAAAGAGAATGTAAAAAAAGGTTTTGAATATATTCGTAGAAATGGTATCAGCAGATTTTTGACGCTTGCGAAAGCAAAAGCTTTTCCGGCAGGAAAGAGTTATAAAGAGTGGTATGAAGAGCATTGTCCGACAAAAGAAGAGCTGATGCGTCAAAGAGAGGTTGAATTTTCTGTTCAGCCTCTTATTAGTATTGTTGTGCCGACCTACCAGACTCCGATTCCTTTTTTAAAAGATATGATTGATTCGGTAAGAAAACAATCTTATGAAAAGTGGGAACTATGTATTGCAGATGGAAGCTTGAACGGAGATGAAAATGACACAAAAGTCATTCGCGTCAGAGAAGAATTAAATCGTTATTCCATGGAAGATAAAAGAATTAAAGTAGTTTATCTGGAAGAAAATCAGGGAATTGCAGAGAACACAAATCAGGCACTAGCGCTCGCTACAGGAGAGTATATCGGGTTATTTGACCATGATGACATGCTGACGCCAGACGCTTTATATGAGATTGTAAAGGCAATTAATGACTATGATTATGATGTGTTGTACACAGATGAGGACAAAATATCAGAAGATAGTCACGATTATAAAAAGCCAGTGTTTAAACCGGATTACAGCCCGGAATTATTATGCGCTAATAATTATATCACTCACTTTTTTGTGGCTAAAAAATCAATTGTAGATCGGTTGGGAGGATTCAGAAAGGAATATGATGGATCTCAGGATTATGATTTTATCTTTCGGTGTGTAGAACTTGCAAAAAAAGTAGGACACGTTTCTAAAGTTTTGTATCACTGGAGGATGCATGGAGGCTCAGTAGCAGGAGATCCAACAAGTAAAATGTATGCGTACGATGCGGGAAAGAAAGCAATTCAATCACATTATGAGAGAGTTGGTATTCAGGCTAATGTAGAGCATATGGAGCGACTGGGACTATATCACACAGAATACAAGATGATAAAGCAGCCTTTGATATCTGTGATTATATATGGGGAAGATGATGAAAAAAAGAAAAGATGTTCAGAGTGGTTCAAAAGAAAAGATTATTCGAATTTGGAAATTTTAGCTTCTGCAGGAATAAACGTTGAAGAAATTAATACTCTTGCAGAAAAAGCGAGAGGATCTTATCTGTTTTTTGTTTCAGAAAATCTGGAGAGTGTAGAAAGAGACGCATTGCAACAAATGGCTGGAGTTTTACAGATACAAAATGTTGGTGCCGTGAGCGGAAAGGTGATTGGGCGAAAACATACTGTAGAAGATGCAGGAGTTGTGTTTAGAACAAATGGGGATTTGTGCAAAGCGAATTATGGTATTGGAGATTGCGATTATGGAGATATGTTTCGGGCAAAAGTAATGAGCAATTATAGCATTTTATCTTTGAATTGTTTCATGACACACAAAAATACATTTGAAGAATTAGGCAGATTTAATAAACGTTTTTCTTTAAGTTTTGCGGCAGCAGATTATTGTTTAAAACTGAGAATGCATGGGAAAAGATGTGTCATGCAGGCATCAACAGTCTGGGAATCAAAAGATTCGATGAAAACTGGTATAATCAACGATGAAGAACGTGAAAGATTTTATAAAGAATGGCAGGAAGTTTTAAGAATGGGAGATTCTTATTACAATTCTAATTATGCAAAACAGGGAGCACTTTATATTCTGGAGTAGGAGTAAAAAATGACAATACGAAATGTGATAGTAGCTTGTGATTATGCCTATATAGAAGGAGGCGCAGCCAGAGTGGCTGTTCAGACTGCAGTTGAGCTGTCGAAGCGAAGTAACCTGAAGGTTTATTTTTTTGCAGGTTGTGGTGAACCATGCCAGGAGTTAGTTCAAAGTTCTGTACAGGTGATTTCGCTGGGAATGTATGATCTGCTCGGAAATCCAAGCAAATTAGATGCTATGAAAAAAGGAATTTATAATCGGAAAGCTGGAAAATTGCTGGAAGATTTATTAAATACTTTAAAAGAAAATGAAACAATTATCCATGTGCATACATGGACAAAAGTGTTATCCAGTGCAATCTTTGCTATTGCGGATAAAAAAAATATACCAGTATTTTTGACTGTGCATGATTATTTCCTTACATGTCCAAATGGAGGCTGCTACGATTATGTAAAAAATGAAATCTGTGAGAGGAAGCCAATGTCTTTTAATTGTGTTGTTTGCAATTGTGATTCCAGACATTATTATTATAAAGTCTGGAGATGCATGAGGCAGTTCAGGCAGAATCGGGTTATGCGAAATTGCAAAAATATTCGGTATATATTTATATCTGAATTTGAAAAAAAGCAATTGGTGAGACGTTTTGGCGAACCTAAGTGGCAGTTTATGCTAAAAAACCCAAGTACATTTTCAGAAAGAAAACGAGTATTGGCAGAAAAGAATGAGATATATCTGTACATTGGGCGAGTATCTGAAGAAAAAGGAGTACCACTTTTCTGTGAGGCAGTAGAAAATGCGGGAGTAAAAGCAGTTGTAGTCGGAGATGGCGGATTAAAAAAAGATTTGGAAAAAAAGTATCCAGACATTACGTTTACAGGCTGGCTGGAAAAAGCACAGATAGATCAATGGATTGAAAAAAGCAGATGTCTGATATTTCCGTCAAGATGGTATGAGGGATCACCACTTACGGTACCGGAAGTTCAAGCCTATGGTATTCCATGTATCGTGACAGACTGCAGTGCGGCAGTTGATAATATTGTGACAGAAAAAAATGGTTTGATTGTAAAAGCAGATGGAAAAGAAATGTGCAGCGCAATTGCCAAGATGGCGAATGATGAAATCGTAGCGAAGATGTCATATAATACATTTGAATTGTTCGATGAAAAAAGTTATTCAAATGATGTATACATTAAAAATCTGCTGCAGATTTATGAAAAGGGAGTCTAGAAATGAAAATTTCGGTCATTATCGTAGCTTATAAAAGTGGAGACATTCTTGTGAAATGTTTGGATTCTATTGCAAAATACAATGATATTGAAGATGAGTTGGAAGTGATTGTGGTAGACAATAGTCCAGAAGATGAAAGAATAGAACGAGATTTAGCAAAATCACAATATAAAAATTATCGATATATTCCATCGGACAATCGAGGATTTGGTGCCGGCAATAATCAGGGAGTAGATATATCAACCGGGGAAATCCTTGCATTTTTGAATCCGGATATTATGTTAATTGAACCAATATTTAAAAAAGTCTGGGAGAAATTCCAGAAGGAAAAAGATCTGATGCTCATGGGAGGGAAACTTTTGTTTGAAGATCTAAAACCGGGCTTTTCATTTTACTTTGATTACAAGCCTTCTATAATAAAAAAATGGTCGTTAAAATTATGGAATCGGAAAGACCGTTATGATGAAAAGAACATGTATATTGCTGGGGCAGATTTGTTTGTAAGACGAGATGCTTTTTGTGAGGCGGGAAAATTTGATGAGAATATTTTTATGTATTATGAGGAGCCGGATTTGATTCGAAGACTTCGAAAGGTGAAAAAAGATTGTAAGATTGTGTATGAACCGGGAATTCGAATGATTCATCTGGAAAAGAAGAGTACGCCGATGTCTATGAATATGATTGGGCACGAAATGGATTCTTGTATTTATTATGGAAAAAAATATGGACTGGATTATAAGAAGAAGATTCGTTTTGAATACAGATATTATAAACTAAAAAGGATGGTTTATAAGGTATTGAAGAATCAAAAAGCAGAGCGTATGAATGAAATTATTCAATATTTGAATGAAAATTATATAAAAATATTACGTAAATATTAAAGAAATGTTAAGAATTATGCATCTGATTAGGGTTGTAGACAATTTAAAGATATAGTATAATTTGTAGAATAAAGAGCTATGTTTTGAAAAGTCAGGTGAAAATTGTGATTAAAGATAATCAAAAGTTATTTAATAGATTACATGTGTTGATAGATGCACTTATTATTATATTTTCTTATGGAGCAGCGTGGTTTATCCGTTTTAAAAGCGGATTATTCGCGCTGTCTTCATGGTATCTTTCTTTGAGCCAATATATGAAAGTGCTGGTGTTTGTAGTACCTATCTATTTGATTCTATATTATGCGTTTCAATTGTATACTCCAAAGCGTGGACAGGGAAGAAGAATTGAAGCGTGGCATATCGTACAGGCTAATATTATTGGTCTCTTAGTATTTATTCTAATACTTTATCTCGCAAAAATGACAGATTATTCCAGAAAGATGTTGTTTGTATTTTTCTGTGTAAATGTAGTTGCTGAGATAGGGTTTAGAAATGTGTTACGATGGATTCTCAGAAAGTATAGAAAGCAGGGATATAATCAGAAACATATCTTGTTGGTCGGATATAGCCGTGCAGCAGAAGGATATCTGGATCGCGTGGTAACACATCCAGAATGGGGATATATTGTAAAAGGAATATTGGCAGATAATAAGCCTGAAGGAGAGGAATATCGAGGAATAAAGATTCTTGGCGGAACAGATAAACTGGCAGAAATTCTTCCGCAGAACCAATTGGATGAGATCGTAATTACGCTTGGACTGGCTGAGTATCATAAACTGGGACGGATTGTTAATATGTGCGAAAAGTCTGGTGTGCATACGAAATTTGTTCCGGATTATAATAATATTATTCCGACAAAACCGTACACCGAAGATTTGATGGGAATGCCGGTCATAAATATTCGACGGGTACCTTTGAATAATATGTTAAACGCAGTGGCAAAGCGTTGTGTGGATATTTTTGGAGCATTGGTTGCGATTATATTGTTTTCACCGGTAATGCTTGTTACTTCAATCATTATTAAAGTAACTTCACCGGGACCACTTATTTTTAAACAGGAAAGAATTGGAAAGCATAATCGTCCGTTTTATATGTATAAGTTCCGTTCTATGGTTGTTCAGGATGAAAAAGATGAAAAGAAAGGCTGGACGACGAAAAATGATCCACGTGTGACACCAATTGGAAGATTTATTCGTAAGACAAGTATTGATGAATTGCCACAGCTTTTTAATATATTAATAGGAGACATGAGCCTTGTCGGACCAAGACCGGAAAGACCGCAATTTGTTGAAAAATTCAAAGAGGAAATCCCAAGATATATGATTAAGCATCAGGTAAGACCTGGACTTACAGGTTGGGCACAGGTGAATGGATACAGGGGAGATACATCTATTCAGAAGCGTATAGAATTTGATCTATATTATATTGAAAACTGGACAATGGGATTTGATTTTAAAATTATTTTCCTGACATTTTTTAAAGGCTTTATTAACAGGAACGCATATTAACCAGGAAATGGGAAGACTCGGATAAGAGGAGTGGAAGTATGGATAGAAAGAGATTGAATAAAAGACAGCAAAGATTGGAACGTGAACGCAGGCTTAAAAAGAAACGCAGAAAAAGGATCATCATTATTATGGTTGAATTATTAATCCTGGCAGGTCTTGGAGTTGTAGCTTATGGGATGTTCGTTATGGATAAGATGGATAAGACTACGCTGAACACAGATGATCTTAATATTTATAAGAGTACAGGAGATTATACGAATATTGCATTATTTGGTCTGGATTCCAGAGAAGGCGAGCTGGATGGCGGAGTACAGAGTGACTGTATGATGATAGCCAGTATTAATAATAAGACCAATGAGGTGAAATTAATTTCACTCTATCGAGATACACTTTTGAAGCAGGAAAATGGGAAATATCAGAAAGCTAATTCTGCATACCGTATGGGAGGACCAGCCGAAGCAATTGCGCTACTGAATCGTAATTTAGATCTTGATATTGAAAAATATATCAGCGTCAACTTCAATGCATTGGCAGATATTATAGATGCGTTGGGCGGAATTGATCTTGATTTTACAGAAGATGAAATTAAATATACCAATATGTATTGCGATGAAACTGAAATTGTAGTAGGTCGTGAAACTTCCAGACTTAAAGGAGCAGGAACACATCACGTAGATGGTATTCAGGCAGTAGCGTATACGAGAATTCGATATACAAGTGGAATGGATTTTGAGAGAACACATCGTCAGAGAATTGTATTAGAAAAAATAGTTGAAAAAGCACAGAGTGCAAACGTGATTACATTGAACAAGTTGATTAATGAAATCGTTCCACAGATTTCTACAAATCTGACAACAGGTAATTTCCTGGCGCTTGCATCAAAAGCAACAAATTACAAACTTAGTGAGATGTCTGGATTCCCATTTGAAGTGACAACATGTGACAATGTAAAAGGACACAAAGGGTCTTATGTCGCTCCAGTTGGATTTGCTAAAAATGTAACAGAATTACATCAATTTTTATTTGGAAAAGAAGATTATGATCCTTCTGATGAAGTGAAAGAAGCAAATGATGCAATTATAGAATTGACAGGGGTTGATCCGAAAACTTATAAAGAGACTAAAGACTTTACTTATAAGAGTGGAGGAGAAGAATCAGATACTTCAGAAAAGCAAAATAGTAAATAAAGGGGAATTTTAAATGCAGGTGGATGTAATTATTCCAACATACAGACCAGGAAGTGAGTTTGGACAATTAATTAGCAAGTTACAAAAGCAGGAATATCCGATTCATAAAATTATCATAATTAATACGGAAGTAGGAGAATTTCCACAAATGCTTGAATCAGAACCATATCAGATTGAAGTTACTCACATCAGACAAGAAGAGTTTGATCATGGGGGAACAAGAAATATGGGAGCTAGTATTTCACAGGCAGATATTGTTCTCTATATGACACAGGATGCGATTCCGGCAGATAATCAGTTGATCGAAAGATTTGTGGAAATATTTAAAAGTAATCCAGAAATTGGGATTGCATATGGAAGACAATTGCCAAGAGAGGATTGCAATATAATAGAAAGATATACAAGAAGGTTTAATTACCCGGAAAAAAGCAGAATCAAATCAAAAGTTGATTTATCACAGCTTGGAATTAAAACATTTTTTTGCTCAGATGTATGTGCAGCTTATCGAAGAAACTATCTTTTGAGTGCAGGAGGATTTGAAGATCCAACTATATTTAATGAAGATATGATTTTTGCCGGAAAGAGGATATTAGCTGGAGATAAGGTGGCATATGTGGCAGAAGCGAAAGTGATACATTCACATAATTATACGGGAAGTCAGCAATTTCATCGTAATTTTGATCTTGCAGTGTCACAGGCACAATATCCGGAAGTGTTTGAAGGAGTTCCGTCAGAAGGAGAAGGAATCCGTATGGTAAAAGCGACTGCAAAATACCTGATTCGGAGCGGACAGCCTTTGGAAATATGGAATTTGATATATCAGTCAGGATGTAAATATATGGGATATTTCTTGGGAAAGCGATATGAAAAATTACCAAAATGGCTCGTATTAAAATGTACGTCAAGTCCAAAATACTGGAAAAATCTTAAGAAACACAATTTCTGTTGAAATTTGTAAAAAAATAGGATATTATTAATCTGTTTAATTCTGTTCAATGAAAGGAAGTTTCGATGGTTAAGAAAAGAAGAAGTAATCGTAAGGTACATAGAGGTAGAAGAAAAAAAAGAGGATTTTCTACCTGGTCGTTAGGTAAGAAGATAGGCGTGATTGCTGTTAGCATACTATTAGTACTCGTGATTGGTGGAGGAGCAGCGGCAGCTGCTTATGTGACCAGCAAGGTGGACAAGATGGAAGTCCAGAAGCTAGATGTGAATAAGCTGGAAATTAATAAAGAAGTAGAACATAAGACGGGATACTTAAATGTTGCGTTATTTGGAGTAGATTCCAGAGAGGCTTC
Source organism: Dorea sp. Marseille-P4042 (assembly GCF_900290215.1). Taxonomy (NCBI): domain Bacteria; kingdom Bacillati; phylum Bacillota; class Clostridia; order Lachnospirales; family Lachnospiraceae; genus Dorea; species Dorea sp. Marseille-P4042. Next base: position 278,723 of record NZ_OLMI01000002.1, on the reverse strand, counting down.
TTTGGGGAAAGGTACCAGAAGTGATACAATCATGATCGCAAGTCTGAATCAGGAGACTGGAGAAGTAAAGATTAGTTCCGTATATCGTGATACGATTTTGCAACAGTCAGATGGTACATACAATAAAGCGAATGCAGCATATTCCTTTGGAGGAGTAGAAGAGGCAGTTGCACTGTTGAACAAAAATCTGGATTTGAATATTGAACATTATGTTGCAGTGAATTTTAATGCTATGATTGATGTGATTGATACACTTGGTGGTCTGGATATTGAACTTACAGAAGAAGAAGTTAAGTATACGAACATGTATTGTGATGAGACTGCTGTAGTAACAGGACGTCCATTTGAAGAAGACCTGGTTGGTGCTGGGGTGCATCATCTAGATGGTGTTCAGGCTACTTCTTTCTGTCGTATTCGTTACACGAAAGGCGATGACTTCAAAAGAACTGAGCGTCAGCGCTTTGTGATTGAGAAGATTGTAGAAAAATTACAGGCAGCTAATCTTGCAACAATCAATAAAATTGCAGACGACGTATTTGCAGAGGTAGGTACTAACTTTACATTACCGGAAATTCTTTCTTATGCAAAAGATTTTAAAAAGTATACATTGGGAGAAACTACGGGATTCCCATTTAATAAATCAACTGGAACATTAAGCGGAATTGGAAGTTCCGTACTTCCTACTGATTTAGCAGGAGATGTGCAACAGCTTCATCAATTCTTCTTTGGAGATGATGGCTACACCCCATCAGATGTTGTGCTGAGTATTGATGCAGGTGTTAAAAAGAAAGCAACTGATGTTGGTAAAGGTACAACAAAAGGTAATGACAGTTATTACGATAACAGCTCCAACAGTTCTTCTAAGGGTTCATCAGGAAGTAGTTCCAATAAATCTTCAGGAACTTCAAGTAGAGGCTCCGGTAGCGGCAATTCCTCTGGCAGTAGAAGCTCCGGTGGCAGTAAATCAGACAGCGGATCAGGCGGCGGCTCCGGCAGCGGTAGTTCAGGCAACAGCGGTTCCGGTGGTGGAAGTGAATCTGGAGGAAGCGGTTCTGGCGGCAGTAGTTCCGGTGGCGGAAGTGAATCTGGTGGAAGCAGCTCCGGCGGCGGAGAATCTTCCGGTGGTGAAAGTGCAGAATAATGTATAACCATTCTTAAAATACAGAAACTATAGAAAAAAGAGGTAAAGTACATGAAGTTTTTAAAGAAAGTACTGGCTGCAGTTGCCTGTGTATGTGTGCTGGCTACCAGCGTGACACTGACATCCCATGCAGCTGGCGGTAGAATTTCTTTTGCAGATCCGAGTACGGCTGTGGGAGATATGGTAGACGTAAAATGTGTTTTAAAATCCAGCAGTGGATCTCTTGGAAGTTCATCAGTAACACTTTCTTATGATGCCAGTGCATTGAAGTTTAATTCCGGTGATGGAGTGACCGGTGGTGATGGAACCCTGACATACTCAGGAAATGGCGGCTCTTCAGAAGTGTCATTTACCATGACATTCCAGGCACTGAAAGAAGGTTCTACAGAGATTACGGTAGCATCTCAGGATGTGAAATCCAGTTCTGGTTCAGAGGTTAAGCTGACAGAAGGAAAATCTACAGTGAAAATCGCTGCCGGAGATCCTTCTAAGATCGTGGATGATACTCAGGCAGCAGAAAGTGCTGACACAGCAGCTAGTGGCGATGTTACAGTTAAGGTGAACGGTACATCTTATACGCTGAGTGATTTTGTAGAAGCTTCTGTTCCAGCAGGATTTAAAAAGACAACAATGAATTATGAGGGCGCTGACCGCCCAATGGCTTATAACGAGACAAATGGTGTTTACCTTGCTTATCTGACATCAGCGGATGGTAATTCCAATTTCTTCTTATATGATGATTCAAATGCAACATTTGCACCATATGAAGAGATTGATATTTCCGATACAACAACGATTGTTCTGTTAAGTGATACAAGTGTGAAGCTGCCATCTAATTATGCGCAGACAACACTGACGCTGAACGGACAGGAATTCCCTGTATGGCAGGATAAAGACAAAGATGGATTCTATCTGATGTATGCTGTAAACAACAATGGTACGAAGAATTTCTACGAGTATGATTCTCAGGAGAATACGTATCAGAGATGTGATGTAAAGCAGGATACCGGAGCAAGCAATGCTAAGAAAAAGGCAAATGGCTTCTTTGACAAGATGCAGAATGTGATTGACGGACATTTTAAAGTATTTGCGATTATCTTTATTGTTATTTTACTTCTTCTCATTATCCGTTTGATTGTGGTTCGTGTGAAGCTTCGTAACCGTGATATTGAGTTGGATGACCTGTATGATGAGTATGGAATCGACTTAGAAGAGAAAGAACCGGAACCGGCTCCGAAGAAGATAAATAAAAAGAAAGCTCAGCCGGCTCCGAAAAAAGACAAAAACAAAAAAGTCGTAGACGAAGATGATTTCGATGACTACGATGATGACGAATTTGGCGATGATGACGATGATGATGACGATCATTATGATAGCAAGCGTTATGATGACGAAGATGATTATGCAGATGATGACTTTGAAGAAGAGAAATTTGATGAAGTCAGAGAAGCACCGCTTCGTACAGTGAAATTCGATGATTTTAATACCATTACGGATATGTCTTTATATGAAGATGAGAACTTCGAATCATTTGTGATGGATGAGGAAGAAGAGGATGATATGGTAGATGATTTAGATGATCTGCTCAGTGAGCGCCCGAAGGAGAGACGCAGCCATTCTGAGAAGGATGACACATTCCAGGTGGATTATATTGATCTGGATTAATAAGAGTGAAATGAGTAACCAGGGAGGAATGCATAATGTAAGATGCATTCCTCTCTTAATAAATGGAACTTAAAAGGCATAAATGGAGTTTGAAAGGCATAAATGGAGCTTAAAAGGCAGCAGGAGGGATTATGTACGATTATATTATTGTAGGGTCTGGGCTTTATGGAGCAATCTTTGCCCATGAGGCTATGAAGGCAGGAAAGAGCTGTCTCGTTGTAGAGAGGCGTTCGCATATCGGTGGAAACATTTATACAAAAGAGATGGAAGGAATCCAGGTGCATCAGTATGGAGCACATATTTTTCACACAAGTAATAAAGAGGTGTGGGATTACATTGGACAGTTTGCAACATTTAACCGTTATACGAACTGCCCGGTGGCATATTATAAAGGCCAGATGTACAATATGCCGTTCAATATGAATACATTTCATAAGATCTGGGGTGTGATCACACCGGCAGAGGCGAAGGCTAAGATTGAGGAACAGGTGAAGGAATATGGCGTGAAGGAGCCGAAGAACCTGGAAGAGCAGGCAATCAGCCTGGTTGGAAAAGATATTTATGAGATCCTGGTTAAGGGGTACACTGAGAAGCAGTGGGGAAGGCGTGCGACAGAGCTGCCGCCGGAGATCATTAAGAGACTGCCGGTCCGCCTGACTTATGATAACAATTATTTTAATGACCTTTATCAGGGGATTCCGGTGGGAGGCTACACGCAGATCATTGAGAAGATGCTGGAAGGCGCCAAGGTCCGCCTGAATGTGGATTATCTGAAAGAAAAAGAAAATCTTCGCCCACTCGGTAAAAAAGTAGTGTATACTGGACCTGTAGATGCATATTTTGACTATTGTTTTGGTGAATTAGAATATCGTACGGTCCGTTTTGAGACAGAGATTCTGGATACGGACAATTATCAGGGAAATGCGGTAGTCAATTATACAGAGTATGAAGTTCCATATACAAGAATCATTGAGCATAAGCATTTTGAATTTGGAACCCAGGAGAAGACCGTTATTTCCAGAGAGTATCCGGTGACATGGAAGAAAGGGGACGAACCTTATTATCCGGTCAATGATGAGAAGAATACAGCACTTTATGCAAAATACAAAGAGCTGGCAGAGAAGGAAGAGAACGTAATTTTTGGAGGACGTCTGGGACTTTACCGTTATATGGATATGCATCATGTAGTGGATGCGGCGTTACAGGCTGTAAGAGAAGAAATGAAATAAATGATAACGAGGTTAGAAACCGGGTATCATCAAAGGAAGATAATGAACGTAAAGAAGGAGAAAGTATTATGAAATGGAAGCAGTTTCGTTTAAAAACAACGACACAGGCGGAGGATATTGTGAGCAGTATGCTGGCAGATCTTGGAATTGAAGGTGTGCAGATTGAGGACAAGATCCCGCTTACAGAACAGGATAAGGAGCAGATGTTCGTGGATATTCTGCCGGATATCCCAGATGATGACGGAACAGCATATTTAACATTTTATCTGGATGAGGAAGAAGATGTGGCGCCGGTTCTTATGAACGTGAGAAAAGAACTGGAAGATATGCGTGCATTTCTTGATGTTGGGGAGTGTACTATTGAGGAATCTGAGACGGAAGATGTAGACTGGGTCAACAACTGGAAGCAGTACTTCCATCAATTCTATATAGACGACATTCTTGTAATCCCATCCTGGGAAAAAGTAAAGCCGGAGGACAGCGACAAGATGGTCATTCACATTGATCCGGGTACAGCGTTCGGAACAGGCATGCATGAGACGACACAGCTTTGCATCCGGGCGTTGAAAAAATATGTGACATCCGAGACGGAGATTTTAGATGTTGGTTGTGGAAGCGGGATTCTTGGAATGCTGGCGCTTAAGTTCGGGGCAAAGCATTCTCTTGGAACAGATCTTGATCCATGCGCCATTGATGCGACTCACGAGAATATGGAAGTGAATGGGATCCGCAAGGATCAGTATGAGGTCATGATCGGAAATATCATTGATGACACGGCTGTTCAGTATGCGGTTGGATATGAAAAATATGATATTGTAGCAGCAAATATTCTGGCAGATGTCCTTGTTCCGCTGACGCCGGTCATCATTCATCAGATGAAGCCGGGTGCTGTATATATTACAAGTGGAATTATCGAAGATAAAGAAAATGTTGTAGTAGAAGCTGTGAAGGCTGCCGGGCTGGAAGTTCTGGAAGTGAATCACCAGGGCGAGTGGGTATCTGTTGTAGCAAGAAAGAATGCCTAGAGGAGTAAAGAGAAAATGCAGCATTTTTTTGTAGATGCCTCTCAGGTATCGGAAGAAACAATCCGGATCGAAGGCACTGATGTGAATCATATGAAAAATGTGCTCCGTATGCGGATTGGTGAGGAAGTGACGGTCAGTGACGGTCAGGGAAAAGAATATCTCTGCCAGGTTCTGGATCTTGAAGAGGAGCAGGTGCAGTTGAAAATCGTAGAGACGAAAGCTTCAGATGCGGAACTTCCATCAAAGATCTATCTGTTTCAGGGTCTCCCGAAGCAGGAGAAGATGGAATTGATCGTGCAAAAATGTGTGGAGCTTGGGATTTATGCGGTTGTACCGGTGTCCATGAAGCGGTGTGTGATGAAGCTGGATGCAAAAAAAGGGGCGAAGAAAGTGGAGCGTTGGAATACAATTGCAGCCAGCGCAGCCAAACAGTCCGGGCGGGGGATCGTGCCGGAAGTGATGTCTGTGAAGACTTATAAGGAAGCCCTTGAGATGGCAAAAGATTTGGATGTTGTATTGGTGCCTTATGAGTGTGCAGAAGGTATGGACCACACAAAGAAACTGATACAGTCTATAAAGCCGGGACAGTCTGTTGGAATATTTATCGGACCGGAAGGCGGATTTGATCCGGATGAGATTGTGCTTGCATGTGAGACGGGCGGTCAGGTCATAACTCTCGGAAGGCGTATTTTACGGACAGAGACAGCGGGACTCGCGCTATTATCTGTGCTGATGTTTCAACTGGAGCAAGTTACATATTAAATTGCAGGGACATATATTGATGATAAGAAGAGACAGTGATCAACTGTTATTGGAAAAAAGAAAACAGGAAGTGAGATAGAATGAAGGAAGTATATCTGGACAATTCTGCTACGACGAGAGCATACCCGGAAGTGGGAGATCTGGTCCGTAAGGTATTGTGTGAAGATTATGGAAATCCATCTTCCATGCACCGTAAGGGCGTGGAGGCTGAAAAATATATAAAAGAAGCGAAAGAGACATTTGCAAAACTTTTAAAGGTGCAGGAGAAAGAAATCTTTTTTACCTCCGGAGGTACGGAAAGTGATAATCTGGCATTGATCGGGGCAGCAAAAGCGAATCGAAGAGCAGGGAATCATCTGATCGCATCCGGAATTGAGCATCCGGCGATCATTAATACGATGCGTTATCTGGAAGAAGAAGGATTTCGTGTTACATTTCTTCCGGTGGACCGCTTTGGAAGAATCAGTCTGAATGCACTGAAGGATGCACTCTGTGAAGACACGATCCTTGTATCTGTGATGTATGTGAATAATGAGGTGGGATCCGTGCAGCCGATTCAGGAGGCTGCCAGCATGGTAAAAGCGTATAACAAGAACATTTTGTTCCATGTGGATGCTGTGCAGGGATTTGGAAAGTATCACATTTACCCGAAGCGCCTGAAGGTGGATATGTGTTCCATCAGTGGACATAAGATTCATGGACCAAAAGGAATCGGAGTGCTTTATATTGATGAACATGTGAAGATAAAACCAATCGTATTTGGCGGTGAACAACAGAAAAATGTCCGTTCCGGTACGGAAAATGTACCTGGAATTGCAGGGATTGGTCTTGCTGCGAAGATGATTTATGAAAATCTGGATGAAAAAGTTGCAGCGATGCGTGCGATGAAGGAGCATTTTATTGAAGGCGTGAAGCAGATCCCGGATACGACCATCCATGGTCTTTATGATGAGACCAGTGCGCCACACATTATCAGTGTTGGATTTGCGGGAATCCGAAGCGAGGTTCTTCTGCATGCGCTGGAAGATAAAGGCATCTATGTATCCAGTGGTTCTGCATGTGCTTCCAACCATCCGCAGATCAGTGGCGTGTTAAAAGGAATCGGAGCCGGTCAGCAGTTTTTGGATGCAACGCTTAGATTCAGTCTTTCTGAATTTAATACGATGGAAGAGATTGACTATACATTAGATACTCTGTATAATATAGTACCGATGCTTAGAAAATATACCAGACATTAGAGATAAATGAGGAGAAGATCGATGAGATTTCATACATTTTTATTGAAATACGGGGAGATTGGTATCAAAGGAAAGAACCGTTATCTTTTTGAAGATGCTCTTGTAAGACAGGTGCGTTATGCGTTAAAGGATGTAGACGGGAACTTTGATGTCCACAAATCCCAGGCAAGAATCTATGTGGACTGTGAGGGTGATTATGATTACGAGGATACGGTGGAACATTTGAAAAGAGTGTTCGGACTGGTCGGAATCTGCCCGGTTGTCCGTATGGAGGATAAAGGTTTCGCGGAATTGAAAAAAGACGTGGTAGCTTATATGGCAGAGATGTATCCGGACCGCAACTTTACATTTAAGGTAGAGTCACGCCGTGCCAGAAAGTCATATCCGAAGAACTCTATGGAAATAAGCCGTGACCTTGGAGAGGCGATTCTCTATGCGTTCCCGGAGATCAAAGTAGACGTACATCACCCGGATGTACTGGTAAATGTAGAAGTGAGAAATGAAATCTATGTTTATTCTGAGATTATTCCAGGAGCAGGCGGAATGCCGATAGGAACCAATGGAAACGCTATGCTTCTGTTATCCGGTGGGATTGACAGCCCGGTCGCAGGCTATATGGTATCCAAACGAGGAGTTGGTCTTGAGGCAACTTATTTCCATGCACCGCCGTACACAAGTGAGCGTGCAAAGCAAAAAGTTGTTGATCTTGCGAAGATTGTGGCAAGATATTCCGGACCGATCAAATTACATGTTGTGAACTTTACAGATATTCAGTTGTATATTTATGACAAATGCCCGCATGACGAGCTGACTATTATTATGCGCCGCTATATGATGCGTATTGCGGAAGAATTCGCAAGACGTGATGGCTGCCTTGGACTGGTGACGGGAGAGAGTATCGGACAGGTGGCAAGTCAGACTATGCAGAGCCTGGCTGCAACGAATGATGTATGTACGATGCCGGTATATCGTCCGCTGATTGGATTTGATAAGCAGGACATTGTAGATGTGGCAGAGAAGATCGATACTTACGAGACCTCCATTCTTCCATTTGAGGATTGTTGTACCATTTTCGTGGCAAAGCATCCGGTCACAAAGCCGAATATCGAGGTTATCCGCCGTTCTGAGGAGAATCTGGCAGAGAAGATCGATGAACTTATGCAGACAGCGTTAGATACAGCAGAGATCATTGAAGTGAAATAGAAAAAGTGAAATAAAAAGGGGCAGCCCTTCGAAAGGAAGAACTGCCCTGTTATCTTTACTGCTTTGCTTTTGATATATGCTTTTTGGCCTGAATCCTACTTAGGATCTTCGCTTACGATATAAGGCTTGATTGCTTCAAGAATAGGACCCATCTCAGAATCTGTTGCGTGGATATTCAGAGTTGTTGGCTCATTCAGATCCAGACTGAAGATTCCCATAACAGACTTAGCGTCTACGATATATCTTCCGGAAACAAGATCAAAGTCGTTGTCGAATTGTTCAAGCTCGTGAGAAAAAGAGTTCACCTTTTGGATTGAATTTAAATAAACCTGTACAGTTTTCATTGTACGTTACCTCCTTATTTATCATACTTCTATCATCTCTATCTTAAAAGTATGACAGATAAAAGTCAAGAAACAAATTACCAAATATTTTGAAAGGAATGTGTAAAATGAAAAAGAAAGCTGCGCTCCATAATCTGGGCTGCAAAGTAAATGCATATGAGACAGAGGCTATGCAGGAGCTTCTGGAGCAGAATGGATATGAGATCGTGCCATTTAAAGAAGGGGCAGATGTCTATATTATCAATACATGTACAGTCACCAATGTTGCAGACCGCAAATCCCGGCAGATGCTTCATAAAGCACGGAAAATGAACCCGGATGCGGTAGTTGTGGCGACAGGCTGTTATGTGCAGGCAAGAGGAGAAGATATCGACCCTTGTGTGGACATCGTAGTTGGAAATAATAAAAAGAAAGACCTGATCGCGATTCTGGACGAGTATTACAATGCTCAGCATAAAGTAAAAAAAGAGCTGCTTGATATCAACCATGAGAAAGAATATGAGGAGATGCAGGTCACCCATACAGCAGAGCATACCCGTGCGTATATCAAGGTCCAGGATGGGTGCAATCAGTTCTGTTCTTACTGCATCATTCCGTATGCGAGAGGACGTGTCAGAAGCCGTAACCTGGAACATGTATTAGAAGAGGTGCGGACACTGGCTGCTTCCGGATATAAAGAAGTTGTGCTGACAGGAATCCATCTGAGTTCTTATGGAATTGATACCGGGGAGAGCCTTCTGGAACTGATCCAGAAAGTACATGAAATTGACGGCATTAAAAGAATCCGGCTTGGATCTCTGGAGCCGAGGATCATTACAGAAGAATTTGCTTCCAGTATTGCTGCACTTCCGAAGATGTGTCCGCATTTTCATCTGTCATTACAGAGTGGCTGCAATGCGACCCTGAAGCGTATGAATCGTCGTTACAGTGCAGAAGAATATATGGAAAAATGTGACCTTTTACGGAAATATTTCCACAATCCGGCACTGACAACAGATGTAATCGTAGGATTTCCGGGGGAGACGCAGGAAGAGTTTGCCGAGTCCATGGATTTTGTAGACCGCGTGAATTTCTATGAAACACACATTTTCAAATATTCCAGAAGAGCAGGAACAAAAGCAGCCGTGATGCCGGATCAGGTTCCGGAGGAAATAAAAAGTGAGCGAAGCGCGAAAATGATCGAGCTTGGACATAGAAAACAGAAAGCTTATGAAGAAAAACTCCTTGGAACGACACAGGAAGTGCTGATGGAAGAGGCAGTTGAGGCAGAAGACGGCATTTACCAGGTCGGGCATACGAAAGAATATGTTAAAATTGGTTTAAAAACAGAAGAAAATCTATCAAATCAACTGAAAAATGTTAAAATCGAAGATACAAAGCAAATAATTCATTGAATTTTGACAAATGATAGGTTAGAATAAGATTGAAGAAATGTAATTATGAAGATGTGAGAATAATTACAAAGTAATGTGAAGGACGTGAATAGTATGAAAGAATTAAGCAATACACAATTTTTTCAGGTAGAGAGTGCACCACAGATTCAGGCAAAAGATATTCTTGAAATTGTGTACAAGGCTCTTGTGGAAAAAGGGTATAATCCGGTGAACCAGATCGTAGGTTATATTATGTCAGGTGATCCGACTTATATTACCAGTTACAATGGTGCCCGCAGTCTGATTATGAAGATGGAACGGGATGAGCTGGTTGAAGAGATGTTCAAGACGTATATTGAGCATAATAAGTGGGGATAATATATATGAGGATTATGGGGCTGGACTACGGCTCGCGTACAGTCGGGGTGGCTGTCAGTGATCCTTTGGGGATAACTGCGCAGGCTGTAGAGACTATATGCCGTAAGGACGAGAACAAGCTTCGGAAGACATGTGCCCGCATCGAGGAACTGGTGGCAGAGTATAAAGTTGAGAAGATTGTGCTTGGACTTCCGAAGCATATGAATAATGATATTGGAGATCGGGCGGAAAAATCTATGCAATTTGGTGAGATGATCGGACGACGGACCGGCCTTGAGGTCGTGATGTGGGATGAGCGTCTGACTACTGTTTCGGCAGAGCGGACTTTAATCGAGAATAAGGTAAGAAGAGAAGACCGCAAGAAGTATATTGACCAGATTGCGGCTGTTTTTATATTGCAGGGATACCTGGACTCCGCACACCTGAATAAAGAAGGGTAGAAGATTTATGGAAAAGATTACATTTGCGTCTGCAGATTCACAGGAAAATGAAGAGTTTTTTGTGTTGGAGCAGACAAAGTTAAATGGAGTATCTTATATTCTTGTCACGGATTCGGAAGAAGACGATGCAGAATGTTGGATTTTAAAAGACACGTCACCGGAGGAATCATCCGAGGCAATCTATGAGTTTGTGGAAGATGAAAAAGAACTGAATGGGATAATGGGAGTTTTTGAAGAACTTCTGGAAGATGTGGAAATTGAAAGGTAATGAATTATGTCAGTCAGTCAGGAGAGTTTTAAGAAAAAGTTAAAAGAAAAAGGGCTTAAAGTGACGAATCAGAGACTGCTTGTACTGCAGGTTCTTGCAGAGAATAAGGACAGACATCTGACTGCTGAAGATATCTATGAGCTCGTAAAAGAAGATTACCCGGAGATCGGGCTGGCAACCATTTACCGAACAGTGCAGTTGTTACTGGAAATGCAATTGGTGGATCGTATTAATCTGGATGATGGATGTGTGCGTTATGAGATCGGGGAGACGCTGGATGGCACAGGAAAGCACCATCATCACCATCTGATATGTAAAACATGTGGAAAAGTACTGCCTTTTAAAGACGACCTGTTGGATGAACTGGAGCGGCATATAGAAGAAGAGACAGGATTTCATGTGTTAGACCACGAATTAAAGTTCTACGGACAGTGCAGTGAATGTAGAAAGAAACAGAAATAGACCCTTTGTTACACTGGGGGTCTGTAATTACGTGGAGGTGTAAACTTGAAAAAAGAGAATATTGGAAGTATGCGTATCATTCCACTCGGGGGACTCGAGAAGATCGGAATGAACATTACTGCTTTCGAGTACGAAGACAGTATTATTGTTGTGGATTGCGGATTGGCATTCCCGGAGGACGGTATGCTTGGAATTGACCTTGTTATTCCAGATGTGACATACCTGAAAAACAATATTGAGAAAGTAAAAGGATTTGTTATCACGCATGGTCATGAGGACCATATTGGAGCATTAAGCTACATTTTACGGGAAATCAATATCCCAATCTATGCAACAAAGCTTACGATGGGTATTATAGAGAAGAAACTAACAGAGCACAATCTGCTTCGCTCAACGAGAAGAAAAGTAGTAAAACATGGACAGTCTATCAACCTTGGACAGTTCAGGATAGAATTTATTAAGACGAACCACAGTATCCAGGATGCAGCAGCACTTGCAATCTATTCCCCGGCAGGAATTGTTGTGCATACAGGAGACTTTAAGGTGGATTATACACCAGTCTTTGGAGATGCTATCGATCTTCAGAGATTTGCAGAGATTGGAAAAAAAGGAGTACTGGCACTTTTGTCAGACAGTACCAATGCGGAACGAAAAGGCTTTACACAGTCTGAACGTACGGTAGGTATTACCTTTGATCATATATTTGCAGAACATCAGAATACAAGAATCATCATTGCGACATTTGCGTCTAATGTAGATCGTGTACAGCAGATCATCAACTCAGCGTGCAAGTATGACCGTAAGGTTGTGGTAGAAGGACGCAGTATGGTGAATATCATTCAGGTAGCACAGGAACTCGGATACTTGAATGTTCCGGAGAACACGATGATCGAGATTGACCAGCTTAAGAATTATCCGCCGGAGAAGACGGTTCTGATCACGACCGGAAGCCAGGGTGAGTCTATGGCGGCTCTTTCCAGAATGGCGGCAGACATTCACAAGAAGGTAACGATCATGCCAGGCGATACAGTTATTTTAAGCTCTAACCCGATCCCTGGAAATGAGAAATCCGTATCCAGAGTTATCAATGAGCTGTCTGAGAAAGGTGCAAATGTTATCTTTCAGGATGCTCATGTATCCGGACATGCGTGCCAGGAAGAATTAAAGCTGATTTATTCACTGGTCAAACCAAAGTATGCAATACCGGTACATGGTGAGTACCGTCACAGAAAGGCGAATGCGAACCTGGCAAAATCTCTTGGAATTCCAAAAGAGAATGTCTTCATGCTTCAGTCCGGAGATGTACTGGAAGTCAGTGAACAAGAGGCAAAAGTCGTAGATAAAGTCCATACGGGAGAGATTCTTGTAGACGGACTTGGTGTCGGTGATGTGGGAAATATCGTACTTCGAGACAGACAGCATCTGGCAGAGGACGGAATTATGATCGTAGTCCTGACGTTAGAGCGCGGAAGCAACCAGCTCCTGGCAGGACCGGATATTGTGTCCCGTGGATTTGTCTATGTTCGTGAGTCAGAAGATCTTATGGAAGAGGCAAGACAAGTCGTAACTGACGCAGTAGAAGATTGCCTGAATCATCAGAGAAATGCTGACTGGAGCAAGATAAAATTAGTGATCCGCGATACAATGAACGAATTTATCTGGAAAAAAACAAAACGTCGTCCGATGATTTTGCCGATTATTATGGATGTATAAAGTGATATTTATTTAAAAGGGGACGTAGTACTTTGAAGAAGTGCTACGTCCCCAATTGCGAAGAGGGGTGTCCCTGATTGAGGAGAGAGGTGATTGTAAATGATCGTAGATGAGCGGATGGTGACTTATATACGGTCGCTGGAGGTGCCGGAAAGCGCGGTAATTGAAGCGATTGAGCAGGAAGCTTTAAGAGACCGTGTGCCGATTATCCGGAAGGAAATGCAGAGTTTTCTGAAGGTTCTGCTGATGATCAAAAGACCGATGAGGATTTTGGAAGTAGGAGCTGCGGTTGGTTTTTCGTCAATTCTTATGAGTGAATATATGCCGGAAGGCGGGCATATTACAACAATAGAAAATTATGATAAACGAATTCCGATAGCCCGGGCGAATTTTAAACGGGCAGGGAAGGAAGAGCAGATTGATTTGATTGAGGGAGATGCCCTGGAAGTGATGCATGGCCTGGAAGGGCCGTATGACCTGATATTTGTGGATGCGGCAAAAGGGCAGTACATTCATTACCTTCCGGAAGTTATGCGGCTTCTTGGGACAGATGGAGTGCTTGTGTCAGATAATGTGCTGCAGGAAGGTGATATTATTGAATCCAGATTCGCGGTGGAGCGCAGGAACCGGACTATTCACAGCCGTATGCGGGAATATCTCTATGAGTTAAAGCATCATGATCAGTTGCAGACATCGATTATTCCACTGGGAGACGGCGTGGCATTGAGTGTAAAGCGCAGTGATATTTAAATAGTGATAGATATTTAAGCAGTGATATTTAAGAAGAATAGAAAGTTAATAAAAAGAGAAGGAGAAGAGAAGTATGAGTCAGAAACGTCCGGAATTATTAATCCCGGCCAGCAGTCTGGAAGTATTGAAGACTGCGGTTATGTTTGGTGCAGATGCAGTATATATTGGTGGCGAAGCATTTGGGCTTCGTGCGAAAGCAAAGAATTTTTCCATGGAAGATATGAAGAAGGGTGTGGAATTTGCGCATGCACATGGTGTAAAAGTACATGTGACGGTCAATATTCTTGCGCATAATGATGATCTTCCGGGAGTAGAAGAGTATCTGAAAGAATTAAAAGAAGTTGGACCGGATGCGCTTATTATCGCAGATCCCGGTGTGTTTGAGCTGGCAAAGGAAATCTGCCCAAAGATTCAGCGCCACGTCAGCACGCAGGCAAACAACACGAACTATGCGACCTATCAGTTCTGGTGGAAGCAGGGAGCTTCCCGCGTAGTATCTGCCCGAGAATTATCCTTGAGAGAAATCAAAGAAATCCGTGAAAGAATCCCGGCTGAGATGGAGATTGAAAGCTTTATTCACGGAGCAATGTGTATATCATATTCCGGAAGATGTCTGCTTAGTAATTTCTTTACCGGTCGTGACGCAAATCAGGGAGCATGCACGCATCCGTGCCGCTGGAAATATTCCATCGTGGAAGAGACGAGACCGGGAGAGTATATGCCTGTCTATGAAAATGAGCGTGGAACATACATTTTCAACTCAAAAGACTTATGCATGATCGAGCATATTCCGGAAATGATCGATGCCGGAATCGACAGCTTTAAAATTGAAGGGCGTATGAAAACGGCTCTTTATGTTGCAACAGTTGCAAGAACTTATCGCAAAGCGATAGATGACTATCTGGAAGATCCACAGAAATACAGAGATAACATGCCTTGGTATCTGGATCAGATATCTAACTGCACATATCGTCAGTTCACTACAGGATTCTACTTTGGAAAACCGACCGAAGAGAGCCAGATCTATGACAGCAATACTTATGTAAAAGAATATACTTATCTTGGAATTGTAGGAGAAATCTGTGACGGGCGCTGCAAGATTGAGCAACGTAACAAATTCTCAGTCGGTGAGACAATTGAGATTATGAAACCGGATGGAGAAAATGTAGAAGTTGCAGTCAAACGGATTATCAACGAAGAAGGTGAAGACCAGGAGAGTGCACCACATTCTAAACAAGTGCTCTATATTGAGTTAGAAGGCGGTCAGGCAAGCCCATATGATATTTTGCGCAGGCAGGAGCCAGAAGTTCAGTAAGGCGGTAAATGAGAACTTGTTGCATAGAATATCATGAATTTCTTTTCTTGTGTAATAAAAAAAAGATGCGCTGGCGAAGCGCATCTTTTTTTATATGTATCAATGTCAATATCGATGGAGTGCGATACTTACATTCCAGGCTCAAGCTCTGCTTCTGCCATTTCTTCGGCTGCTTCAGATGCTTTCTCATAAGTTCCGTTTTTCATACGAATGTGTTTGAAAATTGTTCCACCTACAAATCCTGCAACACTTCCTCCGATAGCTGCGAACAGAAGAGCAAATAATACATTCTGAACCGGGTTAAATGCAAATGGTGCTAACAGTCCAGGGATTGGAGATGCTGTACCAGGTGCATCATTTACAACATGGAATACTGCTGCTGAAATTCCGGCAAATCCACCTCCGAAGAAGTTAGAACCGTAAATCGGAATCGGGTTTGCAGTAACGATTGGAGCCTGTGTTAATGGCTCGAGCATAACGCCGATCACATTACCCTTGTTACCAAGTTTCAGTTTGTGGAATACAAATCCATTTGTAAAGGACCCACCAAAACATGCGATGGCTGCAATACCCATTGGAAGACCGGTCAGTCCTAACATAGCTGTGAGCGCCATAGAACTAAGCGGCGATGTACAGATCATCTTCATCATTCCACCTAACAGGAATCCCATAACGATTGGAGACTGGTCTGTAGCAGCAGAAATAGTAGCACCAATGTGTGACAGAATCCATGTTACACCAGGATCAACAACTGTTACAATAATACGGGCAACTGGAGCAATTATAAGTGCTCCTGCAATAATGTTAATTCCAACAGGAAGTTTCTTTTCAATAATCGGAGCGATGAATCCGATGACATAACCTGCGATAAATCCAGGAAGGATTCCGAATCCACCAACAGCAACACCGGCTACAACTGCGAATAACGGGTTAGCGCCCATTGCAATCGGAACAAGAGTAGCTGCGGCAACACCGCCCATGCTTCCGGAGATATCTCCAACTTCACGTAAGAATGCAATGCCAATCAGATCACCGGAAATATACTTATGAATTGCTTCAACAAGGAATGTTGCAACGGCTGCGTCTGCCATACCGCCCATTGCAAGAGATCCTTTTGGCATCTTCAGACTGAAAACAGAGAAGACTGCCAGAGTGACGAGTAGTAAACCTACACCAGATAAAATTGTTACCATACTTTGTACCTCACATTTCTTTAATTTGTTATTTTAATAACATCGCCGTGTTTATCGATGAGATTAATATATAAGCATGGTTACAAAAAGTATCAAATGGTGTCAAAATACCATTAAAAATTTAACAAATCGCGATAACTTTGTGCATTATTGACAATAAGAGGCCAATGCGTTCAAAAACTGCTTAATCCTTACATTGCCGTGCTTATCAGTCTTTCCACGTATAAAATCCATTTCCCTGCGAACCTGCTCAAAATTGTATAATGTGCTGGAATAGTCTACAAAAATTTCGTTACTATAATCTTCAAGACCAAGGTGAGCCAGGTTTACGAGGCCATTAAATGCTGTTCTGCGTATGCGCTGCTCCATAGATTTCGGTGTATCACAGAAGCGGCTGCACAGATCGCTAACTGTCAGTGAGTCGGCATTATCCTGGTGGTCGACTAGATATTTGACGATAGAAATGATATCTTTACTGCCAATATCCCCGATAATACCGATTCTTGTAAGGATTGTGCGAAGGGAATTCTCAATCTGCTCACTATTGTCAGGTACAGTCACAGTTGCAGGGCTGGTATCTTCCATAAATATGTTTTGCATTTTGCGGACCATTCGTTTCATAGATAAGCCATCGGAAACTTTTTTGATGACAACTTCTACTTCCACACTATTAATTGGTTTCTGGATAAAGAATTCAATCCCGGCTTCATAGGCAGAAGCAATCATATCTTTGGAGGACACTTGGGACAGCATAATATAAGATGCATCTGGTACTATTTTTCGAGCCTGTTTTACAAAGCTGATTCCATCTATTTCAGGCATGAGCAGATCTACAATTACAATATCCGGTTTAGCTGAAGGAAGATCTTCCAGTGCTTCAGCTGCATTATTAGCACTGCCGCAACATACCCCAAGTCCTCGTTCATTTATAATTAGTTTCAAAATGTTACAAATATTTTTGTCATCGTCTATAAAATAGAAAGACATCATTTTGACATTACCTCCAATTCATTTAAAGGGATGCAGATGGTAAAAACTGTCCGACCCGGAATAGAGGTCAGACCAATCGTTCCATGTAATTCCCCTTCTACAAGATCTTGTACCAGATTCAGTCCAAGTCCCCGGCTGACTTCCCCTGTCTGGAAATTAATCTTGGTCGAGAATCCAGTCTTAAATACTTCTCCTATGTATTCAGCCGGAATTCCCGGGCCGTCATCTGTAACGGTAAAAATAGCCTGCCCATCTTCGATGACCTCTGTGACAGAAAGATTAACGGTGTCAGTCTTCGAAGCTTCCAAAGCATTTACAAAAAGGTTACGGAAGATGGAAAGAAGGGCATAGTGGCTGGAAGTATAGAAATTTTTCTGATATTCATAAGTAAGATTCAGTGTCTTTCCCTGTGATTCCGCCAGATTGGTGATGGAAGATTTTAAAAGGGAGAGCACTTCTTCCAGATACATACCGTCATTTTCCAGTTCCTGTTCCAGTGCTTCGGAAATTCCACGCATGATCAACAGATATTCTTTCTTTATCTCGTGAATATCTTTTGCAGTAGTAAGCGCAGAAGAGGCAAGGGCAGGATCGGCACCTGAGTCACGCAGTGTTTCAAAGAGCCGGTAAGAATTATTCATAGTTTCTTCTATTAATGTAGTATTTTTCTTCATCCAGACAATTTCTCCATTGAGTTTGGAGAAGAGAAGTACCAGTTTCTGATAACGTTCCTCATGTTCTTTCTCAATTAAAAAGATCCGGTATTTTTCAAAGAGCAACATGACAAGCCATGTGAGACAGGAACGCATAACAGCAGCCAGAAAGATTCCAGACTGCATGTGAAGCACAAGGGAACTGAGTTCCAGTCGTACGAGAAGCTCGATAAAGTTTGCCAAGTAGTCAATCAGAATCAGAGCTCCCAGTGTCAGGTTCCGCTTTTCATGAATAGTAGCCGACAAATAATCAAACCGTCTGATATACAGATGTAGAAGAAGTCCGTAGCAAAGATAGAAAGCTATCTCCGGCATATAGTGAGAAGGACTCGTCCAATGCCCGTGGGTGATCCAATAGACGAACATACGCATAGAAAATACACCGATTGCGGATAAAAATGTAACCGGAATCAGTGGAAAATTGGACATTAATAATCCGCAAGCGGCCAGAATAACGACTGCAATGGATATTTTAAAGTTTGCTGTGAACCAGTTAATACTGAGCTGCGAAGTTAAAGCAATTGCGAAGCTGTAAAATATAGATTTTTTCAATATATCTTTCATAATATATACCACACCCTATACCTAATATAGTACAGGAAAAAAGAAGACTGCGCAAGTATTAAAAATACCCACGCAGTTTTTCAATAGCGCTCTTTTCGATTCTGGATACATAGGAGCGGGAAATGCCAAGAAGCTTTGCAATTTCGCGCTGTGTATATTCTTCTTCGTTATACAGACCATAGCGCATTTTTAAGACCAGACGTTCCCGGGTAGATAATTTAGACTCTACGTGTTGATATAATTTCAAAATATCATCTTTTTCCTCGATTTTCCGGTGGGCCTCCTGATCGTCTGTCTCAATTACATCGAAAAGCTGGATTTCGTTGCCTTCCCGGTCCGTGCCGATTGGTTCATAAAGGGAGACTTCCCGAGAAGTTTTTTTTCTGGCACGCAGATGCATCAGAATTTCATTTTCAATACAGCGTGCAGCGTAAGTTCCGAGACGTACGTTTTTTCCCGGATTAAATGTAACGACTGCTTTGATCAGCCCGATGGTGCCAATGGAAAGCAAATCTTCAGCTTCTTCTACATTTGCCTGATATTTTTTGACAATATGAGCTACGAGCCGGAGATTATGCTCAATCAGGATATGCTTGGCATTTAAGTCGCCCTCGATATATTTTTGCAGGTAATACTGTTCTTCGGAAGCAGTCAGGGGAAGGGGAAAAGATTTCAAGAAATGCACCTCGAGACAGATTTGATATAGTTTATGATGGAAAATGAAAATTTGTGCTTTTCCCATGTGGAAAAGTGTGCTATACTGATGCTACTTCAGACAGGAAATTCTTCCGTCTGCAGGAGATCTGTTGTATCGGGCGGTATCCGCCGGAGAATCCAACGATTTTGATTGAGATTGATTGTTATTAATTGTTACCTGATTATCGAAAAAATCTATGAGTGACTGAACATGAAAATGTGAATAAAAAGTATAGTTCAGTTAGAAATGAGGTGTATGAATGGCATTTAGTTCAATTGCGTCTGCCTGTGTTCAGGGACTTCACATTGAAGTAATCCATGCAGAATCAGATGTCAGTAATGGTCTTCCGATGTTCCATATGGTGGGCTATCTTTCGTCGGAAGTGAAGGAGGCTGCTGAGCGGGTGCGGACTGCGATCCGTAACAGTGGATTTTCGCTTCCACCTAAGAAAATCGTAGTAAATCTGTCGCCGGCAACGGTGAAAAAGAAAGGAGCATCTTATGATCTTCCAATCGCATTATCTGTATTAGAAGCTGTTGGCAATATTCCGGCAAAAGTGCTGGAGAGAGTTCTTGTAGCCGGGGAACTTAGTCTGGACGGGAAAGTACGTGAAGTAGAGGGAGTTCTGCCAATCGTTCTGGAGGCAAAAATGCAGGGATTTCACACATGTATTTTGCCCGAAAAAAATGTAAGTGAAGGGCGTCTTGTTCCGGGAATTCGAATTATAGGTGCCGGGACATTGGAACAATTGTGCCGGGACTTAAATAAGAAGGAAGGGTTAGGGGGAAAAATATCAGAGACGAAAGCAATCACTGAGTTTAAACAGATATGGGAACCGGAGATGCTATATGATGTGGATTACAGTGATATCTGTGGACAGGATATGGTGAAGCGGGCGGTTGAAGTTGCAGTAGCGGGTGGTCATAATCTGTTGCTTGTAGGTCCGCCGGGAAGCGGAAAATCCATGGTGGCAAAACGAATCCCGACCATTTTACCGCCGATGCAGTTGGAAGAGAGTATGGAGGTGACAAAGATTTACAGCGTGGCAGGGATGGTAGACCGGGAACATCCGTTGATTACAAAACGTCCATTTCGAAGTGTACATCATACGGTAACGAGAGCAGCACTTATTGGTGGTGGTGTGATACCGAATCCGGGGGAAATCAGTCTTGCACATGGAGGTGTTTTATTTCTAGATGAACTGGCGGAATTCCATAAGCCAGTGCTGGAAGTTTTAAGACAACCTCTGGAGGAACATAAAATCCGGATTTCCAGAAACAGTGGATGTTATGAGTATCCGGCTGATTTTATGTTGATTGCGGCAATGAATCCGTGTCCTTGTGGAAATTATCCGGATTTGAACAAATGTAATTGTACAAAAACGCAAATTCAAAATTATCTGGGTCATGTAAGCCAGCCTTTTTTAGATCGTATGGATTTATGTGTAGAGGCTTCAAGGGTAGAATACGGGGAATTACACAAGACTGGAAAAGAGGAAACATCAGAAGAAATACGTAACCGTGTCTGCACGGCGAGAAAAATCCAGGAGCAGCGTTATGAGGGGACCGATATCCGGACAAACTCCGGAATCGGAGTACGGCAGATGGAAGAATTTTGCCAAATTGGAGAAAAAGAAGAAAAACTGATGCGATGTGCATTTTCAACGATGAATCTGACTGCCCGGACTTATCATAAAGTATTGAAAGTCGCCAGAACGATCGCTGATCTGGACGGGGAAGAACAGATTGGATGCAGCCATCTGAAAGAGGCGCTTGGATACCGTATGCTGGATAAAAAATACTGGGGGAGGTAATGTGGGTGATTTATGAATACTGGTTTGCCAGGATGAAAAATATCTCTGATAATAAGAAGAAAAAACTAAGAGAGGCATATGGCTCTGCAAAAGAGATATATTATATAGAAGAAACTCAACTCAGATTACAGGATTTCCTGACAAAAAAGGATATAGAACAGCTGAAAATGGCGAGAAAGCAGAAAGATTTAGAAGAAAAATATTATAATATGGAAGAAAAAGGAATTGATTTTGTACCGTATTTTCAAAAAACATATCCGAAACGGTTGTCGGAGCTTGACGCTGCACCGTATGCGCTTTATGTAAAAGGGAAACTGCCGGAAGAAGACCGGCCTTCGGTAGCGATTATCGGAGCAAGAAGATGTAGTAATTACGGGGAAGGGCAGGCGCTGGAATATGGGAAATGTCTGGCATCAGCCGGGGTACAGATTATCAGTGGTCTTGCACTTGGTATTGACGGGGCCGGACAACGGGGGGCACTAAATGGAGGCGGAACAACTTATGGCGTGTTAGGCTGCGGAGTGGACATTTGTTATCCGAGAGAAAATATCGGTCTTTATATGGATATTCAGAGAGAAGGAGGGATAATTTCGGAGCAAATACCAGGAGAACCACCTATGTCATATCATTTTCCACTGAGAAATCGTATCATCAGTGGATTGGCAGATGTAGTGCTTGTGATGGAAGCGAAAGAAAAAAGCGGATCTTTGATTACCACAGATATGGCACTGGAACAGGGGAGGGACGTATATGCTCTTCCAGGGCCTGTCACAAGTACTCTCAGTCAGGGGTGCCACAGGCTGATCAGACAAGGTGCGGGCATATTGATCTCGCCGGAAGAATTCCTGAAAGAACTGCAGATTGAGGTTTCCGAAAACTCTACAGAATTATTAAAAAATGAAAAAATGCTTGAAACAACAGAAAAAGTGGTGTATAGTTGTCTCGATTTGTTCCCCAGAAATGTAAGTGAGATTCAGATGAAGACCGGGCTTGATGCACGGATTCTTATGGAGACACTTATGACGCTGGAGATGGAAGGATATATAAAAGAAACGGCAAAGAATTATTATGTCAGAATGTCAGATGTAATCAGAATGTCAGATGTAAGATGAAACATTTGCATTTGAACGAAAATAGTGTACGGGAATTTGCCCGATACAGATAACATGGAGGTTAGATACAGATATGGCACGATATCTCGTGATAGTGGAGTCACCGGCAAAGGTGAAAACAATCAAAAAGTTTCTGGGAAGTAATTATGTGGTGGCTGCGTCAAATGGACATGTCAGAGATCTTCCGAAAAGTCAGCTTGGTGTAGATGTGAAGAATGACTACGAACCGAAGTATATTACGATACGTGGAAAAGGTGAGATCCTTGCAAATCTCAGAAAAGAAGTGAAAAAAGCAGATAAAGTTTATCTCGCAACTGACCCGGACCGCGAAGGAGAGGCAATTTCCTGGCATCTGAGTAAAGCATTGAAACTGGAGGATAAGAAAGTTTATCGTATTAGCTTCAATGAGATCACCAAGAATGCGGTGAAGGCATCTCTTAAGACCCCGCGGGATATCGATATGGATCTGGTGGATGCACAGCAGGCGAGACGTGTGCTGGACCGTGTGGTTGGATACCGCATCAGTCCACTCCTCTGGGCCAAAGTAAAGAGAGGTTTAAGTGCCGGTCGTGTGCAGTCTGTAGCGCTTCGCATTATAGCAGATCGTGAGGCGGAAATCGATGCATTTATTCCAGAGGAATACTGGACTCTGGATGCAGAGCTGAACGTAAAAGGTGAGAGAAAGCCTCTGATCGCGAAGTTCTACGGAACAGAGAAAGAGAAGATGACGATTGAGTCGAAAGAACACTTGAATAAGATTTTAAAGGAGCTTGATGGTGCGGACTATGAAGTGAGTGAGATCAAAAAAGGAGAGCGTACAAAAAAGGCACCGGTCCCATTTACGACAAGTACACTGCAGCAGGAAGCTTCCAAAGCTTTGAATTTTGCAACCTCCAAGACGATGCGTATTGCGCAGCAGCTTTATGAAGGAGTTGATGTCAAGGGAAGTGGAACCGTGGGTATTATCACATATCTTCGTACGGATTCTACCCGTATTTCCGAAGAGGCAGATGCGAATGTAAGAAGCTATATTGGAGAGCAGTATGGCAGCCAGTATGTGGCAGCAGAAGGCGCCGGGAAAAGTGGCAGTCAGAAGATTCAGGATGCTCATGAGGCAATTCGTCCGACGGATGTTACCCGCACTCCGGCTATGTTGAAGGATTCCTTGTCCCGTGACCAGTTCCGCTTGTATCAGCTGATCTGGAAACGTTTTGTTGCAAGCCGTATGATGCCTGCAGTTTATGAGACCACTTCTGTAAAAATCGCAGCAGGAAAATATCGTTTCAATGTTGCAACATCAAAGATTGCATTTGAAGGATTCCGTCTGATCTATACGGAGGCGGGAGAAGAAAAAGACGAGAAGGGTGTGCTTTTAAAGGGACTGGATGAGAACAGTGAACTTTCTCTGAAACAGTTTGACAGTAAGCAGCATTTTACACAGCCGCCGGCACACTACACAGAGGCGTCTCTTGTAAAGACTTTGGAGGAGCTGGGAATCGGACGCCCAAGTACTTATGCACCGACAATTACATTGATTATAAATAGAAGATACGTTGCGAAGGAAAATAAAAACCTTTATATGACAGAACTTGGAGAAGTTGTTAATAATATAATGATGCATTCATTTCCAAGTATTGTGGATGTCAGTTTTACGGCAAATATGGAAAGTCTTCTGGACGGTGTTGCGGAAGGAAAAGTCAGATGGAAGACGATTATTGAAAATTTCTATCCGGATTTGGACGCAGCCGTGAAAAAAGCGGAAGAAGAACTGGAAGAGGTAAAAATCGAGGACGAAGTAACGGATGTAATCTGTGAAGAATGTGGCAGAAACATGGTTATCAAATACGGTCCGCATGGAAAATTTCTGGCATGTCCGGGATTCCCGGAATGTCGGAATACAAAGCCGTATCTGGAAAAGATTGGTGTAAAATGTCCGATGTGCGGAAAAGATGTAGTAATTCGCAAAACGAAGAAGGGAAGACGCTATTACGGTTGTGAAAATAATCCGGAATGTGAGTTCATGTCCTGGCAAAAACCGTCTGAAAAGAAGTGTCCTCAGTGTGGAAAATATATGGTAGAAAAAGGAAATAAACTTCTTTGCAGCAATGAACAATGTGGTTACACTGAAAGTATAAAAAAAGAGAAAGAAAATTAAGGAAATTTATTGAATAAGCGTGAATTGTATGATAATATACACTCATAGATGGAGGAATTGCATATGGGCGTACAATTATTAGATAAAACTAGAAAAATCAACAAATTACTACACAACAATAATTCAAGCAAGGTTGTATTTAATGACATTTGTGATGTCTTGACTGAGATACTGGAGTCAAATGTTCTGGTAGTCAGTAAAAAAGGGAAGGTGCTTGGAAAAAGTCGGTGCCTGAATGTACAGCCGATTGGAGAACTGATTGCCTGTGAGGTTGGCGAGCATATTGATGGTATGTTGAACGAGAGATTGCTTAGTATCTTATCAACAAAGGAGAATGTAAATCTTCAGACACTGGGATTTTCTGCTGAGGCAAGCGGAGGATATCAGGCAATCATCACACCAATCAATATTGCAGGAGAGCGTCTCGGAACATTGTTCATTTACAAAGTAGATAAACCATATGAGATTGATGATATCATTCTCAGCGAGTATGGAACAACAGTTGTAGGACTGGAGATGCTCCGTTCTGTTAACGAAGAAAGTGCAGAGGAGACAAGAAAAGAACACATTGTACAGTCTGCGATCAGTACATTATCTTATTCAGAACTTGAAGCGATCATTCATATTTTTGATGAGCTGGATGGCTCAGAGGGAATTCTGGTTGCAAGTAAGATTGCAGACAGAGTTGGAATCACCCGTTCTGTAATTGTAAATGCTCTGCGCAAGTTTGAAAGTGCAGGCGTGATTGAATCTCGTTCATCAGGAATGAAAGGAACTTATATCAAAGTTGTAAATGATTATGTATTTACAGAACTGGAGCACATCAAGGAAGAAAAGAACAGAGGTTAAACTTTGAAAAATCGGAGAATGGACAACATGTATGAAGAGTGTCCGGCGCTGCTTCAGATGACGCGGACGTTTTTGGAAGATGGAGAAAAAGATGAAATCATTCATCATTGTAAAGTAATCCGGTATGATTCGGAAGAAGATAACATATACTTCATTGCAGGAAAATCAGATATCACAAGTTTTTTGCTGGATGGAGTATATAGATGTACGATCAATAGTGAAAAAAAAGAAATCTGGTGCCAGGGCGTCATACGTGAAAGATACTGTAATAAAGTCGGAAAAGTCTTAGTATTTCGTGTACAAAACGGCTTTTATGAAAAAAATATAAACAAGATAAAATAAATAAAAGAGTGTTGACAAAAGAGAAAGAGAGTGCTATTTTATACCTAGAGTTTTTAATAGCACTCTATTTTTATGAGTGCTAACAACATAAAAGAGATGTTAAAGCAAGGAGGAATAAATATGAAATTAGTACCATTAGGAGACAGAGTCGTATTGAAACAGATCGTGGCTGAGGAGACTACAAAGTCAGGAATCGTATTACCTGGACAGTCTAAAGAAAAACCACAGCAGGCAGAAGTTGTGGCAGTCGGACCAGGCGGAACTGTTGATGGAAAAGAAGTGAAGATGAACGTAACAGTAGGACAGCAGGTTATCTATTCTAAATATGCAGGAACATCTGTTGAGATTGAAGACGAAGAATATATTGTTGTGAAACAGGATGATATTTTAGCAATCATCGAATAAGGAATGTTTGTTAATTTAAAATATTTTGTGTGAAATCAGTAAAGTCTAATTTAGGAGGCAGTTTAATCATGGCAAAGGAAATTAAATACGGAGCAGAAGCAAGAGCAGCCCTGGAAGCAGGAGTAAATCAGTTAGCAGATACAGTAAGAGTGACACTTGGACCAAAAGGACGTAACGTAGTACTTGATAAATCATTTGGTGCACCACTGATTACAAATGATGGTGTTACAATCGCAAAAGAAATCGAGTTAGAAGATCCATTTGAGAATATGGGAGCTCAGATCATCAAAGAAGTTGCATCTAAAACAAATGATGTAGCAGGAGATGGTACAACAACAGCTACTGTACTTGCACAGGCTATGGTACATGAAGGAATGAAGAACCTGGCAGCAGGTGCTAACCCAATCATTCTCCGTAAAGGAATGCAGAAAGCTACAGATGCAGCCGTTGAGGCAATTAAGAATATGTCCAGCAAAGTTAACGGTAAAGACCAGATTGCTAAGGTTGCAGCTATTTCAGCAGCAAGCGAGGAAGTAGGTCAGATGGTAGCAGATGCTATGGAGAAGGTTTCTAACGATGGTGTTATTACAATCGAAGAATCTAAGACAATGAAAACAGAGCTTGACCTTGTAGAAGGAATGCAGTTCGATCGTGGATACATTTCTGCATATATGGCAACAGATATGGATAAGATGGAAGCTAATCTGGAGGATCCATATATTCTGATCACAGATAAGAAAATCAGCAACATTCAGGAAATCCTTCCAGTACTTGAGCAGATCGTTCAGTCAGGATCCAGACTCCTGATCATTGCAGAGGATGTTGAGGGTGAAGCTCTTACAACCCTGATTGTAAATAAACTGCGTGGAACATTCAATGTTGTTGCTGTAAAAGCACCTGGATATGGTGACAGAAGAAAAGAGATGCTCAAAGACATCGCTATTCTGACAGGCGGACAGGTAATTTCCGAGGAGCTTGGATTAGAGCTGAAAGATACTACTATGGATCAGCTTGGACGTGCAAAATCAGTCAAAGTACAGAAAGAGAATACGGTTATCGTAGACGGCTGTGGAGACAAAGATTCCATCCAGGCAAGAGTTGCTCAGATCAAAGCTCAGATTGAGGATACGACATCTGAATTCGATAAAGAAAAACTTCAGGAGAGACTTGCAAAACTGGCAGGCGGAGTTGCAGTAATCCGTGTCGGAGCAGCAACAGAAGTTGAGATGAAAGAAGCAAAACTTCGTATGGAAGATGCTCTGGCAGCAACAAGAGCAGCAGTAGAAGAAGGAATTATCTCCGGTGGCGGTTCTGCATATATCCATGCAGCAAAAGAAGTAGCAAAATATGCTGCAACACTGGAAGGTGATGAAAAGACAGGAGCTAATGTAGTCCTCAAAGCACTGGAGGCTCCATTATTCCACATTGCTGCAAATGCAGGACTGGAAGGCTCTGTTATTATCAATAAAGTATCTGAGTCTGAACCGGGCGTAGGATTTAACGCATTGACAGAAGAGTATGTAGATATGGTAGAGGCAGGAATCCTTGATCCGGCTAAAGTAACAAGAAGTGCACTTCAGAACGCAACAAGTGTAGCATCTACGCTTCTGACAACAGAGTCTTGTGTAGCGAACATCAAAGAAGATACTCCGGCAATGCCAGCAGGCGGCGGAGCAGGCATGGGAATGATGTAAGAATAGTGTATTAGCAATTCTAATAATCATAGATTAGTATTATGAAAACTCCCCCTTTAGGGAGTTTTCTTTTTAACACAATTTGTGGTAAAATAGAGAAAATGGTTGACAAATGCCGACTGTTTTTTGTATCATAGCTTTTAAATATTACAAAGGAAAGTGAGGATAATAATCATGGGAAAGATTATTGGAGAAGGTATTACATTTGATGACGTACTTTTAGTACCAGCTTATTCAGAAGTAATTCCGAATCAGGTTGATCTGTCAACATATCTGACAAAGAAGATCCACCTTAACATACCGATGATGAGTGCAGGTATGGATACGGTTACAGAGCATCGTATGGCAATTGCTATGGCTCGTCAGGGAGGAATCGGTATCATTCATAAGAATATGTCTATTGAGGCTCAGGCTGAAGAGGTAGACAGAGTAAAGCGTTCTGAGAATGGTGTTATTACAGATCCATTTTATCTTTCACCGGATCATACACTGGCAGATGCTAATGAATTAATGGCTAAATTCCGCATTTCAGGTGTGCCGATCACAGAGAACGGAAAGCTGGTCGGTATTATCACGAACCGCGATCTGAAATTTGAGGAAGATTTCTCAAAGAAGATCAAAGAGTCTATGACTTCTGAGGGGCTCATCACAGCACCGGAAGGAATTACACTGGAGGAAGCAAAACGGATCCTTGCAAAAGCAAGAAAAGAGAAACTTCCAATTGTAGATAAGGATTTTCACTTAAAAGGACTTATTACAATTAAAGATATTGAAAAACAGATCAAATACCCTCTTGCAGCAAAGGATTCACAGGGACGTCTTCTTTGTGGTGCTGCTATTGGTATTACAGCAAACTGTATTGAGAGAGCTCAGGAGCTTGTCAATGCAAAGGTTGATGTTGTTGTTCTTGATTCTGCACACGGACATTCAGCAAATGTTATCCGCACAGTGGATATGATCAAGTCTAAATTCCCGGATCTTCAGGTTATTGCTGGTAACGTTGCAACAGGAGCTGCTACAGAGGATCTGATCAAAGCAGGAGCTGATGCAGTTAAGGTTGGTATCGGACCTGGATCCATCTGTACAACACGTATCATCGCAGGTATCGGTGTGCCTCAGATTTCAGCAGTTATGGATTGCTATGAAGCAGCAGATAAATATGGAATTCCGATTATTGCTGATGGAGGAATCAAGTACTCAGGAGATATGACAAAGGCAATTGCAGCCGGAGCAAATGTATGTATGATGGGAAGTATCTTTGCAGGTTGTGACGAGAGCCCTGGAACATTTGAGTTATATCAGGGAAGAAAATACAAGGTTTACCGTGGTATGGGATCTATCTCCGCTATGGAGAACGGAAGTAAAGACCGTTACTTCCAGACAGATGCCAAGAAACTGGTACCGGAAGGTGTCGAAGGACGTGTCGCTTACAAGGGAAGCGTAGAAGATACTGTATTCCAGTTAATGGGAGGCCTTCGTTCCGGTATGGGTTACTGTGGAGCACCGACAATCGAAGATCTGAAGGAAAAAGGAAGATTTGTCAAGATTTCTTCTGCATCATTAAAAGAGAGTCACCCACATGACATCCACATCACAAAAGAAGCTCCGAACTACAGCGTAGACGAGTAAGATCAGTAATTCATTGGTGAGCTGCTTTTGCATTAAAAGATAGAATTGTGGCTGAGTGAACAGCAGATAATAAAATTCATAAATTAATAAGAATTCATTCATAAAATGTTTCGCTGGAATATGTAGAATATATATCAGATGAGTGATGACTTCACCTCTATAGGTGACGGACAGCAAGCATGCCTGGGGCATTCTTGGATCAGAAAAAGGCGGGGCAAAGAACGTGCAGATGAAGAGGAACAGAAAAAGAAGAACTCTAAGCACGACAAAGAAGAAAAGAAAGACCCAGCGGAATATCCGGCTGGGTTTTCTTATTCTTGGAATTGTGCTAGTGGTCATGCTGATTATAAAAATAAATAATCCGGGATTTTTTTCCAATAAGTATTATGAGTTGGATACGAAAGCAGTGGATGCATCAAAGCCTGATATTGATGTGGAGCTTCTGACACCGAATCCATATTCCAGATCGCAGGAGAAGACAGACAAGATTACAGGGATTGTTATTCACTATACAGCTAATCCGGGAGCAACGGCTATAGGTAACCGGAATTATTTTGAAGGGTTAAAAGACAGCCACGAGACGAAAGCCAGCAGTAATTTCGTGGTGGGACTGAACGGGGAGATCGTGCAGTGCATTCCGACCTGGGAAGTGGCGTATGCATCGAATGACCGGAATTATGATACAGTATCCATCGAATGCTGCCATCCGGATGCGACTGGAAAGTTTAATGATGCGACTTATCGTTCTATGGTCCAACTGACGGCGTGGCTTTGTCTGAAGTTCAACCTGACAGAAGAAGATGTGATCCGCCACTATGATGTGACTGGGAAAATCTGTCCGAAATATTTTGTGGAAAATGAAGGCGCATGGGATCAGTTCCGGAAAGATGTAAAGTCAGCTATGGCGATGAACAAGAATCCGGAATAGGAATGAATAGAAAAAAATAAGGCAGTTGCGAAATAAGATAATTGTTGGTATAATACACCCGATAAGACAGAAAAGAAGTGGATAAAGAGGCCACATTTGACACAGGAGTAATATACGATGAACGATTTGGAAATGTACAGAGAGAGTCTGGCGCTTTGTGATGATAAGATTATTGACGTGCTTGTTGAAAGAAGTAAAATAGTAGAAAAAATCATGGCATATAAAGAGGAATATGGTATGCCGATTTTACAGCCGCAGCAGGAGGCAAAACAGGCCTCGAGACTGGAAGAAAAGCTGAATGGTAATAAGTACAGAGAAGAGATTAAGGATATCTTTGAATGTATCCGTATGAACAGCAAGAAGATCCAGGCAAGAAAGTTATTCAATTACAATATTGTAATGATCGGATTTATGGGAGCTGGAAAATCAACAGTGGCGGAGTATTTAAGTACCATGTTTGCCATGGAAGTTGTAGAGATGGATCAGGAAATTGTGAAAGAGGAAGGAATGAGTATTCCGGACATTTTTGCAACTTATGGCGAAGAATATTTCCGTAACTGTGAGACAGAACTCCTGAAGAAAATGCAGAGCCGCAAAAATGTACTTATTTCCTGCGGAGGCGGAGTTGTACTTCGAGAATGCAATGTAGAACAGATGAAGAAGAATGGAAGAGTCGTTCTTCTGACTGCCAGTCCGGAGGAAGTTTATGAGCGCGTGAAAGATTCCGATGACAGACCGGTTCTCGCAGGACGAAAGAATGTAAAAGGTATTGCAGAATTGATGGAGGCACGTCGTGAAAAATATGAGGCAGCAGCCGATATTATTGTCAATACGGATCACAAGACTGTTCTTCAGGTGTGTGAAGAGTTAGTACAGAGACTGACAGAAATGGATGGAGAGTAATGTTTGACAGATTTTTCCCGGATAGATATGTGGCTTCCACATATGTGATTGATTTTGAAAAATTATATGAAGAAGGATATCGTGGCCTGATCTTTGATATTGACAATACACTTGTACCGCATGGAGCACCGGCTGATGCGAGGGCAATCGCACTCTTTGACAGATTAAAAAAGATTGGATTTAAATGTTGTCTCATTTCCAATAATCAGGAGCCGCGTGTAAAGATGTTCAATGAGCCGATTCAAGTAGATTATGTGTACAATGCGCACAAGCCATCAACAAAGAATTACCGGAAAGCTATGGAAATCATGGGGACTGATGAGATAAACAGTGTGTTTATTGGAGATCAGTTATTTACGGATGTCTGGGGCGCAAAAAGAACTGGGATTTCCAATATTCTTGTGAAACCGATTCACCCAAAAGAAGAGATTCAGATTGTGCTGAAGAGATATTTGGAGAAGATTGTATTGTATTTTTATGCAAGAAGCAAGAAACAGGCGAAAAAATAGTTGAAAAAAGGCACAATCTATTATAAAATGGTAAAAGTGAAAACGTATAAAGTGCCATTCGGGTGCGATTAAGGAGGATATATACAATGGCTGATGCTTATATTGAAAAAGGTACGACGTATGAGATCGACGGAAAGGTATATGAATGTCTGGAATTCTTACATGTAAAACCAGGTAAAGGTTCTGCTTTCGTCCGTACAAAACTGAAAGATGTTATCAATGGTGGTGTTGTTGAGAGAACATTTAACCCATCTAAAGATGTATTGAAGAAAGCATTTATCGAGAGAAAGACAATGCAGTATTCCTATGTTGACGGAAACCTGTATTACTTCATGGACAACGAGACATTCGAGCAGATTCCGGTTGATTCTGAGGATGTTGGAGATAGCCTGAAGTTCGTAAAAGAAGGAACAGACGTAACTCTGAAATCATATCAGGGTAAAGTATTTGCAATTGACCCACCGACAACTGTTGAGCTTCTGATCACAGAGTCTGAGCCAGGTGTAAAAGGTAACACAGCAACAGGTGCTACAAAACCGGCTATCGTTGAGACTGGTGCGCAGGTTATGGTTCCTCTGTTCGTTAATGAGGGAGAGGTCATCAAGATTGATACACGTTCCGGCGAGTATCTTTCAAGAGCATAAGCTTAAGAAAAACATAAGAAAAATAAACGACAAAAGCCTTGCATTTTTT
Source organism: Dorea sp. Marseille-P4042 (assembly GCF_900290215.1). Taxonomy (NCBI): domain Bacteria; kingdom Bacillati; phylum Bacillota; class Clostridia; order Lachnospirales; family Lachnospiraceae; genus Dorea; species Dorea sp. Marseille-P4042. Next base: position 246,228 of record NZ_OLMI01000002.1, on the reverse strand, counting down.
GCAGGGCTTTTTTATAATTCTAATACCATAATATTTGAAACACAGAAACTGCTGCTGTCTGAGGAAAGGAGATGTATGGATTATAAGCAGTTTTTAGAGACAGTAGAGAAAAATGTAAGAGTGAACATGGGGACACACATCAGAGTCAGCACACGTACCGTGAAGAAGAATAACGGAACCGAGCGGAGCGGGCTTCTGATTGAGGATGACAGTACGAATATTTCACCGACCATCTATCTGGAAGAATATTATCAACAGTTCCTTAGCGGCAAAGGAGTTGATAAGATTGCAAAAGAAGTGGCCGATTTGTATGAGGATTTGAAAGTTGACCGGCCGTGGGATGAACAGAAGCTTGGAGAATATGATAAAATCAAGGAAAAAGTGATTTATCGTCTGATTGGTCGTGAGGCAAATGAAGAACTTCTTCAGGAAGTGCCATATGTGCCATATCTTGATCTGGCAATTATCTTTTGTGTACTTTTTGAAGCAGGAGATTATGGCATGGCGACAATGATGATCCGTAACCGGCATCTGAAACTGTGGCATGTGACAAAAGAGGACATTTATCATCAGGCAAGATATAATACATGGCATGAACTTCCGGGAGAATTTCTGACTATGAGTGATTTGATTGCGGAACTTACAGGAATAAAGGAGAAATGTCCGGAAGAACCTATGTATGTATTGACGAATCAGATCCGCAATTATGGAGCATCAGCAATTCTGTATCCAGACAGACTTGCAGGTATCAGTTTATGCCTTAAAGAGAATTTCTATGTGGTTCCAAGTAGTGTCCATGAGATGATCATAGTGCCGGAGAGTGCTTCGCCGGGACGGAGAATGCTGACAGAGATGTTAAGAGAAGTCAATGAGACACAGGTACCGGACGAAGATATTTTGTCAGATCATGTTTATTATTATGACAGAAAAGAACGGAGATTGCGATTATAAGAGAAGTGAAGAGCAGTCAATGCAAGTAGCGAAAGATAATCTATGATATAGAAGAGTATTATAATTGGTGTATGGGAGCGCCAGCGGTCAGGAATGCCGAAGGCGCTCTTGCTATAATGTTATGATGATTCGAATTGTGTAGAAAATTATCTCATGTATTTACTTTACTTTGTGAGATAAATGTGTTACTATTACAAAGTCAAATTGACCAGGCACCCGTAGCTCAGGGGATAGAGCACCGCCCTCCGGAGGCGGGAGCGGCGGTTCGAATCCGCCCGGGTGTGTATGAATAACGAGTACTGATGTGTGGAGGAGATCTATGAAGAGAAGGTGGATTGTCCTCCTGCTTCTTTTTATGACGATAGGAGCAGCGGGGTATGGATTTGCCAGAGAAGAAGCACAGAAGGTACAAAAGACAAGTTCGTTGAAGATACAGGCTGTTTATCTGGAATGTGAATCGGAAGAGGCAAATCCGCTTTTGGAAGATGCAGTTTTGGAAGTGAATCGGGCAGTGGAAGAACACTTTGCGAAGATGCAGGAAGAGACAGGCTATGTAGAAGCTTATCATAATCTGCATGTGTATACAAAGGAAGGAAAAGATGCGGATACATATGTGACATTTGTGACATACGATATGAAAATCCGAGGGATTTATACAGAAGTACCAGGACTTGCAACATTTTATGTAAAAAAAGAAAAGGACAAGATGCAGGTAATCTCAGATCCAAAAGAGAGTGACGTACAGAGATACATTGCAAGACTTACGAAACACCAGGATGTTCAGAATCTGTTCCGGAAAGTGAATGAGGAGTATAATGGAGCACTTCAGTCCGATGCACTTTTGCGGGAGGCGTTGAGCGAATTGCAGAATGCATATGGAAGCACAGAAGATAACGGTTAAATATTTTAGAAATAGAGAAGTATGCTGTCAGAAGCATGCTTCTTTTTTAAATTTATAGATTTGACAAGATTTCATCACAATTCGAACACATTTAAACGATACAATCTATTACAGAAATGAAGGAAAGGAGATTATTGATATGGAAAATCAATATACTTATTATAAACCAGAACCTGATGACATGAATGGTATGAACGAGGAAACGCCAAAGCCAAAGAAGAACCGAAAGGTGCCAAAACCAGTGAAACTTGTATGCGCCGGAGTTACATTTGGTCTTGTGGCAAGTGCAACATTCCAGACAGGAAATTATGTGGGAACAAAAGTGTTCGGCACAATAACTACAAACGGTAAGACTGCCAAGACAGCACAGACAGTGGATGGTGCGAAACTAACAACATCATCAAGCAGTACAGGAACTTCCGATATTGCAACGATTGCAAAGAATGCAATGCCATCTATTGTATCTATTACGAATATGAGCGTTCAGGAAGTACAGAGTTTCTTCGGAGGAACACAGCAGCAGGAGAGCACAAGCGTCGGATCTGGTATTATTATCGGCCAGACAGATAGTGAACTTCTGATCCTTACAAATAATCATGTAGTGGAAGGCAATGAAAAGCTTACAGTTTCTTTTGTGGATAATGAAAGTGTTGAAGCTAATGTAAAAGGAACTGATTCCACAAAAGATCTTGCAGTTGTGGCTGTAAAGATTAGCGATGTGAAAGATTCTACTATGGATAAGATTGCAGTTGCGACAATGGGAGATTCCAGTAAGCTTGAGGTAGGTGAACAGGTCGTCGCAATCGGTAATGCACTTGGTTATGGACAGTCTGTAACATCAGGTATCGTATCTGCAACGGAGCGGACACTGGACGGTTATGAAGGAGGTACTCTGATTCAGACAGATGCAGCAATCAACCCTGGTAACAGTGGCGGAGCACTTTTGAACTCTAACGGTGAAGTTATTGGAATTAATACCGCAAAAGTTGCAACAGACAGTGTAGAAGGTATGGGCTATGCTATTCCAATTTCTGATGCAAGCGATACGATCCAGAATTTGATGAATCAGGTGACAAAGACAAAAGTGTCTGAGGCAGAACAAGGATATCTTGGAATCCAGGGTGTAGATGTCTCGGATGAAAGTGCCAAGATGTATAATATGCCTACTGGAGTTTATATTTCCGATGTTGTGAAGAATGGTGGAGCCCAGCAGGCAGGTCTGACAAAAGGCAGTGTTATTACAGGACTTGAAGGAACCACAATCAGCGATATGAATTCACTGAAAGAACAGCTTCAGTATCATCGTGTGGGTGATAAAGTCAAGGTAACTGTACAGGTTCCTGGAAATAATGGCGAATATACTGAAAAAACTGTCGAAGTAACACTTGGAAGTAAATCATAAAAATGATATAATTGTCCCCATAGGAGGGACAGGACTATGTATACATTTGATGAAATTGAAAAGACAGACAGCGAAATAGCAGATGCGATCAAGGCAGAGATGGAAAGACAGAACTCACACATCGAGCTGATCGCATCTGAAAACTGGGTAAGTAAAGCAGTCATGGCGGCTATGGGAAGTCCGCTGACGAACAAATATGCAGAGGGGTATCCGGGAAAGAGATATTATGGTGGCTGCCAGTGTGTAGATGTTGTAGAGAATCTTGCCAGAGACAGAGCAAAAGAGTTATTTGGCTGTGAGTATGCAAATGTTCAGCCACATTCAGGAGCACAGGCAAACCTGGCAGTATTTTTTGCAATGCTGGAGCCGGGAGATAAAGTAATGGGAATGAATCTGGATCACGGCGGACATCTGACACACGGCTCACCGGTCAATATTTCCGGAAAATATTTTAATATTGTGTCCTATGGTGTCAATGAAGAAGGCGTGATCGATTATGATAATGTAAGAGAGATCGCTTTGAGAGAAAGACCGAAGTTAATTGTCGCAGGAGCAAGTGCTTACGCGAGAACAATTGATTTTAAAAAATTCCGTGAGATTGCAGACGAAGCAGGCGCATATCTGATGGTAGATATGGCTCATATTGCAGGTCTTGTTGCAACAGGACTGCATCCAAGCCCGATTCCATATGCTCATGTGACAACGACAACGACTCACAAGACTCTTCGTGGACCAAGAGGAGGTATGATTCTGTGTAACCAGGAGGCAGCAGATAAGTTCAACTTTAACAAAGCTGTATTCCCGGGAATACAAGGCGGACCATTGGAACATGTTATTGCGGGAAAAGCAGTATGCTTCAAAGAGGCATTACAGCCAGAGTTTAAAGAATATCAACAGCAGATTCTGAAAAATGCACAGGCACTCTGCAAAGGATTACAGTCCCGTGGCGTGAAAATCATTTCCGGAGGAACAGACAATCATCTGATGCTTGTAGATCTTCGCGATGAAGAGGTGACGGGAAAAGAGCTGGAGCGTCGTCTTGATGAAGCTCATATTACCTGCAACAAGAATACAATTCCGAACGATCCACGTTCACCATTTGTTACAAGTGGTGTAAGACTCGGAACACCAGCCGTCACAACAAGAGGCATGGTAGAAGAGGATATGGATGTGATTGCGGAAGGTATTGCACTTGTGATTAAGAGTGAGGATAATATTGAAAAAGTACGCGAGATGGTAAAAGGTCTGACTGACAAATATCCATTGATCTAAGAGATAGATAACAGGAGGTATTGATGATGAAGTGTCCAACATGTGGCGGACCATTGAAACCAAGCAAAAAAGATCCGGATTATCTGCTTTGCTATACATGTAAGAAAAAATTTAAAGTTCCACAGCATCAGGCGGAAGATGTGGCTCCGAAAGCAGAGCGTATGTCTGTGAAGAAAGAGGCTGGTAGAAGAGATAGTGCGAAAAAAGATAGCGCAAGAAAAGAGAATGTAAAGAGGGAACGTTCTGTAAAAGAACAGAAGTATTCCAATATTCCGCCAAAGGAAGTACGTGATAAGCGGGAACGCGAGATGAAAAAAGCGTATGATGACATGCTTTCTGTTGAAAAAGAGAAGGTGTCTAAAGCACCGATTATTATTCTTGCGATTGCAATTATCGTAGTGGCAGCAGTTATTGTGTATATGTTATTAAAGTAAGATGCAAAAGCTGAAAGTTTTCTTTAGGAGCCTTTTCTGAATTTTTTACAGAAACTGAGATTAATATTTTGTTATAGAAACTGAGAGTGTGGATGATCCACACTCTCATTATTATTTTGCAGGAGACTGCGTATACTTTCGGAAGGTATCGTTGGATATTTTTGGCTGATTGAATTAAGATTTAAGATCAAATTCAGGATTAATTGCATAGAAGTTCTTACTATCCAAGTGATCCTGGATGATTCTGAGACTTTCGCCAAATCTTTGGTAATGTACGATTTCACGTTCTCTGAGAAAACGAATCGGATCGCAGACTTCAGGATCTTTTACAAGCCGTAAAATATTGTCATAAGTCGTTCGTGCTTTTTGCTCTGGGGCGACCTCGTAAGAACAACATAGCTGGAAACCCTTGAAAATACGCCATTTTGCGTAGGACAAGCCTTTTCCTGCTACGATTGCATAAGAACAAAAACATAGAAAAATGAAGATGAAGCAAGCTATCCTACATAGTTCCAATGGTTTCAGCAACTAAGACGTTCAACAATGAGCGTCTATTTTTTTACCCAAAATGAAAGGAGAATCAAACATTATGAAAAAGATTATGAAGCGATTGCTTACAGGTGTACTTACCCTTGCAACCGTATTTACTGCATTACCTGTCACACAGGTTCATGCTGCGGATTCCGTCTATACTACTACGGACGGTAAAGCAGGAACAATCGTCAAGATTGACAATGGCGGTTCAGAGGTTTCCAGCTTTGAAGAAAGCATAATGAACGCTGACGGGCAGATTGCCTACTGTATTGATATAAACACAAATTTCCAATCGGGATATAAGAATCGTATCAATGCAACAGAGCGAATGAGCGACGACCAAATATCTGATGTGGCGTTGAATCTGGAATACGTCAAACAGTATGCAGAAAAGCACAGTCTTTCCAGCAAACAAGTCTATCTGTTGGAACAATGTGTTGTCTGGCGAAGATTGAGCGTTCACTTAGGCTGGGGGTACAACAATGTACGAGCTGCCTATGATGAAGTGTCAGAGAAAATCCAGTCAGAAGTCTATGAGAACGCAAAGGCTTTCGCTAAAGAAAATAAAGACCGTTACGATTGCGGTGGTTACATCTATGTTGGTGAAGGACAGGACTTAGGACAGTTCTGGGCGAAGTTAGCTGTCGGTGATGGCAAGATTCAGAAATCGTCCAGTAATACAGCGATTACAAAATCTAATGACTGCTATTCTTTATCTGGTGCGACTTATGGTGTCTATTCTGATAAAGGCTGCACGAAATCAGTTGCCACACTTATGACAGATGGCAACGGGAATACGGATACGGTGGAGTTGAGAGCTTCTACATACTATGTAAAAGAAATCGAAGCTCCAAAAGGATTCCAGTTAGATAACAACGTCTATACCCTTACGGTAAAGGCTGGTGAAACTTCCACATTGAAAGTCAGCGATACACCAAAAGTCACAGACACTTTGGTTGAGCTTTTCAAGATTGATATGGAAACAGGAAAAGCAACCGCACAGGGTAACGCTTCTTTAGAGGGTGCGGAGTTCGTCTGGAAGTATTATGACGGTTATTACACAAAAGATAATCTTCCATCAGAACCAACACGCACATGGACGACAAAGACAAAAGCGGAAAAAGGCAGCGATAACACTATCCACTATATCACAAGATTGGCAGATTCCTATAAGGCATCTGGTGACAGCTTCTATACACAAAACGGTACTATCTGTTTACCGCTTGGTACTATCACTGTAGAAGAAAAAGCTGCTCCAAACGGTTACTTGTTAGATGGTGCTTATATGCAAGCCGCTGGAAGTTCTGAACTGATAAAAGGCGTGTATGTGGCACAGATTACAGAAGATGGCGAACTTGCAGCATTAAGCGGCAGCAACCAGTATTCCGTATCGGACAAGATTATCCGTGGAGGTGTGAGAATCCAAAAGCGTGACCTTGAAACAAAAGACACAAAACCACAAGGCGGTGCAACATTGAAAGATACTGCCTTTGAAATCATTTCCTTAAATGATAATGCGGTATTGGTAGATGGCAAATTATACAACAAAAATGAAACAGTCAAGACAATCCATACAGGCGTTGACGGTATCGCTACGACTGCCGCAGATACTTTACCTTATGGGAAATACCGCTTAGAAGAAAGCAACGCCCCAGAGGGATATTTGACGGACGGTGCAAAACCGATTGAGTTTGAAATCACAGAGAATGGAAAAATCGTTGACTTAACTGACGAAGCACATTCCATCTACAATCAGATTAAACGTGGTGACTTGGAGGGTGTGAAAATCGGTGACGGTACTCATAAGCGACTTGCGAATGTTCCGTTCAGGATCACAAGCAAGACCACAGGCGAAAGCCACATCATTGTGACGGACGCAAACGGTCAGTTCTCTACCGCTGCTGACTGGGTATCTCATACACAGAACACCAACGCTGGCGAAAACAGTGAGGACGGTATCTGGTTCGGTACTTCCACACCAGACGACAGCAAAGGTGCGTTGCTCTACGATACCTATACAATCGAGGAATTACGCTGTGATTCCAACAAAGGAATGACACTGATTCCTGCTTTTGATGTGATAGTTTCAAGAAATAAGACTGTCATTCATTTGGGTACATTGACAGATGATTATGAACCAGAAATCTCTATCCATACTACCGCTGCTGATAAGGCAACAGGCGAAAAATCAATTGTCGCTGGTAAAAGCGTGACTATCGTTGATACCGTCACTTTAGACGGACTTACAAAAGGTACGAAGTATCAACTAAAAGGCTGGCAGATGGTGAAGTCTGAAAACGCACAGCTTCTTATTGATGGTGAGCCTGTGGAAAGTGATTACACTTTCACTGCAAAAAAATCAGAGATGGAAGTTGAGGTTTCTTATACATTCAATGCTTCTGCTCTTGGTGGTAAAGATCTTGTAACTTTTGAGGAATTGTACGATTTATCCAATCCAGACGAGCCTACAAAGGTAGCAGAACATAAGGACATTGAGGACGACGGACAGACTGTGACAATCACAGAGCGTATCATTACCATGCATACAACCGCTACCGACAAGGCAACAGGGAAAAAGACAATCGAAGCTGGTAAAGATGTGACTATCGTTGATACCGTCACTTTAGACGGACTTGAAAAAAGTGTGAAATATCAGCTCAAAGGCTGGGAAATGGTGAAGTCTGAAAATGCAGAGCTTATCATAAATGGTAAACGTGTAGAAAATGACCTTACTTTCACCGCTACCGATACGAAGATGGAAGTTCAGATTGCATTTACATTCAATGCCAGTGAGCTTGCAGGAAAAGAGCTTGTCACATTTGAGGAATTATATGACGTGACAAATCCAGACGAGCCTATCAAAGTAGCTGAACATAAGGACATCAAGGATAAGGGGCAGACGGTGACAGTCAAAGAAAAACCAGAATCCCCTGCCACATCAGAAGAACCCAGCACACCAACAAGAACAGGCAATTCACCAAAGACAGGTGACAATACACCATTTGCCGCATTGTTCGCTATGATGGGGATTTCCGCTGTTGGTCTTATTTTTGCAGGATATAAGAGATTTCGCAAAGTAAAGAAAGTTAAATAATACGGGAAGTCACAGTATATGAAAACTTCCCGTTCACCGCCCACCATAAAGAAGTCAGTCTGTAACTGACAGCTTAACCAAATTCTGCTTGATTATCATTTATCTTTCTGAATGGGGATTGTCAAGGGTGCTTCAAGCACAACGCTTGCCCTTGATGATTCACAGGCAGACAGATACTATCCAGACAGCAGAATGACACTATCAATCATTAAAAATATAGAAAGAAAAGAGGTAAATACATTTATGGAATTAAAACACGTTATCCCTAACATGGAAAGAACATTCGGGAATTTGGAATTTGCAGGTGAGAATAAGGTGGAACAGCGTAGGATCAACGGACGTATGACGGTCGTTTCCCGTAGCTTCAACCTTTATTCGGACGTGCAGAGAGCAGATGATATTATCGTGGTGCTGCCTGCTTCTGCTGGTGAGAAGAACTTTGAATCAGAGGAAAAAGTAAAACTTATCAATCCAAAAATCACCGCAGAGGGTTACAAAATCGGTACAAGAGGATTCACAAACTATATCCTGTCAGCGGACGATATGGTGAAAGCATAAGGAGGAAAAATTTATATGAGATTAGCAAATGGAATCATTATTGATAAGGAAAAGACATTCGGAGTGTTGAAGTTCTCGGCGTTGCGTCGTGAGGTACATATCCAGAATGAAGACGGTACGGTTTCTGAAGAAATCAAGGAACGTACCTACGACTTGAAGTGTAAGGAACAGGGACGCATGATACAGGTAAGTATTCCCGCCACTGTTCCATTAAAGGAGTTTGACTACAACGCAGAGGTGGAAATCATCAACCCTGTGGCAGACACGGTGGCAACCGCTACATTTCAAGGTGCAGACGTGGACTGGTACATCAAGGCAGATGATATTGTTTTAAAGAATAAGAATGGTCAGCCAGCAGGAAATCCACAGCACCATAACCAGCAATCACAGAATAAAAAATAAGTCATGTCGTTTTGTTGCTTGCAATATTGGAATAGGATATAATTTCCTCATAAAGTAAGATTTGTGATATACTAAAATTTAATAACGAGGAGGAGTTTAAGTGTCAGAAATTTTGCAACTACTAAATGATTTTCAAGGAATTATCGGTACAATTCTTGGTAGTGTTACAACACTGATTGTTACTGATATATTAAAAAAAAGAGGACAATTAAAAAATTATCTTGTTTCATACGAAGCCAAGTTTCAAACATTTCGAGATGTCGGTTGCAGTATGGGCGGCAAAAGGGATGAAGATTTTTATGGTTATTCTATAAAATATATAATTCAAATATATAATCAGAGTGATACTCCCAAAATAATGAGAGATTTTAGGCTAATATTCTATAAAAATGCAAAAGAACAATATTCCCTTATCCCTGATAATGAAGAAACCAGAAGATATTCTGCTCATATCTCACATATTGATGAGATGGAAGTTGCCAATATTGCTCCAAAAGAAATACAGGTATTAAAACAATCAATCTATGTTATGTATGATATGTTAGATAAAATTCAAGGTGCTGATAAAGTAGAATTGCAATATAAAGATGAAAAAGATAAAAATAGAAAAATTATATTATCAAATAAAGTAATTACAACAGATGATTATGTGCAAGAATAATATCATTTAATACTTGATTAAAACTTAATATTCTATATTGCATAAGCAGTAAATCTATAAGGTTTGCTGCTTTTTTTCATGGAAAGGAGATTTTTATATGCCACAATTCAAAAAATGGGGAAAACATATCAGAGCCAGCGACAAATCACTGGTTTTTCGTTTCTCGGCTGGTTCGCTGCCCTGCTGTTTCTTGCTATGATTATACTGTTGAACCTAAAGGCAATTGTAACAACGGACTGGGAATCGGTTAGCTTTCTACAAGATGGCAGTGTCCATTTTTCAGTTACGCCATATAGGATAGTTACGGTCATAGTGTCAGCTCTGGTCTGTGTGATTGCTGCCTTTTTGTATCAGCGTTTTCAGTATGACAGGGTGAAGCAGCTCTTCCACCGTCAAAAGCTAGCAAAGATGATACTTGAAAATGGCTGGTATGAATCGGAAACAACACAGGAAAGCGGATTCTTCAAGGATTTACCAGCGTCCAGTAAAAAAGAGAAAATCACCTATTTTCCTAAACTGTATTACCGTATGGATAACGGACTATTGTATATCCGTACAGAAATCACGCTGGGAAAATATCAAGACCAGCTCTTACACTTGGAAAAGAAGCTGGAAACAGGCTTGTACTGTGAGTTGGTGTCAAAAGAATTAAAGGACAGCTATGTGGAGTATGTCTTACTTTATGACACTATCGCAAATAGAATCACTATCAATGAAGTACAGGCGGAACATGGCAGCCTGCGTCTGATGAAAAATGTCTGGTGGGAGTATGACAAGCTCCCCCATATGCTGATTTCTGGCGGCACTGGTGGAGGAAAGACCTATTTTATTCTCACTATCATTGAAGCTCTGCTCCGCTGCAATGCGGTCATGTATGTGTTAGACCCGAAGAACGGTGCGAGACGTTTCTACTTGAAAAAAGTAGACACTGCACAATCAATTAAAATTGTGTTGGAGAACTGAACACACGAATAGTCGAATGATGGGGTAACGCCCTGAAAGGCTACTTTAATACTCCGACTGGCAGGATTATGAGTAAACATAGGTCTGTCAGAAGCTCGGTGAAGTCGGCAGAGAGATACCGTAACAGATAGCGCTGTCGAAAGATACCCAGAGGTGGGTGTCGTATCCTATATGCCGGAAGTCTATAAAATATCTATGGTTAGTATGTAGATGAGCGGTCTACTGACGAATCTTTGAATGTACAGGTCTATATCGGGACTGGATAGAAATGTCCAGTGACACAAATAGTGTCGCTACTGTGGGTGAGTAAGACTCGTTTTTATGAAAACCCATATAATGTTACAGGCATTATCAAAGTAGCAGGCTTAGAGAAGAAACCTACGGATATATATGTACAGATAGTGTGTTTGGAACGTTGAAAGCTGGCAACATGGAGATTTTACTGTCTATGAAGTGTTCACATCATAAGGTTGTTGTGAGATTAGCAATAATATAAGGTGTGTTTATGCCAGTGAAAGTGGTGGCACAGTACCTATGAAACCGTGATAACAAACGGTGGAGGGATAGCCACTAGTCATTGAAGAATAGAATTACTAAGAATGGTATGGGTTCGAGTAAGACTAAAAGATGTACTTGCTCCTGTGATTAAGGAGGGTACAGACCATGCTAAAGAAAGACAAGCTCCGCTATAACGAATATTATGATATGCAACATATTTATGATGAGTTATACGCACAGAGCAAAAATGGTAATAACTTTTATAAGTTACTGGAAATTATTGGTTCAGAACAAAATATCTGCTTGGCATACCGAAATTTAAAAACAAACAGCGGAAGCAAAACCGCTGGTACAGATGGGCTAACGATTGATGATATTAAACATTTATGTGATGAAGATATTATTATGAAAGTCCGAAGCAGCCTGGATAATTACCAACCAAAATCAGTCAGACGGGTTTTTATTCCTAAATCTGCAAGCGATAAAAGGCGACCTCTCGGAATCCCCTGTATCTGGGACAGACTTGTACAACAATGTATCTTACAAGTCCTAGAACCGATATGCGAACCTAAGTTCCATAATCATTCCTATGGATTCCGTGCGAATCGAAGTGCCCACCATGCACTTGGCAGAGTAACCAGTTTGATAAACATATCAAAGTATCATTACTGCGTTGATGTAGATATTAAAGGATTCTTTGATAATGTCAACCACGGGAAATTGTTAAAACAGATTTGGACACTTGGCATTCGGGATAAAAGACTGATTTGCATTATTAGTAAAATGCTGAAAGCTGAAATTGACGGCGAGGGTGTTCCAGAAAAAGGAACTCCGCAAGGCGGTCTGTTAAGTCCCCTGCTCTCGCTCATAGTCCTTAATGAATTGGATTGGTGGGTAAGCAGTCAATGGGAAACTTTCCAGCCAAAGCACCGTAATAAAAACGGTTGGTTTCAATATGCAAAGAAACATACGAGGTTAAAAAGTGGCTTTATTGTGCGTTATGCTGACGATTTTAAAATTATGTGTTCGACCTATGAAGAAGCACAGCGATTCTATCACAGTACCGTAGATTTTCTAAACAAAAGGCTGAAATTAGAAATCAGTCCAGAAAAATCAAAGGTAGTAAATCTGAAGAAAAATTCATCAGATTTTCTGGGATTCAAAATTAAAGTGATTCCAAAAGGGAAGACAAAACATGGATATGTTGCCAAAACAGATATGAACCAGAAAGCACTAAAGAAAGCAAAAACAAATCTAAAGTTAAAAGTCAAGGATATAGTCAGGCACACAACTACTTTCCAGATTGCACGTTATAATCTGGCGGTTATGGGAATGCAGAATTATTATTGTGTGGCTACGAATATATACAACAATTTAACAGAAGTAAGTTACGCTCTCTTACCGACCACCAGAGTTCGTTTTAAAAAGATTGCAAAGCTAATACCTTTTGAAACTACAAGTCAAGATTTCCAGATGAAAACAACTGGAATACGACCACAAACAAAAATTATTATGATTGCCGATACTCCTCTATTGCCAATCAACGGAGTAAAACACAAAAATCCGCTGAATTTCTCACAGGATATATGCAACTTTACAGAACACGGAAGAAGCAAAATACATGAGGAAATAGCATTGGTAACGAAAGGAGAGATACGGATTCTTTTAGAGTATAAAGACACCACAAAGAGTGTTGAATTTAATGATAATCGAATTTCGGTATTTATAGCCCAACAAGGCAATTGCTATATCACTAATCGAAGGCATAGCCCGACTGATATGGTTTGTATCTACAAGAATATTACCGAAACAGATAGAGATAAATACCAAAATCTTGTATTTGTTGAAATACCAATATCAAAAGCGATACTGACTGAATCAGTACAACAGGCGAAAATGTGGTTGATGAACTATGGCTTGAGCAGTCAACAAAAGAAAAAGCTGAACAAAATACGAGCGAACTATGGATACCAAGCAATAAAATAACCAGAACTTATGAATCTATTTGAATATGATGGAACGCCGTATGAAGCGAAAGTTTCATGTACGGTGTGAAGCGGGGGAAAACTTGGAGATAACATCAAAGAGTTACCTATCGCTATCCGACCTTGCGGATTTATCCGTCGTCATGCCAGAAGTCTATTACAAAAAGGAAGATATAACTGCCTGTATTGACAGATTTTATGACGGTATGATGGCAAGAAGTGAAGCTATGAAACTCATGGAGAACTACAAGACGGGTGAAAACTATGCCTATCTTGGTCTTGCTCCGCATTTTCTCATTTTTGATGAATATGTGGCGTTTATGGAAATGCTGACGACAAAGGAAAACGCCGCTGTTTTAAATAAGCTTAAACAAATAGTCATGCTCGGACGACAGGCAGGTTACTTTCTCATTCTCGCCTGTCAGCGACCAGACGCAAAATATCTCGGTGACGGAATCCGTGACCAGTTTAACTTCCGTGTTGCATTGGGGCGTATGTCAGAGCTTGGCTATTCCATGATGTTTGGTGAGGTAGACAAGGACTTTTTTCTGAAACAGATCAAAGGACGTGGATATGTCGATACGGGAACGAGTGTCATATCCGAGTTTTACACTCCCCTTGTACCCAAAGGACACGATTTCCTAAAAGAAATAGGCAGATTGTCACAAAACAGGCAGGACGGACAGGCGGCGTGCGAAGCGAAAGCCGCAGGTACGGACTAGCCTGTGTTGGTGTGGCTTGCCACACCAACCATTCGCCCCCGTTATCTAACAGGGGGGCACAAATCAACTGAAAACAGTCAATTTAATATGGAAAAATCCTTAAAATATGAGGATTTTTCAAACATTCAAGGGAATGTGACAAAATCGGTAAATGTCACATTCCTTTTCGATTGGAGGGATTTTTACTGAACGATACCGACTGGATAAATGATTTTAAAGAAAAACGGACACAGTACGGCGTTTCCCAGAATCAGCTTGCGGTCATGGCTGGTGTCAGCCGAGAGTATGTCAGCAGGCTTGAATCTGGAAAAGTAGCCTTGACGGAAGAAATCAAGGGGAAATTCACGGACGCTCTGGATAAATTGAATCCAGACAATCCGCTGGAAATGGTCTTGGATTACGTCAGAATCCGATTCCCCACACAGGACGTTAAGCACGTGGTTGAGGATATTCTCAAATTAAGGCTTGATGTGATGATACATGAGGATTTCGGGTTCTACTCCTATGCGAAACATTATGTCTTGGGTGATGTGTTCGTGCTGACTTCGCCCGATAAAGAAAAAGGCACATTGCTAGAGCTGAAAGGGAAAGGCTGCCGCCAGATGGAGAGCTACCTTTTGGCACAGCATAGGAGCTGGTATGACTTTCTCATGGACGCTCTGATAGAGGGAGGTGTGATGAAACGTCTTGACCTTGCCATCAATGATATGGCAGGAATCTTAGACATTCCAGAGCTGACAGAGAAATGTAACCATGAGGAATGTATTTCCGTATTCCGCAGCTTCAAGAGCTACCGCAGCGGTGAGCTTGTAAGAAGTCAAGAACAGGATAAATACGGTATGGGAAATACATTATACGTCGGTTCGCTCAAATCGGAAGTCTATTTCTGTATCTACGAAAAGGACTATGAACAATACGCAAAGTATGACATAGCCATTGAAGATACGAAAATAAAGAACCGTTTTGAAATAAGGCTAAAGAATGAGCGAGCCTATTATGCGGTGCGTGACCTGCTGACCTACCACGATGCAGAGCGTACCGCTTTTGATATTATCAACCGCTATATGCGATTCGCTGACAAGGAGGTGGATAAGCGACGCAGCGAATGGAAAACCAATGAGAAATGGGCGTACTTTATCGGTTCTGATCGTGGGCGTTTGAAACTGACGACCAAACCAGAACCGTACACGCTCGCAAGGACGCTGAACTGGATAAGCAGACAGGTAGCTCCCACATGGAAAGTCTTACAGCAGATAGACAATACCAACGGTACGACTTACCTCAAAGATATTTTAGACCATGCGAAGCTCACCGAGCGTCATAAAAAGCTGATCGAACAACAGACGACTTCCACAGAGGAAATCATCAGTAAGGAGGAATGACAACATGAAGCATATCTTATTTGACTTCTTCCTGTTCTCACTTGGGGCAGGATTCGGAGTAGTAACTATGTGTCTTATGCAGTCTGCAAAAGCCGCAGACAGAGAAATTGAAATGATGGAAAGGAGAAAGAGATAATGAATTTCGGACAGAACTTATGTGCGACTCGTTCCTTAGTGAAAAGCTAAGGCACTAATAAAAGAACGAAAAAGTTTGGTTATTAGGAGAACTGATAATCTGACAGGTGGAATGATGAAGTAACGCTCTGAAACGCCTGCCCTGAGCCTCCNAACTTATGTGCGACTCGTTCCTTAGTGAAAAGCTAAGGCACTAATAAAAGAACGAAAAAGTTTGGTTATTAGGAGAACTGATAATCTGACAGGTGGAATGATGAAGTAACGCTCTGAAACGCCTGCCCTGAGCCTCCGACAAGCATTGTATGAGGAAACTCAGAATGTTTGAAGCTCGGTAAAGACGGCTGAAAGATACCGTAATAGTTGATGAACATATATCTTCTATCGAAAACTATCCAGAGGCGGGTAGCGTATCCAACAGGTCGGGGGTCTATAAAATATCTATGGTTAGAATGTTCTATAAGGAACTGACGAAACAGCGAATGTACGGGTCTAAATTTGAACTTTGTAGAAATGCAAAGGTACGAGAAATCGTAGCTGGTGTGGCAAAGTAAGAATATAGGTTATGAAATGCCATATAACGTTACAGGCGGTATCAAGCCAGCAGGCTTATAGCTAGTGACCTAAGGATATATATGTATAGATAAGATTATCGGAACGAGGAAAGGTATTGGGTTCTCATCAAGAGAATAAACTGACGAAGAACAATAAGCAGTTGAACTAATGCTGAAAAGCAGAGGGCGAACCTAAGAAATTCTTGTAATGAGAATGGAGGAATGCCCTCAAGTCGTGTATATATTAGAAAAGTATTATGTTGTTTCAATAAGGATTACGAGTAAGATAAAAAAGCTCACTCAATTTCAAGCAAAGGAGTGAAGCCTTATGCCTAAAAATAAAAATGAAACATTGTGTGTAGAAGATTTAAGACACGCCGAATATTACGAAATGCAAAACACCTTTGATGATTTATATGCCAAAAGTAAGAATGGAGATATTTTCACTCATCTTATGGATATTATCCTATCGAGAGAAAATATATTACTGGCATATCGAAATATCAAAGCAAATGCAGGCAGTAAAACAGCAGGAACAGACGGTACAATAATTAAAGATATTGGCAAATTGCCAGCAGAAACAGTTGTCAAAAAAGTAAGATACATTGTTGCAGGCAGTCCACATGGGTATCGATCTAAGCCAGTGAGGCGAAAAGAAATACCAAAACCAAATGGGAAAACCAGACCTCTAGGTATTCCTTGTATGTGGGACAGGCTTATACAACAATGTATAAAACAAGTATTAGAACCAATCTGCGAAGCTAAATTTAGTGAAAACAGCTATGGTTTCAGACCTAATAGGTCAGTTGAAAATGCAATAAAAGCAACCTATAACCGCCTACAAATCAGCCAGCTACATTATGTGATTGAATTTGATATTAAGGGTTTCTTTGACAACGTGAACCATTCCAAGCTGATAAAACAGATATGGGCTATGGGAATACGGGACAAGCACTTGATATTCATTTTAAAAAGGATATTAAAAGCTCCAATCAAAATGACTAACGGTACAATAACATATCCAGAGAAAGGAACTCCGCAAGGGGGAATAATATCCCCACTACTAGCAAACATTGTTCTTAATGAGTTAGACCATTGGGTAGAAAGCCAATGGCAGGAAAATCCTGTTACAAAAAACTATGTGGTTCATATCAATAAAAGCGGTAGCCCATGTAAAAGCAACGCTTACAAAGAAATGAAGAAAACAAAGTTAAAGGAAATGTATATGGTTCGTTATGCAGATGATTTTAGAGTTTTCTGCCGCTACAAGGAAAGTGCTGAAAAAGCCAAAATAGCAATCACTCAATGGATTGAACAACGATTAAAATTGGAAGTATCACAAGAAAAAACAAGAATTGTAAATGTTAGAAAAAGATACTCCGACTTTCTTGGTTTCAAGATTAAAATGATACCGAGAAGAAAGAAGTTAGTTGTTAAATCACATATAAGTGATAAACAATTCAAAAACCAAAAAGACAAGCTGGTATCACAGGCAAAGAAAATTGCTTCTCCCTCAAAAGGGAAAACGGAATTAGAAGAAACAAGACTTTATAATTCAATGGTATTAGGTATGCAAAATTATTATCAGATTGCAACGAATGTAAATCTGGATTGTATGAAACTGAATAGAGCTGTAATGGCTATCTTCACTAACAGATTAGGTACAAACAAAAGGGGCAGATTGAGAAAAACAGGCAGACAACTTACGACAAAGGAGGCAACAAGATATGGTAAATCTAAAATGCTCCGGTATGTTGCTGGCGAGGGCGAACCTATTTTCCCTGTTGGATATATCCAACACAGAAAACCAATGGCAAAGGTGTATTTAGCGAATTGCTACACTCTAGAGGGAAGAAAATTTATCCACACCAATCTAAGTGTTGATAAATTACTGATGTACCAGTTAATGAAATTATCTTTGGAAAATCGCACAATAGAATACGCAGACAATCGAATTTCGCTATTTTCTGCTCAACATGGAAAATGTGCTATAACTCTGGAAGAATTTCAACAAGCTAATGAAATACACTGTCATCATATTGTACCAACTGGAGCTGGTGGAAATGACGATTATAAAAATCTTATTTTGGTAAAAGAGGCGGTACACCGTCTAATACACGCTAAAACAGAAGAAACAATACAAAAATATATAGCTCTATTGAAGCTAAATAAAGTCCAGCTCATAAGACTAAATAAATATAGAGTATTAGCTGGCAATCAAGAATTAAACTTGATATAGGTCTACTACATAAATACTTTTCAATATAAACACGATGGAACGCGGAGTGCGGTGAAAGTCGCACGCTCCGTGTGAATGGGGGGAAAAGTTTGAGATATTTATAATATCAGGAACTTACCTATCCATATACAACTGGTTTTTATCTAACGCACAATCCCTTGTGCTTATGGCAATCGCTGTTATCGGGGTGTATCTCGGATTCAAGCGTGAGTTTTCCAAACTTATCGGCTTTCTGGTGATTGCCTTAATCGCTGTCGGCTTGGTATTCAATGCCGCTGGCGTAAAAGACGTACTGTTACAGTTATTTAATAAGATTATCGGAGCGTAATGCTCCGATAGTCCTAAAGTAAAAAACAAAAGATTGTATATCATCTATATTAGTGCTAAAATCATATGCAAATATAGATTTACTGGAGGAATTATTTAGTGGGAATAAACATTGGTGATGGCAACAAGATTGTAAATTCAAATATTGCAGAAAAGATAGAGAATACCAATCTTAAAGAAAAAAAGAGATTTTATGATAAGCACCCGTGGATTTGTGGCATTTTGGTTTCTCTTTTTGTGGGTATAATTTTATTATTTTCTTTCTGGCAAAATATTATTACATGGATTGAGGGGTGGTTTTAATGGCTAAAAGTCAAATTATTAAAGACCTTGCAAACGGTAAGGCAGATACACAAACTGCACTGAAACGTACGAAGGTATTATTGCAAGATTTAGAAAACGATGATTTGCTTGATTGGGTAAACTATGAAATAGAAGGTTATCCTGATGATGTAGAAATTCCAGATTATAGAGTAATTGGAGGACAACTATATGGAACTTATTTCAAAGGGTCAATGGCAAATCATATAACATATAACCATGTTCCTTTACCACTTGGTAATTTGCCCGATGAAATTAAAGAAGATATTTTGACTATTAAAATCAGACAAGGTATCGAAGCATTAAAAGGTGTTATTGCAGAAAGTGAAAAAAATGATAATAGCGGATTGATAAAACCGATTCCTGCTGAATATTATCCATACATAGCACAGGCAAACAATGACCTCGGTATGATGATTGCAACAGCTAGTGTTGAGCTTAATATGCCAAAAGTATTAAATATTTTTCCAAAAGTTGAAAGTAAATTGCTTGATATTCTATCATATTTGGAAAAACAATTCGGTAATTTAGATGATTTAGATATTGATATTGAAAGCAAAAGTGAAAAAGAATTGAATAATATTATAAATCATATCCATGTGCTAATATATAATGATAAAAGTGTTACTTTAGGAGATAACAACAAAATCAAAAACAGTAATATTGCTTCTTCCATTAAAGAAGATTAAAAGCACTAAGAATCAACGATTGTAATAAAAAGGCAGCAACTTTATTGGTTAGCTGCTTTTTCTATGCAAAATTTTAAGATTGGAGGACACTATGAAAACAGATATTTTTGAGGATATGAAAGACTGTATCGGCTGTAATGATGTTTCTGACCTGCCCTACCACAAACGTGAGGTGTGGGAAGAAATCAAACGACAGTTACCGCTTGATTATCCCAAAGAACAGTTAGAAAAATTTTCTCATTATGTGTTCGGTGTAGATTATGCTGTTATAATGGGAATACTGGAAATGAAGAAAGGAAGTGACAGACCTTGCAGGAAATGCGAATCTACCTTTTAAATAATACGAAACCCTACCATGACGAGGACGACGGTTACTCTGGTGACTGGTTTCACTGCCCTGTGGACTTTGAGGAAGTCAGAGAAAAGCTCGGTGTGGAAAACGAAGAACAGATTAAGATTGCAGACTATGAGCTGCCCTTTGACTTACACAGCGATACGCAGCTCTGGGAAATCAATGCCAACTGCCGCATGGTGCTGGAATTGGAGGGTACGCCTATCGGCAATGAAATGAAAGCCATTCAGCAGAAATGGTTTTCCAGCTTCGAGGAATTTATCGACCACAAGGACGAGATACGCTACTATGATGTGGGTGACGGTGCAGCTCTGGCAGAATACCTTATCCGTGAAGAATATGTTTTTGGTGAGATTCCTCACGAACTGTTGAAACATATCGACTATCACTCCTATGGTAGTGAGCTGGAAATGGACGACAGATACTTATTTACCACAAGCGGCGTATTCCGCTATCAGTAAAGGGGTGATGTGGTATCGAAGAAATGCGAATCTATATCGCCAATCTTGGGAAATACAACGAGGGTGAGCTTGTGGGTGCGTGGTTTACGCCGCCCGTTGATTATGACGAGATGGCAGAACGTATCGGCTTGAATGACAGATACGAAGAATACGCAATCCATGATTATGAGCTACCCTTTGAGATTGACGAGTACACACCCATTGAGGAAGTCAACCGCCTGTGTGAAATGGTGGAGGACTTACCAGAGGACATACAGGACGAATTATCGGAACTGCTAGGCTATTACAGCAGCTTGGAAGATTTGTGCGAACATGCAGACGATATTATCCATTATCCCGATTGTGACGATATGACAGACGTTGCCTATTACTTCATAGATGAATGTCAAAGTCTGGGTGAGATACCAGACAGAATCCGCAGTTACATAGACTATGAAGCCTACGGGCGTGACCTTGATTTAGAGGGGCGTTTTGTCGTCACCAATCATGGCGTGTTTGAATGTCCGTATTAACAATTACAACTGAATATTTTTTATCTGCCAGTGAAATGACACTGGTTATTTTTTTGCAGCAGCCTTGAAACATAGGCTGCTGTTTCCATTTTAGAACAGAAAGGAGCTGTGAAAATTGAAGAAAATCAAAAGCTATACAAGCATATGGAGCGTGGAAAAAGTCATTTATGCAATCAACGACTTTCAGCTCCCGTTCCCTGTCACGTTCAGTCAGATGGCTTGGTTCGTGGTGTCGCTGTTTGTGGTGATTCTCTTTGGGGAGCTACCGCCCTTTAACATGATTGACGGTGCATTTCTCAAATACTTTGGAATCCCTGTGGCGTTCACTTGGTTTGTATCGCAAAAGACCTTTGACGGAAAAAAGCCTTTTGGATTCCTAAAATCCTGTGTGAGCTTTTTCCTCCGACCAAAAGTGACCTATGCAGGAAAAGCTATCAAACTGAAAAATCAGAAATTCAATACAAGCGTGACCGCAGTTAGGAGTGTGATGTATGTTCCCGATTAAGTACATAGAAAACAATCTGGTGTTCAATCATGACGGTGAGTGCTTTGCCTACTATGAGCTGACACCTTACAATTATTCGTTCCTGTCACCAGAAGAAAAATACATGGTGCATGACAACTTCCGTCAGCTTATCGCCCAGAACCGTGACGGAAAAATCCATGCCCTACAGATTGCCACAGAGGACAGCCTGCGTGCAGTACAGGAGCGTTCCAAAAAGGGAATCACAGGCAGATTAAAAGAGATTGCCTGTAAAAAGGTAGATGAACAGACAGAAGCGTTGGTTGAGATGATTGGTGAAAATCAGATTGACTACCGCTTTTTTCTTGGCTTCAAGCTGCTGGTAAATGAGGAAGAAATCAGCTTCAAGGGTATGCGAAAATCAGCAGCTATGACCTTTGCGGATTTTATCTATGAAGTCAATCACAAGCTGATGGGTGACTTCGTTTCCATGAGTAATGATGAAATCAACCGTTTCCTAAAGATGGAAAAATTCTTGGAAAGCAAAATCTCACGCCGCTTTCAGTTCCGCAGACTAGATAAGAACGACTTCGGCTACCTCTTGGAACATATCTACGGGAATACCGGCGTTGCCTACAGTGATTACAGTTATGACCTCCCGATAAGAAAGTCAAAGCGTGAAACATTGGTGAAGCGATATGACCTTATCCGTCCGACACGCTGCATGATTGAAGAAAACCAGCGATACCTAAAGATTGAGCGTGAAGATCAGACAACTTTTGTTGCCTACTTCACGATTAACAATATCGTGGGTGAGCTGGATTTTCCGTCAAGCGAGATATTTTATTATCAGCAACAGCAATTCACGTTCCCCGTTTCCACTTCTATGAATGTGGAAATCGTCACCAACAAAAAGGCTCTGACGACTGTTAGGAACAAAAAGAAAGAGCTGAAAGACTTGGATAATCATGCTTGGGAATCCAACAACGAAACAGGAAATACCGTCATTGAAGCTCTGGATTCAGTCAATGAGCTGGAAACGAACTTAGACCAGTCCAAAGAATCCATGTATAAGCTGTCCTACGTTATCCGTGTGGCGGCTAATACTCTGGAAGAACTGAAACGCCGCTGTGATGAAGTCAAGGACTTCTACGACGATTTGAATGTGAAGCTGGTACGCCCATTCGGTGATATGTTGGGGTTGCATGGTGAGTTTATCCCGTCCAGCAAAAGATATATCAATGATTATATCCAATACGTCACTTCTGACTTTCTGGCTGGACTTGGATTCGGTGCGACACAGCAGCTTGGGGAAACGGACGGTATCTATATCGGCTATAACCTTGATACAGGAAAAAATGTATATCTGAAACCCAGCCTTGCGGCACAGGGCGTTAAGGGTTCCGTCACCAATGCGTTAGCTGCCGCTTTTCTTGGTTCTCTTGGCGGTGGCAAGTCATTTTGTAACAACCTTATCATCTATTATGCGGTGCTGTTTGGAGGAAAAGCGGTCATTGTAGACCCAAAATCAGAGCGTGGCAACTGGCAGGAAACACTACCCGATATTGCACATGAAATCAAAATCGTCAACCTTACCAGCGAGAATAAGAACAAAGGACTTCTTGACCCTTATGTGATTATGAAGCGTACAAAAGACGCTGAAAGCCTTGCGATTGATATTTTAACATTCCTTACAGGTATTTCTTCCCGTGACGGTGAGAAGTTCCCTGTATTAAGGCGTGCAATCCGTTCTGTTACCCAGAGCAAAAAACGAGGACTGCTCCGTGTCATTGATAAATTAAGGAAAGACGGTTCTCCTGTGGCAGAGAATATCGCAGACCATATTGAGAGCATGACGGACTATGATTTTGCACACCTGTTATTCTCGGACGGTGATGTGGAACAATCCATCAGTTTAGACCGACAGCTTAACATCATACAGGTGGCTGACCTTGTATTGCCAGACAAGGACACAAAATTTGAAGAATATACCACAATGGAGCTGCTTTCCGTGGCAATGCTTATCGTTATCAGTACCTTTGCCTTAGATTTTATCCATTCGGATAGGAGCATTTTCAAGATGGTGGATTTGGACGAAGCGTGGACGTTCTTGCAGGTAGCACAGGGAAAAGCACTCTCTAACAAGCTGATTCGTGCTGGTCGTTCCATGAATGCCGCTGTGTACTTTGTGACACAAAACTCTGGTGATGTGGACGACGAAAAGATGAAGAACAATATCGGCTTGAAGTTTGCCTTTCGTAGCACAGATATAAAAGAAATCAAAAATACCCTTGAATTTTTCGGTGTGGATAAGGAGGACGAGGGCAACCAGAAGCGATTAAGGGATTTGGAAAACGGGCAATGCCTGTTTCAAGATTTATACGGGCGTGTGGGCGTTATCCAGATTCACCCTGTATTCGCTGACCTGTTCCATGCCTTTGATACCAGACCGCCAGTGCAGACGGAAGAAATGAGGTGAAGCCTATGGACAAGAGAAAAATAGTCCGTTATCTGCTTATCACGCTTTCGGTGATTCTCGGTGTGCTGGTATTTTTATCTATCACGGGTACGGTAGCTCATGCGGCTGGCCTGGTAGACAATACGGTGAGTGACGCTAACACCTATTCCAAATATCCGCTGGAAAACTACCAGCTTGATTTCTATGTGGATTCAAGTTGGGATTGGCTGCCGTGGAACTGGCTTGACGGTATCGGCAAAAGTATTCAGTACGGACTATATGCCATCACAAACTTTGTCTGGACGGTGAGCCTTTATATCTCCAATGCGACAGGCTATGTAGTACAGGAAGCCTATAAGCTGGACTTTATCTCTGATACTGCAAGCTCTATCGGAAAGAACATTCAGACATTAGCTGGTGTGACTTCCAATGGCTTTTCCAGTGAGGGATTTTATGTAGGATTCCTGCTTATCCTCATTCTGGTAATGGGAATCTATGTGGCATACACAGGACTGTTAAAAAGAGAAACCACAAAAGCCATTCATGCGGTTATCAACTTTCTTGTGGTATTTATCCTGTCAGCGTCCTTTATTGCCTATGCCCCAAACTATATCAGCAAAATCAATGACTTTTCCGCAGATATAAGCAGCTCGGCATTATCGCTCGGTACAAAAATCGTGCTGCCCGATTCCAACAGCAAAGGAAAAGACAGCGTAGATTTAATAAGAGACAGCCTGTTTTCCATACAGGTGAAACAACCGTGGCTGCTTTTACAGTACGGGGAATCGGATATAGAAACGCTCGGTTCTGACCGTGTGGAAAGCCTGTTATCGGAAAGTCCAGACACGGACGACAGAGAGGACGTTGTGATTGAGGAAATCGAGGATAAGGACAATGATTATTTGAGCGTCACAAAGACCATGACACGTTTAGGTATGGTGGTGTTTCTGTTCATCTTTAATATCGGTATCTCGGTTTTTGTATTTCTGCTTACGGGCATGATGATTTTCTCACAGGTGCTATTTATCATTTACGCTATGTTCCTGCCAATCAGTTTTATCCTGTCTATGATTCCGACCTATGAGGATATGGCAAAAAAGGCACTTACGAAGCTGTTCAATACCATTATGATGAGGGCAGGAATCACACTGATTATTACGACAGCATTTAGTATCTCGACCATGTTTTACTCTATTTCTTCTGGCTATCCGTTCTTTATGATTGCCTTTTTACAGATAGTCACCTTTGCAGGAATCTACTTTAAACTGGGTGATTTGATGGCAATGTTCAGTCTGCAATCTTCTGATACACAGCAGGTCAGCAGACGAATCATGCGACGACCTTATATGTTCCTTAACCGCAGAGCAAGACGCTTGGAGCGTAAAATCGGAAGAACGGTTGCGGCTAGTGCTGTTGGCGGTGTTGCTGGTGCGGCGGCTGCTTCTGCTTCTACGAAAAAAGCAGATAATAAAAAATCAGCAGGCAGCGGTCATACCAGACCAAACAATATGCCATCTTCCAATAGTGGAGGTAACGGAAAGCCGCCTGCTCTGCCAACGAATCAGAAGCCGCTTGCATTACCCGATAAGCAGAACAGTGATTCTTCGCAATCAACAGTACATAGCAGCTCTGTAAGCCAGTCGCAGGAAACGAAGTCCGCTTCTAAGCGTGGTATCGTGGATAAAAAGGCGGTATCGAAACAACCGCAATCAGAAAAACAGGATAAGCAACGTCCGATAGTGGATAAGACACAGAAGAAACAGGAAACACGGGATAAGGAGCGACAGGACAATAGATCAGCGACAAAAGCTGGTACAGCGAAAGGAACTGCCCCATTGCATGAGCGACCAGTGACAACGCCTGTATCTGCGAAAGCAGCTCCACAGGCGGCAGGTTCTAAAGAAGAACAGAATATCAAAGAACGTCCTACTACTGTTAAGAGGGAGCAATCACAATCTGCCAGAGCAAAAGAGCCTGTCACAAAGCAACAGGAAGTAAGGACGCAGGTTGCCAGAGAATCTTCTTCTCCAGCAGCTACACCAAAACATTCGGGAACTGTGACAGATATGCCCCGTCAGACAATCAAACATCAAAAGCAGACAAAGACCGTACAGAAAAAGACCACAAACCCGTCAACCATGAAGAAAACGACCAGCAGGAAAGGCGGTAAGAAATGAAGCTAAGACACTTCGCTGTGTTCGGTGGGATTTTTACGGTGATTATCTGTCTGCTTTTGTTCCTGTTTATCGTGACCGCAGATGATGAAGAAAACAGCACTTCCTACTTTGATTTTTCTGGACTGAATCTGTCAGAGGAAGTGCTGAAACATCAACCGACGGTAGAAAAATATGCGAAAGAATACGGAATCTCGGACTATGTGAACTATCTGCTTGCCATCATGCAGGTGGAATCTGGCGGTACAGCTACGGATGTCATGCAGTCGTCAGAATCAATGGGGTTGCCGCCTAATTCCCTCTCGACGGAGGAATCCATCAAACAGGGGTGTAAATACTTCTCGGAGCTTTTAAAATCCGCAGAAGCAAAAGGCTGTGACATTGACACAGTGGTACAAGCCTATAACTATGGCGGTGGCTTCATTGACTATGTGGCGAAGCATGGAAAAAAGTACACTTTTGAACTGGCTGTCAGTTTCGCTAAAGACAAATCGGGCGGTGTCAAAGTCACCTATAAGAATGAGATTTCCATTAAGGAAAATGGCGGCTGGCGTTATAAGTACGGAAATATGTTCTATGTCCGTCTGGTGAACCAGTATTTAGCTGTTCCCAGTTTCAGTGACGCTACCGCACAGGCAATCTTCAAAGAAGCATTGAAGTATCAAGGCTGGAAGTATGTCTTTGGCGGCAGCAATCCAAACACCAGCTTTGACTGTTCTGGTCTTACGTCTTGGTGCTATGGGAAAGCTGGTATCAGTCTACCTCGTACCGCACAGGCACAGTATGACGCTACACAGCACATACCGCTGTCACAGGCGAAAGCTGGTGACTTGGTATTCTTTCACTCCACTTATAATTCTGGAACGTATGTCACCCATGTGGGAATCTATGCAGGAAACAACAGAATGTATCACGCTGGCGACCCTATTGGATATGCAGATTTAACAAGCCCGTACTGGCAGAAACACTTGATTGGTGCTGGTCGGGTAAAATCAAAATAGAAAGGAAATGGTACTATGATATTTAAGAAAAAGGACAAGGAATCAAAACCGAAAAAAGAGAAAAAAGTGCCTGTGATGAAAGTCGGCACACACAAGAAAACTGTGATTGCCTTATGGCTGGTGCTGATTACAAGCGTCAGCTTTGGGGTGTATAAGAATTTCACCGCCATTGATATGCACACGGTACATGAAAAGGAAGTCATTGAACAAAGAATTGTTGACACTAACAGGATAGAGAACTTTGTAAAAGCCTTTGCGAAGTCCTACTATTCTTGGAGTAATACGCAGGAATCCATTGATAAAAGAACCGCAGCCATCAACAATTATCTGACTAAGAGCTTGCAGGATTTGAATGTCGATACGGTAAGGCAGGATATACCTACAAGCTCTACGGTAACAGATGTAAAGATTTGGGATATAGAACAGGCTGGAACAGACGACTTTACCGTTGTCTACTCCGTAGATCAGACGGTAACGGAGGGTGAAACGTCAATCGGTTACACCTCCGCTTATATGGTAGTGGTTCATGTAGATAGCAATGGAAACATGGTTATCACACAGAATCCGACCATTAGCAGCACACCGACAAAATCCAGCTATGAACCAAAGACAAAGGAATCTGACGGAACGGTGGATGCTGCCACAACGGAGGAAGTGACAGAGTTCTTGGAAACATTCTTTAAGCTGTACCCTACCGCTACGGAAAAGGAGCTTGCCTATTATGTATCTGGCAATGTGCTTGAACCTGTAAACTGTGGTTATCTGTTTTCAGAGTTGGTAAATCCTATCTTCATCAAAGATGGGGAACAGGTCAAAGTTTCGGTATCGGTGAAGTATCTCGACCAGAGAACAAAAGCAACACAGATTTCACAGTTTGACTTAACGCTGGAAAAAGATAGTAACTGGAAGATTGTAGGATAAAAAGATAATCTGATAGATTGACACATTAAAATGAATGTGTTAAAATTTCTTTGTTTTATAAAGGAGAAAAATTATGAATTACTATATAACAAATCAACCCAAAAAGAAACTTATCTCTGTACAATTAAATCCGATGAAACATTGTACAGAGTATAGCATATAAAAAATGCGTAAGATTTCATCGGGAATGTGGCAATAGAGTGATATACTTTTATTGTCTCTTTTCCGTATGTTATAAAACGTAAAAAAATTAAGGCTATAGGCAATGTTTTGTCTATAGTCTTTTGTTATACATTCATAATTTTAACAGGAGGCTATTGCACTTTGTGTATTTTGCCTCCTATTTTTTATGCTCAAAAACAGAGAAAGGAACATGAAACATGAGTTTATTAGAGATTACAAATTTATCACATTCGTTTAGTGAAAATGTTTTATATAAAAATGCAGATTTTTCATTAAACAAAGGAGAACATATTGGAATTGTCGGGCAGAATGGAACGGGAAAAAGTACGCTGATTAAACTTTGTACGGGGCAACTTCTCCCCGATGAAGGGCGTATTATATGGCAGCCTAAAACAAGTATCGGCTATTTAGACCAATACGCTGAAATTGATATGCAGCTTGATATGAAAAGATTTTTGAAAACTGCTTTTTCACATCTATATGAATTGGAAGAAAAAATGAACTGTTTATATGAGAATATACATGATGGTGATTTTCAAAACTTAGACATAGCAGCAAAGTATCAAGAAGAATTAGAACGACAGGATTTTTATTTGATTGATACGAAAATAGAGCAGGTCGCAACTGGTTTGGGATTATCAGCAATCGGTTTAGATAGACCTATTGCACAAATGAGTGGCGGTCAACGTGCAAAGGTAATATTAGCAAAACTATTGCTTGAAAAGCCAGACGTATTATTGCTTGATGAACCAACCAATTTTTTGGATAAAGAACATATTGATTGGCTGTCGGAATATCTCTGCGGTTTAAGTAATGCCTTTATGGTTGTTTCGCATGATTATAGTTTTTTAGAAAAAATTTCAAATCGAATTTGTGATATAGATAACTACAAAATCGGAAAATATCATGGCACTTATTCGGAATTTTTGAAAAAGAAAACTGCTCTGCGAGAGAATTATATACGTCAATATTCCGCACAGCAAAAGGAAATCAAGAAAACGGAAGAATTTATCCGTAAAAATATAGCAGGAAGAAAATCAAAAATGGCAAGGGGCAGACAAAAGCAACTAGACAGAATGGATAAGATGGAGGCTATTGAACAAAAAGAAGTTGTGCCATTTTTTCATTTTCGTGAAATGCCTTTGACAAATACAGAACATTTAAGCGTTAAGCATTTATCTGTTGGTTATCATTATCCTGTTTTATCTGACATTGATTTTGCTATTAATGGTGGACAGAAAGTTGTAATAACTGGTTTTAACGGTATTGGAAAATCGACATTATTAAAGACATTGGTCGGAAAATTAGATGTTCTAAATGGTTCATTTTCTTTTTCCGAGCAAGTGAAGTTACGATATTTTGAACAGGATTTATATTGGGAAAATGAAAAGGAAACTCCAATACAGATAGTGTCTGATTGTTATCCGTCCCTTACGATAAAGGAAGTAAGAAAAAACCTGGCATGTTGCGGAATCATAGGAGAACACGCAATGCAGAGTATTGGCACATTAAGCGGTGGAGAACAAGCAAAAGTAAAAATATGCCTATTAACTCTTACTCCTTGTAATTTTATTATCATGGACGAGCCAACAAACCATTTGGACATTCAAGCAAAACAAGCTTTAAGAATTGCATTAAAGGAATTTAAAGGCACAGTTTTGCTTGTTTCTCACGAACCTGCTTTTTATAAAGAGATAGCACAAAAAATAATTAACATTGAAAATATCATTAAGAAAAAATAACTCTGATAAATGTAAAATTATTCTTTTATTTTTTTAAACTTGATAATTCCGTCAGCGACACTTTCCATGATAATTAAATCCTTATCGGAAAGGTTGTCAAGTTGTTTTTCCAACTGTCGTCTTCTGGTGCTTTTATCCAGATCAGACGCAGGCAGGAAAAATTCATCAACGGAAATATTAAGTAATGATACAAGGTCATAGAACACCTGTAAACTTGGGTGCTGCCCTTTGTTTTCAATATTTGTCAAATAGCGTGGGTCAATTTCAATCATAGCTCCCACCTGTTCACGAGTAAGACCTCGTTTTTTACGAGCTTCTTTGATGGCAAGACCAAAGGCTCTGAAATCATACTTATCTTCTTTTTTACGCATATTTAATCACCTCACTACATTTTACTGTTCCTGTTGATTTTCTAACAGGTATAGAAAAACGTATAGTAAGGTTTATCAGTTCCTATTATGCGTAAATCAATTAAAAAGTGCTGCATAGCGGCAAATAAAAAAAACCGCTATCAACAGTACCGTTTTTGCGTGTCACAAAATACCTTTTTCCAGATGGCGGTTGAAAAGCCGCCTTTTTCTTTTCCCATCAATAGAAAAACAACATAATGGTTTTGGGTTAGCGGCTTTGGGAGGTAGCCGCATTGAAAGACCTGTATAATCGACAATCTTCAATATATCCGTTATTGTCAAAAAAATCCTAGCTTTCACAGCGGCACAATATACCCTTGAATATGGTTTTTCACGTTACATAACAGGAACAATTTTAAAAGCACAAGAACAGCATTTCTTATATGCCCTTGTGCTTTTTTGCTACTTTAAAAAATTTTTTGATTTTTTTCTGATTCGGGTTACAAATCGCCCCTCCGTGTTGAGTGTTAGTGCGGAAAGAGGTAAAAAGCCTTTTCGCTTTAGCAACTTCAACTTGAAAGGAGGTGAGATTATGAAACCTTCTTCATTTGAGAACGCTATAAGACTTCAATTTGACTGTCTGGCTCGTAAGGTGATTGGCAGAACTGTAAAGAACTACAACAAAGAACTTGCCAGACGTGCAAAGCATGAAATATCTTTCTGTGAAATACCAGAGCTGGAATTAAACCAGTTGGGTGTATCGGACGAATACCCGATTGAATTTACTTCCTTTGATGTGTTTGGTACAGAAGTTCGTGTCTATGATGAGAAATTATGTGAAGCAATCAAAAAATTAAGCGAAAGACGACGCAATGTTGTGTTGATGTTCTATTTTCTGGAATTACCAGACGCAGAAATCGCAGAGATTTTGGATATTTCCAGAAACTCTGTTTATAGAAACAGAATGTGTTCACTAAAGCTCATTAGAGATATGTATGAGGAGGAATTATAACATGATGAAGTCTACAAAAAAGTGTCCTCTATTCTCCACAATCAGTTTAGCTGCTGATGGCGACGAAGTGGCAATAGAGAAAATATTAAATCACTACGACGCTTACATATCAAAAGCAAGTTTACGCCCGTTCTATGATGAACACGGAAATATGTATATTGTGGTCGACATGGAACTGAAAGGCAGAATCAGAGCTGCTCTTATTAAAGCAATTCTAGGTTTTGAAGTCAGAGTGAAATAAGCGAATATATACGGAGTGTTCTATCACCTCATTCCAGCTCCGTTTTACAAGTGTTCTTTGAAAAATGAATAAAGTAATCAGATACGTTTGATATACGGTGAGCCGACGGACTGGAACGCCATGACCCACGAAAGGAGGGATAAAGAAGCGAGCGACCATGCCAGTGATCCGTAAGCGACTGTTGGAAAAGTTGCTGCCATGACCTGTATATCAGAATAATGATACACCCGTATGACACGGTTCACCCATCAGAATGGGAATGGTGAAATTCCAGTGGAGCTTTCCAAAGCCATCTGATTACTTCTTATTTATAGACAAATTCTTTCATAATGTACAAGCATTTTTGCATACTTTGTAAATATATTGTAGTGAGGTGGTTCAATGGCAAATGACGCAAAGGTAGTTTGCAAGAATGTTTTTAAAAATTGTGATAGAGCGGCGTTTACAAAAACATTTACTCTAAAATGGATAGAGTTGATAAATCAATATGAAAAAAATAAAGGAAAGGCAACTCCTGCCAGATGATAGACAAACTATCCTACAAGATGTTATAATAACATTATGTAGAGATAGTTTGTTTCGTCTTCTCTAAAAGGAGAACGAAGCATGATAGAATCAAAATCAAGAGTTGCTATTTATTGCCGCTTATCAGAGGAAGATAGAAACAAACAATCAGAAACAGACGACAGTAACAGTATTCAGAATCAAAAGTCAATGTTACTTCAATACTCATTAGAGCATGGTTGGGAAGTCTACAACATATACAGTGATGATGATTACACTGGTTCTGACAGACGACGACCAGAATTTAACAGGTTGTTGGAGGACGCAAAGAATCGTAAATTTGATATTGTCCTTTGTAAGACACAATCCAGATTTACCAGAGAACTAGAATTAGTGGAAAAATATATCCACGGTCTTTTCCCTATTTGGGGTATTCGTTTCATCAGCATTGTTGATAATGCAGATACCGCTAATAAAGGAAATAAGAAATCAAGACAGATAAATGGTCTGGTGAATGAGTGGTACTTAGAGGATATGTCAGAGAACATTAAAAGCGTTCTCACTGACAGAAGAAAGAACGGACACCATATCGGTGCTTTTGCCCTGTATGGTTACAAAAAAGACCCTGACGTAAAAGGGCATTTGATTATTGATGAAGAAGCTGCGGAAGTTGTCAGAGAAGTTTTTACACTGTTTTCACAGGGATATGGAAAGACCGCCATTGCCCGTATGCTGAATGACAGAGGAATACCAAACCCTACGGAATACAAACGACTTCATGGTTTGCGTTACAAGCAGCCTAAAACGAAAAACAGTACCCTATGGAAATATTTTGCCATATCAGATATGTTGGTGAATGAAATCTATATCGGGAATATGGTTCAAGGGAAATATGGCAGCGTTTCTTATAAGACAAAGCAAAACAAACCCAGACCAAAAGACGAGTGGTACAGAGTTGAGGGTACACATGAGCCGATTATTGACCGTGAGTTATGGGATAGGGTTCAAACATTGGTAGCTCAAAAGGCAAAACCTTTCACAGTTGGCACAATCGGCTTATTTGCCAGAAAAGCTCGCTGTATGAATTGTGGTTATACAATGCGTTCATCAAAGAATCGTGGTAAGCATTATTTACAATGTTCTAACCGCCATGTAGCAAAGGACGCTTGTATAGGTTCTTTCATTTCAGTAGACAAATTGGAAAAAGCTGTGATTGATGAACTTAATAAGTTATCCGCAGAATATCTGGATAAAGATGAGCTTGAACAAAATGTGCAATTCAATAATGACTTGCGAGGTCAAAAAGAAGCTTTGGAAACGGAGATTGCTGCTTATCAAAAAAAGATTGCGGAATACACAAAAGGAATCCGTGAACTATATTTAGATAAGGTAAAGGGTATTCTTTCCGAACTTGATTACTTGGATTTATCTAAAGACTTCTCAACACAAAAAGAAAGGCTCGAAAAACTGGTAATTGATACGCAGAAACAGCTTGATGTTATTGAAAGAAAAATGCAAGTTGGCGATAACAGACGTCAGTTAATCGAGCAATATACAAATCTTGAACACTTAGACAGGGAAATCGTTGAAAAGCTGATTGATTATGTATTGGTTGGCAAGAAAGACCCTGTAACTAAGGAAGTACCTATTGAAATACATTGGAATTTCTAAGGTTCTCATATCTGGCAGCTAGTATGCCAGATTATCGGGAACTATCTTTTAAAACCTCAATGTTGTCTTTACACAATCGTACCATCAGCTGCCATATCTTCGTGCAAATCAGTTATTGGATCTCCTTTAGATTGAAAATAGGTAGCGGTCCAAGGAGCTCCGCTGGCAGCTTGAGGCCAAAGAGCTAATGTGTGATCAACATAATACTTATCAAATCCCGATTCTTTTAACTGTTCTGGAGTTAAATCTCTGGTTAATTGATACACTATAGCACACACGATTTCCATATGGGCCAGTTCTTCCGTTCCAATATCAGTTAATGTGCCTGTTACTTCCTTATACGGCATCGTATATCTTTGAGACAAATATCTCATAGATGCAGCCAACTCTCCATCTGGACCACCGAATTGTGATATTATAACTTGTGCGATCTTTGGGTTTGTTTTTGTGATTTTCACCGGATACTGTAATCTTTTTTCATAATTCCACATAGACTAGCACCCTCCTTCCTGCCACGGCCACGGTGTATCAATCCATTTCCACTTATCAGCAGGAGTACACATGGTATCCAGTGTCAATGGACCATAATACTTTGCATATTCCTGAAGTGCCTGCATTCTTTGATTTTTAAATTCCTCGTAAAATTCTAAGGCTTCTGTGGTACATGGGTGAGTGTCCAGAAACAATTTTGTATCATCGCATACAAAACTCACAGTGTTGATCCAGTCCAGAAGCTCTGCTTTGCAAGGTCTGTTATCTGCCATTTTGACAACCTCCTATTCCACGGAAAGGTTTATCCAGATCCTGAAAAATAGTTCCTCTTCGTAATCCTTTTTCAGCCTCATAAATATTTCGCCATTTCGTCCATGGTACATAGGCCATAGTCACAGGCATTTGATCTAATGCTATACCTGCACATAATTCTCGACTGGAATCTGGCTGTCTCATACAGCCTCTGGAATTTCCTGGTGAGCGATAACGGTAATTTTGCATTTTCCATATTCCTTTCATAACTGATTGCACTATCATATTATGTTTCAATCTGAAAAACTGTGAATTTACTGTACTCATGAATTATCTGTTGTTTTTGAAAGCGTGTCCCGTTATAATAGAAACGATTGGAGAGTATAAAAAATGGCAGAAAGAAAAAAGAAAAAAAGAAATACAAGGAATGTTAAGAGTGCAGACCAGTATTTTGACTACAGTATGTTAGCTGTTCTGATTTTTATGATTTGTTTTGGATTGGTAATGCTATTTAGTACCAGTTCTTATAGTGCCCTGATAAAACAAGGGGACAGTATGTTCTATTTAAAGCGCCAGTTGATTTTCTGTGTGGTTGGTTTTTGGGGAATGATAATCGTATCAACAATAGATTATCATTACTATATTAAATTGGCGAAACCGTTGTATTGGTTTTCAATTTTTCTGATGGCGTTAGTTAAGACGCCGCTCGGAAAGACGGTCAATGGAGCGAGAAGGTGGTTGAGACTTCCGAGAAATCAGCAGTTCCAGCCGGCAGAGGTTGCAAAAATCGCAGTAATTTTGTTTATACCGGTAGTGATTATTGAACTTGGTAAAGAGGCAAAGACTCTGAATGGTATTTTGAAGACACTGGCTTGGGGTGGATTCAATGCTGCGTGCGTATATATTCTTACAGATAACCTAAGTACAGGTATGATTGTACTTGGAATTACATGTATTCTTATTTTTGTTATGCACCCAAAGACGAAACCGTTTCTGATGCTTGTTGGAGCCGGTGTGGTAGTGGCCTCAGTGGGAGTGTTTGTTTTGTCGAAGACTCTGGAGACAAGTACAAGCTTCCGACTTCGCCGTGTCATTGCATGGCTGCACCCGGAAAAATATGCTTCAGACGGAAGTTATCAGACTTTGCAGGGACTGTACGCAATCGGTTCTGGCGGATTCTTTGGAAAAGGGTTAGGAAACAGTGCTCAGAAAATGATCATTCCAGAGGTGCAAAATGACATGATTTTGTCAGCAATCTGTGAGGAACTGGGAGTGTTTGGTGTTATTATGATCCTTGTGATTTTTGGATTGCTTTTATACAGACTGTTGTTTATTGCCCAGAATGCGCCAGATGTGTATGGTTATATGATTGTAACTGGAATTTTTGCTCATATTGCACTTCAGGTCATATTAAATGTAGCGGTTGTGACTAATGTTATTCCCAATACGGGAATTACATTACCGCTTATCAGTTATGGAGGTACGTCGGTTCTCTTCCTGATGGCAGAAATGGGAATAGCTCTTGGAGTATCAAGAAAAATTAAAATATAAATATTTCTTTTCTTTCTATAATAAATGTGCTATATTACTAATGTAGTAATAGAAACTACATATAATAGAAATGAACACGTGTCTTTGAGATATAGATAAGATACTAAGTCGGGAGGCAAGTATGAGTTATAAAGTGATTGTGGATAGTTGTGGAGAATTAACACCGGAGATGAAAGCTTCCGGTATTTTTGAGATAGCGTCATTGACAATAGAAGTAGGGGGACACCAGATTGTAGATGATGAGACATTTGACCAGAAGCAGTTCTTGCAATACGTGGCAGAAGCAGCAGAATGTCCCAAGTCTTCTTGTCCATCACCGGAAAAATATATGGAAAAGTATGACTGTGATGTGGATCGGGTGTACGCAGTGACATTGTCAGCAGAACTGAGTGGTTCTTATAACAGCGCAGTTCTTGGCATGAATTTGTATCATGAGGAGCACGGCGAGAAGAATATCCATGTTTTTAATTCGTGTTCTGCATCGATTGGAGAGACGTTGATTGCGTTGAAGATCCGTGAATGCGAGGAGCAGGGTATGACATATGAACAGGTCATAGAGACGGTGGAAGCATACATCGAATCCCAGCATACATATTTTGTGCTGGAGACACTGGACACATTGAGAAAGAACGGAAGATTGACAGGAATTAAGGCGTTTGTTGCGACGGCTCTGAATATTAAGCCGGTCATGGGCTCAACTCCGGAAGGAAACATTTATCAGATCGGACAGGGGCGTGGCATGAAAAAAGCCCTTGGTAAGATGGCAGAAAGTGTGCTGGCTGAGATGTCAGATCCACAGAATAAGATACTTGCAATTTCCCATTGTAACTGTCCGGAACGCGCAGAAGCATTTAAAGAGCTGTTGGTGAAATATGCAACATTTAAAGATGTGATTGTTGTGGATACGGCAGGAATCAGTAGTATGTATGCTAACGACGGCGGTATCATTGTAGTTGTGTAGGATTCGCAGGACTCAGGCTTTACAACTCAGGCTTTGATAGCAAAATCTGGTTGTACAAATGCGTGGGATGTGCTACAATATGAAAAGCGAACATAGACAAGGAGCATTTGAATTATGAGCCAGGCAAAAGTGGACAGATATAAAGAAGAAAAAGCAAACAGAAAGAAAGTCATGCGCAAGGAGAAGGTTGCCAACAGACTTCGCAAGTGTGCGGTGGCAGTTGTAGCAGCAGCGCTTGTTGTGTGGATTGGATATTCTGCTTACAATATGTATGAGTCCAGCAGACCGGTGAAAGAAGCGGAAGTGAATTATCAGTCTGTAGATACATTTAATCAGGAGATTGCCACTGCAGCAACAACAGCTGAGTAACAGATAGAGGGTATACAGATAAGAAGTGAAATTGCATATTAGAAGATAAATCAGAGAACTGAAGAAATTCAGTTCTCTTTTTTTTACGCAAAACAGGAAAAAGTGCTTGAAATAGGTGGAAAAGTGTTTTACAATGGTTTCAAGTGGTAGAAAGTGGTGATGAGTGGTACAAAGTGGTGGAGATGTGGAGAAAATATCCGCCATGGGAGAGAAGGTGAGTTTCATGTTGAAAGGAGAGTACAGTCATAATATTGACGCAAAGGGAAGATTGATCATTCCTGCAAAGTTTCGTGACGATTTAGGGGAGAATTTCGTCATAACAAAAGGAATGGAAAATTGCCTTTATGTATATCCGGAAGATGAATGGAACGACTTCGAAAAGAAACTCAATGCATTACCAACCACTACAGATAAGAAAGCCCGCGCTTTTGCCTATTTCTTTCAGGGAAGCGCAGCAGACGGCGAACTTGATAAACAAGGTCGTACTCTGATTCCTTCTGTGCTCAGAACCTATGCAAAACTTGATAAGGAAGTTGTGTTTGTCGGTATGGGGAAGCGTGCCGAGATATGGGACAAGGTCAGATGGGATGAAAAGAATGCTGAAGTGGAGCTTAACATTGAAGAGATTGCATCGGATATGGAAGCAAGCGGGTTCAGTATCTAGAGGGAGAAGATATGGAATTCAAACACAAATCAGTATTACTAAATGAGACAATTGACGGACTGAACATTAAGCCGGACGGAATCTATGTAGATGGAACGCTCGGTGGAGGCGGACATGCATACGAAGTGTGCAGACGTCTCGGAGAAAAGGGGAGTATTGTAGGAATAGACCAGGACGCTGCAGCAATCGAGGCTGCAAGTGCCCGATTAAAAGACTTCGGGGAGAAGGTTACAATAGTCCGGAGCAACTATTGTGATATGAAGTCAAAGCTTCATGAACTGGGAATTGACAAAGTAGATGGGATCGTGCTTGATCTGGGCGTATCATCATATCAGCTTGATACGGCAGAACGGGGATTCTCCTATCGGGAAGATGCACCTCTGGATATGAGAATGGATACACGTCAGAAGATGACGGCCAGAGACATCGTCAATGACTACACAGAAGCAGATCTTTACCGAGTGATTCGCGATTACGGGGAGGACAAGTTCGCGAAGAACATAGCCAAGCACATTGTGCAGGCTCGCGCGGTGAAGCCTGTAGAGACGACAGCGGAATTGTCGGAGATTATCCGTGCATCAATTCCTATGAAGTTTCAGAAAAAGTCTGGACATCCTGCAAAGAGGACGTTTCAGGCAATACGCATCGAGTTGAACAGAGAACTTGATGTGTTACGCGATTCGCTGGACGATATGATCGATCTGCTGAATCCGGGTGGGAGATTATGCATTATTACATTTCATTCGTTGGAGGATCGTATTGTGAAGAGTGCGTTCCGAAAGAATGAAAATCCATGTACTTGTCCACCGGACTTTCCGGTTTGCGTATGTGGAAAAAAATCAAAAGGGAGTATTATAACAAAGAAGCCGATTCTGCCAAGTGAAGAGGAACTTGAGTACAACAGCAGATCTAAGAGTGCGAAGCTTCGTATTTTTGAACATTGCTAAAATCGGCGGATAGATAATTGAGGTGAGTATTATGGCAGCGGGAAGATCCGTGCATACACAAAAGAATAGAGTGAACAGACAGGGACAGTATGTGTATGGCAATGTTGTGACAAAGCCGTCATATGAGCCACAGAGACGAACGAGTGCTCCAAAGAGAAAGAAGAATGTAAGCAGACGGGTCAGCCAAAACCGAAAAAAGGCTCTGGCTATGAACCGTGCTTATGTAACATTTCTTGCGGTGGCAGCAATATTTGCACTGATTCTGTGCGTGAATTATGTGCAGATGCAGTCAAGAATTACAAGTCATTCAAAAGAAGTAAGTTCCTTGCAGAAGGAGCTTGCAGATTTGAAGGAGCAGAACAATACGAAGTATAATTCAGTGATGGATTCTGTAAATTTAGATGAAATCCGAGAGAAAGCTATGAATGAACTTGGTATGGTATATGCGACTTCTGATCAGGTGATTGAATATGACAGCCCTTCTGGAGATTATGTGAAGCAATACGAAGGAATTCCGGAGGATGGAGTACTTGCCCAGTCTGATAAGAATGCGAAATAGGTGATAGAATGGCAAGAAGACCAAGAAAAAACAAATTTCGAAAAAAATTTACAAAACTTATGCAAAAAAAGCTAGTATTACTCTTCGTGGGGATTGTACTGGCTTTTGCTTTATTGGTAGGAAGAATTACATATATCAATGCTTTTAACGGGGATAAATATTCTAAAATCGTGCTGGATCAGCAACAGTATCAGAGTAGAACGATTCCATTTAAACGAGGTGATATTGTAGACCGGAATGGCACGAAGCTTGCAACAAGCCAGCGCGTATACAATGTGATTCTGGATGCAAAGGTCATGAACAGTGATGAAAAATATGTTGACCCGACAATTCAGGTGTTGGCAGACTGTTTTGGACTTGATAAAAGTGACGTGGAAGATCAAGTGGAGGAGAATCCGAACAGCCGTTATCTGATTATGAAAAAGGGTGTCAGTTATGAAAAGGCTCAGGAGTTCGAAAAGATAGATGAGGATGATGAGAATTATCCGAATGTCAATGGAATCTGGCTGGAAGAGGATTATGTGAGAACATATCCGTATAATACACTGGCCAGTGATGTGATTGGCTTTACCGTGTCTGGAAATGTGGGAAGTAATGGAATCGAGGCTTCTTATAATTCCATTTTAAATGGTACAGATGGCAGAGAATATGGATATTTGAGCGAAGATTCATCCTATGAAAAGACAGTGAAGGAAGCCCAAAACGGAGATACGGTTGTGTCAACAATTGATCTTCAGGTACAGAGTGTAGTGGAAAAATATATTACACAGTTCAACGAGGAGAACAGTTCCGGTACGACACTTGGAAGTAAGAATACAGCAGTTATGGTTATGAATCCGCAAAATGGAGAGATTCTTGCGGAGGCAACTTATCCGAATTATGATCTCAACAATCCACGTGATCTGACAAAACTACACACAGAAGAAGAACTGGCAGCACTGTCTGATGAGGAGAAAGTCAAAGAACTGAATTCACTTTGGAATAATTTCTGCATCAGCAGTGGATATGAGCCAGGTTCCACATTTAAACCGTTTACCATATCGGAAGGTCTGGATCTTGGAGTGCTGACCGGAGATGAAAGTTATGTCTGCAATGGTGTTCTTCACGTAGGAGACCATGATATTCACTGTAGTAACCGTAATGGACATGGAACACAGTCATTAAAAGTAGCTTTGGAAAATTCCTGTAATGTTGCACTGATGCAGATCGGTTCAGCAATAGGAAAAGAGCAGTTTGTAAGATATCAGCAGTTGTTTGGATTTGGACAGTCTACTGGAATTGATCTTCCGGGAGAAGCAGCAGGACTTTTATACTCACTAGAGGATATGGATTCCTCTACGCTGGCTACCAACGCGTTTGGACAGAACTTTAATGTTACAATGACTCAGCTTGCAGCATCGTTTTGTTCACTGATCAACGGCGGAAATTACTATGAGCCACATGTGGTAAAGCAGATTCAGGATGAAAATGGAAATGTGACGGAAAATAAAGATCCGGTTCTTGTAAGACATACCATTTCTAAGGAGACGAGTGATATTATCAAAGATTATATGCTTGGAGTTGTGGAAGAAGGAACAGCTAAGACTGCGGCAGTAGAAGGTTATGACGTTGGAGGTAAGACTGGAACTGCGGAAAAACTGCCAAGAGGAAATGGAAAGTATCTGGTCTCTTTTATTGGATATGCACCACAGGAAAATCCACAGGTCATGGTCTACGTTGTGATTGACGAGCCAAATGTGGACAATCAGGCAAACAGTAAACTGGCAACGACAATGGCATCTCAGATTATGACAGAGATATTCCCGTATCTCGGAGTAGAAAAATCTGCAGATGCTAAGGCAGCAGATGCAAAATCATCTAATAGCAGTGCGAGCAGTGACAGCAGTGGTGATACACCAGATGACATGGCAACAGAGTCCGGTGACGGAGAATAGATATATTTGAAAATTAACAGGAAAAATTAAATATGAAAATGAATAACCTCGGAAGTGTCCTAATAAATTGATAAAAACAGCGCTTCTGAGGTTTTTTGTATTGAGAAATAAAACATATAATAAAAGGAAAATTATGATTGTGTTTTTGGCGGCACTTTTGATGATTTTGGGTCTGATAGGACGAATGGTCTATCTGATGGTTTTTGATGCGGAGTATTATCAGAAAAAAGCGGAAGATCTTCACGAGCGGGAACGAAAGATTAAGGCAGCCAGAGGAGAAATTATCGATACGAATGGTACAGTGCTGGCAACAAACCGGACGGTGTGTACAATTTCGGTCATACATAGCCAGATTAAGGAACCAGA
Source organism: Dorea sp. Marseille-P4042 (assembly GCF_900290215.1). Lineage (NCBI taxonomy): Bacteria > Bacillati > Bacillota > Clostridia > Lachnospirales > Lachnospiraceae > Dorea > Dorea sp. Marseille-P4042. The sequence continues at coordinate 204,067 of NZ_OLMI01000002.1, read as the reverse complement.
GGTGGTGATAAAAAAACTGAGCAAATGTCTGGGCATGGAGGAAGCGGAAATTAGAAAGCGGGTGGAGAAGGTGTCTTCCATGGAACGGATTAAAACGAATGTTGATAAGGAGACAGGGGATAAGATACGGGAAATGGAACTTGCCGGAGTGAAAGTGGATGAAGATTTTAAACGGTACTATCCGTATAATGAGCTTGCTTCGAAGGTGATTGGATTTACCGGTGGTGATAATCAGGGAATCATAGGACTGGAAGTGAGATACGAAGATTACCTAAAGGGGAGTAACGGCAGGATTCTGACAACGACAGATGCAAGAGGTATTGAATTGGAGGGTGTAGCTGAAGACCGGGTAGAACCGGTGGCAGGCAAGACACTTCAAATCAGTATGGACTATAATATTCAGATGTACGCCCAACAGATGGCAGAAAAAGTCATGGAAGAAAAACAGGCGGATAAGGTTGCGATTCTTCTTATGAATCCACAAAACGGAGAAATCCTTGCCATGGTAAATGTACCGGAATTTGATCTGAACGAACCATTTACATTGAAGCAGGATCAGAAAATTTCAGAGAAATCAAAAGAAGCTTTGAATCAGATGTGGAGAAATGGATGCATCAATGATACATATGAGCCGGGTTCCACTTTTAAAATCATTACGGCGTCAGCCTGTCTGGAAGAAAGGGTGGTATCTCTTTCAGATACATTTTCCTGTCCGGGCTACCGGATCGTGGAAGACCGGAAAATCCGGTGTCACAAAGTAGGGGGACATGGAGCTGAAACATTTGTACAAGGGATACAGAATTCCTGTAATCCGGTATTTATTGACATTGGACTGAGATTGGGAACAGGACGATTCTGTGATTATTTTGAACAGTTCGGGCTTCTTGGAAAGACGGGAGTAGATCTTCCGGGGGAAGCAGCAACGATTATGCATAAGGAAGAAAATATTGGTCAAGTGGAGCTTGCGACCATGAGTTTCGGTCAGTCCTTTCAAGTGACACCGATTCAGATGGCAGCGACCGTGAGTGCTCTGGTCAATGGTGGAAAGCGCGTGACACCACATTTTGGAGTCCGGATACTGGACAAAGATAAAGAGACAGTGCGGGAATTAAAATATGACGATGGAAAGCAAATCGTGTCGGAAGAAACTTCCAGGACGATGCAGGCATTGCTGGAAAGTGTTGTGTCAGAGGGATCCGGGAAAAATGCAAAGATCGAAGGATACCATATTGGTGGAAAGACAGCTACGTCTCAGACGCTTCCAAGAAGTGCGAATAAGTATATTTCTTCTTTTATAGGGTTTGCACCGGCTGCCAATCCGCAGATTCTCGGCATGTGTGTCATTTATAACCCACAGGGTGTATACTACGGAGGGACCATCGCAGCTCCGGTGATACGGGATATATTTGACAACATATTCCCGTATCTTGGCATTGAAAAAGACGTCGAAATGCAGTATACTAACTAAAGCAAAATGAACAAAAGAAATGAAGAGGTGTGTTATGGATTATACGATATTTTTACCGGTGATTATTGCATTTGCACTGAGTGCGGTTATGGGGCCTTTGATCATTCCGGTGCTGAGAAGACTTAAAATGGATCAGACAGAACGCGAGGATGGTGTGAAGTCTCATTTGAAAAAAGCAGGAACTCCGACTATGGGAGGAGTTATGATCCTGCTTAGTGTTGTGATCACATCCGTATTTTATATTAAAGACTATCCGAAGATTATCCCAATCTTGTTTCTGACACTTGGATTCGGTCTGATTGGATTTTTAGACGATTATCTGAAAGTTGTTATGAAACGTTCTGATGGTTTATATCCAAAGCAGAAAATGGCACTTCAGATTGTTGTGACAGCAATTTTTGCGTTTTATATGGTAAAGTACAGTGGAGTTTCTCTTGCAATGCTGATTCCGTTCTCTGGTGGAAAGTATCTGGATATCGGCTGGCTTGCGATTCCTTTGATGTTCTTTGTCGTGATTGGTACTGTTAACGGAACAAATTTTACAGATGGTCTGGATGGTCTTGCTTCAAGCGTGACTGTTCTGGTAGCAACATTTTTTACAGTTGTTGCAGTTGGAACAAAGAGTGGAATTGAGCCGATTACATGTGCAGTTGTAGGTGCATTGCTTGGGTTTCTATTGTTTAATGTGTATCCGGCAAGTGTGTTTATGGGAGATACAGGATCTCTGGCACTGGGCGGTTTTGTTGCGTCCGCAGCTTATATGCTCCAGATGCCGATTTTTATTGTGATTGTCGGACTCATTTATCTGGTAGAAGTATTATCTGTTATGATTCAGGTAACTTACTTTAAAAAGACAGGTGGAAAGAGATTTTTCAAAATGGCTCCGATTCATCATCATTTTGAATTATGTGGCTGGTCAGAAACAAGAGTCGTCGCTGTATTTTCCATTATTACAGCACTTCTGTGTCTGATCGCACTGATGGCCATGTAATGATGCCAAATCTCAAAAGTCCAAAGCACGGAGCCGAGGCATTACGTGAAGTAGAGAGAAAATATGAAAATACCGAATCGCGAGATTGGGTATGAATGCAGGAGGAAGATAAAATGGTAGTAGCAGGAAAGAAAGTGCTGGTATTCGGTTCTGGAATCAGTGGAATCGGGGCAGTGAAATTACTGGAAGAGAATGGAGCGGATGTGGTGCTCTATGACGGAAATGAAAAACTGACTGAAGCAGACGTGCGCGCAAAGCTTCAGGAAGGAAGCAAAGCCCGGATCATAATCGGTGCTTTTCCAGAGGAACTTCTAAATACGCTGGATCTGGTGATCTTAAGTCCGGGTGTACCGACAGATCTTCCGATTATTTTAAAGATGAAAGAAAAAGAGATTCCGGTTATCGGAGAAGTGGAACTTGCATATACATTTGGTAAGGGAGACGTACTTGCAATTACCGGAACGAATGGCAAGACGACAACAACAACACTTCTCGGTGAGATCATGAAGGCTTACCAGGATGATGTGTTCGTAGTTGGAAATATCGGGAATCCGTATACTGTTGCAGCAGATCTTATGACAGAGCATTCCATTGCCGTGGCAGAGATGAGTAGTTTTCAGCTAGAGAGTATCGTGTCATTCCGCCCAAACGTAAGTGCGATCCTGAATTATACACCGGATCATTTGAACCGGCATCATACGATGGAAGCTTATATTGCTGCTAAGGAGAACATTGCAAGAAATCAGACAGAAGACGATTATTGTGTTCTGAACTATGAAGAGCCGGTTATGCGTAAATTCGCAGAGACATTAAAGTGTCATGTTCTGTTCTTCAGCAGTCAGCATAAGCTGGAAAAAGGTATTTATCTGGATAACGATAAAATTATTTACAAGAATCCGGATGAAGTCGAAGTCTGCCATGTTGACGAACTTCAGATTTTAGGAACGCACAATTATGAAAATGTTATGGCAGCTGTATGCATGGCAGCTGTTTATGGCGTTCCGATGGAGACGATCAGGAAGGCAATTCTTGCATTTAAAGGAGTCGCACATCGTATAGAATATGTGGCTGAGAAAAACGGAGTTGTTTATTACAATGATTCTAAAGGAACGAATCCGGATGCCGCAATTAAGGCAATCCAGGCAATGCGCCGGCCGACAATCCTGTTAGGCGGGGGATACGACAAAGATTCCGAGTATACAGAGTGGATTAACAATTTTGATGGAAAAGTCAAGAAACTGATCCTGATGGGTGCGACAAAAGAAAAGATTGCGAGAGACTGTGAAAAATGTGATTTCCATGATTATGTGTATGTGGACACATTTGAAGAAGCTATGAATCTTGCAGTGGAGATGGCAGAGCCGGGAGATGCAGTGCTTCTGTCTCCGGCGTGTGCAAGCTGGGGCATGTTCCCGAATTATGAAGTACGTGGAGATAAATTTAAAGAGATTGTAAATTCCTTATAAGGAGTGCGAATGGATTGACACGTATGGCAGCAAGAGGCAGATACGATTATACGCTCCTGACAGTACTGGGAATCCTAGTGCTGTCAGGTCTTATCATTCTGTATAGTACAAGTGCGTATAATGGGGAAGTGAAATTCTGTGACAGTTCCTATTATCTGAAAAAGCAGGTATTTGCGACTAGTCTTGGGCTTCTGGCAATGTTTTTTACTGCACAGCTTGATTATCACAGATTGAAGAACATAGCGTGGCTTTGTTATCTTGTGGCGCTGCTTTTATCGATTGCTGTTATATTTGTGGGCAGGGAGTATAATGGTTCCAAGCGCTGGCTTGCACTTGGTCCACTGTCATTTCAACCATCGGAATTTGCAAAGGTTGCGGTTATTTTATTTCTGGCTTCTTACGTCACACGCAATGTGAAAAAAATGTACCGTATGCGGACATTGATAAAAGTCATGATAGTCGTGCTGCCGATAGTAGGATTGGTCGGAGCCAGTAACTTGAGCACAGCAATCATTATTCTGAGTATAGCAGTCGTTTTGATTTTTGTGGCGAGTCCAAAGTACGGGCAGTTTGTTTTTCTGGGAGCGGCCGGGGCAGGATTTATGGGAATCTTTCTTGCTTTGGAGAGCTACCGGCTGGAACGGCTTGCAGTCTGGAAGAATCCGGAAGCTTATGAAAAGGGATATCAGACTCTGCAGGGATTGTATGCAATTGGGAGTGGAGGATTATTTGGAAGAGGGCTGGGACAGAGTATTCAAAAGCTTGGTTTTGTACCGGAAGCCCAAAATGATATGATTTTTTCCATCATTTGTGAAGAACTTGGATTATTTGGCGCATGTTTTATTCTGATGCTTTTTCTACTTCTGATCTGGCGTTTTTTTGTCATTGCAACGCAGGCAAAAGACCTGTTTGGGGCATTGATTGCTTCCGGGGCAATGGCACATATGATGATTCAGGTCATCTTAAATATTGCGGTCGTGACCAACACGATCCCCAATACTGGAATTACGTTGCCATTCATTAGTTATGGCGGAACTTCAGTTGTATTTTTACTGGTAGAAATGGGGCTTGTACTAAGCGTCTCGAAAAATGGAAGTTACTGTGAAGAGGAGATTACAGAATAAGGAGCAGGGGTGAATGAAAAGGGAAGAATACCTGGACGACTATCAAGATCATGCAGAAAGACGTCCGAAAAAGAAAAAAAAGAAGAAAAAACGAAAACATAGAGTTTATGCTTTTTCTGTATTGCTCTTTGCCTTTTTAATTTTTGTACTTGGAATTTTTATTTTGTTTCATGTCCAGAAAGTAGAAGTGAAGGGAAATGATTATTGCAGTACAGAAGAAATTGTAAAATCTGTTCAGAACGATAAATATTCGGTCAATGGGCTGTATGTGCTTGCAAAATATAAACTCGGTTATGGAAAACAGCCGGACTGTTTTGAAAGTATTAAGGTAAGCCTTAAAAATCCGTGGACGCTTAAGATTACAGTTCAGGAGAAGGAAAGAATCGGATATGTAATGGATTCGGATGGAAAGTATTACTATTTTGACCAGGATGGTATGGTCGTAGATGTAGAGGAAGTACCGGTAGATGGAATTCCGCTTGTAGACGGTATGGATCCGGACGAACTTAAGCTTTACCACAAATTGAAAAAGAAAAGTTCGATTATCTATCAGGAGATACTGGAAGCTACCAGAGAGATGAAAAAGTACGAGTTGTCTGTCAAAAAGATTATGTGTCGTTCTGACAGAATTTATGTGTACATCGGGAATGTATGTGTGAGCCTTGGAAATGATGTCACTTCCGTGAAAGTTGCGCAGATTCCTAAGATTCTTGAAAAGCTGGAAGGAAAAGAAGGAACGCTTCATCTGGAAAATTTTTCTGATGAGAGTGACACAGCGACTTTTGATATTGGAGTTTTTCCGGAAGATGCAGGATAAAACAAAAAAAATTGAAAAAGTCATGAAATTCTATTGATATTTTGGACAAAAGTCTATATTATAGAAATATATATGGGTGTATAATGTATAATAAGGATAACAAAGGAGGAGAAACCCTTGCTAGAAATTAAAACCAACGAGTCAGAAGCAGCGGCTAAGATCATAGTTGTAGGAGTCGGCGGCGGCGGTAACAACGCTGTGAACCGAATGATCGACGAGCAGATTGCCGGTGTGGAATTTATTGCAATTAATACAGATAAACAGGCACTTCAGTTAAGTAAGGCTCCGACACTTTTACAGATCGGAGATAAGATTACCAAAGGTCTTGGTGCGGGAGCAAGACCGGAGATTGGTGAGAAAGCTGCAGAGGAAAGTTCCGAAGAGATTGCAGCAGCATTAAAAGGAGCAGACATGGTCTTCGTTACCTGTGGTATGGGTGGCGGAACAGGAACAGGAGCTACACCGGTTGTAGCACGTATTGCCAAGGAACAGGGTTCCCTGACAGTCGGAGTTGTAACAAAACCGTTCCGTTTTGAGTCCAAGACACGTATGAACAATGCTCTTGCAGGAATTGAAAAATTAAAAGAAAGTGTAGACACACTGATCGTCATTCCAAATGATAAGCTTCTTGAGGTTGTTGATAGACGTACAACTATGCCGGAAGCACTTAAGAAGGCTGATGAGGTGTTACAGCAGGGTATTCAGGGTATCACAGACCTGATCAATGTACCATCCTTGATCAACCTGGACTTTGCAGATGTTCAGACTGTTATGACAGACAAGGGAATCGCACATATCGGTATCGGTATGGGACGCGGTGACGATAAAGCGCTTGAGGCAGTAAAACAGGCAGTTGCCAGTCCTCTTCTGGAGACAACAATTGCCGGAGCTTCTCATGTTATCATTAATGTATCCGGAGATATCACTCTTATGGATGCATCAGATGCAGCTGAGTATGTTCAGGATCTTGCCGGAGAAGATGCGAATATTATCTTTGGTGCAATGTATGATGATTCCAAGGCTGATGAGGCTACGATCACAGTTATCGCAACAGGACTTCATAATGTAGGAGGTACAGCTTCCAAATTAAAATCCAGACTGGAAAGCCAGCGCCCGGCAGCAAATGTGGGGCATACGGCTACACATACAGGACATGCTTCTGCATATGACAGACAGCCGGTTCGCCAGCAGGCAGCTCCAAAGCTTGATATGAGTATGGGATCTGTGAACAGAACAGTGGAAGAGCCGGAAGTTCCTAGAAGAACAGTTGGAGGAACATCACCTTCCATGGAGACACCGAGAACTCCGACAAGCCGTGTAAAAGAGCAGTCTATCAAGATTCCGGATTTCTTTAAAAAATAGGAATTCATATTAGAATACAAGATTGAATGAATAAAAGAGTCAAAGAAACGAATAAGTTTCTTTGACTCTTTTTGTATATAATAGGAAATTGCATTTCCTATTATATACAAAAAGTCTCAGGCAGGATGCGCACTGCGGCGTACAATGATGATGTCGCAAACGACTGCCGCAGGCGCCAGAATATGCCAAGGCACATTCTTTATTCATCATTGTAAAAACACATCGATAAAAAATTCGTTCATTTGTGGTAAATACATGGATTATGTCATATAAAATTACATGGCGAAAAAACATGGAAAAAGAAGGGATAATGCGTAAAATCCTGTCGTAATAAACTGAATTGTTTCTTTCATTATCTGACAAAATCTACGTGTGGTCACACGTATAATAAAATCACTCAAAAGTACAAAATCGATTGCGTATACAAGAGGAAGAAGGTGGAACATGCACTATGAGCTGTACATAGATCTGTTTTTTCTTATTAATTTTCTGATGGATTATTTCCTGTTATTAATGGTAGGAAAGATGCTTAAGTGCCGGATCAGACGTCTGCGAATTATTGCGGGAGCAATGGTCGGTGCGTTTCTGACTTGCATATTTGTGGTCTTTTTGCGAGGAAAGATATGGAGGCTTGTGTTGTTTCACGGAGTCATGAATATGTGTCTGTTGAAAACAGGACTTGGGATAAAAGAAAAACGTACTCTGATAAAAGCATGGATATTGCTGTATGTCAGTGCATTTTTACTGGGCGGTATACTGAATGTATTTCAGCCATACGTTCGTGGAGGTGCAGTGTTTTTAATACTTGCACTTGCAGGATATCATCTTTGTCTTGGAATATGGGATTTGCTGGCTTATTTTCATAAAAATATGGCTGGCTCCTGTAGAGCCAGGCTGTATCAAAACGGAAGGGAATGTGAGATTTATGCCATTATTGACACTGGAAACAAGTTGCGGGATTCGTTGACGGGAAGACCGGTTCATGTAATTACAGGAGAGATAGCCGAAAAACTTGGCTGCACAGATTTTTCAAGTAAACGTGTAATCACCTATCAGAGTATTGGAAAGGAAAATGGTACGATGCCGATCCTTATGCTGGATTGTTTGTGTTGTCAGTGTGAAAAGGAAGAAAAATGGGTGGAAAAACCACTTGTGGCAGTCAGTGAGAGACAGAAGCTTTCCAATGTATATGACATGATCTTGAATCCTGATGATTTATAGCAGGCAGAAGAATAAATCGGACATTGAAAAATGTATTTATAGTCATTGTCGAAGTAAATAGTGGATTTAATATGGAAAGACATCTGTGAAAATGGAAGCTATGAAATGATTGATAAGTAAATAAAAAAGTTAATTTGTAAATGGAGGAATAGATATGTTAATGAAAGCAGTTATGCCCAAAAAGTTTCAGTTAAACGTAATTCCGGATTTTCGGACATTTTTATTTCCGGATGGAGGAGAGATACACTATATCGGAGGGTCAGACATTTTGCCTGCACCGTTAGAAGCAGATGATGAGGCGAGAGCAATCGGTTATCTGGGAAGTGCACATGACGAAGAGGCGAGGAAACTTCTGATAGAACATAATTTGCGCCTGGTCGTTTATATAGCGAAAAAATTTGATAATACTGGTATCGGAGTGGAAGATCTTATTTCCATCGGAACAATTGGATTGATCAAGGCAATTAATACATTTAACCCGACGAAAAATATAAAACTTGCGACCTATGCTTCCCGCTGTATTGAAAACGAGATTTTAATGTATCTGCGACGTAATAATAAAACGAAACTGGAAGTGTCGATCGATGAGCCGCTGAATGTGGACTGGGATGGAAATGAACTCTTGCTGTCAGATATTCTGGGCACAGAGGAGGATACGATTTATAAGGATCTGGAGCAGGAGGCAGAGAGGAAGATTCTGATAAAAGCACTGAATCTGTTGTCAGCAAGAGAACGTTCCATCATACAGATGCGCTTTGGTATCGGAACTGTGGACGGGGAGGAAAAGACGCAAAAAGAGGTGGCAGATCTGCTGGGGATTTCCCAGTCCTACATATCCAGACTTGAGAAAAAAATTATGGTGCGCCTGAGAAAAGAAATGGTGAAGTATTCCTGAAAAAGTGGTAGAATGAAAATAAAAAGGGGATACGTGTATGAAGCTTACTTTTATAGGAGCGGACCACGAAGTGACAGGCAGCTGCCACCTTGTTGAGGCCTGCGGAAAGAACATTCTGGTAGACTGCGGTATGGAGCAGGGGCCAGATCTTTACGAGAACCAGGAAATCCCGGTTGCATCGGGAGATATAGATTATATTCTCCTGACGCATGCACATATCGATCACTCCGGAAAGATTCCGATGCTCTGCAAACAGGGATTTCATGGAGAAATCGTAACAACATTTGCCACATCAGACCTGTGTAATATCATGCTGCGTGACAGCGCCCATATTCAAGAGTTTGAGGCGGAATGGCGGAATCGTAAAGCAAGGCGAAGCGGCGGACCGGAATATGAGCCACTCTATACAATGGCGGATGCCGATGCAGCAATCAAATTGCTGGCACCGTGTGATTATGATCAAAGAATTACACTGTGTGACGGAATAGACATTCGTTTTACGGATGTAGGGCATCTTCTTGGCTCTGCGGCAATCGAGATGTGGATCACAGAGGGAGACATTTCCAAAAAGATCGTATTTTCCGGAGATGTGGGAAATCTGGATCAGCCGATTATCAAGGATCCAAAGAAAGTGACAGAAGCAGATTATATTTTGATTGAATCTACATATGGAGACCGGGTGCATGGGGATGTAAGACCGGATTATGTCGGAGAGTTTACGAGAATTTTAAAGGAGACTTTTGACCGCGGAGGGAATGTGGTCGTTCCGTCCTTTGCAGTGGGACGTACACAGGAACTTCTGTATTTTATCCGTGAGATCAAGGAGAAAAACTTGCTGCCGGACTATCCGAATTTCGAGGTTTATGTGGATAGCCCGTTGGCAATTGAAGCAACGAACGTATTTAATAAGAATGTAAAATCCTGTTTTGACGAGGATGCACTTGCGATTATTGAGAAAGGAATCAATCCACTTGTTTTTCCGGGCTTAAAAACAACGATTACAAGTGATGAGTCCCGGATGATCAATTTTGATACAAAACCGAAGGTTATCTTATCGGCATCAGGAATGTGTGAGGCAGGACGAATCCGACACCATTTGAAGCACAATCTATGGAAAAAAGAAAGTACGATCTGTTTTGTAGGATATCAGGCGGTGGGAACACTGGGGCGAAAGCTGATTGAGGGTGCGGAATGCGTCAAGCTTTTTGGTGAGACAGTCGAAGTCAATGCGAAGATCGAAAGTCTGAAAGGTATCAGCGGACATGCAGACCGGAACGGACTTTTAGACTGGCTGTCAGGATTTGAGAACACACCGCAGCATGTATTCGTAGTTCATGGTGAAGATCAGGTTACGGATACATTTGCAGAAGCAATTACGGAAAAGTTTGGCTGGCCGGCCATGGCACCGTATTCCGGAGGATGTGTGGATCTTGCTACAGGTGAAATCCTGTCCGTTGGAATTAAAGAACCGAAAAAGGCAGTGGAAAAACCAGCACAGATCCGTAAGCAGAATGCATTTTACAGAGTGGTCGCAGCGGCAAAGAGGCTGCTTGATGTGGTATATAAGAATGAAGGACTTGCAAACAAAGAACTGATGAAGTTCGAGAATCAGATTAATAATCTGGCAGACAAGTGGGACAGATAAAAATGTCGGATTTGTCAAGATAATCAGACTTATAGAGCGGTTTGCATGGCTGGCGGGATAAGATGATGCCGGATGTGCGATGTCAAGGGGCAAAAATTTTTTAATTTCATGACACTTACGAATAAGTAACCTGCATATGGAGAGAATTTCTACTAGACGTAATCAGAAAACATCTGGCAGGAGGTTCGAAAAAATGCAGGGAAAAGTTGAAATATGTGGTGTGAATACGGCAAAGCTTCCTATCCTGAAAGAAGAGGAGAAGGAAGCTTTGTTTGCGCGTATTAAAGCGGGAGATGATGAGGCGAAAGAGGAATATATCAAAGGAAATTTAAGACTGGTTCTAAGTGTGATCAAACGATTTCATTCCAGTAATGAAAACCCCGATGATTTATTTCAGATTGGTTGTATTGGGCTGATTAAGGCAATCAATAATTTTAATACGGAGCTGGACGTCAAATTCAGCACTTATGCAGTGCCTATGATCATTGGAGAAATTCGGCGTTACATGCGGGATAACAGCAGTATACGAGTCAGCCGTTCCCTTCGTGATACCGCATACAAAGCAATTTATGCGAAAGAAAATTATGTGAAACAGAATATGCGAGAGCCTACAGTTCAGGAAATCGCACAGGAGATTGGAATAGCCAAGGAGGACATTGTATATGCGCTAGATGCCATTCAGGCACCTATGAGCCTCCAGGAGCCAGTGTACAGTGACGGAGGCGACGCACTTTACGTGATGGACCAGATCAGCGATCACAAGAATAAAGAAGAAAAATGGGTCGAAAGCCTGTCGCTACAGGCTGCCATGGAACATTTAAACGAACGGGAAAGATACATTATTTCCCTTCGCTTTTTTGACGGGAGAACCCAGATGGAAGTGGCAAGAGATGTGGGAATCAGCCAGGCACAAGTAAGCCGCCTGGAAAAAAACGCACTTCGCATAATGAGGCAGTATTTGGTGGAAAGTTAAAAAGGGACAGGTGTGAGAAGCACTAAAGCCCGTAAAAACGTAGGTGGGGTTAAAAAAAGGGACAGGTTAAAGTCCAATTGGGGACGGGGTTTTTTTGAAAAAACCCCGTCCCCAATTGGTAATTGACATCTCCGACGTCTCATACTATGATATTGGCATGGAGGATTTTTTGGCAATGATTAAGGCATGTATTTTTGATCTTGATGGTACGATTGGTAATACGTTGGATTCCATGGTCTATTCGGTTAACCTGACATTAAAAGAGATGAATCTTTCGGAGATTTCTAAAGAACAGTGTCGGGAGTTCGTAGGGAATGGTGCGAGGGTGTTGATGGAGAAGGCGCTGGATGCATCGGGGAATCCTGGTGCGACCAGAATTGAGGAAGGTATGCAGATCTATGGACGCATATTTGATGAGAATTGTACATATCATGTAACACCTTGCGAAGGCGTCCCGGAAATGCTGTATAAGTTAAAGAAACAGGGAGTGAAATTGGCGGTGCTGTCCAATAAACCTCATTGTCAGGCGGTGAAAGCGGTTCATGCAATTTATGGTGAGAAGTTGTTTGACTGGGTACAGGGACAGAAGGATGAAATTCCAAGAAAACCGGATCCGGCGGGAGTGTTTTATGTGGCGAAAAAGCTCGGTGTAGATTACAAGGAGTGTCTGTATGTAGGAGATTCTGAAGTAGATGTGGTGACTGGAAAGAATGCAGGAGTAAAAACTATCGCAGTGACGTGGGGATTTCGTACGAAAGAAGAGTTAATGATTGCCGGAGCCCAGTATATGATAGACAAGGCAGAGAAATTGCAGGAATATCTATAAAAGGAGGTTAAGAGGTAATGAATGAGTTTGATGAGGAATGTCTGAACGTATTTCTTGAAAATCAATCACAACTTTTTGAGGAGGCAGTTGCAGAGACGCTGGAAGATGCAGAAGCATTTCTGGAGGACTGCATGGCAGTTGTTGTGGAAAACATTGATGAGGTAAAAGAATTCCTGGAAGAAGAAGGAATGGATATTCAGGGAATGTCTGATGAGGAACTGGAAGAAGCAGCAGAAGTGTTCCCGATTCCGGACGGAAGATATCTGATTGTGGAAGGTTAAAATCCGGTGCAGTAAAATGTCCGGAAAAGAGGTTGAAGCAGCACAGATAATAAGAAAACTACATAGAAGAGAAAAAGCCGTAACTATCTGGTGGTTACGGCTTTTTTTAGGGCATCATCAATGGCGTTGATGATGATTTGAGAGGTATATGGATTGTCGGAGGAATAAGAAATGTTTTCTAGCGATTGTGTCTGGCAGATCTGGTCTGCGATTTCTTCCATAGTCGGCTGGATCAACGGATACATGGTGGTGACGGTGTCGTCCAGGTTGGAAAATCGGATAGAGTTGATATGATTTTCGTCGACTGTGACTTCTACTTCCAGCTCTTTATCGCCCAAAGTAAGCTGTGAAGTGTAGATGCCCGGTTGATAGGAAGTGCTCTTTGATGAGGAAGTTTCTTTGTTTTTCGGGTGGAACATAAATGTAAGCAGTGCTACCAGCAAAATGCCGAGACAGATGAACAGGACTGTATAAATAATTTCCTTCATGTGAAGTACAACGATTTTTGTTTTTGAACTCATAATAACCTCCTGTATTTGTTTTCTTAGGTTTTTGTTCTTTATAATGTATGAAAAAGGTTGGAAAATTATACAGCTTTTTTCGTGACAAAAGAATAGTTATCCTGTAGAATGGGTAGAGATAAAGAGGTGGAAAATATGATAATTATAGCAGGACTTGGAAATCCGACAAAAGAATACGAAGGTACAAGACATAATGTAGGATTTCAGGTGATAGATAAAATCGCAGAAAAATATAATATTGCAGTGGACGCAAAAAAAGGGCGTGCCTATGTTGGAAAAGGAATCATCGAAGGTCAGAAGGTTCTTCTTGTTAAACCGCAGACTTATATGAATTTAAGTGGTGAGAGCATTCGCGAGCTGGTGGATTATTTTAAGGTAGATCCGAAAGAAGAGCTGCTTGTGATCTATGATGATATTAGTCTGAACCCGGGGCAGATCCGGATTCGTAAAAAAGGAAGTGCCGGTGGACATAACGGAATTAAAAATATGATTGCCCAGCTTGGGACAGATACATTTCAAAGAATTAAAGTCGGAGTGGGAGAAAAGCCGAAAGGATATGATCTGGCTGCCTATGTTCTCGGACATTTTCATGGAGAGGATCTGGAACTTATGGAAGAGGGATATGAAAAGGCAATTTCTGCCACAGAAGAGATATTAAAAGGTGAGATTGATGCGGCCATGAATGAGTATAACCGTAAAGTGAAGCCGAAGGAGGAGTAAAAGTGCAGGCGTTACTTAAGCCGCTTTTGGAACTGGCAGAATATGAAGATATCGTAAAAAAGAAAAAAGAAGCTCCAGGAGTTCTGATGCTGACAGGTTGTGTGAATTCCCAGAAGACTCATATGATGTACGCACTTAGCGATGGCTGTTGTTATAAAGTCATCGCCTGTTCCAGTGAGGCAAAAGCGAAACAGATTTATGAAGAGTATTGTTTTTTAGATGCAGCCATTAGTTTTTATCCGGCAAAAGACTTGCTGTTTTACCAGGCAGATATTCGTAGTAAAGAGCTGATCAGTCAGCGAATGCAGGTGATACAGGCAGTTTTAAAAGGCGAACCGATAACTGTGGTTGCTAGTTTTGATGCATTTATGGATGCACTCCTTCCAAAAGAAATGATAAAGAGCAGGGTGATCAAGATATGCTCCGACGAGACTCTGAATCTGGATGAATTGTCTGTGAAGCTGGCACAGTGTGGATATGACAGAGAGATAGAGGTGGCAGGACCGGGGCAGTTTGCGGTCCGTGGCGGCATCTTGGATGTATATCCGCTGACGGAGGAGCTCCCGGTTAGGATTGAACTTTGGGGAGATGAGGTGGATTCTATTCGAACCTTTGATCCGGAGACGCAGCGATCTATCGAGAAGCTTGACGAGGTAGAAGTGTTTCCGGCTACAGAATTTCCAGAGGAAGAAGAAAAAAGAGTTTCTTTTCTGGATTATTTTGAAAAAGAAAATACAATTCTTTTCTTAGATGAGCCTGTGCGTTTGAAGGAAAAAGGGGAAGGAGTGGAAGAAGAATTTCTGGAAGCCCAGAAACGACGTGCCCAGAGCGGATACGAAGTAGCCGACAGCGAAGCGGTGCTTTTTACAACGCAGGAGATTATGAGGAAAATGAATGAATATTCCAGCGTGGGATTTCAGGCGTTGGATATGCGTTGCCCTGGGTTGAATATCCGGGCAAGTTATAATCTTCAAACGAAAAATGTGGATCCATACAATAGAAGTTTTGAACTTCTAACGCAGGATCTGAAAAAAATGAAACGAAATCAGAGCCGTGTCATTCTGCTTTCCGGTTCCAGAACAAGAGCAAGGCGCCTGGCAGAAGATCTTCGAGATTACAATCTGAGCAGCTTTTACAGTGAAGATATGGATCGTGAAGTAGAACCGGGAGAAATTATGACTGCTTATGGTTATATTGCAGAAGGCTATGAGTATCCACTTTTGAATTTTGTTGTAATTTCAGAAACGGATATTTTCGGAAAGAATAAAAGGAAGAAAAAACGCCGTACCACTTATGAAGGGCGTAAGATTCAAAGCTTCTCGGAATTAAAACCTGGAGATTATGTGGTACATGAGAATCATGGACTGGGAATTTATCAAGGAATTGAAAAAATCGAAGTGGATAAGATTTCCAAAGACTATATGAAGATTTCCTATGCTAAGGGTGGAAATCTTTATATTCCGGCAACACAGTTGGATCTGATCCAGAAATATGCCGGTTCTGATTCAAAAAAACCAAAACTTAACCGTCTTGGAACTCAGGAGTGGACAAAGACGAAGGCAAAGGTTCGGGGGGCAGTTAAAGAAATTGCAAAAGATCTGGTAGAACTTTATGCAGCAAGACAGAATCAGGATGGGTTTGTTTACGGGGAGGATACAGTCTGGCAGAAAGAATTTGAGGAAATGTTCCCGTATGAGGAGACAGAAGATCAGCTTCTGGCGATCAATGCTGTGAAGAAGGATATGGAAAGCCACAAGATCATGGATCGTCTGATCTGTGGTGATGTAGGTTATGGAAAGACGGAAATTGCAATCCGTGCGGCATTTAAGGCAGTACAGGAAAATAAGCAGGTGGTCTATCTGGTACCGACCACTATTTTGGCACAGCAACATTACAATACATTTTGCCAGAGAATGAAGGATTTCCCGGTCCGGGTAGATCTGATGTGCCGATTCAGGACTACGGCTCAGCAAAGAGATACGATTCAGAACTTGAAACGCGGGCTGGTGGACATTGTGGTTGGAACCCACCGTGTGCTCAGTGGTGATATTGAGTATAAGGATCTGGGATTGCTGATCATCGACGAGGAGCAGCGTTTTGGAGTCCAGCACAAGGAGAAAATCAAAAAGTTAAAGAAAAATGTAGACGTTCTGACGTTGACGGCAACGCCGATTCCAAGAACTCTTCATATGAGCCTTATCGGAATCCGTGATATGAGCGTGCTGGAGGAGGCACCGCAGGACCGGCTGCCGATCCAGACGTATGTGATGGAATATAATGATGAGATGGTCAGGGAGGCAATCGAACGAGAATGTGCGAGAAACGGACAGGTCTACTATGTGTACAATCGAGTGGAAGACATTGCAGAGGTGACAGCGCATATTCAGAAACTTGTCCCGGAGTTAAATGTATCCTTTGCCCACGGACAGATGAAGGAGCATGAGCTTGAAAAAATCATGTATGATTTTATTAATGGAGATATTGATGTGCTTGTGTCGACAACGATTATTGAAACGGGTCTTGATATATCCAATGTAAATACCATGATCATTCACGACGCAGACCGGCTTGGCCTTTCCCAGCTCTATCAGCTTCGTGGCCGCGTCGGGCGTTCCGGGCGTATGGCCTATGCATTTTTGTTGTACCGGAAGGACAAATTATTGAAAGAGATTGCAGAGAAGCGTCTGGCGGCAATCCGGGAATTTACAGATCTTGGATCAGGATTCAAAATTGCCATGCGTGATCTTGAAATCCGTGGAGCTGGAAATCTTCTTGGTGCCGAACAGCACGGGCATATGGAAGCGGTCGGATACGATATGTACTGCAAAATGTTAAATGAGGCAGTCAAACATTTAAAAGGGGAATTATCAGAAGAGGATACATTTACGACAGCATTGGATATCAATGTCGATGCGTATATTCCGGATTCTTATATACCAAATGAATATCATAAGCTGGATATTTATAAGAGAATTGCTGCCATCGAGTCTGAGGAAGAGATGGACGATATGATAGAGGAGTTGATTGACCGTTTTGGAGATATTCCTAAAAAAGTGGAGCTCCTTCTGGAAGTAGCAAGGCTTAAGAATCTGGCGCACCAGGCGTATGTGACAGAGGTGACTCAAAAAGGTGTGACCTATACATTCCGTATGTATGAAAAAGCAAAAATCCATGTAGAGCGGATCCCGGATCTTTTAAAACAATTTCCGGAAGCTCTGTCATTTAAGGCGGATATATCGGATCCCAAATTCATTTACCAGAGAAAGAAGAAAACAAAGCGTGGTGAAGTGGAGAATCCAATTGAGGTTGTGAAAAAAGTGTTAATTGGTATAAAAGGATTGCTTGACTAGAAAAAAGAAGATATAATAAAAAAAGTGGACATTTCTTTGCCCATCAGAATGAAGGAGGATACGAAAACGATATGAAAAAGAGATTATTTGCGCTGGCTCTTGCAGGAGTATTGGCGGCTGCAACACTGACCGGATGCGGATCATTAAAAGGAGACGAGACGGTTGCGACAGTCGATGATACAAAGATTGATGCGGATCTGGCCAATTTCTTCGCAAGATATACACAGGCAACATATGAGACATATTATTCTGCTTATCTGGGAGAAGATAAGTGGAACTCAGATGCTTCTGACGGAGAGACATACGAAGAATCTGTAAAGAGTTCTGTACTGAAATCACTGGAAGATATGATTCTTCTTGAAAAGCATATGGAAGATTATGATGTGTCAATTACAGATGAAGATAAAGCAATGATCAAGGAGACAACGCAGCAGTTTCTGAATGATAATTCTTTAGATGACAAGAATCTTGTATCTGGCAATGAGAAGACTGTAAATCGTGCATTGACACTGATGGCAGTTCAGCAGAAGATGCGAACTGCGATCCAGGCCGGGGCAGATACAGAAGTCTCAGATGAAGAAGCAGCACAGAAGAGCATGGATTATGTGTTCATTTCTTATCAGACAAAAGATGATTCCGGCAACAGCAAAGACGTTTCCGATGATGAAAAAGCGCAGTTAAAGTCTCAGGCAGAGGCGATTGCTTCCGGTCTGAAGGAAGGTGGAGATTTGAACGCGCTTGCAGAAGAGCAAGGGGCAACGGTTCAGACACTGACGTTTGATAAAGATACAACTTCTCCTGATGAAGATTTGATTAAAGTCGCAGATGCACTGGGCGAGGGAGAATCTACAGATGTGATTGAGACAGAAAAAGGCTGTTACGTAGCAAAAGTTACAAGCCTGTTAGATCGTACAGCAACGGACTCTAAGAAATCAAAGATTGTACAGGAACGTCAGAAAAAGCTTTATGATGATACAGTGAAAAAGTGGAGAAAAAAAGCAGATATTAAAGTGCATAAGGGTGTATGGAAAAAAGTAAGTTTCCAGAAAGTGTCTGTAAAGATGAAGACTGAGACTCAGACACCGTATACAGATCAGGTGCAGACAGATGATCGGGCTCAGACAGATAATTAAAATGCAGTAAGTCTGAAAGACATGAAAAAATTTCCATAGAGAAGAAAAGACCTGCCAACCGGCAGGTCTTTTCTTCTCTATGGAAATTCTAAAATTATTTGAAATATGTGGATACAAGATCATTGACAAGCTTACCATCAGCTTTACCTTTTACCTTTGGCATCAGATGTTTCATGATATTTCCTTTGTCTTTTCCGGTTGGGTTCTCGATACCAAGTTCAGATAACACACCTTCGATGATTCCCTTGATCTCGTCTTCGTCCATCATTTTTGGAGCGTAGGCTCCCAGAACAGTCAGGCGGCGGTTGCATTCTTCAATAATATCAGTACGGTCAGCAGGTGTCATCTCCAAAGTCTCTTTTGTCTGCTTGATTTCTTTCATGATAACCTGAATCTCTTCTTCTTCTGTCAGATCTGCACGTTTGTCGATCTGTTTATTCTTAAGAGCTGCCAGAAGCATGGATAAAGTTTCCTTTTTCTCCTTTTCGCCGGCTTTCATAGCTGCGACCATAGCACTTCTAATTTCATCAATTTTACTCATGATACATATCCTCCTCGAAATTACTACTTTTATTATACAAGACTAGATTGAAAATATCCAGCCCTGGATTTTGAAAGAAAGATTCATACAGAAATAATGCTTCATTCTGATATTAGAATTAACAGAAAACTAACAAAAATTTTGGAAAAACAATAAGTGAGTTTGTAGAAAAAATAACTGAAATATAGTATAATATTTTTTATATCAAGAATAAATAATCTGTCATTTTACAGGTAGATGATAGAATGAGAAAGGGGAACTATAATGGGCAAAGAAATGATAGCAATGTTACTTGCCGGAGGGCAGGGCTCCAGACTGTATGCGCTGACCCAGAAGCTTGCAAAACCGGCAGTTCCATTTGGCGGAAAGTATCGAATCATAGACTTTCCACTTTCAAACTGCGTAAATTCTGGTATTGATACAGTAGGTATTCTGACTCAGTATCAGCCTCTGGAGCTGAATGAGTATATCGGAAATGGGCAACCGTGGGATCTGGACCGAATCTATGGAGGAGTTCATGTATTACCACCATATCAGAAGGCATCTGGCTCAGATTGGTATAAAGGTACAGCAAATGCAATTTACCAGAATATTTCATTTATCGAGCGCTATGATCCGGAATATGTCATTATTTTATCGGGAGATCAGATCTGCAAGCAGGATTATAGTGATTTTCTTAGATTCCACAAAGAAAAGAACGCAGAATTCAGTGTTGCGGTTATGGAAGTCCCGTGGGAGGAGGCACCAAGATTCGGACTTATGGTCACGGACGATGATGACCGTATTACGGAATTCCAGGAAAAACCGAAGAATCCGAAATCCAATCTTGCCTCTATGGGTATTTACATATTCAACTGGGATATTTTAAAACAATACCTGATTGAAGATGAGGCTGACCTGGAATCTGAAAATGATTTTGGAAATAATATTATACCGAATCTGCTGCATGATGAGAGAAAAATGTACGCGTATCATTTTAACGGATACTGGAAAGATGTGGGAACGATTCCATCTTTGTGGGAAGCGAATATGGAAGTGCTGGATCCGGAACACAGTGGAATTAACCTGTTTGATGAAGACTGGAAGATCTACAGCAGGAACAGTGGTATGCCGGGACATAAGATCTGTGCCGGAGCCAATGTAGAGAACTCGATGATCACAGATGGATGTAAGATCGCAGGCAGCGTGAAACATTCTATCTTATTTGCCGGAGTGAAAGTAGAAGCCGGAGCAGTTGTAGAAGATGCAGTCGTTATGGGCAGAACAACGATTAAAGCCGGAGCCAGTGTAAAGCATTGTATTGTTGCGGAGAATGTAGTGATTGGTGAAAATGCTGTGGTAGGAGCTATGCCGACAGAAGATGAGCAAGGAGTTGCAACCATCGGACCGGATGTCTGCGTCGGAACAGGTGCCAAGATTGGATCGAATGCCATGATCAGTGAAGATGTAAAGGACGGTGAAGAAAAATGATAAATGCAAATGCGGACGCAATGGGAATTATTTTCCCGAATAATTATGATAAGTTTGTTCCGGAACTGGTCAGCGAAAGACTAATGGCTTCCATTCCATTTGCAAGCCGTTATCGAATGATCGATTTTTTGTTATCCAGTATGGTTGGCTGCGGAATTGATAAAATAGAAGTGCTTGTTCGTGAGAATTATCATTCGCTTGTAGACCATTTAGGTGGTGGCCGAGAGTGGGATCTCAGCCGTAAGAACGGAGGACTTAGTATCTTTCCTCCATTTGCCCAGAAGTCGATTGGCAGTATGGGAGGAGGAAGAGTGGAAGCGCTCGCCAATATTCTTCCGGTACTCAAAAAGCAAAAAGAAAAATATGTGATTATGGCAGATACGAATATTGCTGCAAATTTTGATTTCAATGCGCTGATCGCACAGCATGTAAAAACAGATGCAGATATTACGTTCGCTTATACAAAAGAGGAACTGCCACAGGAACTGACTGGTGCAAAAGATGCAAGTAAAGGGCTTTATTATACGTTGAAGCTGGATGGAGATAAAGTAGAAGACATCTACATCAATAAGCAGGAGCAGGGTGTGCAGAATTTCTCTATGAATATATACATTGCGAACAGAGAGTGGCTGATCGATACCATTAATGAAGCGTTTATGCGTGGAGCTATTTCACTGGAGCGGGACATCCTGATCCCGCATCTGGATACATATAAAGTCATGGCTTATGAGCATAAAGGATATGTGGCGAGAATCACCGGACTTAAGAGTTATTTTGATGAGAATATGAAACTTCTGGATGATAAGAATCTTGAGAAGCTTTTTACAGGTAATCCCATCTATACAAAGATTCGTGACGATAATCCGACCAGATACATCGGCAATGCAAAAGCAAGTAATGTTATGGTAGCAGACGGTTGTGTGATCGAAGGTGAAGTGGAGAACAGTATTTTATTCCGTGGTGTGAAGATCGCAAAAGGTGCGAAAGTGAAGAATTGTGTTTTAATGCAGGATACGATTGTTGGAGAAGGTACAAAGCTGGAATATATCATTTCAGATAAGAATGTAAAAATCACCGATGGAAAAGAATTAAAGGGTGATGAAGCATTTCCTGTATTTGTTGCGAAAGGACAGGTTGTCTAGTGAACGGGTGCATGTTATGCCCGAGACAGTGCCAGATTAAGCGAGAAGAAGGAAAGCGTGGCTTTTGTGGGGAGTCGGATTTGGTCCGGCTTTCCAGAGCCGCGCTTCATATGTGGGAAGAACCGTGTATCTCCGGGACAAATGGATCCGGAGCTGTTTTTTTCTCTGGCTGTACGCTTCGATGTGTATATTGCCAGAATTATCACATTGCCAACAGTGAGGTTGGAAAAACAGTAAGTGTTGAACGGTTATCGGAGATATTTCTGGAGCTTCAGGAACAGGGGGCGAACAATATTAACCTTGTGACACCAACGCACTTTGTACCACAGATTATCGCGGCACTGGATCAGGCAAGAAAAAAAGGGCTTAATCTTCCAATTGTTTATAATACAAGCGGCTATGAAAAGGTGGAGACTTTACGCAGGCTAAATGGACATGTTGATGTATATCTTCCGGATTTTAAATATCTGGATCCGGAGCATGCAAAGAAATATTCCGGGGCAGAAGATTATCCGGAAGTAGCAAAACGGGCACTGGCAGAAATGATAAGACAGACAGGAGTGCCACAATTTGATGAACAAGGCATTATGGAAAAAGGTGTGATTGTGAGATATTTGTTATTGCCTGGGTGTCTGAGAGATGCGAGAAGAATTGTGAAATACCTCTATGAAACATATGGTGACCAGATTTATATGAGTCTCATGAACCAGTACACTC
The DNA here is from genome assembly GCF_900290215.1 of Dorea sp. Marseille-P4042. Classification (NCBI taxonomy): domain Bacteria; kingdom Bacillati; phylum Bacillota; class Clostridia; order Lachnospirales; family Lachnospiraceae; genus Dorea; species Dorea sp. Marseille-P4042. Next base: position 181,404 of record NZ_OLMI01000002.1, on the reverse strand, counting down.
CACTCGATACGTTGAATCGGGAAAAATATCCGGAGCTTGCCAAGAAAGTGACGAAAAAAGCATATGATGTTCTGGTGGATTATGCCATAGATCTTGGCGTGGAGCAGGCATTTATTCAGGAAGGCGAAACGGCAAAAGAAAGCTTTATTCCTGATTTTTCCTACGAAGGAGTGTAATGAAGAACAGATGCCAGAAGATATGAAGAGCTATCGGAATTTTATTATTGACATTTGAAGAGAGTTCTTGAATAACAGGAACGTGAATGATAAAAAGGTAAAGAAAATTTAACGAAGGAGTAAAGATATGGCAGACAGAGCCCAGTTTCAGAAAAAATTAGGAGAGCTTCTTGCAGTTGCAGCAAGCCAGAATAATAAAATGACCAGTCAGGAAGTGCAAGCTTTCTTCCAGGATGACAATCTTACAGATGAGCAGATGAATCTGGTTCATGAATTCCTGATGTCTCAGAAAGTGGAAGTAATCGGATATACAGGAACTATAGAAAATACAGAAAAAACAGAACAAGAAGAAAAGGATACATTAAGCCAGCAGGAAAAAGACTATGTGGCAGAGTATCTGATCGATATTGAAAAAATGGCGAAGCAGACGGGAGAAGAGGTAACACTTGCATATTATCTTCCAAAAGTTGTGGAAGAAGCAGTAAAGCTGCATATGCCGGGAATCTTTATCGGTGATGTGATCCAGGAAGGTAATGTCAGCTTGATGCTGTACTTAGGTGAGAATAAGAAAGCAACAGAAGCAGAAGTGCTGGAGCAGGTGCGCGCTGGAATCCGGGTGATGCTGGAATCCCACACCGAAGAAAAACGCCGCGATAAGAAGATGGTCGAGCGGGTGAATGATCTGGACGAGACAATCAAAAGCATGAAGGAAGAATACGGAAGAAAAGTATCGATCGATGAAGTGGCGGAGCGTATGGGTATTACGGAAGACACCGTGGAAGATATCCTGAAGCTTGCAGGCGAAGAAGTGAAGGATGAGTAAAGTGCAAAACGGAAACATTTGGAAGTATTTTCAGAGAACGTTTTGTGATATTATTCTGAAATTAACCAATCAATCAAATTGATGGATTTTATGCCATTATATGAAGAGTCCATTCCGGGATTTAAAGAAAGAATAATTTTTCCAATATGGAATACGCAAAAAATTCTGCTTCCTTTATTAGAATAATTTTCATGCATTTTCACATAATAGCATTAAAAGTAAAATTTAGCATGAGAAGAAAGAACAGCCATGCGGAATCAATCATGGAGGAATCATATGAAGGCAACAGGAATTGTACGTCGGATTGATGACCTGGGACGTGTGGTCATTCCGAAAGAAATACGAAGAACACTTAGAATCAGAGAAGGTGATCCACTGGAGATATTTACCGACCGGGAAGGCGAGATTATATTGAAAAAATATTCACCGATCGGAGAGCTTGCTGCATTTGCAGGTATGTATGCAGACAGCCTGGCAAAAGAGGCGGGGTGCCTTGTGTGTATCTGTGATATGGATCAGGTCGTGGCAGCTTCCGGAAATGGGAGAAAAGAGGTGCAGGAAAAGTATATCAGCAAAGTTCTTCAAGGGGAACTGGAAGAAAGAAACAGTATTCTGGCAAAGGTAGATGAGAAGAAATATATCCGGGTGTTCCGGGAACAGGAAAAGGATTATGTATGGGAATCTATTACACCGATCATTTGCGAAGGAGATGTTGTGGGGGCAGTTATTTTACTGTCATCAGATGAAAAAGAGAAGTTTACAAAACTGGAACAGAAGCTGGGGGCATGTGCGGCAGGATTTCTTGGAAAGCAAATGGAGTGATAAAATTTGCAGAAGCAGTCATATTCGCCGGATCTGGCTCATACCTTGTGGTAGACAAGGAGGAAAGAGATGGAGAATATGCAAAAAAATATAAAGGTCATATGGTGGATCAAGTCACTTCTGGCTTCTTATATTGTCACCGGTATATTACTTTTGGTTTTGACATTTTTTATGTATAAATTTGAATTAAATGAAAAAATTGTATCGGCGGCAATTGTTGGAATCTATGTAGTGTCAACACTGATCGGAGGATTGATCATAGGGAAACTGACAAAATCAAAACGGTACTTGTGGGGGATGGTTCTTGGAATCATATATTTTGTATTGCTTTTGCTCATTACACTTGGAGTTTACAGAACTCTGAATGGAGACAGTGTTAGTATTGTCACATCACTGATACTATGTGCAGGCGGCGGTATGACCGGTGGTATGATATCATGAAAGACTAAAAAATAAGAGCTGCGTATATCTCTTGTAAAAAGGAAACAGATATAGGCAGCTTTTATTTTACGTACGGTTCATAATCGTAATGACGAATGTATATGTCCCTTACAGAAAGTAGAATAGTTACAGTTCGAATCAGAAAGTTTTTGCCACATGTAAAAATGTAAAGATACCAGAATGGAAAGTGTTTCCACCGGCATCTTATGAATTATGGTCTACCTGATCCATGTACTTGATGAGGCGGAAAATCTGGCTTGTATAGCCCCATTCATTATCATAGAAACAGATGACCTTAAAGAAGTGAGAATTTACTTGAATTCCCTGTCTTGCATCAAAGATAGAAGCGTGTGAATCTCCGATGAAATCAGAAGATACAACTTCATCATCTACATAATCAAGAATGCCGGACAAATATGTCATGGAGGCTTCCTTTACTTTTTTGCAGATATCCTCATAAGATGCAGACTCTTTTAGTGCGACGTTCAGATCAACGATTGAGACGTCTGTAGTTGGAACACGATAAGAAATACCACTCATCTTGTCCTTCAGAGAAGGAATGACGAGAGAGATAGCCTTAGCGGCTCCGGTTGCATCGATGATGTATTCGGCACCGCAGGAACCCCAAGGGATGGAAGCAGCATCACCTTCTGTGAAGACAGGAATCTTCTGCCCGTTAATGATACGTCCGAATCCGTTAATGCCAATTGAAATTGCCATGTTACAATTACCTCCTATAAGACATATTAATGAAGTGGCAATTTCTGATTCATTTGTAATCTAACGCAAGTGTAACATAGTAAAATTGAAAAAACCACCTTTTTGCAGGTAATTAAAATATGAACTGGAATAATTAAAAATTAACGATTCAGATAAAAATATTGCGAAAAAGAAAGGAAGATGCTATACTTATAAAAGTCAAGCAAAGACAAGGAGGAATGTAGTGATGAAACATGTGAAAACATTGAATACACAGACTCTGAACAAGACAGTGAAAAAAGGCGGTTGCGGCGAATGTCAGACATCTTGCCAGTCAGCATGCAAGACTTCCTGTACAGTAGGAAATCAGACCTGTGAGCAGAGCAAATAAGTAAAAGAACATAGGTAAAAAACCAGGAGACAGCGGTCTTAAAAGGGTCGCTGTCTCTGTTCTGTTGCCAAATAACCATTAAAATTTTTAAAGAGATAGAAAAAAATAGAAAAGGAGATTATTACTGTGATTCATCAGTATAAGAATAACGGATATAACATTGTTCTGGATGTATACAGTGGAGCCGTACATGTGGTTGATGACCTGTGCTATGATGTGATCGCTGTACTGAATGAACCGGACGAAGAACCAACAGCTGAGATTTTAAAGAGTGATCTTACATGGGAGAATCTGAAAAAGCGGCTTGGAGGTACATATAGCGAGGAAGATTTACGAGATGCTCTTGATGATGTCATTGAACTGACAGAGGACGGGAAATTATTTACAAAGGATGAGTTTGAATATCTTGTTCCAATCGTGAAGAAGAGAAAGACAGTTGTAAAGGCTCTTTGCCTTCACATTGCACATGACTGTAATCTGGCCTGCAGGTACTGCTTTGCAGAAGAAGGCGAGTATCATGGAAGACGTGCTCTTATGAGTTATGAAGTCGGAAAGAAGGCATTAGATTTCCTGATCGCAAATTCCGGAAGCAGAAGAAATCTGGAAGTAGATTTCTTTGGAGGAGAGCCACTTATGAACTGGCAGGTTGTCAAAGATCTGGTAGCATACGGAAGAGAACAGGAAAAGCTTCATGACAAGAATTTCCGATTTACAGTTACGACGAACGGCGTTCTTCTGAATGATGAGACTCAGGAGTTTGTCAATAAAGAGATGGACAATGTTGTGCTAAGCCTGGATGGACGAAAAGAAATCAATGATAAGATGCGTCCGTTCCGCAACGGAAAAGGAAGTTACGATCTGATCGTGCCGAAATTCCAGAAGCTGGCTGAAAGCCGTAATCAGGAGAAGTATTATATCCGTGGGACATTTACAAGAAATAATCTGGATTTCTCCAATGATATCCTGCATTTTGCAGACCTTGGATTCAAGCAGATGTCCATTGAGCCGGTCGTAGGTGACGAATCCGATCCATATGCGATCCGCGAAGAGGATATTCCACAGATCAAAGAAGAGTATGATAAGCTTGCCAAGATTATGATTGAGCGTGAAAAAGAAGGAAAAAGATTTAACTTCTTCCACTTTATGATCGATCTGGAAGGCGGTCCATGTGTGATGAAACGTATGTCCGGCTGTGGTTCCGGAACAGAATATCTGTCTGTCACACCATGGGGAGATCTGTATCCATGCCATCAGTTTGTCGGACAGGAAGAATTCCTGGTGGGAAATGTAGACGATGGAATTGTAAAGCCGGAGATTGCAGATGATTTCAGAAGCTGCAGTGTATATTCAAAAGAAAAATGTAAAAATTGTTTCGCTAAATTCTACTGTAGCGGTGGATGTATGGCAAACTCTTATAATTTCCATGGAACGATCCATGATTGTTATGATATTGGCTGTGAGATGCAGCGTAAACGTGTGGAATGTGCCATTATGATCAAAGCAGCACTGGCAGATGCATAATGTGTAACATAGAATCCTTCGAAGGAATGGAAGAAAGAGAAAGGAAGTAAATCATGAAAAAAAGCAGAGGCATACTTAGTCTTATTGTGGCAGCAGCCTTGATCGTACTGCTTGGTTTTACGACAATTGTTGGATTCGGAAAAGGCCATACAGGTTCTATGAAGAATATCAAACTGGGTCTGGACCTTGCCGGTGGTGTAAGTATCACATATCAGGTCAAAGATGACAATCCATCGGATGAAGAGATGAGTGATACGATCTATAAGCTGCAAAAGCGCGTAGAACAGTATAGTACAGAGGCAAGTGTATATCAGGAGGGAAGAGACCGTATTAATATCGAGATTCCTGGTGTTACAGATGCCAATGAGATTTTAGACGAACTGGGACAGCCGGGTTCCCTGTATTTTATTGCACAGACAGGCAGTGACGGCTCAGCAAACTATAGTCAGGTGAACAGTACGGGAGATGCGTCCAAAGATTATCAGCTCAACAAGACAATTGAAGAATTGCAGGCAGACGGTTCTATTGTACTGAGTGGCAATGATGTAAAAAGTGCCCAGGCTCAGACAACAGAAGACCAGCTGACAAAGAATAAACAGAATGTTGTATCTCTTACATTTACAAAAGATGGAACAACAAAGTTCGCAGATGCAACAACAAAAGCACTGGCAGCAAGACAGAGCATTGGTATCTATTATGACGGAGCATTTGTAAGTGTTCCGAATGTACAGGCAGCCATTACAAATGGACAGGCTCAGATCAGTGGTAACATGACCTATGAAGAAGCAGATGCGCTTGCTTCTACAATCCGTATCGGTGGTCTGAAGCTGGAACTGGAAGAGTTACGTTCTAATGTTGTCGGAGCTCAGCTTGGTGAGCAGGCAGTTGCGACCAGTTTAAAAGCCGGAGCAATCGGACTTGCAATTGTATTTGTATTCATGTGTTGTGTATACTTGCTTCCGGGACTTGCATCCGGACTTGCACTTTTAATCTATACAGGACTTGTACTTATAATCCTGAATGCATTTGAAGTAACATTGACACTTCCGGGTATTGCCGGTATCATTCTTGGCATTGGTATGGCAGTAGATGCCAACGTTATCATCTTCGCTCGTGTACGTGAAGAGATGGCACGCGGAAGAAGTGTAAAGAATTCTCTGAAGATTGGTTTCCAGAAAGCTTTATCAGCAATCTTAGATGGTAATATTACGACTCTGATCGCAGCAGCTGTATTGTGGTTCAAAGGTTCCGGTACAGTAAAAGGATTCGCACAGACACTTGCAATTGGTATCATCGCATCTATGTTTACAGCACTTGTTATTACAAGATTGATCGTAAATGCATTTTATGCAGTCGGACTTAGAAGTGAAAAATTATATTATCGTCCAAAGAAAGAGCGTGAGCCAATCGATTTCCTTTCAAAGAAAAAAGTGTTCTTTACAATTTCTCTTGTATTAATTGCAGCAGGAGTGATCACGATCGGTATCAATGAAGGAAGAGGAAAAGGAGCATTTGCATACAGCCTTGAATTCCAGGGCGGTACATCTACAAATGTAACATTTGATAAAGATTACTCTATTGATGAGATTGATAAGGAAATTGTTCCGGTTGTAGAAAAGGCAACTGGAGATAACAATGTTCAGACTCAGAAAGTAGCCGGAACCAATCAGGTTATTATCAAGACAGTTACACTGGATCTTGACAAGCGTGAAGCACTGAATAAGGCTATGGTTGATAACTTCGGTGTGGACGAATCAAAGATCACGGCAGAAAATATCAGTTCTACAGTAAGTAATGAGATGCGAAGAGATGCAGTTATCGCGGTTGTTATTGCGACAATCTGTATGCTTCTGTATATCTGGTTCCGATTCAAAGATATCCGTTTCGCGACCAGTGCGGTACTTGCTCTTTTACATGACGTCCTTGTTGTAGTAGGATTCTATGCAATTGCAAGAATCTCTGTTGGTAATACATTTATCGCGTGTATTCTGACAATCGTTGGATATTCCATCAACGCGACCATTGTTATCTTTGACCGTATCCGAGAGGAAATGCGTGGTAAGACAAAGAGCAGTGATGTTGCAGTAGTTGTAAACAAGAGTATTACACAGACGCTGACAAGAAGTATCTATACATCTCTTACAACATTTATCATGGTAGCAGTACTTTACGTCATGGGTGTAAGTTCTATCAAGGAGTTTGCACTTCCATTGATGGTCGGAGTTGTATGCGGAGCTTACTCATCTGTATGTATCACAGGAGCGCTGTGGTATGTAATGAAACGCTTCAAGAAGTAATTTTAAATACTATAGAACAGCCAAAGTCATATTTTATGGCGAGGCTGTTCTTTTCTTAAAGTAAATATTTGCAAAGTAAATAAAATGATGTTGGAGATTTCTGTTGAAAGTGTAGTATTTACTTTGCAAATATTTATTTGGATAAAACAGGAGAGACGAAAATTATGGAACGCTGGGTACTTTTAAGAAAAGGTGCTGATTTTGAGGCTATCAGTAAGAAATTTCATATTAGTCCGAGACTGGCCAGTCTGATCCGTAACCGGGATGTTATTGGAGATGAAGCAATCAACCAATATCTGAACGATACAATTGCGGAACTCTACGATGGAATGCAGATGAAGGGTATGCCACAGGCGGTGGAAATTCTGACTGAAAAAATCAGGGACCGGGAAAAAATCCGTGTCATTGGAGACTATGACTGTGATGGGATCAATGCGACATATATTCTTTTAGAAGGTCTGGAAAAGCTTGGCGCAAAGGTGGACAGCGACATCCCGGATCGTATCAAAGACGGATATGGATTAAATCAGCATCTGATTGACCGGGCACATGAAGATGGAATTGATACGATCATCACCTGCGATAACGGAATTGCGGCAGCGAAAGAAATTGAGTATGGAAAAGCACTTGGTATGACGATCATCGTAACAGACCATCATGAAGTGCCGTACAAGGAAAATGAAGCGGGAAGAAGATACATTTTACCGCCGGCAGATGCAGTTGTTGACCCAAGGCAGGAAGGATGTGAATATCCATTTAAAGGATTATGTGGTGCAGCGGTTGCATACAAGCTTGTAGAGGCGCTCTGTGAGGCAAATGGTCAGGATGTGGCGGATCTGGATTATCTTTTGGAAAATGTTGCAATTGCAACAGTGGCAGATGTGATGGATCTGACAGAGGAAAATCGAATTCTGGTGAAGCAGGGTCTTGAGATGCTAAAGAGGACATCTAATCTGGGACTACGTGCTCTGATCCAGTGTATCGGGCTGGAGGGAAAAAAGATTCAGGCATATCACATCGGATTTATTCTTGCTCCGTGTCTGAATGCCAGTGGTAAGCTGGATACGGCAAAAAGAGCACTGGCACTGCTTCGGGCAAAGACAGAGCGGGAGGCAGATATGCTGGCAGGCGATCTGAAAGCATTGAATGAGAGCCGTAGAGATATGACAGACCGCGTTGTAGATGAGGCAATGGCGAAAGTGGAACAGACAGATATCCGGGGGGATAAGGTGCTTGTTATCTATCTGCCGGATTGTCATGAAAGCCTTGCCGGCCTTGTGGCTGGACGTGTGAGAGAAAATTACTATCGTCCGGTATTTGTATTGACGGATTCCGAAGATGGAGTCAAAGGATCGGGAAGATCAATCGAAAGCTATTCCATGTATGAAGAACTGACAGGCTGTGGGGATCTTCTGACAAAATTCGGCGGACATCCGATGGCGGCAGGCCTTTCACTTGATAAAGAAAATGTTGAGAAATTCAAAAGAAGACTAAATGATCAGTGTACGCTTTCAGAAGAAGAGCTGACAGAAAAAGTAGTGATCGATATGGAACTGCCATTTGCTGCTATTACAGAACATTTTATAGAAGAACTTGAATACATGGAACCATTTGGAAAAGGTAATACAAAACCGGTTTTTGCGGCAAGAGGCGTCGTCATGCAGCATGTGAAGATCATCGGGAAAAATAAAAATGTTGCAAAAGCAACAGCAATCGATGAGGAGGGAAACCGGATGGAAGCCATCTGCTTTCATGATGCACAGGAATTTGCAGAACGGTGTGAAAAAAATAATGGGAAAATGTCCATTACATTTTACCCTGGAATCAAGGAATTCCGGGGAGATAGACAAATTCAGATTGTAATTACCCATTATCGATAGATTTTTTTTGAAAAATGGAACAAATAATGCTATACTAAAAGATATACTTTACCTTGAAAGAGAAGAAGGAGAGAATAATTATGAAACCGATAGAAGATTATGTAGTAAGTATTCCGGATTTTCCAGAACCGGGGATCATATTTCGTGATGTGACAGGTGTATTACAGGACGCGGAAGGACTGCATCTTGCAATTGATCTGATGCAGGAAAAATTAGAAGGTCTTGACTTTGACGTAGTAGTCGGACCGGAATCCAGAGGATTTATTTTCGGGGTACCGATCGCATATAATCTGAAAAAGCCATTTATTCCGATTCGTAAAAAAGGAAAGCTCCCAAGAGAGACGGTTTCTGCAGAGTATGAATTAGAGTATGGCACAGCAACTATCGAGATGCACAAAGATGCAATCAAGCCAGGGCAGAGAGTTGTGATCATTGATGATCTGATCGCGACAGGCGGAACGAATGAGGCGATGATCCATTTGATTGAAGGTCTTGGCGGAAAGGTTGTAAAGACTGTGTTTTTAATGGAACTGGCAGGACTTCACGGACGTGACAGATTACAGGGATATGATATAGATTCAGTTATTGTATATCCTGGAAAATAGAAAAAGATATACATTTGAGAGACTAGAGAGGGAAGGAGGCGTTAATATGTCAGAGAATAAAACAACATATGAGTCACTGGACGGCAAGATTGCTCCGGAAGCATTGCTAAAAGACACAAGAGGGAAACTTCAGATGGTAGATGGGCACGGGATCAAACAGGAGGCAGATTATGATGACCCGGATAAGCTTTATGGCATGTTAATTGCCCGTATTCAAAAGTATCATCCGTCTGCGGATGTTACTCAGATCGAGAAGGCATATAATCTGGCAAAAAAAGCGCATGGAGACCAAAAGAGAAAGTCGGGAGAACCGTATATTATCCACCCACTCTGGGTAGCGATCATTCTTGCGGATCTTGAGATGGATAAGGAGACAATTATCGCAGCTCTTCTTCATGACGTAGTGGAAGATACTCAGATTGGAGAGGATTATATCAAAGAAGAGTTTGGAGAAGAGGTAGCTCTTCTGGTAGACGGTGTTACGAAACTTGGCCGTGTAGCTTATTCTGCGGACAAACTGGAACTTCAGGCGGAGAATTTGAGAAAGATGTTCCTTGCTATGGCAAAGGATATCCGGGTCATTATCATTAAACTTGCGGACCGTCTGCATAATATGCGTACACTGCAGTTCATGACTCCGGCCAAACAGCAGGAAAAGGCCCGTGAGACAATGGATATTTATGCACCGATCGCGGGAAGGCTTGGTATTTCTAAAATTAAGACAGAACTTGACGATCTGTCATTGAAGTATCTGAAACCAGATGTATTTTTTGATCTTGTAAATCAGATCAATGCCAGAAAAACAGAGCGTGAGGAATTTGTCCAACAGATTGTGGATGAAGTGTCCATGCATATGAAAAATGCGGGGATTAAAGCAGATGTAAATGGACGTGTAAAGCATTTCTTCAGTATTTATAAGAAGATGGTCAATCAGGATAAGACAGTAGATCAGATTTATGACCTGTTTGCAGTCCGTATCATTGTGGATTCTGTCAAAGACTGTTATGCGGCATTGGGAATTATCCATGAGATTTATACGCCGATTCCTGGAAGATTTAAAGATTATATTGCCATGCCGAAACCGAATATGTATCAGTCTCTGCATACAACGCTGATGAGTTCGATCGGTCAGCCGTTTGAGATCCAGATCCGTACACAGGAGATGCATAAGACAGCCGAATATGGTATTGCTGCTCACTGGAAGTATAAAGAGTCCGGCGGCAGCAAGAAAGGTGTTATGGCTGAAGAAGAGAAAATGAGCTGGCTCAGACAGATTCTGGAATGGCAGAGAGATATGTCTGACAACAAGGAATTCTTAAGCCTCATCAAAGGAGATCTGGATCTGTTTGCAGATGATGTGTACTGCTTTACACCGCAGGGGGATGTAAAGACATTGCCGACGGGGTCCACTCCAATCGACTTTGCTTATTCCATACACAGTGCAGTCGGCAATAAGATGGTCGGTGCCAGAGTGAATGGAAAGCTTGTTCCGATTGATTACAGAATCCAGAATGGAGACAGAATAGAAATTCTGACCTCCCAGAATTCGAAAGGACCAAGCCGTGACTGGCTGAATGTAGTCAAGAGTACACAGGCAAAAAATAAGATCAATCAGTGGTTCAAAAAAGAATTTAAAGAGAGCAATATTATCAAAGGAAAAGAGATGGTGGCCTCCTATTGCAAAGCAAAATCTCTCAACCTTTCTAATCTGCTCCAGCCAAAATATGAAGAGATCGTACAGAGAAAATATGGATTCAAGGACTGGGATTCTGTGCTTGCCGCGATTGGACATGGCGGCTTAAAAGAAGGACAGGTCGTGAATCGTCTGGCGGAAGAATATGGCAAGGATCACAAGCAGGAACTGACAGATGAAATTGTACTTGAAAAAGTTGCAGAGGCGGCTAAGAATAAAGTCCATATTGCCAAGTCCAAGAGTGGAATTGTCGTAAAAGGAATTGATGATGTGGCAGTCCGGTTCTCCAGATGCTGTAATCCAGTACCGGGAGATGAGATTGTCGGATTTGTTACAAGAGGAAGAGGACTTTCGATTCACCGCACGGATTGTGTTAATATGATACATTTGACAGAAGCAGAACGTGCAAGACTGATTCCGGCTGAGTGGGAAGGAAATGTGACAGAAGAGACAGGAGGTCAGTATCTGGCTGAGATCAAGATGTATGCAAGAGATCAGCAGGGACTTCTGATGAGTATTTCCAAAGTATTTACGGAGATGGAGATGGATGTCAAATCCTTAAATATCCGCACGAGCAAGCAGGGAACTGCGACCATCGAGGCTGGATTTATTGTGCATGGCCGAGAGGAACTTGCGAAAGTAATTGGTAAACTGCGTCAGATTGATGACGTGATCGATATTGAGAGAACAACAGGCTAGGAGGAAAGAAAAAGCAATGAAGATAGAGAAATTTTCCCTTGGGATTTTGGGGGCAAATTGTTACCTTTTGATAAATGAAGAGACAAAGGATACAGTTGTAGTGGATCCAGGTGGACATTCTAAGAAGTTTACAGCATACATTGAGGAAGAAAAACTTAACCTTGTGGCAATTCTTCTGACTCATGGACATTTCGATCATATTATGGGAATTGATTCTATTTTGGAAAACTGGAATATTCCGGTCTATGTAGAGGAAGAGGATCTTCCGATTATGACGGATCCAGAGCTGAATCTGTCTTCATCTTACACGAATGGTTATTCCTTTGATGGTGCAAAACCGTTAAAAGACGGACAAAAACTGGAACTGGCAGGTGAGACGATAGAAGTCATTCATACACCGGGACATACGATGGGAGGCTGTTGCTATTATCTGCCTGTAGAACATGCAGTATTTAGTGGAGATACTTTATTCCAGCGTTCTGTCGGACGTACGGATTTTCCGAACAGCAGTCAGGATGCAATCGTAAGATCTGTAAGAGAACGACTGTTCGCACTTCCGGATGATACGATTGTTTATCCGGGACATATGGGTGAGACAAAGATAGAGTATGAGAAGCTTCACAACCCATATGTACAGGAGGGCTAAGAATGATCCGGGTTATATGCAATCAGGAGACATTTGTATATAATGCATATCATATGGTGAAGGCTTTTTATCCATCGGAGACAGTTGTGTCTTCAGTGGACGAAAAAGCCTCTAATTATGTAACTGTGGAATTTGCAGAAGATGGTACAGACGGGCAGAAAGAGGCGATGATTGAAATTGCAGACAGGCAGACAAATGACATGCCAGCGGAGAAATCTGCAATGAAAAAATATCTCGACCAGATGTTATACAAAAAGTTGTCAGAGCAAAGTGGCAGAACTCTTGCATGGGGAATCCTGATGGGAGTACGACCGACTAAAATTGCTATGAGAAAACTGGAAGAAGGTATGACACAGGAGACGTTTGTTCCATGGTTCCAGAAGGAAAATCTGGTGAGTGAAGAAAAAGCACATCTTGCATGGCAGATTGCAGGGAGAGAAAAAAAGCTTCTGGATCAGTTGGATTATAAAAATGGCTATAGTCTTTATGTGGGAATCCCATTCTGCCCAACGGTTTGCAGTTACTGTTCGTTTAGTTCGGGTGCCTTAGGTGACTGGGAGCACCGGGTAGAAGACTATCTGGCTGCACTTATGAAGGAACTGGAAGCAATTGCGAAAATGTCTGAAGGAAGAAAAGCTGACACCATTTACATGGGCGGTGGAACACCGACAACTTTGAATGCGGATCAGTTAGACCGGCTGCTTACATGCATTGATAGACATTTTGTAAGGGAAGGACTTCTGGAGTTTACGGTGGAAGCCGGACGACCGGACAGTATTACGAAAGAGAAACTTCAGGTGCTTCGAAATCACGGTATTAATCGAATTTCTATCAATCCTCAGAGCATGCAGCAGAAAACCTTGGATACAATTGGACGTAAGCATACGGTAGAACAAGTGTATGAAGCATTTCATATGGCGAGAAAGCTGGGATTTGATAATATCAATATGGATATTATTGCAGGACTTCCGGGAGAGACACCGGAGGATATGGAGGACACTCTAAGACAGATTGCGTTACTTGGACCTGATAATCTGACGGTACATTCCCTTGCAATTAAACGTGCAGCTAAAATGGGCCAGGAAGAGAGAGAAGGGAAAAGATTAACGATCATACAAGATGAAATAGGTACGATGGTAGAGATGGCAGGAAATAAAGCCCGACAGATGGGACTTTTTCCGTATTATCTGTATCGTCAGAAGAATATTGCCGGAAATTTTGAGAATGTGGGCTATGCAAAGGTTGACAAAGCAGGAATATACAATATACTAATTATGGAGGAAAAGCAATCCATTATTGCAGCAGGTGCAGGTGCGTCTACAAAAATCGTACTGAAAGAACCTGTCATAAATCCTGAAAGCAAAAAGAAGAAAAAAACCAGTCTGATCCGGCAGGAGAATGTAAAAGCAATCGATGCTTACATCAGCCGGGTGGACGAGATGATAGAACGAAAAGGAGAATGGCTATGGCGTTAAAGAAGAAACCAGTAACCGGTATGAAAGATGTAATGCCGGCAGAGATGGAAATCCGGGATTACCTGATCGGCCTGATTAAAGACACCTATAAAACATTTGGATTCCAATCTATGGAAACTCCATGTGTTGAGCATATCGAGAACCTGTGCAGCAAGCAGGGGGGAGATAACGAAAAACTGATCTTCAAGATTTTGAAACGTGGAGAAAAGTTAAAAATTGACGAGGCAAAAGAGGAAAATGATCTTGTGGATGGAGGACTTCGGTATGACCTGACGGTTCCGCTTGCAAGATATTATTCTAATCATGCAAATGAGCTGCCGTCTCCTTTTAAAGCACTTCAGATTGGAAGTGTATGGAGAGCAGACCGCCCGCAGAAAGGACGTTTCCGCCAGTTTGTACAGTGCGATATCGATATATTAGGAGAGGCTTCTAATCTCGCCGAAATCGAGCTGATCCTTGCCACAACGGCGATGCTTGGGAAACTGGACTTTAAGAATTTTACTGTATGTATTAATGACCGTAATATATTGAAATCTATGGCTGCTTACAGTGGTTTTAAAGAGGAAGACTATGATGAAGTCTTCATTGTTCTGGATAAGATGGATAAGATCGGACCGGAAGGTGTCGAGGCAGAGCTTATTGAGATGGGATATACCAGGGAAAGTGTTAAGACCTACCTTTCTCTTTTTGATGAGGTTGCTTCTGATGTATCCGGAGTCCGTTACCTGAAAGAAAAGCTTGGAGATTATCTGAGCGATGAGACGGCTGACGGCCTGGAACTGATCATGTCAAGTGTAGAAGTTGCAAAAGAGTGTGATTTTAAGCTTCAGTTCACACCAACCCTCGTAAGAGGACAGTCCTACTATACCGGAACAATTTTTGAGGTAACTATGGATGACTTTGGCGGTTCTGTTGCCGGAGGCGGACGTTATGATAAGATGATCGGCAAGTTTACAGGGCAAGATACACCGGCATGCGGATTTTCCATTGGATTTGAGAGAATTGTCATGCTGCTTCTGGAAAATGGATATAAAGTTCCGGGAGGACGCCGGAAAAAGGCATATCTTCTGGAGAAGAAGCTTCCAAAAGAGGCCATGTTGAAGGTTCTTGCTCTTGCAAAAGCTGACCGGGAGGCAGGACGACAGGTGCTGATCGTCAATATGAAGAAGAATAAGAAGTTTCAGAAAGAGCAGCTAATAGAAGATGGATATACAGAAATTGCAGACTGTTATGCAGATTCCGTAGACAGGCTGTAGAGAATAGAACGCACAAGTGAAAAAGGAGATATAGAAAAATGGCAGAGTCAATGCAGGGCTTAAAGAGAACCCACAGATGTGGGGAACTGTCAGCAGCTAACGTAGGCGAGACAGCGACCATTATGGGATGGGTACAGAAAAATCGTAATAAAGGAGGTCTCGTATTTGTAGATGTAAGAGACCGTTCCGGAATTATCCAGGTTGTATTTGATGAAGGAAGTGTAGATGCAGCACTGATCGAGAAGGCTGCAAAGCTTCGCAGTGAATATGTTGTTGCAGTTGTAGGAAAAGTTGCAAAACGATCTGGTGCAGTCAATGAGAACATTGCAACAGGTGAAATTGAGATTATCCCAGAGGAGCTTCGTGTACTTTCTGAGTCAGAGACACCTCCGTTCCAGATTGAGGAGAATTCTAAGACAAAAGAAGAAGTCCGTCTGAAATACAGATATCTGGATCTTAGAAGACCGGATATGCAGCGCAATCTGATGATGAGAAGCAAGGTGGCTACACTTGCACGTCAGTTTATGGCAAATGAAGGATTCCTTGAGATTGAGACACCGGTACTCATCGGAAGTACACCGGAGGGAGCAAGAGATTACCTTGTACCAAGCCGCGTTCATCAGGGACATTTTTATGCACTTCCACAGTCACCACAGCTATTTAAGCAGCTTTTAATGTGTTCTGGTTATGACAGATATTTCCAGATTGCAAAATGTTTCCGTGACGAGGATCTTCGAGCAGACCGTCAGCCAGAGTTCACACAGATGGATATGGAGCTGTCTTTCGTAGATGTTGATGATGTCATTGATGTCAATGAAAGATTCCTTGCGATGCTGTTTAAAGAAGTTCTTGGTGTGGAAGTTCCGCTTCCGATTCCGAGAATGACATGGCAGGAGGCTATGGATCGTTACGGTTCCGATAAACCGGATACAAGATTCGGCATGGAGCTTGTCAATGTGACAGATGTTGTAAAAGACAGCGAGTTTGTTGTATTTAAGGGTGCTATTGAGAATGGTGGTACCGTTCGTGGTATCAACGCAAAAGGCCAAGGAGGAATGGCACGTAAGAAGATTGACAAGCTGGTTGATTATGCAAAGGATTATGGGGCAAAAGGACTGGCTTACATTGCAATCCATGAAGATGGAACTGTAAAATCTTCTTTCGCAAAATTCATGACAGAGGATGAGCAGAAGAACTTGATTCAGGCTATGGACGGTGAGAATGGTGATCTGCTTCTCTTTGCAGCAGATAAGAATAAAGTTGTATGGGATGTATTAGGTGCGCTTCGTCTGGAACTTGCACGCCAGATGGATCTTTTAGATAAGAATGAGTACAAATTTATGTGGATCACAGAGTTCCCGCTTCTTGAGTGGAGTGAAGAACAGAACCGTTTCACAGCAATGCATCACCCATTTACAATGCCAATGGAAGAAGATCTTCAGTACATTGACAGTGATCCGGGAAGAGTCCGTGCAAAAGCATACGATATTACTTTGAATGGAAATGAGATTGGTGGAGGAAGTGTGCGAATCTTTAACCCTGAGATCCAGAGCAAGATGTTCGAGGTGCTTGGATTTACACCAGAGCAGGCACAGGAGCAGTTCGGATTCCTCCTGACAGCATTCCAGTATGGAGTACCGCCACACGCAGGACTTGCATATGGACTGGATCGTCTTGTTATGCTCATGGCAAAACAGGATAGCATTCGTGACGTGATAGCATTCCCGAAGGTAAAAGATGCTTCGGATCTTATGACAGAGGCTCCAACAAAAGTTGATCAGAAACAGCTTGATGAATTGGGACTTTCAGTGGTAGAAGAGGAAGAATAAAATTTATCTCAGTCGAGAAGACTCCCACCTCTTCAGGGGTGAGTAATAGTAAATTTGTCTCACGGACGTTCGACTTGAATTAATGATGAAAAAAATCCCACCCGGATATTCTTGCGTTGAAGAATACCGGATGGGATTTTTTATTAAATTATTAATCTTTTGGTGAGCGTCCATCTTTATGTTTATTCCAGATGTTAAATGCAATCAAAAGACCGGCTGTGTATAAGATGCTGATCAGAATTGCCGGACTGTCTTTCAAAAAATAAATAACTAAGACTGCGGCAATTAACGCAATGGTCATCTGGAATGCAATCCAAATTCTTTTTTCGCGAATTTCTCTGGCATGCTGCTGGGATTCCAGACGCTTCTGTTCTAATTTTAAGTATTCCATCAAGTCCTTGTCCGGAATACGGGAAAGTATAATTTCATCGCGAACAAGTCTGGCTTCGCGGCGGGAGTGGATATTTGCAATTTTAGCAGAAAAACGGGCAAAAAATCCGGAGGAATCACGCTCTTTTTCAGCTTTGTCAAACGGATCCATCTCAGAATCCAGGTCATAAGCAGATTCTGTTCCTGGAGCAGTAGTATTATTGATGACAGATGCGTTTTTCCGGGCAGTTGTGCTACCGGAAGCAGACGTATCTTCCTGGATAGTTGAACTTTTAGAAGCAGACGTATCTTTCTGGATAGTTGTGCTGCTAGAAGCAGATGTATCTTCCTGACCAGATGCATTTTCTGCAGCAGATGTATCTTTCTGACCGGATATAGTTTCTGTAGCAGATGCATGATCTATTGTAGTTATATTTTCTTCTGTAGTTGTATTTTCTTCTGTAATTGTCTCTGACATAACAAACCTCCTATGTGAATTATATATATCAGCTGGGAGATGACTCCCACCTCGCAGCAAGAATGCCGAGGCATTCTTGAATCATCGTTTTGTTTATCATAACAGTAAAAAAAATAAAAAACAACTGATTTTCCAAGATTAGTCTTATTAAAAGAAAGGAGATTAGAGACTTTCATATATGAGAAGTGTGCAAAAAAATGGAATAAAATATATTGCATCAAAAATTTTGAAAAAAATAAAAAAAAGCTGTTGACAAAAGTCTGATTATCATGTATAGTATATATTGTTCCAAGGAACACAAGAAACAAACGGAACAATATAATGAATGCGACAGTGGCTCAGTTGGTAGAGTACGACCTTGCCAAGGTCGGGGTCGCGGGTTCGAACCCCGTCTGTCGCTCTTATAGAGATCTCAATCTTCGGATTGAGATTTTTTCGTATATGATAACTTGTATTTTCTATATATTCAAGAATGCTGAGGCATTCTTGCTGCGAGGTTCATGCATCAAAATTCTCCTATAATTCCAATAATTACAGATAGAAAAACATGCGTAAAATAAAAAATTATGATATGATATGAGAGTCAAATCTCAGAAAGAAACAATGTTGATAAAAAGTGGAGGTTATTAACAGATAAATATAAATTATAAAATCATATAAGTAGATGTTTAGTTTTATAAGATATTAGACTAGAATATTATTGAAAGGAGTTGATACTTTGAGTAAATATTATTCTATACATGAATTCTCAAAAATTATAGGCGTATCTGCTCAGACATTACGAAATTGGGATGCAAATGGAAATATTGATAATACTGAAAAATCGGAACAGCAGGAACTTGTTGAAGACCTGGTTCAAATAATCACAGTATTCAGCTGCAAATTACAAGGAAAACGAGCGAACAAAGCTAAGAAACTTATCCGGGAATTGATACAGGAGGACACAGATGGTAAAAGCCATAAAAGTAATGCTGATACCAAACAATGTACAGAAAACTAAGATGTTTCAGTACGCAGGTGCTTCAAGATTTGCTTATAACTGGGCTTTGGCCAGGGAAAAAGAAAATTATGAAAAAGGTGGCAAATTCATTTCAGATTCAGAACTCAGAAAAGAATTTACAAAGCTCAGACATTCTGATGAATACGCATGGCTGCTGGATATTTCAAATAATGTAACCAAACAGGCAATCAAAGATGCCTGTACTGCGTATAAGAATTTTTTCAAGGGTTTGCAAAAATTCCCAAGATTCAAGTCCAAAAAGAGATCAATGCCGAAGTTCTATCAGAACAATGTTAAAATACAATTCAGTAATACCCACGTTAAGTTTGAAGGCTTTTCTTCCAACAGGAAAGCAAATAAGCAGAAAATGAATTGGGTAAGACTTGCAGAACATGGACGTATTCCAACAGATGTTAAATATATGAATCCGAGAATATCCTTTGACGGATTGAACTGGTGGATCAGTGTATGTGTGGAATTTCCTGATTGCAAGGAAACACTTAATGATGATGGAGTTGGTATAGACTTAGGAATCAAAGATTTGGCTGTCTGCTCTGATGCTGTTAAATATAAGAACATTAATAAGAGTCAGAAAGTAAAGAAACTAGAAAAACAGAAACGCAGATTACAGCGTAGTATCTCTCGTTCTTACGAGAAAAATAAGGAAGGAGAAAGTTACTGCAAAACCAATAATGTAATCAAAAAGGAAAAACTTTTATTAAAACGAAATCACAGATTAACAAACATCCGTAAAAACTATTTGAATCAGACCATATCTGAAATCGTAAATCGAAAACCAAGATTTATCTGTATTGAAGATCTGAATGTCAGCGGAATGATGAAAAATAGACATTTATCCAAAGCAGTTCAGGAACAAGGATTTTTTTGGTTTAGAAAACAGCTTGAATACAAATGCAGTGATAAAGGGATCCAGCTTATTGTGGCGGATCGGTTTTATCCATCATCAAAGCTTTGCAGCTGTTGTGGAAACATCAAAAAAGATTTGAAATTATCTGACAGGGGTTATAGATGTGCGTGTGGGAATATAATTGACAGAGATTTCCAGGCATCAATAAATCTCAAGGCTTATGGAGAACGATTTGCAAGCTGACACTGAAACGTTAATGCAAATATGTACGGATACGTTAGTCCGGAATTTACGCCTATGGAGAGTACAAGAACTTGTGAGTAGATAGATATTTATATCATCAAAAGCATACTCGTTGAAGTAGGAATGAAACATAAAAGTTTATAACTTTTTATAAGTTTTCAGTAACGGTTTATGATATGGAAAAGATCAAGATATTAGTTGTAGATGATGAGAGCAGAATGCGTAAGCTTGTGAAGGATTTCCTTGGAAGAGAAGGATATCAGGTGCTGGAGGCAGGAGACGGTCTTGAGGCTATGGAGGCGTTTTATGCAGAGAAAGATATTGCGCTGATCATATTAGATGTCATGATGCCGAAGATGGACGGCTGGCAGACTTGCCGTGAGATCCGTCAGTCTTCTAAAGTACCGATTATTATGCTGACGGCACGCGGCGATGAGCGGGATGAACTTCAGGGATTTAATCTTGGCGTGGACGAATACATTTCTAAGCCATTTAGTCCGAAGATTCTTGTTGCGAGAGTGAATGCACTTCTGAGACGTTCGAATGTGTTGGATGCAGATGAGCATGTGGAAGCAGGTGGTATCGTTGTAGATAAGGCAGCTCACCAGGTGCAGGTAGACGGAAAAGATGTGGAACTTAGTTATAAAGAATTTGAATTATTGTCTTATTTCCTTGAGAATCAGGGAATTGCACTTTCCAGGGAGAAGATATTGAATAACGTATGGAATTATGATTATTTTGGAGATGCAAGAACTATCGACACTCATGTTAAGAAGCTTCGCAGCAAGCTTGGAGAAAAGGGTGAATACATTAAGACAATCTGGGGAATGGGCTACAAATTCGAGGTAAATTAAGATGAAGCATTTTAAACAAAAAGAAAAAAGAAAGCATTCTATTAAGAGGCAGATGATCGCAGTTTTTGCAGGCATGGTCATCTGTCTGCTTGCTATTTTGCTTGTTGTTAATGTAAAGTTCTTAGAGCCGTATTATATCAGAGACAAGGAAATGCAGTTCATTCATGTATATGAAGAACTACAGAATGCTGTGAAAAAGGGGACAATCAGTAATGATGAAGTACAAGATGAATTACATGTCCTTTGTGAGAAGAGCAACATTTCCTATATTGTATTGGATATGGATGATGAAAAACTGATTACAAATGTGCACGATACGAATATGCTCAAGCAGCAGTTAGCGGGATATCTTCTGAACCAGGCACAAAAAGGTGGAAAGGTGCTGGATAGCACAGACAATTACCAGTTGATGAGAAGTCAGGATCCATGGAATCAGAGCGAATATATTGAGATGTGGGGACAACTTGACGATAATGTGAATTTCCTCATTCGAAGTCCTGTAGAAAGTATCCGTGAAAGTGTTGCATTATCCAATCGTTTCCTAATATATGTAGGTATGGGAACACTGATCATCTGCATGGGACTTGTATGGTATTTCTCCAGAAGGATTACAAAGCCGATCCAGGAACTGGCAGAGCTGTCTGACCGTATGGCAAATCTGGATTTTGAAGCGAAGTATACAAGCGGTGGTAACAATGAGATTGGTGAACTGGGTGATAACTTTAATCGTATGTCGCAGAAGCTGGAAAAGGCAATTTCTGAATTGAAGCAGGCAAATAACAGTCTGCAGCAGGATATTGAGCAGAAAGAGAAGATGGAGCAGATGCGTACGGAGTTTATGGGAAATGTATCTCACGAGTTGAAAACTCCGATTGCTCTGATCCAGGGATATGCAGAAGGACTGAAAGAAGGAGTTAATGATGACCCGGAGAGCCGCGACTTCTATTGTGATGTTATTATGGACGAAGCAGGTAAGATGAATCGGATGGTCAAGAATCTGATGACACTGAATCAGTTGGAGTTCGGGAATGATAAAGTAGAATTTGAGCGTTTTAATCTGACAGAGCTGATTGGCGGAGTACTTCAGAGTATGGACATTCTGTCACAACAAAAGGATGTTAAACTTATTTTCAGGGAAGAAAATCCAGTTTACGTCT
Organism: Dorea sp. Marseille-P4042; assembly: GCF_900290215.1. Lineage (NCBI taxonomy): Bacteria > Bacillati > Bacillota > Clostridia > Lachnospirales > Lachnospiraceae > Dorea > Dorea sp. Marseille-P4042. Next base: position 159,182 of record NZ_OLMI01000002.1, on the reverse strand, counting down.
GGGGGGATGAGTTTAAGATTGAACAGGTCGTGCGTAATTATGTAAGTAATGCCTATAATCATGTCAATGAAGAAAAGATTATTGAAGTGAAGATTTTGCGGGAAGACGGACTTGCAAAAGTGATTGTATTTAATACCGGAAAGCCAATACCGGAGGAAGATGTTCCGCGTATCTGGGATAAATTTTTCAAAGTGGACAAGGCTCATACACGCGAGTATGGAGGCAATGGAATCGGACTTTCTATCGTAAAAGCCATTATGGAATCCATGCATCAGCAATATGGTGTGAAAAATTACGATAATGGTGTTGAATTCTGGTTCACACTTGATGTACGATAGAAGAAACCACAACAAAAGAGAAAGATGTGCGTTAACAGACATAAAGGAATGAGAAGAAAGGGACACGAGCACATGATAGCAATTATTGACTACGATGCAGGGAATATAAAGAGCGTGGAAAAGGCCATGCACCTTTTAGGACAGGAAGTTGTTGTAACAAGAGACAGAGAGTCGATTTTAAAGGCAGACAAAGTAATTCTTCCGGGAGTCGGAGCATTTGGAGATGCTATGAGCAAGATCAGACAATATAATCTGGAAGAAGTGATCCATGAAGTCGTGGAAAAAGGGACTCCATTTCTTGGAATTTGTCTGGGACTTCAGCTTTTATTTGAACGAAGTGACGAGACACCGGGAGTAGAAGGACTTGGTATTTTAAAAGGAGAGATTCTTCGGATTCCGGATCAGCCGGGACTTAAGATTCCTCATATGGGCTGGAATTCTCTGAAGTATCCGAATGAAGGCAGATTATTCCGTGGAATACCGGAAGATTCTTATGTATACTTTGTACATTCTTATTATCTGAATGCAGAAGATGAGAGTATTGTAACAGCCACAACAGAATACAGCACATTGATCCATGCATCTGTAGAAAGTGGAAATGTATTTGCATGCCAGTTCCATCCGGAAAAGAGCAGTGATGTTGGAATACAGATTTTGAAGAATTTTGTTGAGTTATAGACAGGAGGAACGGTATATGCATACAAAGAGAATCATCCCATGCCTGGATGTAAATAACGGACGAGTTGTAAAAGGTGTGAACTTTGTAGATTTGAAGGATGCTGGCGATCCAGTGGAAATTGCTAAGGCTTATGATAAAGCAGGAGCGGATGAACTTGTTTTTTTGGATATTACAGCTTCATCCGATCGAAGAAACACAGTTGTAGACATGGTCAGAAAAGTAGCTGAGACAGTATTTATTCCATTTACTGTTGGTGGAGGAATCCGTACGGTAGACGATTTTCGGGCACTGTTGCGAGAAGGAGCAGACAAGATCTCGATTAATTCATCAGCCATTGATACTCCGAATCTGATTTCGGATGCGGCAGACAAGTTTGGAAGCCAATGTGTGGTTGTAGCAATCGATGCAAAGAAACGTGCAGATGGCAGTGGTTGGAACATTTACAAACATGGTGGAAGAATTGATGTAGGAATTGATGCACTGGAGTGGGCTCATAAGGTGGAAAAACTGGGAGCAGGAGAGATACTCTTGACCAGTATGGATTGTGACGGAACAAAGGCAGGGTATGATCTGGAACTGACTCGTGCAGTTGCAGAAGCAGTTAATATTCCGGTCATAGCCTCCGGCGGTGCAGGCAATCTGGAACATTTTTACGATGCGCTGACAGACGGAAAGGCAGATGCAGCATTGGCAGCATCTCTGTTCCATTATAAAGAATTAGAGATTAAGGAAGTAAAAGAATATCTTCGTGGCAGAGGTGTTTCTGTGCGATTATAACAGATAAAAGGTATGGGTAATTGTAACTTAAAGTTGCAATTACCTATATCTCTATCTAGGAAGTAAAAAGGAGAAAAGAAAATGGCAGCAATTAATAATGACTGGCTTGAGGCTTTGCAGGGGGAATTTAAAAAGCCGTATTATAAAAAACTATTTGAGACAGTAAATGAAGAATATCGAACAAGACAGATATTTCCACCGGCGGATGACATTTTCAATGCCTTTCATTTGACACCATTACACAAAGTAAAGGTTGTGATTCTTGGACAGGATCCATATCATAATGTAGGACAGGCTCATGGACTCTGTTTTTCTGTAAAGAAAGGTGTGGATATTCCACCATCACTGGTAAACATCTATAAAGAACTTCACGATGATCTGGGCTGTACCATCCCGAATCATGGCTGCCTGACAAAATGGGCAGAGCAAGGTGTTCTGATGCTCAACACAGTATTGACTGTACGGGCACATCAGGCGAATTCACACAGAGGCATTGGCTGGGAGGAGTTCACGGATGCAGCAATTATGGCACTTAATAGCCAGAATCGTCCGATTGTATTTATTCTTTGGGGAGCTCCGGCACAGAGAAAAGCCAGCATGTTGAATAATCCGAACCATCTGATTCTGAAAGCACCACATCCAAGTCCGCTTTCCGCTTACCGTGGTTTCTTTGGAAGTAAACCATTTAGCAAGACGAATAAATTCCTGGAAGCAGGCGGTGTGGAACCAATCGACTGGCAGATTGATTAGTAATAATTAAGAGAAAATAAAGGAAGACTATTGACAAACAGACATATCAGGAATATATTTAAAACAAACATATGAACAAATGCTCAATTATTAATACGACGTGCAGGAGGATAAAATATATGAAAGATATGGAGAAAGAATTACACGAGCACCATCACCATGAGGAAGCGTGTGAATGTGGTTGCGGCTGTGGACATCATCACCATGACGAAGAGCATGAACACCACCATGAGGAAGAATGCGGCTGTGGACATCATCACCACCATGACGAAGAGCATGAACACCATCATGACCATAAGCAGGAGCATGAGCACCATCACCATGATGAGGAGTGTGAATGCGGCTGTGGACATCATCACCACCATGATGAAGATCATGAACATCATCATGAAGCAGTGGAGCATGAGCCTTGTGTTATGCCGGCAGGTGTAGCGCAGAAGACATACATTTTGGAGAATCTTGGATGTGCGAACTGTGCAGCTAAGATGGAGAGAAAGATTCAGGCGTTACCGGAAGTTGAAGGTGCAACATTGACTTATGCAACAAAAAAACTAGTTGTCGCATCAGATCATCAGGAGCATCTCCTTTCCAAGATTCAGGAAATCTGTTCCTCTATCGAGTCAGAAGTACAGGTTGTTGCAATGCCGGATGATCAGCCGATCAAAAGAGAGAAGAAGAACCCGTTTGAAGAGAATAAAAAGGATATAGTACTTGTCGGAGCTGGAGCGATTCTTTTTGCCGCAGGTATTATTGCAGAAAAAACATTTCCGAATCCGATGATCAGTGCATGTATTTTCATTATTGCGTACTTACTTCTTGGACTTGAGATTGTAATGAAAGCGCTGAAGAATATGGCGGGAGGACATTTGTTTGATGAAAACTTTCTGATGGCAGTTGCGACAATTGCAGCGTTTGTGATTGGTGATTTTGCAGAGGCAGTCGGAGTTATGCTGTTCTACCGTATCGGAGAGTTGTTCGAAGATATTGCCGTGGAAAAGAGCCGTGGACAGATTATGGATGCCGTAGATATGCGCCCGGAAGTTGTTAATCTTGTCGTTGGTTCCGAAGTAAAAGAAATTCCATCACAGGATGCAAGGGTAAAAGATATTATTATGATCCGTCCTGGTGACAGAATTCCGCTGGATGCAAAGGTTATCGAGGGTGAGAGCCGGGTAGATACTTCACCGGTCACAGGAGAGCCGGTACCGGTAAGAGTTGTTCCGGGAGACGAACTGATTTCCGGTTGTATCAATGAACAAGGTGTATTAAAGGCTGAGGTTACAAAACCACTGAGCGAATCCATGGTCACAAAGATTCTTGATTCGGTGGAAAATGCAGCGGCAAGTAAGCCGAAGATCGATCGTTTTATCACAAGATTTGCGAGAGTTTATACGCCAGTTGTTGTTGTGGCAGCAGTTCTTACTGCAATTATCCCTTCCATTGTAACGGGAGACTGGAATCACTGGATTTACACAGCGATTACATTTCTTGTAATCAGTTGTCCGTGTGCACTTGTATTGAGTGTACCATTGGCTTTCTTCTCGGGAATTGGAGCAGGATCTAAGAGAGGAATCCTCTTTAAAGGCGGTTTGGCTATGGAGGCATTGAAAGATGTTAAAGCAGTCATTATGGATAAGACAGGAACCATCACAAAGGGGAATTTTGCTGTACAGAAAGTCACGGCAACAAGAAAACTGACAGAAAAACAGGTGCTGACTATGGCGGCGGACTGTGAGCTTGGTTCAACACACCCAATTGCGGTCAGCATTGTTCAGGAAGCAAGAAGACAGAATCTGACGTTTACAAGACCGAAAGAAGTGGAAGAGATTTCCGGTAAAGGTATCCGTGCAACATTCCCGGAAGGAACCGTTCTCCTTGGAAATTATACACTGATGGAAATGTATCAGGTAGATACGACAGGATACGAAAAAGGCGGTTATGGCTCAGAAGTCTTACTGGCAGTTGATGGTGTGTTAGAAGGATTTGTAATTGTAGCAGATGAAATTAAGACTGATGCAGCTGCTTCTGTAACTAAGATGAAAGCTCTTGGAATTGCAACAGTTATGTTAACTGGTGATGAGAAGAACAGCGCGCAGGCAGTTGCAAAAGAGACAGGAATTGATGAAGTTTATGCACAGCTTCTTCCACAGGAAAAACTGGAGCATCTAAAGAACGTTCGTAAGAATCACGGTGCTGTCATGTTCGTTGGAGACGGAATTAATGATGCACCGGTACTGGCTGGTGCAGATGTGGGAGCAGCAATGGGAAGCGGAGCAGATGCCGCAATAGAGGCGGCCGATGTGGTATTTATGAATTCTTCAGTAGAAGCAATCCCACAGTCTATCGCGATTGCGAAGAAGACAGGAAGTATTGCAATTCAGAATGTAGTATTTGCGCTGGTGATCAAAGCAATTGTTATGATTCTTGGTTTTCTTGGATTTGCGAATATGTGGCTTGCAGTATTTGCTGATACAGGTGTAGCAATGCTATGTGTATTGAATTCCATCCGCGCAATGCATGTGAAAACAAAATAACGATAACATAACATTACAAAAGTGTTAAATTATGCCAAATGGTTGAAATAGTTTTCTCCATTTGGCATAATTAATATAAACAGGCATTTGTATAGGCATAGTCTGGCTTTGAAAATTGTAATTTTTAAGATTTAAGCCTTACAAAAAACATGACAGTCGGGTCGTGATAGTCTGTAGTTTGAAAGGATGAAATATATGGGAAAGACAGAAGTTGAATGCTGCGATGTGACATGTATTCATAATGAGAACGTAAAACTGGCTTTGGAGCAGATGCCGGATGAAGAACTGCTTAATAGTCTGGCTGATTTTTATAAAGCATTTGCAGATGGAACAAGAGTGAAAATTCTGTATGTATTGCAAAAATCAGAGATGTGTGTGTGTGATCTGGCGGAGATACTGGGAGTTACACAGTCAGCAGTCTCCCATCAGCTTCGTATGTTAAAGCAGATGAAACTTGTGAAGAACCGAAGAGACGGGAAGACTGTTTATTATTCGCTTGCAGATGGACATATCCAGTCTATTATCAGTCAGGGTATGGAGCATATTACAGAATAAAAAGATATATCAGTTGGGAGATGACTGACCAAAGCGTTTTCCTGCATCTGGGCGAAGCAAAGATGCAAGTCTCAAAATAAGAAAGAGAATGTGGGAATAGAGTTATGAAAAAGCAGTTAAAGAGAAAATGTATAGTCTATGGATTGGGGATAATAGTATATGCAGGTGCTGTCTGGGGGGCAGCCCGATTTATGCTGTCCGATCAAGAAAAATTCGCAATATTTCTGGGAATCTATTTACTGACAGGATATGGAGCATTTCAGAAACTGAGTGAAGAGATTATGGAAAAGAGATTCCCGGTAGAATATATATTAGTTATCTTTGCAACAATCGGAGCATTTGGCATAGGGAAATATATGGAAGCTGTGATTGTTATGCTTATGTTTGAACTTGGAATGCTTGCGGAACAGATTGCGACAGACCGGACAAAGAGATCTATTGCAAAGATGATCGATCTGAGACCGACATATGCTATTCGTAAAGTAAAAGGGCAGGAAGTACAGGTAGATCCTTCGGAATTGAAGATGAGCCATATTATTGTGATCAAACCAGGAGAACGAATTCCAGTCGATGCGGTTGTTCTGGCTGGAAGCTCAACTATAGATACAAAGGCAATTACAGGAGAGGCAATGCCAGTGGAAGTGTATAAAGGGGATAAGATTTACAGTGGCTGCATTAATCAAAGCGGTGTGCTGGAAGCGCGAGTGACAAGAATTTACAAGGATTCAATCGTCTCAAGAATTATGGAAACTGTGGAGGAGGCGCAGAACCGTAAATCCCAAAAAGAAGCATTTGTGACGAGATTTTCCAAAGTATATGCACCGATCATGGTATTGCTGTCTGTGTTGATCATGGTTATTCCGCCGTCTACATTTTCTTATGGAAACTGGGAGACATGGATATATAAAGGACTTATTTTTATAATCGTGGCATGTCCATGTGCGCTTGCAGTGGCAGCACCACTTGCATTTTTGGGTGGAATTGCTTCAGCAGCCAGACAGGGAATTGTGGTCAAAGGTGGTAATTTTCTGGAAAGTCTGGTGAAAGCAGATACATTTATCTTTGATAAAACAGGAACTTTGACACAAGGAGAGTTCCGGGTGGCAAGAATAAAAGCAGTGGGTATGACAGAAGAAGAACTTTTAAAGCTGGTCGCTCATGTGGAGAGTTATTCCAATCACCCACTGGCAAAATCACTGGCAGATGCATATGGAAAAGAGTTGGATACTGACAGTGTCAGAAGCGTAAAAGAAAAGCCTGGATTTGGAATCAGTGCGACCTATGAAGGACAGAGAGTGCATGTTGGAAGCCGTCGTATGATGGATGCAAAAAAGCTGCTGGTAGATGAAATTAATGAACCGGGAACAGTCGTCTACGTATGTGTGGGCAGAGAGTATGCAGGATATGTACTCGTTCAGGATCAGGTGAAAGAAGAGGCAAAAGCGACGCTTACATGGCTGAAGGAAAAGTATCGGGCAATTTTGGTGATGCTGACGGGAGACACAGAAAAGACGGGACGGGCGGTTGGACGCGAACTTCATATGGACTATGTTTATACGGACTTACTTCCGCAGGATAAACTGGAACAGTTAGAAGATTTCATGTCTATTCAGGGAGAGGCAGAGAAGCTGGTCTGTGTCGGTGATGGAATTAACGATGCTCCGATGCTGGCGAGAGCAGATATAGGAATTGCCATGGGAAATCTCGGGTCAGAAGCGGCAATTGAGGCAGCAGATGTGATTCTTGTAAAAGATGACCTTCATGGAATAGTAGCTTTGATGAAAATTGCAAAAGAGACACTGCGCAGTGTTTCACAGAATATTACATTTGCAGTATTTGTAAAGATACTTGTGTTGTTTATGGCAGTTATTGGATACTTTGGTATGTGGGAAGCAATTTTAGTAGAGATGGTCGTGGTGATACTGGCAGTGATTAATTCAGCAGGAGTTGCAGGATATACTGCTTAGACAGGAGGAAAAAAGACAACAATCATGAAATGTTATAAAAGAATTATACCACTGATACTGGCGTGCATGATGCTTGCCGGCTGTGGTCAGAATGTATATAAAAAGGGTGTGGAAAGTCTGGAAAATAAAGATTATGCAGCAGCACAGGAGAATTTCCGGAAAGCAGTAGAGGATAAGAAAAATGTGGCAGATTCCTATCGTGGACTGGGAATTGCATATTATGAACAGGAAAAATACAAAGATGCGCTTGCTGCATTTGAAAATGCAGTTTCAGCTGGAACGAAGGAGACAGGAACAATCTGTAATATGATGGCAGTGTGTAAGATGCAGACAGAAAACTATGAAGATGCTATTTCTTATTATGAAAAAGCATTGGATCATTCAGATTGTTCTGACGATATGAAGCAGGAAATTCAGTTTAATGTAATAGTCTGCTATGAAAAACTGGAAGACTGGGACAATGCAAAAGCAAAACTGGAAGATTATGTGACTGCATATCCAGATGACGAGAAAGCTGCTAAAGAAGCAGAATTTTTAAAAACCAGATAAGGGAAGTTTAAATGATAGAATTAAAGAAAGAGACAGAACGTGTTATATTGGTAGGGGTATGTCTTCCGGGGCAGGAGGATATCGATGCTTCACTGGAAGAACTAAGTGAGCTTGCGAAGACAGCCGGTGCTGTTACAGTAGGAAAAGTTGTGCAGAGCCGGGATCAGGTACACCCGGGAACTTATGTCGGAAAGGGAAAGATTGATGAGATCAAAAGCCTTTTGTGGGAGCTGGATGCAACAGGAATTATCTGTGATGATGAATTGTCGCCGGCACAGATGAAGAATCTCCAGGATGAACTAGATGCAAAGGTTATGGATCGGACTCTGGTTATTTTGGATATATTTGCCGCAAGAGCATCTACCAGTGAAGGAAAGATTCAGGTTGAGCTGGCGCAGCTTAAGTACCGACAGACGAGACTTGCCGGATTTGGAACTGCCATGTCAAGGCTTGGCGGTGGTATCGGTACGAGAGGTCCGGGAGAAAAGAAGCTGGAGATGGACAGACGTCTTATTAAAAATCGGATCGCACTTCTGAATCGGGAGCTAAAGAGTGTAAAGCAACACCGTGAAGTGACAAGAGAAAAAAGAGCAAAGAGCCGGATTCCGGTCGCAGCAATCGTGGGATATACGAATGCCGGAAAGTCAACACTTCTCAACGCTTTGACTGGTGCAGATATTCTGGCGGAAGATAAGTTGTTTGCAACACTGGACCCGACGACAAGAAGTCTGAAGCTTCCAAGCGGTCAGGAGATACTTCTGACAGATACCGTAGGGTTTATCCGGAAACTGCCACATCATCTGATCGATGCATTCAAAAGTACACTGGAGGAAGCAAAGTATGCAGATATGATTCTGCATGTGGTTGATGCCTCGAATCCTCAGGCGGATGAGCAGATGTTTACTGTTTATGAGACACTTCAGGGATTAAAAGTCCAGGATAAACCGATTATTACCGTATTTAATAAACAGGACCGACTGGAAGGAAGGCCAGTTATTCGAGATTTTAAGGCAGACTATACGGTTTCAATATCTGCAAAGACTAAAGCAGGACTCGGGGATCTGCTGGAGACGATTGAAGCGCTTCTTCGCCAGCAGAAGGTTTATATAGAGGAAGTATATCCGTACAGTGAAGCCGGGAAGATCCAGCTTATTCGAAAATATGGAGAATTACTGGAAGAGAATTATACAGAAGAAGGTATCCAGGTTACGGCATATGTACCTGCTGATATTTATCCGCAAATTGTTGTCAACAGGTAAATCTTATTATGTTTTATAGTGTATCATTTTTTCATACATTTAAACGACAGAAAAATCATTATATACATTGAAAAAGAAATTGATGCCTGTTATGATAAGAATAGTGAAAATTGTCTGAAGATTTAAAACGGAGGTATGTTATGAAAGTGGTATTAGAGCGTTATCATGGATTAAGCAATGATTATGTAGTATTTGATCCAAATAAAAATGAACTGGAACTGACACCGGGAAATGTTAAGATGATTTGTGACCGTAATGCAGGACTTGGAGCAGATGGAGTCCTGGAAGGTCCGGTTATAAAAGAAGACGGCATGCATGTCAAAGTATGGAATCCGGATGGAAGTGAATCTGAAACAAGTGGAAATGGTGTCCGTATTTTTGCAAAATATTTAAAAGATGCAGGCTATATCCAAAAGAAGAATTTCAAATTATATACCAGATATGGGGAGGCAGCAGTTACATTTTTAAATGAAGACGGAAGCAGACTCCGCGTTTCTATGGGAAAGATTTCTTTCTGGAGTGATGAAATTCCGGTGACAGGAGAGAAGAGAGAAGTGATCAATGAAGATATGGTATTCGGAAGGACATTGTATCCGGTTACTTGTGTAAGTGTCGGTAATCCGCACTGCGTGATTCCGATGAGAGAAATCTCTAAGAATATTGTATGTAAGATTGGTGATTACTCCGAGTGTGCGAAGTATTTTCCACACAGAATCAATACACAGATTATGAAAGTCATCGACAAAGAGAATATTGCTATTGAGATTTATGAACGTGGTGCAGGCTATACTCTGGCATCTGGAACAGGTGCATGTGCAGCCGCAGCCGTGGCACATAAGCTTGGTATGACGAATAACAAAGTAATCGTACATATGCCGGGAGGAGATCTTCAGGTGGAAGTGGAAGATGACGGAACGGTCTTTATGACAGGAGATGTATTCTACGTGGCAAAGATTACGCTCAGCAGTGAATTTACGGAGAATTTAAGAAGCCTGTAAGAAGCCTGTAAGAAGGAGAGATATGTCTTTAAAATTCGTATTTGGGCCGTCTGGCTCAGGAAAATCTTATCAATTATATGATTATGTGATCCGGGAATCTGTAAAGTTCCCGGATCGTCAGTATATTGTCCTTGTACCGGAGCAGTTTACGATGCAGACGCAGAAGGATCTTGTCATGCAACATCCGAATCATGGAATTATGAATATCGATGTACTTAGTTTTGTGAGGCTTGCTTACCGCATCTTTGAGGAGACCGGTGGGCAGGCCCTTCCGGTGTTGGATGATGAGGGAAAGAATCTGATTCTGCGAAAGATTGCCGGTGATTATGAAAAGGATTTAAAAGTCTTAAAGGGAAATATGAAAAAGCTTGGCTATATCAGCGAAGTCAAATCAGTGCTTTCAGAATTTGATCAGTACGATATTGGGGAAGAGGAACTGAGGCAGATGAAAGCAGCAGCAGGGGAGAATTCAAGGCTTTATTATAAACTTCAGGATCTGGAAGTTCTGTATATTGGTTTTAAGAAATATCTGGAAGATAGATTTATCACGAAAGAAGAACTCCTGGACGCACTTTGCCGTGTAGTGAAAGGTTCGGATATTTTAAAAGAAAGTACGATTGTTCTGGACGGATTCACAGGATTTACACCAGTACAGAACCGGCTGCTTGGAGAACTTCTTGAAGTATGCCGGGAAGTGATCGTAACTGTAACGATGGATGATCGGGAAAATCCGTACGTTTATAAGCACCCATATCAGTTATTTGCACTCGGCAAGCATACCGTGACATCGTTAATACAGATTGCGGCAGAGAGAAAAGTGAGTGTGGAAGACCCATTGTGTCTGTACGAACGTCCACTCTATCGATTCTGTGACAATTCGGCTATGGAGTTTCTGGAGAGAAATATATTCCGCTATAGCAAAGAATGTTATAAGGAAAGACAGGGAGCGGTCCAGGTACATGTGGCCAGAAATCCAAGAGAAGAAGCGATGAAAGCAGCAGGAAGAGTTCGGAACCTGGTTCGGACAAAAGGATATCGTTACCGGGATATCGGAGTTATTGTAAGCAATATGGAGGTGTATGGTGATGACCTGGGACAGGCATTTGACCTCTACGAAATTCCGGTGTTTATGGATCATAAGCGGAGTATTCTTTTGAATTCTTTTGTAGAATATATCCGGAGTCTTCTGAATATGGTGAAAGATAATTTCAGTTATGAGAGTGTATTTCGTTTCTTAAGAACAAATCTTAGTGGTTTTACTTATGGTGAAGTCGATGAACTGGAAAATTACGTAATTGCACTTGGAATCCGTGGATATAAGAAATGGCAGGAGAGCTGGATCCGCCGCCCGAAATATATGGAAGAAGAAAATCTGGAAATTCTGAATCATAACCGGGTTCGTCTTGTGGAAAAGGTGGACACGCTTGTGTATGTATTAAGACAAAGGAGCAAGACAGTCAAAGATGTGACAATGGCGCTTTATGAGTTTATGGTGAGAGAAGAACTTCAGTTAAAATTGCAGCGTCAGTCTGAAGCATTTCAAGAGGCAGGAGAACTTGCGCTTGCCAAGGAATACAGTCAGGTTTATCGTATTTTGATTGAACTATTTGATAAATTCGTAGAACTTCTTGGTGATGAGAAGGTGACCATGGATGAATATCTGAAGCTTTTAGACGCGGGTCTTGAAGAAGCAAGAGTCGGAGTCATTCCACCTGGAATTGATCAGGTTGTTGTTGGAGACATGCAACGTACAAGATTAAAAGATATGAAAGCACTTATTTTTGTCGGGGCAAATGATACATTTCTTCCGGGAGCATTAATAAGGAGTGGTCTTCTTACAGAGCGCGACAGGGATAAGTTTGCAACAGGAAAGATCCATCTGTCACCGGGAGGTAAAGAGAAAGCGTACGAGCAGAAATTTTATCTTTACATGAATCTGACAAAACCTTCTGAGACATTGGATATTTATTACAGCAAGGTTTCCGCGGACGGAAAAAGTATCCGCCCATCATATCTGATCCAGGAGATGCAGAGATTATTTTCGGGTCTGGAAATAGAAGACGAAGAAAAACAGGCATTTTCTGCCCAGGAGTGGACCCCCAGGCTTGGTATGCAAAAAGTTATCAGAGGATTTCAGGACGGGAACGCTATGGATCAGGAATGGCAGGAATTATATTCCTGGTACAAGAGACAGCCACAGTGGCAGTATCGTGTAGAAGAACTTATGAAATCGGGATTTTATACCCGGCCGGCAGATGGACTGACAAAAGAGGTGGCTAAGCAGCTTTATGGAGAACATTTTCAGGACAGTATCACGAGAATTGAACGGTTTTCAGCCTGCGCATTTGCGCATTTTCTTACTTATGGACTGCGCCTTCGGGAGCGGCAGATATACGAATTTCAACCAATTGATCTGGGAAATGTGTGCCACAGCGCCCTGGAGTATTATTCCAGAAAGCTAAAAGAAGAGCATTTGTCCTGGACAGAGATAGAGGAAGAAAAAAGACAGGAATACATTGACGATAGTGTGGAACATGCCATTTCCGACTATGGGAATTCGGTGCTTTACAGTTCGGCGCGCAACGAGTATATGATTGAGCGCATGAAGCGTCTTCTGACGAGAACCATATGGGCGCTTACAAAGCAGCTAGAAGCAGGAGATTTTGTGCCGGTGGCTTATGAAATGCGTTTTGAGAATGGTAAGATTGACCGTGTGGATCTGTGCAAAGACAAAGACAAGGTCTATGTCAAGGTTCTGGATTATAAGACCGGGAGCAAGGCCTTTGATGTGGTGGCTTTATATCACGGGCTCCAGCTTCAGCTTATGGTCTATATGGACGCAGCAGTAAAAATGACTCAAAAACATTACCCGGACAGTGAGGTGATTCCGGCAGGTGTCTTTTATTACCGGTTAAATGATCCTCTTGTGGAGAAGAAAGTGGTTGGAGAGGAAGAAGAAATCTGGCAGAAAGTACTAAAAGAGCTGAAGGTGGATGGTGTGATGAATTTGAAAGATGAGACACTGGAGCATCTGGATCATTGTCAGGCCGGAGAATCTGCTGTCATTCCTGTGAAATATAATAAAAATGGTAGTCTGTCAAAAAATTCAAAAGTTGCATCGGAGCAGGAATTTGAAGTGATGATGCGCCATGCCCTGGGAAAAGTATTAAAGGTACATCGAAAAATATTAAGTGGAGAAGTTGCGGCATTTCCATACCGGAGAAAACAGGAGAGTGGCTGTGATTATTGTGCATACCGGCATATCTGTGGTTTTGACCAGAAAATACCGGGATACAAATATCGGGATATTTTTGAGATGACACAGTCAGAGGTGATAGCAGCCATGGAAGCAGATGCAGTCAAAGAGAACATGAATCGGGACGATCATGAAAAGGAGCAGGAGAAAGGAACGGGCTCATGGGAGTAAAGTGGACAAAACAGCAGCAACAGGTCATTGATCTTCGGGACCGCAATATTCTTGTGTCTGCAGCAGCAGGTTCGGGAAAGACAGCAGTGTTGGTAGAGCGTATTATTACCATGCTGACTGATGAGGAACACCCGGTCAATGTGGACGAACTTCTGATTGTAACATTTACAGAAGCAGCGGCAGGTGAGATGAAAGAACGAATCCGGGGTGCCATTGAAAAGGCATTAGAAGAGAATCCGGAAAATGAACATCTGAAAAGACAGGCGACTTTGATCCACAATGCGCAGATTACAACAATTCACAGTTTCTGTCTTTCTGTGATCCGTGATCATTTTCATGTAATTGACATTGATCCAGGTTTCCGTACTGCAGAAGAAGGAGAACTGAAACTTTTGCGGCATGATGTATTAGATGAACTGCTGGAAGAAAAGTACGCGCAAAAAGAAGAGCGGTTCTTGCGGTTTTCTAATGCCTATGGTGGAAGAAGAAATGATAAAAAGCTAGAAGAAATGATTGAGAAGGCTTACGATTACAGCCGGAGCTATCCAGACGGAGAGGGCTGGCTTGATTCATGTGTTGATGCATATAGAGTCGACTGTGCAGAAGATCTGGAAAAAAGTGATTATGGAAACAAAATTGTAACCTGGGCGAAAGCCTACCTGGAAGAAGCAAAACTATTGAATGAACAGGCAACGCAAATTAGTCTGGAAATAGATGGCCCGGCTGTGTATGAAGAGGCTTTGAAGCTGGATGCTCAGACAATAAGAGAGCTCTTAAGTGCAAAAAATTATAATGAGCTGTCTGGGCGCATCCAGAATGTAGAGTGGAGCAGGTTCGCATCATGCAGAGATAAGACTGTATCGAAAGAAAAAATAGAAGCAGTTAAGGATCTTCGTGAGCAGGTGAAGGAAATTGTCAGTGGTCTGAAGAAAGATTATTTTTATCAGAAACCGGAAGAAATGGCAGCAGATATGCAGATATGTCTTCCTTATATGGAAGAATTGGTGGGCCTGGTAAAATGTTTTTCGCAAAGATTTGACGCAAAGAAGCGCCAGGAAAATGTTATTGATTTTTCAGATATGGAGCAGTTTGCACTTCAGATCCTGGCAAAAAAAACAGAAAAAGGGTTTGAACCTTCTGAGGTTGCAAAGGAATATCAGGATCAGTTCCGGGAGATTATGATTGACGAATATCAAGATAGTAATCTGATCCAGGAGACGATTCTGACCAGTATTTCCGGTGTTTCGAAAGGAAAATATAATATTTTTATGGTGGGAGATGTCAAGCAGAGTATTTATAGCTTCCGGCTGTCCAGACCAGAGCTTTTTATGGAAAAATTTGACACGTATGATTTGGAAAAAGGACCAAAACAAAGGATTGATCTTCATAAAAACTTCCGGAGTCGAAAAGAAGTACTGGACAGTGTGAATTACATTTTTCGGCAGATTATGATGCGGAATCTTGGAGAAATTGATTACGATGACAAGGCGGCATTGTATGTGGGTGCAGAATATCCTGAAAATCCGGGGTGTGAAACAGAAGTACTTGTATTAAATACAGAATTGAAAAAATATGACCGTTCCATAAAAGCATCCAAACAGGAGATGGAAGCCCGGATGATTGCAAGCCGGATCCGCAGGCTGATTGCAGAGCAGAAGGTTCTGGATAAGAAGACAGGAAAGCTGCGTCCGGCAAGATATTCCGATATTGTCATTCTTACAAGAAGTGTGAAGGGGATTGCTGACATATTTGTACAGGAACTGAATCGGGAAGGGATTCCGGCATTTTCAGGTACAAAAGAAGGATATTTTGCAACGCAGGAAATCGGTGTGCTTCTGGATTATCTGAGAGTGCTGGATAATCGGAAACAGGATATTCCACTGGCGGCGGTTCTTATGTCGGCATTTTGTGGACTGAACGAACAAGAAATGGCAGTGATCCGAAGTTCTGAAGCTTTTGAAATTCCATTTTACCAGGCGGTAGAAAATTATCTGGAAAACGGAGAAGATACAGTAATATGTGAGAAACTCAAACATTGCTATGGAAAAATGAATGATTTCCGGGAAATTGTTCCTTATACACCAATCCATGAACTTCTACGGAGCATTCTGACACAAACCGGGTATGGTCAGTTTATTTCAGCAATGCCGGGAGGCGCGCAGCGTGCGGCAAATGTAGAAATGCTGATTACAAAAGCGCAGGCATTTCAGTCTTCCAGCTATAAAGGACTCTTTCATTTTGTGCGTTATATTGAGCAGCTTCAGAAATTTGAAGTGGATTATGGTGAGGCAAGTCTGGAAGATGAGCAGTCAGACACAGTCCGTGTCATGACGATTCATAAAAGTAAAGGACTGGAGTTTCCAATCGTGTTTGTAGCAGGAACTGGTAAAAAATTCAATGTGACGGATCTTGCAGGACAGGTGATCATTCATGCCAGACTAGGAGTCGGTATGGATGTAGTAGACTTAGATAGAAGAACGAAAATTCCAAGTCTGGTAAAAAAAGTGATTCAAAAAGAAGCGAAGCTTGATAATTTAGGAGAAGAACTTCGTGTGCTTTATGTTGCACTGACAAGAGCAAAGGAAAAGCTGATTATTACAGGAACCTGTGATAATCTAGAGACAAAAATGGCAAAGACACTGACTTTTGCACAGAGAAGTAGTGCTATTCAATATCTGGACTGGATCATACCGGCACTTGCATATATACCAGAAGAGATACCGGTCACTTTCGAAGAAGTGTTGCTAGAAGAGATTGTCCGTGATGAGGTGGAGACGGAAGTATCCGGAAGAATACAGGAAGAAATATTACGAAGATGGGACACTTCAGCAGAATATGATGCAAATGTAAGACAGACATTAGAAGAACAGTTCGCATATCAGTATCCTTATCCAAAAAGTCATGCCAGAAAGATGAAATTTACAGTATCTGAGCTAAAAAAAATGGCTTATCAGGCAGAACTTGACAATGAGGAAAATGCTTTGGGAGAAGTAGTTTTTGAAGAACCGGAAGTTGTACCGCTTCTTCCTAAATTTATGACAGAAGAAGAAACGCTGACCGGAGCTCCGCGAGGAACTGCTTATCACCGCGTCATGGAACTTCTTGATTTTGAAAAAATGTATGATAGGCAGACACTGGAGGCAGAGATAAACACATTTGTAGAACAAGGGCGAATGACGCGAGAAATGGCAGATTCCGTCCAGACAGCCGATGTGTTGGGATTTCTTGATAGCTCTGTGGGAAAACGAATGAGAACAAGTGCAGATTGTGGAAAACTGTGGAAAGAACAGCCGTTTGTTCTTGGGATACCAGAGCAGGAATTATATAAAGATGAGCCGGAAGGCGACTTTGCTCTTGTACAGGGAATCATAGATGTGTACTTTGAGGAAGAAGACGGACTGGTCGTACTGGATTACAAGACAGACAAAGTATATAAGATAGAAGAACTGGTGGAAAAATACCATGCTCAGCTAGATTACTATGGCAGGGCACTGGAACAGATCACCGGGAAGAAAGTGAAAGAAAAGGTGCTGTACTCTTTTACACTGGGGGAAGCCTGCAGTTTGTCTTAACAAATATTAATTACTAAAAAGGATGCATCAAGTGCATATTCTAAGCTCCCCACACAGGGAATTATGATGAACCTCTAAAAACAAACATCATATTCGGCAGAGGCCTCTATGATGTTAAGAGTTTCATCTCCATTGTGTAGAAGTCGCGTAGAATATGCACTTGATGCTGTTTTTATTGAAAATATCTGTTAAAATGCAGGTTATTCAACTTTTGTGTCTGCGTTCTCTTGACTTATAATATTATATGCTGTATAATATACAAAAGCATATATTATACGGCATATAATATATGAAACGAAATAATATAGCGAATCTGTAAAGATAATTGCATAACAATTTTTAGGTAAATCCAGATTTTGCAGAAAGGGTGTGGTGAAATGGTCTTTAATACAGGTGCGGCTCTTTTAGATGCGATTGTTCTGGCAGTTGTGTCACGGACGGAGGAAGGCACTTATGGTTATAAGATTACACAGGATGTGCGGGAGACAATAGAAGTGTCTGAATCAACCCTCTATCCAGTTCTTCGAAGACTCCAAAAAGATGGTTGTCTTGAAGTGTACGACAGACAATACGATGGGCGCAATCGAAGATATTATAAGGTGACTTTGGCAGGAAGGGAAAAGTTTGATATGTATCGGACAGAATGGACACAATATACGAACAAGATCAATCAGTTATTTGCAGGGGGTGAGAAGTAATGAACCGAATTGAATATATGACAAAACTAGCATCGCTTTTACAGGACATTCCTGAAGTAGAACGAAGAGATGCTATGAAGTATTATAACGATTATTTTGATGAGGCCGGCGAAGAGAATGAAGAACAGGTTATCCGGGAATTTGGCGCTCCGGAGGAAGTGGCAGAGAATATAAAAGCAGATTTAAAAGGCAAGACGGAAAATACAACGCATGGTCAGCAGGAAGAATATCAGTCAGCAGGACAGCAATATCAGATGAATCATCAGGAGAATAAGCAGTCATCGGAATATCAGTATGGGACATCAGATGATCAGAAAAAGAAAAATGCCCGTATTGGAAAAATTGTTTTAATTGTGGCTCTTGCGATAATTATAGGACCGGTCTTGATTCCAATTATCGGAGGTATTCTGGCTGCAGGACTGGCAATGGTGTTAACTATCATTGTTGGAGTATTTGCATTGGTTATTGCCGGGGCTGCCATTGCAATTGTAGGAATTTCGCTGGTAATATCCGGTTCCGTTATACTTCTGCCACAGACAGCCGCAGGATTGGCATTGATTGGCAGCGGTCTGATCATAATGGTTCTTGGTGTGATTGCAACAGTAGGATTTGGAAAACTCTGTGAAGTAGTACTTCGTGGACTGGCAAAGGGAATGAAGTACCTCTGGGGAAAGATTTCTCATAGAAAGGTGGTAGCGTGAAGATGAAAAAAGGATGGAAAATATTCTGGCTGACCTGTGGTATTACGTTGGTAGTCGGTATTGCACTTTTGGGCATTGGACTGGGAATGGGCGCAACGATGGAAATAGTGAAAGAACGTGCTCCAATAAAAGAGACTTATAGTCCGAATATTCAGGAAAGCTATCAGGGCATCCGAGAATTGGATCTTGACATAGCAACAGGCGAGATAAAAATATTAAAAGCACCAAAAGAACAGCAGGAGATTACTGTAGAAACACAAAAAATATCCAAAAGTCTTAAGTTTAAGTGTTATGAAGAAGAGGGAGTATTAAATATTACAACAAATAAAAAAGTCTGGAACTGGATTTACGCGCGAAATCATGCACAAGATGCAAAAATATATATTTATATTCCAGAAGGCTATAAGTTGGAAGAAGTAGAGATGAATCTGAGTGCAGGCAGCATTTATATAGAAGATATCCATACAGAAGATTTAGATATAGATGTAGATGCCGGTGAGGTTCAAGTGGAGTCTTTTCTGACAAATGATCTGACAATGAATTGTGATATGGGGCTGATCGAAGCGCTCGGAAAGACACTGGGAGATGCAGATCTTGAAAGTGGCGTCGGAGAGATTAACTTTACTGCCATCGGTAATGAGAAAGATTATAATTATGATCTGAATTGCGACATAGGAAGTATTGTGTGTGGTGAAAGAGAATTTACGGAGATTGGAAGTGAATATCAGATTGAAAATCAGTCCGATAAGACCATGTCAATTGAATGTGGAGTTGGGGAGGTAAATGTTCAATTTCAGGCAGAAAAATCATAGGGAATGTGAAAAAATAAGCCGAAGGTAAATGCTTTGGCGAATAAGAAATACAGATGTGTTAACAATACTGGTGTAGAAAAATATGTTTCGGTCATAGGAAGGAAAGGAGTTTGCCATGGCAAAAAAGAAGGATACACCAGTTCGTCTGGATCAGCTTACAGAAGAAGAGAAGATGAAATATGAGATAGCCGATGAGTTAGGACTTTTAGATAGGGTTATGAAAGACGGTTGGAAATCGTTGTCATCAAAAGAAACCGGGAGAATTGGTGGAATACTTGCCAGAAAAAGGAAAAATCGAAGTAAGAAGTAACAAAAATATTACAAAAAATATTACGAATATTAACAAATGTGAACATTTTACAAGAAACCTTGAAAAACAAAGGATCGTTTGCTATAATCGAACAGCTACAAGATGTTGACAAATATGAGTGAGATTATGAGCAAAAAGATAAGTGTTTTAGATATATCCATTGATAATTTTACAGCAAAAGAAGCTATGCAGGAAGCGCTTGCTTATATGGAATCGGATCTGGTGAGTGTAATCGAACTTGTGACGATAGAAAGTCTTATGGAACTGGGAACAGAGGCTGAGTTAAAAGAAGAGATCGAGAATTTCGATCTTATACTGGCTGGTAACAAGACAATTCTGGAAGCAGCAGAGATTACAGATCACAAGTGTTTGCGAGAGACGCAAGATAAGACATTTTTAAAGATGTTTTTAAGATATCTGGCAAGAAAGCATAAGCGGGTATATCTTTTGGTGGAATCGGAAGAAGAAGGACAGAAGATGTTCGGACATTTTGAAGAGTATTACAGAGGGACCCAGATTGTAGGTATGGCGAAGGTATCTGCAAAGAATCGGGCAGATGATATGCTGATCAATGCGATTAATGGCGAGGAAGTAGATTGTGTCTTGTCGGCACTTTCTTCACCGCTGCAGGAAGAACTGATTTCCAAGAATCGTAATGTAATGAATGCAAGAGTATGGCTTGGACTTGGAAAAGATGGAATTCCAGTGGCGGCGAAAGGTATTGGTGGGGGCAGAATCGGTCAGTTTTTTATGAAACAGATTTTTAAGAAGGAAATTGAAAAGAGTAAAAAAAGAGGAAACTAACAAAAAAACTGTAGTTTTCTCTTTATTTTTTTGTTAAAATATATTAATATAGAATTTGAGAATATGCTCTTTTACTAAAAAGCGGGGTACTTTGTTGTGAAAAATGCATATTGATATGAGTGGAGGAGATGGATATGATATCTAATCAGATACTTCAAAACACAATTGAAGGATTGAAAGGAATTACAAGAATTGACTTCTGTGTGATGGACACAGATGGAAAACCGCTTGCAAGTACGATGACAGAACAGGAGAATTATGAAGAAGAAGTGCTGGCCTTTGTGGATTCTCCGGCAGATAGCCAGGTTGTGCGTGGATATCAGTTTTTTAAGATCTTTGAAGAACATCAGTTGGAATATGTGCTGTTGGCGAATGGTGGCAGTGATGATGTGTACATGGTTGGAAAGATTGCAGCATTTCAGATCCAGAATCTGTTAGTTGCATATAAGGAGCGTTTTGACAAGGATAATTTCATTAAGAATCTGCTTTTGGATAACCTGCTTCTTGTAGATATTTACAATCGTGCCAAAAAATTACATATTGACACAGAAGTGCGTCGTGTTGTATTTATAATTGAGACGGATCATGAGAAGGACAGCAATGCTCTTGATAACGTACGTAATCTTCTGGGAAACAAATCAAAAGATTTTGTGACAGCAGTAGATGAGAAGAATATTATCATTGTGAAGGAACTTGAGCTTGAAGACGGGCACAAGGAACTTGAAAAGATGGCGAACGGTTATCTGACACTGTTGAAAGATAATGGGGAAGAAGACGCCCTGATCGCATATGGTACCGTCGTACATGATATCAAAGAAGTATCTAAGTCTTATAAAGAGGCGAAACTGGCGCTTGATGTAGGTAAGATATTCTTCAGTGAGAGAAATGTTATTGCTTACAGTGCGCTTGGAATCGGAAGATTGATTTATCAGTTGCCGATTCCACTCTGTAAGATGTTCATCCGTGAGATTTTTGAGGGGAAATCGCCAGATGACTTCGACGAAGAGACATTAGCAACTATTAATAAGTTCTTTGAGAACAACCTGAATGTATCAGAAACATCCAGACAACTGTATATTCATCGTAATACGCTTGTATACAGACTGGATAAACTTCAGAAGAGCACAGGACTTGATCTTCGTGTGTTTGAGGATGCCATTACTTTTAAAATCGCTCTTATGGTAGTGAAATATATGAAGTATATGGAATCGATGGAGTATTAAATAATTAGGAGGAAACTATGATCGAATTAAAGGACGTAACCAAAGAGTACTCGAAGGGAATCTCTGCGCTAAATGGCATCAACCTTAAGATCGAGCAGGGCGAATTCGTATTTATCGTAGGTGACAGTGGATCAGGTAAGTCAACACTTATCAAATTGATCATGAAGGAGCTGGAGCCTACATCAGGTACTATTATTGTGAACGGACATAATCTGGGTCGCATGCGCCATAGAAAAGTCCCGATGTACCGAAGAAATATTGGAGTAGTGTTCCAGGATTTCAGACTTTTAAAGGATCGTAATATCTATGAGAATATTGCTTTTGCACAGAGAGTTACAGAGACCTCTGCAAGAGTGATCAAGAAAAAAGTACCGGCAGCATTGTCACTGGTGGGACTTGCACAGAAGTACAAAGCATTTCCAAAGGAGTTATCCGGTGGAGAGCAGCAAAGAGTAGCGATTGCAAGAGCAATCGTGAATGAACCGGCGATTCTTCTCGCTGACGAGCCTACAGGAAATCTGGATCCGACAAATTCATGGGAGATCATGAAGCTTTTGGAGGAGGCGAATGACAGAGGAACTACCGTTTTGGTCGTAACTCATAATCAGGAAATTGTAAACGAGATGAAGAAGCGAGTTGTTACGATGAAAAAGGGAGTCATTGTAAGCGACGAGAAAAAAGGTGGGTATAATAATGAAAATTAGTACTTTTGGATATTCTATGAAGCAGGGTGTCAAGAACATAGGGAGAAATAAGATGTTTTCCATTGCATCTATTGCGACTATGTCAGCTTGTATTTTCCTGTTTGGCCTGTTTTATTCTATTGTTATGAATTTTAATTATATCGTACAGAAGGCAGAAGAGGGAGTTGCCATTACGGTATTTTTTGATCAAGAAGCAACACAGGAACAAAAAGATAACATTGGAGCTCAGCTTAAGAATGAAGACGGAGTATTAAGCGTCACTTATGTGAGTCCTGATGAAGCATGGGCAAAGTTCCAGAAGCAATATTTCCAGGGATCAGAAGAAGCAGCAGAAGGATTTAAAGATGATAATCCGCTTGCAAATTCTGATAACTATGAAGTATATATGTCTGATGTTTCCAAACAGAAAGATGTAGTAAGTTTTGCAGAAAGCCTGGATGGAGTCCGTAAAGTCAATAAATCAGATGTCGTTGCGAAGACGCTGACCAGTGTAAATAAACTGGTAGGTTATGTATCAGTTGCCATTATTGGAATTCTGTTAGCGGTATCTATTTTCCTGATCAGTAATACAGTTACCATGGGTATTACTGTCAGAAGAGAAGAGATAGCTATTATGAAATATATCGGAGCGAAGGATGGATTTGTCCGAGCACCGTTCGTGTTTGAAGGATTGCTCATCGGAGCAATCGGAGCTGTGATTCCACTTGGAATTCTGTACTTAGTATATGAGAAGGCAATTCACTATATTCTTGAGAAGTTCCATCTTCTTCAGAATATCATTAATTTCCTTCCGGTCACACAAGTATATAGAACACTTTTGCCAGTAGGAATTCTTTTGGGAGTGGGAATCGGCTTTGTAGGAAGTTTCTTTACAATCAGAAAACATCTGAAAGTATAATAACATACGTACTGAATTGATAAGGGGGTACATATGATAAAGGGGAAGAAAATTATCAGTGCTTTACTGATCGGTACATTATGCCTGGGGATGTCGACACAAGTAGGAGCTGCCGAGATTGATGACACGAAGCAAAAGGCTGAAGAACTTCAAAAACAGAAGGAAGCGGCAGAATCGGAACAGAAGTCACTGGAAACGCAGCTTATGGCAATTGTTTCGGAGATGGAAGATACGAAAAATCAGATTTCTCAGAAGGAAGAAGAGCTGGGGCAGAAAGAAGAGGAGCTTTTTGAGGCTCAGGCTCAGGAAAATGATCAATATGAGAGTATGAAAAAGCGTATCAAATATATGTATGAGAATGGAAATACTAAATTTGTTGATATTTTATGTCAGTCAAAAGATATTAGCGAATTTTTAAATAATGCAGAATATATTTCCACTATATCATCATATGACAGAGAACAATTGGTGGCATATCAGCAGATTCGCAAGAAAGTTCAGGAACAGCAGGCTGCACTGGAAGAGGAGTATGCAAAACTAGAAGACTTGCAGAATGATCTGATTGCAAAGCAAACGAATGTCGAGAGCTTGAAAGCAAGCAAGGAAAGCGAGATTTCAAGTATCAGCGGAGAGCTGGAGCAGACGAATCAAAAGCTTGCAGAACTGCAGGCGGCCGCAGAAGAGGCGGCAAGAAAACAGAAAGAAAAAGAAGCCGCAGCTGCAGCAGCAAAGAAGAACAATAATAGTGGAAGTGCGGGAGGAGCTGTAGTCAGCGGAAATGGAATGTTTACGCATCCTTGTCCGGGATATAGTCGTATTTCCAGCACATTTGGATATCGTAATGCGCCACTTGCCGGGGCCAGTACAAATCACAAAGGAGTTGATTTTGCAGCATCAACTGGAACACCGATTTATGCGGCAGCAGCCGGAACTGTAACTTCAGCAGGTTACAGTGGTAAGGCTGGAAATTTGATTATTATTAACCATGGAAATGGACTTCTGACTTATTATATGCACTGCAATACAATTTTTGTATCAGCAGGACAGAAGGTCAGTAAAGGACAGAATATCGGGCAAGTAGGAACAACAGGAAACTCTACGGGACCGCATCTGCATTTTCAGGTGATGAACAATGGAACACCGGTAAATCCGATGAATTACTTGTAGAAAAATAAGCCTCTGGCAGGATTGCAGAGGCATTCTTGAATCAAATTGAATTTAAGACAGACGGGACTAAAAATATGAAAAATAAAAAAGGATTTTTACAGGGGGCGCTTTGTGGCGCCCTTGCCATGTTATTGGCAGCAGGACTGGTATCATGTGGATTAAAAGCAAAAGACAGCAACAGTGGAGAGAAAGATACAACAGAAGCAATCAGTTCAGAGACCGATAAAAAGCTGGAAAAACTGGAATCTTTGATTAACCAGTATTATCTGAAAGATGTAGATCAAGATGAACTTCAGCAGGGAATTTACGAAGGATACATTGCCGGATTGAATGATCCGTATTCTGTATATTATGATGAAGAAGCTACGAAGAGTTTTCAGGAATCTACAGATGGAGAATATGACGGTATTGGTGCGGTGATGTCGCAGAATAAGGAGACTGGAATCATTACCATCAGTCAGGTATATGAAGGTTCACCTGCAGAACAGGCTGGAATGAAGGATAATGATATTCTCTATAAAGTAGAAGATGAGGAAGTGACAGGAAAAGATCTGACAGAAGTCGTCAGTAAGATAAAAGGAGAAAAGGGAACGGATGTTAATTTGACAGTTCTTAGAGGTGACGACAGAGAAGAGGTTGCAGTAACAGCGACCCGCGATACGATTGAGTATCCAACAGTAAGCTCTAAGATGCTGGATAATGGAATTGGGTATCTTAGAATTACAGAATTTGATTCCGTGACATACGACCAATATAAGAATGCCTATAATGACCTGAAAAGCCAGGGAATGAAAGGAATGGTCGTAGATTTGAGAAGTAATCCAGGCGGAAGTCTGAGTATTGTGTGTAAAATATTAGATGAGATTCTTCCAGAAGGAAAGATTGTATATACTCAAGACAAAAGCGGAAAAGAAGAAGACTTTACATCAGATGAAGAGCATCAAATCGATATTCCAATGACTGTTCTTGTAAATCAATATAGCGCCAGTGCTTCTGAGATTTTTGCAGGTGCGATTCAGGATTATGATCTGGGTGCAATTGTGGGAACGCAAACTTATGGAAAAGGTGTTGTACAGCAGATCTTTGATTTGAAAGACGGAACTTGTGTGAAACTTACAATTGCCAAATACTTTACGGCAAAAGGTCAGGACATTGATGGAAAAGGAATTACACCGGATGTAGCAATTGATTATCAGGCAGATGAAAACAATCCGGAAGCAGATAATCAGTTGAATAAAGCAATTGAAACTCTACAGGGAGAGATGCAGTAAGCAGCTCAATTGGGGACATCGTTAATCGCAGATGGGGACGTAGTAAACTTTTAAAATGCTACGTCCCCAATTAAGTTAAAACTGTGAAAATTTTGATCCCATCCACGGCCGGATTCCGGCAATCATTTCTTCGTCAGGCTCAATCAGAATATGATACATCTGCTGATTTAGAAAAATAATGATGGAATAAATTGCCGCATTTCCCTCTCCGGAAGTATAATCGCAGGTTTTTACTGGCTTAAAAGAAGCAAGCTTACTGGATCCTTTTGGGGCAATCATTTCAGCTTCTTTGATATCAAAAGAGCAGAGTTCTTTTCTTTTTGACTTGCTGTAAATTGCGGTGATATCCAGTTCATGGTTGACCAGTGAATACTCATACTCAACACTAAGATTTGGGAAAATGTAAAAATAAGCAGTAACACCAAGTACTACAGCGATGATAATAGACAGAAATCCTAGAAACAGAGCACCGATCGTTAAAAATAAAATTATGAAAACTACAACGATGATGCGAATAACTAACGGATTTCCTTTTTGTTTTTTTGTTATAAGTTGTTCATGAAAATTATCATTCATGTGAAACATTCCTTTCTGATTGTAAGTAATTCAGTATCATAATCGCAATTTTAAAGGTCATAGCGTCCTCGAACTGACGAAGGTCAAGACCTGTTCTTTTTTCGACTTGTTCCAGTCGGTAAATAAGTGTATTGCGATGCATATGAAGCTGTCGTGCAGTTTCTGCAATGTTCAGGTTGTTCTGGAAGAATTTGTCGATGGCAGCTAAAGTGTCCTTATCTAAATGTTCGGAAGTTATATCACCGAATATCTCAAAAAGAAAATCTTCGCAAAGTTTTTCGGGCAACTCGTGAATCAATCGTCCAAGCCCTAACTTGTTAAAAGGAAATACAGATTGTTCTGAATAAAAAAGTTTACCAACTCTCAATGCAAGCGCAGTCTGTTTATAAGCAGAAGGCAGGGCGTGCAGATCGGGAATAAGATCGCTGTAGGCAATCTGTACATGAGTCAGCGCTTCCATACTCAGAGTATCGATCATGGTATGTGCCAGATCGTGAATATCTTTGAATGTGCAGCCATCTTTTACCGGATAAAGCATTGCAAGTTGAAATTCATTTACAGGAACGAGATATATTTTCTCTTGAAATGGAAACAACTGTTTCAATACTTCTGTAACTGTTTCATCCATTTTTTTTGAGGATTCGAGCAAAAAAAGATAACGAGGTTTTACAGCACGAATATGTAATCTGGCGGCACGTTCCCTAATCTCGCAATCCTGTGCAGTACCTGTCATGAGATTTAACAAAAAATAATTCTTGTTATACTTCTCTTTATAAGCAGCACAAAGAGAACGAATCTGCCGGATTGACTCGTCTATCTTCTCTTTGGAAGCTTCCGGTTGTATGTGAATATCCAAAGCGATGCCGGTTGCCCGTGTAAGTTCTTCTAATGCTTTGGAAAGTTCCTGAGATTGCTCCATAAAAATAACCCTCTTTTGCATAAATTAGAAAGAGCTGCACCTTCGTACAGCTCTTTCATTGTATCTTCCATAACAGTAGAACCGTTATTGTTATTTTATACGATTAGTTTGAAATCGTCAACTCTGTCTCTTTGTCGAAGATATGGATCTTGCTCATGTCAAATGTGAAGGAAGCTTTATCTCCGCTTCTGAGCTCGGTTCCGGAACCAACTCTTGCAGTTACCTGAGTTCCTGCAACATCGAAGTATAAGAATACTTCAGCTCCAAGAAGCTCATATACGTTAATTGTAGAGTGAACAGTACCTGCATTCTCACCTGTAAATGTAGCTGCAACATGTACATCCTCCGGACGGATTCCGAGGATAACTGTTTTTCCGGCATATCCTTTATCGATGAGAGCCTGTTTTTTATCAGCTGGCACTGGAAGCTCATGTCCACCAACAGAAAGTGTAACATCAGATCCATTAACCTTAACTTCAGCATCTAAGAAGTTCATCTGAGGTGATCCAATGAATCCAGCTACGAACAGATTGCATGGTTTTGTATAGAGATTTTGAGGTGTATCTACCTGCTGAACAACTCCGTCTTTCATAACAACAATTCTTGTACCAAGAGTCATAGCCTCTGTCTGGTCATGTGTTACATAGATAATTGTAGCACCTAAATTCTCATGCAGTTTTGCAATCTCAATACGCATCTGAACACGAAGTTTTGCATCCAGGTTTGAAAGAGGCTCGTCCATAAGGAATACCTTTGGTTTACGAACGATTGCACGTCCCATAGCAACACGCTGTCTCTGTCCACCGGAAAGAGCTTTTGGCTTACGGTCAAGAAGTTTCTCAAGGTCGAGGATTCTTGCTGCCTCGCGAACTTTTTTGTCGATTTCGTCTTTTGGTACTTTACGAAGCTTCAGTCCGAATGCCATGTTGTCATATACTGTCATATGTGGATAAAGAGCGTAGTTCTGGAATACCATAGCGATATCTCTGTCTTTTGGCTCTACATTATTCATTACTTTTCCGTCAATCTTCAGTGTACCGCCGGAAATATCCTCAAGACCTGCGATCATACGAAGTGTTGTTGATTTTCCACATCCGGAAGGTCCAACGAAGATGATGAACTCTTTGTCAGCGATTTCAAGATTGAAGTCTTTAACTGCCTGGAATCCATTAGAATATACTTTCTGGATTCCCTCTAATGATAAACTTGCCATTTTGTGTAATCCTCCTTAAAGAAAATAAATAGTTCTCTTGTAATCTGATATCAGTATAGAACAAACGGGAGGGAGGTACAATGTAAGCAGTGACTAAAAAATTGGTGAAATGATGTACATTTTGACTAGTTGAATCTAATATCTTATTAAATATTGTCAGAACCGTACTACATATCTCCCAGCATTCATCTGTTCTCCATACTCTGAGCATTCTAATGAGCCATTTAAAGCAAACATCATGTTCGCATGAGTGCTCCATGATGTTTATGTCTCATTTTCATAGAGTATAAGTCAAACAGATGAAAGACTGGGAGATTTTATATGCGGAAGGATTTGATATTTTGTTTTATGATAAAATATTAGATTAACTGTTTAAAATGCAAAATGCAAAGAGGGATTGATTTCTTGTCAAGTGAGCTACTAGTGTGGTAAAATAAATTAAATATGTAATTTCTAACAAAAGTAATAAAGATAGAAGCAGGAGGATGAGATTGTGATTAATCAGTTAATTGCGAATATTAAGAAGACGGGCGCGCCGATCGTGGTTGGTCTGGATCCAATGTTAAAATATATTCCGGAGCATATCCAGAAGAAGGCGTTTGCTGAGTTTGGTGAGACACTTGAGGGAGCTGCAGAGGCTATATGGCAGTTCAATAAGGAAATTGTGGACAAGACTTATGATCTGATTCCAGCTGTGAAACCTCAGATCGCTATGTATGAGCAGTTCGGTATTCCGGGACTTGTTGCATTTAAGAAAACAGTAGATTACTGTAAATCAAAAGGATTGGTTGTAATCGGAGATATCAAACGTGGAGATATCGGATCAACCTCTTCTGCTTATGCGGTTGGACATATTGGTAAGGTGCAGGTAGGAAGCAAGACTTACGCACCATTTGATGAGGACTTTGTGACAGTCAATCCATATCTTGGATCTGATGGTGTGAATCCGTTTATAGATGTATGCAAAGAGGAAAAGAAAGGTCTTTTTATCCTTGTTAAGACTTCTAACCCGTCAAGTGGAGAGTTCCAGGATCAGATGATCGACGGACGTCCGCTCTATGAGCTGGTCGGTGAAAAAGTTGCACAGTGGGGAGAAGACTGCATGGGTGACGAGTACAGCTACATTGGAGCAGTTGTCGGAGCTACTTATCCGGAGATGGGGAAAGTACTTCGTAAAGTGATGCCGAAATCTTACATCCTTGTGCCGGGATATGGTGCACAGGGAGGAAAAGGAAAAGACCTGGTACATTTCTTTAATGAAGATGGACTTGGAGCAATCGTAAACTCTTCTCGTGGAATCATTGCGGCATACAAGCAGGAAAAATACGCAAACTATGGTGAAGAAGCATTTGCAGATGCATCCAGAGCAGCAGTAGAGGACATGGTTGCTGATATTAGAGGCGCATTGGAGGCAAGATAAGATGGCGGATAAGAAAAAAGAACAGGCAATGGTTGTTTCTCAGGAGCAGATCGCTGATGGGATTTTCAGTATGTGGATTCATACAGAGGCAGCTCAGAGCGCCAGACCTGGACAGTTTATTTCTATGTATACAAAGGATGCGACAAAGTTATTGCCTCGTCCGATCAGTATCTGTGAGATTAACAAAGAAGACAGTCGCCTTCGTGTTGTATACAGAGTGACTGGAGAGAATACAGGAACAGAAGAATTTTCAAAGTTAAAAACAGGAGATGCAATCCCGATTATCGGACCTCTTGGAAATGGATTCCCGTTTGAAGCGGCTGAAGGAAAGAAAGTATTTCTTATGGGTGGAGGAATTGGTGTACCACCGATTCTGGAACTTGCAAAACAGATGAAATGCGACAAAAAACAGATTGTCGCAGGCTATCGTGATGCACAGACATTTTTAAAGGAAGAGTTCGAGCAGAACGGTGAGTTATACATTTCCACAGAGAATGGAAGTGTCGGAACAACGGGAAATGTTATGGACGCAATCCGTGAAAATGGACTGGAAGCGGATATGATCTATGCCTGTGGACCGACTCCTATGCTTCGTGCGATCAAGCAGTATGCCGAGGAACATAAGATTGTATGCTATATATCTCTGGAAGAGCGTATGGCATGTGGAATTGGTGCCTGTCTTGGCTGTGTGTGCAAGACAAAAGAGAAAGATGCCCACAGCAATGTGTGCAACAAGCGAATCTGTAAAGATGGTCCGGTATTCCTTGCTACGGAGGTGGAAATCTAATGAATATGAATGTAAACATCGCCGGAGTAGAATGGAAGAATCCGGTTACAGTAGCATCTGGAACATTTGGTTCCGGAGAAGAATTTTCTGAATTTGTGGATCTGAATAAACTGGGAGCTATCACGACAAAAGGTGTAGCTGATGTGCCATGGGCTGGTAATCCGACCCCGCGTGTGGCAGAAGTTTACGGCGGTATGATGAATGCAATCGGACTTCAGAATCCTGGAATTGATCTGTTCTGCGAAAGAGATATTCCTTATCTTCAGAAGTATGACACGAAGATTATTGTAAATGTATGCGGTCATGCACCGGAAGAATATTTCAGAGTTGTAGAACGTCTGGCAGATGAGCCGATTGATATGATGGAAATCAATATTTCATGTCCAAATGTTAACGCCGGATTTCTGGCATTTGGGCAGGATGCAAAGAATGTAGAGAAGCTTACCGCAGATATTAAGAAAATCGCAAAACAGCCGATCATTATGAAGCTGACACCGAACGTAACAGATATTACTGAGATAGCAAAAGCTGCAGAAGCGGGTGGAGCAGATGCAATTTCTTTAATTAATACATTGACAGGTATGAAGATTGACATCAACCGCAAGACATTTGCGTTGGCAAATAAGACAGGAGGAGTGTCAGGTCCAATCGTGAAACCGGTAGCTGTGCGCATGGTATATCAGGCAGCACATGCAGTCAATATTCCAATCATCGGAATGGGCGGAATCGCAAGTGCAGAAGATGCAATTGAGTTTATTTTAGCAGGAGCGAGCGCAGTATCTGTCGGAACAGCAAACTTCCATAATCCTGCAGTGACTATGGAAGTCATTGACGGAATCGAAGCTTATATGAAGAAAAACGGCTTTGAGAACGTGGCTGATATGGTTGGCATTGTGGAGTAGTTTGAAGTCGGACACAAGCGAGATTTGTGGATGATGTTAATTACATCAGATATCAAATGATGGGATATAAAATATAAAAAATGGTACAGTCCTTTCAAGCATTACATTTCTGGAAAGTTGAAGGTTTGTACCATTTTTGTTTTCAAAGAGTTTAATCAATATCCTGATTGGTATCTTGATCATTATCTAAAATGGTCAGGACGGTTCTTTTTTGAATTTGTCACGGATATGCATGCCTTTATTCCTCAAACCGGCATAATGCTTTCTGCTGTGCCCCGTAAATAGAACGATTTCCGCCTACCAGATAGGCAATGATGCATACCAGCACCAAAGGAATGATGTTCTGACTGCCGAAGACCTCAAGGCCAATCAGAATCGGGGCAAACAGGGTATTGGTTGCACTTCCGAAAACTGCGGCATACCCCAGGGCGGCACAAATTACAGGTGGAATACCAAGAAGTAATCCGAGGATAATTCCGAGGGAAGCACCGATGGAAAATAAAGGTGTGACTTCACCACCCTGGAAACCAATTGCCAGTGTGAAAATCGTAAAAAGTAATTTTAAAATCCAGTCATATCCGTAGATCGTTTCTCCGGCAAATGAAGCGGAGATCAGATTGGTTCCCAGTCCGGTATAGCGTCCGCTGTGGATTGCAAAAAGGAGGATTGCAAGCGGAACTGCCAGGGTAGCGATCCGGATAAAGGGATTGGAAATCTTTTCGCCGAACAATTTCTTGGCTTTCTGTAAAAGAGCAGAAAAGAATCTTCCTGTAAGACCGAAAACTACTCCAAGAATAATCAAGATTAAAACATCTCTGCTGCCGGAAATGTTCCAGTTTTCCGTAATATTTACTGCAAATTTTTCAAGCCCAAGCATATGTGAGGTCATAGAGGCAGTATATGCTGCAATCAGAGCCGGGAGAAGTGCGTCATACTCCATATATCCGGCAACAATCACTTCCATAGCAAAAAATACAGCCGCCAGCGGGGTCTGGAATAAGCCGCCGAATCCTGCTGCCATACCGGTGATGAGCATGACCGGTGTTTTTTCTTTTATATGAAGTCTGCGCCCTGCTTCATGTGAAATCGTAGCACCAATCTGTACGGCAACACCTTCGCGACCGGCACTGCCGCCAAAAAGATGTGTGATCCATGTGCAGATCATAACTAATGGAACAAGCGCCAGTGGAATTTCTTCTCTTTTTTTCTGCCCTGTTTCAAAAATCAGTGACATGCCTTTCAGGCTCAGACTGCTGAAATGCTGATATAACCAGATGATCAGAAGTCCCGTCAGTGGAAGAAATGGAAGCAGGAATTGATAATGGGCGGTGCGAAAGACAGAAATTGCTAACAGTCCCCGGCCAAATACAGTATCTACAATTCCTACGCATATACCTACAATTAATGCGAGAAATGCATATTTAATCTGTAAAATCAAATGTTCTTGTTTTTCCTTTGTCATTGTAAACTCCTTTTTTGATAAGAATAAAGAATGTGCCTTGGCACATTCTAGCGCCTGCGGTGGTTGCTTGCAACATCATCATTGTACGCCGCAGTGCACATCTTGCCGGAGGCTTTTATATAATCAGGAAATGAAATTTCCTAATTATATAAAAAAAGCTGGTAACTCTGTGTAAATCACAGAAGTCATCAGCCATTTGGCGGTTTCAATCGTAATTGAGGGAGAACCTCATTCCCTGTCTGAGAGTATAGCATTTAGAAAAGTAAGTTGTCAATGTGAGTTTCAGTTACAAATTGAAAACTCAAATAAATCTAAAATGAATTTTTAAGTTTATAGTGAGATTGAAAAAGTATTAGTGTACATGATATAATGCAAATTATTGACACGAGCGGTAGGTATTGTTGGGAAAATAAAAAGTGGAGCCCACGCACGGAACTCCACCGGCTACGGATATCGCAAGTTTCTGTAGCATAACTGTATGTACAATATCATCATTCAATTTATAAGTCAATGAACTGTTGATATAAGCATAGGTTAAATTATATTTTCCTGTATCGACTGATTTTCTCCCAGTTAGCAGGAAAACCCATATTATCAAGAAGTTGTTCCTCGGTAAGATGAGGACACTGTTTAAGTACAGATTTTATAAGTTTTGAAAGAGTAGCTTTGAAGTGTTTGAATTCATCATTGCTTATCAAGTAGCGTAAAGCAATTACGACTGCGAATAAATCCTGCTTACCACATACATAATGATTATTGACAACTTGTATTTTTAGTTTTTTATGTAAGAGAGTGTCTGGTATTGTCTCATTAATTTTAAAGGAAAAGAGGCGTTCTCCATGAGCGCATACATTTCTACAACGTGCAAGTACGTTAATAAACTGATGTAATTCACGTTCAGTAACATTATCAAATTTCTGGCTGATTTTATATTGTACATCATTGGTGATGTATTGGTACATTTTAGATACTTGTCCAAATGTAAATGCATTCATAGCAACCCATAGAGGTACATTTCCGTAAGTATTGGCATGATGTGCAATATATGTATACCTGCTTGGCAACGCAATTACCTTTTTCATGGAGTTGACCAGTCGGTTAACATTGGAATAATTCCTTTTGGTCAATGCGTAGTTGTGAATATCAAGATATTCAGTATCTTGTTCTCCATATTTTTCGCAAAAGTAATATGAGAGCAGAGATTTGATGTGTCTTTCAACATGCAGGATATATTTTAGAAAGAGAGAACGAAGTTCTTCATCAAAATAGTAAAAAGCAACTAATTCATCAAATGTTACTCCATACTTGTATTTCTGTGATGGTGTGTGCTTGAATAGCTGTTTATATCCACCAATAAGAGAGTAGTAGCTGAGATGTTCTAAAGTCTCAGTAGCTGTTGCAATATCAGAAACAATAAGACCTTTTTCCTGCTGAAGCTTATTTAATTGTTGTTCATATGTGAAAAATGTCTTAAGCATAGGGTGTTTCCTTTCTAAACAGGCATAAAAAAAGTGGAGCCCACGCATGGAACTCCACCGGCCACGCGCCTCGCAAGCTACGTAGCACAACCACTATAGATACTATACCATTGATATCCTGTGATGTCAAACGGTATTTTTTTCTAGTGGTATTAATAGTTTATGCGTTTCTGTGTGTAATATTCTTACTTTGTTTAATTCTGGCATTCAGTTGATGTTTGTATTAAAAAAATATAATATTTAAAATTAATATAATCATCATAACATAAAACAAACATATATTCTATAATTTTTTGCTGCTTTTTGAAAAACAAAGGAGTGTTATTGAATGCCAGTAGAATCTGCGAAGATGTTTCTAGTAGGAAACGGAGAGAGGTTGGTAATGCGAATATGTTGTTATGTGAGTTCATCAATGTGAGTTTCAGTTACAAATTGAAAATGTTTTGGTGTTATGGTAAGATAAAGAGAAGTAAAGGACAACTGCCGGTTGCAGTACATTTGTAATAATATAAGGCAGTTTCCTGAAAAAGAACGTATCAGGTATATGCACCTGTAGAATATGGAGGAAGAATAACAATGGAAGCTTACAAACAGGAATTTATTGACTTTATGGTAGAGAGCGATGTGCTCAAATTTGGAGAATTCACATTAAAGAGTGGAAGAAAGTCCCCATTCTTCATGAATGCGGGAGCATATGTGACTGGTTCACAGCTTAAGAAGCTCGGAGAGTATTATGCAAAAGCAATTCATGAGACATATGGAGACGACTTTGATGTACTGTTCGGACCTGCATACAAGGGAATCCCGCTTGGAGTTGTAACAGCAATCGCTTACAGTGAATTATATGGGAAAGAGGTTCGTTATTGTTCTGATCGTAAGGAAGAGAAAGATCACGGTGCAGATAAGGGAAGCTTTCTTGGAAGCAAGTTAAAAGATGGTGACCGTGTGATTATGATCGAGGACGTAACAACTTCCGGAAAATCTATGGAAGAGACTGTTCCGAAGGTAAAGGGAGCTGCTGATGTTACAATTGTAGGACTTATGGTATCTTTGAACCGTATGGAAGTTGGAAAAGGCGGAGAAAAATGTGCCCTTGATGAGATCAAAGACCTGTATGGATTTGAAACAGCAGCAATTGTAAGTATGGCAGATGTAGTAGAGCATTTGTATAACAAAGAGTGTCAGGGAAAAGTTGTCATCGACGATACATTGAAGGCAGCAATCGACGCATACTATGAACAGTACGGTGCAAAATAAGGAGAAGCTATATGAACGAGAAGGCATATAAGACAATGAGCCTTGCAGGTGCGGCCGGAATCACAGTTGGGATCATTGTGATGGTCACAGGCGTGGCTGCAGGAATTATCTCCATTGTCAGCGGAGCAAAGTTATTAAAAGACAAAAAAGGACTTACGTTTTAAAATCTGATAAGATCAGAGAATAAGACATTTGATTGGACGGAAAGGAAGCAATATTTTTGAATTCCAGAAAAAGAAAGGCACTCAGAGGACTTGGAAAAGTATTATTTGTCCTTTACATCGGGTTCCTGATATATTTTCTTATATTTTCCGACTGGTATGGCAGAACGGGCGAGATGCAGGAATACCATTATAATCTCGTCCTGTTCAAAGAAATCAAGAGATTTTGGCAGTACCGGCATCAATTGGGATTTTTTGCCATGTTCACGAACCTGTTTGGAAATGTAATTATATTTATACCATTCGGGTTCTTTTTACCTATGGCAAGCAAATATCGTAGCTGTTTTGCTACACTGTTCTGGAGCTTTGGATTAAGCTTGTGTGTAGAAATATTTCAGCTTCTTACGAAAGTCGGAAGTTTCGACGTAGATGATATTCTACTCAACACGATCGGAGGAGTGGCAGGTCATATTATATTTGTGATCTGTGTAGCAATAAGGAGGAGACATGTTCGGAAAAGATAAGAAAAAACGAAGCAGACGTGTAAATACAAAATATGGCCAGAAGACTTTGAAACATGCGAGAAAGGGAATCCAATCCTGCATGATGGCTGTGCTTTGTGCAGTGATTTTAATTGTGATGATTCTTGTGTCATTTCTGATGAAGGGAAATGTAAATATAATCGTAGGATTTCTTTGTTTTGCACTGCTTGCACTGGCAGTTTATGGATTCAGACTCGGACTTCGGGGTCTGAATGAACGAGATAAGAAATACATAACCTGCAAAGTCGGAATCGGGGTAAATGGATTGGTTCTTGCAGGAGTTGCAGCAATATTTATCAGGGGGCTTGTGTAGATGACAGAGATGAGATATGAATTAGCAATCGAGAGAATTGAGAATATAAAGGGTGAAAATACAGTCAGTGAAAAATACCGGGATTATTTCCGGACACTGGCTGATTTTGCACTTTTAGTTGATAAATTAAAAGAAAAAATTGAAAATGGTGAGTATTATAAGTTTTCAATTGAAGAATTAGAGTGTTGGAATACACATTTGTATGATGACGTGCTTGGAGAGCATTATAAGACAAGTTATGCCAATCCGGCATTTGCAACAGAAAAATTCGGCATAGAATACGGCCGGCTTTTGAGTTTTCTATATACAGAACTTCGTGGTGTGATTCCATATGCATTTGAAAAGAAAACAGAATATCTAGATATTTTGTTTGAATTATTCATTGAAGTTTATAATCAGTTTGAGGAAGAAAACGAGCCGGAATATGAGCATGTGAGACAGACGATTTATTGGTATGCCAGCGATTATTGTGACGTATTTTTGGCAGACCGCATCAAAGAACAGATTGACCCGGAAGATAATTTTGCTGCGGACCTGATTATGAACAGTGATTTTAATGATGTGCGTTATCTCTATTATTACGGAGAGTATGTCAGTGAAAACGAGAAGCGCACTGCCATGCACCTGAATGAGCTGCCACTTGAGACAATACAGAAAATGGCAGATGTGTATACAGAAGGTTACCGGATTGGATTTGTAAATACAGGCAAGAATCTGTCAAAGAAAGCAACAGTCAATATTCGCTATACGCTTGGGTTCGAGCGGGTGATTCGGATTGCTATTGAGAATTTTCGGAAAATGGGACTAAAGCCGACGATTTACCGTGCCGGTGTCAGTGTCCTTACAAAGAGGCAACATTTGAAAATCGGATATTACGGAGGTATTGCAAATAAGCAGTACGAGTATGACCACAAGGACGATCAGGCACTGATCTTAGATCGTCAGTTCATGGAACGGAAGCTGGAAGTCATGCGCACAACTTACGAACAGTATAAAGACCTGGCAAGACGTCATGCAGGTCCGGCATGCATGGAGACATTTGGCGAGGAGCCATTTACACCAGTGTCAAAATCAGAGGCGGTAAAACTTAATGATAAGCAGAAGGAAATCTCGCTTGAATATGACAGTAAATCCAGTCAGATTGTAAATAGCTATATTCCAGGAGACGAGAGAAGTTTCACAATCGTAGCGTATCCTGTTCCGGAGATTGGAGATCAGTACGAAGAGATTTTTGATGAGATTATCAAGATCAATACATTAGATGCAAAAGTTTATGAGAAGGTTCAACAGACCATTATTGATGCATTAGATCAGGGAACAAGTGTGCACATTCTTGGAAACAACGGTAACCATACAGATCTTCGGGTGCAGCTTTATAAATTGAAAGATCCAAAGAAGGAGACGATTTTTGAAAACTGCGTGGCAGATGTTAACATCCCAGTGGGAGAAGTTTTTACATCACCGGTTCTGGAAGGAACGAACGGGGTTCTTCATGTAAGTCAGGTTTACCTGAATGAACTATTATACAAAGATCTGGAAGTAACGTTTTCAAATGGAATGGTGGCAGATTACAGCTGCAAGAACTTTGAACATGAACTGGAGAATAAAGAATACTTTTTAGATAATGTTCTTTATCGTCACCCAACATTGCCGCTTGGCGAATTTGCAATCGGTACGAACACGACTGCGTATGTAGCAGCGAAGAAATACAATATTGCCGATAAGATGCCAATTCTGATCGCCGAGAAAATGGGACCGCATTTTGCAGTTGGTGACACATGCTATAGCTGGGCAGAGGACATAAAAGTTTACAATCCAAATGGCAAAGAAATTGTGGCAAGAGATAATTCGGTATCCATTCAGAGAAAAGAAGACGTCTCAGCAGCATATTTCCATTGTCATACAGATATTACGATTCCTTATGAAGAATTGAAGAGTATTACCGTAGAATGCGCGGATGGAAAAGAGATAGAAATTATCCGTGACGGAATATTTGTGCTTCCAGGTACAGAGATTTTAAATGAACCATTGAAAAATTCTAATAAATAGGGTATGATTTATTTGTTGAACTTATAAGAAAGGGTGAATGCTATGCCAAGAGTAGGAATTATAATGGGAAGTGACTCAGACCTTAAGGTCATGAGCAAAGCAGCAGTCATGCTGGAAGAATTAGGAATTGATTATGAGATGACAATCATCTCCGCACACCGTGAGCCGGATGAACTGATCGAGTGGACACGCAGTGCAGAAGGACGCGGAATGAAAGTTATGATCGCGGGAGCTGGAATGGCAGCAGCCCTTCCGGGAATGTGTGCAGCATTGTTTGCCCTTCCGGTTATCGGGGTTCCGCTTTCGGGAAAGAATCTGGACGGAATGGACGCAGTCTTTTCTATTATGCAGATGCCACCGGGAGTTCCGGTAGCAACAGTAGCAATTGACGGAGCAAAGAATGCAGCGATTCTTGCGGCAAAGATCCTTGCAGCTTCCGATGAGGCTTTGCTTCAGAAATTAAAAGATTATACAGTAAGCCAGAAAGAGGCAGTGAAGGCAAAAGCGGCAAAACTGGATGAAATCGGATATGAAGCATATCTGGCTTCTAAATAAATCAATGAACATCAATAATAAGAATTAAAATATAGTAATAAAGATTATTATAAAATCTAAAGTACATAAGGAGACGAGTTATGGATTACAAGAATGCAGGTGTGGATATCGAGGCTGGTTACAAATCAGTAGAACTTATGAAAGAGCATGTAAAGAAGACTATGCGCGAAGAAGTACTTGGCGGTCTTGGTGGATTTTCCGGTGCATTTTCTCTTGCAAAGATTAAAGAAATGGAAGAGCCGGTTCTTCTTTCAGGAACAGACGGATGTGGAACAAAAGTAAAACTGGCTATGATCATGGACAAGCATGATACCATCGGAATTGATGCAGTTGCAATGTGTGTAAATGATATTGCTTGTGCAGGTGGAGAACCATTATTCTTCCTGGATTATATTGCATGCGGAAAGAATTACCCAGAGAAAATTGCTTCTATCGTAAGTGGTGTGGCAGAAGGCTGTATCCAGTCAGAAGCAGCACTGATCGGTGGCGAGACTGCGGAACATCCGGGACTGATGCCGGAGGATGAGTATGATCTGGCAGGATTTGCAGTTGGTGTATGTGATAAGAAAGATATGATCACAGGTGAGAATTTAAAAGATGGAGATGTTCTGATCGGTATGGCATCTACAGGAGTGCACAGCAATGGATTTTCTCTTGTAAGAAAAGTATTTGACATGACAAAAGAGTCTCTGAACACATATTATGATGATCTTGGAACAACACTTGGTGAGGCACTTCTTGCTCCGACCAGAATTTATGTGAAAGCATTAAAGAGCATTAAAAATGCAGGTGTGACTGTAAAAGCATGCAGCCATATTACAGGTGGCGGTTTCTATGAAAATGTACCAAGAATGCTGATTGATGGAGTGAAAGCGGTTGTTAAAAAAGACAGCTATCCAATCCCGCCAATTTTCACAAAACTTGCAAAAGAAGGAAATGTTGATGAGCATGCGATGTATAATACATACAATATGGGTATCGGAATGATTGTTGCAGTTGATCCGGCTGATGTAGATAAGACTATGGAAGCAATTAAAGCAACAGGAGACAAACCGTATGTGATTGGTCATATTGAGGCCGGAGAAAAGGGAGTTACATTATGTTAAATGTAGTAGTTCTTGTATCTGGTGGCGGAACGAATCTTCAGGCTATTATCGATGCGGTGGAAAAGGGGACGATTACGAATACGAAGATTGCAGGCGTGATCAGCAATAATAAAAATGCATATGCACTTGAGCGGGCCAAAAAACATGGAATTGAAAATTGCTGTATTTCCCCAAAAGATTATGCTGACAGAGCAACATTCAATCAGAAATTTCTGGAGAAGATGGATGAACTGAATCCAGATCTGATTGTGCTGGCAGGATTCCTTGTAGTGATTCCTCCAGAAATGATTGCAAAATACCGCAATCGTATCATTAATATCCATCCGTCTCTCATTCCGTCATTTTGCGGAACAGGCTATTATGGATTGAAAGTTCATGAGGCAGCACTCGCAAGAGGAGTCAAAGTTGTGGGCGCGACGGTTCATTTTGTAGATGAAGGAACAGACACCGGTCCGATTATTTTACAGAAGGCAGTGGAAGTTGAAGAAGGAGATACACCGGAAGTATTGCAGAGACGTGTCATGGAGCAGGCAGAGTGGAAGATACTTCCGAAAGCAATTGACTTGATCGCAAATGGAAAAGTAAAAGTAGAGGATGGAAGAACTCATATTATATAGTAAGAATACGAACTGTAGGGAAACTTGCAGTTCGTTTTGATACATGAAAACCTATATCATAAAAGCAGCAGGAGGGAATAAAATGAAAGTATTAATCGTAGGTGGCGGCGGAAGAGAGCATGCAATTGCACAAAGTGTTGCAAAGAGTGAGAAGGTCGATAAGATTTACTGTACACCGGGAAATGCCGGAATTGCAGCACTGGCAGAATGTGCACCTATCGGAGCGATGGAGTTCGATAAGATTGTAGCCTTTGCTAAGGAAAAAGAAGTAGATCTTGTAATTGTAGGAATGGACGATCCGCTTGTAGGCGGCCTCGTAGATGAACTGGAAGCAGCTGGGATTCGTGCATTCGGTCCAAAGAAAAATGCAGCAATTCTGGAAGGCTCCAAAGCATTTTCAAAAGATTTAATGAAAAAATACAATATCCCAACTGCAGCATATGAGAATTTTACAGATCCGGATGCGGCAATTAAGTATCTGGAGACAGAGGCAAAATTTCCAATCGTATTAAAAGCAGATGGACTGGCTCTTGGAAAAGGAGTTTTGATCTGCAATACACTGGAGGAAGCAAAAGATGGTGTCAAAGAGATTATGCTGGATAAGAAATTCGGTTCTGCAGGAAATGAGATGGTCATTGAAGAATTTATGACAGGTCGTGAAGTTTCCGTACTTTCTTTTGTAGATGGCAACACAATTAAGACCATGACAAGTGCTCAGGATCACAAGCGTGCCGGAGATGGAGATACTGGACTCAACACTGGAGGAATGGGAACATTTTCACCAAGTCCATTTTATACAAAGGAAGTTGAAGATTTCTGCAACAAATATGTATATCAGGCAACAGTCGATGCCATGAAAGCAGAAGGCCGTCCATTCAAAGGAATTATTTTCTTCGGACTTATGCTGACACCAGACGGACCGAAAGTACTGGAGTATAATGCCAGATTTGGAGATCCGGAGGCTCAGGTCGTACTTCCAAGAATGAAGAATGATATTATTGAAGTCATGGAAGCCTGCATTGATGGAACATTGGATCAGATCGACCTTCAGTTCGAAGACAATGCAGCAGTGTGTGTCGTGCTTGCAAGTGACGGATATCCGGTAAAATATGACAAAGGTCTGCCAATCACAGGATTGGAGGAATTTGATAAACACGATGGTTACTATTGCTTCCATGCCGGAACAAAATTTGACGGAGACCAGATCGTTACAAACGGAGGACGTGTCCTTGGTGTGACAGCAAAAGGAAAGGATTTGAAAGAGGCGAGAGCTAATGCCTATGCAGCAACAGAATGGGTAAAATTTGATAATAAGTATATGAGACATGATATCGGAAAAGCTATTGATGAAGCTTAAATAGCAGAAAAAATAAATCAGGCGAATAAAAAAAGAAAGTGCGTATCTGAAAAGTATGTACTTTCTTTTTTTTGATGGGCGAAAAACTACTTATTGCCATAATATGGAAATTATAGTTTGGATGAAAATACAGAAATTATAGCACGTTGATACGAAATGGAGAATCTTATAGGATTAACTAAAGGAGAGGATTATGGATAATAACTTTAGTATAGGAAATCGTATTCGTGAATTGCGCAATCAAAAACATTTAAGCCAGGAACAATTGGCTCTTTCGGCAGAGATTACTACTGCTTATCTGGGACAGATAGAGAGAAATGAAAAAAATCCTACAGTTGCTGTCGTATCAAAATTATGTGGGGCGTTGGGAATAGAACTGTCGGACTTTTTTTCACAAAAAGAAATACCGCAAAATGAACTAGATTCATTGACATTGCAGATTCTTTATCTGGTGAAGAATGAGAATGATGAGGTGAAACAGATTATCTTGCAGATGATCAAGCAGGCATTGAAATTGAAAAGGGAAAGATAAAAGCTATGCACTCGAAGAAAGAGTGCATAGCTTTTTTAATCGATATATAGATAATAAAAATAAATGAATAATATATATATAATTAATCAATTTTACAATTTGTGATTGACACTATATACTAACTATTGTACTTATACTATAGTGATTGAAAAAACATATTAAGAGTAACTATAATAATATTTTGTGAGTAATTATAATGAAAAAAAGTGATTTAGAAACACGATCAGTTTATCTATGTGAACAATACAGAAGACATGGATATGCTTGTTCAGAGTCTGTTTGTAGAGCGCTTGCGGATATTTATAATTTACAACTTTGCGAGGATGCAAAAAGGGTAATTAGTGTATTTGCGGGAGGAGCGGTTGATGACGGAAGGTGTGGAATAATTGAAGCTGGATTATTGAGTAGTCCTTTACTTTATGATAAAGGAAAATATAAATAGAGCATTTTATAAAAATATATTTGTCAAGATGCACAAATTTTTAGGATAAAAGAATCTGAACATTGATTCATGCAATCATAACATTACTCAATTAATCTGTAAAAAGGACATAAAATCCCTGTGATAGAATTCAGAAGTAATTGTTAAGCTATAAGCAAGAATGTATACCTAAGGCAGATTGGCATTTACCTTTTAGCGAGATTTCTTATAGAAGCAAAATCAAGGCTGTGTTTTTATCAAGTTTCAAATTATTTCATCGTAACAGACAAGAGGAGTTTCTTTTCTATTCACTTGATAGGTGAAAACGGGTATTCAGTTAAAATACAGTAACTATGTGGTTTTCAGTCACTTTCGCGGCTGTGTCGTGAATGATTTAGGATTATTTATAATTTTGAAGGAGGAAATTGCTATGAAACAAAAGTGGATAAGTATTTTGCTGTGTGTTGCAATGTGCGCAACATTGGCAGTAGGATGTGAAGGAAAGGCAAAAGGAGAGTCTGAAGGTAAATCAGATTCAAAAACTGAGAAGACAGTAGAAATCAAAAATGAAGGAGATCCTATTGTTATAGCTACTATGACAGATGAAGAAAGTCAAATATATGGCGAATTAATGAAACAGATACTAGAAGCTAATGGATATGAGGTAGAGGCGAGTGGTATTGGAACATATAATAATTCAACA
Source organism: Dorea sp. Marseille-P4042 (assembly GCF_900290215.1). Classification (NCBI taxonomy): domain Bacteria; kingdom Bacillati; phylum Bacillota; class Clostridia; order Lachnospirales; family Lachnospiraceae; genus Dorea; species Dorea sp. Marseille-P4042. The sequence continues at coordinate 114,819 of NZ_OLMI01000002.1, read as the reverse complement.
TTGCCACGACAATCATTAATGGAAAAACAAGTTGATCTTGTTCAAGATTATACAGGGCGTGGAATGATGTTTATTAAAGATGTTGATACATCTGCTTATCAGACAGATTTAGAAACTGCGTTTAATACAACGAGAGAAGCTGATGAAAAAAATGGCCTTGTATGGATGTGCTACTCTCCGTATAATAACACAGATGGAATATGTGTTAGAAAGGAATGGGCAGAAAAAAATCATATAAAAGATTTTAACGATTTTGCAAAGTATATCAATGATGGTGGAGAAATGAAACTTGCTGTTGCAACAGAAAATAGTTATTTTGTAACAGAACCTATATGTCTTCCAGGATGGGAAGAAAAATATGGATTTAAACTCAATGAAAATCAAGTTGTTGTAGGAGTAAGTGATCCTCAAACGATGGTTGCTAATGGAACAGATGGCGTAATTGCGAGCAATTGTTATACAACTGGTGGAACATTGGAAGCGTTGGATTTATATGTAATAGAAGATCCGGAATATGTTTCTCCGATTTACAGTCCATCAGCGGTTTGTACAGAAGATTTCCTGAAGGAGTATCCAGAGATTCAAGAAATATTAACACCTATGTATGAAGCTATTGATGAAGATACTATTAGGGATATGAATAAAAGATTATCTACGGATGGTGAAAGTGCAGCAGATATTGCGTCAGGTTTTTTGAAAGAAAAAGGTTTTATTAAGTAAATAAAGATTACTGCTGACTCCGTTTATAGAATAGTAAGCGGAGTCAGAACTATATTGGAGGATAAAGATGGTAAAAAAGCAAGACGTGGCAACTGATATTTTGTCTTTTTTGATGCTGCTTTTTTTGATGTTAAATCAATTTATGTTTCAAGCACCAGCACGTATTGGAATAAAAAAAGGACTTACAGCAAAAGAGTGTTTAGGAGCTAACTATGTAATTTTACTTGGAATAACCACAGTACTGTTTTTCTTGGTAATTATAAAAGGAGAAAAAGAAAATTTAAATTTTCTGGCTGGAATTATGGCTAGTTTATGTTTGGGCTTTGCAATTCTTTTTGCGGGACAGGCAGTGAATGTTGTAGAAGTATCTTCGCCGAATGGCCGAGTTTCCATGAGTATAGGATGTTATTTATATATCGTGATAGCGTATTTGGTAGAAGTAAAGTGTAATGAGTATATTGAAAAAAAATGGAAACGTTTTATTGTAATTGCATTGGGTGGAATAATTGCAATAATGGCATTTGTAACAGGACAAATGAGTGGATTATCGATTATGAAAGAATATTTAACCTATCGGAAAGAATTTGCCAATTACTTTGTTAATCATATTAGTATGTCTTTCAAAGTTGTAATATCTGGTATAATTTGTGGGATTCCATTAGGATGGTGTGTTTACAAATTTTCACGGATAGGAAAAATAATAACAATAGTATTAAATACGATAGAGTCTATTCCATCACTTGCATTAATTTGTGTTATGATGTTTCCTTTGTCTTTCTTGAGCAATAAATTTCCTATTTTAAAAGAGTATGGCATTTCAGGTGTTGGTGCTACTCCTGTATTTTGTGCATTGTTTTGTTATTCGTTATTTCAAATTGTTAATAGTATGTATGGAGCGTTAAAAGTAGTTGATAAGCAATATATAGATGCAGCTAAAGGTATGGGGATGACTACATTACAGATATTTACCCAAATTGAATTCCCAATTATTATGCCTATTATTATATCTGGAATTCGCGTTTCGCTTACATCAACAATTTTAGGAGTAACTATAGGTTCATATATAGGATATGGTGGACTTGGAAAATTCATTTTGCAGGGATTGAATGGTTTTGCAATAGATATTGTAATGTTAGGCACACTTCCAATTATGGGAATGGTTTTCCTTTTTGATTTTATTTTGAAAAAATTGGTAGATTTTATTGAGTTTTACCGAAAAACTAAGGGGGTAGTGAATGTATGATTGCGTTAAGAAATGTTACAAAAAAATTTGAAACACAAGTTGCAGTAGATAACTTATCAATGGAATTACAAACTGGAGAATTATGTATGTTTGTAGGAGAATCAGGATGTGGGAAATCAACTACGCTTCGAATGATTAATAGATTGATAGACGCTGATGAAGGTGTTATAGAGATTAATGGTAAAAATATTTATGATTATAACGAGGTCGAACTACGTAGAAGTATTGGTTATGTTGTTCAAAATACAGGGCTTTTTCCACATATGAATGTTAGAGAAAATATTTCTATTGTTCCAAGACTTTTAAAATGGAATGAAAATAAAATCTTAGATAGGGCAAAAGAATTGATTGATCTTGTTGGTCTTGAGGTAGAGTCTTATATTAATAAATATCCTTCAGAACTTTCAGGCGGCGAAGCGCAACGAATAGGAGTTGCAAGAGCTTTGGCAGCAGATCCGGATATTATTCTTATGGACGAACCATTTGGAGCAGTAGATCCATTGAATAGAGCAAATCTTCAAAATGAATTTATGAAGATTCAGAAACAATTGAAAAAAACAGTTATATTTGTTACTCATGATATTGACGAAGCAATGAAAATGGGTGATAAAATTGCAATTATGTCTAAAGGAAAATTGGAACAGTTTGAATCGCCAGAAACGATATTACTGTCAAATAATAATTTTGTTAGATCTTTTTTAGGAAAAGAGACATATATTAAAATTTTAAACAGATTTCAAGTACGTGAATACATGAAAAAAGATATTAAAAAAGAACTTTGCTATAAGGTGAATGTGGATGAAAATTTAAGAGATGCATTAGCAGAAATGATTGAATATGGCACAGAAGCTATGAGTGTAGTTGAGAATGGGAAAATAAAAGGAACACTGTGGTTGAATGATATTGTGAATATATTTCAAAAAGGATAAGAACGATGAAAAAAAATAATAAAATGGATGGATATACAGTAGCCATTATATTGATTCTGCTGATATTAATATTATTTGTTTTTGGTTTCCAGTATATTGAAAAATGGGTATATGATGTATGGCCGTATGAAGTCGGAAATGTTGCAAAATACAGTTTGCCGAAATTAACTGCACAATTTCTTGAAATAGCAATAATTTCTTGTGCATTGTCAGTTGTTATAGGTGTTGGACTTGGAATCTTTTGCTTTACAAAACTAGGAGAAACTTTTGGAGTGGTAATAGAAAAAAGTGCTATGATAATGCAAACAATACCTACAATGGCAGTTTTGATGTTCGGTCTTACTGCATTTGGTATAGGAATAAGAGCCGCAATTTTTGCATTATTGCTTCAATCACTACTGCCTATAGTATTTGCAACAATGGCAGGGTTACGTAATGTTTCGCAAGTATATATTGAAATTGGTAAAGGATTGGGGATGACAAAGAGGCAGATTTTATGGAAAATTCAATTGCCACTTGCTCTTCCGGTTATTTTATCAGGAATGCGTACATCATTAATTATTTGTGTGAGTGCTGCAACACTTGCATTTAGTACAGGAGCTGGAGGATTAGGACTTTTGATTCAGACGGGATGTTCAACATATAATACAGTATATATAATGGAGGGCACGATTCCGATATGTTTGATTGCTATTTTAATGGATCAAATTATTAGAAAAATAGAAAAACATTATACATAAGGCAGTCGGATAAATATGAATGCGAAAAAAAAAACTATAATCTTTATTTTATCTTTAGGCATTATAGGTATGTATGGCTTTCCATATATGAAAAATACATTCTATAATGTTATGAAAATATCGTTGGGGCTTTCAGATATTCAACTAAGTAGAGTTTGGGGAATGTTTGGAATAGTGGGAATGTTTTCATATATTTTTGGTGGTTATTTTGCAGATAGAATTTCTCCTAGAAAGATATTAATAATAGCATTGAGTATGTCTTCTATTCTGCATATGTATGTATCGTTTGTTCCATCTTATTTCGTGCTACTTACTATTTCAGGATTAATGGGAATTGTTGCAGTGTTTGCTTTTTTTCCAGCTTCATCAAAGGTTTTGAGTTCTATAGGGGGAAAAAAGCAGGCAGGTAGAGTATTTGGCATATATTATGCATTGGAGGGAGTAGGAGGTATGATTGTAAATTCTATTGGAAGTAGAATTTACATATTGACAGGAAATGAAATGCAGGTATTTACGATGATTGTAAGGATATATGCAGTTTTAAATTTAGTTGCAGCTATAGGAATTTATTTTTTTCTTTCAGACATCGAAACGAAAGAGATTCAAGGTCATCAAATTTCTTTTTCACTGTTAAAGTATATATATAGAAGAAAAGAAATATGGTTGATTGCGGTGATTACTATGTGCAATTTTGTGATGTATTGTAGTTTAACATATATTACCCCTTATTTAACAGATGTATATATTATATCTGAAAGTAGAGCGCTAATTTATGGAATTATACGTGTGAATATATTGACATTTTTTTCGGCAATTATTTTTGGAAAATTGTCAGACATAAAACAATCAGCATTATATTTAATTAAATGGATTATGCCAGTTCAAAGTGTAATACTTGTATTATTAATTAGCAATGGAATGACTTGGAAAAATGAAGCAATTGCAGTTATTATAACATTGATTTATGCTTTTATAGCAACAGGCGTAAAAGCGATTTGCTTTGTTCTGATTACAGAGTCTGGAATTCCAATGTTTATTATGGGTACTGCAATAGGCTTGGTGTCATTTGTTGGATATTCCCCAGATGCTTTTTTGTATCCAATTACGGGAAAACTATTGGAAACATATAGTGAACAAGGATACTGCTATTTGTTTTTTATATGTTTAATAGCTACAATAATTGCATATGCATGTTGTAAAACGTTATGGAAAATAAGGAGAAAAGATTGTGAAAAAGGAAGTAGTAGAGTTTCAGACGTTGCTGAAGTTTGAAACAAATAGAAAACTTGTGGGTGTAAAATTTATATACGATAAAGAAGAATATAATTCAGTAGACATTAAAGAAGCTACGCATCAAATGTTTTTTTGCATGATGATAAAAGCAGCAACTGTGGGACATAGTATGAAAGTAAAAAAAGAACATATTTATTGTTCTGCCGCGGCAGAAGTGCTGGGATTCACAGAAATTTCTTGGAAAACAAAAACGGGAAGAACGCAATATGAAAGAAATATGTATGGAACGGAAAAGGCATCTTTTGATATAGCAAATAGTAATCCATATTTGGAACATAATATATTTGGAATGTGCATTCAACCATTGGAAGATTTTAAGTATTCACCAGATATGGTTATTGCTTTTTGTAATCCATATACAGCTATGCGTATAATTCAAGGATATTCATATTTTTTTGGATTAGCGAAACAAATTGGCTTTTGTGGAATGGGGGGCGTTTGCACAGAATTACTAGCTAGAAGTTATAAGAACCAAGATCTTAATATTTCTTTTTTATGTTCGGGCACACGATTCGCGGCAGGATGGAAAGATGATGAAGTTGGTGTATCATTTCCGTACCATATGTTTGAACGTATTTTGGAAGGTGTAAGATGTACTGTAAATACATTTGAGCCGGATGATAAAAAGAATGAAATTTTACAAAGAGCTAAAAAAAATGGGATTTTAGTAGATATCAAAGAGGATACAAATTATTATGAATCTAGTTTGGGTGTTGCTAAAATGGGAACAATAGGATATCGAAAAAAATGCAAAAAGGAAAAGAATGTATATGAATAAATTATCATCAGCAGAAAGAATGAGACGATTTTATAATGGTCAAATTATAGATCGAGTGCCGGTATTTTCTTGTGCAACAATGTATGCGGGATGGGAAAAAGGATTAACATCAGAAGAATTTTATTTCGATGTAGCAAAGGCGTTCCAAGCTCAAAAAGAATTATATGAGGAGGGGTATGATGATCTTCCGTGCTATGATTTGCCACATGGAGAAATATTAGATTTTGGAGGAGAATTAATTATAAATCAAACGGGTAGAGTCTCACTTCCTTTTGTAAAAAGATTTCCAATAGATTCATTGGAGGAAGCATGGAAATATGAGTTACCACCAATGAGCGAAAGAAGATATACAAAGTATTATGTTAAGTTTCTAGAGTATGCTGAGAAACAAGGACAAATGGGAGTATCAATAAGTGCGGGATCTCCATTTACGATGATTGGTTCTATGGTTGATACAGGTTTATTAATGCGTTGGCTTGTAAAAGAACCAGATGTTGTACATCATTTACTAAATATAGCAATAAATTATCTTAATGAGAGCGCAGATTTGTTAATACAGAAATTTGGAATTGAAAGGTGTTCGGTTTCGTCCAATTATCCTTTTGAATCAAATTGTTTGATCTCACCAAAAATTTTTGAAAAATATGCTTATCCAGCTATGCTTAAAATACATAAAGATCTAAGACTAAAAGGACTTGAAAATTTTGGAATTCATCTTTGTGGTAATCATGATAAAAACATGAAATTTTTTAAAGACTTAAATCTTGCCCCAGGAAGTTTTATTAGCTCAGATGAAGCTAATTCGTTAAAAGTAGTAGCTGAAATATTTGGTAAGGATTATATCTATGCAGGTAATGTTTCAACCAAATTATTGGTCAACGGTACAAAACAACAAGTATACCAGCAGTCGAAAAATCTTATAGAAGAAATGCGCTATAATAATTTTATTCTTATGCCGTCTTGTGATTTGCCGATTAATACAAAAGCAGAAAATTTGGCTGCGATGTTAGAGGCTTCTTGTGATTTCAGTAAATAATGAAGCTTATAAAGATAAAAATAGACATAAATGAAAACGTATGGTGTCTGACAACATTTACTAATAAGTGGTTCATAGTAAATTACTAATCTTTGTTAATCAGAAAAAATGTAAACGCAAAATAGTGAACGCCTAGACATTTTGCGTTTACGCTATATTTAATTCAAGAGACCTTCTAGTCTCCGAATATTTAAAACCGAAAGGTAAACATTTTCATTGTTTCGAATTCTGAAATAAATACCCAATGTATATACATAAACTTTCGAACTATTGTTGCAAACAGGAAGCTAAAAAATTATAATGAAAAGAAAGCTAGAAATAAAATCAGAAGAATTAAAGATTATGTTTATTTATAATCATTATCCTAAAAAGTTGATTCAGTATTTTAAAATTAAAAGATAATGTAGTGACAAGTGTATTGGTCGGAGCATCAAAACCGGAACAGATCTTTGACGATATAAAAACCATTGACGGAGTCGGATTTTCAGAAGAAGGAATTCGGAAAATCGATGAGATTACAGTAGATTCATTATAGAGAATAACGGAGGCAAGGTAAAGTCAAGTATGTGTGAAGCATTAAAAGAGTTGATGGCAGAAGAATTTCAAGAAATGAGAGAACAAGTGACAGAACAGGTAACAGAACGGGTAACAGAACAGGTGACAGAGCAAGTAACAGAGCAGCTTACAGAACAATTTATAATGAATGCGTATGCAAGTACAGGGGATACGAGAAAGGTTTCTGATCTGCTAAAAATACCAGTGGAAATCGTTGAAAAAACAGTGGCAGCGCATGAGATATAGGAGGAAATCCGGGAAATTGATGAGATTATCGTAGATTAGTGATAGATGAATGATAGAAGCAGGAGGGCGTCACATGGATTATATAAAGGAGATTGGAAAGCGTGCAAAATCAGTTTCTGCACAGGTTCAGCATCTTTCCCAAAATCAGAAAAATGAAGGACTTCGAAGAGTAGCGGAAGAACTGGAAAATCAGAAAAGCTATCTTATGGCAGAAAATGAAAAGGATATTGAAAAAGCTGAGAAAGACGGTATGAAAGCATCTCTGATTGACCGTCTTCGCCTGACGGAAGAAAGAATTGCCGGAATGGCTGAAGGTCTCAGACAGATTGCTGATCTGGAAGATCCAATTGGTGCAACATTGTGGGAAAAGGTCAGACCGAATGGTCTTCGTATTGGAAAAAGAGTGGTTCCACTTGGGGTGGTCGGAATCATTTATGAATCGCGCCCGAACGTAACGGCAGATGCTTTTGGACTTTGCTTTAAGACAGGAAATGTTGTAATCCTACGTGGAGGTTCTGATGCAATCCATTCCAATCTTGCCGTGACAAAGGTGATTCGGGAAGGTTTGAAAAAATGTAATCTTCCAAAGGATGCGATTCTTCTTGTTGAAAATACAGATCGTGCAGTTGTCAATCAAATGATGAAGCTAAATAAATATATTGATGTTCTGATACCAAGAGGCGGAGCAGGACTCATTGCAAATGTAGTGCAGAACAGTACGGTCCCGGTTATTGAGACAGGAACCGGAAACTGTCACATTTTTGTGGACGAGACTGCAGACCTTGACATGGCAGTCCCGATTGTTGTCAATGCAAAGACACAGCGTCTCGGCGTATGCAATGCATGTGAATCACTTGTGGTTCATGAAAAAATCGCAGAACAGGCCATTCCGGTTATTTATAAAGCGCTTTGTGAAAAAGGCGTAGAAGTCCGGGGGGATGAGTGTGCTCGCGAGATTGTACCGGAGATTGTGACGGCAACAGAAGAAGACTGGGGCACAGAGTACCTGGATGCGATCATTTCCGTGAAGATTGTTTTTTCCATAGAAGAGGCAATTGCACATATTAACAAATACAATACCGGACATTCCGAGTCCATTATTACAAAAGATTATACAAATGCACTAAAATTCCAGGACGAGATTGACGCGGCAGCAGTTTATGTCAACGCATCGACCAGATTTACGGACGGATTTGAATTCGGATTCGGAGCAGAGATAGGAATCAGCACACAGAAATTGCATGCAAGAGGACCAATGGGATTAGAAGCACTTACCACGACAAAGTATGTGATTTTTGGAGATGGGCAGATTCGCCCGTAAGAAACAGAAAAAACTATGAATTTGCTTACGAAAGTATTTGAGCCGTCACTCCGTTGCACAAAGCATTCCGACAAGCCTGACAGAACAAAAATCATGTCAGCAAAGGCTACCATGATTTTTACAGTCTTGTCTCCATAATGCAAAGTCGGACGGTCATAATACTTTCGATAGCAAATATGGAGTTCTACGAATTTTGCAAGTTTCTTAGAGGAAATTAAGAGGTAGACTTGGGGACGAAAGTTTATCATATGTTGCACTTTTACAGGCAGAAGGATAAAGAGTAAAGATTAAAATATGCTGTGAAATTGTGCAAAAGTATTCATGAGATTGGATAATATGCATAATATTAAAAAGTTATGCATAAACACTTGAATATTATACATATAAGTTGTATAATCATGCACATAGCTTGAAGTGTATACAATGATAGTTTGACCAACAAAGTAAAGATGGAGCATAATGATACTTTGGTCAACAAAGCAACGGGGAAAGAACCAGCTCATTTTATCCGGTAAAGGTAAGGTGGAACGCCCCTGGTTTTGACGCCATATTTAAGTAGTAAAAGTATAATTGGTATGTGAGAGCTGATTGACTGTCTGAAATTAGCTGTCACATACCTTAGATAGTTTTAGATTTTACAATATAAGGAAGGTACAAAAATGATAAAAGTAGGAATCATCGGAGCCACAGGCTATGCAGGTGGAGAACTCGTTCGTATTTTAATGGGACATAAGGAGGCAGAAATTGTGTGGTATGGCTCAAGAAGCTATATTGATCAGAAGTATGCAGATGTATATCGCAATATGTTTCAGATTGTAGATGCAAAATGCATGGATGACAATATCGAAGCATTGGCAGATCAGGTAGATGTGATTTTTACAGCGACTCCTCAGGGATTTCTGGCTTCTGTCATTAACGAGAATATTTTAGGCAAGACAAAAATTGTAGATTTAAGTGCAGATTTCCGTATCAAAGATGTTAAGGTATATGAAAAATGGTATGGTATCGAGCACAAGAGTCCGCAATTTATTGAAGAAGCTGTTTATGGACTTTGCGAAGTGAACCGTGATAAAGTAAAAGGCGCAAGACTGATCGCTAATCCGGGCTGCTATACAACTTGCTCTATTCTGACAGCATATCCGCTGGCAAAAGAAGGGATCATTGATATGAGGACACTCATTGTAGATGCGAAATCCGGTACTTCCGGAGCAGGAAGAGGAGCAAAGGTTCCGAATCTTTTCTGTGAAGTCAATGAGAACATGAAAGCTTACGGTGTAGCATCTCACAGACATACACCGGAGATTGAAGAACAGCTTGGATATGCGTCAGGTGAAAATGTGACCATCAGTTTCACACCACATCTTGTTCCGATGAATCGTGGAATACTGGCAACAGAGTATGCTACATTGAAAAAAGATGTAACAGGTGAAGAAGTAAAAGCAATTTATGATAAATATTATGCAGACGAGAAGTTTGTGCGTGTGCTTGGTGAAGGCGTATGTCCGGAGACAAAATGGGTAGAAGGCAGCAATTATGTAGATATCGGATTCAAATTGGATCCAAGAACGAACCGTATTGTTATGATGGGAGCCATCGATAACCTTGTAAAAGGTGCAGCTGGACAGGCGGTTCAGAATATGAACCTTCTTTTCGGACTTCCGGAAAGCGAAGGACTGGAACTTGTTCCGATGTTCCCATAGAACAAATCTGAGGGGAGAAATAAAATGATACGAACAATGACAATTGAAGATTATGAACAGGTGCATGATCTTTGGATGAAAATACATGGTTTTGGAATTCGAAGTGTGGATGATTCAAAAGAAGGTGTGGAGCGCTTCTTAAAGAGAAATCCAACAACGAGTGTGGTGGCAGTTGAAGATGATAAGATTGTTGGTGCTATTTTATGTGGACATGATGGAAGAAGAGGGTGTCTCTATCATGTCTGTGTGGATGAAGCATACCGCATGCGCGGAATCGGAAAAGCAATGGTTGTATTTGCAATGGAAGCACTAAAAACAGAAGGAATCAACAACGTTTCTTTAATTGCATTTACAAAGAATGATATAGGAAATGCATTCTGGAAAGAGATTGGCTGGAAGAAGCGGGAAGATTTGAATTATTACGACTTTATATTAAATGAGGCGAATATCACTGCATTTATTCAGTAACTGAGAATGAGGCAAGTGCGAAGTGCAGAGCAATCTGCAGGCATCATAAGAATGCCGAGGCATTCTTGAATATGAAGAAAAAGCTTTGTAAAATAAGTGAATAAATAGAAGGAAACTTCAGGAGGAATATATGAAACAGATAAAAGGCGGTGTAACAGCTGCGAAGGGATATGAGGCTGCAAGTACAGCCGCAGGGATTAAATATCAGGGACGTACCGACATGGCATTGATCTATAGCCAGGTGCCTTGTGTATCTGCAGGAACCTTTACAACAAATGTTGTAAAGGCAGCCCCGGTTAAATGGGATCGCCAGATAGTAGACAGTGGCGCAGGCGTGCAGGCAGTTGTTGTAAACTCAGGAATTGCCAATGCATGTACCGGTGAAGAAGGCATGGGATATTGCAAAGAGACAGCCGAGGCAGCAGCGAAAGCGCTTAATATTGACGCAGCAGGTGTCCTGGTTGGTTCCACAGGAGTCATCGGAATGCAGCTTCCGATGCAGAAGCTGGTGGACGGAATCCAGGTGCTGGCAGGAAAGAAAGCAGAAGGTCTACAGAGCGGACACGATGCAGCTCTTGCAATCATGACGACTGATACAGTAGAAAAAGAGATGGCAGTTGAGATAGAGATTGGCGGCAAGACAGTCACAATCGGAGGAATGTCCAAAGGTTCCGGTATGATCCACCCGAATATGTGCACGATGCTTGCATTTATCACAACAGATGCCGCAATTACAAAAGAGGCACTGCAGAAGGCGCTGAGTGAAGACGTAGAAGATACTTACAACATGATTTCTGTAGATGGAGATACATCTACCAATGATACAGCAATTCTTCTTGCAAATGGTCTGGCAGGCAATCAGGAGATCACTTACGCAAGTCCGGAGTATGAGACATTTAAAGAGGCACTTCACATGGTCAACGAGACACTTGCCAAGAAAATGGCAGGAGATGGAGAAGGAGCGACTGCTTTATTTGAGGTGAAAGTCGTAGGAGCAGAGAGTATAAAGCAGGCAAAGACACTTGCAAAATCAGTTGTATGCTCCAATCTTACAAAGGCTGCAATTGCCGGACATGATGCAAACTGGGGGAGAATTCTCTGTGCAATGGGATATTCCGGTGTACAGTTTGATCCGGAAAAGGTGGATCTGTTCTTTGAAAGTAAGGCTGGAAAGCTTCAGATTATTGAAAATGGTGTGGCAACAGATTATAGTGAAGAAGCAGCCACAAAGATTTTATCTGAGCCTGAGATCACAGCAACGGCAGATATCAAAATGGGCGATTACAGTGCGACCGCATGGGGCTGTGATCTGACACATGAATATATCAATATTAACGCAGACTACAGAAGTTAAAGTACAGATAATTGCTAGAAACTAGTAGTTGGACGACAGAAGGGAAGTTTTTGGACATGAATAAAGATATGCAGCAATATTTGGATAAAGCAGAAGTACTGATTGAGGCGCTTCCATATATCCAGCGTTTTAACCGTAAGATTATCGTAGTAAAATATGGTGGAAGTGCCATGGTTGACGAGGAACTCAAAGCAAGAGTCATTCAGGACGTCACACTTTTGAAACTGGTAGGATTCAAACCGATCATTGTTCATGGCGGCGGTAAGGAAATCAGCCGCTGGGTTGGAAAAGTTGGTATGAAACCGGAATTTAAGAATGGACTTCGTGTGACCGATGAGGCAACTATGGAGCTGGCTGAGATGGTTCTGGGCAAGGTAAATAAAAGTCTTGTTCAGCTTGTAGAGAGCCTGGGAGTCCGCGCGATCGGAATCAGTGGAAAAGACGGAAGACTTCTCTCTGTAAAGAAAAAATATGCAAATGGTGAAGATATCGGATTTGTCGGAGATGTGACAAATGTAAATGCAGATATTCTTTACGATCTTCTGGAAAAAGATTTCCTTCCAATCATTTGCCCGGTAGGACTGGACGATGACAACAATACATACAATATTAATGCAGATGATGCAGCATGTGCGATTGCAAAAGCCATGAAAGCAGAGAAGCTTGCATTCCTGACAGATATTGAAGGAGTCTATAAGGATCCACAGGATTCATCCACACTGATTTCTGAACTGACAGTATCAGAGGCTCATAAGCTGGTGGGAGATGGATATATCGGCGGCGGAATGCTTCCGAAGATCAACAACTGTATCGAGGCTATTGAGAGTGGGGTATCCAGAGTTCATATTCTGGATGGAAGAATTCCACACTGCCTGCTGCTTGAAATCTTTACAAACAAAGGAATTGGTACAGCTATTTTAAATGACAGTGAGAGAAGGTATTATGATGGAGAATAATCAGACAAATACATATATGGAAGAGACAAACTCAGAACTGGTCCATACATATAACCGTTTTCCGGTTGTCTTAGATCATGGTGAGGGTGTTTATCTTTATGATACAGAAGGAAAGAAGTATCTGGATTTTGCGGCAGGAATTGCGGTATGTGGACTTGGATACAGTAATGAAGAGTATAAGACGGCATTAAAGAATCAGATAGATCTTCTGACACATACTTCGAATTTATACTATAATACAACGTGCGGAAAAGCAGCAAAAGCACTTTTGAAAGCATGTGAGATGGATAAAGTATTTTTTACTAACAGTGGTACAGAGGCAATTGAAGGTGCATTAAAAGCTGCCAGAAAATATGCTTACAAAAAAGGTACCGGACGTTATGAGTTCATTGCTATGGAGGATTCTTTCCATGGAAGAAGCATGGGAGCATTGTCTGTTACCGGAACAGAGCATTACAGAACGCCATTTGAGCCACTGATACCGGGCGTGAAATTTGCAAAATACAATGACCTTGACAGTGTAAAAGCACTGGTAAGTGATAAGACATGCGCAATTATTCTGGAAGCTCTTCAGGGGGAAGGCGGAATCACTCCGGCTACTGATGAATTTATGAAAGGACTCCGCCAGATTTGTGATGAAGAAGGAATTCTTCTGATTTGTGACGAGATTCAGTGTGGTATGGGACGTACAGGTTCTATGTTTGCATGGCAGGGATATGGTGTAAAACCGGACATCATGACGATGGCAAAAGCAATTGGAAATGGAGTTCCGGTAGGAGCATTTGCCATGACAAAAGAAGTGTCAGAATATTCTCTTGAGCCGGGAGATCACGGAACAACTTACGGTGGAAATCCGCTGGCGTGCGCAGCAGTTGCCAAGACGCTGGAGTTATTTGAAAAATACGATCTCACAGCTCATGTGCGTGAGATTGGCGCATATCTGACAGAAAAGCTGGATGAACTTGTTGCAGCAAATGACGCAGTTCTGGAGAGACGAGGAATTGGACTTATCCAGGGGATTAAGGTTAAGAAGCCGGTAGGAGAGATTAGCTCGGAGGCACTGAAAGAAGGACTTCTTATTATCAGTGCAAAGGGGAATGTACTTCGCCTGGTTCCGCCACTTGTGATTGAAAAAGAGCATGTAGATGAGATGCTGGAGATTTTGAAAAAGGTTCTGTAATAATAGCAGAGTGAAAAAATGTGGAGCAATCCGCAGGCATCATGAAATGTATCTGGCATTTATAAAAAGGAATATAAAAACCGACGCACGGATATACTAATTACGACAGGTAAGGAGGTATCACAATGGTCGGTTTTTTTATTGCTCTTTTATCAGGGGCATTGATGAGTATACAAGGTGTTTTTAATACAGAAGTTACCAAGACGACAGGTATGTGGGTTGGCAATGCATGGGTGCAGCTTACTGCATTTGCCGTCTGTCTGATTGCCTGGCTGATTGCAGGTAGAGATAATCCGATGGTACTTATGAAAGTAGAGCCCAGATATCTGCTTTTGGGAGGAGTGATCGGGGCTGGAATTACACTTACAGTAATTCGGGCAATGAACCAGCTTGGCCCGGCAAAAGCAGCATTACTGATCGTTATCGCACAGTTGATCGTAGCTTATGGGATTGAACTTCTCGGATTGTTTGGGGTTGATAAAGAACCTCTGGAATGGAGAAAAGTAATCGGCATGGGGATAGCACTGATTGGAATTGCAATTTTTCAGTGGAAATAATAGAAGTGATTTTACGTCTCTTTGGCGGATCGCAGTTGCAATTTTGGAATGGAGATAGTACAATAAAACTGTCTTACATTTTGAGGGTACAAGCCACTTTGTATGAGAATTACAAAGGAGGACATATGAGTAGGACAAGGTGGAATTACAGGTATTTTATCAGAAGCGTAGTTGTAATTATGTGCGTGGTATTTTGTGTGGGCTGCCAGAAAAAGTCACAGGAGACAGATCTTAAGACAGTGTCTGTCAGGGAAGAAGAACCGGAAAGTACACCGGAAGACTCAAGAGAAGATACCACAGAAGATGTCGGAAAAGTGAAGGAAGAAGACACTGCTAAGAAGAAAGATGATGCGGTGCCTGACACAGAAGATAGACCAGAGAAGCTGTATGTACATGTGTGCGGCAATGTAAATCAGCCAGGAGTCTATGAATTACAACAGGATAGCAGAGTTTTTGAAGCGATAGAGGCAGCAGGAGGTATGACTACAACTGCCGCTTTTTCTTATCTGAATCAGGCTGAGCTTCTAAAGGACGGGCAGCAGATTTATGTTCCGTCACAGGAAGAGGTAGATTCCGGAAAAGTTACGTCAACCAGAAATGCATCTGAGAGTGATGAGACATTCAGCGTGCAGGCTGTGGAAAATGTATCCGGGCAGGATGACGGAAAAGTTAATTTGAATACAGCTTCAAAAGAAGAATTGCTGACATTAAATGGAATTGGTGATGTGCGTGCACAGGCAATTTTAAAATACCGGGAAGAACATGGCGAATTCCGCTCGATAGAAGAGCTTATGGAAGTAGAAGGAATCAAAAAGGGGACCTTTCAGAAATTAAAAGATCAGATTAAGATTTGACAGGGGAGACTGGCAATGAGCAGAAAAGTATTAGTAGTAGACGATGAAAAACTGATTGTGAAGGGAATAAGGTTCAGTCTGGAACAAGATGGTATGGATGTGGACTGTGCCTATGACGGTGAGGAAGCATTGAAACTGATCCGTGAGAATAAGTATAACATTATACTTTTGGATGTGATGCTGCCTAAACTGGATGGATTTCAGGTGTGTCAGCAGGTACGTGAATTTTCTGATGTGCCAATTGTGATGCTGACAGCAAAAGGCGAGGATATGGACAAGATCCTCGGACTGGAATATGGTGCAGATGATTATATCACGAAGCCATTTAACATTCTGGAAGTGAAGGCAAGAATCAAGGCAATCATGAGAAGAACCGAAAGACAGACAGAGGAACGGCCGGAAGGAAGACAGATCGTCAAAGGCGATATGAAGATTGACTGCGAAGGAAGAAGAGTTGTGATCGGAGAACGGGAAGTGAATCTGACAGCAAAGGAATTTGATCTTCTGGAGCTTCTTGCAATGAATCAGGATAAAGTCTACAGCAGAGAGAATCTTCTGAATATCGTATGGGGATATGAGTATCCCGGTGACGCAAGAACTGTCGATGTACATATCCGGAGACTTCGGGAGAAGATAGAAAAGAATCCGAGTGATCCGAAGTATGTACATACGAAGTGGGGAGTTGGTTATTATTTTAGGGGTTAAGAAGTATTTGAAAAGAAGCAGACTAGGGAGTCTCAGGTTTCAGATTGGATTCCTGATCATTCTGGCAGGGATCATTCCGGTGCTGATCATTGAAGGGGTACTCCTTAGTACTTATGAAAAAAGGGCAGTGAATGTACGCACTGCCGAGATTCAGAGTCAATGTACAATTCTATGCAATCAATTGGGTGACAGCAGTGACCTGAAGGGAAAAAATTCAGAATTTATAAAGACAGAACTCGACCAGTTGACAAATATTTACAATGGCCGGGTGATGTTGATCGATGATAATTTTCAGATTATGGAAGATACATATGGAATGGACGATGGAAAGACCATTGTTTCAGGTGATGTGATTCAGTGTTTAAAAGGGCAGGGAACCAGCCATTATGATTCAGGGAACCGCTATATTGAAGTGACTTCACCGATTGCTGATTCACAGACCAATGAAGTAAAGGGCGTTATGTTAGTCAGTGTGTCCACAGATACGATCGTAGATACACTTCATGAACTTCGGTCAAGTGTCAGAACAGTAGGAGGCATAATCCTGATCATCTGGGTGCTTATAGCACTGGTATTCAGTAAGCTTATGGTTCGGCCATTCATCAGAATTACCAGATCACTGGAAAATGCAACGGCAGGCTATGATGAAAGTATGCTTCATGAAAATGCATATACAGAGACGAGACAGATGACAGAAGCATTTAATAAAATGCTGGGAAGACTCCGGGTGTTGGATGATTCAAGGACAGAATTTGTGTCAAATGTGTCTCATGAATTGAAAACACCACTTACGTCTATGAAGGTATTATCAGATTCATTGCTGACACAGGAAGATGTTCCGGTGGAGTTGTACAAGGAGTTTATGGGGGATCTGTCAGAAGAAATAGAGCGTGAGAACAAGATTATTAATGATCTTCTATCTCTCGTTAAAATGGACAAAACAGCGGATACGATGAATATTTCTTCCGTGAACATTAATACTCTTGTGGAAAGAATATTAAAACAGCTTCGTCCAATTGCGGCAAAAAATAATATAGAGGTGGTGTTTGAAAGTTTCCGACCGGTGACTGCGGAGGTAGATGAAGTGAAATTATCGCTTGCAATCACAAACCTGGTGGAAAATGCGATTAAATATAATCAGGAAAATGGCTGGGTGCATGTGGCGTTAAATGCAGATCACAAGTTGTTTTATATTGAAGTGGCTGATTCCGGCATTGGAATCGCACCGGAGGAGACAGATCATATTTTTGAGAGATTCTACCGGGTAGATAAGTCTCACTCCAGAGAAATCGGAGGAACCGGACTTGGACTTGCGATTGCAAGAAGTGCAATTGTTATGCACAGAGGTGCGATTAAGGTTTACAGTCAGCCGGGAAAAGGAACAACATTTACAGTGAAAATTCCATTGACTTACGTGTCATAGAAAGGAGAGGCAGTATGAATAAACGAAGGAAATTTACAGCTTTGTTAGGGATTCTTATATGCGTGGTTCTCCTTATGTCCTGTAAGAAAAATGATACGGATGAGGAAACTTATGAACTGTATTATGTAAATGTACAGACCCAGGCACTGGAACAGGAAAAAGTTCAAATAGAAGGGGATACTACGGAAGAGAAGATTGAATCTATGCTAAAAGAACTGAAGAAAAATCCAGAAGATGTAGAAGTAAAGAGTACATTCCCCAAAAAGATAAAAGTGGAAAAATGGGAACTTACAAATGGACGACTGGGGATATCTTTTAATCAGGAATATAAAAATGTGAAAAAAGTGCCGGAACTTCTTTTTCGTGCGTCACTGGTTCAGTCACTGATACAGATTGATGGGGTTGATTCTGTAAAATTATATATTGGTGGGGATCCATTGTGTGATGTGAATGGTAACGAAATCGGAGCTATGAATGACGAATATTTTGTTCAGAATATAGGTTCCACACTTCATACATATCAAAGTGTAGATCTTGAATTGTATTTTGCAAACAGTGAGGGAGATAAGCTTGTGACTGAGACAGAACATGTCCGGTACAACAGCAATACATTGAAAGAGAAGTTGATTGTAGAAGAACTGATGAAAGGACCTTTTGCAGAAACTCATAAAAAGGTCATTCCTATGGATACGGTACTTTTGGGTGTGTCTGTGAAAGATGATGTATGTTATGTGAATTTTGATAATGGATTTTTGAATATGACAGATATACAGCCGGAAGTTACTATTTATTCTATCGTAAATTCTATAATTCGAGGAGGAAGTGCATCAAAAGTACAGATTCTGGTTAATGGAGATTCAAATCTTAAGTATCAGGATCAGGTGGATCTTAGCCAGCCGCTTACAGAGCGGGAAGATATTGTGGAGGACTAATCATTTGAAGAACAGACCACTATGCAGTTTATGCCTGGTGATCGCAATTTTAATCGGAATCCTGACAGCCGGGGCAGGTGCGAAGTTCGTGTCAGAGCTTCGCCCTTCTCCTGTTGAACAATATGGAGAAAAAGATGATTGGCTGATTGTCAGGGGCCAGGTATATAAAAAAGAAGAAAAAGAAAAGTATCAGATATTATATCTGAAAAAATGTTCTGTCTATTTTCAGAAAGATCAACAGAGTCAACAAAATCAACAAAGTCAGCAATCGTTAATAAAAGAATCCAGAATGCTCATTTATGATGAGAAGAAAAATAAGATACAGATAGGAAATGAGGTGGAGGCGGAAGGGAAGCTTAGTTTTTTTGAAACTGCGCGTAATCCGGGGAATTTTGATCAGAAAGCCTATTATCAAAGGCAGAATATTCACGGAAAGGTATGGAGTGAAACTTTAAGAATAACAGACCACACAGTAAAACGGATACAAAATATATTGGAGAATATACGAGTACATTGTAGAAATACATTACTGAGTGAAGCGGGAGAGAAAAACGGCAGTATTTTAAGCGCCATACTTCTTGGAGAAAAATCCCAGATGGACCCAGAGATAAAAAAACTATATCAGGTGAACGGAATCGGACATATAATGGCTATTTCCGGTTTGCACCTGTCGGTAATCGGGATCGGAATTTATCAGTTACTTAGAAAACTGACAGGAAGTTATACGATAGGAGGAATCGGAGGCATATTCTTTTTCTTTCTTTATGTATTGATGATTGGGGTTACAGTATCTGTGATCCGTGCCGGTATTATGTATTTGTTCCGGGTAGGGGCAGAAATCGCGGGGAGACATTATGACAGTGTGACGGCACTTTCTGTGGCAACGGCAGTAGTACTCATCTGGCGGCCGCTCAGTATTTACGACGGGGCGTTCTGGCTGTCATTTTTTGCAGTATTTGCAGTGGTGGTTATAATGCCAGCCGGACAGATGGAGAAAGCAAAAACAAGAACAGAGATAGACATTCAGAAAAACAGAGAAAATAAGGCTTGGATAATACAAATAAAAAGCATGATAATAAGCAACATAGAAATGCAATTATTTCTTTTACCTGTTGTTCTGTATTTTTTTTATGAATTTCCACTCTATGCAACATTTTTAAATCTGCTTGTAATTCCGCTCATGACAATTTTGCTGAGCCTGGGAATTACTGGAAGTTTTATATGTATGTTGTGCTCTGGTATGTTCAAGATTCCAGGAAAGTGTATGCTGGGAATCTGTGGCTTTATTCTGACGATTTATGAAAGATGCTGTGAGTTTTTTTTGGAACTTCCTGGGGCAAGAGTCGTTATTGGAAGAATTAAGATCTGGCAGATATTGTTCTACTACGGCTGCGTAGTGGTCATATGTGTTATATACTACTATAAAAAGAAACATCCTCAGAAAAAAGAGTATGCGAAAGGGCAGGAACGCAATGAAGCACAGGAATGTGAAAAACAAAGAAAACGTGGAAATATATTGACAGGAATGTTATGTGCTTTGGGAGTATTTGTTCTGCTTCACCGTTTTGATAGTTTGTCGCAGATGCAAGTGACGGTGTTGGATGTGGGTCAAGGTGATGGAATATTTTTAAAGAGTCCCGGAGGTATGACCTGTATGATTGACGGAGGGAGCAGTGATGTGAAGAATGTCGGGCAGTACAGAATCGAGCCATATCTGTTATCGAAAGGAGTCGGGACACTGGATTATGTGTTCATTTCCCATGGTGACATTGACCACACGAACGGGATTGAAGAAATGATATCGAGGCAGAAAATCGGTGTGAAGATTAAAACACTTGTATTCCCAAAAGAAAGTGTCTGGGACGAAAGCCTGAAGAAATTAGCAATATATGCAATAGAAAATGGAGTGCAGGTAGCGGTTATGGAGCAAGGACAGGAGATTGAAAAACAGGGAATGAAAATCCTCTGTCTTTGTCCGGGGAGTGATTATTCCGGAGAAACTGGTAATGGAGCTTCCATGGTTTTATCTGTCAGTTACCGGGAATTTGATTTCTTATTTACCGGGGATGTGGAAGGTATAGGGGAAGAAAAACTTTGTGAATCTATAGAAAAATATTGTCCTGAAAAAGCATTTGAGGTATTGAAGGCGGCACATCATGGTTCCAGAAATTCCTCTTCTGAAATATTTCTTCAGAAAGTCAGACCAAAGTACACAATCATATCGGCTGGGATAGAGAATTCATATGGGCATCCGCATAGAGAAACTATTGAAAGATTAGAAAAAACTGGCAGCCGGATCTTAGCTACGGCAAATTGTGGAGGAATTGAAATCACGGTTGAATTCGGTGGGAAAATTCAGTATACTCTTAAGGAAGGGAGCGAAACGACAGCTTATGAAGAATCTGAATGAAGATTTGAAAACAGGGAATATCAAGCAGGCATATCTTTTGTATGGAGAAGAGGCTTATCTGAAAAAGCAGTACCGTGACAGATTGACAAAAGCTGTGCTTCCGGAAGGTGATACAGTGAACTATGCGCATTATGAAGGCAAGGGGATCAATGTATCGGAGATTATAGATCTGGCAGAGACAATGCCATTTTTTGCAGAAAAGCGTCTCATTGTGATGGAAGATTCTGGCTTATTTAAGAATGCAGATGCAAAGTTTGCAGATTATATTAAGAGCATGCCGGAAACGGTCTGCTTTGTATTTGTGGAGAGTGAAGTTGACAAGCGGAGTAAGATGTATAAGGCCGTAAAGGATATCGGAAGAGTGGTCGAGCTTGGAAGACAGGATGAGAAGACATTGCTTTTGTGGCTTGCTGGTAATATAAAGCGTGAAGGCAGGCAGATTAAGCAATCCACTGCAGAATACATGTTGTCCCGAACTGGAACCGACATGGAGAATCTGGAGCGGGAGATGGAAAAGCTGTTTTCTTATACGCTTGGAAGAAATGAGATTACGGTGGCGGATATTGATGCAATCTGTACGACGCAGATCACGAATAAGATTTTTGATATGATTGAAGCAGTTGCAACAAGGCAGCAAAGGAAAGCTTTGGATTATTATTATGATCTGTTGGCGTTAAAAGAACCTCCGATGAGGATTTTATATTTGCTGGCGAGACAATTCCGTCTGCTTTTGCAGGTGAAAGATCTGATGAACCAGGGAGCAGACAAAAGCACCATCGCAAAAAAAGCGGGACTTCATCCATTTGTGGCAGGAAAATACATGCAACAGAGCAGAAGCTTTACAATGAGAGAACTAAAAGGTATCATGGAAGAAGCGGCAGATACAGAAGAAGCTGTAAAGACCGGACGGCTCAGTGATACAATGAGTGTAGAGTTGTTCATTGTAAAGTATAGTGCACCAAAGAAGTAGCGCATTAGCATTGTGGGAGTGCATCGCACGAAACAATCTGCAGGTATCATAGTTGGGGCTTTTGACTCCAACATCATTATAATAGAAAAAGTTTAAGATAAAGAGATAAAGAGGTAGAAGATAAGTGGCAGGAATAGATCAAAGTAAAATTCGCAATTTTTGTATTGTGGCTCATATTGACCATGGTAAATCAACATTGGCAGACCGTATCATTGAACAGACAGGGCTTCTGACGAGCCGCGAGATGCAGGCACAGGTGCTTGACAATATGGATCTGGAACGCGAGCGCGGAATCACGATCAAGGCTCAGGCAGTCCGTACAGTATATAAGGCAAAAGACGGAGAGGAGTATATCTTTAACCTGATCGACACACCGGGACATGTAGATTTTAACTATGAAGTATCAAGAAGTCTGGCAGCGTGTGACGGTGCGATTCTGGTCGTAGACGCAGCTCAGGGAGTAGAGGCTCAGACACTGGCCAATGTATATCTGGCGTTGGATCATGATCTGGATGTAATGCCTGTTATTAATAAGATTGATCTTCCAAGTGCAGAGCCGGACCGTGTCATTGAAGAGATTGAAGATATCATTGGAATCGAGGCACATGATGCGCCACTTATTTCTGCAAAGACAGGGCTGAATGTAGATCAGGTTCTGGAGCAGATCGTGGAAAAGATCCCGGCACCGGGCGGAGATCCGAAAGCACCATTGAAGGCATTGATTTTTGATTCCCTATATGATTCTTATAAAGGGGTTATCGTATTTTGCAGACTCCGTGAAGGTACCGTGAAAAAAGGTACGAAGATCCGTATGATGGCGACAGGAGCAGAGGCAGATGTCGTTGAAGTCGGATATTTTGGAGCCGGACAATTCATTCCATGTGATGAGCTGGAAGCAGGTATGGTAGGCTATATTACGGCCAGCTTGAAGAATGTCGGAGATACCCGTGTAGGAGATACCATCACAGATGCAGCGAATCCTTGCGAGGAGCCGTTGCCGGGATATAAGAAAGTGAATCCGATGGTTTACTGTGGACTGTATCCTGCGGATGGGGCAAAGTATCCGGATCTTCGGGATGCTCTTGAGAAGCTTCAATTAAATGATGCGTCCCTGCAGTTTGAGCCGGAGACTTCCATTGCTCTTGGATTTGGATTTCGCTGTGGCTTTTTGGGACTTCTCCATCTGGAGATTATTCAGGAGCGTCTGGAGAGAGAGTATAATCTTGATCTTGTTACAACAGCACCG
Organism: Dorea sp. Marseille-P4042; assembly: GCF_900290215.1. Taxonomy (NCBI): domain Bacteria; kingdom Bacillati; phylum Bacillota; class Clostridia; order Lachnospirales; family Lachnospiraceae; genus Dorea; species Dorea sp. Marseille-P4042. The sequence continues at coordinate 91,203 of NZ_OLMI01000002.1, read as the reverse complement.
GGAGTTATTTATAAAGTATACAAGACGAACGGAGATGTCATAGAACTGACAAACCCGTCTAATCTTCCGGATCCTTCTGAGATTGAATATATGGAAGAGCCGATGGTAAAGGCTGAGATTATGGTAACATCCGAATTTATCGGTACGATTATGGATCTATGTCAGGAGAGACGAGGAGAGTATCTTGGCATGGAATATATTGAAGAGACCCGTGCAGTTCTGCATTACAGACTGCCGCTCAACGAGATTATCTACGATTTCTTTGATGCATTGAAGTCCAGATCCAGAGGATACGCTTCCTTTGATTATGAGATGGACGGATACCAGAGATCTGAACTTGTGAAACTGGATATTCTGGTCAATAAAGAAGAAGTAGACGCTCTTTCCTTTATCGTCCATGCAGATACTGCATATGAACGTGGAAGAAAGATGTGCGAGAAGCTTAAAGAAGAGATTCCAAGACAGCTCTTTGAAATCCCGATTCAGGCGGCTATTGGTGGAAAGATTATTGCCCGTGAGACTGTAAGAGCAATGCGAAAAGATGTGCTTGCAAAATGTTACGGTGGTGATATCAGCCGTAAGAGAAAGCTTCTTGAAAAACAGAAAGAAGGAAAGAAGCGTATGCGTCAGGTTGGTAACGTAGAGATTCCTCAGAAAGCATTTATGAGTGTACTGAAGTTGGATGACAAATAATGAGATTATTAGAATTATATATTCATATACCATTTTGTAAAAAAAAATGTAAATATTGCGATTTCCTCTCAGGTCCGTCAACGGCGGATGAGAGGGAATCTTATGTGAAAAGCCTTTGTCAGGATATTCGCTCATACGCGCACCTGGCGGAGGCTTGTCGTGTTATCAGTATCTTTGTCGGTGGGGGAACGCCTTCTACTTTGACAGCTTTTCAGATGCAGCAGATATTTTCAACAGTCCGTGATACATTTGTTGTAGAAGAAAATGCAGAGATCACAGTTGAGATGAATCCAGGAACTGTAGACAGGGAAAAGCTTTCCGGTTATAAAAAATGTGGAATTAACCGATTAAGCATTGGCCTGCAATCTACAAAAAATAGAGAACTTCAGATACTGGGTCGTATTCATACGTATGAAGAATTTCTTGAAACATATCGTATGGCAAGAGCAGAAGGATTTGAGAATATTAATGTTGATCTGATGTCAGCAATTCCGGGACAAAGTCTTACTGACTGGGAGGAAAACTTAAAAACAGTGGCAGAGCTTGCCCCGGAACACATTTCTGCATATAGTCTGATCGTGGAGGAAGGTACTCCATTTTATGAGGAGTATGGGGAAGGGCGTCATGCAGACGAATTACCTGATGAAGAGACAGAGCGTAAGATGTATTGGAGAACGAAAGAAATACTTTCGAAATACGGATATGAAAGATATGAGATTTCTAATTATGCAAAGCCTGGATATGCTTGCAGACATAATATCGGATACTGGGAGCGAACAGAATATCTGGGGATTGGAACCGGAGCTGCATCACTGATCAATAACAGTAGATTTAATTATGGAGAAGAGCCGGAAAAGTTAACTGTATCTGCACAGATGGAAGAGACGATGTTCCTTGGCCTGCGTATGATGAAAGGTGTATCAAAAATAAAATTTCTTAAGATGTATGGTGAGAGCATGGAGAACGTTTATGGAAATGTGATAAGAGACATGGAACAGAAAGGACTTCTGGAAGATGGCGAAGACTTTGTGAAACTTACAGATCGTGGAATCGATGTCAGCAACTATGTTATGAGTGAGTTTTTGTTGTAAAGATTATTCTTGGATTTGTTGATTTGATAACATAAAAATGACAAAAGAAAGTTTTAAGATTATATAGCGATAAAAAAGTTTACAGTAAACAGCAACGACACAGGGGAAAAGATGGAGACTAAGAAAAAGAAAATAGGTTTTATTCTAAATCCATATGCTGGAATTGGTGGAAAAGCCGGTCTAAAAGGAAGTGACAATTACAAAAAAATAGAAAAGCTTTTCCTGGAAGGCTGTGAAAGAACAGCCCCCAAGAGAGCAGAAAGCTGTATGAGCAAAATTGCAGATCTTACCGCAAGTTTAGTTGCAGGAGATAAAGGATTGGTGGGAGAGAAAAATTTTTCAATCTTAAGTGCACCAGGGGATATGGGAGAAGCTTTGCTTGAGAAACTTAAAATTCCATGTGATGTGGTGTTATGTCCAAAAGCCCATACAAGCAGCGCAGAAGATACGAAGCTTTGTGCACAAATTATGAAAGAACAGGGTGTGGATCTTCTCGTGTTTTGTGGAGGAGATGGGACTGCAAGGGACATTTGTGAAGCTGTTGGTACGGATGTGACGGTTCTTGGAATCCCGGCAGGAGTGAAGATGTATTCTGCGTGTTATGCCTGTAATCCATATCAGGCAGGTGAGATGTTGGCAGGGTGGCTTGAAGGAAAAGAGATGTCTTATGAAATGAGGGAAGTTCTTGATATTGAAGAGAAGGATTTAGATTCCAGAAACGTAAGCCCCCAATTGTACGGATTTTTGGAAGTATTAAGTGATGGAAAACATTTACAAAAGGCAAAAGAATTGGATTTGGGGTCAGGCGAGTCCGCAACTATAATAGCGAGGGCAGCAATCTTGCGAATGGAAAAGGACTGGGTTTATATTATCGGCCCGGGAGGAACGACCTGGAAGATAAAAGAGTTATTGTGTGAAAATGACGAGCAGGAGGATACTGGGAAAAAGAAAGTACATGGAACTGTCCGTGGAGTGGATGTAATCAGAAATGGTAAAATCATACTTCGAGATGCGAATGAAAGAGAATTGTGGAACTGTGTCAATTCATACAGTCATATAAAAATTCTGGTGACCTGTATTGGTGGAAATGGTTTTTTGTTAGGAAGAGGAAATCAGCAGATTAGTCCACGGGTAATCAGAAAAGTAGGAAAAGAACAGATTGAAATTGTAGCAACAAAAGAAAAACTGGCAGGACTTGGCGGGCAGCCGATGCATGTAGATACTGGCGATGCAGATGCAGATGAGTATTTAAAGGGGTATTATAAAATTATATTCAAAAATTCTGATTCTGCTATTTACAAGGTTGGATAAAGAAAGAATCTGCAAATAGCCTTTGGTAAAGATGAATATTATGGAATATTTAAAGAAATCGACAAATGGCCGACTTCTTATTTTGCTTTTTGTGAAATATTGCAAAAATATCAAATGATTAACAAAATAACTTGACGAAATCACTGTTTGAAGACTAATGTATGTGTTGTAGGTGAAATAAATAAAAATATTTAGATAATCAATAAGTGAACTGCCATGAAAGGAGTGATTCTTGTGGAAAACAGTTTTGTACATCCATATATGCCTAATAGTGTATCAGAGAATAAGAAGGCAATGTTGGATGAATTGGGGATCAACAGCGTAGAAGACATTTACAAAAGTATAATTCCAGATGAATTGTTGTATAAAGAACGATTAGATATTCCGGAACCGATCAGAAGTGAATATGAACTGAAAAGACATGTGATGGGAATTTTGAATCGTGATATTACAACGGAAGAATATACGAGCTTTCTTGGAGCCGGGTGTTACAAACATCAGGTGCCGGCAATTTGCGATGAGATAAATTCCAGAGGTGAGTTTCTGACTGCTTACTGTGGAGATACATATTCTGATCATGGTAAGATGCAGGCAATCTTTGAATACACAAGCATGATGGGAGAACTTCTGGACACAGATGTTGTAAGTTATACAACTTATGATGGCGGTCAGGCAGTGGCATCTTCGCTTCGTATGGCAGTCAGAGCAGTCAGAGAAAAAGGAATGGCTGGAAAAGTGATTCTTGTTCCGAAGACTATGAATCCGGAAATATATTCACAGGTCGTACAGTATTGTAGAAATGTGGCAGAAGTAAGAAAAATAGCTTATGAACCAGAGACAGGACTTATGGATCTGGAAGAGTTGAAAGAACAGTTGGCAAAGAAAAATGTTGCAGCTGTATTTTTTGAAAATCCAACTTATCTTGGTAACTTTGAGACAAGAGGAGAAGAAATTGCAAAACTGGCACATGATGCAGGAGCTTATTGTGTTGTACAGACAGAGGCGGCAGCGCTTGGAATTATGGAGAGCCCGGTAAATCAGGGTGCTGATATTGTATGTGGAGATATACAGCCTCTTGGAATGCACATTCAGTTCGGCGGTGGTCAGGCAGGATTTATTGCATGTAATCAGAATATGGATCTGGTAGAACAATTTCCAACTTATATGTATGGAATTACAGAGACAGAGAAAGAAGATACCTATGGATGGGGAAGAGCGATGAATTATCGAAGCTCTCATGGAAGCCGTGAGAATGCAAAAGAGTATTTTGGAACAGAAACAGGTCTCTGGGCAATTACGGCAGGTGTGTACCTGGCAAGTATGGGACCGCAGGGCATGTACGAACTCGGTGAGACGATTATTCAGAATGCAGCATATCTGGAGGATATTTTAGATGAGATTCCGAAAGTTCGGGCAAAGAGATTTGAAAATGCGAAGTTTCAGGAGTTTGTAATAGATTTTAACCGGACTGGAAAGACGGTTGAAGAAATTAATAAAGAATTGTTAAAAGAGAACATATTTGGCGGAAAAGACTTAAGTCATGATTTCCCAGAGCTTGGGCAATGTGCACTTTATTGTGTATCAGAGATTACGACATTAGAAGAGATGGAGCATCTTCGTGATGCCCTCAAGCGGATTGTAAAGGGGGAATAGTGATGGGATATTATAAGACAAATCGGGATTTCCACGAAGCAAGATGGGACGAACCTATAATTATGAAACTTGGCAATCCAGGTGAACGAGGAATATTAGTTCCCAAAGCAGATGAAAAAGTTACAAAAGCAACAGGAACCGTAGAAACGCTGCTTCCGAAAAATCTGATTCGAAAAAAAGCACCGAAGCTTCCGGAAATGTCTCAGATGCAGGTACTCAGACATTATATGAGATTATCTCAGGAGACGATTGGAACAGATTTTAATATTGATATCGGGCTTGGAACCTGTACTATGAAGTATAGTCCGAAGATACATGAACAATTGGTGAAATCTGAAAAATTAAGTGAAGTTCATCCATATCAGGACGAGTCAACTATTCAGGGGATCCTGGAAATTATGTATCGAGATGAGCAGTACATCAAGGCAATTTCGGGTATGGATAAAGTAAGCTTACAGCCAGGAGGCGGTACTCAGGCAATCTTTGCAAATGTAGAGACAATTCGTGCTTATCATGAATCCAGAGGTGAGGGTGAACAGCGAAATGAGATTATTACGACCATTTTATCGCATCCGGGCAATCCAGGTGCCGCTGCAACGCTTGGATATAAGGTAATCACTTTATATCCAGATGAAAACGGTGTGCCAGATATAGATGCTCTAAAAGCAGCCGTTTCTGAACATACAGCCGCACTTATGATCACCAATCCGGAAGATACCGGAATCTACAATGAGAAAATTAAAGAATTTGTAGATATTGTTCATGCAGCTGGAGGCTTATGCGTATATGACCAGGCAAACTTAAATGGACTGTTCGGAATTACAAGAGCGCGAGATGCAGGATTTGATATGTGTCATTATAATCTGCACAAATCCTTTTCTTCACCGCACGGATGTCAGGGACCGGCAGCCGGAGCACAATGCGTATGTGAGAAGCTTGCAAAGTTTGTTGCAGCACCGACAGTAGAATTTGACGGAGAAAAATATTATCTGGATTACAATTGTCCGGATAGCATTGGAAAGTTAAGAAAATTTTATGGAGTGCCTGCAGTTCTTGTGAGAACCTATGCATATATTCGAACTCTCGGTCCGGATGGAATGAAACAGATTGCAGAAATGTCGATTTTAAATAATAATTATATGTTGAAAAAACTTTTGGAGATAAAAGGAATTTCCTTGCCATATGCGAAAGGAAAATACAGATTAGAACAGGCAAGACTGAGCTGGAAAGAATTGACGGACGAGACAGGTGTAACGACAGATGATATCTGCAGACGAATCGTGGATTATGGCTTTCAAGATTATTTTACAAGTCATCATCCAAGAATCATTCCAGAACCTTTTACACCAGAGCCTGTAGAATCTTACTCAAAGGATGACATTGATGAATTTGTAGATGCATATTGTCAGATTGCAGAAGAAGCATATACTACGCCACAAGTTGTAAAAGAAGCACCGCATCATGCGGCACTCGGATCCAGAATCCAGGAAGATGGTCTTATCGAGTGGAAAAAATTTGCAACAACATGGCGTGCATATATAAAAATGAAAAAAGACTCTTAATCCGATGCAACAGGAGGGTGGTGAAAAAATAATCGGTATGTGAGATGTCTTGAAAATGTCAGAAGGGAGAAGATAGAATGATTTTTGATGGCCATGGAGATGTGTGGACAGATGTAACTTGCCGTGCAGTAGATCACGGAGAAAGAGATATTTTTCGTAAGCATCATCTGCATAAGTTCCAGGAAGGTGGTGTTACAGGAGGAATTTTCGTAATCTGGATCGATCCACCATATGATAGTGATCCAGTGAAACGATCCAAACAGATTGTAAAGAGTATTAAGCAGGAAATGGAAGATTCTGCAGATATTCTGAATTTTGTGAAGAAGTACGATGATTTTGAAAAAGGTACAAAAGAAGGAAAATTAAATATCGTAACCGGAATGGAAGGGTTAAGCCAGATTGGGGAAGACATTGATATGATCAACTATTTTTATGATGAAGTAGGTGTCAGACATGCAATGCTTACCTGGAATGAATTAAACGCATTGGCAACCGGATGGCCGGTGGATGTAACAAGGGGACTTACAGAAGCCGGAAAGAAAGCCGTAAAGCGGATTCAGGATCTTGGAATGGTGATGGATGTATCACATCTAAATGACAAATGTTTCTGGGGTGTCATTGATCTGGCGCAGGGACCGATTATTGCATCACATTCCAATGCACGTAGTGTATGTCCGGCAATGCGCAACCTGACAGATGACATGTTGAAGGCGATTGCTAAGACTGGCGGTCTGGTGGGAATGAACAGTATGAGAGAGTTTATTTCTGAAAAGCACGATGAACAAAATGTCGAGCATTTGGCAGACCATGTCGAGTATATTGCTGATCTGATCGGAATCGATCATATTGGTCTTGGATTTGACTTTGATGACTACCTTGGAGGAGAGGCGCTTAAGACATTCAGTGATCATGTCGATTCACCGAGTGGCGACGGTATTTCTAATGAGGCAGAAGCAAAGAATATCCTGGCAGTATTAAAGAAGAGGGGATACAGTCAGGAAGAGCTTGACAAGATTGGCTATAAGAATTTTTATCGAGTATTCAAAGAAGTATGGAAATAAAGAATACGAAAAAGTAACTTGTTTATAGGATTGAGAAAGGCAGGGATTCATATGAGAACATTAATTAGTGCGGATAATACGTGGGCGTTGTTTGCAATATTAGTAGTCATCGCAGCATTAGCTATCTGGATGGAGCAGAAGTACAAATGGGCAGGAAAAGTAACAGGTTGTGTTATTGCTTTGATTGGAGCTATGATTCTTTCTAACATCCGGGTAATCCCGACAGATGCACCGGCATATGATTTTGTATGGTCATATGTTGTACCACTTGCAGTACCACTTCTTTTGTTTAATGCAAATGTGAAGAAAATATGGAAAGAAAGTGGACGTGTGCTTGTAATTTATCTGATCAGCGGTATTGGTACACTGGTCGGTGGTATTGTAGCATTTTATCTGTTACATAACCAGATTGCAGATCTGAATAAGATAGCAGCTATGATGGTTGGTACATACACAGGAGGAAGTGTAAACCTGGTAGCAATGTCTGATGCATTTGGAGCAAGCGGAGATATGGTATCTTCTTCAGTGGTAGCAGATAACCTCTTGATGGCACTTTATTTCTTCGTACTGATTGCAATTCCAACAATTGAATTCTTCTTGAAGAAATTTAAACATCCATATATTGATGAAGTAGAAGCAAGAAAAGCAAGTGGTGAAGGTGAAAACCAGGCAGCAAGTTACTGGAAAGCAAAACCGGTCGCACTGATCGATATCGCAGAGGCACTTGCGATTGCATTTGCAATCGTAGCAATTTCGACAGCAATTGCAGATTTCTTTGCAGGATTGATTCCAACAAGTAATTTTGGACTGGCATTATTAAACGGTCTTCTTGGAAACAAATATTTGATCATGCCTACATTGACCATGTTATTGGCAACAATTAAACCAGAATTTATGGGAAATATTGGTGGCGCACAGGAAATTGGTACATTCCTGATTCATATCTTCTTTGCAGTAATCGGTGTTCCGGCATCTATCTACCTGATCATGACACAGGCACCATTACTCCTTGTATTCTGTGCAATCATCGTTGGTATGAACATGATCTTCTCCTTTGTATTTGGTAAGATTTTCAAATTCAACCTGGAAGAGATCTGTATTGCATCGAATGCAAATGTAGGTGGACCTACAACAGCCGCAGCGCTTGCAATTGCGAAAGGATGGCAGGCAATGGTAGTTCCGGCACTTCTGGTCGGTACTCTTGGATATGTCATTGGTAACTACTATGGAATCTTTGTAGGAACATTCCTTGGAAGATAATGATAATACAAATCCGGGCTAAATAAAAAGAGAATGAACTGTATTTACAATGAAAATTAAAATACAGTTCATTCTTTTTTTGGGGATATACCTATAATAATTCGGCCATTAGATTGGCGTATATCTTTTCATTCTTTTGTGTCCAGTTTGCTGCAATTGCCATTGCTTCAGATTCCGTTGGAACAGTGAGCGTCAGGTCGATTAAAGGAGCATCACGTTCCAGTATCTGACAGCGGACACAATATTCCATGTTGGGATTTCGATAATAGTCAGCTTTTATGGCAACTTCATTTTTCAGTTCATATTGTTTATTACTGAGAAAACTGTTAATATCTTCCTGGATTGCAGGTGAAATATCATTTTTAAAGTAATGAATTGTTTCCTCGCCTTCTTCTGTCAGGTGATAAAATGTTCTTGTGTGCGTGGACTCTTCACGAATAAATCCAGAATCCAAAAGCTCTGAAAGAGCCTGTTGCAATTTAAAATATGTCGTGTAGCCTTCGTTTAAAATGAATTCTGAAATCTGGGAATTAGTCAGTGGGAAATCCACCTTATCCAGCATATACAGAATGATCAGTTTATAAAGTTTAAATGCTTCTGCCATAATTTACAACTCCTTTCCCTGCCAGATGTCGTGAATCTTGAACCAGGACTGCATCTGGTTTAAGACATGTCGTTTGTTTGTGCTCCAGGTAGGAGCAATCAGAAGATCTTTTGGACCGTCCCCGGTGAGCCGGTGAATGACGATATCCGGACTCAGATTGCAGATACAGGAACTTAAGACTTCAAAATATTCTTCCATGGAATAAACAGAAAATCTGCCTGTCAGGTAATCGTCCGCGAGATCTGTGTATTTCAGAACATGTAAAAGCTGTAGCTTGATTCCCTGAATGTGGTGTTCATTCAGATAATGCATAGTCTCAAGATTCCGCTTGCTATCTTCTCCTGGAAGTCCGAGAATCGTGTGTACGATTACCGGAATACCCAGTTGACGAAGTCTCTTTAATGCATGTTCAAATACCGGAAGATCATAGCCGCGCCGGATATAAGATACCGTATCTTCATGAATTGTCTGAAGTCCAAGCTCAATCCAGACAGGTTTGATCTGATTTAATTCATGAAGAAGATTTAAAATATCTTCACCGAGACAGTCCGGTCTTGTTGCAACAGAAAGAATTCTGATATCCGGGTGCATGATTGCCTCAGTAAATATTTTACGAAGGTAGTCTACAGGTGCATAAGTGTTCGTATATGCTTGAAAGTATGCAATATAAGAACCGCCTCCATATTTGGCGGCGACTTTAGATTTTCCATGTTCAATCTGTTCACGAATCGTCTCGGAAGGTGATTCGGCAAAATCACCAGAACCACCCTGGCTGCAGAAAATGCAGCCACGGGTTCCGCATGTTCCATCCCGGTTCGGACAAGTCATGCCTCCGTTCAGTGATAGTTTATATAATTTGCTGCCATAGGTGTTTTTGAGATAATAGTCCAGAGAATGGTATCTCTTTTCGCCCCAGTAAACAGCCATTAAATCAATTCCTTCACAGCTTCGCTTACAACGTCTGCAACGCGAGGGTCGAAAGCTTCCGGAAGAATATTGTTTTCGTTCAGTTCTTCATCCGGAACAAGGCTTGCGATTGCTTTTGCAGTTGCAAGTTTCATCTCTTCTGTAATCTTAGTTGCGCGTCCTTCCAGAGCGCCTTTGAAGATTCCAGGGAAAGCAACGACATTGTTGACCTGGTTCGGGAAGTCTGAACGTCCGGTTCCAACAACTTTTGCTCCGGCTTCTTTTGCAAGGTCTGGCATGATCTCTGGTACAGGGTTGGCCATCGCAAAGAGGATAGCATCTTTGTTCATGGAAGCGACCATTTCTTTTGTGACAATATTTGGAGCAGAGACACCGACAAAGATGTCTGCACCATTCAATGCGTCAGCAAGGGTTCCTTTTTTGCCTTCCAGATTTGTTACTTCGACCATCTTTTTCTGCATCCAATTCAGATTCTGAGAATCTTTTCCGAGGATTCCACTGATATCGCACATTGTAATATGAGAAAATCCGTATGTGAGAAGCAGTTTTGTGATTGCAACACCGGCACTTCCGGCACCATTTACAACGACTTTACAGGTCTCTTTGTCTTTTCCTGTTACTTTTAATGCATTAATGATTCCGGCAAGAACTACAATGGCAGTTCCGTGCTGATCGTCGTGGAAAACAGGAATGTTAAGAAGCTCTTTCAGACGTTCCTCAATTTCAAAGCATCTTGGAGCACTGATGTCTTCTAAGTTAATGCCTCCGAAAGCAGGAGCAATATTTACAACAGTTTTGATGATCTCTTCAGTATCCTGAGTGTCCAGGCAGATCGGCACAGCATTGACACCACCGAATTCTTTGAAAAGGACAGCTTTTCCTTCCATAACAGGCATGGCAGCCAATGGTCCTATATTGCCAAGTCCAAGCACGGCACTTCCGTCAGATACAACAGCAATTGTGTTGGATTTGATTGTATATTTATATGCGGCTTCTTTATCTTCAGCGATAACTTTGCATGGCTCAGCAACACCCGGTGTGTAAGCAATTGCCAGATCTTCGCGAGTCTTTACATGAGACTTTGCGATGGTTTCAAGTTTGCCGTTCCATTCTTCGTGCATTTTCAGAGCTTTTTCTTGATTTGTCACGTTAAATACCACCTTTTTCTACTATATTTTGTATATGGGGATTTGAACAAGGTCACCCCTTGTATACCATCATATCATTTTAAGATTACCAAATCAAGAAATGTCTTTGAAAAAAGGCTTTTAAAAGCGAAACATTTGTAGTATAATAAACTTTAGTTTCAGATGAAGTCTATTCTGACAAAGAATCCCGTGATGACACATAAGCCTATAATTGAAAGGAATATAAAGCGATGATGAAAGAAAAATATGAAACATTACCGTTGACGACGTTAAAAGAACTTGCAAAAGCAAGAGGCCTGAAAGGTATTTCTACAATGAAAAAGGCCCAGGTAATCGAATTGATGTTACAGGAAGATGAAAAAGAACAGGAAAAAGAAAAACAGGAAAAGCGTGAGACAGTAAAAGAGATGTCTGCGAATACCGGAGATAAAGAAATCCATGATATTGACCGCCTGGACAGTGGAATTGTTGCACGCGGAATTCTGGAGGTTATGCCAGATGGGTTCGGATTTATCCGAAGTGATAATTATCTTCCAGGAGATAATGATATCTATATTTCGCCGTCTCAGATCCGTAGGTTCAATCTGAAGACTGGAGATATTTTGGAGGGACATACTCGTATTAAGACACAGCAGGAGAAGTTCAGCGCACTGTTATATTTGACTAAAGTGAATGATACAGATCCAATGGAACTTCTCACACGTAGCAGTTTCGAGAAGATGACACCAATTTTCCCAAATGAGAGAATGCGTCTGGAGTGTGGCAAGACAAGCACGTCTATGAGAATTATGGACTTGCTTTCTCCAATTGGCAAAGGTCAGAGAGGAATGATCGTATCACCTCCGAAAGCCGGTAAGACAACACTTTTAAAAGAAGTTGCATTGTCTGTTCTTAAGAATAATCCGGAAGTGCATCTTCTGATTCTTCTGATTGATGAACGTCCGGAGGAAGTTACGGATATTAAAGAGACCATTCAAGGAGACAATGTAGAGATTATTTACTCTACATTTGATGAGCTTCCAGAGCATCATAAGAGAGTATCTGAAATGGTCATTGAACGTGCAAAGCGTCTTGTAGAACATAAGAAAGATGTTATGATCTTGCTTGACAGCATCACACGTCTTGCAAGAGCGTATAACCTGACTGTTTCACCATCCGGAAGAACACTTTCCGGTGGCCTTGATCCTGCAGCGCTTCATATGCCAAAGCGTTTCTTTGGTGCTGCAAGAAATATGCGTGAGGGTGGAAGCCTTACAATTCTCGCTACAGCACTGGTAGATACAGGAAGCAAGATGGACGATGTTGTATATGAGGAGTTTAAAGGAACAGGTAACATGGAACTGGTACTTGACCGTAAGCTTTCTGAAAAAAGAATGTTTCCTGCTATTGATATACCGAAGTCAAGCACTCGTAGAGAAGATCTGCTTCTTAACAAAGATGAGCAGGAAGCTGTGGAGATCATGCGCCGTGCACTCAATGGAATGCGTGCGGAAGAGGCGGTGGAGAGTATCCTGAATATGTTCTCCAATACAAAGAACAACAATGAGTTGATTGAAATGGTAAAAAAGAAAAAAATATTATAGACAAGCTGGCAATCGTGTGGTACAATAAGAAAGCTGTTTAGAAAATATTCGCGTTTGACGCAACTAAAATAAACGCAACAATAATAAAGAAGAGGTGAAAATCATGAAAGAAGGAATACATCCAGCATACTATCAGGCAACTGTAACTTGCAACTGTGGTAACACATTCGTAACAGGATCTACAAAAGAAGATATCCACGTAGAAATCTGTTCTAAGTGTCATCCGTTCTACACAGGACAGCAGAAAGCAACACAGGCTCGTGGTCGTGTTGATAAGTTCAACAAGAAGTACGGAATGAAATAAGTTCGAAGGTTATCGGGGTTGAGGTTTTTTGAATCTCAACCCTTTCTTCTATTTATATCAGATATGAGGAGAGCAATTATATGAAGTCATCCAATATTGGGGGACAGGCAGTCCTTGAAGGAATTATGATGAGACATGGAGACGACTATGCGGTTGCAGTGAGAAAACCGGATGGAGAGATTTTTGTACAGAAGGAAGAATATCACAGTGTGATTAAATGGAAAGCTTTAACGAAGATTCCGTTTATCAGAGGGGTGTTCAATTTTATAGATTCTATGGTTCTGGGAATTAAGACGTTGATGTTTTCAGCTGAATTTTATGAGGACGAAGAGGAAGTAAAAAGCGAAAAAGAACTGACAGAGGAAGAAATCGCAAAGAAGGAAAAACAGGAAAAATGGATGATGAATGCGACAGTTGCAATATCTGTAGTAATTGCAGTAGCAGTATTTATGGTTCTGCCGTATTTTCTGTCTTCATTATTAAAACCACTGATGCCATCGTATCATTTGAGAACATTAGTGGAAGGATTTGTGAGGATTGGTATATTTATTCTCTATATTGCATTGATTTCAAGAATGGATGATATCCAGAGAACATTTATGTACCATGGCGCGGAGCACAAATGCATCAATTGCATTGAGCATGGACTTCCGCTTACCGTTGATAATGTCAGAATCAGTTCCAGACAGCATAAGCGCTGTGGAACAAGCTTCTTATTCTTCGTACTGGCAATCAGTATTATTTTGTTGATGTTGATTCAGGTGGAATCACCGCTGATGCGTGTGATCGTGAGAATTGCCCTGATTCCGGTCATTGCAGGAATTTCTTATGAAGTACTGAAACTTGCAGGAAGAAGTGAGAATCCGATTATCAATCTTTTAAGCAGACCAGGACTTGCAATCCAGAAGCTGACAACGAAAGAACCGGACGACTCAATGATTGAAGTGGCAATACAGGCAGTAGAAGCAGTATTTGATTGGAGAGCATATGAAGCAGAGAACTTTAAAACTGCAGAGGATTTATAAAGAAGGATCTGCGTATCTGGAAAGCAGACAGATACCAGATGCTCAAATCGATGCATGGTATTTACTGGAATATGTGACTGGAATCAGTCGTGCTTCCTACTATGGAAATCCGGAAAAAAATATTTCGGAAGAGGAAGCAAAACGGTATTGGGAATATCTGGAAAAGCGTGCACGAAGAATTCCACTTCAGCATATTACGGGAAGTCAGGAGTTTATGGGATATGAATTTCTTGTTAATGAGCATGTGCTTATACCAAGACAGGATACAGAGAATCTGGTGGAAGAAGCATTGAAAGTGATAAGACCGGATATGTATGTGTTGGATATGTGTACTGGTTCTGGCTGTATATTGATCAGTCTTTTAAAGTATGCGGCAGAAAGAAAGCACATTACAGGGGGGAAAGCGGTTGGCGCAGATATATCAGCAGATGCGCTTGAAGTAGCAAAAAAGAACGCTCAGAGACTTAAGGTTCCTGTTATATGGGTACAGAGTGACATTTTTGAAAATGTATCTGAAAGTTTTGACCTTATTGTGTCAAACCCACCATATATTAGAACGGAAGTGATCCAGGGACTGGAGGACGAAGTAAAGCTTCATGATCCGTGGATCGCGCTTGACGGATATGAAGACGGACTTTACTTTTACAGAAGAATTGTAAGCGAAAGCATTTCACATCTGAATGATGGTGCATGGCTCATGTTCGAGATCGGTCATGACCAGGCAGAAGATGTATCAAAGCTTATGAAAAATGCAGGATTTTGCAATATATATGTGAAAAAGGATCTGGCAGGACTTGACCGTGTAGTGTGTGGCATGTACAATAAAAGAGTTGCAGAAAATTCAAGTCGAACAAAAATGTGAGACATTGGTCAGGATAGAGAATACCGAAGTGAGGATTATGTTTAATGTTTGCGCCGGTATATGGCAGTTATAGTAATATTGCAGGTAAACAGGAGGAGATAGAGATGTTTGATAAATTAGAAGATCTGCTAATTCGATTAGAAGAAATCTTGAGCGAACTTCAGGAACCGGATGTGGCAAGTGACCCAAATCGTTTCCGTAAGCTCATGAAAGAACAAAGTGAGCTTACACCAATCGTAGAAGCATACAAAGAATATAAAGCATGCAAGCAGAACATTGAAGAAAGTCTGGAACTTCTGAATGAAGAGTCTGACGAAGATATGCGAGAACTTGCAAAAGAGGAGTTGAATGAGTCGAAAGCAAGAGTAGAAGAGCTTGAGCATGAGCTTAAGATCCTGTTGCTTCCAAAAGACCCTAATGATGACAAGAACGTAGTAGTTGAGATCCGTGCTGGTGCCGGTGGAGATGAAGCAGCACTTTTTGCTGCAGAAATTTATCGTATGTATCTGCATTATGCAGAGAGTAAACGCTGGAAAGTGGAACTGGTAGAGTGCGAAGAAATTGGAATCGGTGGTATGAAGAATGTTACATTTATGATTGATGGACAGGGCGCATATTCTATGATGAAATACGAATCCGGAGTACACCGCGTGCAGCGTGTGCCGGAGACAGAAAGTGGCGGACGTATCCACACATCAACAATCACAGTAGCAGTTATGCCGGAGGCAGAAGATGTGGATGTTCATATCGATGAGAAAGATATTCGTATCGATGTTATGAGAGCATCAGGAAACGGTGGACAGTGTGTCAATACAACAGACTCCGCTGTACGTCTGACTCACTATCCAACTGGAATTGTAATCTACAGCCAGACAGAGAAATCACAGCTGCAGAATAAAGAAAAAGCATTTGCACTTCTGCGTGCAAAACTCTACGATTTGGAATGTCAGAAGCAGCATGATGCAGAGGCAGAAGCAAGAAAGAGCCAGATCGGAACAGGAGATCGCTCTGAGAAAATCCGTACTTATAACTTTCCACAGGGACGTGTCACAGATCACCGTATAGGTCTGACATTATACAAACTAGACAAGATCATGAACGGCGATATCCAGGAAATCATCGATGCCTGCATCGCTGCCGATCAAGCCAAAAAACTCGCAAACATGGACGAATAGCACGAACGCAGATTAAATATAAGAGCGCAAGGGACAATTTATTGTCCAGGGCGCTCTTATTTTAATCTATGTGAGTCAAACGAACACTGAGATGAAGTGAAACGGAATCGAAGTGGGCGTTCGTGCTATTCGGAAGTGGTGGGAGGCTGCTTGCAGGGAGAATCGTCCTTTTGTTATATTGTGTGAGAATGCAAACGAGCACCGAGAAGAAGCAAAGCGGAATCGAGGTGGGCGGGTGCATGCCCTCATAGCGAAGCACGAGAGTCAGAGTACTCTTATTTTAATCTATGTGAGTCAAACGAACACTGAGATGAAGTGAAACGGAATCGAAGTGGGCGTTCGTGCTATTCGGAAGTGGTGGGAGGCTGCTTGCAGGGAGAATCGTCCTTTTGTTATATCAGCTGGGAGTCAATCCCCCAGCTGATATAGCCTCCGGCAGGATTGCAGAGGTGCGCAGTAGAAGTATGTCATGCAATTGCATGACGCGCACCTCGCAGCAAGAATGCCGAGGCATTCTTGAATGTGTGAGAATGCAAACGAGCACCGAGAAGAAGCAGAGCGGAATCGAAGTGGGCGTTCGTGCTATGAAAAAGAAAAGAGGAGCCAGATGCTTGCAGCAAACTGACTCCTCTTTTTACCCTCTGATTGATTTTAAAGATTTCCCGTTATACACACATGTAGTTTCCTTGCCGGGAACGATTGTCACCATATAACCGTCTTTGCCAAAGTTAATTGCAACAACTTTTCCGTCTGTTGTATGGAAAATCTGAAGCAGTACAGCATTCAGAGCAGCGTTCGTAATTCTGCCCAGATTATTTATTCTTTTGACTTTCGTATGTATCCGGTTAAAGCCGGAATCAAAAGTGCGGCAAGAATTGCAAGGATTGTCAGAACCACAATGAGTTCTACTAATGTGAACCCCTGTTTTTTCTCTTCTGATTTTATAATTATCGTCTTCTCTCTATAATATAATGTTGTTGAGTTTTTGGTATCATATAATAAAAATGATTACACATAATATAATTAATGATACCGTATATATAGGAAAACATTAAGAAAAACAAAACTCAATTCAATCAATTCAGATATTGATATAATTATATCCTATAGCAAACTATAAAAATCTAAACATAGACAAACTAAAATCTTACAATTATAATAGGAAAAGTCAAGAACATAAAAACTAATGAAAAAAACTTGTAAGGAGTGATCGGTTATGAAGAAGAAAAAAGTATTAAGTACATTATTGATAGCGGGAATGGCAGCAAGTATGATGGTTGGTTGTGGAAAATCAGCAGATGATAAAAAAGAATCTGACAATTCCGGAGTTACCACTTATACAGTTGGAACAGAAGGAGCATATCCTCCGTTCAACCTTGTAAATGAAAAAGGCGAACCGGACGGATATGATATTGCAGTTATGAAGGCAATTGATGATCTGAATCCAGATGTTGAATTTAAATATGAAGCAACAGGCTGGGATGGAATCTTTACAGCTCTCGAGTCTGGCAAGATTGATGTGATTGCCAGTCAGTGTGGTAAGAATGAAGAACGTGAGCAGAAATATCTTTTCCCGGATATTCCATATACAGAGACTCAGGCAGCAATTGTATTTAAAAAAGACCGTACAGATATTTCCAGTGATGTAAACAGTATTGCAGGAAAAACGATTGTATCTGCAACCTCAGGAGCACAGACAAACTGGCTTGAGAATTATAACAAAGAGCATCCGGACAAAGCAGCCAATATTATGTATGCAGATGGAGATATGAGCAAGATGCTTCAGGAAGTTATTAACGGAAGAGCAGATGCACATATTGCTTCTATTAAAGTAACTGCTGATTATGTTCTCAAAGAGCAGGGACTTGACAGTGAACTAGAGTGTCTTCCATTTGAGACTGGTGATGAGACAACTACATACATGCTTCTGAGACAGGACGAGTCAGGAGAGAAGCTGAAAAAGATTATTGATGACAGTCTGAAGACGTTGATTGAAAATGGTACATTAAAAGAATTATCCGAGAAGTATCTTGATGGAGATTATGCACCACAATTATAATCGAGAAAGTGTCTTATATCTTTAAAGAAATAAGGAAAAATGTAAGATGCACGCCGTATGAGATGCGACGTGCATTTTGTGCAATACGCCGTTATACAGAAATCGTTCTTGCACGAATTTCTATAGGGCGATTCATAAGTTGTACCGGAAACCACAAGAGTTCCGAATAAAAGAGAAAGATTGGTGTAAAAGAGATGGGGAAAATATTTAGTGTTGAATTTCTGATACAGTCCATTCCGCAGATAGCAGTATATCTGCCGATCACACTTCTGATTACAATTGCCAGTTGTGTAGCAGGACTGATTGTAGGGTTCTTTATTGCGTTGGCCCGTTATTTTGAAGTACGGGTACTTAAGACAGTTGCGAAAGTATACATATCATTTATCCGTGGTACGCCGACTATGGTACAGTTGGTGCTTGTGTATTACGGAATCCCGATACTGCTTCGTGTGATGAACGAAGCATGGGGAACAAGTTTTGATATTAACGGAATCCACCCGGTCGTATTCGCAATTATTACACTGGGACTTAATGCAGCGGCATATATGTCAGAGATTATCCGCAGTGCATTGATGTCCGTAGATGAAGGACAGGTAGAAGCTTGTTATAGCTTGAATATGACGAAGTGGCAGGCGCTTATAAGTGTTGTAATCCCGCAGGCATTTGTCGTAGCACTTCCAAGTCTGGGCAATAACTTTATATCATTATTAAAAGAGACTTCTCTTGTATTTAACATTGCAGTTGTAGATATTATGGCACAGGCAAGAATCGTTGGAGCAAGATCTTATCGTTACTTTGAGGTATATATTGCAGTATCTTTGATTTACTGGGTATGCTGTATGCTTTTGGAACGTCTGCTTGCAAAGATAGAGACCTATGTGCGTAGAAAAGAGAGGAGAAGTTAAGATGTCGATAGTAGAAGTAAGAGGACTTTGTAAAGCTTTTGGTGATAATCAGGTTTTGAAAAATCTGGATTTTCAGATAGAAAAAGGTGAAGTTGTAACACTGATCGGACCAAGCGGAGGCGGTAAGACAACGCTTCTTCGTTCTCTCAACTGGTTAAATGTACCAGATGCAGGGAGAGTTACCATTGATGGAGTTACAATTGAAGCCGGAAAAGAGAATAAACAACAAATCCGGGCACTCAGAGAAAAGACGAGCATGGTATTTCAGCATTATAATCTCTGGAAGAACAAGACTGCTCTGGAGAATATTACGGAAGGACTGATTCGGGTTCAGAAGATGCCGAAAGTCCAGGCAGTGGAGAAAGCAGAACATTTGCTGGAACGTGTCGGACTGATCGAGAAGAGAGATGAATACCCGGTACGTCTTTCCGGAGGGCAGCAGCAGAGAGTAGGAATAGCGAGAGCACTTGCAGCAGAACCGCAGGTTATGCTGTTTGATGAGCCAACAAGTGCTCTTGATCCGGAGTGGATCGGGGGAGTTCTTGATGTTATGAAAGAAATTGCAGCAGATGGAATGACGATGATCGTAGTATCCCATGAGATGCGCTTTGTAAAAAATGTTGCCTCCAGAATCTTATTCCTGGAAGGGGGACAGATTGTAGAAGACAATACACCGGAGAAACTGTTTAATAATCCGGAGAATGAACGTACAAAAGCATTTTTGGAGATGGCAGAATTGTAAGAAACAATAAAAAGTTTTATTATAAAATGAAGACAGATTAGAAAGCTGAAATAAGAACATTAAATCTGGGACAGGTACTTTTAAAAGAAGTCCCTGTCCTAAAATATTTGAAGACAACAGGCAATTGCGAAAATGAAGGAGAAAATAAATATGGCAACAGATTTTGATAAAGTAATCAATCGAAAAGGAACACATTCTTTAAAATATGATTTTGCGACAGTAAGAGGAAAGAAAGCGGATATACTTCCACTTTGGGTGGCAGATATGGATTTTCAGGCACCAAAAGCAGTCAGAGAGCGCTTATTTGAGATTGTAGAGCATGGTATATTTGGGTACAGTGATACCCTGGAGGATTATTTCAGAGCAGTGAAATCCTGGTATAAGAGAAGATTTGACTGGGAAATCAAGAGTAACTGGATCATCAAAACACCAGGAATTGTATTTGCACTTGCAATGGCAGTAAAAGCCTACACAGAGCCGGGAGAAAGTGTTCTGATGCTGCAGCCGGTTTACTACCCGTTCAGAGAGGTCATTGAAGACAATGGAAGAAAGCTGATTGGAAGTCCATTAAAATTAGAAGAGGGGCACTACACCATTGACTTTGAGGATATGGAGAAGAAAATCCGGGAAAATGATGTAAAATTATTACTTTTCTGCAGTCCGCACAACCCGGTAGGACGTGTGTGGAAAAGAGAAGAGTTGGAAAAAGCTGCAGCGCTCTGCTTGAAATATCACGTGACACTTGTCAGCGATGAGATCCACAGTGATATTGTATACAAAGGACATAAACATCAGATGATGGCATCTATTTCAGAAGAGATTGCAGATATTACTGTCACATGTACCGCGCCATCAAAAACATTTAATGTGGCAGGGCTTCAACTTTCCAACATTATCATTTCCAATCCAAAGCTGCGTGAGAAATTTAAACACGAAGTGATGCAAGCGGGCTACAGCCAGCCGAATCTGATGGGAATGGAAGCGTGTCAGGCTGCTTATGAAAACGGCGAAGAATGGTTGGAAGAGTTACTTGTATATCTTCAGGGAAATGTGGACTTTGTCCGGGATTATCTGAAACAGGAGATTCCGAAAATCAATCTTATTGAGCCGGAAGGAACTTATCTGCTTTGGCTGGATTGCAGAGAACTGGAATTATCAGTAGAAGAACTGGAACATCTGGTTGTTGATAAGGCAAATCTCTGGCTGGATCCGGGATTTATTTTTGGGGCAGTAGGAGAAGGATTTGAACGAATCAATATCGCATGTCCGCGTCAGACGCTAAGGCAGGCAATGGATCAGCTTAGAGATGCTTTGAATGCTTAAGTAGAAGTATGTCATGCAATTGCATGACGCGCACCTCGCAGCAAGAATGCAGAGGCATTCTTGAACTAGGGATTTGTAAAGAATGGTAGATAAGACAGGAGGAAAATCGTGATGGCAGAAGAACTACAGACATACTTATTGGAACATTTTCAATGGCTGCACAGACATCCGGAACTTGCATTAAAGGAGTATGAGACAACCAACTATGTAAAAAATGTATTAAAACAGACAGAAGGTGTGGAGCTTTTGAATCTGGGACTTGATACAGGAGCACTTGCAAAGATCGAGGGAAAAGAGCCAGGGGGTGTTGTTGCAATCAGAGCGGATATTGATGCGCTGCCGATCCTGGAAGAGAGTGGACTTTCTTACAGTTCAGAAAATGATGGCTGTATGCATGCTTGTGGACATGATTTCCACACGACAGCGCTTCTTGGAGTGGCAAAACTTCTTGGAGGAGAGAGAGAGCATATAAAAGGTACCGTCATTTTATTGTTTCAACCTGCCGAAGAAGCAGAACATGGTGGTGAAAAAGTTGTAAATACCGGAATGTTTGAAAAATATAAGATTGAAAAAATCTTTGGACTTCACACAAAACAAAACATGCCAGTCGGAACGATTGCAATTGCACCAGGTCCATTTTCAGCGGCGGTAGACCGGTTCTTATATACGGTAAAAGGAATGGGATGCCACGGAAGCGCCCCGCAGACGGGTCTGGATCCGATCCCGGCAGCAGCAAGACTGGTAGGAAGTCTTCAGGAAATTGTAAGTCGAAGAATCAGTCCGACGGAGACGGCAGTTATCAGTGTGACTCGTTTTACATCAGGCACAAGCTGGAACATTATCCCAGAGACCGCCAGGCTAGAAGGAACCGTTCGCACATTTAATCCCAAAGTGCGTGAGCAGATTGTGAAACTGATGCAGGCACAGGCTGAAGGTCTGGAGCGGGAAGGTTATCAGGTGGAATTTACATGGATCCCGGGCTGTCCGGCAACGAACAATGATGCAAATCTTGCAGAACTTGTGCGAAAAGAAGCAATGGAAGAAGGATTCCATGTAACCTTGCAGCATCCGGAGATGGGCGGAGAAGATTTTTCCTGTTATCAGGAGTTGGTTCCGGGAGCATTTTTTCATGTGGGGACCGGGGGAAAATATCCGGCGCATAATTCTAAATTCACAGTAGATCCGGCAGCACTTTTTGGAGCTTCCAAACTGATGAGTGAGATTGTGAAGAAAGCGCTTAAAGCTTCATAGATATTGCAGCTATGAAGCTTTGTTTTTTGGCAGAGCAGTAAAAAGTACATAGATGATATTAGGGGCATGCCTTGTAATGAGTATAGAAAATGTGATATACTCGGAAGAGTAAAAATTACAGTTATCAGATGGACGAGAACTGCGATGAGTACAATGGCGGGGAATTCCTTCGTCGGATGTGCTCTTTACTAGTTTTGAATTGGAGCATAGAATGAAAGATATTATTTTTAAGAGAACAGAGCTGGAAGACAAGGAAATCATGACAAAGTATTTCGATGAGCATCCGAGCAGAAGTTGTGAACGTACATTTGTCAATGTGTTTTTATGGTCCAGGCAGTACCCGGTAAAATGGGCGATTGTTGAAGGAGCCATGGTGTTCAAAAGTGAAGATGAGGGACATGTTGCCTATGCATTTCCGGCAGGGACAGATGAACATGTGAAGCGTGCATTGGATAAGATGAAAACATATAGTGAGGAGCGAGGTTATCCGTTCCGTATGTATAATGTGACACCGGATGATTTTGCACGACTGGAAAGCTGGTATCCGGGAAGATTCGAGATTGAGTATGACCGGGACGAAGCGGATTATGTCTATGAAAGCGAGAAGTTAGCGACTTTGTCTGGTAAGAAGATGCATGGAAAGAAGAACCATGTGAATCGATTCCGAAAAGAATTTGAAGGACGCTGGAGCTACGAATCCATGAAAAAAGAGAATCTGGAGGAATGTTTCCAGATGGCTTTGAAGTGGAGAAAAGAGAATGGCTGTAATGATGATACAGATAAGAATGCAGAGATGTGTGTGACAATGAATGCACTCAGACTTTTTGAAGAACTTGACCTGAAGGGCGGTATCCTTCGAATTGATGGTAAAATCGTAGCATTTACCATCGGAGAACCAATCTGCCCGGATACATTTGTTGTTCACATAGAGAAAGCTTATGCAGATGTGCCCGGAGCATATACTATGATCAATCAGCAATTTGTAGAACATGAGTGTATGGATTACAAATATGTGAATCGGGAAGATGATGCCGGTTCTGAGGGACTCAGAAAAGCAAAGCTTTCCTATAAACCAGTATTTATGGTAGAAAAAGGACATGTACATGAAAAGGAGATAGGAAAATGATAGCAGATAAAATGAAAAATATGGTAGCGAACAGTTCCGCTATTCGTGCAATGTTTGAGGAAGGAACACGTCTGGCAGGAATTTACGGACGTGAGAATGTATTTGATTTCAGCCTTGGGAATCCGAATGTTCCGGCACCGCAGATTGTAAAAGATGCAATTGTCGAACTGGTCAATGACACAGATCCGGTTGTGCTTCATGGCTATACGAACAGTAACAGTGGATATCCGGAAGTAAGAGAGGCAATTGCAAAGTCTCTGAATGAAAGATTTGATACAAAATTTTCCGGCAAGAACATTGTCATGACTGTCGGAGCGGCAGGTGGATTGAATGTCATTTTAAAATCTCTGATCAATCCTGGAGATGAAGTGATTGCATTTGCACCATATTTTGGAGAATATCGTTCTTATACAAACAACTATGATGGAGTTCTGGTCGAGATTTCCCCGAATACAGTTGATTTTCAGCCAAAGCTTGATGAATTTGAGCAGAAGATCACACCAAAGACAAAAGCTGTCATTGTAAATACACCGAATAACCCGACAGGTGTTGTATATTCAGAGGAGACAATCAAGAAGTTAGCGGCAATCATGGAGGCCAAACAGAAAGAATATGGAACAGAGATTTTCCTGATTTCTGACGAACCATATCGTGAACTTGCTTATGATGGAGTGGAAGTTCCATACCTGACGAAATATTATGATAATACGATTGTAGGATATTCTTTTAGTAAATCCCTGTCACTTCCGGGAGAACGTATAGGATATCTTGTTATTCCGGATGAGGTTGCAGACAGTGAAGATCTTCTTTCCGCTGCCAATGTGGCAACAAGAATCTCAGGTTTTGTAAATGCACCAACTCTGCAGCAGAAAGTAGTAGAAAAATGCCTGGATGCAAAGACAGACCTTTCTTTCTACAACAGAAACAGAGAAGATCTATATAACGGATTGAAAGAATGTGGATTTGAATGCATCAAACCACAGGGAGCATTCTATCTTTTTGTAAAATCACCAGTTGCAGATGAAAAAGAATTCTGTAATGCAGGAAAGAAATATAATATCCTGATGGTACCGGGTAGTTCCTTTGCGTGCCCGGGATATGTAAGACTGGCATATTGTGTATCTCATGAGACAATCGTGAATTCGCTTCCAAAATTCAAAGAACTGGCAAAGGAATACATGTAATGTTCAGAGGCCGCGGCGATGAACAAATTTGGCAAAGACACAGGAGCATAGTATGAAAGCATTTGAGAAGAACATAAGAAAAGTAGAGCCATATGTACCAGGTGAACAGCCACAGCGCAAAGTCATCAAATTAAATACGAATGAGAATCCATATCCACCGGCACCGGGAGTCAAAAAAGCGTTAGAAGAGATGGATACAGACCGTTTCCGCCTTTATCCGGATCCGACTGCAGCACCACTTGTAAATGCGCTTGCGGACTTTTATCATGTGAATCCGGACCAGGTATTTGTAGGTGTAGGATCCGATGATGTATTGTCTATGTGTTTCCTGACATTTTTTAATTCCGAAAAACCGATATTTTTCCCGGATATTACTTATTCTTTTTATAGTGTATGGGCGGATCTGTATCGGATTCCATATGAATGTCAGAAACTGGATGAGGATTTCAAACTTGTAAAAGAAGACTACTATAAGGAGAATGGGGGAGTGATTTTCCCAAACCCAAATGCACCGACAGGAATCTATGAGGATCTGTCAGTAGTAGAAGATATCATTGCACATAATCAGGATGTCATTGTGATCGTGGATGAAGCGTATATTGATTTTGCAGGACGTTCCGCACTGGAACTGATTGACAAATACGATAACCTGATCGTTGTCCAGACATTTTCCAAGGCAAGATCTATGGCGGGTATGCGAATAGGCTATGCTATCAGCAATCCGACATTGATCAAATACTTAAATGATGCGAAATATTCATTTAACTCTTACACTATGAACCAGACTTCAATTGTGTGTGGTGTGGAAGCTGTGAAAGACAGGGAATATTTCGAGAATGGCGTCAGAAAAATTGTTGAGACAAGGGAGTGGGCAAAAGAAGAACTTACAAAACTTGGATTTACATATCTGGATTCTGGTTCCAACTTTATATTTGCAAAGCACCCGGAATACGATGCGAAAGAGCTGTTTGAGGCATTAAAGGCACATGATATCTATGTGCGATTTTGGGGCAGCGAGAGAATCGAGCAATATATGCGTATCACCATCGGGACAAGAGAAGAGATGGAGCAGTTATTTGCGTTTTTGCGAATTTGTGTGGCGGGGTTCTGAACAGTTACAAAAATAAATGAAAAAATAAGGAGAGATGTATGACACAGTCATTAGTACAAGGAATTATTGATGCACTCAGTGGAAGTGTTGGGAAAGAGGCAATTGTATTTATTATTTCCATGATTCCGATTCTGGAACTTCGTGGAGCACTTCTTGTGGCAGGTCCGCTTCTTGGAGTGCCGGTCGCAAAAGCGATTCCATTATGTATTCTTGGGAATATTATACCGGTTCCGTTTATCCTGCTTCTGATCACACCGATTTTTAACTGGATGAAAGGAACAAAACATTTAAAACCGCTGGTAGATAAGCTGGAAGCAAAAGCAATGAAGAAAAAAGACCAGATTGAAAAATTTGAATTCTGGGGACTTGTATTATTTGTTGGTATTCCGCTTCCGGGAACCGGAGCCTGGACAGGTTCACTCATTGCCGCACTTCTCGGTGTGAAATTTAAGAAAGCATTTCCGGCAATCATCATTGGAATCTGCATGGCAACTGTAATTATGTGGTTCATATCTTATGTGCTTCTTGGTGGAGTACAGATTTTAGGATAGTGCAGTCTTGAATGAATAAGAGAGAAGAAACATAGAAGGAGAAAAATATGTCTATGAAAATCAATACGACACTGCCTTCCCCGACAGAACTGAAGGAAGAATATCCTCTGTCAGAAAAGCTTGCAGAGTTAAAGAAAAAAAGAGATCAGGAGATTCGAGATATTTTTACGGGGAAATCGGATAAATTTGCAGTCATTATCGGACCGTGTTCTGCAGATAATGAAGATTCCGTGTGTGAGTATGTGAATCGTCTGGCAAAAGTCAATGAAAAAGTAAAAGATAAACTGATGATTATTCCAAGAATTTATACAAATAAACCAAGAACGACCGGCGAGGGATATAAAGGAATGCTCCATCAGCCGGATCCGGATAAGGCACCGGATCTTTATGCGGGAATTATTGCAATCCGTCATATGCATATCCGTGCTATGGAAGAAAGCGGACTGACCGGAGCAGATGAGATGTTATATCCGGAGAACAGAAGCTATCTGGATGATATTTTATCTTATGAGGCAATCGGTGCACGTTCTGTGGAAAATCAGCAGCATCGTCTGACAGCAAGTGGAATGGATATTCCTGTCGGAATGAAGAATCCGACCAGTGGAGATCTGTCGGTGATGCTGAATTCTGTAGTGGCAGCCCAGATGGGACATCGTTTCATTTACAGAGGTATGGATGTACAGACGTCAGGAAATGATCTGGCACATGTGATTTTGCGTGGAGGCGTAGACAAATATGGAACATGCCAGCCAAATTATCATTATGAAGATTGCCTGCGATTATTTGAACTTTATCAGAAGAAAGATCTGAAAAATCCAGCAGCAATTGTGGATGCGAACCATTCTAATTCAAATAAAAAATACAAAGAACAGCTTCGTATTGTCAGTGAAGTGCTTCATACACGAAGATATAATCCGGATCTGAAAAATATGATCAAGGGTGTTATGGTGGAAAGTTATCTGGAAGAAGGAAGACAGAATATCGGACCTGATATGGTATATGGAAAGTCCATTACGGATCCTTGTATTGGCTGGGAAGATACGGAGCATCTAATTTATAAAATTGCAGAAGAGTGCTAGAAAATAAAAAAAGAAAAATAATAAGTGCAGATTAAGAGCTTTCTGAAGCATCTTTTTCTTTCAAAAGTTTCATATACTTTTTGAGATCACGTTTGCTGCTTCGGGAGAGGCTTCGGTATGCAAGCAAAAGATTCAGCTCATCATCAGAATTGGTTGTAAGCCGGGAAGGAGAGAGGGTGATAGTATCCTCTTCGTCATTCAGAAGATAATCAACAGGGACCTCGAATAAATCTGCGATTGCCGTCAGCTTTTCGTGAGAAGGCTGGCGGCCTTTTTTTTCGTAACCTGCAATAGCAGAGCGGGAGACATGGATACAGTCAGCAACATTTTCCTGAGTCATATTAAATTTTTTGCGTAATTTGCGTAGCTTCTGACCGAATGACACTTGCCAGGTCTCCTTTCTTTTGTATTTTTGGTATATTTTACCAAGTGTTATGTGAGAAAAAGATAAGTGTGGCAGATGTAAACAAAAAGTAGCGAAAAAGTTCCGTTCTGGAACATGATAATACCCGTTGACACTGTCTGGAAAAGAATCTATAATTTAGTTATATAAAAGATACCAAGGTCAAAAGGTCTGAAACCACCGGGAGTGCAACGCACGAAACAATCCGTAAGTATCATAGTTGTGGGCTTTTGACCCCAACGTCATTATAGAAAGAAGAGAAGTGAGAGGATTATAAGAGTATGATTATAGCAGGCAATGATGAGGCAAAAAGAAGTAAGATATGGCGAGTGGTTACCCTTGTATCCTCAGTGCTGATCATTTTAATCGCAGTATATCTGCTGACGAGAATGTTCACGACTAATCCAGTAGTAGGAACCTGGGAAAGTGAGGATGCAACGATTGCGCTAAAGATTGAGAAGAACGATACGATTCAGGTAGATATCACGGATATTGCGGAGAATACAGATGCAGCCGTAGAGATGAATTACAGCGTAGATATGAAGTCAAAGATTATTACCATCACAAAAGATGAGGAGCAGATTGACAAGGCAGTTGAGAAAGCGGACAGTGCATATACAAAAGAAGATCTGGAGAATGTACTGGATGATCTGGATTCATCTTTTTCATACAGCATAGATGGCAATCAGATGACGCTTACAGAACGAGAATATGGGGAACAGTTCACGTTCATCAGAAAGTAGGTATCAGACAAAAGAAACCTAAAACGAAAATATCAGAAAATCTGCCGTGTGGCAGGTTTTCTGCATGTGAAGGAGCAAAAATTATGTACAGAGATCACACGAAAGAAGTTCAGATTGGAAATGTTACGATCGGAGGAGGTAATCCGATCAGAATACAGTCAATGACAAATACGAAGACGGAAGATGTGGAGGCGACTGTTGCCCAGATTCTTGCTCTCGAGAAAGCCGGCTGTGAGATCATCCGCTGCGCTGTGCCGAATATGGATGCAGCGAAAGCAATTGGTGAGATCAAGAAGCAGATTCATATTCCACTTGTGGCAGATATTCATTTTGATTATAAGCTGGCGATTGCAGCGATTGAGAACGGGGCAGATAAGATTCGTATTAATCCGGGTAATATTGGAGATGAACAGAGAGTCCGTGCTGTTGTTGAAAAAGCAAAAGAGTACGGTGTTCCAATTCGTGTTGGTGTGAATAGTGGATCACTGGAAAAGCATCTGGTAGAGAAATATCATGGGGTGACTGCAGAGGGACTTGTAGAGAGTGCCTTGGGCAAAATACAGCTTATCGAGGAGATGGGATATAATAATCTTGTAGTCAGTATCAAATCTTCTGATGTTATGATGTGTGTAAAGGCACATGAACTGATCGCCAAGAAATGCCCATACCCATTACACGTAGGAATTACAGAGGCAGGAACATTATTGGCAGGTAATATAAAATCCTCAGTAGGTCTTGGACTGATTCTTGGACAGGGAATCGGAGATACAATCCGTGTGTCACTGACTGGATCACCACTAGAAGAGATCAAGACAGCGAAGATTATTTTAAAGACACTGGGACTTCGCACAGGTGGAATTGAGGTTGTATCCTGTCCGACATGCGGAAGAACCCAGATTGATCTGATCGGACTTGCAAATCAGGTCGAAGAGATGGTTGCAGATATCTCACTGGACATTAAGGTCGCAGTTATGGGCTGTGTGGTCAATGGACCGGGAGAAGCAAAAGAAGCAGATATTGGAATTGCCGGAGGAAAGGGAGAAGGACTCCTGATCAAAAAAGGCGAGATTGTAAAAAAAGTAAAAGAAGAGGAACTATTAGAGACATTGAGACAGGAGCTGTTGCATTGGAATGAGTAAACCGTTCTTTGAAGTATTCCCTACGTTAAAGGCAGGGGAAGATATACGTAATATGTTCGAAGGAGCGCAGGTATTAAAAGTGACGACCAACTCTGACCGGACATTTTTAAGAGTACATATAGTAAGCCGTCATCTGATTCAGAAAACATTGGTATACGAGATGGAGCACCTGATCAAGAACCAGCTTTTCGGAAGAAGTGCCGTGCAGGTAGAGATTCGAGAAAAGTATGAGCTGTCCGGACAGTACACGCCAGAGAATGTGATGGCGGAGTATCTGGACAGCTTTCTTGCGGAGCTGGATACAAGAAGTGTTGTAGAACGCAATATGCTGCAGAATGCGAAATGTACCTTTGAAGAAGGAAATATTCTTTGCATGCAGTTAATCGACACTGTTATTGCGCAAGGAAAAAAAGATTCTCTGACAGATTATTTAAAAGGTGTGTATGCAGACCGTTTCGGATTGCCCATTGAGATTCGTGTCATGTATAAAGAACCAAAAGAAAGTACTTTGAAATACAATGATATGCGTCTGCAGCAGGAAGTAGACAGTATACTGGATCAGGTTGAGGCTGTACAGAAGCAAAAAGAGGAAAAAAAGCAGGAAAAAGAAGCAAAGTCTGGGGAAAAAGAAACATCTGGAAGCAGACAAGGTGGAAAAAATTCCGGAGACGGAAAAAATTCTGGCAGTCCTGCAAAAGGTGGATTTTCAAAAGGCAGTGGATTAAAGAAGGGTGGTTTTCGTGATAAGAAGGTGTTTGTGAAATCTGCGAAGATGGATCTTGATGAGTCAGGTTTGATTTACGGACGTCCATTTGATGATGAGCCGATTGAACTGTCAACCGTGATTGGTGAGATGGGAGAAATTACATTTCGAGGAAAAGTCATTAGCTTTGATACAAGAGAAATCCGCAATGAAAAGACCATTGTCATGTATGCAGTGACAGACTTTACTGATACGATCATGGTCAAGATGTTCGTGCGTAATGATCAACTTGCAGATGTACTGGCTGAAATTAAAATGGGTGCATTCCTGAAAATTAAAGGCGTGACCAATATTGATAAATTTGACGGCGAACTTGTCATTTCTTCTGTGTTTGGAATTAAGAAAATTTCTGATTTTACAGAATCCAGAAAAGACAATGCGGTAGAAAAGAGAGTGGAGCTCCACTGTCATACGAAAATGAGTGACATGGACGGAGTTTCCGAGGTCAAAGATCTTGTAAAGAGAGCACATGACTGGGGGCATAAGGCAATTGCGATTACAGATCATGGTGTGGTACAGGCGTTCCCGGACGCGAATCATTATATTGAGACACTGGATAAAGACGATCCATTTAAAGTTATTTATGGTGTGGAAGGATATCTGGTCGATGATTTGCAGGATGTGGCAGTCAATGAGAAAGGTCAGTCTTTAAAAGGAACCTATGTTGTATTCGATCTGGAGACGACGGGATTTAGTTCGGCAAAAGATAAGATTATCGAAATTGGTGCAGTTAAAGTTGAGAACGGAGAAATTACGGATAAGTATAGTACATTTGTGAATCCGAAGATTCCGATTCCATTTCGAATCACACAGCTTACAAGCATTACTGATGAGATGGTTATGGAATCACCGGAGATTGAGACAATTCTCCCACAGTTTCTAAAGTTCGTAGGAGATGCAGTGCTGGTAGCGCACAATGCCAGCTTTGATGTGAGCTTTATCGAAGAAAATTGCAGGCAGCAGGGCATAGAACCGGATTTTACTTCTGTAGATACGGTGGGACTTGCCCGTGTATTATTACCGACACTTTCAAAATTTAAGCTAAACGTTGTGGCAAAAGCACTGAATATTTCTCAGGAACATCACCATAGAGCAGTGGATGATGCCAGAGTTACCGCAGAGATTTATGTGAAATTTATTCAGATGCTGGAAGAACGTGGAATCGAGACACTGGATCAGATGAATCATTTTGGCGCGCACAACGCGGAAGCAATCCGTAAGATGCCGTCTTACCATGTCATTGTTCTGGCAAAGAATGATATTGGACGCGTGAACCTTTATACATTGATTTCCAAGTCACATCTGGAGTATTTTGGACGTCAGCCGAGAATGCCAAAGAGCGAAGTGTTAAAATACAGAGAGGGTCTGATTATTGGAAGTGCTTGTGAAGCAGGAGAATTGTATCAGGCAATACTGGGAGAAAAATCTGCAGAGCGGATTGCCAGAATTGTTAATTTTTATGATTATCTGGAAATACAGCCACTTGGAAATAACCGGTTCATGATTGATAGTGATCGTGTGGAGAAGGTTCAAAGTGAGGAAGATTTACGTGAGATCAACCGTGAGATCATCCGTCTTGGAGAACGGTTTGATAAGCCGGTCGTGGCGACCTGTGATGTGCACTTTATGGATCCGGAAGATGAAGTGTACCGCCGTATCATTATGGCAGGAAAAGGATTCAAAGATGCAGATCAGCAGGCACCGTTGTATTTGCATACGACAGATGAAATGCTGGAGGAGTTTGAATACCTTGGTTCAGCAAAAGCAAAAGAAATTGTCATTGACAATCCCAATATGATTGCGGATATGGTGGAAAAAATATCACCAGTCCGCCCGGATAAGTGTCCACCGGTCATTCCAGATTCAGATAAAACGCTTCGTGAAATATGTTATAACAAGGCACATTCTATGTACGGAGATCCGCTTCCGGAGATTGTTACAGAGCGTCTGGAACGTGAGCTTAATTCCATTATTTCCAACGGATTCGCCGTTATGTATATTATCGCACAGAAATTGGTGTGGAAATCTAACGAGGACGGATATCTTGTAGGATCCCGTGGTTCGGTAGGATCTTCTTTTGTTGCGACCATGGCTGGAATTACAGAGGTAAATCCATTAAGCCCACATTACTATTGCCCGAAGTGCCACTACAGTGATTTTGAATCCGAAGAAGTACGGGCTTACGCAGGGGGCTGTGGATGGGATATGCCGGATAAGGAGTGCCCGGTGTGCAAAACCAGGCTTGTAAAAGATGGATTTGATATTCCGTTCGAAACATTCCTTGGATTTAAAGGAAATAAAGAGCCAGATATTGATCTGAACTTCTCAGGAGATTATCAGAGTAATGCTCATAAATATACGGAAATTATTTTCGGAGCCGGACAGACGTTCCGTGCCGGAACGATTGGTACGTTGGCGGATAAGACAGCATTTGGGTATGTAAAGAACTATTTTGAAGAGCGGGGAACAAGAAAGAGAACTTGCGAAATTGACAGGATTGTTCAGGGATGTACCGGTATCCGCAGAAGTACCGGACAGCATCCGGGAGGAATCATTGTACTTCCTCACGGGGAAGATATCAACTCATTCACTCCGGTGCAGCATCCGGCAAATGATATGACGACTGATATTATTACGACACATTTTGACTATCATTCCATCGACCACAACTTGTTAAAATTGGATATTCTGGGTCATGATGATCCAACCATGATCAAGGCACTTGAGGCATATATCAGTTCGCCTGCTATGGAAAATGAGTACAATGAGACGGATCATCCATTTGTAGCAACAGATATCCCTCTGGATGATCAGGGGGTAATGTCTTTATTCCATGATACATCGGCACTTGGAATCACACCAGATGATATCGGAGGATGTCCGGTAGGATGTCTTGGAATTCCGGAGTTCGGAACGGATTTCGTAATCCAGATGGTAGTAGATACAAAACCACAGACACTTTCAGATCTGATCCGTATTTCCGGATTGTCCCATGGAACGGACGTATGGCTGAACAATGCGCAGGATCTGATTAAGAGCGGTAAGGCAACCATTTCTACAGCAATCTGTACCCGAGATGATATTATGACATATCTGATTAACAAAGGACTGGATAGTGAGGAATCCTTCACGATCATGGAGCGAGTGCGTAAAGGTACCGTTGCAAAAGGAAAATGTAAAGATTGGCCGGAGTATAAAAAAGATATGTTGGAACATGATGTGCCAGAGTGGTACATTGGCTCCTGTGAGAAAATTAAATATATGTTTCCGAAAGCCCATGCGGCAGCCTATGTCATGATGGCATATCGTATCGCCTATTGTAAGGTAAATTATCCGTTGGCATACTATGGAGCATATTTTGGAATCCGTGCAGATGCATTTTCTTATGAAATTATGTGTCAGGGCAAGGAAAAACTGCAATACTATATTGATGATTATACAAGACGGTCTGATTCTCTCAGCAAAAAAGAACAGGATACAATGAAGGACATGCATATTGTTCAGGAAATGTATGCGAGGGGATATGAATTTCTGCCAATTGACATTTATCGCGCAAAAGCAGCAAAATTCAGCATCATAGACGGAAAGCTGATGCCACCGTTTTCCAGCATTGACGGAATGGGAGAGAAGGCTGCAGAAGCGGTGGAGGAAGCGGCAAAAGATGGTCCATATCTGTCCAAAGATGATTTTAGAAACCGTACGAAAGCAAGTAAGGCGGTTGTAGATTACATGGCAGATTTAGGACTTTTAGGAGACCTTCCGGAGTCCAATCAGTTGTCATTATTTGATCTTTAACAGACAAAATGGGAAAAAATGGACAGAAAAAAGGTATACTTATAAAAATATGTTAAAATTAAAATAATGCTTTTCAAATGCCATATTTTGTAGTAATATAATGGAGCGGAACACAATATCTTGTGATTTTGAAGAAACTAAATAGTTTCTTACCGGAGTGAGTGTGAATTGTGGAACACAAGATGTTGTGGTGGATCCGAAAAGCAGAAGAACAAAGATATATAAGAAAGGCGTGAGACATGAAGATGTTAGTGAAGACGAAAGTAATCAAAAGAAATGGAGAGGAAGTCGGCTTTGATCTGGGAAAGATCGAGAATGCAATCCGCGCAGCTAATGAAGAAGTTGATAATATTTACAAACTGAATGAATTTCAGGTCCGGGCAATTGCAGATGATATTGCAGGACAGGTAAAAAAATCAACTCACGCTATACATGTAGAAGACATTCAAGATATGGTAGAGACTGGAATTATGGGAATGCGTGGCTATGAAGTGGCACAGAAGTATGTGCGCTACCGTTATAAACGTGAATTGGCAAGAAAGTCCAATACAACAGATAACGGGATCCTTGCACTGATTGATAACATTAATGAAGAAGTCAATCAGGAAAATTCCAATAAGAACCCAGTGATCAACTCCACGCAGAGAGATTATATGGCAGGAGAAGTAAGTAAAGACCTTTCCAAGCGTGTACTTCTTCCGGAAGAGGTTGTAGAAGCACATGAACAGGGAATCATTCATTTCCATGATTCAGATTATTTTGCACAGAAAGAGCACAACTGTGATCTGATCAATCTGGAAGATATGCTTCAGAATGGAACCGTCATCAGTGAGACAATGATCGAAAAACCACACAGCTTCTTTACAGCGTGTAATGTGACGACTCAGATTGTAGCACAGGTCGCAAGTAATCAATATGGAGGACAGTCTTTTACACTGGCACATCTTGCACCATTTGTGGATATCAGCCGTAAGAAAATCCGTAATATTGTTATCTCTGAACGTAAAGCATGTGGGGAGAGTCTGGATGAGGCAATCATTGACAAACTGACAGACTGCCGTCTGAGAGAAGAGGTAAAAAGCGGAATTCAGACAATCCAGTACCAGCTTATCACACTCATGACATGTAACGGACAGGCACCGTTTGTTACCGTATTCATGTATCTGGATGAGGTGGAAGACGGTCAGACAAGACAGGATCTTGCACTCATCATTGAAGAAGTATTAAAACAGAGAATGCAAGGCGTTAAGAATGAGAAGGGTGTTTGGATCACACCGGCATTCCCGAAACTGATCTATGTCCTGGATGAAGATAATATTACAGAAGATTCTAAGTACTGGTATCTGACAGAGCTTGCAGCAAAATGTACTGCAAAGCGTATGGTTCCGGATTACATTTCTGCAAAGATCATGAAGGAACTGAAAAAAGGTGAAGTTTATCCATGTATGGGATGCAGATCTTTCCTGACAGTAGAGGATTCTCAGATGCTTCCAAACGGAAAGCATAAATTCTACGGGCGTTTCAATCAGGGTGTTGTTACAATTAACCTGGTAGATGTAGCATGTTCCGCAGAAGGAGACATGGACAGATTCTGGCAGATTCTTGATGAGAGACTGGAGTTATGCCACAGAGCACTCCGTTGCCGTCATGAGAGACTTCTTGGAACTATTTCAGATGTGGCACCGATTCTCTGGCAGTACGGCGCACTGGCAAGACTGAAAAAAGGTGAGACTATTGATAAGCTTCTATATAACGGATATTCCACCATTTCTCTTGGATATGCAGGTCTTTACGAGATGTGCATGCGTATGCTTGGAAAGACGCATACAGATCCGGAGGCCAGACCATTTGCAATGGCAGTTATGCAGAGGTTGAATGACAAATGTGCCCAGTGGAAAGCTGCTGAGAATATCAGCTATTCTGTATATGGTACACCGATGGAGTCTACCACATACAAGTTTGCAAAATGTCTTCAGAAGAGATTCGGAATCATCAAAGGAGTTACAGATAAGAATTATATTACGAACAGTTATCATGTACATGTATCTGAGCCGATCAATGCATTTGACAAGCTGGAGTTCGAGGCAGAGTTCCAGAAACTGTCACCAGGAGGAGCAATCAGCTATATTGAAGTCCCGGATATGCAGCAGAACATTCCGGCAGTCCTTTCTGTGATGCAGTTCATCTACGAGCATATTATGTATGCAGAATTAAATACAAAGAGTGACTACTGTGAAATCTGTGGTTATGATGGAGAGATTCAGATTAAAGAAGACGAAAGTGGAAAGCTTATCTGGGAGTGCCCGAACTGTGGGAACCATGATCAGGATAAGATGTCAGTAGCCAGAAGAACATGTGGATATATCGGAACACAGTTCTGGAATCAGGGAAGAACACAGGAGATTAAGGATAGAGTCTTACATCTGTAAAAGCAAATTGTGGAGTTAAAGTATGAAATTTTACGGTTCCCGGATTTTGCATTAAAATTTGAAGATTGGTTTTGAAAAAATAAAGGCTGGGAATTTTATATGAATTATGGAGAAATAAAAAAATATGATATAGCAGATGGTCCGGGAGTTCGAGTGACATTGTTTGTCTCGGGATGTCGTCATCACTGTAAAGGTTGTTTTAATGCAGAAACATGGGATTTTCATTATGGGAATCTGTATACTGAGAAGACTGAAAAAGAAATTTTGGATGCATTGAACCATCCTTACATTGCAGGACTTACACTTCTTGGCGGAGAACCATTTGAACCGGAGAATCAAAGAGAACTTGTAAAGCTCTTAAAAAAAGTCCGGGAAATGTATCCAAAGAAGAATATCTGGAGTTATTCCGGGTATGTATATGATAAAGATCTGATACCAGGTGGAAGAGCCTATACAGAAGTCACGGATGAGATGTTGTCTTATATAGATGTACTGGTAGATGGTCCGTTTGTAGAAGATTTGAAAGATATTACATTACAGTTTCGGGGAAGCAGTAATCAGAGAATTTTAAATCTTCGTGAAATGAAATTATAATACAAGAGCAGATGCGAATTATAGAATATATAGTTTGTGTCTGTTCTTTTTTTGAGAGAAGCTATGATATCAGATGAAAGATAAGAGGAGGAAATGTATATGTTAAAGAAAAAATTTGACTGGAAGGAATTAGGGATTGATCTTCTGGTGGATCTGGCAGCAGGAATGCTTGGTGCGGTTGGAATTTATAATTTTGCGTTGAATGCGAATTTTCCGGTAGCAGGATTTTCCGGAATTGCAATTATACTGTATCATCTGTTTAAGATTCCAGTTGGTGCAGGAATGATACTTCTGAATATCCCGGTCACCATTTTCTGTTACAAATATCTTGGAAAAACATTTTTCCTAAAGTCAGTAAAGACAACTCTGATTTGGTCTGTACTGACAGACTATGTGGCACCGATGCTTCCAGTGTATAATGGAAACAGACTTCTTGCTGCACTTTGCATGGGTGTATTATGCGGAATCGGATTTGCACTGATTTTTATGCGAGGTTCCTCTACCGGAGGACAGGATTTTATCAGTATGTCCATCAAGAAAGCAAAACCACATATGACACTCGGTATGATCACATTCGGTTTGGATATCTGTACGATTATCCTTGGAAGTGCACTGGTATTCAAAGAAGTTGACGGACTGATTTATGGGATCCTTGTGACATATCTTATGGCGACGGTTATGGATCGTATTATGTATGGAATTGATGAAGGTAAGATGACATTGATTGTAACAAAGCAAGGAAAAGAGGTGGCAGAACAGATTGATGAATATGCAGGCCGTGGTTCAACGATTCTGGAAGGTGTGGGAAGCTATAGTGGTGAAAAAAAAGACGTGGTCATGTGTGCATGCAATAACAAGCAGATGTATACGATAAAAAGAATGGTAAAAGAGATAGATCCGAAAGCATTTACGATTATTATGGAATCCAATGAAGTTGTCGGAGAAGGATTTAAGCAGGAATAGAGATATCTAAAAGGACAACATTTATAAAAATAAGATTCCTTTTTTGATAGTTATTGAAAAAAGGAATCTTATTTTTGCGATACAAGTTATGAATTCAATTGCTCAAGAATTTTTTCGGCGTTGTAATCAGGAAGCTGTTGTAATGCAATATCATAAATAGGTTGGATAATATCTAGTGGCTCTAGGAGTGATTCTGCAATTTGATTGACAGAATACTGTAATTCAATTCGTTTAATAACTTGCTTGATTAAATGGAGTCGTTCGCCTTCAATTCGCCCGGCACGTTCACCTTCAATTCGCCCGGCACGTTCACCTTCGATTCGCCCGGCACGTTCGCCTTCGATTCGTCCCTCAAGCCGTCCTTCCTCGCGGCTGACCCGTCTGGTCTCCTGTACATCATAAGCCTGAAAATTGTCAAACATCATACTGAATTTCCTCCTTGTGATCTGGTCTGTAACCTCATAAACTTCTTCATCAGGTACATTTAATTTATGAAGAAGAACGGCGATTACTTTACCAATAATTTTTAACAGATAATCTGGGGTGTTTTCTGTAAGATGTTCCGTGTATTTTTTAGGGATATCTTTTAAGGCATGAAATTCTGAGGAACTCTGAAGCTGATTAATCAGAAAGATTAAAGAGAGTTCGTCGTTCTTTTCAATCAAATCCTGTTTGGAATATTTGTTTAACGGAACGACCAGGTAATTGAAACTTGGTATGTAATCTCCGAAGACATCACTCAAAAAGACGCGATTCTTAAAGTTCAACGGTGCAGACCATGTGCTGCTCCCCTCGTAATATACGATAGGCAGGATTGGTGGATAAAGAAAAGCTTTGGATTTTGTGATGCCTTTATGTAGCTTTTCCTGTTGCGCAGCATAATCTGTCCAGATAAATACAATGTAGCGGAGTATCCGGAAGGACATGTCAAAATCATTTTCCGATTGATGCTCGATGAGTGCAATCAGATAGATTTCGGAATCACCTATGCGAATTTTATTTACAGTATCTGAGTCTCTGGATTCCTGAAATAAAGGCAAAAAATGTGAAGAAACATTTTCAATATCTTCGGGCTTTATCTCTTTAAAAAGAGGAATATCCGTGTAACCTTTTAGAAATTGAGCGCAGAGTACCGGGTCTCCGAATACAATTTTAGCAGAGTTGTCTTTTGTGTGAGTATTGTGTACCCCATTTGAAGTTGTCGTATTGTTTGTTTCCATAAATCTCCTCTCTGGGCAAATGTGATATGGAAACTATCTGAATATATTTTAACATTTTGAGTATAAAAAGACAATGCAAAAAGAGCATATGATGAGAAAATGTAATTACATTCAGAAGTACCGTATCATTTGCCCGGTGAAACGGTAGCTATACCAGTGCCGGGGATCACTGAAAGCTGCGGTGAATGGGTAACTTCATCAAAAATCTGAGTGAATTCTTTGCTGAAAAAGCAAATGAAATTCAGAAATGAAATCTTGGCTAGAGATTTCTATGGGCGTTGAAACATAATGAAAATATCATGCCCGAAATTTGATGTAGATGTAGTGTAACATAGGGAGAATAATAAAGCAAGAAAAGACTGAAAGAATTGTGAGACTAAGAGAACCATAGGAAAAGTCGAATTATTTTCCCTATGGTTCATTTTAATATTATTTGCATTGTGTGCTATATATTTTCACCAGTTCTGTAATCATTTCAACAGCCTTATCCATACCTTCTACTGTAATATGTTCATATGGTCCATGATATGCATGTCCACCAGTTCCAAGATTCGGGCAAGGAAGCCCGCGGAAACTAAGCTGGCATCCATCTGTACCGCCACGTATTGGCAGACACTGCGGAGTAAGTCCGACTGTTTCACATGCTTTCTTCGCATTGTCAATCAGATGCATATGCTGTGCAATTACCTCAAGCATATTGCGATACTGATCTTTTAATGTGAGAACTACCGTTCCTTTACCCCATTTTTTATTCAGATCATCTGTAATCTGCTTCATTATTTCTTTGCGTTGATTGAACTTTTCTGCATCATGATCACGAATAATGTAATGAAGCTTTGCAAGTGCACATTCTCCTTCCATATTGAGTAAATGATAAAAACCTTCATACCCTTCCGTATCACGAGGGGTCTCACCCTTGGGAAGCATAGAATCAAATTCCATGGCAACAAGGCTGGCATTGACCATCGTATCTTTGGAAGATCCCGGGTGTACACTGACTCCGTGGAATTCAACCAAAGCACCGCATGCATTAAAATTCTCGTATTGAATTTCATTTTCTGTATTTCCGTCCAGTGTGTATGCAAAATCAGCACCGAACTTATCAACATCAAAATGCGCTGCACCAGTTCCAGTTTCTTCATCTGGGGTAAATGCGATGCAAAGCGGGCCATGAGATATATTCTCTTTGTTCATCCGCTCAACCATAGTCAGAATTTCTGCAATACCAGCTTTGTCATCAGCGCCGAGAATGGTTGTTCCATCACTTGTAATCAATGTGCGTCCTTTTAGTGTCTTCAGATGCGGAAACATTTCCGGACTTAAGACAAGTTCACTTTGGCCAAGTGCAAGAGCTTCTCCATCATAATTCTCTGTAATCGTCGGTTTTATATCATGGTCACAATAATCTGAAACCGTATCCATATGTGCAATAAAACCAATTGCAGGTGCATTTTCATATCCTGGAGTTGCCGGAATCTTTCCATACAGAAAGCATGTATCTGTCAATGTTACATCACAGATGCCTAATTCCTCCATTTCCTTTTTTAAAACATTTGCCAGGTCAAACTGGCACTGGGAAGAAGGTGTTGTCTCACTTTCCTCATTGCTCGGTGTGCGAATTACCACATATTTCAGTAATCGTTCATATGCGTTCATAAAATATAACTCCTTTAAATTAATAGAATATTAAAGATTTTTCACTGTGATACTCACAAAATGTTCTGTGCATCACAATCGTATATCCTGACATTATTCTTTGCAGACATCGACCCATTTTTTTTGCTTTTGCTAATGACATAATAAAAGCCTCTTTCCAAAACTGATATCATAGATATCAGAAAAATGATATTTTGTAAAACTCTCTGACCTTAATATTTCTATTGTATCATAAAAATGGTTAGAGAAAAGCAGGAAAAATTTAATTTTTTGTTCGAGATGTATTTACGAATTCGTTGCTTTTCGTCTAAGGGGTGGTATATAATAAAATGAAAGTGTTCCATGGTACCTTGTATTATTTCAATAGGTATTTAAGGAAATATTCTTGAAAATATGATCAGGAGGCATAGAGAATGAAATTAACAAAGTTATTGGAGCGTCTGGATTACAAGGTGGTCGCAGGCAGTGATAATATAGAGATTACAGAACTTGTCAATGATTCCAGAAAGGTCGTACCGGGCAGTGTGTTTGTGTGTATCAGTGGTGCTGTCTCGGATGGTCATCAGTATGTAAAAGATGTAGCAGAAAGAGGTGCTGCAGCGGTTATTGTGGAAAAAGATGTGGAAGTGCCAGAGGGATTGACCGTTATCAAAGTAGAAAATACAAGATACGCACTGGCACTTATGTCAGCAGCCTACTTCGGATATCCGGCTGAAAAGCTTAAGACCATTGGAATTACCGGTACCAAGGGTAAGACAACAACAACTTATATGGTAAAAGCTATTCTGGAGGAAGTAGGACACAAAGTCGGATTGATTGGTACGATTGAGGCAATTATCGGGGATAAGACCATTCCATCTAATAATACAACACCGGAGTCTTACACGATTCAGAAGTATTTTGCACAGATGGTGGAAGCAGGATGTGACTGTGTGGTTATGGAGGTTTCTTCACAGGGACTGATGCTTCACAGAACCGCAGGGATTATGTTTGATATCGGAATCTTCACAAATCTTGGAGAAGACCATATTGGACCGAATGAGCATAAAGATTTTGAGGACTATAAGCGCTGTAAAGGACTTCTGTTCAAACAGTGCAAAGTTGGAATTGGAAATGTAGATGACAAGTGGTTCGAAGATGTATTTAAAGGTGCAACCTGCGAAATTGAGACATTTGGATTTGGGGAGAAGGCAGATCTTCGTGCAATCGATGTGAAGCACATCTCAAGACCGGGATATCTTGGAGTTTGGTACCATGTGACAGGACTGATGGACTTTGATGTGGAAATCGACATTCCTGGAGAATTCAGTGTGTACAATTCACTGACAGCTATTGCAGTATGCAGACATTTTAATGTACCGATTGAGAAAATCAAAGATGCACTGAAAGTCGCAAAGGTCAAAGGCCGTATTGAGATGGTCAAGGTATCCGATGATTTTACACTTATGATTGACTATGCGCATAATGCTATGGCACTGGAAAGCTTGTTACACACACTTCGTGATTACAATCCGGGACGTATTGTGACGGTATTTGGCTGTGGCGGAAACCGCTCTAAAACAAGACGTTATGAGATGGGAGAGGTATCCGGAAAACTGTCTGATTTTACAATCATTACTTCAGATAACCCGAGATTCGAAGAGCCACAGGCAATTATTGATGATATCATCGTGGGTATGAAAAAGACAGATGGAAAATATATCGACATCTGTGACCGTAAAGAGGCAATCCGTTATGCCATCGAGCATGGACGTCCGGGTGATGTCATTGTGCTGGCTGGAAAGGGACATGAGACATATCAGGAAATCAAAGGCGTGAAATATGACATGGATGAGAGAGTCCTGATTAAAGAAGTATTGGAAGAACTTAAAGGAGAGTAATGTTCGCTGATATTATTATTGATATTACGCATGAAAAATTAGATAAAGTGTTTCAGTATCGCATCCCCCCAGAACTTGAGGGGGTGCTTCAAGTTGGAATGGAAGTTATAGTTCCATTTGGCAAAGGGAATAAAGAAACTCATGGATATGTGATAGGATTTTCTGAAAAAGCAGATTACGACCTCGCAAAAATTAAAGAAGTTCTTTGTATTGAAGAAAACCATCAGGAAATCGAGTCAAAACTTATTGCTCTAGCTGCATGGATCCGAGAATACTATGGTGGAACTATGATCCAGGCATTGAAGACGGTACTTCCTATTAAGAAAAAAGAGCGGATCCAGCACAAACGCAAGGTGAAGCTTCTTTTAAATGAAGAGAAAGGAAAGAAGCAGTTAGATATTTATCTGCATAAGAACCAAAAGGCAAGAGCAAGGCTTTTGGCAGGGCTGTTAGATCAGCCGCAGCAGGACTATGAGCTCATTACAAAGAAGTTAAATGTCACACTTTCGGTCATTCGTTCTCTGGAAGA
Organism: Dorea sp. Marseille-P4042; assembly: GCF_900290215.1. Classification (NCBI taxonomy): domain Bacteria; kingdom Bacillati; phylum Bacillota; class Clostridia; order Lachnospirales; family Lachnospiraceae; genus Dorea; species Dorea sp. Marseille-P4042. Next base: position 47,499 of record NZ_OLMI01000002.1, on the reverse strand, counting down.
GCAGGGAGTATTGGAGATTCAGGAAGAAGAGAATTTCCGTAATCCGATACACTACCAGAAAAAAGATTTCGGTCCACTTACACATACACCAGAACAACAGCAGGCAATCGACACATTCTGGAAAGATTACAGTCAGAGACATTACGGAACATATCTGCTTTATGGCGTAACCGGAAGTGGGAAGACAGAAGTTTATATTGAGATGATCAGTCGGGTGGTCAGTCAGGGAAAACAGGTAATTATGCTGATTCCGGAGATTGCGCTGACTTATCAGACGGTGATGCGCTTCTATGCCAGATTTGGGAACCGGGTGTCGATTTTGAATTCCAGACTTTCCCAGGGAGAGCGTTCTGATCAGATGGAGCGTGTCAGACGTGGAGAAGTGGATGTGATGATTGGACCTAGATCTGCGCTTTTTACACCATTTTCCAATCTGGGACTGATTGTGATTGATGAAGAGCATGAACCTACTTATAAAAGTGAGCAGGTGCCAAGATATCATGCAAGGGAGACTGCAATACACCGTGCACAGATGGAACAGGCAAGTGTCGTACTTGGTTCAGCAACACCTTCTGTGGAAGCATTTTCCTGGTGCCAGGGGGGGAGCTGCACGATGCTGGAATTAAAGAACCGTGCTACCAGGCAAGTGATGCCAAAGGTATACACGGTCGATATGCGGGAAGAATTAAAGAATGGAAACCGCAGTATTTTAAGTGACAGACTGACAGAACTTATGGAAAAGTGTTTAAGTGAGCACCACCAGATGATGCTTTTCCTCAATCGGCGTGGATATGCGGGGTTCGTCTCTTGCAGGTCCTGTGGATATGTAGTAAAATGTCCTCATTGTGATGTTTCGCTCTCAGAGCACAGAGGAGGCAGGCTCATCTGTCATTACTGTGGGCATGAGGAGAGGATGATCAAAACTTGTCCGTCCTGTGGTTCACCTTATATTGGTGGATTCCGCATGGGAACGCAGCAGGTAGAGGATCTGGTAAAGAAGCGCTTTCCACAGGCAAGAGTCCTGCGTATGGATCTGGATACGACAAAGAATAAAGACGGGCATGAGAAGATTCTGTCAGCGTTTGCAAACGAAGAAGCAGATATTCTGATTGGAACGCAGATGATCGTGAAAGGTCATGATTTTCCTGGGGTAACACTGGTTGGAATTCTGGCGGCAGATATGTCACTGTATGGGGACGATTACCGTTCCGGAGAACGTACATTTCAACTTCTTGTGCAGGCTGCAGGCCGTGCCGGGAGAGGGAATCTTCCGGGAGAGGTTGTGATTCAGACATACAGTCCAGAGCATTATAGTATTGTAAATGCCGCAAAGCAGGATTATGAAAGTTTTTATGAAGAAGAAATCAGTTACCGGAGACTTATGGGATATCCGCCGGCTGCCGGGCTGATGGCAATTTATGCCTCAGGGGCAGACGAGGCACTTCTTACGAAAGCTTCAGGATATCTGAAAGATTTTGCAGTGCGGGCAGCTGGAGAAGCACCGATGGCAGTCATTGGACCAGCAAGTCCAGGCATAGGGAAAATCAATGATATTTACCGTAAGGTCATCTATTTGAAAAGTGAAGATGAAAGAATCCTGATGGCGGTGAAGGATCGGATGGAAAAATACATTGAGATCAATCGGGGCTTTCAGTCATTGAAGATACAGTTTGATATGAATCCGTAATAATAAGATTATCAGAGTGAAGACATGATGCCGATGCAAAGCAGGCTGCAATCCACAGGCGTCATAAGATAGAATGTAGCAGGTAAAGGAGAAAAAAGATTATGGCAATTAGAGAAATCAGAGTGCTTGGGGACGATGTTTTGACCAAACACTGTAAAGAAATAACAAAGATGAGTATCCGTACAAAGATTTTGATCGAGGATATGTTAGATACCATGTATGAGGCTATGGGAGTCGGACTTGCAGCTCCACAGGTCGGAGTGTTAAAAAGAATTGTAGTGATTGATGTAGGGGAAGGTCCGATCATACTGATCAATCCGGAGATTTTGGAAACTTCCGGAGAGCAGACAGGAGAAGAAGGATGCTTAAGTGTACCTGGAAAATGTGGACAGGTGACAAGACCGAACTATGTAAAAGTCAGAGCTTTGGATGAAGATATGAATGAGTTTGAGATGGAAGGCGAAGGACTTCTGGCGAGGGCGTTCTGCCATGAGATCGATCATCTGGATGGAAAAATGTATGTAGATCTTGTTGAAGGCGGTATTCACAATGTAGAAGAGGGAGAGGAATAGGAATAGATGAAAGTCATATTTATGGGGACACCGGATTTCTCTGTTGGCACATTAGAGGCGCTTGCAGAAGCCGGGCATGAGGTTGTTCTTGCAGTGACACAGCCGGATAAACCGAAGGGGCGTGGCGGCAAGATGCAGTATACGCCGGTCAAGGAAGCAGCTCTTGCCCGGGACATTCCGGTTTATCAGCCAAAAAAGATCCGGGAGCCGGGATGTATTGAAGAATTGAAAAAATATAACGCAGATATTATGGTTGTTATTGCATTTGGGCAGATTCTTCCAAAGGAAATTCTACAGATGACACCTTATGGCTGCATTAATGTCCATGCATCTTTACTTCCAAAGTATCGAGGAGCTGCACCGATTCAGTGGGCAGTCATTGATGGTGAGAAGGTTTCTGGTGTGACAACGATGCAGATGAACGAAGGCCTGGATACAGGAGATATGATCTTAAAGACAGAAATCCCGCTAGATCAAAAGGAGACTGGTGGAAGCCTGCACGATAAACTGGCAGAGGCAGGAGCAAAGCTTTGTGTAGAGACTTTGAAATGTCTGGAAGATAAGACAGCTACATGGGAGCCGCAGGGAGAGAGCACGACTGCATATGCAAAGATGCTGGATAAGAATCTTGGTAATATTAACTGGAATGATCCGGCTGTTCAGATTGAGCGCCTGATCCGAGGTTTAAACCCATGGCCAAGTGCTTACACACACTGGAATGATAAAGTGATCAAGCTGTGGCAGGCAGATGTCGTGGAAGACAATACAGACCAGGAAGCCGGAACGATTGTAAAAGTGGAAAAAGACAGTTTTTATGTCCAGACTGGTGAAGGACTTCTGAAGATTGAGGAACTTCAGCTTCAAGGCAAAAAACGTATGGATGCAGGCGCATTTCTTAGAGGAAATCACCTGGAATATGGAGAAATTCTAAAAAAATGTTAAGAAAGTATGAAAAGACGTGTTTTTGCGTCTTTTTCATATATAATACCCCTAAAGGATAAAGGAGGTAGAAAGTTATGTATTATCCAATGTATTTTGATCCGACCTATGTACTTGTTTTGATCGGTGTAGTCATCTGCATGATTGCATCTGCGAAGATGAATTCAACATTTAATAAATATTCCAGAGTGAGAAGTCATTCTGGTATGACAGGAAGAGAGGCTGCGGAGACAATCCTGAGGAGGGCTGGTATCTATGATGTCCGGGTTGAGAGGATATCCGGTAATCTGACAGACCATTATGACCCGAGAGGAAAAGTACTCCGGCTTTCTGATGCGACTTATGGACAGACATCGGTGGCAGCTGTCGGAGTAGCAGCACATGAGTGCGGACACGCAATCCAGCATCAGGTGGGATATGCACCGCTACAGATTCGTGGTGCACTTGTTCCAGTTGCCAATTTTGGAAGTACCATTGCGTGGCCGCTGATTCTTCTGGGATTGTTCTTTAATTCCCAGATGTCCCAAGCGTTACTGAATCTTGGTATTCTGGCATTCTCACTGGCAGTGTTATTTCAGATCGTAACACTTCCGGTAGAATTCAATGCTTCCAGAAGAGCGATAAAGATTCTGGGTGAGAGCAATCTATTATATCCGGATGAACTTTCCGGAACCAAAAAGGTACTGACGGCAGCAGCACTTACTTATGTTGCAGGTGCAGCTTCTGCAATCCTTCAGCTTTTGCGAATCCTGATTCTGACAGGTGGCAGAAGAGACGACTAGACATTGAAGAGATTAGTTAAAATGAAGAAGAGTAGTCGTGAAGATGGTGTGATTGAGTGAAGATATAGTTTGATAAAAAGGAAATGAGGATAGACACATGGCAACTCAGGTAAATGTAAGGGAAATCATACTGGAGACGCTGCTCTTAATTACAAGAGACGGGGAGTACAGTCATATAGCCCTGAAAAATGTTCTTGATAAATATCAGTATTTGGAAAAACGAGAACGTGCATTCATCACGAGAGTGGTGGAGGGCACGCTTGAGCGTCAGATAGAGATTGATTATATCATCAATCAATTTTCAAAAGTAAAAGTGAACAAACAGAAACCAGTGATCCGCACGATTTTAAGAAGTTCGGTCTACCAGTTAAAATATATGGATCACGTACCGGACAGTGCGGTGTGTAATGAAGCGGTAAAACTTGCAGGGAAAAAAGGATTTGTGAATCTAAAAGGGTTTGTAAATGGAGTCCTTCGTAATATCAGCAGAAATCTGGACATGGTTTCATATCCGGATCCTTCCAATGAGATTGCCTGTCTTTCCGTGAGATATTCTCTGCCAATGTGGATGGTAGAAAAGTGGATCTCGGTATATGGAAAAGAGACAGTAGAGAAGATGGGAAAAGCATTTCTTGAAGAGCGCCCAGTGACAGTCAGACGTAACACAGCTGTTGTTTCAAAGGAAGAATTTGAAAAAGAACTGGAAAAAGATGGTGTGGTCTATCGCAGACACCCGGTACTTCCTTATGCATATGAACTGACCAATTATGATTATCTGGCAGGACTTCTGTCATTTCAGAAAGGATATTTCTATATCCAGGATATCAGTTCCATGCAGGTGGCCGAATGGGCAGAACCGAAAGAAGGAGATTATGTGATCGATGTCTGTGCAGCACCGGGAGGAAAAGCAATTCACCTTGCGGAAAAGTTGTCTGGAACCGGGTATGTGGAAGCAAGAGATCTGACAGAATACAAGGTTGCGTTGATTGAAGAGAATATTGAAAGAAGCGGACTTGATAACATAGAGGCTGTATGCCAGGATGCGACGATCAATGATGAGGCGTCTTATGAAAAAGCAGATATTCTAATTGCAGATCTTCCGTGTTCAGGACTTGGAATTCTTGGTAAAAAACCAGACTTGAAGAGTAAGATGACAGTAGAGATGGCGAAAGGACTTGCAGACTTACAGAGACAGATTTTGACAGTTGTCCATAATTATGTAAAACCAGGAGGAAAACTTCTGTACAGCACTTGTACAATTAATCGGGAAGAAAATGAGGATAACGCGGCATGGTTTGTGGAAAACTTTCCGGAATTTGAAAAAATCCGGGAAAAACAGATGCTGCCGGGAAGCGATATGAGGGATGGATTCTATATTGCCGAATTTAGAAAACAATAGATTGGAGCAAGGTCATGGAGAAAAAAGATATCGTATCTTATAACTATGATGAATTACAAGATGAGATAAAGAGCATCGGAGAAAAACCGTTCCGTGCAAAACAAATTTATGCATGGCTTCATGAAAAACTGGCAGAAGAATTCGATGAGATGACAAACTTGTCGAAAGCACTTCGGGAAAAACTTGATCAGGCGTATGAAATCTGTAAAGTGAAAGTGGTCGCCCATCAGATCTCCAAGGTGGATCCGACAGAAAAATTTTTGTTTGAGCTGGAGGACGGGAACCGTATCGAAAGCGTTCTTATGAAATACAACTATGGCAATTCGGTATGCATTTCCTCACAGGTCGGATGCAGGATGGGGTGCAGATTCTGCGCGTCTACACTGGATGGGCTTGAGAGAAATCTGACAACTTCTGAGATGTTAAGACAGATTTATCAGATCCAGAAGATGACAGGCGAAAGAGTATCCAATGTTGTTGTTATGGGAACAGGAGAGCCTTTGGATAATTACGATAACTTTGTAAAATTTATACATATGCTTAGTGATGAACATGGGCTGAATATCAGCCAGAGAAGTATTACAGCCTCCACTTGTGGAATTGTACCCAATATTCACAGACTGGCAGGGGAAGGACTTCAGATTACTCTTGCATTGTCGCTGCATGGTTCCAGTCAGGAAAAGCGTAGAAAACTGATGCCGATCGCGAATAAATACGAACTTTCAGAAGTACTGGAAGCCTGTGATGATTATTACAAGCAGACCGGGCGCAGAGTGACCTTTGAATATAGTCTGGTGGCAGGCGTGAATGATGGACCGGACGATGTAAAAGAACTGACCGGGATATTGAAACACCGTAACTGTCATCTGAATTTGATTCCGGTAAATCCAATTAAGGAGAGGGATTTCAAAAAGCCAGATAGCAAAAAAGCTATGGAATTTCAAAATAAACTTGAAAAAAACGGAATAAATGTTACTATTAGAAGGGAAAGAGGCTCTGATATTGATGGAGCCTGTGGACAGCTTAGAAGACGATATGGTGCTGTAAAAGAGGAGAGACCAGATGAAGATATATGCGAAGACTGATGTGGGTCGAAAACGTGAGATGAATCAGGATTATGTCTATGTGACAGATAAGCCGGTAGGTCCTTTTCCGAATCTGCTTGTAGTAGCAGACGGAATGGGAGGACATAAAGCGGGTGATTTTGCGTCAAAATATACCGTGAAGGTTGTCCATGAAGAACTGGAAAAGACAGAACTTGATAAACCGGAAGAAATCTTGAAGAGTATTGTGTCTGTAGCAAATCATAAGCTGATACAGGCAGCACAGTCTGATGTGAAGTTAGAAGGTATGGGAACGACACTCGTAATAGCTACTGTAATAGGGAATACTTTATATTTTTCGAATGTCGGAGATAGTCGTCTTTATCTGATTGGTGATAAGATAAAACAGTTGTCCAAGGATCATTCTCTTGTTGAAGAGATGGTTCGTCTGGGAGGTATAAAAGCAGAAGAAGCTAAGAATCATCCGGATAAGAATATTATTACAAGAGCCATGGGGGTCAAGGAAGAAGTAGAGGCTGATATTTACGAATATCGGCTGAAAAAGGGGGATATGATCCTGATGTGTACCGATGGTCTCAGTAATATGGTTGAAGATGAGGATATGTTTGATATTGTAAAGGGAGCGAGAGACATCGTCGAGGCAGTACAGATGTTGATCGAAAAAGCAAACAGCAATGGCGGGAGAGATAACATAGGGGTTGTTTTAGCTGAGCCGCTTGCAGATGAGGTGAGTGCATGGTAAAAGATGGTATTGTATTAGGAAAGAGATACGAGGTACTGAGCAAAATTGGTGCCGGTGGTATGGCAGATGTCTATAAGGGAAAAGACACAATGCTGAACCGTTATGTCGCGATCAAAGTATTGAAAAAAGAATATCGTGAAGACGAGAATTTTGTCCGTAAATTCCATTCAGAAGCGCAGGCAGCCGCAGGACTTCTGAATCCGAATATCGTAAATGTGTATGATGTCGGAGAGGACCGGGGACTTTATTATATGGTGATGGAACTGGTAGAGGGCATCACTTTAAAAGAATATATTGAAAAGAAGGGAAAGCTTTCCCATAAAGAAGTCATTAGCATTGCAATTCAGATGTGCAATGGTATCGGGGCAGCACATGCGGCAGGTATCGTACATCGTGATATTAAACCTCAGAATGTTATGATATCCAGAGATGGTAAGGTCAAAGTGACTGATTTTGGGATTGCCAAGGCTGTTACTTCTAATACGATCAGTTCCAATGCAATGGGATCTGTTCATTATACATCTCCAGAACAGGCAAGAGGCGGCTATAGTGATGCGAAGAGTGACATTTATTCGATTGGTATCACACTATATGAGATGGTAACCGGAAGAGTACCATTTGACGGAGAGTCAACAGTGGAAGTTGCTATGAAGCATTTGCAGCAGGAAATCACACCTCCGTCAGAGTATGCACCGGATATTCCGTACAGTCTGGAGCAGATTATTTTAAAATGTACCCAGAAGAACAGTGAGAGACGTTATGCAAGTACAGCAGATCTGACAAGAGATCTGAAGAGATCTATGATGGATCCGGACGGGGATTTTGTTGAAATTCCGCCACTTCGTAATGCAGATACAGTGATTATCACAGATGATGAACTGGATGATATCAGAAGTTCTTATGACGACTATGATGATGATTACGGAGATGACGATGATTACGGAGATGACGATGATTATGGCGCCGATGACTATGACGATGATTATGGTGATGACCGTTATGATGATGACGACGAAGAGTACGATGATGACGATTATGATGGCAGAAAAGGCGCAGAAGAAGTTAATCCACGTATGAACAAGGTCATGAAGATTCTAATGATTGTAGTGGCACTGATCATTGCATTTATTTTGATTTTTGCAGTCGGAAAAGCAGCAGGAATTTTTAAATCTATTGGATCCGGAACAACAACAGAAGATTCATCAGACAAAGATACAGTAAAAGTACCTGATATTGTCGGAAAGACAGAAGAAGAAGCAACAAAAGCACTGAAAGATAAGAACCTTGGAATTAAAGTTGACTCTAGAGAAGATTCTGAGAAGTATGAGGAAGGAACAGTCAGTGAGCAGAAGACAAAAGCCGGAACAAAGGTAAAGAAACATTCAACCGTTCATGTAGTTGTAAGTTCCGCATTAATTGGAAAAGAGATTATTGTGCCGGATGTATCTGGCATGAGCGAGGATGAAGCTCAGGGGAAATTGACAGATGCAGGATTTGAACCTACTTCAGAATTTCAGTATGATGATAATGTAGCTGAAGGTAATGTAATCAATACAACACCTGCAGCAAATTCCAAAGCAGCAAAAGGCACGCAGATTAAGATGATTGTAAGTAAGGGAGCTCAGAAGAAGACAGTACCGGATGTGCGTGGAAAATCTGAAGCAGATGCCAGAAGTGAGATTCAGGCAGCAGGACTTACTGTAGGATCTACCAGCACCCAGCATGATGACAGTGTAGCAAAGGGAAATGTTATTTCTCAGAGCGTGACACCTGGTAAAAAAGTATCAGCCGGAACAGCCGTCAATCTGGTACTTAGCAGTGGCAGCGATAAGGTAAGTATCCAGAACTTTGCAGGAAAAGATGAGGAAGAACTTCTGTCATGGGCATCTCAGAACGGTTTGAATGCAAGTAAGCAGAAAGATGAATACAGCAGTAACTATGAAGAAGGAACAATCATTTCTATGAGCCCGGCTTCAGGAAGTGTATCGAAAGGCAGCACGATCACTTATGTATTAAGCCGTGGACCGAAACCGTCTGATAACACGAATACTGGTGGAAATACGGACAATGGCAACAGCGGCAGTGGAAGTGGAAGTGACAGCGGTCAGCAATAGGATATAGAAAAAGATGCAGGGAAAGATAGTAAAAGGAATTGCCGGATTCTACTACGTTCATGTAGTAGAATCCGGTGTTTATGAATGTAAAGCGAAAGGAATCTTTCGCAAGGATAAGAAAAAACCACTGGTAGGCGATGACGTAGAAATCGAAGTTTTAAGTGAAGTGGAAAAGACTGGAAGTATTATAAACATTTTTGAGAGAAAGAATGAATTGATCCGACCAGCAGTTGCTAATATTGACCAGGCACTGGTCGTATTTGCAGCGGCAAAGCCAAGTCCGCATTTTAACCTGCTTGACAGATTTCTTGTTATGATGCAGACGAAAGAGATACCGGTGATTTTGTGCTTTAATAAAGAGGATATTGCTTCTGAAGAAAAATTATCGGAACTGGCGGAAATCTATGAAAAATGTGGGTGCCAGCTTATATTTGTCAGTGCAAAAGAAGAAAAGAATATGGAAACTTTGCGCAGGATGCTGGAAGGTAAGACTACAGCAATTGCTGGCCCTTCCGGGGTCGGAAAGTCGTCAATTATCAATTTTTTAAATCCAAAGGCCAATATGGAAACCGGCAGTATCAGTAGAAAGATTGAGCGAGGAAAGCATACGACAAGACATTCAGAACTATTTATGATTGGTGAAGATTCTTATATTATGGATACGCCTGGATTCAGTTCATTATATGTGAATGATTTTGAAAAAGAAGAGCTGAAATATTATTTCCCGGAGTTTGAACCTTATGAAGGTCAGTGCAGATTTAACGGGTGTGATCATATTCATGAACCAGGTTGTGCTGTGAAAGAAGCCGTCGAAAAAGGAAAAATCCATGCTGTCAGATATGAAGATTATAAAGAGTTATATGAGGAATTGAAAAATAAGAGGAGGTACTAGTTATGGATTACATTTTAGCGCCGTCAATATTGTCGGCAGATTTTAAAGTTCTTGGAGAGCAGATGAAATTTACAGAGGATAATGGTGCAAAATATCTGCATTTTGATGTCATGGATGGAATGTTCGTTCCAAGCATTTCTTTTGGAATGCCGGTATTAAAATCTATCCACAATGCAACAGACCAGGTTATGGATGCGCATCTTATGGTGCAGGAACCAATTCGTTACGTGGAGGCTTTTAAAGAAGCAGGAGCCGATATCGTGACGATTCATCTGGAAGCCTGTGAAGATGTGAACGCTACAATTGCGAAGATTCGTGATTGTGGAATGAAAGTAGGACTTTCTATCTGCCCGGAAACACCGGTTTCAAAAGTAGAGAATCTGTTAAAAGACATTGATATGTTACTGATCATGAGTGTACATCCGGGATTTGGAGGACAGAAGTTTATTCCGGAATCTCTGGATAAGATTCGTGAGGCGAGAAAAATGATCACAGATCAGGGACTTTTCGTAGATATCCAGGTCGATGGAGGAATCTACCAGACTAATGTCAAAGAAGTACTGGATGCAGGAGCGAATATTATTGTAGCCGGTTCAGCAGTATTTAAAGGAGACCCTGCAGAAAATACAAAAGCGATGATGGAGATTTTGAAGACTTATGAGTAAGAAAATTGTGATTGTAAGTGGTGGAGAGTTAGAGGAATCTTTTGTATTATCAGAACTTGAAACACTGGACAGTCAGTTTATTATTGGTGTTGATAAGGGAATGGAATTTCTTTATCATCATAAGATACTTCCAAGTTATATTGTTGGAGATTTCGACAGTGTAGACCAGAAAATCGGAGACTATTACTGCAATGAGACGAAAGTTCCGATCCGCGAATTTAATCCGGTAAAAGATGCATCAGATACAGAAATCGCAATTCGCCTGGCAATGACACTTGGAGCCAGTGAAATCTATATCCTCGGAGCGACCGGTGGAAGAATCGACCATCTGTGGGCAAATGTACAGACACTCACAATTCCATTTAAAGCGGGAGTTGATGCGGTCATTCTGGATTCCCAGAATAAGATTCGCCTGATCGGCGGCGACACAGTAATCCGTCGCGAGGATGCATATGGACCGTATTTTTCAATATTCCCATTAGGACAGGAGATTTACAGCTTGAGCATCAAAGGTGCAAAATATCCGCTTCATGATCATAAGCTCACACCTTATGACAGTCTGTGTGTCAGCAACCAGTTCGAAGAAGATGAAGTAAAGATTACATTTGGTTCCGGGATTGTAATTCTGATGGAAACCCTGGATAAAAAGTAAACAGACAAAATGATGTTGGGGTCATAAAATATCAGGCAGGATATGTTCTCGAAAAAAGGATATATCCTGCTTTTTTACATAACGGTAAGAATGCAAGGACATTTTTAATATATAAGTTAGAAAAATCAGGAGGTGTGTATGGTAATAGGAATTATAGAAGATGACAATTTGTTAAGAAAAGCATTAGATACATCTATGAAAAATCAAGGTTATACAACGATTCTTGCCGCTTCAAGAAAAGAAGCAATTAAAAATATAGATAGATCTGTAGATTTGTTGATCGTAGATATTGGATTACCGGATGGAGATGGAATAAATCTATATCAAGAGCTTCAAAAAAATGGAAGAATCCCAGCAATTTTTTTAACTGCAAAAGATGATGAAAAAGATATGTTAAAAGCATTTGATATAGGAGCAGATGATTATGTGGTCAAACCATTTTCAATAAAGGTATTGTTAAAACGTATGGAAGTTGTTTTGAAGAGAAAATCAAATGAAAATGTTTTTATGTGCGGGCAGGTTATCTTGTATTCGGATAGAAAACAGGTTTTTGTAGGAAAAACAGAAATATCGTTAACACTCAAAGAGTATCAGCTTTTGGAATATTTTATTATGAACCAGAATCAGGTTCTTACAAAAGAGATGATCATGGAAAATATATGGGGAATCGATAGTGAATTCATTGATCCTAACACAATTAGCGTTATGATCAGCAGATTGAAAAAGAAATTAAATGAATCATCGAAAGTTATCAGTAATGTATTTGGAATGGGATATAGAATGGGAGATTAGCATGGCTGTAGCAATTTTCACAGTATTTTTAGTAGGTTTCATACTCGGAGGAAGCACTGTATATTTAGTTGAAAATCATTTTAGAACAAAGGAAATGAACAAAATATATAAACTGACCGAATCTTTAATAAATGGCAATGACCTAGATGATTCTGATATAGGGAAGGAAACGCTTTATTCTAAAACAGCCAATCAGTTAATCCGTTTACAGGAAATGTTAGAAGGAAGAAGAAAAGAGGCTGAAAAAAGTCAATATGAGATACAAAAATTGATTTCTGAGATAGCGCATCAACTAAGGACACCGCTGGCGAATATAAAAAATTATACAGAATTGCTGCAAGAGTCATTGGATGAAACGCAAGAAGTATTGAATACAGAATACATGAAAGACTTGCGAACGAGTGAAGAACAATTATGTTTTTTAGTGGAAAGCTTTATAAAAACTGCTCGATTAGAGCAGGGAATCATACAAGTTCACACTCAAAAAGAAAATCTTGTTGAAACGATTCTAAATGCGTTGGGGCAAATACAGAAAAAGGCAGAAGATAAACGTATCTTTTTTCAAGTAGAATTGTCGGAGAAAATCATTTGCGAACATGATAAAAACTGGATGTGTGAGGCATTTTATAATGTGTTTGATAATGCAGTCAAATATAGCAAAAGCAATAGTACGATCGATATCACAATGAAACAAACGGAAATGTTTTATAAAATTCAAGTAAGAGATTATGGAATCGGGATAAAAGACGGAGAAGAAAACAAAATTTTTCAAAGATTTTATCGAGGCGAGCAGACAAGAGGTCAGGAAGGATGCGGAATTGGTTTATATCTTTCCAGAGAGATTGTTTTATTACAAAAAGGGATGATAAAAGCAAAACAAATGAATCCAGGGATGCTTATAGAGGTGAATCTTCCGATATAGACAATTCATATGCACCTTGTAAGAAGTTTGTAAGATGCACCATGTAAAATAGAGTATGGCTGAAAAAAAGTAGTATTTGCGAAGGGAGTTTACAGAAAAGATGGACATAATTAAAGCCATAAATCTAAAAAAATATTATACATCTGATACATATGAAGTGCGTGCTTTAGATGGTGTGTCACTAACAGTAGAAGAGGGCGAATTTATAGCAGTTGTCGGTACGTCTGGATGTGGAAAGACAACACTTATGAACATTTTGGGTGGTCTTGATACGCCGGATTTTGGAGGTGTCTGGATCAGAAATACAAGTTTAAAAGATCTTAACAAGGAAGAAAGAACGATATTCAGAAGAAGAAATATCGGATTTGTATTTCAGCAATATAATTTGATACCTTCTCTTAGCATACGCGAAAATATAGTTCTTCCGATGCGCCTTGATGGCAAGGAAATTGATGTAGGTTTCTTTAATGAGATTGTAGAAACACTTGGATTAAAAGATAAATTAGAACGTTTTCCATCAACACTGTCCGGCGGGCAGCAACAGCGAGTTTCTATCGCGCGGGCATTATTAACGAAACCAGCAATTGTCCTGGCGGATGAACCGACCGGAAATCTGGATTCTGTTACAAGTATGGAAGTTGTGGGATTACTAAAATCCTGTGCCGCAAGATTCCATCAGACGACATTGATCGTGACGCATCAAGAGGAAGTAGCACAGATGGCAGACAGAGTAATACGTATGTCTGATGGGAAAATCTATACAAGAGATTGTAACGATTGTTAGGAGGTATCATTATGTTTCATAAGAACATTCCAAATAACAATAAAGACATAATCCGATTTCTGGCTAAAAATTTTGCAGGCACAAAAAAGGTGAGAAATACGATTCTGTTTTGCTCGATCATAATCGGCATTGTTGCGATTACCATGGTATTCGGAATCTCCGTTGGGAAAATACAGGCAGAAGAAATAAGGTTGATCAGAGAAAATGGAACAGCTTCTTCGGGCAGAATAGAAGATGGAACAGAAGAACAATATGCAAAATTAAAACAACTGGATTATATAAAACAGGTTGGGAAAAGCATTTTTGTAGGTGAAGCTACAGACGTTTCAGAAAATAATGAAAAAACGATATGTGATGTAGTATGGGCTGACTCAGAAAGTTGGAACAATTTTTTGAAGCCTGCATATACCAATGTGATTGGAAATTACCCACAGAAAAAGGATGAAATTCTATTATCTGAGAGGGCATTGAAAAAACTAGGTATTTCTGAACCAGAACAGGGAATGGAAATAAACTTAGATGTATACAAAGGTCTGTTCGAGCATTCGAAAGAAAAATTCAAGCTATGTGGCTGGTATACGGACTCTGGAAATAAATTAGCAACCGGATATATTTCACATGACAAAATTAAAGAGTTGAAACTGGAAAAGGGTCCCTATACTTTACTTTTCAGTCAGAGCAATCATTTAAGCAGAAGCAAAACAGAAGAAAAATTATATCAGGCATTGCCGATGAAGAGTGCAGATCAGAAGATATACGTTTCTGATACAGCACAATATACTGCCGTTTCTAAATTCGCAGGTGGATATGAGATGGTGATATTAGGAACGATAGGTATTTTGTGCGGAATTTATTTCCTTGTGCGCAATGTCCTTTGGATATCCATGAGTGAAGATGTTCAAAATCTCGGTTTGCTCCACACGATTGGAGCTACAGAAAGACAGATTACGAAAATTTACCGGAAACAAATGCGATTACTCATGTTAAAAGGCTCTGCTTTGGGAAGCTTGATTTCTGCACTGATTTTGATTTTATTGATACCGAAAATATTAGGCTTTCATTTTTATCAGGAAATGGGAGGAAACACGATACTTTCCTTTTTCAGGCCGTGGATTCTTTTGATTTCTGTTCTATTTGTAAATGGAATTCTGTGGATAGCATCGGAAGGTGTTATTAGAAAAATAACGACTCTGTCTTGCGTTGAGAGTGCTACTTATGATGGAAATAAGCTTAACAGAAAAAGAAAACATCCTGTGGAAATGGTGTTGAAACGTTCTGAAATAGGAGAAATGCTTTATATTGCATGGGGAAATATAACACGACAGAAAGCACGATTTATCATTACAAGTCTTTCTATATTTTTAGGTGTCCTATCCTTTATTCTAATGAATGTACTTACAAATGGATGTGATTATAAGCATCTTCTTGAGAAACGTCCTGATTTTTTGCTGGCAGGAGAGTTTAGCGAATTTGGGAAAAGCCAGGGGTGTGGGGAAGAATATAAAACAAGAGAAATCGATGTGGATCCTTTGCTGACGCAGGGAGATGGTGTGGAACTGTTGTATGATAACGATTATGATGAATTTTCACCAATTTCTCAAGAGTTGGAGAAAAAATTACACAAGATAGATGGTATCGATTGGGAAAAATCTAATTTGATCGAAGGAGCTTATGTAACTACAGTTATGTCCAGAAAGGGCATCCGTCCTTATGACGAAGGGCTTTCGAATCTTACAGATGACAATATGGTGGAAGGATTCAGTTGGGATACTGTGCAGATTTTAAATGACAATCAAATCTTGTCGCTTGAGAAATACGTTCAGGATAATCAACTCAATATTGATTTGAAATCTTTGGAAGAAGGAAATGGCGTGTTGCTCATACATGATCATATGCTGACCCCGGAACAGCAAAAACTTGCAGATGAAGCAATTGGCGAACCGGTATACTTTAAAACTTTGCTCTCAAGAGAAGATGCGATTCGTAGAAAAGAACAAAGTAATTCTGAGAATAAAGAGAAACAACAGGAAGACGAATTCCCTCAAAAAGAATCTGAAACATTTACTCTATGTGGTTATTTGGATCGGCAAAACGATGATTTCCCGGAAATAAATCAATCCTGGCATGGAGAATGCAGCTTATACTATTTTATCAGTGAGAAAGGCTTTCAAAAGATACCAACTGAGAAAAAGATATTAACAATGGAATTAACTGCCAATCCGGAAAAAGAACCTTATGTGAAAACACAGATCAGCGAGCTGGTCTCCGAGGAAAATAAAAAACGATCCGAAATGACAGAAGTATCAATGGATGAAGGAACCGGCGAAGCAGGAGTTTTTGTTATCTGTAAATCAGACCTGATGCAGCAAAAAGAAACATATATGAGAGGAAATCGAATTCTCCTAGGTGCTATAAGCATCATATTATTCATTGCGGGATTGACCAATTATTGTAACGTCGTATTTACCGGGATGTACGCTCGGAGAAAAGAATTTGATATTATGAAAAGCATCGGGATGACCGATAAGCAAATGAAATTAATGCTCTTTGGAGAAGGCAGTTATTATTTTATGTGTGTGATGGGATTGTTGTTTACTGCGGGAATGGTAGTCTTGGTTGGTGTGAAAATTTATATGGAAAATAAATTGTCATATTTTACATTTCATTGGCCGATTCTTATTACTGTAGGTGTAATGTTTTCTTTCGTGCTTATTAATGTCATGGTTACACATTTTATATGTAAGAAGAGATAGAAAGCCAATAAACACCTTTGATGTTGCAACGAGGGTACAAAAAAGCTTGTAAAGCGAAAAAAATTTGAAAAATTCATTTCGGAAAGTGTGGAAATATAAAGAGAAAGAGTCGGGGATGAGATCGGGGATGAGATGAAAATGATTATTCACAAAGATAAGATGCTATGGTATAATACAGGGTATTGTATTAAGGTTATTAAGAAAGATAAAGAGGATTTATAGGAGGAATATAGAAAGATGAAATTAGGAATCGTGGGATTACCGAATGTAGGTAAGAGTACCCTTTTTAATTCACTGACAAAAGCAGGAGCGGAGTCTGCAAACTATCCGTTTTGTACCATTGACCCGAATGTCGGAGTTGTAACTGTGCCGGACGAGAGACTGAATGTCCTTGGCGAGATGTATCACACGAAGAAGATCATCCCGGCTGCAATTGAGTTCGTAGATATTGCAGGACTTGTAAAGGGAGCATCAAAAGGAGAAGGGCTTGGAAATCAGTTCCTTGCAAATATCCGTGAAGTAGATGCTATCGTGCATGTAGTACGTTGTTTTGAGAACAGTAATATTGTACATGTAGATGGAAGTATTGATCCGCTCAGAGATATTGAGACAATTAATCTGGAGCTTATCTTCTCAGACCTTGAGATCCTGGAGAGAAGAATTGCAAAGACAACTAAGGTTGCAAGAAATGACAAGGCAGCAGCAAAAGAGCTGGCTCTTCTTGAGAAGATCAAAGCACATCTGGAAGATGGAAGACTTGCCAAGACATTTGACGCAGTAGAAGATGAGGAAGAAGAGGAGTGGCTTAAGAGTTATAATCTTCTGACATATAAACCGGTCATCTACGCTGCAAATGTATCAGAAGATGATCTTGCAGATGACGGAGCTTCCAATGCAGGAGTTCAGGCAGTCAGAGAGTATGCTGCAAAAGAAGAAAGTGAAGTATTTGTAGTATGTGCAGAAATTGAAGCTGAGATTTCTGAATTAGATGATGATGAGAAAAAAATGTTCCTGGAAGATCTTGGTCTTACTGAGTCAGGACTTGAGAAACTGATCAAGGCAAGCTACAAGCTCCTCGGACTGATCAGTTATCTGACTGCAGGTGAACCGGAGGTCCGTGCATGGACAATTACAGAGGGAACAAAGGCACCGCAGGCAGCAGGAAAGATCCACTCTGATTTTGAACGTGGATTTATCCGAGCAGAGGTTGTTTCTTATGATGACTTGATTGCATGTGGAAGTCATGCAGCTGCAAAAGAAAAAGGTCTGATCCGTCTGGAAGGAAAAGAATATGTAGTAAAAGACGGCGATATTATGTTATTCCGATTTAATGTATAATCACAGTGTGGAAGGAAGTATGAAAAATGACTAGAACGATTGATTTTCCACATCTGGGAATACATCTTTCTTCAGTAGGGAATCATATTACAGTATTTGGATTTGATATTGCTTATTACGGAATGATCATAGGTGCTGGGATTCTTGCCGGAATTTTTATGGCAGTATATGAAGCAAAAAGAACTGGACAGAAAGAAGAAGATTATTATGATCTGTCTATTTGTGCAGTAATCATTTCAATCATCGGTGCCAGGGCATATTACGTGATTTTTTCATGGGATATGTACAAAGATGACCTGCTTAGTATTTTTAACCTCAGACAGGGAGGGCTTGCAATTTACGGCGGTGTGATTGCAGCGGTTCTTACAGTAATTGTATTTGCAAAAGTGAAGAAATTATCAGCAGCACAGATCTTTGATACAGCAGGTCTTGGACTTGTACTTGGACAGGCAATCGGACGCTGGGGAAATTTCTTTAACAGGGAAGCATTTGGTGAGTATACAGATGGATTATTTGCTATGAAACTTCCGGTAGATGCAGTCAGATCTTCGGATATCACGGATTTAATGAGAAAACACATGGAAACAGTGGATGGGGTATCTTATATTCAAGTGAGCCCGACATATCTTTATGAGTCTATGTGGTGTTTCGCCTTGTTGATATTACTGTTGTTGTATCGCAGACATAAAAAGTTCCAGGGAGAAGTATTCTTGATGTATCTGTTTGGATATGGTGCAGGAAGAGCATGGATCGAGGGATTAAGAACAGATCAGCTCTGGATTCCGGGTACAGAAATTCCGGTATCACAGGTTCTTGCCGGAACCATTGTAGTTGTATCATTTGTTTTGATTGTATATAATCGAATAAAGATTAAGAAAAAAGCTGCTTGTTAGGCAGCTTTTTTAGTGTTATTGCATTAGAAAGAGAAGCGTCGTTAATTTTGTATCAAAAAAGGAACAAAAAGAAACGGAGAATATCTAGACTTTTAAGAAGTGCCGGACTATAATATAAGATATATGTAAAGAATTAGTTTTCTTGAATAATGTCTAAGGAGGAACAACAAAATGGCAAGAAAAATGAAAACCATGGATGGTAATCAGGCCGCAGCACATGCTTCATATGCATATACTGAAGTAGCAGCTATTTACCCAATTACACCATCATCTGTTATGCCGGAGCATGTAGATGAGTGGGCTACAGAAGGCAGAAAGAATATATTTGGAGAGACTGTTCAGGTAACAGAGATGCAGTCAGAGGCTGGTGCAGCAGGAGCCGTTCATGGATCCCTGGCAGCAGGAGCACTTACAACAACATTTACAGCATCTCAGGGATTGCTGTTGATGATTCCTAACTTATATAAAGTTGCAGGTGAGCAGCTTCCTGGAGTATTCCATGTATCAGCTCGTGCACTTGCAAGTCATGCACTTTCAATTTTTGGAGATCACTCTGATGTTTACGCCTGTCGTCAGACTGGTGCAGCTATGCTGTGTGAGTCCAGTGTACAGGAAGTTATGGATCTGACACCAGTTGCACATTGTGCAGCATTAAAGGGAAAACTTCCATTTATCAACTTCTTTGATGGATTCCGTACATCACACGAGATTCAGAAGATTGAGACTTGGGATTATGAAGATCTGAAAGATCTGGTAGATATGGATGCAATCGATGAATTCAGAAAACATGCTCTGAATCCTAATCACCCATGCCAGAGAGGTTCCGCTCAGAACCCGGATATCTTCTTCCAGGCAAGAGAAGCATGTAACCCATACTACGATGCTATGCCGGCAATCGTTCAGGAGTACATGGACAAAGTTAATGCTAAGATTGGAACAGATTATAAACTGTTTAACTATTATGGAGCAGAGGATGCTGAGAAAGTCATCATCGCTATGGGATCTGTCTGCGATACTATTGAGGAGACAATCGATTACTTAAGAGCAGCCGGAGAGAAAGTCGGAGTTGTAAAGGTTCGTCTTTACAGACCGTTCTGTGCACAGGCACTTATCGACGCTATTCCGGACACTGTAAAATATATCAATGTTCTTGACAGAACAAAAGAGCCAGGAGCAGAAGGAGAGCCATTATATCTGGATGTCGTATCTGCACTGAAAGGATCTAAGTTTGATAGTATTCCGGTTAATTGTGGACGTTATGGATTAGGTTCTAAAGATACAACACCGGCTCAGATCGTTGCTGTATTTAACAATGTTGACAGAAAGAGATTTACAATTGGTATTGAGGATGATGTTACACATCTGTCACTGGAAGTTGGAGCTCCGCTGGTTACAACACCAGAGGGAACAATCAACTGTAAGTTCTGGGGACTTGGAGCAGATGGTACTGTTGGAGCTAACAAGAACTCTATCAAGATTATTGGTGACAACACAGATATGTATGCACAGGCTTACTTTGATTATGATTCTAAGAAGTCCGGTGGTGTTACAATGTCACACCTGCGTTTCGGTAAGAAGCCAATCAAATCTACTTACCTGATTCACAAAGCAAACTTTGTAGCATGTCATAATCCATCTTATGTAAATAAATATAACATGGTTCAGGAGTTAGTAGACGGAGGAACATTCCTTCTGAACTGCTCATGGGATATGGAAGGTCTTGAGAAACATTTACCGGGACAGGTAAAAGCTTACATTGCAGACCACAATATTAAATTCTACACAATCGATGGTATTAAGATTGGTAAAGAAATCGGACTTGGCGGACGTATCAATACAGTTCTTCAGTCAGCATTCTTCAAGCTTGCAGCAATCATTCCTGAGGAAGAGGCAATCGACCTTATGAAGAAAGCAGCAAAAGCTACTTACGGAAGAAAAGGTGACAAGATTGTACAGATGAACTATGATGCTATTGATGCCGGTGCAAAACAGGTTGTAGAGATTCAGGTTCCGGATTCATGGAAATCCTGTCCGGATGAGGGACTCTTTACTCCGGAAGTAAAAGACGGTCGCGCAGATGTAGTTGCATTTGTTAAAAATATTCAGTCAAAAGTTAACTCACAGGAAGGTAATAACCTGCCAGTATCCGCATTTGTTGATTATGCTGATGGTTCTACACCTTCAGGATCTGCTGAGTATGAGAAACGTGGTATTGCAGTAGATATTCCGGTATGGAAATCAGAAAATTGTGTACAGTGTAACCGTTGTGCATATGTATGTCCACATGCAGTTATCCGTCCGGTAGCACTTACAGAAGAAGAGCTTGCTAAAGCACCGGAAGGAACAGAAGCAATCGATATGATCGGTATGCCGGGACTGAAATTTACAATGACAGTATCTGCTTATGACTGTACAGGTTGCGGATCTTGTGTCAATGTATGTCCAGGTAAGAAGGGTGAAAAAGCTCTTGTTATGGAGAACATGGAAGCAAATGCAGGTTCTCAGAAAGCATTTGACTTTGGCCGTGAGATCGAGGTAAAACCAGAGGTTGTTGCGAAGTTCAAACCTGCAACAGTAAAAGGAAGTCAGTTCAAGCAGCCACTGTTAGAGTTCTCAGGAGCTTGTGCAGGATGTGGTGAGACACCATATGCAAAACTGGTAACTCAATTATTTGGAGATAGAATGTATATCGCTAATGCTACAGGATGTTCTTCTATCTGGGGTAACTCTTCACCGTCTACGCCATATACAGTAAACGCTAAGGGACAGGGACCGGCATGGTCTAACTCACTGTTCGAGGATAATGCTGAATTTGGTTATGGTATGTTACTTGGCCAGAAGGCTATCAGAAAGAGATTAAAAGCAGAAGTTGAGACAATTGCTGCAAGCGATAAAGCATCTGCAGAAGTAAAAGCAGCTTGTCAGGAATATCTTGACACATTTAACTGTGGAGCATCTAATGGTGACGCTACAGATAAACTTGTTGCAGCATTAGATGGTTGTGATTGTGATACATGTAAGGACATCGTTAAGAACAAAGACTTCCTGGCTAAGAAATCCCAGTGGATCTTTGGTGGAGACGGATGGGCTTACGATATCGGATTTGGCGGTGTAGACCATGTTCTTGCAAGTGGCGAGGATATTAACATCATGGTATTCGATACAGAGGTTTATTCTAACACAGGTGGACAGGCTTCAAAGGCTACTAAGACAGGTGCTACAGCACAGTTCGCAGCTGGTGGTAAAGAGACAAAGAAGAAAGACCTTGCAGGAATCGCAATGAGTTACGGTTATGTATATGTAGCACAGATCGCTATGGGTGCTGATTATAACCAGACTGTAAAAGCAATTGCAGAGGCAGAGGCTTATCCGGGACCATCACTCATCATTGCTTACGCTCCATGTATCAACCATGGTATTAAGAAAGGTATGAGCAAAGCTCAGACTGAGGAGCAGTTAGCAGTAGAGTGTGGATACTGGAATAACTTCAGATTCAACCCTGCAGCAGAGGGCGCTAAGTTCACACTGGATAGCAAAGAGCCTAAGGAAGAAGGATATCAGGAATTCCTGGACGGAGAAGTACGTTACAACGCACTGAAGAGAGCTAATCCGGAGAAGGCAGCAAGACTGTTCAAGAAAAATGAGCAGGAGGCTATGGAGAGATACGAGTATCTGAAGAAACTTGTAACACTCTATGGAGCAGAAGAGTAGAATTGATTCTATAAAGGATACGAGAATTCATGTAAATTAGAGGAGTGATATTGTATTTAGTACAATATCACTCCTCTTTTTGGGGTTCTGCAATCCTGCCGAGGCATTCTTAAATTACTTACATAAATGGAAATAAAACGGAATGATATTGGAATTATATTGAATTAATATGGAAAACATGATAATATAATGGAAATAATAACGAGGCATTCTTGAATGGATTGGAGGGGATGCAATGACGGTAGAAGAGATGAAGCAAAGAAAAAAGGAATTAGGATATTCGAATGAGAAACTTTCAGAGCTTTCGGGAGTACCGCTTGGAACGGTGCAGAAAGTTCTTGCGGGAGTTACCAGATCTCCAAGATATGAAACTTTAATTGCACTTGAAAGGATATTGAAAAAACATACAGACAGAATCGGTGAGGCGTTACCAGAGACGTCTGAAAAGAGACAGGGTGATTATACGGTAGAGGATTATTACTTAATTCCGAAGGAAAGACGTGTTGAACTTATTGATGGCGTGATTTATGATATGGCTTCACCGACTGCCATCCATCAGATTCTGTCTACGGAATTGTGTAACATAGTCCGATCATATATCAGTCAGCAGAAAGGAAGATGCATTGTCATGGCTGCACCTATGGACGTACAGCTTGACTGTGACGATAAAACTATGGTGCAGCCAGATGTTATGGTCATCTGTGACCGTGACAAGATTACAAGAAAATGTATATATGGAGCCCCGGATCTGGCAGTGGAGATATTCTCGGATTCTACAAAGAAAAAAGATATGTATGTGAAACTGGGAAAATATATGGAGGCAGGAGTTCGGGAATACTGGCTGGTGGATCCGAAAGGGAAAAAGGTTATTGTGTATGATTTTGAAGCAGAGGTGACACCGTCTATTTATGGATTTAGCTCCAAAGTTCCAGTGGGTATATTCAAAGGAGAATGTGAAGTAGATTTTGCAAAGATTTATGAATACATTAGCTTTCTGTATGAAGAAGACGATGTGTAAAAAGAGACGCGGGGCATAAAGCTGTATGCGTGATCCAGAAGATCAAGGGTCATGTGTACAGCTTTTTATATCAGATGGGAGATGACTCCACCTCTATAGGTGGTGAGAAACAAGCTAATATTTGGGCATTTTAGGAATAATCTGGAAACTTTCTTCATAGGATATATATAGGCAGGCTGAAAAAACAAAGTTTTGAAAAACAGAAAGGGAGTTACAGACATGAAAAAAAGAGGAAGAAGATGTTTGATTTCATTACTCCTCGGGCTCTGCCTTCTGATGCCGTCACAGATGAAGGTATTGGCGGCAGATGCACAGGAAGACAGTAGTTCTGTACAGGCTGTAGAGGAGGCGGTGCCAGATCAGGAAAATGCTACTACAATAGATGAAAATCAGATTGACAATACGATGCAGGATGACCAGGATATTGCAGTACTTGCAGATAATTATCCTGCTACAGGTAAGATTACTGCAAAAGTATATCTGAGATATAGTAATGCGATACCAGAAAAGATAAACCAAGCTTTTACTGCGGGTGAGTTTGGACCTTCGGGTAACAATACTCCATATTTTACGGTTACGGTGGATTTGGATCAGTTGAATAAAAAGCCGGTAAAAACTTATATAAAAGACTATGATCGGACATGGTACATCTACTATTCTATTGACAGTGATGAGTCTTGGAATCCGGGAGATAAGACAAAGGCGAACCGGGTGCAAAATGCCACGAATCTCTGGGAGCAGGCAATTTTTCAGGCTATGAGCAGTACGGATCAGAAGAAGTTTGAAAATGTATTTGGAAGCAATATGTTTGTCGGTTATGTCCTGAAACGGGAGAATGATGGCTGGCATATTGACGGAATTCTGAAGAAAGATCCACCGGTTTATGTAGTAGAGCTATATGATCAGAATGATCAGGCATTATTTGCAATTTCTTCCAATGAACAAAAACTTCCAGGTGTTACTTATGCAGATTTTAAAACAAAAGTGGAAGAAGCACTTGGTGGAACGAATTATCAATATCTGACAGAGGAAAAAGACCGGATTGTTCTGAACTACGACAAAGATGGGCGGATATGGCGGGTGACTATCACGCCAAAGATAGATGGGGCAGATAAAGATTATGCAGGTATTTATCATGTGGATCCGACAAATAACAAGTTTTCTTACCGGACTGTTTCGAGGAATACCTATTATCTGAGCCGGATGAAGATTAAAGTAGAAGATGTGACACCGGTCAATTTGACCATTTCCAAAATTATAAAAGGCAGTGCAGCAAATCCAGCCGAACATTTTACATTTACACTGACTGCATCCAGATTGGCAGGAAAGACATTCGATGTAATTTATAATGGAACCCAGAATTGTTCACAGACACATGCCTCACAGATTATATTTGATCAGTCAGGAAATGCCAGCGTTGTTCTGAAAAATGGTGAGTCAGCTACGATACAACAGATCACATCTGGAGACGTTAGGATCAAAGAAGAAAGTGGAGATTACTGGGCTTCTGTTACTGTAAATGGTGCTGATGAGAGATATGACCAGGAGAATGGCATCCTGCTTAATATTGACAATACGAATGTTACAGCTGCATTTACAAATCAGATGGAGCAGCAGCCGGTGACAGGCATTGCCATGATGACTTTTCCATATGTGCTGATTCTTTGTATTGCAGTGCTGGCATTGGGATATGGATATGCCAGAAGAAAGAGAAATGTATGAGACAGAACAAAAAGGAGAATAAGAACAAGACGAAAAATGAAGAATGGATTCAGAAAGCCAGGCATGCATCATCTGTAAAGGATATTGCACATGTTATTGAAACTATGCAATTTCACAGAATATTTGGACTGGTTGATGAACAGGAAGTGTGGGATAAGCTTCTGATTCTGGACGAAATGTATCGTAGAGTCTTTTTTATCCAGGAAGAAAAGTTTCGCATGCAATTAAAGGAGAAACATGGAGCAGAGTATACAATCTAACCGGGCAGGTAGTACGGAAGAGGTAATCCGGCAAAGAAGGCAGCGAACGATACTTCGGAAGCTTCGTGGCAGTGATCTTAGAAAAGCAGTATTTCTTGCGGTCTTTCTTGTGCTTCTGTTCCGGTGTGTGTTCGGAGTGACATTTGAGTATGGAAGCGATATGAAACCGGCAATCGGTGACAAAGATCTGTTATTATACTACCGCCTGCAGGACTCATATACGGGAGGTGATGTAGTCGTATATGAAAAGCGAGGAGTAGAGATGGTCGGAAGAATTGCGGCGATGCCTGGTGAGACAGTGGAAATTACGAAGGACGGACAGCTTGTCATAAATGGTTATACACAGGCAGATATAAACCAGGAAGATATGTATAACCCGGGAAATGAAAATGGTACAGGAAAAGTAACGCTTAAAAGTCAGCAATATTATATTTTAAGTGATGATCACAGTGTGTCCAGAGACAGCAGGACACTGGGAGCAGTATCGAAAAACGAGATTCGGGGGCTTGTTATCACTGTGATCCGAAGGAGAAATATATAATCAAAAAAGAGATAAAAAAGTTGCTTTAGAATATGGAAAGGAATGTAAGATATGAAAAAGTTTACTAAAAAACTGGTAGCATCTATGCTGTCCACAGCAATGCTTATGGGTATGTCATTAACTGCATTTGCAGCGAATTCGCAAACACAGGGAATTAGTGTTAATGGATATTCTGGCCCTGGAAAGCAGATTACCAAGACCTGGTCAGTTGCAGAAAATGGATTACTCAATGATTCAGAAACATTTGATTTTGCATTAGAGTACACAGGTTCTGATGCAATCGGAACCAATGCTTCGAGCACACCGACATTTAATGGAAGTGAAATGACACAGAATAATGCCACAAAGACGGCGCAGATTACATCAGCATGGAAGACAAAGGCAGCAGGCGGAGCAAGCTCCAGTGAAACATTGTCTTATGATGAGTTATTCGACGGAATTAGAT
The DNA here is from genome assembly GCF_900290215.1 of Dorea sp. Marseille-P4042. Classification (NCBI taxonomy): domain Bacteria; kingdom Bacillati; phylum Bacillota; class Clostridia; order Lachnospirales; family Lachnospiraceae; genus Dorea; species Dorea sp. Marseille-P4042. The sequence goes on along the minus strand of NZ_OLMI01000002.1, from coordinate 20,812 downwards.
TTACAGCTCCGGGGTTATATCACTTCATGTTAAGCGAGAATCCGGGACACAATCCCAATATTGCATATTCTGATCAGTCTTATTTGTTAAATGTTCAGGTTGTATGGGAGACAGAAGATAACGGATCCCAGACAGGAAATTTAAAGGTATCAGGCATTGCAACAACGAGTGTGGCAACCAATCAGAAAAGTGAAGGGGCAGGATTTGAAAATACAGAAGCGGATGCAGAATCTTTAAAAATAACAAAAACTGTTTCCGGAAGTGCTGCAAATAAAAATGATGAGTTCACTTTTACTGTTGTTGTGAATGGAATTGACGGAACTTATTCTACAAACAAAGCAGATGTTACCGTGACAAATGGAGAGGAAACTACATTTACACTGAAACACGGCGAGACATTTGAAATTAAAAATCTTCCGGCAGGGGCAGTCTATACTGTAAAGGAGACTGACTCAAAAGGGTATGATACAACAAATGTCAGCGTGAATGGTGGAAAAGCAGTTGAAAGTAAGAGTGCGAACGGAACAATTAATCTGGATGCAACAAACACAGTTGCTTACACCAATATTGACACAGTTACTCCACCGACAGGTGTGATCCTTCATTTTGCACCAGTCCTTCTTGCATTTGCAGCAGCGTTCGGTGGATGTCTCGTATTTTTCCGTCGTAAGAGAATCTAAGGATGGAACGAACGCCGGAGTATTATCTGACTAAAGGGCTTGATATGGTTGTAAATGGCGTGGCGGCAGTTATTTTTTTATGCTGCCTCGCCTATGCCGGTTATGCGCTGTGGGACAACTGGAGCATTTTAGATGGCTCGGAAAATGCACTGAAAACGATGGTGGAATATAAACCAGACGAGGAAGAAGGACTTTCTTATAATTTCAGTCAGCTTATGGCTATGAATCCGGATGTATGTGGATGGATTGTTATGGATCATACAGGAATCGACTATCCAATAGTTCAGGGAGAGGACAATTTTGAATATCTGGATAAGGATGCACTTGGAAATCCGGAGATATCCGGAAGTATCTTTTTGGACTGGCAGAATAATCGGAAGTTTACAGATCCATATATGGTACTTATGGGGCATCATATGCAGGCAGGAAAAATGTTCGGTGATCTGGATAAATATAGTGATGAAACATTTTTCCAGAAAAATACAACTGGGAAAATTTATCTGCCGGACCGGGTGCTATACCTGGAAACAGCTGCGTTTCTTACAGTAGATGCATATGACAAATATATTTATCGAACCCAGTGGGATAATGTATCGGAAAGGCAGGAGCTTTTGAAACGCATTTACGAACAGGCGCAGTATACAACAGGAGAAGAACTTACGACGGAAGATCAGATGGTAGCACTGTCGACCTGTTCTACAAGCGGAACAAATGCAAGACATGTTCTCATATGCAGGATTGTGCACAGCAGTGCTTCGGAGGAAGGAAGTGGAAAAGTATATGTGGAGATGGAAAATGAATGAGAAAATGCGGGGGATAAATATACAAGAGAAGGCAAGTATGTGTGGAAAATGTAAAATGTGGCTGGTAATGGTAGTTTTTGCACTGATATCTACAGCGATGTTATCTTCAGTGAAAATTCATGCGGCAAGTGCAGAAGAAAACCAAATGGCAGATATAGAAACAAATCATGTGACAACGGTAGAGAATACACAGGAGCAGATAACGGTCAATATTCCTGTGAAATTAAAAATTAATGGAAACTCGCAACAAAACGAAATATTTTCGTTTCTATTAAAACAAAATGATGAACAAAGTCCGATGCCGAAGATTTCAAAAGTTCAGATAACAGGAACAAAGAAAGATGCATTTCAAATTCAGTATGAAAATCCGGGGGTGTACAGATATACGATCAGTCAGGTGGCCGGTGATGGAAAAAATTGGACATATGACCAGTCCGAGTATTCTCTGGAAGTCTATATTATGAGAAATGAACGTACAGATACGCTACAGTCACTTATTGTCGCATACAATGCAAAAGGAGAGAAAGTTGAACCTGTGTTTGTGAACAGATATCGGGCACCGGAAGCCAAACAAAAAAGCATGACGGTCAAGACCGGGGACAGCGCAGATATAAAAACTCTGGCAGGTCTGATGTTAATCTGTGGAGGAATTATGATCGGGACTTACGAATATAAAAAGAAAATAGAAAAAAAGTAATTGTTCATTAGTTGTTATATGCAAAAAGAAAATAACAGACAGAAAGTTTCACAGGAAAGCAGAGCGCATCACCTTATTATACGATTGTACGGTGAGCGCTCTTTTAATCTATAACTGAAGTTTATATATAGAGATTAACAATTTGAGGACTATTGTAGGGGGTGTTAAACTATAAATAAAATAGTACGTATTTTACAGACGGGAGGAAGCGTTATGGTAAAAAAAGGAACCTGTGGTTTGTGTCAGGGTGGCTGTGCAGTTATTTATACCATTGAAGATGGAAAAATTGTGAAAGCAGAACCGGATAAAGAATCTCCGAAAGGAAGATTATGTCCAAGAGGAGCATTGGTACCAGATATTCTTTATGGGGAGGAGCGTATCAAACGTCCATTGATCAGAGTTGGCGAGCGTGGAGAAGGAAAATTCCGCGAGTGCAGTTGGGAAGAGGCTATCGATAAGGCTGCAGAATTACTAAAGAAAACCGCAGATACATATGGCGGCAGATCTCTGGCATCTTACTATGGACGAGGTATTTTAGGGCTTCCTGTAACAAGACTTTGTGGCAAAGGTGATGGAAGCGGCAAAGGCAAATTTCTTATAAATATGGGTTCTGTCAATGATATGAATTGTGCATCCATCTGTAATCTGGCATCCAGTACAGTGACGCCTGGAACACTTATGGGTCTGAATACGAGAATGATGGTGCAGGAGATTGAAGAAAGTGATTATATTATCTCATGGGGTAAAAACTCTGCCAGTGACGATGGTCCGCAGGTGATGTTGCATCGTATTAAGGAAGCTCAGAAGCGAGGAGCAAAATTGATCGTGATAGATCCAAGGCAGGAAGGACTTGGAAAAATTGCAGACTGGTGGATTTCGATTACGCCGGGTTCCGATGGAGCACTTGCCCTTGCAATGCTGAAACTGATTATAGACAGTGGACGTTATGACCATGAATTTATTGAGAAATATACAAGAGGATTTGAAGAGTTTAAAGCTTATCTGGATACACAGACAATGGAGCAGCTTTCAAAATGGTGTGGCATTTCCGTGACAGATATTGAAAAGCTGACAGATATTTTCTGCTCTACTGCAAAGATTCCGCTTGTTGCATATACGGGTCTGGAATATCAACTCAGTGCAATTCAAAATAACCGTGCAATCTTTGTATTGTGGGCAATTACCGGGAAGTTGGACGCGCCGGGTGCAATCTATCTGAATGCAAAAGGATTGGAGACTCCAAAGTTTTTTGAAATACCAGAAGATGACAAACCAATCGGAGTAGATGAATTTCCGTTATTTTATAAATTCAGTGGTCTGGGACAGTTTTCGCGTTTTCCGAAAGCAGTATTAGAAGACGAGCCATACCCGGTCCGTGGACTTATGATTTTAGGAGGATCGCCGGTATTGTCATTCCCGGACAGTAAAAGCTGGCGTGAAGCATATAAAAAATTAGATTGCCTGATCGTTCTGGATCGTTACTTTACAGAAGATGCCCGATATGCAGATGTAGTTTTTCCGGCCTGTTCGTTATTCGAAGTGCCAAAAGCTGTACCAGGACCAGAAGGACCACATATTGTGGAACCCCTGATTGAGCCAGTCGGAGAATCTAAAAACGATGTGTTAATTATGGGAGCAATTGCCAAAAAACTCGGATTTGGTGATAAACTTCCACAGACAGAAGAAGAACTTAGAAGCTGGCTTCTTAGTGGAACTGCGCCATATGCAGGAGATTTTGGGACAAGTGCAGACCAGAAAAAAGAAAAGCATTATAAGAAATATGAGACAGGTGAGTTAAGAGCAGATGGAAAACCGGGATTCCCGACACCGTCCGGAAAGCTGGAAATTTGTTCTACAATTCTGGAGGAAAATGGATTTGTCCCATATCCAGAGTATAAGGATATTCGTTCAATTCCGGAACTTGCTGGTAAAGAATATCCATTTACTATGACAAGTGGAGCAAGAAGCAATAACCGTATGGGTGTGTTTGGGGCAAATCTAGATAAAATTGCTGAGATTGAACCGTATCCGTTTGTAGATATCAATGCGGAAGATGCAAAAGAAATTGGTATCGAAGATGGCGACATGGTAAAAGTAATAACGCCATTCGCAGAAGGAACATTTAAAGCGAAAATCCGTGGCATTGCAAGACATGCAATACATATTCCACATGGAGGAGGAAGCGCCTATATGGCAGAACCTTGGAAAAATGGAAATGTCAATGATTTGTGTAGTCTGGACTATGCAGATCCGATGACAGGATTTGTACTTATTAAATCTGTACCATGCCGGGTAGAGAAAGTATAGTAAACAATAATAATAAAAATGACAATAAAATAACGATAAAAGTATAAGAAAAAGGATTGACTTTTTTTAACATAGGTGATAAAAAGATACTATGTGAATAAAGAATTTGCTTGATAGAGGTGCGGGATTCATCAGTAATGATCGGCGACAGCTTGGGAAGCTGCCGGACATGAAAGGGGAGACCGCCGAAGAAAATGTAACATCCCAAGTACATTTTCTGGGGCGTGGCAGAATATGCTGCGAACTGTCACATCGGTGGAGCGCTATCAGAGTATAATAAAGAATAGACCGTAAGGAGAAAGAACGGGATATTTGGACTGATGAATTATACCGTGAGTGCACGACGCAGATGCATTCACGGTTTTTCTATTTAGATCTATAGTTGACATGAAAATGGGAAAATGTTTCATGACAGGTATGAAAAACAGGTATAAGATCTGTGGTAGAAAAAATGTAACCAGGCAGAGCTTTATTCCGAAAATATTAAATTACATAAAGGAGTAGAGATTATGTTGAAAAAGAGAAAACTGGCAGCCTGGGGGGCTGTAGTTTGTCTTCTGATGCTGGCTATGAGTTCTGTCACAGTTTTTGCAGCAGAAGAGACAACAGAGTATGTGCCAAAGATGTATGCATCTTTTTGGGCGCTGGTGCCACCGGTTGTAGCGATCGTATTGGCGCTGATCACAAAAGAAGTTTACAGTTCTTTATTTGTAGGAATTGTGATCGGAGGACTTTTCTGGTCAGGATTTTCATTTGAGAATACAGTACTTCATGTATTTCAAGATGGTATTGTAGGGGTTCTGACAGACAGCTATAATATGGGAATTTTAGTATTCCTTGTGATTCTTGGAATTATGGTGTGCATGATGAATAAAGCAGGAGGTTCCGCTGCATTTGGCCGTTGGGCGAGCGTACACATTAAGACAAGAATCGGAGCCCAGCTTGCGACAATCGTGCTTGGAGTTTTGATTTTTATTGATGATTACTTTAACTGCCTGACCGTTGGAAGTGTTATGAGACCAGTCACAGATAAGCATCAGGTATCAAGAGCGAAGTTAGCTTACCTGATTGATGCTACGGCAGCCCCGGTATGTATCATTGCACCGATTTCCTCATGGGCGGCGGCAGTTACCGGATTCGTGGAGGGAGAGGACGGATTTTCCATTTTTCTCCGTGCCATTCCATTTAACTATTACGCACTTCTGACAATCCTGACCATGGTTCTTCTTGTTGTGTTAAAGGTTGACTATGGCTCAATGCGTGTCCATGAAGATAATGCATTAAGAGGAGATATCTATACTACACCGGACAGACCGTACGCAGATGCACAGGATGATGTAGTTGAAGAAAAAGGCGGTGTGATCGATCTTGTATTTCCAATTCTTGTACTGATTGGCTGCTGTATTATCGGAATGCTTTACAGTGGAGGATTTTTCAGTGGCGTTAGTTTTGTAGAAGCATTTTCAGCCAGTGATGCGTCAGTCGGACTGATGCTTGGAAGCTTCTTCGCATTTGTGATTACGGTTATTTTCTATGCACTTAGAAGAGTTCTGAAGTTTACAGATTCTATGGCATGTATTCCAGATGGATTCAAGGCTATGGTGCCGGCAATCCTGATTCTGACATTTGCATGGACACTGAAAGCTATGACAGACAGTCTTGGTGCAGCAGAGTATGTGGCAGGAGTTATGGAGACGGCTGCGACAGGACTTGTGAATTTCCTCCCGGCAATTATTTTCCTGGTGGGTTGTTTCCTTGCATTTGCGACCGGAACTTCCTGGGGAACATTCGGAATTTTGATTCCAATCGTAGTTGCTGTATTCCAGGGAACAAATGAAACGATGATGATCATCTCTATCTCAGCCTGCATGGCAGGTGCGGTATGCGGCGACCACTGTTCGCCAATTTCTGATACGACGATCATGGCGTCAGCCGGAGCGCAGTGTAATCATGTAAATCACGTATCGACACAGCTTCCATATGCTATGACTGTGGCAGCAGTATCATTTGTGACTTATATCATTGCAGGATTTGTACAGAACGCATGGATCTGTCTGCCAATCGGTATTGTGCTGATGACAGGAACACTTTTGGTGATCCGTGCAATTACAGGAAAAGAAGAATAAAAGAACGAAAAGAACATTTGCCTTAAGAAATGGATCCGGTTTTTAGGATATTTCTAAAGAGCAGATGTTCTTTTTTGTTTTCAGCTTTGAAAAATCTGATGATTTGCAGATACATTTTACAAGCGGTATTTATTGATGGATAAAAATACTCGTGTATTCCAAAGGGCTTACAGTTTATTTTGTAGAAAAATGTGATATAATAGCCTCAGTGTATGAGAAAGGAGACATCGGAAAGTTTATGAGTGTAAAAGACTTAACGACGTATGAAGTATTAAAAGACGAAGATTTAAAGGGTATTAAAGCGAAAGGAAAGCTTTTAAAGCATAAGAAAAGTGGCGCGAGAGTTCTGCTTGTTGAGAATGATGACAATAACAAAGTGTTCAGCATTGCATTTCGGACACCACCGTCAGACAGTACAGGAGTTCCGCATATTATGGAGCATTCCGTACTCTGCGGGTCAAAGAATTTCCCGGCAAAGGATCCATTTGTAGAGCTGGTGAAGGGATCTTTGAATACATTTTTAAATGCAATGACGTATCCGGATAAGACTGTTTATCCGGTGGCAAGCTGTAATGACAAGGATTTTCAGAATCTGATGCATGTATATATGGATGCGGTTTTGCATCCGAATATTTACAATCATGATAAGACATTCCGTCAGGAGGGCTGGAGCTACAAGCTGGATGAAAAAGATGGCGAGCTTTCCTACAATGGAGTTGTATACAATGAGATGAAGGGAGCATTTTCCTCACCGGAGGGAGTTCTGGATCGGGTTGTTCTGAATACCTTGTTCCCGGATAACTGCTATGCAAATGAGTCCGGTGGAGATCCGGAGGTGATTCCACAGCTTACTTACGAGCAGTTTCTTGATTTCCATAGAACATATTACCATCCGTCCAACAGTTATATTTATCTGTACGGAGATATGGATATGGAGGAAAAACTTCGCTGGCTTGACGAGGAATACCTGTGTCACTATGACAAAAAGGACGTAAACTCAGAAATTCATTTGCAGAAGCCATTTGATGAGGTACAGGAGAAGACTTTTGAATATTCTATAGCAAGCGATGAATCTACAGAAGAGAATACATTTCTTTCTTATAATAAGGTCATTGGAACAACATTGGACCGAGAACTCTATCAGGCATTTGAAATCCTGGATTACGCACTGTTATCTGCACCGGGAGCACCGCTTAAGAAGGCTCTTACCGATGCCGGAATCGGAAAAGACATTATGGGTTCTTATGACAACGGTGTGTATCAGCCTATTTTCTCTGTCGTTGCGAAAAATGCAGAGGAAAGTCAGAAAGATGAGTTTGTGAAGGTGATTGAAGACGTTCTTAGAGGCCAGGTGAAGAATGGCATCAACCAGAAAGCGCTGCTGGCAGGAATCAACTACAACGAATTCCGATACAGAGAAGCTGATTTTGGAAATTATCCAAAAGGACTTATGTATGGACTCCAAGTTATGGATAGCTGGCTTTATGATGAAAACCAGCCGTTTATCCATATTGAGGCGTTAGAGACATTTGCATTTTTAAAGAACAAAGTTGGAACCGGATATTATGAAGAACTGATCCAGAAGTATCTGCTTGACAATACACACGGAGCAATCGTAGTGGTCCGCCCGGAGCAGGGACGTACAGCACGTCTGGATGCACAGCTCCAGGACAAGCTTCAGAAATATAAAGAGTCATTGAGCAATGCAGAGGTCGAAAAACTGGTGGCAGACACGAAGGCGCTGGAAGAGTACCAGTCTGAACCGGAAGCGATAGAAAATCTGGAAAAAATCCCGGTACTGCGCAGAGAAGACATTTCCAGAGAGATAGCTCCATTCTTTAATGAAGAAATGAAGCTGGCAGATGTGCCGGTTGTTTATCATGAGATTGAGACAAATGGAATCGGATATGTGAACGTTATGTTCGATCTGTCCGGTGTCAGTGCAGAAGAACTGGCGGATGTTGGAATCCTGCAGTCAGTACTTGGAATTATTGATACAGAGAACTATGAATACAGTGAGTTATTCAATGAGATAAATGTAAATACCGGAGGAATCGGTACATCACTGGAGCTGTATAATAATGTGACACGTGTGAAAGAAAAAGAATTCAAAGCGACATTTGAGATCAAAGGAAAAGCATTATACTCACAACTTGAGAAAACATTTGCCATGATGGCAGAGATTCTTACGGCATCAAAACTGGATGATACGAAACGAATCCGGGAGATTCTTGCTATGCTGAAATCAAGGCTGATTATGAAGTTCCAGTCTTCTGGGCATACGACAGCAGCACTTCGTGCACTGTCTTATGCATCACCGTCTGCTAAATTCAAAGATATGACAAGCGGAATTGACTTCTACAAACGAGTTGCCTATATAGAGGAACATTTTGACGAGGAAAAAGAGGCGTTATCGCAGAGATTGTACGCACTGACAAAGAAAATCTTCCGTCCGGACAATATGATGATCAGCTATACAGCGGCAAGAGAAGGTCTTGAGGGCATGGAGCCGAGAATCGCAGAACTAGCCGGAAGGCTCAATCATGAGAACGTAATAGAGACACCGTGCATCATTCATTGCGAGAAAAAGAATGAAGGATTTAAGACTGCATCAAAAGTTCAGTATGTAGCACGCACTGGTAACTTCATAGATCGTGGCGTAGAATATACAGGAGCACTGCAGATTCTCAAAGTGATCTTAAGCTATGATTATCTGTGGCAGAATATCCGAGTCAAAGGCGGAGCTTATGGCTGCATGAGCAGTTTCAACCGCATCGGAGAAGGTTACTTTGTGTCTTACCGTGACCCGAATTTAAAACGTACCATTGATGTATATGAGGGTGTGGTAGATTACCTGGAGAACTTTACTGCCAGTGACCGTGATATGACAAAATACATCATTGGAACAATCAGTAACATGGATCAGCCAATGACACCGGCGACTAAGGGCGAACGTTCTATGAATCTCTACATGAACAAAGTAAGTGCCGAGATGATTAAGAAAGAACGCGCACAGATCCTGGATGCGGCACAGGAAGATATCCGGGCACTCGCCAAGGTGGCGAAAGCAGTACTGGCAGCAGACCAGTTGTGCGTCATTGGTGGAGAAGAGAAAATAGAAGAAGATAAAGAATTATTTGGCGATGTGACAAGTTTTTAATTAGGGACGTAGCATTTCATTAAAATACTACGCCCCATCAGTGATTAGGGGTGTCCCTAATTGAGAGGTTGTTAACAGTTAAATATAAATTATAAGAAAAAAGGACTTCAGGAATTGATTAGACGAATCTCTCAAAATCAAGTTGAAAAGGTTGTTGTTTTATATAAAGACAGGCTATTGCGATTTGGTTTTGAGTTGATAGAATATATCGCTTCNTCTGGGATAAATTATAAGAAAAAAGGACTTCAGGAATTGATTAGACGAATCTCTCAAAATCAAGTTGAAAAGGTTGTTGTTTTATATAAAGACAGGCTATTGCGATTTGGTTTTGAGTTGATAGAATATATCGCTTCACTTTATAATTGTGAGATTGAGATTATTGATAATACTGAAAAATCGGAACAGCAGGAACTTGTTGAAGATCTGGTTCAAATAATCACAGTATTCAGCTGCAAATTACAAGGAAAACGAGCGAACAAAGCTAAGAAACTTATCCGGGAATTGATACAGGAGGAAACAGATGGTAAAAGCCATAAAAGTAATGCTGATACCAAACAACGTACAGAAAACTAAGATGTTTCAGTACGCAGGTGCTTCAAGATTTGCTTATAACTGGGCTTTGGCCAGGGAAAAAGAAAATTATGAAAAAGGTGGCAAATTCATTTCAGATTCAGAACTCAGAAAAGAATTTACAAAGCTCAGACATTCTGAGGAATACGCATGGTTATTAAATATTTCAAATAATGTAACCAAACAGGCAATCAAAGATGCCTGTACTGCGTATAAGAACTTTTTCAAGGGCTTGCAAAAATTCCCAAGATTCAAGTCTAAAAAGAGATCAATGCCGAAGTTCTATCAGGACAACGTTAAGATACAATTCAGTAATACCCACGTTAAGCTTGAAGGCTTTTCTTCCAGCAGGAAAGCAAATAAGCAGAAAAAGAATTGGGTAAGACTTGCAGAACATGGACGTATTCCAACAGATGTTAAATATATGAATCCGAGAATATCCTTTGATGGATTGAACTGGTGGATCAGTGTATGTGTAGAATTTCCTGACTGCAAGGAAACACTTAATGATGATGGAGTTGGCATAGACTTAGGAATTAAAGACTTAGCTGTCTGCTCTGATGCCGTTAAGTATAAGAACATCAATAAGAGTCAGAAAGTAAAGAAACTAGAAAAACAGAAACGCAGATTACAGCGTAGTATCTCTCGTTCTTACGAGAAAAATAAGAAAGGGGAAAGTTACTGTAAAACAAATAATGTAATCAAAAAGGAAAAACTTTTATTAAAACGAAATTACAGATTAACAAACATCCGTAAAAACTATTTGAATCAGACCATATCTGAGATCGTAAATCGAAAGCCAAGATTTATCTGTATTGAAGATCTGAATGTCAGCGGAATGATGAAAAATAGACATTTATCCAAAGCAGTTCAGGAACAAGGATTTTTTTGGTTTAGAAAACAGCTTGAATACAAATGCAGTGATAAAGGGATCCAGCTTATTGTGGCTGATCGGTTTTATCCATCATCAAAGCTTTGCAGCTGTTGTGGAAATATCAAAAAAGATTTGAAATTATCTGACAGGGTTTATAGATGTGCGTGTGGGAATATAATTGACAGAGATTTCCAGGCATCTATAAATCTCAAGGCTTATGGAGAACGATTTGCAAGCTAACACTGAAACGTTAATGCAAATATGTACGGATACGTTAGTCCGGAATTTACGCCTATGGAGAGTACAAGAACTTGTGAGTAGATAGATATTTATATCATCAAAAGCATACTCGTTGAAGTGGGAATGAAACATGGGAGTTTATAAGTTTTTATAAGTTTTCAGTAACGGAGAATATATGAAGAATGATTTTAAGTCTGGTTTTGTGACATTGATTGGACGTCCGAATGTGGGAAAATCTACATTAATGAATTACCTGATCGGGCAGAAGATTGCCATTACATCTAACAAACCGCAGACAACACGTAACCGTATCCAGACGGTTCTGACAACGGATGAAGGTCAGATTGTATTTGTTGATACACCAGGAATCCACAAGGCGAAAAACAAGCTCGGCGAGTACATGGTAAATGTGGCTGAGAAGACATTGAATGAAGTGGATGTCGTGCTTTGGCTTGTGGAGCCAACTACATTTATCGGAGCGGGCGAACAGCATATTGCAAAGCATCTTCAGAGAGTCAAGACACCGGTCATTCTCGTCATCAATAAGGTGGATTCTGTGAAGAGAGAAGAGATTCTGCCGGCAATTGCTGCATACAAAGATATTTATGACTTTGCAGATATTGTTCCGGTATCTGCAAGAAGTGGTGACAATACGGATGAACTTCTACGCGTCATTATGAAATATCTTCCATATGGACCACAGTTTTATGATGAGGACACAGTGACGGATCAGCCGGAACGTCAGATTGTGGCAGAATTGATCCGTGAGAAAGCATTGCACAGTTTGCAAGATGAAATTCCGCATGGAATCGCGGTTGCGATTGACCGTATGAAAATGCAGAACAAAGTTATGCATATTGATGCAACGATCATCTGTGAGCGTGATTCACACAAGGGAATCATCATCGGAAAACAGGGGAGTATGCTGAAAAAAATTGGAAGTACTGCCCGTTATGAGATTGAGAGAATGTTGGATTGTAAGGTCAATCTGAAGCTTTGGGTGAAGGTAAAGAAGGACTGGAGAGACAGCGAATTTCTGATGAAAAATTTTGGATATCGGGAAGAAGAATAAAATGAGTGGTATTTGGGGGAATCTAATCATAAGGAAAAACATTTACATGAAAACAAGCTTATGATGAGGTGACCTTATGGAAGAAAAGTACTGGAAGCAATTTATGAAGACAGGAAGGATTGTGGACTATCTCTATTACCGTGGCATGAAGATCTGCTACAGAGTCATGGAGCGTTCACAGAAGAAGACCTATGAATCAGATTACCGTGACGGGCATGGTGCTTTCGGCAAATCCGGTGGGCGATTATGACAGACGTGTTGTACTGCTTACAAAAGAACGTGGGAAAATTGCAGCATTTGCAAGAGGAGCCAGAAGAACCAATAGTTCCCTCCTTGGGGTGACAAGCCCATTTTCATTTGGAGAATTTGTAGTCTATGAGGGGCGGACATCATATACATTGATGTCGGCCTCTATTTCCAATTATTTTTCTGAACTTCGGACAGACGTGGAAGGTGCTTACTATGGTTTTTATTTTCTGGATTTTGCAGGGTACTATGCAAGGGAAGCCAACGATGAGACAGAACTCTTAAAACTTTTGTATCAGACATTGCGCGCCCTTACAAATGTACATATACCAAATCGGCTGATTCGGTGCATTTATGAGTTAAAGGCGGTTTGTATCAATGGAGAAGGCCCACAGGTGTTTGAATGTGTCAGTTGTGGAAGCTGGGAAGAAAATATGAAGTTCAGCGTCAGAAAAGGCGGTCTGGTCTGTAGAAAATGTGAGATTCATGCGCCGGACGCGGTGATGGTAGGGACATCTACTTTATATACGCTTCAGTATATTATCAGCTCAAAAGTAGAGAAGTTATATACATTCGCAGTAAAAGAAGAAGTGCTTTTGGAACTGGAGAATCTGATCCGCAATTACCTGAATGTATACGTGGGAAGAAACTTTAAATCACTGGAAATATTAGAGACAATAGTTTGATTTATAGAAATACAAAGTAAATATATGGGAAATAGACTTGAAAATAGATAGTATTAACTGTATAATTATTAACAATATCAGAGGAGAAGGAGAAGGGAATATGGTAGAAAAAACAATGGACAAAATTGTAGCTTTAGCAAAATCCAGAGGATTCGTGTATCCGGGGTCTGAGATTTACGGAGGACTTGCAAATACATGGGATTATGGAAATCTCGGAGTTGAGCTTAAGAATAATGTTAAAAAAGCATGGTGGCAGAAGTTCATTCAGGAATCACCATATAATGTCGGCGTAGATTGTGCGATCCTTATGAATCCACAAACATGGATTGCAAGTGGTCATCTTGGCGGATTCAGCGACCCTCTTATGGATTGTAAAGAATGCCATGAGCGTTTCAGAGCTGATAAACTTATTGAAGATTACGCTCACGAGCATGGTATTGAGATTGGAGACAGCATCGACGGCTGGAGCCATGAGCAGATGGAGAATTTTATTAAAGAGAATAATGTTCCATGTCCGACTTGCGGTAAACATGATTTCACAGAGATCCGTGAGTTCAATCTAATGTTCAAGACATTCCAGGGAGTTACAGAAGATGCAAAGAATACAGTATATTTAAGACCAGAGACAGCACAGGGAATCTTTGTAAACTTTAAGAACGTACAGCGTACATCAAGAAAGAAGATTCCATTTGGAATCGGACAGATTGGTAAATCATTCAGAAATGAGATTACACCAGGTAACTTTACATTCCGTACAAGAGAGTTCGAACAGATGGAGTTAGAGTTCTTCTGTGAGCCTGATACAGATCTTGAGTGGTTCGCTTACTGGAAGAAGTTCTGTCTTGACTGGTTACACACACTGGGACTGAAAGACGAAGAAGTACGTTATCGTGACCATGATAAAGAGGAGCTTTCATTCTACAGTAAAGCAACTACGGATATCGAGTTCCTGTTCCCATTTGGCTGGGGAGAACTGTGGGGAATCGCAGATCGTACAGATTATGATCTGACACAGCATATGAATGTGTCAAAACAGGATCTTACTTATTTTGATGACGAGAAGAAAGAAAAATATACACCATATGTTATTGAGCCGTCACTTGGAGCAGACCGTGTAGTTCTTGCATTCCTGTGTGCAGCTTATGATGAAGAGAATATTGGAACAGAAGATAAGCCGGATACAAGAACTGTTCTTCACTTCCATCCGGCACTTGCACCAGTGAAGATTGGTATACTTCCACTTTCCAAGAAGCTCAACGAAGGAGCAGAGAAAGTATATGCACAGCTTGCTAAGAAATACAACTGCGAGTTCGATGACCGTGGAAATATCGGAAAACGTTATCGTCGTCAGGACGAGATCGGAACACCATTCTGTGTAACATACGACTTCGATTCCGAAGAAGACGGAGCAGTTACAGTACGTGACCGTGACACAATGGAGCAGGAGAGAATCAAAATAGAAGATCTTGACGCTTACTTTGAAAAGAAATTTACATGGTAAAATAATAATTAGGGACGTAGTATTTTAAAGTTTTACTACGTCCCTAATTCATTATTTTCGTGTACGCATCTCTCCGATTGCCGTAAAGAGGACATCGGTAGATGAGTTCAGTGCGGTTTCGCAGGAATCCTGGATAACTCCAACGATGAATCCGACACCAACGACTTGCATAGCGACATCGTTCGGAATACCGAAGAGGCTGCAGGCAAGTGGAATCAGAAGGAGTGATCCGCCGGCTACACCGGAAGCTCCGGCAGCGCTGGCTGCAGAGAGGACGCACAGAATCAGTGCAGTCGGGAAGTCTACGTGGATATTCAGTGTATGTGCTGCGGCAAGTGCCATAGTGGAGATTGTAATAGCAGCTCCTGCCATATTGATAGTTGCGCCAAGTGGAATGGAGATGGAGTAAGTATCCTCGTCCAAACCAAGATCCTGGCAGAGTTTCATGTTGACCGGAATGTTGGCAGCAGAGCTTCGGGTGAAGAATGCTGTCAGTCCGCTGTCTTTCAGGCAGCGAAGCACAAGTGGGTATGGGTTCTTACGAAGGCAGATAAATGTAATCAGTGGATTCATAATAAGTGCCACGAAGAGCATGGTTCCGACCAGTACGCAGATCAGACGTCCGTATCCGAGAAGAACGTCGAGTCCCTGCTCGGAGATTGTAGTGAAGATCAGTCCCATGATACCAAATGGTGCACAGTTAATGATCCATTTTACTGCAGTCGCGATAGCATCTGAAATATTCTCCAAAGCATTCTTTGTGCCATCACTTGCGCTCTTAAGAGCAATGCCAAGTATGATGGCCCATGCAAGGATTCCGATATAATTGGCGTTTACCAGTGAGTCGACTGGATTCGCAACGACATTCATCAGCAGATTTTTCAGCACTTCTGTGACACCGGTCGGTGGTGTGATATCCTGAGTATTCGTGCTCTGTGAAAATGTCAGAGTTACCGGGAACAAGTAGCTGGCAATAACTGCTGATAATGCAGAGAACAGATTGCCGAGCAGGTACAGTATCACGATAAAAGACATGTTCGTTTTCTGGCCTTTTGCCATGCGGCAAAGGGAACTCATAATCAGGAAGAATACAAGAAGCGGTGCGATTCCGCGAAGTGCTCCGACGAACAGATCTCCGAGAATGGAGATTGCGGTCGCCTGTGGGAAAATAAGTCCCAAAGCAATTCCGATGATCAGACCGCAGATAATGCGTTTGATCAGACTGATGTTGTTCCATTTTTGAATCAAAATTTTCATGTTCATTTCCCCTTTTGATAGTATAACAATTAAAATGCAATTAAAATTATAATGAACTTTAGGAAAAATGTAAATAATGTATTTATAATATGATATACTTATTATCAAATTGTGGCAGAAATTTAGCTGCGAAATATAAGAAAAAAGGAGTCTTGAGCATGGAACGTAGAAATGCATGGAAAGTATATGACCAGACAGAACTGGAAAAATTAGACAAGATCAATGAGACATATAAGAATTGTCTGGACGATGGAAAGACAGAACGTGAGTGTATTACACTTGCGGTGAAAAAGGCAGAAGCTGCCGGATATAAGAATTTAAAAGAGCTTCAGAAGGAACATGTAAAATTAAAAGCCGGGGATAAAGTGTATGCAGTGTGCATGGATAAGAGTATTGTCCTGTTCATCATCGGTCAGGAGCCGTTGGAAAATGGAATGAATATCTTAGGTGCACACATTGACTCTCCGCGTATTGATGTGAAGCAGAACCCTTTATATGAAAATGAAGAGCTGGCTTATCTGGATACTCATTATTATGGAGGAATCAAGAAATATCAATGGGTAACACTTCCGCTTGCTGTTCACGGTGTGATCGCAAAAAAAGACGGAACAATTGTTCCAGTCAGCATTGGAGATGAGGAGGAAGATCCGGTATTTGTGATTACAGATCTTCTTGTACATCTTGCATCAAAGCAGCTTGAGAAAAAGGGAAGTGTAGTCGTAGAAGGCGAGAAGCTGGATCTTTTAATTGGAAGCCGGCCGCTTGAGCAGGATCCTTCTCTTGATCAGGAAGAAAAAGAAGCAGTTAAGGCAAATGTGATGGAACTTCTGAAGAAATATTATGATATGGAGGAAGAAGATTTCCTCTCTGCAGAACTTGAGATTGTTCCGGCAGGAAAAGCAAGAGACTGTGGTCTTGACAGAAGCATGGTGCTGGCATACGGTCAGGATGACCGTGTTTGTGCATTTACATCTTTATTTGCAATTCTGGATACGCCTCAGGTCACACGTACCGGATGCTGCATCCTTGTAGATAAGGAAGAGATCGGAAGCGTAGGAGCAACCGGTATGCATTCCAGATTCTTTGAAAATGTAGTGGCTGAACTGGTTGCTATGACTGACGGGGAGTCCGAGCTGCAAGTCAGAAGAGCTTTGCAGAATTCCAGAATGTTATCTTCCGATGTAAGTGCAGCATATGATCCGATGTACGCAGATGTGTTCGAAAAGAGAAGTTCTGCATTTTTCGGGAAAGGACTTGTATTTAATAAATTCACCGGGAGCCGTGGTAAGAGTGGTTCTAATGATGCCAATGCAGAGTACCTTGCAAAGATTCGTGGTGTCATGGATGATGCAGATGTATCTTATCAGTTCGCCGAACTTGGAAAAGTTGACGCAGGCGGTGGTGGAACAATTGCTTACATCATGGCAAATTACGGCATGGAAGTCATAGACAGCGGTGTGGCAGTGTTATCCATGCATGCACCTTGGGAAGTGACAAGCAAAGCCGATGTATACGAGGCATATAAAGGCTATGTTGCATTTTTGAAAAATATGTAGTATTTACGTGTATACGTTGCACGACGCGCATTTCTCAGTAAAGATGCCAAGAACATTTTTAAGGAACGAAATATGTCGAAAAGCATGCGAATTATTGTAGAGCAGAGGGAGAATAATCCCTCTGTTTTATTGACAAAAATATAACAAAGTGCTATAATATAGTTGCAGCTTACAAAAAATATAATGTTGGGGTTTTGCCTCATGACCATTTTCTACAAAAACAATGGTGTTTTTGGCTTTGACCCTTAACATGAAATGTATTAGGAGGTCATAGCTATGGCGAAATGGGTTTATATGTTTACAGAAGGTAACGCTACCATGAGAAATCTCCTTGGTGGCAAAGGCGCAAATCTTGCGGAGATGACGAATTTGGAACTGCCGGTACCACAAGGCTTTACCGTGACAACGGAAGCCTGCACACAGTACTATGAAGATGGCAGACAGATCAATGACGAGATTATGAAACAGATTCTTGAAGCCATTGATCAGATGGAAGTTATCACAGGCAAGAAATTTGGTGATAAGACAAATCCGCTGCTCGTTTCTGTTCGTTCTGGAGCACGAGCATCGATGCCAGGTATGATGGACACAATCCTGAATCTCGGACTCAATGAAGAAGTTGTCGAGACTTTGGCTTGTGCGTCCGGTAATCCACGCTGGGCATGGGACTGCTATCGCAGATTCATTCAGATGTTTTCCGATGTAGTTATGGAAGTAGGTAAGAAATATTTTGAAGAACTGATTGATCAGATGAAGGCAAAACGTGGTGTGAAGCTTGATGTAGAGCTTACCGCGGATGATCTGAAAGAACTGGCAGGGCAGTTTAAGGCTGAATACAAAGAGAAGATTGGTTCTGATTTCCCATCTGATCCGAAGGAACAGTTAATGGAAGCAGTAAAAGCTGTATTCCGTTCATGGGACAACCCAAGAGCTAACGTATATCGTCGTGACAATGATATTCCATATTCATGGGGAACAGCTGTTAACGTACAGATGATGGCATTTGGTAACATGGGAGATGACTGTGGTACAGGTGTTGCGTTTACTCGTGACCCAGCTACAGGAGAGAACGGTCTGTTCGGAGAATTCCTTACAAATGCACAGGGAGAAGACGTAGTTGCCGGCGTTCGTACACCAATGCACATTTCAGAAATGGAAGAGAAATTCCCAGAAGCATTCGTACAGTTCAAACAGGTTTGTGAAACTCTTGAAAAACACTATAGAGATATGCAGGACATGGAGTTTACTGTAGAGCATGGTAAACTGTACATGTTACAGACACGTAATGGTAAGAGAACAGCAAAAGCTGCTCTGAAGATCGCTTGCGATCTTGTTGATGAAGGAATGAGAACAGAGGAAGAGGCTGTTGCAATGATCGACCCTCGTAACCTTGACTCTCTGCTTCACCCACAGTTCGATGCTGCAGCACTGAAAGCTGCTACACCACTTGCTAAAGCACTTGGAGCATCTCCAGGAGCTGCTTGCGGTAAGATCGTATTCACAGCTGATGACGCTGTTGAATGGGCTGCAAGAGGAGAAAAAGTTGTTCTTGTACGTCTTGAGACATCACCGGAAGATATCACAGGTATGAAGTCTGCACAGGGTATCCTGACAGTTCGTGGTGGTATGACATCTCACGCAGCCGTAGTTGCTCGTGGTATGGGTACATGCTGTGTATCTGGTTGCGGTGACATCGCAATGGACGAAGCTAATAAGAAATTTACACTTGCCGGAAAAGAATATCATGAAGGAGACTGCATCTCACTTGATGGTTCTACAGGTAATATCTATGATGGTATCATCCCGACAGTTGATGCAACAATCGCTGGTGAATTCGGAAGAATTATGGGATGGGCTGACAAATACAGAACTATGAAAGTTCGTACAAATGCTGATACACCAACTGACGCTGTTAAAGCTCGTGAGCTCGGTGCAGAAGGTATCGGACTTTGCCGTACAGAGCATATGTTCTTCGAAGGAAACAGAATTGATGCATTCCGTGAAATGATCTGCTCTGAGACAGAAGAAGAAAGAGAAGCAGCACTTGCTAAGATCCTTCCGGAACAGCAGGGAGACTTCGAAAAACTGTATGAAGCACTGGAAGGTAACCCGGTTACAATCCGTTTCCTTGATCCACCGCTTCATGAGTTCGTTCCTACAGAAGAGGAAGACATTAAGAAACTTGCTGACGCTCAGGGTAAAACTGTTGAGCAGATCAAGACAATCATCGACAGCCTTCATGAGTTCAATCCAATGATGGGACACCGTGGATGCCGTCTTGCAGTAACATATCCAGAGATTGCTAAGATGCAGACAAGCGCTGTTATCCGTGCAGCAATCAATGTAAAGAAAGCTCACCCAGACTGGAACGTAAAACCAGAAATCATGATCCCACTTGTTGGAGACATCAAAGAGCTTAAATATGTTAAGAAATTTGTAGTAGAGACAGCAGACGCTGAGATCGCAGCAGCAGGCAGCGACCTTGAGTACGAAGTTGGAACAATGATCGAGATTCCAAGAGCAGCTCTTACTGCTGATCAGATCGCTTCAGAAGCTGACTTCTTCTGCTTCGGTACAAACGACTTAACACAGATGACATACGGATTCTCTCGTGACGATGCTGGTAAGTTCTTAGAAGCTTACTATGATGCTAAGATCTTCGAGAACGATCCATTTGCTAAGCTTGACCAGACAGGTGTTGGTAAATTAATGGAAATGGCTATCGAATTAGGTAAGCCGGTTAACCCAAGCCTTCACGTTGGTATCTGTGGAGAGCACGGTGGAGATCCATCTTCAGTTGAATTCTGCAACAAGATCGGCCTTGACTATGTATCTTGCTCACCATTCCGTGTACCAATCGCTCGCCTCGCAGCAGCACAGGCAGCAATTAACCAGAAATAGTACACTGTAGGTGACTAACATAGAACGTTAATTAGCTTATATAGAAAACCCCTTACATCAATTATGGTGTGAGGGGTTTTTTACGTGAAAAATGTACAAAAGTTCTTGGGTGTGGTAGTATGATGATAAAGATAAA